>JAWLHV010000002.1:42330-775480 GCA_041690175.1 Dehalococcoidia bacterium
GTCGCCCGTGCCCACGCTCGTGACCGCGAGCGACGTGAGCACCAGGCCGTCGTTGCCGGTCGTCTCGCTCACGCGAAGGCCCAGCGCGGCGCGCCGGGCCAGCGCGGCAAAGCGCGATCCGCTGCCGGGCGGGCCGCCCTCCAGCGAGCCGTGCAGGCCCTTCCGCAGGTCCGCGAGCCGCTGCGCCACCTCCCGGGGTGCGAGCGAGTCCGCGGGGGCGGCCGTCAGGCCCGGCAGGGAGGCCAGGAGGCGGTCCACCTCATCATCTTCGATGACCAGTCCCGCCAGGTCGCGCGGGGGGCCGTCCTGCAGGCGGCGCTCCAGGGCCTCCGCCTCCACTACGGCGCTGCCGAAGAGTTCCCACGGTTCGGGATGTGAGGCGGACATAACGGTCTCCTGGTAGGCCCCGCTTCGACGCAGGCAGCGGACATCCTACCGGGGAACAAAGACCGCCGCGTTGCGACGGCTTTGTAACGCCCGTTATCTCTGCTGTTGGGGAATTGACACCTTGCCCGACAATACGTGCCGGCGGGGATCGATCGACTGGCGTCGTATCGGGCGGCCTCCCTGCGCGTGTCTGTCCCCGGGCACCCGCGAGAGCGCGGCTTGCTGGAAGGCGTCAGTTGGACCCGATCACCGTTGGGATCGTCGACGAGAACGAGATCTTCCGGCGCGGCCTCGTGGCCTGCCTGGCAGCGGATCAGACGGTGGTCGTCGCCTTCGACGCCGCCACGCCACCCCCTGGAGTCACCGTCTCACTCATCATCGCCTCGCCGGAAGCGGCGGGCGGTACGTTCGACGTGCCGGTGGTGGTGTGCACGGACGTGCCGGTCCCGGACCGCATCCGCGAGGCGAACTCGATCATGGGCGTCCTGCCCCGGGCGGCGCTGAAGCCAGCGCAACTGACGGCGGCGGTGCGCGCCGCGGCGAGCGGCCTGCAGGTGAACCTGCTGGAGGTGCCCACGTCCAGCCTGTCCACCCGCAATGTGGAGGTCCTGCGCATGCTGGCGCAGGGCGCCGCGACGAAGCAGATCTCCGACCACCTGGGCTACTCAGAGCGGACCATCAAGCACGCGGTAGCGGAGATCCTGGAGGAACTCGGCGCCCGTTCCCGCTCGGAGGCGGTGGCCATGGGGATCCGACGCGGCCTCATCTAGCACCTCCCTCGTACTGCCCGGACGTGCAACGCCCCGCGACCCTCGCGGGGCGTCTTGCTTGCCCCGCACGCGCGCCGGGTTGCCCTCCAGTGCAACGACCGCGCACCCGCCCGATCGGGCGAGGGCAACGGGGCTGCCCCGTTGCGTCGCGCGCTGCCTCCACGGTCTCGGATAACGGCACTCGCGTTGGCACTTCCGGCCCTGTGAGGGGTCCGGCGGGCATGGTCGAATGCCCCCATGACGCAAGGCAGATTGTCCGTCTGGATCGAAGACCCGAACCCCATCTACCGGCGCGGGTTGACCGCTTGCCTGGAGGCGGAGGGCATCCGCGTCGCGGGTGAGACGGACCGTCTGACCCGGCGCGTGGAGCCCTCCGAGGCCGCGGTGTTGGTCTTTGACGCCGGCGCCGGCCACCTGGGGGAGGTCATCCACCTGCAGCGCGGGAGCGACGTGGCGCTGATGGCGCTCGTGCGCGACCAGCACGACCCCGCCCTGGTGGACGCCATTGAGGCCGGGGTGGCGGGCATCCTGCTCCGGGACGAACTGGCGCCGGCGCCGCTGACCGCAGCGCTCCGCACCGTGGCAACCGGCCAGAGCGCCGTGCCGGCCCGCCTGCTGGCGAAGATCCTGGAGAGCGCCGCGCGCGGCCGCCGCCATGCGGCGTTCGACATCGGCGCGCGGGAGGTGTCCGTGCTGCGCGAACTCGCGGCCGGCTGCGACACCAACGAGATCGCCGGGTCGCTGTCCTACTCCGAGCGCATGGTCAAGCGCATCGTGCATGACCTGCTGGTGAAGATGAACTGCCGCAACCGCGCCCAGGCCGTGGCCCTGGCCGTGCGGCACGGGCTGATCTAGGACCGCGCGATGCTCCACCTGCTGGACCAGACGCTGGAGGACTACCTCCGTGGAGAGGTGCCCCTGGACGACCGCGTGGACGTAGCCTACGAGGCCCCGGACAACGAGTGGCGCAGCCGCGTCACTCGCCCCACGATCAACCTCTTCGTCTGGGACATCCGACGCAACAACACGGAGTCGCAGGGCGGCATGGACCTGGTGGAGCGTGGCAACGAACGCTTCCACCGCCCCACGCCCCCGCGCATCGACTTTCGCTACCTGATCACCACCTGGACTTCAGAGGTGCGGGACGAGCACCAGTTGCTCGGTTCGATCCTCGTGGCTTGCCTGCGGCAGCCGCTGGTCCCCGCTGCCTACATCCAGGGCGCGCTCGCGGAAGCGCGGCCGGTGCCGCGCATCCAGGTGGCCCGCTTTGACGGCGCGGAGAGCAGCGAGTTCTGGGCGTCCATGGGCGGGCAGTTGAAGGCCTCCCTGGACGTGATCGTCACCGCGTCCGTGGACGCGGCCCACCTCACCAAGGCCGGCCCGCCCGCGACCTCCGTGGGCCTGGGCGCGCGGGAGCAGATCACGGGCACCCGGGACGGCCAGCGGGTCCGCGACATGGCGTCGCGGATACCGGTGGGTGGTCCGGACGGGCCAGACGGGGGGGCCGGATGATCCCCTGCCGCGTCCCCCGGCGCGTCCCCGGCGATCCTGCCGGCCGCGGGCGGTGCGCGCCTACGCTCGCCGCAAGCGGTCACTGGGTGGAGAACCGATGGCGAGTGCCCTGGTCGGCGACTTCGGAGCAGTCATGCGCCTCGGCCTCCTCGGAGTGCTGGGAGATGCGCAGATCGCGTGCGTGTCGGAGCCGGCAGACGAGTCAGGGATCCTCCAGCGCCTGGAAGCCGGCCACCCGGACGTGGTGGTCGTGGACTGGGATGACCGCAGGTATGAAGCAGTGGCGGCGTCAGTGCTCACGCGTCGCCCGGGGGTCACGGTGATTGCCTGCTCCAGCAACCGGCTCGCCATGCGAGTGGTGCCGGGGCGGCGGGACCAGCACTCCTACGAATCGAAGTTGAGCGCACAGGGGCTCGTGGAAGCGGTACAGGCCGCCGGCACGCAGCAGGCCCAGTAAGGAAGGCAAGATGGCTGTCTATCAGGCGCCCGGCGTCTACGTGGAGGAGGTCGAGGGCGGTTCTCGACCGGTCCAGGGTGTGGCCACGGCTGTCGCGGCCTTCGTCGGGTTTACCGAACGTGCTCCGGAGGGCAACCCTGACGACCCGGACGGGGTGCGCCCCACGCTGGTGACCAACTGGTCCCAGTTCGAGCGCAACTACGGCGGGTTCATCGAGGGGGCGATCCTCCCCCACGCGGTGTACGGCTACTTCGCCAACGGCGGCGGCCGCGCGTACATCGTGAAGGTCCCGCACCGCGACGCGGAGGGCAACGCCCTGCCGGTGGCGGCGGATGACCTGGTGGGCAACGAGGCGTTGCGCACCGGCATCAACGGCCTGGCTGTGGCGGAGGACGTCACCATGGTGGCCGTCCCCGACCTGATCAACGTGGCCCGCGGCGCTGACGGCAACGTGGACATGGACACGTGGCAGGCCGTGCAGCTGGCCCTGGTCAACCACTGCGAGGGCCAGAAGGACCGCATGGCCATCCTGGACTCGCCGCCGGCAATGAACCCGCAGCAGGTCCTGGAGTGGCGCACGAACGCTGGGTACGACTCGATGTTCGCGGCGCTGTACTACCCGAACATCCGCATCGCCAACCCGCTGGCGAAGCCGACCAATGACCTGCCGAAGGTCATCACGGTCCCGCCGTCCGGGCACCTGGCCGGCCTGTGGGCCCGCACGGACGGCATCGGCGTGTGGAAGGCCCCCGCCAACGAGGTGCTGCGCGGCGCGCTGGACCTCGAGTACCAGATGACCACGGGCGAGCAGGAGATCCTGAACCCGGTGGGCATCAACGCCATCCGCGCCTTCGGCGTGCGGGGCATCCGGGTGTGGGGCGCTCGCACCACCTCGTCTGACCCGCTGTGGCGGTACCTGAACGTCCGCCGGCTCTTCAACTACATCGAGGACTCGCTGCTGGGCGGCACCCAGTGGATGGTCTTCGAGCCGAACGACGCGAACCTCTGGGCGCGCGCACGGCGCACGGTCAACGCCTTCCTCCTGGGCCTGTGGCGCCAGGGCGCGATGGTGGGCGCCACGCCGGACCAGGGCTTCTACGTGAAGTGTGACGAGGAGACCAACCCGCGGGAGTCCGTGGACGAGGGCCGCGTCACCATCGAGATCGGTGTGGCGGCAGTGAAGCCGGCCGAGTTCGTGGTCATCCGCATCGCTCAGTGGGCCGGCCCGGGCGCCGAGTGAGCCACCGGTAAGCCAACGAGACCGGAAAGGGGTAATTCAACATGCCAGACCTGCTCACTACGTCCGCCTTCTTCGTCGAGGTCGATGGCGTCACCGTGGCCCAGTTCAAGGAAGCCTCGGGCGTCGACTCTGAGACGAACGTCATCGAATACAAGGAGTCCACTGCCAGCGGCAAACTCCTCATCCGCAAGGTGCCCGGCTCGCCCAAGTGGGCGGACATTGTCCTGAAGCGCCGCCTGGACGACTCCAAGGCGCTCTGGGACTGGCGCCAGGTGGTCCTGAACGGCGACATTGACGGCGCGCGCCGCAACGGCTCCATCGTGGTCTACGACTCGATGGGTGCGGAGGTGGCCCGCTGGAACTTCGAGAACGGCTGGCCGAGCCACTGGAAGGGCTCGGACCTGAACGCCGGCTCCGACGAGATCGTGGTGGAGGAACTCACCATCACGCATGAAGGGCTGGTCCGCGCATGAGCCTGCAGACCGAGTTCCCGTTCACGCTGCCTCGTGGCTACGTGGACGACCACGGCACGCTCCACCGCGAGGGCGTCATGCGCCTGGCCACCGCCCGGGACGAGATCGAGCCGCTGCGAGACGCGCGCGTCAAGGAGAACGAGGCGTACCTCACGGTCATCGTCCTCTCCCGGACGATCGTGAAGTTGGGCTCGCTGCCCCAGATCACCCCCAAGAACATCGAGGGGCTGTTCTCCAGCGACCTGGCGTACCTGCAGGACTTCTACACCCGCATCAACTTTGGCGGCACGGCCGAGCAGGCCGCGGTGCTGGAGGAGCGGGACGCACAGGTGGTGGCGGTCCCTTTGGAAATGGCGGCCGCCGGCGGCTGATGACCTATCCGCAGGTGGACACCTGGGACGAGGTTGCGTACCTCGCCTACCACCTGCATTGGGACATCGACCGGTTGGTGGACCTGGAGCATGACGACCGGCTGATGCTCGTCAGCAAGGTCGCCGATCTGAACCGACGGGCATGGGAGGGGGTGAAGCAACTTGCCTAGCCACCCTCCCTTCACCGGTCAGTTCATCTTCCAGGTTGACGGCGTCCGCATTGGCGCCTTCACGGAGGTCTCCGGACTCCAGGTCGAGATGGAGCAAGGGGCCGGCCACACCATCGAGGAGGGCGGTCAGAACGAGTACGTGCACAAGCTGCCCGGCCGCATCAAGTGGCCGAACCTGGTGCTCAAGCGCGGCGTCACCTCTGACAACAATCTCTTCGACTGGTTCCGCAAGTCCTCCGGCGAGGGCTTCGAGGGCAACGGGGGATCCCTGGATCGCACCATGGCGGCGCTGGCCATGGTGGACGCCAAGGGGATCCCCATGCGGGTGTGGGTGTTCTATGACGCCTTCCCCGTGAAGTGGACCGGACCCAAGTTCGCCGCTTCCTCCAGCGAGGTGGCGACGGAGGAACTGGAAATCGCCCACCATGGATTCCGCGTCGGGATCTGACCCACGCCACGTCTCCTACCCGCCGCTCCCGCGCGCCCTCCGCATGATGGGGCCCGCGCCGGGGCGGCCTGCTGGCGTCCAGGACGCTCCGCACAGCGCCGTGGCGCACCGGAATCCTGGCCGCGGCGTCTACGCCCCGTTGCCCCGCTCCGGCCCCCTGCAACGCGCGCTGCACCCGCCGCTGGCCGCGGACGCCATGGGCGGCGTGCTGGGGGACCCGGTGCGCCCGTTCATGCGGCTGCGGCGGCGCTTCCCCGTGGCCGCGCGCTCGTTGCGCTCCTTCCGCCCGCTGGCGACTCGCTCCCATGCGGACGCAGATGCCGCCGCGCCCACCCGGTCCATGCAATCCGCCCCGCCGCGACTGCTGCCCGGACGCGCCACCACCTCGCCGGCGGCGGCAGTGGCGGACCTCCGGGCGTCGTCCATGGGCCGGCCCGCTCAGTCGCAGCGACAGGCCTCGCAGCGAGACCAGCCGAGGCGCCTCGCCCCCTCGGGCCCCGCTCTCTCGCCGGCCGCTGCGATGCAGTTCGTCGGCCCGCCGCTCTCGTCGGACGCCGCCTCCGGGCTCGGCCGCCAGGCGTCGGTGCCCGCCGCGCGCCCCGGCTCGCCCGCAGCGCAGCCGGCCCAGCGCCCGCCCGGCCCCGAGGTGGCCACCCTGCCGAGCCTGCCCAGCGCGCCCGCGCCCACCTCGTCCGCGTCACCGGCCGCGGGGCAGCCCTCGGTGAGCCGCTCCGCCGGCTCGCCGCAGCGCCGGGCGCAGGTCACCACCACGCCGCCGGCCACTTCGCCGGCTCCCGGTGCTCTGTCCTTGTCCTCGTTGCCAGTTGGCCCTCCCCCCGGGACGCCGGCGCCTCGGCGTCTCGCGCAGGTCGTGGAGGTCACCCCACCACGCAACACGCGAACCGGTACCCCGGCCGCTGGTCAGCCCTCGCCCGGTGGGGCCCCGCCCGTCGCGCAAGACTCGTCACCCGCGCAGCGCGCCACGTCGCCGGCCGGCACGCTGCCCCTCTCGCCGTCCGCCGCCCGGGACGGGGTGGCTACGGAGCCCCCTGCGAGCGCCCAGGAGGCACCGGGCGCGCCGAAGGCGGCTCCCGGCACGGCGGAGGGTCCAACGGGCGCACAGCGGGCCTCCGGCGCGTCCCAGCCCGGCCCTGGACCGACACAACAGGCGGCGCCACAGCCCCAGCCTCGACTGCGCCGCGTGGTCACCGAGGTGCGCGCGCGCGAGCCCGTCCCGAGCATCGAGGCGCCTCGCAGCCACGAGCCTACGGTGCCCAGCGCGCCGCCCCCGCCGTCCGAGCCCGGGACGACGCTGGCGGTCAGCACACCCTCGACTGCGAGCGCGTCCACCGCCGGGGCTGGGCCACTCGCGCCCGGGCCGGCGTCGCCGGAGGCGCTGCAGCGCCTCGCCACCATGCGAGGACGGCTCGGCCTGCGCGGCGCCAGCGGCTGGCAGGCGCCGGACCTGCCCAACGTGCGCGTCCCCGGCGCGCCGCCGGCGTTCCGTCTCGCCTCGCGCGGTCTCCCGACGGTGGTTGGGCGCCCAGACGGCGAGTCCTCCCCCGGCAGTGGCGCCCCCGAGGTGGGCTCCGGTGCTGCCACGTTTCCCCGCGGAGGAGCAGGCCTCCCCGACCTGATCGCGCCCCCGCAGGGCATCCCCATCCGTATGGCCGGGAGTGCGGAACCCAGCACGGCCCCGTTGCGGGCGGCGGCTCCGTCTCCGACCTCGACGCCGGCCCCCGGGGCACCGTCCGTGGCCCGGGCCAGGCACGCGCCGAGTACCAGTGCCGATCCGTCGCAGTTGCCTTCGGCGGCCTCGGCGTCCGCGCCGCAGGGACGCCCGCAGCGCACCCCGGCCGCGCCAACGCAACAAGCGACCGAGACCGGGACACGCGCTCCCGCGACGGGGGACTTGCGCCCGGTAGCCGGGGCGCAAGCCGCGGCCGGCCAGTCCGAGTTCGGTGACCTCTCCCGGCAGGCGACCGGGCTGACGTCGGCAACCGGCGTGCGCACCTCGGCAGTGCCGCCCACGGGTACGCCCCAGCGAGCGATGGCCGCCGGGCAACCGAACGAGAGCCAGCCGAGCGCAAGTCAGCCGAGCGCAAGTCAGCCGGACAGTGCCGTACCCGCCAGGGTCGACGGCCCCGGCGGGGCGTGGGAGGGCTCCGCGGGTCGTGGCGCCGAAGCAGCGGCGGACGTGCGAACCCCTGTGGCCGAAGCCACAGAGGCAACAGGGGCGCGCTCTATCGAGGGAGGGCGGACTCCCGAGGGCGCGTACGCCGCACCCGCAGGAACCTCGATGTTCGCGCTGCGGCGTCTCACGGACCTCGCCGCCGATTCGGCGCTGTCACCGCGGGCGCCGCTGCTAGCGCGGAGCGCGCTGGACGCGAGCGTTGGCAGCGTGCTCGGCACGGGCGCGGCGGGACTGAACACCAGCGCTGGCGCGCCCGGGATCGTCGCGCCGCCCTCGGGGTTGCTACTGCCGGGCGCTCAGCCTGCCTCGCCGCCCGTCTCACGCGAAGCAGCCTCGAGCACCGGCGCACAGATGTCGGACACCTCTCCCGCCACACGCCCCGCTCCGGCGGACGCGCCCTCTCCAGGGGTTCCGGCCCCATCCGCAGAGGCCGGCCCGGCGCAGCGCGCCGCTCGAGGCGTATCCACCATTACCCGGGAGGCTCCGCCGGTGCCCGGCGCGCCCGCGCAACGCGTCACTCAGAGTGCGCCCGGATCGACGCCTGCGGCTGCCCGCCACAGCATCGAGGGCTCTCCGGCCGTGCCCGGCGCCACCGGTCGAGGCACGGACGTGGCGTCGAGTTCGGCTGGTGACCCCAGCACGGCGCAGCGGAACGTACCTGGCCGCGCCGCGCAGGCCTCGAGCGGCGGGGGCGGTGCTAGCGCCGGTGGCGCGCCGGTCTCGCCCTCGACGCCGAGCGCCGTGTCCTCGATCGTCTCGTTCCTGAACCGGCGCCGCGGAGCGTCGGAAGCAGGCGGCTCGGGGCGCTCGCGCACCAGCGGACAGTCCGAGGCCGCCCGCAAGGTCGAGGCCGGGCGGGATTCCCCGTCTACGCCCGGCGCGGGGGAGTCGCACGCCACTGCGGCCGGGGCAGCGGGCCAGCAGTCCACGTCCCGTGCCACACAGTCGGCTTCCTGGACGCCGCCATCGCCCGCCGCGTCAGCGACAAGGCCCCCGGCCGCGCAGCGCACCAACGTCGAGGGCGGCCTCCCGGCGCTGCCCCCGGCCAGCCCGCACGCGGGAGAGGGCGCGACCACCCAACGCGCCGCTCAGTCTCCCGTTCCGCCTGGCGGCGCGGCCGATGCTTCCGGCGCACTTGTCGCCGCACACGCCGCCAGCGACTTCATTGAGCCGGGGATCGGGCGGTCGGTGACCTTGCCCGCGGCGGTGGATCGTCCCCAGGCAGAGTCCGGCGCGCAGCTGGGGGCCGCCGGTGGCTCCGTGGGCGCCGCTGGTTCGCTGCCTGTGGGGCCCTCCGGCCTCGTCATCGCCCCCGACGCGCCTGATGACGGGGCGGCGGACCGCAGCGCGTCTCGGGCGATCTCGGAGCCGGCCGCCGCGAGCGCGGGCGGCCCGGGACAGGCCACCGAGAGTGGCGAACGCGCTGCCTCCGCGGCCGCCGACACTCCCTCCGCACCGGCATCCACCAGCGGGCAAGCCGCTGTCGAGGCCGCCCCCGCTACGGGGCCCCTCGCGCCTGCCGCGCGCGTACCTGCCGACCTGGTCGCTCGGCGGATCTCCCGGATGTTCGGTGCCGGTACCTCGGAGGGCGCCCACTACTCCGGCGGCCTGTCGCCGGCGCTCGGTGCACCGGTCTTCGGCGGTGGCCCGCAGGTGGTTCGCCCGCGCGGTGCGACGGGCATCGACGGCACCTCCAGCGCGACTTCGCGCCGGGCGGCGGCCAAGCCAGCCGCTGCCACGGGGACGCTGCGGACCGCACACCGCCCCATCACCCGCGCGGCGCAGGCCTCGAGTGCGCCCCGGGCGGCCGGCCACGTCTCGCCGGACGGTCTCCGCCGCCGCGCGGTTGATGCGACGGGGACCAGGTCTCGGACTCTGGGAAGCCCCGAGGGGGCGAACCACGCGCTCGCCACGGGGGCCATCGGGGCACGCAGGCCGGACCTGCCTGGTGGCAGGGCGGCATCGCTTCCGCCAGTCCCCGCACCCGGTGCGCTGCCATTCGCCGCGCGGATGCTCGCGGCCGGCACGCCCGCGGGATCCTCTGTGTCAGGCGGAGTCGGCGGGTCCCTCGCGCGGGCCACGCAGCAGGCGGGAAGTGCCGGTGTGACGGTCGGCAGGCGCTCCTCGACGGTTGGCCGCTCCGCTGGCGGCCGGGCCGCGGCGCTGCCGATGGGCCTCGACGGCGGTGACGGCGCCGGTGGCGGTTGGCCCGCGGCCGGCGGCTCGCCCGCGAGCGCGCGTGCCACGGTCGGCGAGAGCGGTACGGTTTCACGCTCGATCTTGGGCGACGCGGGCCTGGGCGCGAGCCATCTGGCAGGGCACGGTGGTCGCGGTGCCGGGCGAGGCAGCCGACCCGTCCCGACCGCGCATGGCGCGACCGGCATGGCGCGAGCAGGCCTGGCCGCGAGGCGCGTTGCGCAGGCGGCGGGACGCACGAGCGGCCCGGCGCTCGGCACTACCGCGCGCGCTGCCCGCGAGGTCGCCCGAAGGATGTCGTCGGCTCGGCACGCGGCTCCGACCGGCGCGGCGACGACGCAAGGTGTGCAGACACCCGGTGACGGCGGTAGTTCAACCTCGTCCTCGTCAGCGGTGGCTACGGCGCCGGCGGCGGCGGGATCGCTCTCAGCGTTGCTCGCGACGGCGCCTCCGGTGATGGTCGGTGCCACTGCCGGTTCGGGCACCTCGCCAGACGCGCCGAAGGCGCCGCGGTCCGCCTCGATGAGTCCGCTCGCGATCGCGCGCTCGGCGGTGGGGACACTGCCGGTGTCGGGCGTGGGGGCGATGGGCGGCGTGGCCAGCGCGGCCGGCGACGTAGCGCGGAGCGCAGCGGAGGAGGCCGTCAGCCAGCACGTGGCGCGGCAGACCTCGGGCGGCGCGGCGGCCGGCGGCGCGGGCAGCACGGTGCACTACAGCAGCGCGGCCGGCTCTTCCGTGCTGCGTGCGGTGGAGGCGGGTGGGGCGCCCGCCCCGGCGCCGGTGGACGAGGAGGCGCAGCAAGAGGCGATGCTGAAGTTCGCGACGTCCGACGAATTCGAGGAGCGCCTCATGGAGTTCCTGGAAGACCGGCTCCTGGGTGAGATCGAGCGGCGCGGCGGCCGCTACGGAGGGTGGTTCGCATGACGGCTCCCGTGAAGGCCTACCTGGAGACGGAGACGGGGTCGCAGATCCCCTTCCTCTTCAACCCGGCCACCATCGACATCACGCGCAACGTGAAGTGGAAGCCGCAGGAGTCGCCGGGGGAGAACGCGCCCTCCGTGACGTGGGACCGCGGCGAGTCCGCGACCATGAAGTTCGACCTGTGGCTGGATACTACGGACACGGGCGCGGATGTCTCCGTGCACACCAACAAGCTGCTGAACCTCACGAAGGTGGACGAGCAGAAGAAGCGCCCGCCCTGGGTGCGCCTGGGCTGGGGGCGGATGTCCTCCTTCAAGGCCGTGGTCACCTCCGTGGTGCTGCAGTTCACCTACTTCTCCGGCGCCGGCGTGCCGCTGCGGGCGAAGGCCACGGTGAACCTCCTCCAGTACCAGGACGAGACCAAGCAGCCGCTCCAGAACCCCACCTCCGGGACCCGCAAGCGCGACCGCCTGCACATGGTGCAACCGGGCGAGACCCTGGACCGCATCGCGTATGCCGCATACGGCGACCCCACCGGCTGGCGGCTCATCGCGGAGCGCAACAAGATCACCGATCCCCTGAGGCTGCGGCCGGGCACCCGCCTGATCCTCCCGGAGCGAGAGGCGGTGTCGCGTGGTCGCTGACACCACGATCTCCACCTACGAGGTGAAAGTGGCAGGCAAGCCGCTTTCAGACGCCCTGCAGGCGCAACTGGCGCTGATCCGCGTGGAGGAGTCGCTGTCGCTGCCCTCGTCGTTCTCGCTGCGCTTCTATGACCCGGGCTTCTCGCTGCTGGACGACGAGTTCATCGCCGTGGGCAGCGAGGTGGAGATCTCCCTGGGCTGGGGCAACGAGCGCACCACCGTGATGCGCGGCGAGGTCACGGGCGTGCAGGCGGAGGCCAGCCGCCTCTCCGGCTTCGAGGTGGAGGTGTTCGGCCTGGACAAGATGCACCGCACCATGCGGGGCACCAAGTCGCGCACGTTCCAGAACCAGTCGGACGCGGACGTGGCCCGCAGGATCGCGCAGGAAGCGGGGCTCACGCCGGACATCGACGCCACGGGCAGCCCCCATACGCTGCTCTTCCAGGTGAACGAGTCCGACCACCAGTTCCTGCGCAAGCGCGCCCGTCGCATCGGCTACGACTTCTGGGTGAGCGACGGCAAACTGCACTTCAAGCAGTCCAAGACCGCGAGCCCGGTGACCGCCACATGGGGCGACAACCTCTTCCGGCTGAAGGCGCGGATGTCCGCGGCCGCGCAGGTGAACAAGGTCTCCGTCCGCGGCTGGGACGATGCCAAGCAGCAGGCGATCGTCGGCAGCGGCACGGCCAACCCGGCGGAGCCCTCCACTGCCGCCTTTTACACGGACGCGCTGAAGGACGCGGCGAAGTTCGGCACCTTCGATGCCACCATCTCCCGCGAGTCCGTGGAGGACCAGGCGGACGCGGACAAGGTGGCGAAGGCGTACCGTCAGCGACTCTCCACCTCGGGCCTGGTGGTGCGAGGCGAACTGGACGGTGACCCGGACGTGGGCGCCGGGAGCAAGATCACGGTGGCGGGGTTGGGCTCCAGGCTGGGCGGCACCTATGTGCTGACCTCGGTGGAGCACGTGCTGGGCACCGGGCAGCCCTACGTCACCCGCTTCGTCTCGTCCGGGCCGGAGCCGGTGGACTTCGCGGCGCTCGTGGCCGGGGCGGTGGACGCCACCGGGCAGGTCCGGAGCGGCCTGGAACTGACGGTGGGGACCGTCACCAACGTCAACGACCCGGACAAGGCCGGGCGCGTGAAGGTGAAACTCCCGCGCCTGGACGCGGAGCACGAGTCCGGCTGGGTGCGCATCGCCAGCCCGGGGGCGGGCGGCACCCGCGGCCTGCAGTCGATGCCGGCCGTGAATGACGAGGTGCTGGTGGGCTTCGAGCACGGCGACCCGGCGCGGCCCTTCGTGCTGGGTGGCCTGTGGAGTAAGAAGAACAAGCCCCCGGAGGCTGCCTTCCACAACAACGGCAAGGTGGAGAAGCAGGTCTGGAACTCCGACAAGGGCCACAAGATCGAGATCAACGACGCCGGTGACGGCGAGATCAACCTGACGATCAAGGGCACCAAGTCCGCCCTGAACCTCAAGAAGGCAGAGGTGAAGATCGCAGGCGACAACAAGGTGAAGATCGAGGCCAGCGACATTGAAGTGGTCGCGACCGGCAAACTCACCCTGAAGGGCCGCCAGGTAGAGGTGAATGGCTCGCAGGATGTCACCATCAAGGGTGGCATGATCAAGCTGAACTAGCGTCCGGGGAACGAAGCGGGGCGACGATGGGCCAGCCGGCAGCACGCAAGAACGACCCCGTCACGGGGTTGGACATCCACATCATCATGATCCCCTCGCCGGGCGGCGAGGTCCCCACGCCGTTGCCGCACCCGTTCCTGGGAAAGATCACCGACGGCTGCTCGACGAACGTGAAGATCGAAGGACAGCCCGCCGCGGTGGTGGGCGCTGCCGTGAAGAACAACATGAACCACATCCCGCAGGGCCCGCGGTTCCAGAAGAACCCCAACAACCAGGGGAAGATCAAACTCGGTTCGTTCACGGTGAAGATCAACGGCAAGAACGCCGCGCGCATGGGCGACATGGTGGAGACCTGTAACGACCCCATGCCCATGCCGACATCCGCCGTGACGAAGGGCGCGAACAAGGTGCTGATCGGATGACCGACGCCCCCGACTTCGTCGGCCGCGGCTGGACCTTCCCCCCGAGCGTGGACGCGCGCGGGCGGATCGCGCTGGCCGGCGGCATCGAGGAGATCGAGGGCGCCATGCGCATGGTGCTGCTGACGGCTCCCGGCGAGCGCGTCATGCGCCCGGAGTTTGGCTGCCGCGCCTGGGACTATGTCTTTCAGCCGATGAACCCCAACACCCTGGGCATGATCGAGACGGCCGTGGAGGAGGCGCTGCGGCGCTGGGAGCCGCGCGTCACCGTGGAGGCGGTGGACGCGTCCGAGGACCGGTCACAGCCCGGCTCGGTGTCGGTCGCCGTGGAGTACTCGGTGCGCGAGACGAACGACCGCCGCAACCTGGTGGTGCCGTTCTACGAGATCGGCCAGGAACCGTGAGCCTTCCCAGCCCCTCGCTGGACGACCGCACCTTCCAGGACCTGGTGGACGAGGCGAAACGCCGGATCCCGGACCTGGTGCCGGAATGGACGGACCACAACGTCTCCGACCCCGGCGTGGCGCTCATCGAGTTGTTCGCGTGGATGACGGAGACGCTGCTCTACCGGCTCAACCAGGTGCCGGACCGTCTGTACCTGAAGTTCCTGGAACTGATGGGCGTGAACCTCTACGCGCCGGCCCCCGCGCAGGCGCTGCTCACCTTCCGCCTCTCCGCCCCGGCCATGGAGGCAGTGGTGGTGCCCGCCGGCACGGAGGTGGCCACGCTGCAGACGACGGACACTGCCGCCGTGGTCTTCCACACCACGCGCGAACTCGCGATGCATCCGCCCGCGCTGGTCGCGGCCCTGACCGGGTCTGGCGGGCGCATCGCCACTTACGTGGATCGCTGGGACGACCTGCGCTTCGAGCGCATGGGCGTGCCCTGCTTCGCCAACCTCGAACCGGGGTCCGGTGCCTACTTCGGCTTCGAGACCACGCTCGCGAGCACCATCCTCCGCCTGGAGATCGCCGCGACCGCGGAGGGCGTGGGCGTGCGGCCGGAAGACCCGCCCGTGGTGTGGGAAGTCTCCCAGGATGACCGCTGGGTCCCGGCGGAGGTGCTCACGGACGGCACCGGCGGCCTCAACCGCAGCGGGACGCTGGAGTTGCAGGTCCCCAACGAACATGACGCCGTGACGCTGGGCGGGCGGCGGGCCTACTGGGTGCGGGTCCGCCTGCTGGCGCCCCGCGTGGACCAGCCCACCTACCGCCGCTCGCCGGAGATCCGCGCGCTGGAGCCGGTCATCGTGGGTGGCAGCGTGCTCGCCTCCCACGGCGAGCGCGTCGAGGGCGAGGCGCTGGGCGCCTCGGACGGGCGGGCGGCGCAGGCGTTCACCGTGCAGCAGACGCCGGTCCTGCCCCGCGAAGAGGGGCAGACCGTGGTGGTGCGCGCGCCGGACGGGACACAGACCGAGTGGGAGGAGGTGGCGGACTTCGGGCAGTCCGGGCCGGCAGACCTCCACTTCACCTGGGACGGGGCCTCCGGCGAGGTCCGCTTCGGACCGCGCATCCGCCAGCCGGACGGGAACGAGCGTCAACACGGCGCGGTGCCACCGGAGGGTGCGGAGATCGCGGTGACGTCCTACCTCCACGGAGGCGGGCGCGAGGGCAACGTGGCGCCCAACCAGTTGACGGTGCTGCGCAGCACCATCCCCTTCGTGGACACGGTGACCAACCGCCGCGCTGCCGTGGGCGGCGTGGACGGAGAGGGCATCGAGCAGGCCAAGGCCCGCGGGCCCGCGGCCGTGCGCTCCGGTGGCCGCGCCGTGACCGCCACCGACTTTGAACTCCTGGCCCGGGAGGCGTCACGGCAGGTGGCGCGCGCCCGCGCGCTGCCGCCGGCGGAGCCGGGCGCCCCCGTGCGCCTCCTGATCGTGCCGCACGTGAGCCTGCAGGGACGGCGTCGGGAACTGCCGGACGTGGCGCTGCCTGAGCACCTCTACCAGGCCGTGCGCGATCACATCGAGCCGCGTCGCCTGCTGGGCATGTCCGTGGAGATCGGCCCGCCTCGCTACCTGGGAGTGAGCGTGGTGGCGCGCGTGGAGGTCATGGCCGGGCGCGACGCGGAACTGACGCGCCAGCGCGCGATGGAGGTGCTGTACCGCGACCTGGACCCCGTGACGGGCGGCCCGAGTGGCGAAGGCTGGGAGTGGGATGCGCCGCTCACGGTCTCGCACGTGGTGGCGCTGCTGGCGGGCGTGGACGGCGTCTCGCGCGTGCAGGACGTGCTGCTCTTCGAGGCGGACGAGGCCTCCGGCGAGCGCGCGCCGCAGGGGCTCACGCACATCCCGCTGGAACCGGACGCGCTCTGGTTCCCCGTGCGCCACGTGGTCATGTAGGGGATGGGCAGATGAGCGGCTGGCTCACCGACCAACTGCCGCGCTTCCTGGCGCAGGACCGGTTCACCCGGCGCTTCGTCTCGATCTTCGAGGAGATCGCGGACGGTGTACGCACGCAGGTGGACGCGCTTGAGTACTACGTGGACGTGGACACCGCGCCGGCGGAGTACGTCCGCTGGCTGGGCGGCTGGCTGGACGTCACGGTGGATGCCAACCAGCCCGTGGACCGCCAGCGCGCCATCGTCCGGGAGGCGGGGCGCCTCTACGTCAGCCGCGGCACGCGCGAGGGCCTGGCGGAGTTGCTGGCCGCCATCACCGGTGGCGAGGTGCGCATCGTGGACGGGGGCGGGATCTGGCCGGCCGGCGAGGCGCCGCCCAACCCCGGTCGCATCCTGGTGCGGTTGACGCAGTCCGGGGGTGTCCCGGACGACCAACTCCACCGCCTGATCGCGCGGGAGGTGCCCATTGGCGTCTCCTTTGAACTGCGCATGGGCGACCGCGCGATTGCTCCGCCTGCCCCGCCCCAGGGCGTCGCGGACATCCTGGCCGGGGTGGACCTCCGAGGCGCGCCGTGACCACCATCGTCGTCTGTCCGCAGTGCGGCCGGCCCGCGGAGATCGCACCCGGCGAGCACCCGTTCTGCCTGCACTGCGACTACCCGCTGTTCTGGGTGGCACCCCGGCCGCGCAGCGTCCTGGTGGTGGAGGAGGACAACCAGCCTCGACTGCCCGGCGTCACCTGCGTGGTCTGCCGGACGAGCAACGAGGCGGCGCGCGCCCTCTGCGTCCTCTGCGGCCAGCCTCTGAGTCCCGTGGCGCCCCGCCGCCGACGCTCGTGGGAGGCGCCGGCCGCGGAGGAGCAGCGCATCAGTCGCTGGCGCAAGTTCATGTTCGGCGCACTGCTGGGCGTGTTGGTCGTGGGCCTCCTGGCCGCAATCGCCTGGGGCGTGTGGACGTACCTGTGGCCGCGCAGCGAGTGGAACGTGGTGGTGCTGGATCAGGGCGAGGCGTCCTGGGACATCTCCGCCACCCTGGAGCGGGGCTCGCCGGTCATCGCCTATGTGGACGCGAGCGACTTCACGCTCAGGGTGGTGATCTGCGGCAACCCGTTCTGCGACGCGCAGCAAAACCCCAACCTGCACACCACGGTCACCGTCATTGGCCAGAGTGGGCAGGGTCACGGCAGTGCCATTGGCGTCGGCGCGGACGGCCGCCCGGTGATCGCCTACCGCGACGGCGCCCGCAGGGGGCTGAACATCGCCCACTGCGGCGATCCCACGTGCGCCGACCCCGGCGCGATCACGATCTCCGAGATCGATCCGCCACCCGGACAACAGGCCCCGGGGGCTGATGTCGGCTCTGACGCCTCCCTGGCCATCGGCCGCGACGGCCTACCGATCATCGCCTATCACGATGTGGCGCGGGGCGCCCTCAAGATCGCCCACTGCGACGACGCGGCCTGTACGAGCGCGAGCATCGCTACGCTGGACCGCTCCCCCTCCGCCGCCGCGGGGTCTGAGGGCGTGGGGTCGGACACTGCCATCCGCATTGGCTCGGACGGACTCC
The DNA here is from genome assembly GCA_041690175.1 of Dehalococcoidia bacterium. Lineage (GTDB taxonomy): Bacteria > Chloroflexota > Dehalococcoidia > UBA2979 > UBA2979 > W-Chloroflexi-9. The sequence goes on from JAWLHV010000002.1 coordinate 60,078, forward strand.
CCGTGGTGGCATTCCGCGACGGCGACGAGAACGCGCTCAAGGTCGCCCGCTGTTCGGACGAGCGCTGCACACAGGCCGTGATCCAGACCATGGTGTCTGAGCCGGGGCGCAACCCCGGGCACGACGCCTCCATGATGCTGGCGCCGGACGGCTCGCCCATCGTTGCGTACACGGACTGGTCGGACGACGGCATCTACCTGGCGAAGTGCGAGACGGTCACCTGCGAGAGCGTCACCGTGCGCCGCCTGGACCGGCCGGAGCAGGGCACGTCCTCTGATGCCTCGCTGGGTCTGAACAGGGACGGGCTGCCGCTGGTGGCCTTCCGGCAGCGGCAGCCCGGCGACGAGCGCGCCAGCCGCATTCTGAAGGCGGTCCACTGCCATGACCTGGCCTGCACCGCCGCATCAGCGCCGGAGGTCATCGACGACCGCGGTCGCACGGGCTACTCGCCTCGCATCCTGCGGCTGCAGGACGGTACGCCCGCCATCGTCTACGGCGACGCGACGCAGGGAGCGCTGGAGTACGCGGTCTACAGGTAGGGACGGCGCCGGACGGCGCCGGGATGACCCTGCTAGGTCCGGTCCCCGGCTGCCAGTTCCTCGTAGGTGCCCGGGCAGGACGCGGCCGGGAGGTCCTCCACGTGGGGAGCGCGAGCGCCGGCAGGGGGCGTGAAGACGCGGCCGTCCGTGCGCTCCACCACCACGATCGGGGCATCCGGCTCCACTTCCGAACCGGCAGAGGCCAGCACCTGGACGATGATCAGGTCCACTGGAGCCCGGAGCACTGTGCGGCCCACGTCCTGCAGCGCGGCGCGGCACGCGAGTTGGGCCTCCGCGATCACCGCCTGCTGCTCCAGTAGCGAGAGTTCAAATTCCGTCTGCTCCCGCGCGGAGGCCGCGGCCAGGACCGCCGCCAGCGCCGGGTCCGGCGTGGCCTCCGGCTCGGGCTCCTGGGAGCCTTCCGGCGGCGACCCGCGCGCGGCGATGAGTTGCGCCTGCGCGTCCGTGAGGAGGCGCTGCACGGTCTGGAGCGTGGTGGAGGCGGAGCGGTAGTTCGTATTGGCATCCACCAGGTCGCGCGCCGCCGGATTGACGGACGCCTCCTGGACAGCCGCCGAGATGAACGAGGACGGCAGCGGCACCGGTTGCGAGTCGCACTCGATGGGGCGGTCGCCCTCCAGGCCGTCGCAGTAGCGGTTGAGTGCGGTGGTGAGGCCCGTGAGGGCGGTGGAGGACACGGAGAGCGCGCTCTCCGTCGCGGCCTGCAGTTCCTCCGTGAGCGCCTCCAGGAACTGCGGGTCGGGCGCGGGGCCACCATCCTCCGGGGTCGCCAGGGCGGCCTCCGCCTGGTCCACCAGGCGCTGGGTCTTGATGCCCTCCAGGTCCACGATGGCGCGGCGCAGCGTGAGCGAGGCGGCCTCCAACGCGACCTCCGCCTCCGTGCCACGTAGGGTGGCGATGCGCTCGCCGGACAGCACGAACTCGTTGGGGCGCACCTCTACCCGGTCCACCACGCCCGTCACGCCGAAGGACAGCGGGCCGGACAGCACCACGGCCTCCGCGCGCGGCCGCAGGATCAGGGCCGCCACCAGGATCGCGGCCACGGGCAGCAGGACGGCCAGGACGGTCAGGATGCGGCCGTTGATGCGCGCGCTCTGGAGGAAGATCCCCTCCGTGCGCGCCGGCTCCACGTACGGCTGGCCTTCCGCGCCCACGTCCCCGGCACGGTCCTCCACGTCCGCCTGCAGGGTGAACGGCCGCGAGGAAGCGCTGCCCAGCAAGGGACGGCGGGCGCGCAGCGTCATGGGGACGCGCACCTCTTCGTCCGTGGGGATGGTGACCTCTGTCTCGTCCAGCACGAAGCGCAACGCGCCCGTGGGATCGCTGGTGGAGAACCAGAGCGTCACCGGGACGTTGCCCAGGTTGCGCGCGACGATCTCCGTGGCGGCCATCTTCCCGCCGGCCGCCGTCTGCGGATCCAGGTGGACCGAGACGACCGGCTGCGAGTTCACGGTGACCGGCAACTCAGCGACATAACTCATCGAGGGATCGGTCGTGGAACGTACCCGGATGCCCAGCAGGTGCCGTCCGGCGAGCAACTGGCTCGCTGCGGGGATGTCCAGCGTGAGCAGGACCGTGCTGGAGGTGTTCGGGAAGAGCGCCACCGACGCCGGCTGCACGGTGACCCACTCCGGTCGGATCGGGTCCACCCATGGCCCCAGCAGGTCCACCTTGAATTCGTCCACGATGGGCGACGAGTTGAACACCTCCACCTCGATGGAAGCGCGCTCGCCCAGGTTGAGGGCCAGGTGGTCAGGCTCGACGTGGACCTGGATGGTGGCGGTGGTCACGGCTCGCGTTTCGTGGCGCTCCCGCGAGCGCCGAGGGTGATGCGACGCCCAACGGGCGACGCGGGGCCTGTGCCAGAGCCATTGCTGAGGCGGTAGGCATCATAGCAACGCCATCCCCTCGAGCGGCGTCCCGGGGGCGCGCGGAGCGGGCGCGGATCGGGTACTCTGTCGCCGCCTCGCACGCTCGATCGCCCGCCCAGGGAGCCTCCCGTGAACAAGCGTCTCCGCGCTCAGCAACCTGCCACCACGGCCGGTCCCGGCGGCGCCGTACGACGCGCCCTGCAGGCCGCTCCGTCGCTGAAGGCCATGCGCGCCGAAGACCTCCGCGTGCTCCAGTCCACCGCGGGCAACCGCGCCACCCGCTCCGCCGCCCAGGGCTCCACCCAGCGCTCGATGCAGGTGGGCGCCGCCGGCGACTCCTTTGAGCGCGAGGCGGACGCCGTAGCGCGCGAAGTTGTGAATCAGTCTTCCTCCGATGCTGCCGAGGGTGCTCAGCGCGAGGCCGTCGAGGAAGAAGAACTCCAGGCGAAGCACGTCCAGCGCGAGGCTGCCGAGGAGGAAGAACTCCAGGCGAAGCACGTCCAGCGCGAGGCCGTCGAGGAGGAAGAACTCCAGGCGAAGCACGTCCAGCGCGAGGCCGTCGAGGAAGAAGAACTCCAGGCGAAACACGTCCAGCGTGAGGCCGAGGAGGAAGAACTCCAGGCGAAGCACGTCCAGCGCGAGGACGGTGCAGCCGTGGCCGCCGGTCCCGAGGTCGGCATGGAGGGTGGCGCCACCTCGGCGGAGACGAGCGCTGCCATCGAGGGCGCGCGCGGGGGCGGGCAGGCGCTGCCGAACGACGTGCGTCGCGACATGGAGGGCGCCTTTGGCGCCGACTTCAGCGGCGTGCGCGTCCACCAGGGGGGCGAAGCCGCGGACCTCAACCAGCGGCTCTCGGCGCGCGCATTCACCACCGGGAATGACATCTTCCTGGGCTCGGGCGGCCTGGACGCCGGGTCCCGCGGCGGCAAGGAACTGCTGGCGCACGAACTCACCCACGTGGTGCAGCAGGGGGCGGCGCCCGCCGCTCGAAAGACGCGCCGCAAGGGCTGACTTTCCAATACCGGCATGCGCTATAACCACCCAGCATCCGTTCGCACGCGATGCGAATGGTGCGGAGGGCAGGGACGCGCATGGACTGGCAGCAGGTCTACGCCGACAAGCGTCGGAGCGCCGCGGACGCCGTCGCGCTGATCCCGGACCACTCGCTGATCGTGCAGGGCATGGGCGTGGGCGAGCCGCCGGCGCTGCTGGAGGCCATCGCGGACCGCGCGCGAGCGGGTGGACTCACGGACGTGCGCATGACGGCGCTCCTGCCCATGGCGCACAGCAAACGCACCACCTTCGCGGAGGACGTACGCCACGCCATCCACTGGGAGTCGCTGTTCGCCGGGGGCGCTGACCGCGCGCTCCTGCAGTCCGGCGCGGCGCTCTTCACCCCCAACTACTTCCACCAGGTCCCGCGCCTGGTGGAGGAGTTCATGGACGTGCGGGTGGCCATCGTCACCGTGTCGCGCATGGACCGGCATGGCTACATGAGCCTGGGCACCAACGTGGACCTGAACAAGGCCGCGGTGGTGAAGGCGGACGTGGTGCTGGCGGAGGTCAACCCGCAGATGCCGCGCGTCCACGGCAATGGCTGGGTGCACGTCTCCGAGGTGAGTGCGCTCGTGGAGAACGACGTGCCGTTGCTGGAACTCCCCACGCCGCCGGAGCGCGAGGAGGATGCGGCCATGGGCCGCACCATCGCGGAGATGATCCCGGACGGCGCCACCATCCAACTGGGCATCGGCGGGGTACCAAACGCGGTAGCGAAAAACCTGATGGACCACCGCGACCTGGGCATCCACACGGAGATGTTCGTGGAGTCCATGGTGGACCTGGTGGAGTCCGGGGTGGCCACGGGCGCGCGCAAGACCTTCCACCCGGGCAAGGCGATCTACTCCTTCGCCGCCGGGTCCCGCCGCATGTACGAGTTCCTGGACGACAACCCCTACGTGGAGGCGCACCCCGTCTCCTACACGAACTTCCCGCCGAACATCGCCCGCAACGCGGACATGGTCTCCGTGAACTCCACCATCGAGGTCGACCTGACCGGCCAGTGCTGCTCGGAGTCCATTGGCACGCAGCAATTCAGCGGCACCGGTGGTCAGCACGACTACGCCCGGGGCGCCTTCGATGCGCCGGGCGGGAAGTCGATCATCGCCTTCTACTCCACGGCGCGCAGCGGGACGGTGTCCCGGGTGGTGCCCACGCTCTCGCCAGGAGCGGTGGTCACCACGCCTCGCACGGAGGTCCACTGGGTGGTGTCCGAGTACGGCGCGGCCTGCCTCAAGGGCCTCTCCACGCGGGAGCGGGCGAAGGCCATGATCCGTCTGGCGCACCCCCAGTTCCGCGACGGCCTCACGCAGGCTGCCCACGACCTGAGGTACCTGTAGTCACTGCCGTCACCACGCTCCCCTCGAGGGGTGTCGCCCCTTCGATGCGCCGCCGTTCGCCCCCTGACGGGTCTGCAACCCCTGCGCAGTCAGCGTGGAGGCGAGCGGGGAAGCCCAGGAGGTGACGCATGGCTCGCAAGCAGCCCGAGCGATCCCAGAAGAACCAGCAGCAGCACGCGCGGCCTCTACAGGACCAGGAGGAAGAGAAGTATCTCTACCCGGATCCGAAGGATCCGGACACCAAGCCGCCTCTCCCGGAAGGTTCCTGAGGGCAGACGAATCTTGCCGGGAGACGATCGCCACCCTGTCGGGGTCATCGCAACGGTGCCGCAAGCCCGGCACGGCTAGGGTGTCAGGAGACGCAACACCTGAGTGCACCACTTCCAGGGGGACGGCTTCGCGCTGGCGAGCCGTCCCCTTGTTTCTGACATCACCCCCAGCGAAGGGACGGAACCATGGCTGGACAACAGTTGGAGATCCTCGGCATTGCTGGAAGCCTGAGGCGCGCTTCGTACAACCGGCGCCTCCTGCGGGAAGCGGCACGCATCGCGCCGGAGGACATGAACATCACCATCTTCGAGGGCCTGGGAGACATCCCGCCCTTCAACGAGGACGTGGAGGCGGAGGGCTACCCGGAGTCCGTCCAGCGCCTGCACCGCGCCATCGCGCAGGCAGACGGCATCCTGGTGGCCGTCCCCGAATACAACTACGGCGTAACCGGGGTGCTGAAGAACGCCATCGACTGGGCCTCGCGGCCCGCCGGGCGCTCTCCGCTCGAGGGCAAGCCGGCGGCGGTGATGGGGGCGAGCATGGGGATGGGCGGCTCGGCGCGGGCCCAACTCGCGCTGCGGGATTCGTTCGTGTTCACCCAGACCCCCGTACTGCCGGGGCCAGAGGTGCTGGTGGCGGGTGCTCACGAGCAGTTTGATGACAACGGCCACCTGCTCCGCGGCGACACCCGGGACTTTGTCCGCAGCCTGCTGGAGCGCTTCGGGGTGTTCGTGCGGCGCTTCGCGGAGGAGCCGGTGGCGGCCGGGGTGGAACCGTCACGGTAGGGTAGAGGGGAGCCCTCGGTCAGAGGAGCCGGGGGCGCACGGGGAGGATCGACTCCAATGGACTGGGCAGACACGCCGGAGCAGGCGACGTTCCGGCGCGAGGTACGCGACTTCATCCGCGAGCGGTTTCCGGACAACTACCCGCCGGACCTGGACGCGGAGCAGAGCGTGGAGCCGGAGGACATCCCCGGCTACAACTGGCCCGCCGACCGCGTGTCCCCGGACCCGGAGCGCCGCGCCGCCGCCCGTGAGTGGGCGGACGCGCTGGCGGAGCGCGGCTGGGTGGCTCCGCACTGGCCCCAGGAGTACGGCGGCGCCGGCCTGGGTGTGCTGGAGCAGTTCATCTACAACGAGGAGATGGCGCGCGCGCGTGTCCCCATGGTGGGCGGCATTGGCGTTTCGCTCATTGGCCCCACGCTAATCGTGTACGGCTCGGACGAGCAGAAGCGGGAGCACCTCCCGCGCATCCTGAGCGGCGAGATCGCGTGGGCGCAGGGCTTCTCCGAGCCGGGGGCCGGCTCTGACCTCGCGGCGCTGTCCTGCCGGGCGGAACTGGACGGCGACACCTACGTGGTGAACGGCCAGAAGATCTGGACCTCCGGCGCCCAGTACGCGGACTGGATGTGCGCGCTGGTGCGCACCAACCCGGAGGCGGAGACCAAGCACCGAGGCATCACGTTCCTGGTCTTCGACACTGACACGAAGGGCATCACTGTCCGCCCGCTGACGGACATGACCGGCCAGGAGCCTTTTAACGAGGCGTTCTTCGACGACGTCCGGGTCCCGGCCAGCCAGCGCGTGGGCGAGGAAGACCGAGGTTGGTACGTGGCCATGGCCATGCTGGACTTTGAGCGCTCCGGCATTGGCGGTGCGGTGGGCTACCGCACCGCACTGGAGGACCTGATCGAGGCGATAGCGGGCGGGGCCTCGCAAGTGCGCTCGGACGCGGATGGCACGGTGCGCCTGGAGATCAGCGATCGCTACATCGAGACGGAGGTGCTGCACGCCTTCGCGCTACGCACCGCCTCCATGCAGGCCCACGAGGTGATCCCGAACTACGAGGCGTCCGTAAACAAGTTGTTCGGCTCAGAGGTCCACCAGGCGCTGGCGCGCACCGGCACCAAGGCGTTCGGCCTGTACGGCGGGATCTGGGACCGCTCCCAGGCGCCGCTGGACGCGTTCTTCGTCCGCGACTACGTGGGCTCCGTGTCGCACACGATCTTCTCGGGTTCATCGGAAATCCAGCGGAACGTGATCGCGACGCGGGGACTAGGCCTGCCCCGGAGTCAGGGCGCCGGCGGGGTGCGCAACGGGGCGCAGAGAGACCCCCACCCCACCCCTCCCCCGCAAGGGGGGAGGGGGTCAGAGCCGGGCGCGCCCGGCCTGCCGGCGTGAGGTATCACGCCACTACCGCTCATCCTGAACCTGTCGAAGGGTGAGCGGCCCGCGCGGCCCGCGCGGCTACTCCTGGTAGCCCTCCGGACGCACCTTGTCGGAGCGTTCCCAGACGCCCGGCTCCGCTTCCCAGAAGATCTGGGTGAGCAGGCCGCCCGTGTGCTTCGGGTGGATGAAGGCGTCTCGCCAGCGGATGCCGTCCGTCTGGTCGTCGTGCTCGTCAAACGTGGGGATGCCGTAGTGCTCGCAGGCTGCGAGGGCGGCATCGAAGTCGCGCACCTCGAAGGCCACATGGTGGGGAGCGGGGCCGCGGGCCTCCAGGAACTTCGTGATGAAGGAGTCGTCGCCCACGGGTTGGATGATCTCCCAGTGCATCTGGTCGCCGGGGACTTCCAGTACGCAGTCTCCGAAGTCCGGCCACGCGCCGTCCGGCGTCCGCCAGATCTGCCGCATCCCCAGCAGTCGCTCGTAGTGCCTCGAAAGTTCGTCGCGGTCGGGATAGGCGATGCACACGTGGTCCAGGCCGACGATACCCAGCGAGGGGCCCCGCGGCTCGTCCTGCACGGGCGCCCCCGACGGAGTAGGCACGTCCACCGAGAAGCGGAGCTGGATGCCCTCCCCGGCACCGTCCGCGCTCACCACCACGATGCGGTCATCGCTGCCGCGTCCTTCGCGGACTCCCAGGCGCTGAAGTTCCTCGCGGGCGGCCTCCAGGTCCCGCACCTGGAAGGTGACGTGGTGCAGGCCCGGCCCGCGAGGGCCGTCCAGGAACGCCTGTAGCGGGGAGGCGTCGTGCGTGGGCGCGGAAACCTCCCACGCGAGGCCACCCTGGCCGGGCAGGGCGAACGTGACGCCGCGCGCGCCGCCCTCGGTGTCCTCCCACTCGCCGGTTCGCGGCAGGCCGAAGAGGCCGGCGAAGATCGACGCTTGCTTGTCCAGGTCGTCCGCGACCATGCCGATGTGGTCGATGCGGGTGAACTCGATCATGGCAGCCTCCGACGTCTTCCGGGTGGGTGGGAGCGATCAGCCGGGGTGCGGCTCCAGCATGTCGTAGCCCGCGTTCACCAGTTCCTTGGCCAGCCGCAGGTTGTAGTGGTTCATGGCGGACATGCGGTCAGCCAGCGCCGCGATGCGCTCGTCGAACTCCTCGCGGGGGTAGGACTCGTTGGCCAGGCCGATACGGACGGCGCGCTCAGCGTTCACGCGGTCGCCGGTGAGCATCAGTTCCTTGGCCATCGCCTTGCCCACGCGCTCCGGCAGGCGCTTCGGGCCGCCCCAGCCGGGGGCCTGGCCACCAAACTCCGGCTGATCAGGGTCGCCGTCCTCGGTGATCTTGGGGCGGTAGGGGGCGCGTGCGGACAGCGTGATCTCCGGCAGGCCCATCTGGGCGTCGTCCGCGCAGATGATGAAGTCCGCCGCCAACGCCAGTTCCAGGCCGCCTCCCAGGGCATAGCCGTGCACGGCGGCCACCACCGGGGTCTCCATGCGCTCCATCATGTCCAGGGTCTTCTGTCCCAGCCGGTTGGATTCCACGCGCCCCTCGCGGCCCAGGCTGGCCGACCAGTCCAGGTCAGCCCCCGCGCAGAAGGCGCGGCCGGCGCCCCGGAGGATCACCACCTTCGCCGCCGGGTCCTCGTCCAGCGCTGTGAAGGCTCGACGCAGTTCCATCATCATCGCCAGGTTGATGGCGTTGAGTTTGTCCGGCCGGTTGAGGAGCAGCGTGGCCACGCCGGACTCCTCCACCGTGACCTGCAGATGCTCGAAGTCGTAGGTTTCCTGGGTCATTGGATGTCCTCCCCGGTACGTGCGCTGCCTGTCAGATGGCAGGCAGCGCCTCAGATGGCGCCCTGGTCGCGCAGCTCGATGATCTCCGGCCAGTCGAGGCCCAGTTCTAGCAGCACTTCTTCGGTGTGCTGGCCCAGGATGGGCTCCGGGCCCTGGGGCCGTGCTGGCGTCTCGCTGAACAGGATTGGTGTGTTCACCAGTCGGATGTGCCCCATGCGCGGGTGCTCCATCTCCGTGATGTAGTCGTTGGCCAGCACCTGCGGGTCCTCCGCGACCTGTGCGTAGTCCTGCACCGGGCCGCAGGCGATGTCGATCTCCTTCAGCACCTGCGTCCAGTGCTGCGCGTCCTGGGTGCGGAAGACGCCGTCCAGTTCCGCCAGCAGCGCCCCGCGGTGCTGGTCGCGGTGTTCCGGCGTGTCGAAGCGCGTGTCGGTGGCGAGGTCCTCGCGGCCGATGAGCGCGCAGAACGCCGGCCAGCGGTCCTCGCGCACGCCGGCCATGGCGAAATAGCCATCCGCGGCGGGGAAGGTGTTCCAGAGGATGCCGGCGTGGGGGTGACCGCGCCCGGCGCGCCGAGGCAGGTTGCCCGTGAAGAGGTAGTGCGTGATCTCGAAGGACTGGAGGGCGACCTGCGATCCGAGCAGCGAGACGTCCACCGCCTGCCCCCGCCCGGTGCGCCCGCGTGCGACCAGCGCGCCGAGGATGCCGATGGCGAGCATGGTGGCACCCACCTGGTCGCCCATGAACGTCCCCACCGGCGTGGGGGGCGTGCCCTCCTCGCCGTTTAGGCTCATGATCCCGCCGAGGGCCTGCGCGACGATGTCGAACATCGGCCGTTGGACCTCCGGGCCCTCGCGCCCCAGGCCGGACGCGTAGGCGTAGATGATGCCGGGGTTGCAGGCACGGAAGTCCTCGTATGCGAGGCCCCACTTCTCCATCACGCCGGGGCGGAAGTTGCTCACCACCACGTCCGCGCCCTGTGCCATGCGGAGGATGAGCGCGCGCCCCTGCGGATGGGAGAGTTGGATGGTCACGCCGCGCTTGCCGCGGTTGTGGGCGAAGAAGTCCGGCGCGGGACGGTCGGCATCGAAGCCGCCCAGCGCGTGGCGCCCCGCGTCCCCGTAGTGGGGGCGCTCCACCTTGATCACGTCCGCTCCCATGTCAGAGAGCAGCACCGTGGCGTAGGGGCCCTGCTGCCACTGGGAGAGGTCCAGCACGCGCACGCCCTCAAGCGGCCCGCCCATCCTGTCCTCCCCTCGGTCGGTGGTCTCGCGCGGCGCCCAGCGACGCCTCGCGAGGTACGCGGTGATGCCACGTTGACTTCCGGGCAAGGCAGCAGCGAGGCGGAGCGAGCAGGGTCGCGCGGTCCACGGGCGGCGTGCCTGGTGCCTACGTTGCCCGCTCACCCTACCAGACACGTCATTGCGATACCGCAACGGGCGTGATGGCACGCTTCACGGTCAGTGGCTCCCGCGCGTGAGGCGTGCCCTCATGGCGGCGCAGGCTTACCGTGACTGGTCATGACGACGATTGCGGGCGATTCCCAGGGCGGCGCGACCCTTCGAGACGTGGCGGAACACGCCGGCGTGTCCGTCAGCACCGCTTCGCGCGCCCTGAACGGGCAGCGTCGGGTGCGCCGTGACCTGGTGGAGCGCGTGCGCGCGGCCGCCGTGGAGGTCGGCTACCAGCCGAACCTGGCCGCTCGGTCGCTCCGGACGTCGCGCACGATGGATCTGGGGCTCGCCTTCAGCCGCCTGGACACCCCCGCGGCGCTGGACCTGATCGACGGCCTGGGGGCCGGCGCGGACGAGGGCGGCTACAACCTGCTGGTCACCAGCGCGCGAGGCAATCAGCGCCGGTATCGCGACGCCCTGCGCCACCTGCTGCAGCGCCGCGTGGACGGCCTGCTGGTAAGTCGCCCGGAGGGCATCAGCGAGGAGATCGCCGCCTTCCAGCGGCAGGGCATCCCCGTGCTGGCGCTGATCTCCGCCGGCAATGACCTTCAGCACCTGCCGCTGGTGAACGTGGACCTGGGGCCACCCTTCCGGGACGCGTTTCGGAGCCTGACCGGCTACGGCCACCGCGCCATCACGCTCCTGACGTCCGGCTACGGACTCCGCCCGCCGGAGTCGCAGGTGCTGAAGAACGGCACCGTGGTGCGCGTCGCGGCCATCGCCGACAACGCCTCGACCGAGGAGGTAGAGGCTGCGCTGCGGGCAGAGCGCGAGGCGGATCCGCCCACCACCGCGGTCATCAGCGACCAGCGGTTCATGCCGGCGCTCGTCCAGGTGCTGCGAACATGGGACCTGGAGTTCCCGCGAGACATCTCGCTTGCGATCTACCTGGACTCGCTCTGGACGGACGTGCTGGTCACACCGCCGCTCGCCTCCATCCACGTGGACGTCGCGGAACTGGGCGCTGCCGCCGCGCGCATGATGGCGGCCTGGCTCGCGGGCGATGCGCCGCCCCATCGCACGCGTCTGCCGCTCGCCCGCTGGATCGAGCGTCCCTCGGTCGGCCCCGCGCCCGAGGTCTGACGCCTCCGAGGGCTGCGCGCCCTCCTGCGGTACAACGCCCGTGCTATCGTCCCGCCGCCGTCCGCGGGGCTACGACCGCGCGCCAGCGGCGACAGCCGAAGGGGCCGTAGATGCGCGACTTCCAGGACAAGGTGGCGGTGGTGACCGGGGCGGCCAGCGGCATCGGCCGTGGCCTGGTGGGCCGCTTCGCCGCCGAGGGCACGAAGGTGGTGCTGGCGGACGTCGAGAAGGAGGCGCTGGCCCTGGCGGCGGCGGAGTTGCAGCAGCAGGGCGCGGACGTGCTGGCGGTGGAGACGGACGTCTCCAGCCTCGCCTCCATGGAGGCGCTGCGTGACGCGGCGCTGGAGCATTTCGGCAGGGTGCACGTGCTGTGCAACAACGCCGGCGTCTCCGGGGGCGGAGGCGGGCCGCTGTGGACGTCCACGGCCAACGACTGGGCGTGGGTCGTGGGCGTGAACCTGATGGGGGTGGTCCACGGCCTCCAGGCGTTCGTCCCGGCGATGCTCGAACACGGCGAGGAGGGGCACATCGTGAACACCTCTTCCGTCCTGGGACTGGGCACGGGCAGTGGCTCGATCTACGGCGTGACGAAGCACGCGGTCACCCGCCTCACGGAAGGGCTCTACTACGACCTGCGCGCGGCGGACGCGCGCATTGGCGTCTCTGTGCTGTGCCCCGGCCTCATCGCCACCCGCATCATCGAGTCGGACCGCAACCGACCGGCCGCGCTCCGCGAGCAGGACGCCCCCACGCCGGAGATGCTCCAGCGTCGCCAGGCCTCCATCGAACACTGGGCGCGGGACGGCATGCCTCCGGAGGAGGTGGCCGACATCGTGCTGGCCGCCATCCGCGAGGAGCGCTTCTACATCCTCACGCACCCCGAGTACAAAGCGCGGGTGGAGGAGCGGATGCAGGCGATCCTGCGCGACCAGCCGCCTCCGCCGCTCCCGGCGCCGCTATTGCCGGGGGCAGGCGTTCCCCCCGCGACGGGCGCAGGAGGGCAGTAGGGGGCCACTACATTTGACATGCCTGGTGCCCGATGCAAGCATTCGGGCCGCGCCGGGACATCGTTTTCCGCAGGGTGGAGGCTCCAGTGAAATTCGGACTGTTCTACGAACTGCAGCTGCCGAAGCCCTACGACCAGGACCAGTGGAACCCGGAGGACGAGCACCGCATCTACCACGAGATGCTGGACCAGGTGGAACTCGCCGACTCCCTGGGCTTCGACTACGTCTTCGAGGTGGAGCACCACTTCCTGGAGGAGTACTCCCACTCCTCAGCGCCCGAACTGATGATGGCGGCGCTCTCCCAGCGCACCAAGAACATCCGCCTCGGCCACGGCATCGTCCTGACGCCGCCGGCCTATAACCACCCGGCGCGCGTGGCGGAGCGCATCTCCGCGCTGGACCTCATCTCCAACGGTCGCGTCGAGTTCGGGAGCGGCGAGTCCGCTTCTGACATGGAACTCGGCGGCTTCCAGGTGGAGCGCGGGATGAAGAAGGCGATGTGGGAAGAGGCCACGCGCGAGATCACCAACATGATGGTGAGCACGCCGTACCCGGGCTTCGAGGGCGAGTTCTTCTCCATGCCCGCCCGCAACGTGGTCCCCAAGCCGATGCAGAAGCCGCACCCGCCGCTCTGGGTGGCCGCCTCGCGCCGGGAGACCACCATGGTGGCCGCCCGCCTGGGCATGGGGTCGCTCGGGTTCGGGTTCGAGACGCCGGAGGAACTGGGCGAGCGCACCAACGAGTACTACCGCCTGGTGCGTGAGGAGTGCATGCCCATCGGGCACGCCATCAATCCCGGCCTGGCCGTGCTGAACACCTTCATGATGGGCCCCACGGACGAGGAGGCGCTGCGCCGCAGCGCCAACGGACCCGGCTTCTTCTCCTACTCGCTGGGCTACTACTACAACCCCGCCACGGGCGGCCGGCACCCGGTGGGCGCCGCGAACGTCTATCGGAAGTACCGGGACGAGTCCACGGAGGCCGAGGCGCAGATGCGCGCGCAGCGCACCGGCTTCCTGGCTGAGGACGACATCCGCGCGGGCGAGCCGCAGGAGGAGGTGCAGCGCGCCCTCTACCGCGCCGCGCGCTCCGGGAACGCCATTGGCACGGTGGACCGCCTGCGCAAGACGCTGAAGATGTACGAGGACCAGCACCTGGACGTGATGATCTTCGTGGCGCAGGCGGGCGACCGGAAGCACGAGGACATCATGGAGTCCATCGACACGTTCGGCCGAAAACTGCTGCCGGAGTTCAAGGAGCGCCACGAGACCGTGCACCGCAAGTGGCGGCAGGAGCAGTTGCAGGGCGTGGAGTTCCCGATCAACTCCTCGATCTAGGCCCGGCCAGACGAGAGAGGGAGACGCGGCCATGGCGAAGCCTGACCAGGTGAAGGACCCCGACCTGCGCGCGCAGATCGAGAAGGCCTACGTCGCCATGCGCGCGGGCAAGGGCACGGATGCGGTGCAGGTGCTGGCGGACGCCTACCTCTACCTGCTCAACAAGTACCCGGAGATGCTGGACGAGACCATCGAGCCGCGCCCGGGCCGGCAGATGCCCGCCGTGATGCGCTGGCCGGCGCTCGGCGCCAACCTCACGCTCGAGTCCGTCATGCAGAAGAAGCCCCGCATCGAGTTCGTCCGCGAGCGCTTCGCGGTGAGCGAGGCGATCACCTACTACGAGTACACCCTGGAGTCCGCCATCCAGAAGGGCGCCTGAGCGCCCTCCGCCCGGAGACGCGCGGGAGGAGGCACCGATGGCCAGCACGGACCGTCCGTCCCACGCCGGCGACCTCATCGAGGGCGTCCCGCCCGCGCCAGGCGGGTACGACCCCACCAGCGTCGACTTCGTGGCCCACCCGTTTGACGTCCTGCGTGAGATGCGGGAAGCCGGCGGAGTCCACCTCTACCAGGGATTCCAGGGCCCGCGGCTGGTGCTGACGCGGTGGGAGGACGTGGACGCAGTCTTCAGGAGCAGGGATGTCTTCAAGGACGTCCGCAAACTCCCGCCCGGTGACCCTCGCCGCGTGGGCGTCCTGCCGCAGGAGAACCAGCGCCCGGACGCCCAGCCCAGCATCCTGGGCCTGGACGACCCGGAGCACGGCCGCCTGCGGCGGCTGGTGAACCGCGCGTTCACGCCTCGGGCGGTGGAGGCGCTCACCCCGCGCATCGTGGAGATCGCGGACCGTCTGCTGGACGAGGTGGCCGGCCGCGACGAGATCGACTTCATGGAGGCGATCGCCATCCCGCTGCCGGTGATCGTGATCTCGGAGATGCTGGGCGTGGACCCGGAGGACCGCGAGCAGTTCAAGCGCTGGTCGCTCACGATCGTGAACAGCGAACTACGCCCGGACGACCACGAGCGCATCCGTGCCGGACGCGCCGCCCGCGAGGCGATGCGCGGCTACTTTGACCGCGTGGTGAACGAGCGCCGCGCGGCACCCGGGGACGACCTCATCACCGCGCTGGTCCAGGCGGAGGAGGAGGGCGACCGCCTCACGCACGACGAGACGCTGACCATGCTGGCGCTGCTGCTCAATGCCGGGAACCTGACTACCACCGACCTCCTGGGGAACGGCCTGCTGGCGCTGCTGTCCCACCCGGAGCAGGTGGCCGCCGTGCGCGAACGGCCGGACCTCATGGGCAACGCCGTGGAGGAGATGCTGCGGTATACCCCACCCGTGCTCTCCACGGGCCGCACCACGTCCCACCCGCAGGCCGTTGGCGGCTGTCCGGTGGGCGAGCATGTGTCGGTCACCGTCTCCGTGGTCGCCGCCAACCGTGATCCCTCCGTGGTCGCGGACCCCGAGCGCTTCAACGTGACCCGCGAGGAGATCCGGCACCTCTCGTTCGGCGGCGGCATCCACTTCTGCCTGGGCGCGAACCTGGCCCGCAACGAGGCTCGCATCGCGCTGGAGCGGCTCTTCGAGCGCTACCAGGACATCCAACTCGCCATCGACCCCGCGCATGCGGAGTGGCGCGGCGGCGGCGCCTTCCGCGGGCTGGAACGGCTGCCGCTGCGCGTGACGGAACGGAGGTAGGCCATGCTCCGGCTGGAGGTGGACCGTCAGACCTGCATGAGCTCCGGGCAGTGCTACGTGGTGCACCCTCGCCTGGTCCAGCCGGACGAGGAAGACATTCCCGTCCCCACCGCGGACGCCTTCCCGGAGGCGGACCGCGCTGACCTGGAAGACGTGGTGAAGGTCTGCCCCACGGGCGCGCTCCGCCTGGTGGAGGTGGACGCGCCCGCCGGCTGAGGCAACACCGCGCTGGCGAAGACGCCTCGAGGCGGTCCCTCCGGCCGCCTCGAGGCGTCTTGCGTTCCCCCCCGGGCTAACGCGGTGGAGGGAAGACGGCGGCCATGGCCGCGCGTTCGGTCTCCAGCGGCCCGTATGCGACGTCCTGCTGCGCGCCCAGCACCATGGTGGCGCGGCGCGTGGCGGTGAACGCCCGCCATACCGGTAGGCCCTTGTGGTTCGGGTCCCCCGTGCGCGCGAAGGCGATCCAGGCGTCCTGCATCGCGCGCGCCAGGTGCTCGACCGCATCGCCCTTGCCGGTCAGCCGCTCCAGGTCCCCGTGGTTCGTGCCGAAGACGAACGGCACCTCCAGCGCGTGGCAGGAGCCCAGGGCGCCCTCGAACAGCGGCGTGGGCTGCGTGAAGAGGTACATGTACGTCGCGGGCTGATGCTTCGCCTGCGCCTCCGCCACCAGGATCGAGTGGTAGCGGAACGTGCGGTCCGTCTGGATGGCGAACCACACATCTGAGGGCGCGCTGCGCTCGTGCCGCTGCTCCCGTGCGCCGCGATACGCCTCGTACAGCGCTTCCGCAGCGGCTTCGTCGCCGCTGGTCAGGGTGGCGGCGATACGGGCGAAGGCGCTCGCACGGTCCATCGCCGCGTTGGCGGGGAGCATGGCGCCGAAGAGCCGCGACTCGTCCAGGTTCGTGCCGACGATCACCGGGACGTCGGCGGCCGCCCCCGCCGCGATGGCGTCTCGAGGGTGTGCGGGGAGCGCGTCGCCGTCCACCACGGGGCCGAAGGACGCGCCCGCTCCCAGGATGCCGCCGGTGCCGGCGGCCAGCGCCTTCTCCGCCAGCCGCACCTGCGCGTCGATGAGGTCGGACAGGGGCAGCGCGCGCAGGCGATCGGCGTCCGGCTGCTCCATGCCCAGTTCGGCCAGGAACTGGCGTGCCGCCTCTGCGGCCTGCTCACGGGACAGGGGAGGGTCGTAGGTGCTCTGGGCGATGGCGCGGTGGAACAGGCCCTGCGCGGCCGGGGTCGCGAGGAGCGTCTCCACGCTCTTGCCGCCGGCTGACTCGCCGAAGATCGTCACGTTGTCCGGGTCGCCGCCGAAGGCACGGATCTCCTCCTGCACCCAGCGCAGCGCCGCCACCTGGTCCAGGATGCCGAAGTTGCCCCCGCCCAGTCCGTCCAGGCAGAGGAAGCCCACGGGGCCCAGGCGGTAGTTCACCGTCACCACCACCACGTCCCCGCGGGATGCGAGCACCTGGCCGTCGTACATCGGCGAGGCCCCCGTGCCGGTGCGGAAGCCGCCGCCGTGGATCCAGACCATGACGGGGCGACGGGCGTCGTCCAGTCCGGGCGTCCAGACGTTGAGTGTCAGGCAGTCTTCGGACACCTCCAGGTCGCCCGCGCTGAAGGCGCCCGCGAACACGGAGGCCACCTGCTGCCGCGGCGGCTGC
Organism: Dehalococcoidia bacterium; assembly: GCA_041690175.1. Lineage (GTDB taxonomy): Bacteria > Chloroflexota > Dehalococcoidia > UBA2979 > UBA2979 > W-Chloroflexi-9. Next base: position 77,382 of record JAWLHV010000002.1, read on the forward strand.
GGCGCGGCGTCGCCGAAGGCCAGCGCCTCCCGCACGCCGTCCCACGCCTCGGTAGGCCCGGGCGCACGAAACCGGCGAGGACCAACGGGCGGCGCGGCAAACGGGACGCCTCGGAAGACGGCGAGCCCGCCCTCCTGCGCGCCGCGGAGGCGGCCCTTGCTGGTGGCGACTTCGACGTGGTGGGACATCGATTTCCTCCGGCCGACCAGCGGAGCATACCGACTGCATGCAATACGCCCGTGGTCACCTCCGGCGTGGCCGCGTGCCCGCTACGATGCGCGGCGGCGAAGCCGGGGGCACTCGCCGACGTGGAGGAGGTCGGAATGCCGGGACGTGTCGAGGGCAAGGTGGCCGTGGTGATGGGCGGCGGCCAGACGCCGGGCGGGACCATCGGCAATGGACGCGCGACCGCGCTGCTGCTCGCCCGGGAGGGCGCCCGCGTGCTGGTGGTGGACGCGGACCAGGCCCGGGCCCAGGACACCGTGGACGCGGTCCGTGGCGAGGGTGGCACCGCGGAGGCGATGGCCGCCGACGTGCGCCAGGAGGCCCAGGTTCGGGCCGTCGTGGACGGGGCGGTGGCGCAGTTCGGCCGGCTGGACCTGCTCCACAACAACGTGGGCGGCAGCATCGGCATTGGTGACGCGCCTGCCACGGACCTCTCCGTGGAGGCGTGGGACCGCATCGTTCAGATCAACCTGCGGGGGATGTGGCTCGCGTGTAAGTGGGCCATCCCGGTGATGCAGCGCCAGGGCGGCGGCTCGATCGTGAACATCTCCTCCATGGCCGCCCGCCACGCGTATCCGTGGGTGGGCTACAAGACCACCAAGATGGCCGTCATCGGCCTCACGGAGCAGTTGGCGGGCCAGTACGCGGGCGACCTGATCCGCGTGAACACGATCCTTCCGGGCCTGATCAACACCCCAATGGCCATCGAGGCGCGGGTGAACGCGGGCATGGCGCGGGAGGAACTGGTGGCCCAGCGGGACTCGCGCATCCCCCTGGGCCGGCGGATGGGGACTGCCTGGGACGTGGCCTACGCCGCGCTATTCCTGCACTCGGACGAGGCGAAGTTCATCACCGGCGTGTCGCTGCCGGTGGACGGCGGGATGCAGGTCGGCTGAGGGGGCTGCGCTAGGCCTGCTGCTCCTGCAGCCGCTCCAGGAACTCCACCAGCGTGAGCCCGGACTCGCGCCACGCGAGGGCGGCCTCCGTGCCGATGAAGCGGTGGTGCCAGGGCTCGAAGATGTAGCCCGTGATCTCCTCGCCGTCCCGCGGGTAGGACAGGGCGAACCCGAAGCGGTAGGCGTTGTCAGCCAGCCACAGGCCGGAGGCGGAGTCCGCGAAGGACTCCAGCAGTTGCCACCCATTCTCCGGCGCGGCGAAGTCCATGGTGGTGCCCAGTTGGTGCTCGGAGTGGCCGGGCTCCGCGCTCTCGCGCCGCGCCTGCGCCTCGCCCAGGTAGTCCACCCAGTAGGCGAAGGTGCGCTCCTGCTCCTCGTAGGAGCGGTACGCCGAGCGGATCCGCAGGTCCACGCCGTCCTCGCCGGCAGCCTGGAACATCGGTCGCAGCGCGGCGATCACCTCCCCGCGGAGTTGCAGGCCGCCCGTCTCCGGAGCGTGCCACTCGGCGGGCAGGTACTCCAGGTTCGGGGGCGCGAAGCCGTCCGGCAGCGCGCGCTCCTTGTCCACCACCCGGTGCAGGTCAGGGTCGTACGTCACAACGGGCGTGGGGGAAGGTGTGGGCGTGGCGGTTGCCGTGGGTTCGGGAGTGGCAGTGGATGGATCGGGCGTGGGGGTGCCCACGGACATCTCCGGTTCGTCTTCGCCGCACGCAGCGGCAATGGGGGCTGCCAGGGCCACGCCCAGGAACCCACCGGAGACACGAAGAAACGAACGTCGCGAAAGCCGCATGCCCACTTTGCCCCTCATGCCCCGTCCACACTCGACGATAGCGCGGCTTGGCGTCAGGGCGGAGCGGTGCTGCGACGCTTCTTCGAGCCGCGGTTATGCGTTTGCACGCAAATCTCCTGCATGGTGCCGCCGCGATGTCAGCGGACGGCCCTCACGACGACTACCGGCTCCGCGAGGATCACGCCACCCATCTGCAGTCGGTGAGGCTGGTCCGCCCTCGCTTCCGCCGCACCGCCCTCGCCTCCCTCGAGTCGACACGAGCAGGGGATGGTCGCCTCCCCGGCATCCGTCGCATCGCCGTGCTCCGCGCCGGCGGCTTGGGGGACTTCGTCTTCGCGCTGCCCGCACTCCAGGCGCTGCGTGAGTCCTACCCGGGCGCCTCGATCTCGCTGCTCACTGGCCCCGCCCAGGGCGAACTGCTGGAGAGCCGCCCCGGCCCGTGGGACGAGGTGCTCGTAGTGCCGCCCTTCGCCGGCGTCCGCGATGATGCCCCGGCCCTCATAGAGGAGGCCGAGGCCTTCTTCCAGGGCATGCAGGCGCGCCGGTTCGACCTGGCGGTGCAGATGCACGGAGGCGGGCGCCACTCGAACGCCTTCATCCACCGCCTGGGGGCGGCGTTCACCGTCGGCTGCCGGACCCCGGACGCGCTGCCACTCGACCGCTGGATGCCCCACGTCTACCTGCACTCGGAGGTGGCACGCTGGCTGGAGCTGGTCGCGCTGGTGGGCGCCTCACCACGTGGCCTCGCGCCTGCGCTGGAGGTGACGCCCCGCGACCGAGCGGAGGCCGCCGCAGCCGGCCCGCGCCGCGGCCTGGAGGTCACGCTGCACCCCGGCGCGGGCAGCCCTCGACGCCGATGGCCCGCGGAGCGCGTCGCGGCGGTGGGAGACCGGCTCGCCGAGGCCGGCGCCACGGTGTACGTGGTGGGCGCGGCCGTTGAGCGCGACCTGACGGCGGCCGTGACGGCGCAGATGCGGCACCCCGCGCGCGACCTGGGCGGGCAACTGTCCCTGCGAGGGCTGGTAGGCCTCTTCGACCGCGCAGCGCTGCACGTGGGGAACGATTCGGGGCCCGCGCACCTCGCCCGCGCCGTGGGGGCTCCCACGCTCGCGGTCTTCTGGGGGCCCAACATGCTCACCGCCGGACCCATCGGGCCCGCGGACCGGCACCGCACGGTGCTGTCCTGGTGCGTCCAGTGCCCCGAGTGCGGCGAGCGATTGGTGGAACGCGAGTGCGGCCACAACTCGTCGCTGGTCGCAGAGGTCCCGGTGGAGGCGGTCGCCAGGGAAGCGCTCGACCTGCTCGACCTCCACGCGCGCTCGCGCCCGGCCGTTGAGGCCCCACAGGTGGCCGCGGGCGGCGCTGACGCGGGGCTCGCCTCGGGCTGATAGTCTCGGGGCGACCCAGCGTGACACACCGGAAACGAGCAATGTCATGGGACTGCGCGGAACGGCGGCCATTGCCGGCATTGCGGAGTGGAAGCCCCAGCGACGGCCTCCGGGCCCATACCAGTTCTCCACCGAGCAGTGGGCGGAACTGGCGAAGGCAGCGCTGGACGATGCCGGCATCGACCCTCGCGAGGTGGACGGCATCTGCACCGGCGGCCTGCGCGAGTCTGCCACGTTCGTCCCGTCCACCGTCGCGGAGTACCTGGGCATCCCCGTGAACTTCGCGGAGTTCGTGGATCTGGGCGGCGCCACGGGCGCCGGCATGGTCTGGCGAGCGGCGGCGGCGATTGAACTCGGCGCCGCGAGCGTCGTGCTCTGCGTGACGCCCTCGATGCCCATCCCGCCCGCGCCGGGCGGGCGCGCGCAGAACAGCGGGCTGGGGGCGTCCAGCGGACTGTGGGGTTCGCCGCAGGCGGAGTTCGACATCCCCTTCGGCAACGTCGCCCAGAACGCCGGCTACGCGATGATCGCCCAACGCTATGCGCACGAGTACGGGTACGACCCGCGCGCCCTGGCCAAGATCGCCGTGGACCAGCGCACGAACGCCTGCGCTACGCCGGACGCGATCTTCCACGGCCAGCCCATCACCATCGAGGACGTCCTCAACAGCCCGATGATCGCGGACCCGCTGCACCTGCTGGAGATCGTGATGCCCGCCTCCGGCGGCGCGGCGGTGGTGGTGGCGGCAGCAGACATTGCGAAGCGCGGCAAGAACCGCCCCGTCTGGATCAACGGCTTCGGTGAGCGCCTGGCCTTCAAGACGCCCACCTACGCCGAGGACTTGATGCGTACGCCCATTGGCCCGGCCGCCAACCGCGCGTTCGAGATGGCGGACGTGAAGCCGGCGGACGTGGACATGGTCTCCATCTACGACTGCTACACGATCACCGTGCTGATGACGCTGGAGGACGCCGGCTTCTGCGAGAAGGGGCAGGGCGCCCGCTTCATCACCGAGCACGACCTGACCTATCGGGGCGACTTCCCCTGCAACACCCACGGGGGCCAACTGTCCTTCGGGCAGGCGGGCCTCGCCGGCGGGATGTCGCACGTCTGCGACGGAGCGCGCCAGATCATGCGGCGGGCGGGTGATGCGCAGGTGCGCGACTGCGATACCGCCTTCGTGTCCGGCAACGGCGGGATCATGAGTGAGCAGGTCGCACTCGTGCTGCGCGGCGACTGACGAGCCAAGCCCACGCCACTAAGATCCAGCGAGGAGCCCCCCATGCCCGACCGCCCGCTCCCCCAGCCCACGCCCACCTCGCAACCGTTCTGGGATGGCCTGCGGGCGCGGCGGGTGCTGCTCCAGTACTCGCCCTCCCAGGACCAGTGGGTCTACTACCCGCGCAACCGGGCTCCCGGCACGCTGGCAGGCGACCTCGAATGGCGCGAGGTTTCCGGCAACGGCACGGTCTACACCTTCACCGTGGCCCGCCGCCCCACCGCTCCCGCCTGGGCGGAGGACGTTCCGCAATTGATCGCCGTGGTCGAATTAGACGAGGGCCCGCGTCTCACCACCGAACTGGTGGACGTGGAGCCGGACGCGATCCGCATCGGGATGCGCGTCCGGCCCGTGTTCAGCGACGAGGGCGACGTCACGCTGCTGCGCTTCGCCCCCGCCGCCGACGCCTAGCGGCGTCGCGCCTAGCGGAACTCCAGCGTCTCCACCATCCGGTCCAGGATGTCCCGGGTCTCCCGGTACTCCTCGTGGGTACTGTGGGTGCTGGCGGTGAAGGACTCGCCGTCGCCCAGGCGCACCACGTACTGCGTGGTGCGGGTGCCCTCCGGGAGGAGCCCCTCGCCGGAGTTCAGCGTCTCCACGCGCACCGCCTCGAGGCCGGCGACGGTGGTCTCCTGGGCGGAGAGGATCCGGCCGCCGGTGCCCAGCCCGTCCAGGATCGTGTCGTAGTCCACCGGCTCCACCGAGAGGATCACGTCCGTCACCAGTTCACTGGCGACCGGCACCTCGAACGGTTCACGGTCAAACCAGCCGCACTCGTCCGCGACCAGCCCGGAGTTGGTGGACCAACCCTCTGGGTAGCGCACGGTGTAGCGGTCTGCCTCGCAGGTCTCGGTCAGGGCGACCTCGTCTGGGGTGTCACCGTTCCCGTTTCCGTTGCCATCGCCCGAGCCGGGGATCGCGAGCACCTGGCCCACGTGGATCAGGTCCACGTTGGCGATGCGGTTCGCCTGGGCGAGCACGGCCACCGAGGTGTCGAAGCGCGCGGCGATGGCGGCCAGCGTGTCGCCGGGTTGCACCACGTACTCCCGCCCGGACCCGTCCGTGCCGCCGTCTCCGTCGCCGGCCCCGTCATCCGCCGAGGGCTGGACGATCAGTTCCTGGCCCACCTCGATGAGGTTGGGGTTCGGTATTGCGTTCACCTGCGCCAGTCGGGTGACGGTCGTGTCGAAACGTTGGGCGATGCGCCACAGGGTGTCGCCGGACTCCACCGTGTAGGTCTGCTCCTGCGCTCCGGCGCTCGCGGCCGCGCCTAGCAGCAGGGCGGACGCCAGCGCGCCCGCGCCGAGGGTTCGTCGAATCATTCAGTCCTCCGATCTCAGTCCAGACCGTCACAACCCGGGCATCGGGCACGGATCACCCGAATCGGAACACCGTGTCACGTCCGTATCGCCCGTCGCGTCGCGGCAGGTACGCTGGGTTCGCAGGCAGTCACCGGGGGAGGGTTGGCACGTGCAGGACTCGCTGGAGCGCCTGGAGCAGGACGTGGTCTCGTGCCGCGCGTGCCCTCGACTGGTGGAGTGGCGCGAGCGCGTTGCCCGCGAGAAGCGCGCGATGTTCCGCGATGAGATCTACTGGGGGCGGCCGATCCCCGGGTTCGGGGATCCCGGCGCCCGGCTGCTGGTGGTCGGCCTCGCTCCTGCCGCCCACGGCGGCAACCGCACCGGCCGGGTCTTCACCGGCGACCGCTCCGGCGACTGGCTCTACCGCGCCCTCTACCGGGCCGGCTTCGCGAACCAGCCCACGAGCACGCATCGAGGGGACGGCCTGGCGCTGACGGACGCCTGGGTTACCGCGCCGGTGAAGTGCGCCCCGCCCGCCAACAAGCCCACTCCGGCCGAGCGTGACACCTGCGCGCCGTTCCTGGAGCGCGAACTGGCGCTGCTGCCGCGCATCCGGGTGGTCCTGGCCCTCGGCGGGTTCGCGGCGTCGCTGATCGCTGCCCGAGAGGGGCTCTCGCCTCGGCCGGCGTTCGGGCACGGGGTCGAGTGGCCGCTCCCCGGCGGGCGCACACTCCTGGGGTGCTACCACCCCAGCCAGCAGAACACCTTCACCGGCCGCCTCACCGAGGAGATGCTGGACGCGGTCTTCCACCGCGCCCGCGTGCTCGTCGAGGGCTAGCGACCACCGAGCGCCGGCCCGCCTACGGCGCCAGGCCCACCTCGGTAACTACGATCCGCGTGCGGTTCACGTCGTCCACCAGCGCCTGCAGTTCACCCCAGACGCGGATGCGCGTGCCCTGCTCGCGCGCCTCCGCCAGTTGGGCCTCGATGTCGGCGTCCGCGCCGGCGATGCCGTGCTGGACCGGCAGGTCGCCGTCCACCTGGAACAGGTCGGTGCCATCGGATGCGCGCACGGTGCCCGCCCAGCCCACCACTGGCGAAGCCGGCGGCGCCGTGGTGGCGTCCGCCCGCACGAGCGAGGTGGCGTCGATGCGGCAGCCGCCATAGTCGGCTACGCCGCAGGTCAGTTCGCCCCACACCAGCACCTCGTCGCCGGTGTCCGTGAGCGCCTCGATGGCGTTCGCGCTCGCGCCGTCCGAGGCGACGATGGCGACGCCGCGCGGCACCGTGCCCTCGTCGATCAAGGGCTGGCGCAACTCCAGGTAGCGGGCGCCGGGGGCGGCCTGCGGCTGCGTCCGCACCTCGCCGAGCCATGCCACCGCCTGCTGGCCGCTGACGATCACGGTCGCGCTCCACTCGTCGATGGTGGAGTTGGCCTCGAACGAGCGGTCATAGACCAGGCGGAGCGGGGCCACGCCGGGCCCGGCCGCCAGGAACTCGAAGGTGGTCACGCCGGGCGCTCCGGGCATCGGCGGGCTCACGACCTCCGGCTCGCCCAACTGCGCGAGCACCGAGGCCGGCAGCGCCGGGTCCACGCGCCAGGCGTATCCCGTGGAGGGGTTGGAGGGCAGGGTCACGCGCACCCTCTCGCCCACCTGCCGGTTGACCGTCTGGCCGTCGTTCGCCTCGGTCAGCGTCACCGGCTGGGTCGGGTCGCCGCAGCGCACCGCGAAGCCGAGGCCCGCCGCCATCGAGGTGGGGAAGGCCTGGTTTACGAACGCGGGCGCGCCGGGGATGTAGGTCAGCCACTCGCCGCCCTCGGTCACGGCCATGGAGACGGCGGGGCAGCCCTCTTGCCCGAGCCGCTCGGACACGCCCGCGGGCGACTCCTCGCGCGACATCGCCAGCAGCACCACGCCACCCTGCGAGGGCAGTTCGCCCGTCCACGGCGGATCGATCTGCGGCGCCTGGGCCTGCGCGAGCGTCGGGACGCCCGATCCCAGGGCGAGCAATACGGCGAACAGGGCGAGGGGGGCGAGGGGGCGTGCGAGGTACTTCATCCATCGATTGTCGCGTGGACTCGCGGTTGGCGGGGTCGAGTGGTGGTGCAGCGGGAGTCCCGGCACTCCGGACTGCCCCCGGGCGCAACACGGGCGGGGCCTCGGCCCCGCCCGGTACTGCCGGCGTCGCGTCGAAGAGTCGAGGCGTCGAGGGATCCGGGGGTCAGCCGGGGAACGCCGCCTCGAAGCCGGCGCGGAGATCCTCGGTGGCCTCGCCGGAGAAGCCGCAGTAGTTCACCTGCCCGTCGGTCGCGGAGATCAGGTATTCACCGCCGACCTCGAACGGGATGCCGCCGATGAGCGCTTCCAGGCCCTGCGGCGCGGTCAGCACCACCTCGTCGGCGTCGCCGCCCGTGAACCAGCGGTCCACCTCCAGGGTCACGCGGTCGCCATCCACGGCGGTGGCGGTGCCCTCGAAGGCCACGGGCATGTCGGCGAGGATGGCGGGGTCGAAGGCGAGGCAGGACATCATCCCCTCGCCACCGCCGGCGGACAGTTCCAGCGCCGGCTCACTCTCCGCTCCCGCGGAACAGGCCATCAGCACGAGCGATAGCGCGGCCAGCGGCGCAAACGCGAACTTTTTGATGGGTTGCATGGGAATCGAGTGCCTGGGAATCGAGTGCATGGGTACGGTCTCCGTCTGCAATCTCTGGGTACAGGAGCGTGTTGTCAGCAATGAGACGTAGGCGAGGACGGATGTGTTCCCGGTGGGGACGAGGATTGGGGCGGAGGCACCACGGGGAGGTGGAGTTCGTTCGCGCGGGGCCGCCCGCAATGACCCTGCACGCTGCCACGGGTGACGGACTCAGCCCGCAGCGCTGTCCAGTGATTCCGCCACTCCGCAGCAGTGCGACCCCTCCGGGGCGCTACGATGCATCGGCTGGCACGAGGGCGAGGGCCGCACAAATGGGGGTCGCGCAGTGGTTTGGATCCGCCGGGCATGAGCCAGGTAGCGGCTTACCGCGAGCTCGGTGAGTGGATCCTTGCGTATGAACTCGCCCTGCTGAAGGACGGCGGATCGCCGGTGGCCGCGGCCGAGCGCGCGTGCCAGCGGTTCTACAGACGTCTGTCGCCCCTGGTCACGCTGGGCGGAAGCCAGGCCTTCCTGGCTCGCTCGCTGCATCGTGCGGTCGCCGAGTTCCCTTTTCTTGAAGGCGTCCAAGCGGGACCAACTGCGGAAGAGTGCCTGCTGGGACTCGATCCCGCCTTGAATGACATCGACGCGACGGCGACGACGGCGGCGTTCACTGCCGTGCTCTCGCACATGATCGGGCTGCTCGTCACGTTCATTGGCCACGAGCTGACGATGCATGCCATCCGGGAGGTCTGGCCGGAGGCATACACATCGCGCCCCGCAGAGGGAGGTCTGACATGACGAACGCGGATGGCGCCGGACGCGTGGAGATCGATGCCCTGGCCACCACTGTGCCGGGCCTGCAAGAGGTCACCGGCGGGGGATTGCCGGAGTATTCGTTCAACCTGATCGCAGGGGCTCCCGGCACCGGCAAGACCACGCTGTCGCAGCAGATCATGTTCGACCTTGCTACGCCAGAGCGTCCGGCGCTGCACTTCACGGTCCTGGGCGAACCGCCGCTGAAGATGCTCCGCTACCAGCAGCAGTTCTCCTTCTTCGACTTCGCCAAGGTGGAGGACGGCAGCGTCCGCTTCCATAGCCTTTCCTCGGAAGCGCTCCGGGGGGACTTGCGCGGCATCCTGGACGTGATCAGGCGAGAAGTCGAGGCGGCACAACCCGCCGTCGTCGTCGTCGACTCGTTTCGTACTCTCGTGCATGCGGCCCCGGATGACGACGATGCTGGTCTCTCGCTGTCGGGCTTTCTCCAGGAGCTCGCAGTGCTGCTCACGACGTGGCAGGCGACGACGTTCCTCGTTGGCGAGTACATGGATGCTGAGACGCATGACAGCCCGGTGTTCACCATCGCGGACGGCGTGCTGTGGCTGCATCAGAGCGTCGACCGCAACTCGGTGGTGCGCAAATTCCAGGTCCTGAAGATGCGCGGCCGCGCGCCCCTCCCGGGGCTCCACACCATGCGCATCACCAACGAGGGCGTGCAGATCTTCCCGCGAATCATCCGCCGAGTCCCCGAGGCGGATAGGACCCGCCCTTCGGAGCGTCTCTCTCTCGGGGTCCCGGTGCTGGATGAGATGCTGGGTGGAGGGATCCCGGCGTGGGACGCCGTGCTGGTCGCCGGCCCCTCGGGATCGGGGAAGAGCGCGCTCGCTACTCAGTTCATTGCGGCGGGCCTGGAACGCAACGAGCCCGGCGTGATTGCCGTCTTCGAGGAGCACCCGAGGGTCTACCTGGAGCGAGCGAAGACGCTGGGACACCCCGACATGGACGCGATGATCCGCAGCGGGCTGCTGCAAATGCTCTACCTGCGACCGCTGGACCTGTCGGTCGACGAGGCGCTGCTGGAGATCCAGGAGGCGGTCACCCGGTCGGGCGCGAAGCGCGTGAGCATTGACTCTCTATCGGGTTTCGAACTCGCCCTCGCACCCACGTTCCGCGAGGACTTCCGCGAGTCGCTCTACCGTATGGTGGGAACGCTCACTGGTGCGGGGGTGACCGTCTTCATGACCATGGAGGTGCCCCAGTCGTTCACCGACCTGGAGTTCACCCCCAACCTCGTGTCGTTCCTGGCGGACGACCTCATCGTCCAGCGGTACATCGAACTGGACGGTCAACTGCGGAAGGCGATGATGGTCGTGAAGATGCGCGGCAGCGGGCACAGCCGGGACATCCGCCTGTACGACGTCACCGAAAGCGGGCTCGCAATTGGCGAGCGGCTGACCGGCTACGCGGGCGTCGTCACTGGCGTTCCTCTTCGCCTCAACGTTCAGTCGGAGCCCAGCCCGTAGACGCTCCGTATACGGGACGGCTTGCGTTGTCGCGGGGATGATATGGTGATGCTGCGGTCGTCTACGGCCGGAGACCTAGGATGCCCCTATGGAGCAGACACGCTCCACTTCTGAGCCCGCCGCAGCCGCCGAGCCGCTGCGCGTCGGTGCGGGGTCATCCGCCTGGGAAGGTCTGGCGGGGGCGTCACCTCTGCCGATGGCCGTTACCACCGGCCCACACCACATCGTCCGGTACGTCAACGACGCGTTTGACGACGCAGTCGCCGTGTCGGGCACGTCGATCATCGGACGTCCTCTCGCGGATGCCCTCCCGGCTGGCCAGGCGACCGCGCTATCGGTGCTGCTCGATCGCGTCCTTGCCACGGCTGTCGGGGAGGCTTCGGCGGCCCCCGGGGATGGCGACCCCGAGGTGCAGGGGTACATAACCCTCGCTGCCTGGCCGTCCTTCGATGAACAGGGCCGGCCGGTAGGGCTGATCGTGCAGATCGGCTCGGTGACGCCCCTCGCGGCGGAGCTGCAGGACGCGAACTTCCGGCTCGTGATGGCCGGACTCGCGGCAGACGAGCATGCTGAGCAGGCGGAGCACAGCGTCGCCCGCCTCAACGCGCTGATCGCCGGGCTGCAGGAGGGCGTGGTTGTCCTCGACGGAGCCGGGCGCACGCTGCTGATGAACGACGCTGCGCGGTCGACCTGGGACTTGCCTGAAGCGGCGCAGAGCCTGGAGGGTCGCCCCGCCCACCTGCGCACGCTGGACGGTGCGTTGGTGAAGCATGACGACTGGCCAACGCGCCGCGCACAACGGGGCGAGCGGTTCACCGATCAGGAATACACGCTGTCGCGGGGCGGGCAGTTGCTGCGGATTGTCTCCAATGGGAGCTCGGTGACCGACGCCGCCGGCGATGTTGTCGTGGCCATCGTCACCTTCAGGGATGTCACCGACCTTCGCCGACTCGAGCAATTCCGCGACGAGTACGCGGCGCTGGTCGCGCACGACCTGCGTGCTCCGCTGACGTCCGTCCTCGGGTCAGCGCAATTGCTCCGCCGGCGACTCGAGCGGAGCGCCGCGCCTGATTCGGCCGTGCTCCAGTCGGTTGAGGACATCGGTGTGGCCGGGCGCCGCATGGACGTCATGATCCAGGAAATGCTCGACTCCCGGTCACTCGAGTCGAGCGCGATGTCGATCAACCGCGAGCCGGCGGACCTGGCCGACCTGACCGCTGGCGCGGTCGCCGCGATTGACGCATCGGCGGATGCACCCCCGCGGATCGTCACGGAGATCGAGGACGGACTGCCCGAGTTGTTCGTTGACCGCAGCCGGATCGAGCGCGTCCTGAGCAACCTGCTCACGAACGCGATGAAGTACTCCACGGCCGCGAGGCCGATCAGGATCACCGTCCGTTCTGGACCGGACGAGGTCCTCGTCGCCGTATCGGATGAAGGGCCAGGCATCGCACCCGAGGTGCTGCCGAACCTGTTCGACCGCTACTACCGCGTCATCACGTCCACCCAGGAGTCACGGCCCGACAGCTACGGGCTGGGGCTCTACATCGCGCGGCTGATCGTCGAGGCGCACGGTGGCCGTATCTGGGTAGAGAGCGAACTGGGGAAGGGCAGCACCTTCTCCTTCGCGCTCCCCACGGCAGGGCCTTCGGGCACGGTGTAGGCCAGGCCGCCACCACCCCTGATTGCCCGTTCGCCGTCCATGGACCAACCGCCAGACGGCTAGGGGCGTGAGCGCTTCGGCCGCCTGGGGCGCTTTGGAGGCGTGTGCGGGGGGCCGGGGCGGGGGCCCTTCGGACGGCCCTTCTCCCGGGCCGGCGTGACGTGGACCTCGCGGTCCCCGAAGACCAGCACCGAGGCCCGCTCCAGCACCTGCGCGGCCGCGCGGCGCTGCACCTCCACCAGAGTGAAGTCGCCGAACATGTCGATGGCGCCGATGGCCTGCGCGTCGATGCCGGCCTCGGTGGTGAAGGCCTCCACCACGTCCTTCGGGCGTACCCCGTGCTTGCGGCCCGTGTCCATGTACAACTGCGTCATCCCGCCCTCGCCGTCGGGCAGGTCCGGCGGCGCGACGGCGGTGATCTCCTCGTGGCGTCCGCTGGCGCCGCCATTCGCGAGGTAGAGCGCCGCGGCCACCAGTTCCAGCGGGTCGTGCTCGTCCGCGAGTTCCTTCACCAGCGGCGCGTACGGCCGGGCCACGCCGGACTCCACCGCCCCCACGAGCGACGCCAGCAGCGTCTCGCGCCGTCGCGCCGAGATGTCACCTGGGGTGGGCACGCGGATCTGCCGGAGGTTCTTGCGGATCGCGCGCTCGATGTACTGCAGCTGGCGCATCTCCCGAGGCGTCACGAAGGTGACGGCGTCGCCCTTGCGCCCCATCCGGCCCGTCCGGCCGATGCGGTGGACGTAGGCATCCGCGTCGTCCGGGATGTCGAAGTTGAAGACGTGCGTCACGTCCGGGATGTCCAGCCCGCGCGCCGCCACCTCCGTGGCGATCAGCAGTTCGGACCGCCCCTCGCGGAAGGCCAGCAGCAGGCGCTCGCGCTGCGCCTGGCTGACGTCCCCGTGGATCGCCACCGAGGTGTAGCCGCGGCTGTCCAGGGCCGACGCCAGTTCGTCCACCTCGCGCTTCGTGCGACAGAAGACGATCGCCGAACTGGGCGACTCCAGGTCCAGGATGCGCGTCAGCGCCTCCAGTTTGTCGCGCTGCTGCACCTCCACGTACATCTGGCGCGTCTGCGGCGCGGTGGCCGTCTCCTGCGCGATGGTGACGCGCTTCGGGTCGCGCAGGTAGCGGCGGATCAGCGCCTCCACGCGGCGAGGCACGGTGGCGGAGAACAGCGCGACCTGCCGCTCCTCCGGCACCTGGCCCAGGATGAACTCGATGTCCTCCACGAAGCCCATGTCCAGCATCTCGTCGGCCTCGTCCAGGACGACGGTGCGGACGGTGGACAGGTCCAGCGTGCCGCGGCGGATGTGGTCCATCACGCGGCCGGGCGTCCCCACCACCACGTGCACCCCTTGGCGCAGCCCTCGCAGCTGGCGGTCGTAGGCCTGCCCGCCGTAGACGGGGAGGACGGCCACCTTCCGAGTGCTGCCGAGGTCGTGGATCGCCTGCGCCACCTGCACGGCCAGTTCGCGCGTGGGCGCCAGCACCAGCGCCTGCACCTCTCGCCGAGACGTGTCGATGCGCTGCACCAGGGGCAGCGCGAAGGCCGCGGTCTTGCCGGTCCCCGTCTGCGCCTGCGCGAGCACGTCATGCCCGGCCAGCAGCAGCGGAATGGTCTGCGCCTGGATGGGCGTGGGCTCCTCGAACCCCAGCGCATCGATCGCGCGCAGCACTTCGGGGGCGAGGTCGAGGTCGAGGAAGGTCGGCGCCATGAGGCTCCTCCGGGACTGGCGGATGTGGGACTGCGGGAACCCCGGAGCCTGATGCTACCCCGGGCGCCGCGAGGTCGCGGCCGGGGCGATCTTCCATGCTGGGGGGTGAGGCGCTAATGGACGAGGGTGGGCGGGGGGATCGGCGTCGTCTACGCTGCCGATAGTTGCGACTCATCTTCAAGGCTCAGATGACGAAGGTGCGCAGATGGCGAATCTGCGCAGATGGCGAGCACTCCAGCGCCGGTGTGGCGAAGCGACGGTAGAGAGCGCAGGCCGACGTGCCCGACCCGACGAGGTATCGCCACTACCCGATCCTGATCGCATTCGTCGCGTTCCTGTCCTTCACCCTCACCATCGGGATTACCCAGTACTCGTTCGGCGTGTTCGTGACGGAGCTCGAAGCCGAGTTCGGCTGGAACCGCAGCGAGGTGAGCACGGCGCTCGCCTTCTTCGCCCTCGCCGGGGCGACGGCGCTGCCGGTGGGATGGGCGCTCGACCGGTTCGGCGCCAGGCCGGTGATGATGGCCTCGCTGACAGCGCTCGCGCTGAGCCAGCTCCTTCGCCCGCTCATGACGGAGCTCTGGCAGTTCTACGCGCTCAATGCGCTGCAGTTCATCGGCATCCCCGGCGCGGCGCTCATCACGGGCGCGCGCCTGGTGGGGATCTGGTTCGACCGCACACGAGGCCGCGCCATGGGCCTGACCTCGATGGGTGCGAACTTCGGCGGCATCGTCTTCTCCTCGGTCACCGCTACGCTCATCGGGTCGGTCGGGTGGCAGGGGGCATACGTGACGTACGGCATCCTCTTCGCCGCGCTCATCCCCGTAGTGTTCCTCGTTGTCCGTGAGCGTGCCGCGCCGGTCCGAGACGAGGCCGGCGACGCCGAGCCACGGCCCGCGGCGTTCCTGGGCGTCACGCTCCGACAGGCGCTGCGCAGCCGCATGTTCTACATCGTGGTGATCGCGCTGCTGTTCGCGCAGGTCACGTACCAGTCGGTGCTGCCCCAGCTGGTGCCGCACCTGGAGAATGTCGGCATCTCCAAGGGGCGCGCCGCCGCGGCGATCAGCGCGTTCGCGTTCTTCGGCATGGGCGGCAAGGTGTTCTTTGGCTGGTTCTGCGAGCGCTACCCCGCCCGGTACGCCCTCATCACGAGCCTCGCGTGCCAGGTGGTGGGGATCACGATCCTGATGACGGCCGGCGACGCGATCTGGGTCTGGGCGTTCGTACCGGTGTTCGGCCTGGGCTTCGGCGCGCTCGGCGTGATCATGCCGCTCCTGGTGCAGGAGACCTTCGGCCTCGTCGCCTTCGGGACGATCTTCGGTGCGATCAGTTTCCTCACGCTCGGCCAGGCGCTCGTCGGCCCACCCCTGGTGGGCATCTCCTTCGACGCCACGGGCTCCTACCAACTCGCCTTCACGGTCATCGCCGGGCTCTTCGTGGTCTCGGCGATCACGGTCTCGTTCGTACGCCCCATCACGCCCGCGTCCGGCCACGGTGATGAGCGGGTCGAAGATCCCGAGGTCTCCACGCGGCGCCTCGCCTAGCGGCGGGGGCTAGCCGTCCGGGGGATGGTCTGCGCCTGGATGGTCGTGGGTTCCTCCGAGACTGCCGGAGAAGCCTGCTGGTGCGCCGGGGTGGCGCAACACGTTGCGGCCGGGCCATCTTCGTGACGGGGGGAGGGGCTGATGGACGAGCGTGGGGCGGGGCAGGCGGCGGGGGCTTTGGTCAAAGTCGACGGCGGCGCGGTTGAGCATCTGCCCAGTAGGCAGATGCTCAACGGTCTTCGTTGCCCATCTCACTAGAGCCCGACTCGGCGAGCTCCTCCCCTAGCGCGAGCAAAGCCGATCTGGGTCTCACCTGCATTCCACTCCTGCCGCTGGTAACGAGTCCGGTCGCGACCATCCATGTCCTTAGGATACCGATCCGCCACTGCCAGGTGCGGTCGGTCCAGGAAGCGGAACCGAAGCGAGTCAATATCTCGCGCTGTGCGGGTCTGTCGAGCGGGCGCTCCTCAGCGCCCTGTAGGAGTGCCCGTATGTTCGCCTTCGGAAGGGCTAAGACTGCGACGTCGCGATCGCCGAAGCCTTCGGGTCGCTCGACGAGAACGCGCCCCTGCGCTCCGAGGTAAAACCGCCCCGAAGCCTCGTCAATCAGATCGAGTGCGCTTGCATCGCGCAATAGACCAGGGGTGATGCTCACGCGGAAGTGTGGCTTGATCTGCTTCGCCGTCATTGATCCGTGCTCTGCAAGTAGCTTCAGTAGCTGGACGACCGCCTTCGGGCGGACCGACGGCAGGAACGTGCCATCAGCGAAGCTCCCGCGATGGAACGCACGTTCGCCGCCGAGCTCGTGTCCGGGGAATGCTCGAGGTGTCACGATGCCACCGTCGACATCGACGAGCCCGGCGTAATGGAGCCACAGCGTGAGCAGCTGGGCGTAAAGCATCCAGGTGCTCGGGGACACGTCGACGTGAGGAAGCTCCGACTTCAGTTCGGCCGCGATGTCCGCGTACTGGAGGGCTCCACGTGATGCAAGCGAGTCAAGTACTCGAACGACCAGCCCGTTCGCCCGGAGGCCCTTTCGAATGAACTCCGCGAGCGTCCCCGACTCGATCGCGGCTCGAGCATCGGGGCTCAAAGACACCCACCCACGTTCTGGCGAGATGAGTCCTAGGAGGCGAAGCTCCCGCAGTTTGTTCAGCATGGCGATGTGACTGCCGCCAATGCGGCCGTGGAACGAGGCGAGATCCACCCGGCCGAGCCCCTTCAGTTGGTCGAACAGGGGCATGGCGCCTCCCGGGCCCACCCGGAACACATACCGCGACTGAAACGGGATGCGGTCGGTGATCAAGTACGTCTTGAAGACATCGTTGTAGGTGTCGTACGTGTCGCCGGTCAGCCTGAGGAGTTTCGCCCCTAGAAACTCATTCAGCTTCTGAGTAAGGCGACTGGCGCTCACCTCCGCTTCCAGGCGACGTCCGAGCTCTGCTGCAGTGCTGGGAAGATTGGCGGCGAACAGCTTCAACAGCGAACGATCCTGCTCCGACAGCCCGGCGAGATCCTCATCAAACAAGTCGTCTGCAAGCAGCCCGTTTGCCAGGAGATCGCGCTGGGGGACGCCGTCCCGATGCATTGAGATCACATGGGCGCCGAGGCGCTTGAGGAGCCAGGGGAACCCTGCGGAGAAGGTCTGAATTAGGTCGGTGAGGCGCGGGTCGATCTTCTCGCGTAGCTCGGTGCTCAACGCACCGAGCAAGGTCCGACTCTCCACCGGCGAGAAGTCGTCGAGACCGATTGACACGCTCAGTTCATTCAGACGGGGCAAGTCGATGCTGCTACCTGCGTCGTAGGTTGTCGCTACGTCATTCTTCCGGGCCAGGATCCAAACGATGGGTAGCCCCTTGAGGGTGGTCGTCTCGATAGCATCGAGAAGCGCGTCGAATACCGTTGGCCGAGCCAGAAGGCTCTCGCTCTGGTCGATTTGCACCGCGGCGATTCGAGCGCGCGAACCTAAAAGTGCTCCAGCAGCCTCGAGCGTAGGCTGTATTTCCTCTTGCGACGAAGGCCCCTCGAGACTGGTCCCGAGGTCGTCATTAACCGCTTGCACGAGGTGCACACATACCAATCGCACGTCGGACGGTACGCGCATACTGCGGGCGTCTAACGTGAGGAATGTGGTTTCTGGTACCACGGTCGGTACCTTCAGAAGAAAGGAGCTCTTGCCGACGCCAGATCGGCTCAGAATCTGAATCGCCCGTACCGACGTTCGTTTCGAACCAATCTCGGCAATCCGATCGCGAACGTCATCTAAATCAGCCACGCGCCCGACGAAATAGTCCGGCGCGGCAGGGAACTTGTAGTCGAACCAACCGGTTCCGGCGACGATTCCAGCAATGCGTGTGCCTTCTCGCGGAGGTGGAGCAGGCCGCGCGGTCTTGCTCTCGTCGATCTCGCGGATTTCCGGGATCTGGGCCTTCAGCCGCCGGAGTTCTCTCTCGGACCACTCGATCATCCGTCCGTCCACGGAGAGGGTCGCGAACGACGTACTCTCGCCGCTCGCATGAGTCCCGCAGGTAGCGAGCAGGAAGTCAGCGCGATTCGATACCACCAACCACGTGTCGAGCGGCTCCAGGCCGAACTTGTTGCGAATAGCCGTGCGGAACGTTGCGTCCGTCAGGCAGGATCCGGCAGTCGCGAGGAAGTCGGGGATCGCCGTGCCAGCCAGCGTTCGGAAGGTCCCCGGGAGCGGGGACGTTCCGAGGCTGCGGAGATAGTCTTCGGCCTCAGCACTCAAGATCGAGGTCGAGACGAAGAGGCCGTCGACCTGCGCGGAGAACATCTGCGGCAGGACCTTGCCCACGAACGCCGTGACCTCCTTGGCCTCCATAGTGCGCTCGTGTGCTTTTGCTTCACCGAGCAGCCGTCGAGCCGTCAACTGATGCGAGCCGCTGACGTCGTATTCAAGACTGTTCCGCTTCTTGCGGAGTTCGATTTCCTGGTAGCCCGCCATCTCCGCGAGCCGTTTGACGAGACCTTCGAATAGCTGGCCCTTGGCCTGCGGTGTTAGGTCATCGTTTTCCGAATCGTAAAAGGTGATTTGCATCGATGCTCTCGCGGCCTACTCACGAGCCATGATTGTACTAGAACGTCCGTTCCTCGGTTCCGGCTGCTGCGACCCGACCGATACGCAGGATGTTGCGCCGCGCGCTGGCGGCCGCCAGCCGGCCCGCTAGTACCCTCCGGAAACACAACAGCGGCGCCCTCGAGGGCGCCGCTGTCTGTGTGTCGCTGGTAGCAGGGGGGGGATTTGAACCCCCGACCAACGGCTTATGAGTCCGCTGCTCTACCACTGAGCTACCCTGCCGCGTCTCCTCCGAGTGTCTCGGGAGCCGCGCGTGCTGTCTAGTCTCCTGCCGCCCGACCCCGTGTACCGCCAGCCCCGAGGGCGCTGAGGACCGCCTCGGCGGCCGCGGGGAGCGGGGCGGGGAGGGGGACGCCGCCCAGGCGCGTGCCGCTGGGCTCCGCGAGGACGGCCGGGCCGCCGACGAACACCCGGGGCGCCGGGCGCGTGCGGAGCAGGGCGCGGGCCGCCTGGCCGAGTTCGGGGACGGCGGTGGGGACGGTGGCCGAGAGGCACACCGCTGCCGCGCCCGTGTCCCGGCTCGCGGAGACCAGCGCCTCCACGGGGACGTTCGCGCCCAGGTAGCACGTGCGCACGCCGGCCTCGGCCAGCAGCAGGCACAGCGCCAGCAGGCCGAGGTCGTGGTGCTCGCCCGGGGCGCACGCCAGCAGCACCAGAGACGCCTCGCCCTCGCCGCTGGGGACGGCCTCGATGCCGGCGAGGGCCGCCGCGATCTCCGTGCGCACGAGTTCGGAGAGGAAGTGCTCCTGCGCCGGCGAGAGTTCGCCGGCCTCCCAGTGCTCGCCGACGCGGAGCAGGGTGGGGAACAGCACGTCCTCGGCCGCGCGGGCCCAGCCGTGGGCCGCGACCGCGCCCCGGACCACCAGGCGTGTACCCGCGGTGTCGAAGGCCGCGGCGCACTCCACGAGGCGCGCGACCTCCGGGGCCTCCGCCGGCGCGGGGGCCGCCTCGGAAGGCGGGGCGGGCGTGCCGGCGCGTGCGGACTCGGCAGCCTGGGCGGCGGGGACGCCCTGGTCCACGAGGCGCGCCATGTGTCGGATGACCTCGATGTCCGAGTCGTCGTAGAGCCGGCGCCCGGTGCCGGAGCGCGCGGGGGAGGGGATGCCGTAGCGGCGCTCCCAGGTGCGGAGCCGCGCCTCGGTGATCCCGGTGGCCCTCGCTGCCGCGCCCACGGTGTAGCGCATGGGGTCCTCCTTGCTTCGAGCCGCCTCGGACGGCCTCGAGTTCGCCTCGGACGGGGCGTGTCGCCGGGTCTTGCGGCGCCCCGCGCCCCATCTTAGTCAAATGTTAGTCATCTGATATTGACTCATTGGGCAAGAATCGCGCAAGATGCAAAAGCCAGGTGACAAGGTTCTGGCGAAGAACAGACCGCCCCACCCATCCGGGGGCGGAAGGAGGATCCGATGCAAGTACGAAGACTGGTGATGGCCTCGGCCGGCCTGCTGGCCGCCGTGGGCCTGTTCCCGGCGGCACTGTCCGCACAAGAGCCCGCGGGCGACATCGTGGAGACGGCGGATGCCGCCGGGCAGTTCACGACGCTGCTGGCGGCGGCGGAAGCCGCCGGGCTGGTGGAGACGCTGAAGGGCGAGGGGCCGTTCACGGTCTTCGCGCCCACAGACGAGGCGTTCGCCGCGCTCCCGGCCGGCACCGTGGACGGCCTGCTGGCCGACCCGGCGGCGCTGCGCCAGGTGCTGCTCTACCACGTGGTCTCCGGCGAGGTGCTCGCCGCGGACGTGGTGGGCCTGGACAGCGCGACCACCGTGCAGGGCAGCGACATCGAGATCGCGGTGTCGGGCGGCACGGTGACGCTGAACGGCAACGTGGCCGTGACGGCGACGGACGTGATGGCCTCGAACGGCGTCATTCACGTCATTGATGGCGTGCTGCTGCCGCCGAGCGCGGATGCACCGGCCTCGCCGGCCGCGCCGTCACCGGCAGCCGCCGGTAACGCGGGCCTGAACGCGGACGCCGGTACCGGTGCCGGGACGTGGGCGATTGTCGCGATGGCGGCCGTGGGCGCGGTGCTGCTGGGCAGCGTGGCCCTGCAGACGCGCCGCAGCCGATCGCGGTAGCGGGCCCGAGCAGGACACGGGCGCCCTCCCCGGGGCGCCCGTGTCCCTCTGTGGCGAGCTGCTCGAGGTGGAGGCGCTGCTACAGCAGCGCCTCGATGGCCGAGACGAGATCCGGGTCGTCCGGGGTGACGCGAGGAGAGAAGCGTTGGACCACGTTGCCGTCCCGGTCCACCAGGTACTTCTGGAAGTTCCAGCGCACCTCGCCGCCCACCGGCTCCGGCAGGGTGGTGAGGTACTGGTACAGCGGGTGGATGTCGTCGCCGGCGACGCTGATCTTGCCGAACATGGGGAACTGCACGCCGTAGGTGGCCTCGCAGAACTCGGCGATCTCCTGGTTCGTGCCGGGCTCCTGGCCGGCGAAGTTGTTCGCCGGGAACCCCAGCACCGTGAACCCGCGGTCGCGGTACGTCTCGTGGAGTTGCTCCAGGGCCTCGTACTGGGGGGTGAGGCCGCACTTGCTGGCCACGTTCACCAGCAGTCGCACCTTGCCGTCATAGGCGGAGAGCGCCTCCTGGGTGCCGTCCAGTCGCTCCATGGTCAGGTCGATCACGCCCGTATCCCCCACTACAGCCAACGTCACAGGCAGTCCCTCAGCGAGTCCTGCGGCGGCCACTCTATCGTGTAGGAGAAGGGCTTTGCCGCCCACCGCGCCCCCGGGACCCCGGGCAGGCGCAGGAAGGACCGAGACCATGAAGGTCGCCATCACCGGCAGCAGCGGGCTCATCGGCACCGCGCTCACCCGCCACCTCCGCGAAGCCGGCCACGAGGTGCTGGAGATGCATCGAGGCGCCCCCGAGGATCCTCGTGCGGCCTGGAACCCGGACGCCGGGTGGGTGCGGCCGGGCGCGCTGGACGGGGTCGACGGGGTGGTGAACCTCGGCGGCGCGAACATCGGCGAGAAGCGGTGGACGGACGACCGCAAGCGCGTGCTGCGCGAGAGCCGCCTGCAGTCCACGCGCGTGCTGGTGGACCATCTGCGGTCGAGCGGCATCAGCCCTCGCGTGTGGGTGCAGGGATCCGGCGTGGACTTCTACGGCGACCGCGGCGAGGAGCGCCTGGACGAGGACGCCCCGCCAGGCGAGGGCTTCCTGGCGCAGGTGGTGCAGGACTGGGAGGGCGAGGCGCAGCGGATCTCGGAGGCGGGCACGCGTGTGGTCTGCGCTCGGACGTCGTTCGTGGTGGACGGGGACGCGCCGGCCTTCAAGCGCCTGGCGAGGCCCGTGAAGTTCGGGGTGGGCGGGCCGCTGGGCTCCGGGCGCCAGTGGTTCCCGTGGGTCCACCTGCACGACGAGGTGCGGGCCATCGAGTTCCTGCTGACCACGGAGGTCTCCGGCCCGGTGAACATCGCGGCCCCGGAGACCACCACAAGCGCCGGGCTGACGAAGGTGCTGGGCCGCGTGCTGGGCCGCCCCACGTTCATGCCGGTGCCCGGCTTCGCGCTGAAACTGCTGCTGGGCGAGATGGCGGACGAACTGCTGCTGGCCAGCAAGCGCATCGTCCCGGCGCGCCTCTCGGAGGCGGGGTTCACCTGGACGTACCCCACCGTGGAGGCAGCGCTGCGCGAGGCGACCGGCAAGCAGCAGGCGTAGTCCTCGATGAGGCGGGCCCAGAGTTCGATGCGGAAGGACGGACGGCATGGGGCTGCACCGGGTCAGTGAGACGCAGCGGCTGCCCATCGGCCTGGAGGAGGCGTGGGACTTCTTCTCCAACCCTCGCAACCTGGCGGTGATCACACCGCCGGAGATGGGCTTCGCCATTGCCCACGAACTGCCGGCGCGCATGCACCCGGGCCTGATCATCCAGTACCGCGTCCGCCCGCTGTTCAACCTGCCGGTGACGTGGGTCACGGAGATCACGCACGTCGTCGAAGGCGGGGTGGTGGAAGGCCGCCTGTTCGTGGACGAGCAGCGCTTCGGCCCGTACCGCTTCTGGCACCACCAGCACCACTTCAAGCCGGTGGACGGCGGCGTGGAGATGCTGGACATCGTCCACTACGACGTGGGCTTCGGGCCGTTGGGCGACCTGGTGGACCGCCTGGTGGTGCGTGACCGTGTGCGCGGCATCTTCGACTTCCGCCGCGCCGTGCTGGAGCAGCGCTTCGGCCCGCTCCCCGCTTCCGGTAGCGCCGCCCACGGGTAGCATGGGATGACGACCTGTGCCCACTCCTGCGGGGAGGCAACTGCGTGTCCCACAGCCCAGAATCACCTGAGTCGACGGCTCCTGAGCAGGCGCTTGAACGCCGCCCGGACGGCGAGCAGCCCGTGGAGCGCCGCGTCACCGCGGACGGCATCGCGCTCTCGGTGTTCGAGTGGCCCGGCGAGGGCCGTCCGGTCCTGCTGGCCCACGCCACCGGCTTCCACGCCCGCACATGGGACGCCGTAGCCCGCCTGCTGCCCGGCCGTCGCGTGATCGCCATCGACCTGCGCGGCCACGGCCGCAGCGACCCGCCTCGCGATCCCGTCTCGTGGGATCAGTTCGGCCAGGACGTGGCCGCGGTCGCGCGTGACCTGGACCTGCGCGGCATCGTCGGCGTGGGGCACTCCATGGGTGGCCACTCCTCGATGTTCGCGGCCGCGGCGGAGCCGGAGCGGTTCGCCTCGCTGCTGCTCGTGGACCCGGTGGTGCACGGCCAGCCGTCGGAGGGCGTCCCGGACCCGGCGACGCGCGCGGCGGGCTCGTTCCACTTCGTGGCGAAGCGTCGCAACGAGTGGTCCAGCCCGGAAGAGATGGTGGAGCGCTTCCGCGACCGCTTCCCGTACAGCCTGTGGGCGCCCTCGGTGCTGGAGGACTACGCGCGCTGGGGCCTGGTGCCCAACCCGGACGGCCCGAACGAGGCCGGCCAGGGCCTGGTGCTGGCGTGCAAGCCCTCGGTGGAGGCGAGCATCTACGGCGCGGGCGGGGTGAACTCGCTGGACGCGGTGACGGAGGTCATCCCGAAGGTACGGGTGCCCGTGCGCGTGGTCCGCGCGCGCCAGCGCCAGCCCGGCGAGGAAGCGCCCCCGTTCTCGACGTCGCCGACGCGGCCGGACCTGGCCTCGCTGTTCGCCCACGGCGAGGACCTGCTGATGCCGGAGATGTCGCACTTCATCCCCATGCAGGCGCCGGCCTTCGTGGCCGGCCAGGTGCTGGACCTCCTGGCGCGGGCGGACGCCGCCGAGGCGGGTTCGCGCTAGACGGCGATAGGCAGCGGGCGGCCTCGGTACCCCTCGGAGGAGCCGGACCAGTAGGCGAATGCGTTAGGATGGAAGCATGAGCGACGTCGAGACACGCACCCCGACCATCAAGTTCACCGAGACGGCCTACTCCAAGTTGGCCGAGGTGATGGACAACCACGCGAACCCCGTGGCGGGCCTCCGCCTGGAGATCGCGGAGCGCTCCGGCGGCCAGTTCCGGCACCTGCTCTCCCTGGTGGAGGAAGGCGCGCAACTCGACGCCGATGTAGCAGTCGACACCGCCGAGGGCATCAAGGTCTTCGTCCCCGAGCACGATGCCCGCTACGTGGAGGGCCTGGAGGTCGACTTCTTCAACGACGACGAGGGCAATCAGGGCCTGGAGTTCCGCAACCCGAACCCCATCTGGTCTGACCCTCGCGAGTTTGCCATCCAGGACCTCATCGACCAGCACCTGAACCCGCAGATCGGCGGGCACGGCGGCGCAGTGAAGTTGCTGGGCGTGCAGGGCCGCACGGCCTACGTGGAGTTCGCCGGCGGCTGCGTCGGCTGCGGCATGGCCACGGCCACCCTGAAGCAGGGCGTGGAAGCTGCGCTGAAGCAGCACGTCCCGGACATCGAGGAGGTCACGGACGTGACCGACCACGCCTCCGGCACCAACCCTTACTACAAGCCGAGCCCCGCGGGCAGCCACGGGCACGCCCACTAGCCCGTCCCGACCTCGCGACGTCGCGCGCACAACGAAAGACGCCGGCCATCAGGCCGGCGTCTTTGCGTGTGTCCTGTGCCGGGGGCGGGCTAGTGGGCGCCGCCACCACCGCAGCCGCAGCCGCCGCCGCTGGAGGCGGCGTTGGGGGCGGTGATCTGGAAGCCCTGCTGCATCACGTCCTCGATGTAGTCGATCGAGGCGTCCTCGAGGACCGGGGCCGAGGCCGGGTCCACGATGAACTTCAGGGAGCCGAGCTCCATGACCGTGTCTTCGTCCGAGGGCTGGTCCAGGCCCATGCCGAAGCGCGGGCCGGAGCAGCCGCAGCCACCCTGCGCGATGAAGACGCGGATGGCCTGGTTCTGCTCGCGCATCTGCTCGCCGATCAGGCTGGACAGGCGCTCCTGCGCGAGGTCGGTGACGGTGAGGTTCACAAGTGCCCCCTCGTGGCTGTGAGACGGGCCGGGCGTACCGGCGCGTGTGCGGTGTCTGATGACGCTGCTCTCTGAATCATGCCTTATGACCCGTAAGCCCCGCAACCGGGGCCGCACTACAAGCGTTCAGCCTGGACCTTCGCCGGCGCCGTCCTGATCGGGGTGCTCCCGGATCACCCGCACGAGGTCCGGGCCGAAGCGCTCCACCCGCGACTCCCCCAGCCCCCACACGCCGAGCAGCGCGTGGACGTTGCGAGGCCGCACGGTGACGAGTTCGCGGAGGGTGCGGTCCGAGAAGATCGTGTAGGCGGGGACCCCCTCCGACCTCGCGCGCTCCGAGCGCCACTGGCGGAGGGCCTGGAACAGCGGGTGGTCGGGTGCGACGTATACGTCCTCGCCGCGACCGTTCGCCTTCCCGCTGCCCGGCACGCTGCCGACCAGCCGCGACTGGGCAGGAAGCGGCGGCGGCGGCGCGGCCTCCGGGTGCTCGCGCTCCCAGTCCGTCACCAGCGAGATCAGCCCCCGGCCGAACCAGGACGCGCGCTTCTCGCCGATGCCCCAGATGGCCTGCAGCGCCTCCATGGACCGGGGCCGGTACGTGGCCACGTCGCGCGCGGTGCGGTTCTCGAAGACGCGGAAGGGGTCGCGGTCGCCCTGGCGCGCGAGGGACTCGCGGAGGTCCAGGATGCGGTCGTACAGGTCCTGCGGGTACGCCGCCTCCTCGGTGGACTCTTGGCGGCCGAGGCAGTTGTCGCATTGCTCGCAGCGTTCCGCTGCCTCCTCGCCGAAGTAGCGCAGGATGACCGCCCGCCGGCAGCCCGTGGTCTCCGCGTACTCCGCCATCTCCCGCAGCCGGTCCTCGGTGTGTGCTCGATGCCGCGTCACGGTGGAGGTGTCGATCCGCGCGTTCGGGTCGGCGGAGGTCACCCGGAGCGCCACCGGATCCAGCAGGCCGGAATCCCGCAGCGCGCTGACCGTCATCCCGTATCCCTCGCCGGCGTCGTCTGCCACGGCGTAGGGGAGTTGGCCCGTGGAAGGGTCCGCCATGCCGAGCCAGCGCTGCCACGTCGCGCGGATCTGCCCGTCGTCGGGGTGGGCTTCGTCGATGAAGCGCTGCTGGAAGCGGCGGTCCGAGCGTGCGTAGAGGAGGGTGCACTCGGAGGGCTCGCCGTCGCGCCCGGCGCGCCCGGCCTCCTGCACGTACGCCTCCAGTCGCCCGGGCATGTTGACATGCACCACGTAGCGCACGTCCGGCTTGTCGATGCCCATGCCGAAGGCATTGGTTGCGACGATCACCGGCGTATCCCCCACGGTGAACGCGCGCTGGACGCGGGAGCGCACGTCCCGCGGCAGGCCGGCGTGGTACGCCTCGGCCGGCACGCCCGCGAGGCGCAACGTCTCCGCGATGTCCTCCACCGCGCGGCGGGAGCGGGCGTAGACGATGCCGGCGAGCCCTCGGCGGTGCTGGGCGTAGTCCACGAGCCACTGCACGCGTGCCTCCACGCGGTCGATGCGCTCCACGCTGAGCGTGAGGTTCGGCCGGTCGACGGAGGTGGTGACCTCGGCGCAGTCGCCGGCGATCCCCAGCCGCTCGCCGATGTCCAGGCGCACCTGCGGGTTCGCGGTGGCCGTGAGCGCGAGCGTGCGAGGGCTGCCCAGGCGCTCCCGCACCGTGCCCAGTTGCAGGTAGTCCGGACGGAAGTTGTGGCCCCACTCCGAGATGCAGTGCGCCTCGTCGATGGCGAGCAGGTTCACGCCGGCGGCGCGCAGGCCGGCGGTGAACCGGGGGTTCTGGAAGCGCTCCGGCGCCACGTAGAGCAGGGCGACGCGCCCCTGCACGAAGTCCAGGTACCGGCGGTTCTGCTCCGAGCGGTCCAGGTTGGAGTTGATGAAGGTCGCGGAGACGCCGGCGGCCTGCAGTCCCTCCACCTGGTCCTGCATGAGGGCGATGAGCGGCGAGACCACCAGCGTGCGGCCCACCTCGAGGGCGGGCAGGACATAACAGAGACTCTTGCCGGCGCCGGTAGGCATCACCGCCAGCACGTCCTGCCGAGCGAGCGCCTCCAGCGCCCGCGCCTGGCCGCCGCGGAAGTCCGGGTAGCCGAAGGTCTCGCGCAGGCGCTTCCGGTACGCGTCCAGCGTGGCGGGCAGGGGCACGCTGGACGGCACCCGCTCCGCCGCTGGTCGACGCGCGGCCCCTGGTCGGCGCGGCGGCGTAACGGTGCCCGCCGGTGCGACCGGCGGTTCGGCGCCGCCGGGCGGCGGCGGTGCGCCGCCAGGGGGCGTGCCGCAGGCGGCGCACCACGGGGCGTCGAGGGCGACGGGTTCGCCGCAGGTCGCACATTGCTCCGCCACGCGCGGGACTCCGCTCGTTATCGTCATGCTCCTGACCGTGGCTGGGGGAGGCCATCGTAGCGCCTTGGCGAGTTACCTCCGCCCCGTCTCGGACAGCCGTGGGGAGATTCCCGGTCCGGGCGACCGAGAGGGGATGAAGATGCACGCGAGCGTCATCCCAGCGGTTGTCGGAGCGCATGGACACGTACCCGGACCTGGTCGCGGGCCTCCCGGAGGCCGCGCTGACGGCCGAGTTGCCGGTGCCCTCGAACAGCATGGGCGCCCAGTTGTGGTGCGTGGTGGGAGCCCGCGAGAGTTACGCCCGCGCCCTGGAGGCCGGAGGATGGGCGGGCTTCGCCTGCTCGCTGACCGCAGAGGGCGCCCGCCGCGTGGAGGAGACGCTGGCGGCGCTGCGCTCCTCGGCGGATGGCGTGCGGCAGGCGGTCGCCGCGCTCGAATGGACCGAGGCCCGCGAGAGGCTGCTGCTGGACCTGCTGGAGCACGAGGCCCAGCACCAGGGCCAGTTGATCCGCTTCGTGTACGGGCTGGGGTACCAGTTCCCGGACTCCTGGAAGCAGCGGTGGGCGCTGTCCTGACAGGCGGAAGGGGCTAGGCGCGTCGCCCCGGAGGAGGCGGGCGCGTACCATCGCCCGGGCGGCTTTCGGACGCGCGGGTGGGGTGGAGAGGCGTGGCATGCGCCGAATATTCGCGAGGGGCGCGCTGCTGTGCGCCGGACTCCTGGCTGCGTTCGGCCTGCTTGCCTGTGGCGACGGTGACGCCTCCACGCCGGCGCCGACCGTGATCGTCGGTACTCCTACCGCAACGCCCACGGCCACCTCCACGCAGGCGGCGAGCGACATCCGCAACGTGGACTTCACTGACCCCTCGATCCTTGGCCCGGTGATCGACCACTTCGGGGGCGGGGAGATTGAGCCGCGCCGGATCGCCTACACGGACATGACCGGCGACGGGGTGGAGGAGGCGGTGCTCTTCGTCGAGTCGGGCGGCACCGCCGGCGACCTGGGGGCCTGCGTGATGACGCTGGACGGCGGCGCGCCCACCGTCCTGGGCTACGTGGATGCCGGCGGCCGCGTGGAACTGCGGTTCCCGGAGGCGGGTGGCGGCGTGATCGTCTCCCGGGAGGGCGTGTACGAACCCGGCGACGCGCAGTGCTGCCCCACGAACCTTCGCGAGCGCACCTACCGCTGGGACGGCGACGAGTTCGCGCTGCTGAGCGACCAGGTGGTGAAGAACCCAGACGTCGAGTAGTCGGGACGTCGAGTAGCGGGGACGCGGAGTAGCGGCCTAGACGTCCGCCTCGCCGCGCTCGAGCGCGGCCTCCAGCCTGCGGCGTTCCTCCTCGTCCCAGCGCTCCAGGATCGCCTCCAGCGCGTGCGCGCACTCGGCGGGCGCGGCCACCGCGACTTCCGAGAGCACCTGTCGCATTGTGAGGGCGCCCCACGCGCCGAGCGCGGGCGTCTCCAGGCGGGACTCCAGCCCTCGCGCGTGGGAGGCGAGCATGCGGCGGTCCTGCTCCAGGCGCTGGAGCAGCGCGTTCAGGGTGGGCGCCCCGTACATCACGGCGGCGACCGCCGCCGGGTGACGGTCGACACGGCCGGAGGGCGGGTCGGTCCCCGCCGCCACTGCCGCGAAGGTCTGCGCGGCCAGTTCCAGGAGGACGGACAGGGAGGCGACTCGCTGTCTGGGCGAGCGGCGCGAGTCATCCGCCTCGTCAGCCCGCTCTTCGCCGATGTGGCGGGTCGCCACGCTGATGCGGCGGTGCAGTTCGCCCCCGGCCTCCTCCAGTGTCTCCAGCGGGAGGTCATCGAAGGCGCGCGCGGCGTCCTGGGTGCTGGTGTGGGCGTCCATCGCGCTGATCCTATCGGTCCTATCCTACGGGCATGGGTGACATCGGCTGGGGCAAGCACGCGCTGATCCTGCTGGCGGTGGTGATCAACCTCTGGGTCGGCGGCGACTACGTGGAGATGTGGCTGGGCCGCTGGGCCCGGCTGGCCTTTGAACTCTGCCTGATCCTCGGCTGGATGACGCTCATCCTCGGCATGCGCGCCCCACTCCCGTGGCGCCGGGCGCGCGAGGACGACGCCGGCCACGATGGGGCTCGCGAGGACGAGCGCGAGCGCCGGTGACCCACCGGGTTTCGGACGACGCATCGCTGGTCAGGCTCGCGCTGGATGCGCTCTACGAGCGCGACGAGCGAGGGCGGATGCTCCACCCGAGGAACCCGCGTCTCGCCGCGCCTCGGGTCCACTTCACCCGCACCACCACCACAAACACCTGGTGCTTCTCCGCCACGCTGCCGGGCGACCTCGGGGAGCGGATCGAGCCGCTGCTCGCGGGCGAGCCCGTCCAGGCCGACCCCGCCCGGTGGGAGCAGGCTGAGCCCGCCTGCCTGCCCGCGGTAAGGACCATCCTGGCGGAGCACCAGGAAGTCCGCCGCGAGTATCGCGGGCCCGCGTTCCGGTTCCCGGACGACCTGCCCTCCTTCGCGCAGCCCCTCGCGCCAGTGCAGGTGCTGCACGAGCCGAGCACGGTGCGCGCAGCGTCGCCGCTGGAGTGGGTGGCGGAGGCGTCCGAGTCCGACCAGCCGCTCGTCGTGGCGCGAGACGCGGGCGGGACGGTGGTGTCGCAGTGCCACTCGGCCCGCCGTAGCCCTCGGGCAGCGCACGCAGGCGTGGAGACGGCTCCGGAGGCGCGGCGCAGGGCGCTGGGCGTGGCGGTGGTGGCGCGGTGGGCCTCGGAGGTGCGCCGCCTCGGGCTGGAGCCCTTCTACGGGACGTGGTGGGAGAACGAGGCATCGCGAGCCCTGGCGGCGCGGCTGGGGCTGGTGATGTTCGCGGAAGACTGGCACGTGGACTGACGCGGCGCGGGGAGAGGGCCCTCGCTGGCGAGCAGGGCGCGGCCCGTGCGAACATCGGGGGCCGGCGGGGGCGATTAGCTCAGTGGTAGAGCGCCCGGTTTACACCCGGAAGGTCAGAGGTTCGAACCCTCTATCGCCCACCAGCGCTGCCCGCGGTTGATGGGCCGCTGTTGCCGCTCGCTCAGGCCGCTGCCTACACTCGCGCTCGCGACGTCACGAGCCCGGAAGCGGTGGCTCCTCCTCACATAACGAGGCCCAAACGACGACCCGGACGTACGCGAAACCGGAAGTGGTGCGCTGTGAGCAAGTCCAAGCAGGAGTGGCGTGAGACGACGCACGCCAAGGCGACGGAGCGCTTCAAGGAGCGCAAGGCCCGCTTCGAGACGCAGTCCGGCCACGAGGTAGAGCCCCTGTACGGTCCGGAGGACCTGGCGGAGTGGAACTACCACGAGCGCCTGGGCTACCCAGGCGAGTTCCCCTTCACCCGCGGCGTCCAGCCCACCATGTACCGAGGACGCCTCTGGACCATGCGCCAGTACGCGGGCTTCTCCGACGCGGAGGAGTCCAACCGTCGCTACAAGTTCCTGCTGGAGCAGGGCCAGACCGGCCTCTCGGTTGCCTTCGACCTGCCCACCCAGATCGGTTACGACTCCGACCACATGATGGCGGAGGGCGAAGTGGGCAAGGTGGGCGTGGCCATTTCCAGCCTGGAGGACATGGAGACGCTGACCGACGGCATTCCCATGGAGCAGATCACCACCTCCATGACGATCAACGCCACGGCGCCGATCCTCCTCGCGCTGTACGTGGCCGCCGCCAAGAAGCAGGGCGCCGACCTGTCCAAGATCGGCGGGACGATCCAGAACGACATCCTGAAGGAGTACATCGCCCGCGGGACCTACATCTTCCCGCCGCGGCCCTCCCTCCGGCTGATCACGGACGTCTTTGCGTGGTGCAAGGACAACCTGCCGGAGTGGAACACCATCTCCATCTCCGGCTACCACATGCGCGAGGCGGGTTGCACCGCGGCGCAGGAACTGGCGTTCACGTTCGCGGACGCCATCGAGTACGTGGACGCGGCGCTGGAGGCCGGCCTGACCTACGACGAGTTCGGCGGACGCCTCGCGTTCTTCTGGGCGTGCCACTCCAACTTCCTGGAGGAGGTGGCCAAGTTCCGCGCGTCGCGTCGCATCTGGGCCAAGATCGCCACCGAGAAGTACGGCTCCAAGGACCCGCGGGCGCAGATGGTGCGCTTCCACACTCAGACCGGCGGCGCCACGCTCACGGCGCAGCAGCCGCTGAACAACATCATCCGCACCACGCTGCAGGCCATGTCCGCCGTGCTGGGCGGCACGCAGTCGCTGCACACCAACTCCTACGACGAGGCGCTGGCGCTGCCCACCGAGAAGGCCGTGGAGATCGCACTGCGGACGCAGCAGATCATCGGCTACGAGACCTCCGTAGCGGACACCATCGACCCGCTGGCGGGCTCGTACTACGTGGAGGCGCTCACGGACCAGGTGGAGAAGGAGACCTGGGCCTACCTGAGCCGCATCGAGGACCTGGGCGGCGCGCTGGCCGGCATCGAGCAGGGCTTCCAGCAGCGCGAGATCCAGGAGAGCGCGTACAAGTTGCAGCGCCAGGCGGAGAAGAAGGAGCGCATCGTCGTGGGGGTCAACCAGTACCTCACGGACGATGAACTCGAGGCCGAGATCATGCGTGTGGACCAGGCGGTCGCCGCGAAGCGCAACCGCCAACTGGCGGCGCTGCGGGAGCGCCGGGACAACACGCGCGTGCAGGCGGCGCTGGACAAGATCCGCGCCGCCGCCCACACGGGCGAGAACACCATGCCGCTCTTCATCGAGGCGGTGGAGGCCTACGCCACCGTGGGTGAGATCTGCGGTGTCCTGCGCGAGGAGTGGGGCGAGTACCAGGAAGTCATGACCATCTGATGCCGGACGAGCAGGCATCCGGTGACGCGCTGGCGGCGGACGTCGCCCGGGTCATCGAGGCGAACCAGGCGGCGCGCGTCGAGTTGCTGGAGGCCGTTGACGGCCTGCCGGAGGAGAGGCGCTCGGAGCGCTGGTTCGGCGAGGAGGGCTCGCGCTGGTCGGTCCAGGACATCCTGGCGCACCTCTTCGAGTGGCAGAACGGCTTCGCACACGGCTTGGAGCGGATGGCGCGGGGCGAACGCCCGGAGATCCCGGACTACAACCCGGAGGACTCGGACGATGTCTTCAACGCGCTGGTGACGGAACGCAACCGCCACCTGTCCTGGGAGGACCTGCTCCTCCACCTCCGTGCCGCGCACGAACGCCACGAGGCGGCCGTCCGCAACCTGGTCGGGCGCCTGGACCCGGAGCGCTTCAACCAGGGCCGCGCCGCCCGTCGCCTGGCGGACAGCGCGGAGCATGACCACGAGCACATCCCGGCGATCCTCGAGTGGCGCCGGCGACACCAGGTCTGAGTCCGGCGTCGGAGCCGGGGCACAGGCAGGCGGGGAGTAGAACGTGATCGACCGCATTCACCACGTCGGCATCGTCGTCCACAGCGCGGACGATGCGCTGGGCTTCTTCCGCGACACTCTGGGCCTCCATGTCACGGAGGACCGTGTGGTGCAGGAGCAGGGCGTCCGGGGCGTGCTCCTGGCGCTGGGCGAGAACGAGATCGAACTGCTGGAGCCCGTCCAGGCAGACACGGGCGTGGCCCGCTTCCTGGAGTCGCGGGGGCAGACGCTCCACCACATCTGCTTCAACACGGACAACATCCTGGCCGAACTGGATCGACTGAGGGCCCTCGGCGTGGAGTTGATCGACCAGGAGCCGCGGGATGGGCTGGCCGGGAAGATCGCCTTCCTGCACCCCAAGGCGATGCACGGCGTGCTGGTGGAACTGGCGCAGCCGCCCGTCTCTGATCACGTGAAGCACAGCGACGAGAAGGGCTTCGACCACCTGGCCCTTACCGTCGCGGACTACGAGGCGGCGAAGGCCACCTGGAAGCAGAACATCGGCCTGGAGGTGGTGAACGAGATCCGGCCGGAGGGGCGGGGAATGGTCATCGGCCAGATGCCGTCCGGGCAGTGCATGGTGGAACTGCTGGCCGCCACAGATCCGGACTCCGCGATGGCGAAGCGCATCGCGGAGCAGGGGGAGCGGGCGTCCTCCATGGTCGCCATCGAGGTGACGGACCTGGACGCGGAGGTGGCGAAGTACCGGACGGCCGGGCTGACGCTGCCGGATCCGGCCACGGGCGTGCTCCCGAACAGCCGCACCAGCACGATCTCCGCGGAGCAGGCGTTTGGCCTGGCCATCCAACTCATCGAGTTCAGCCGGTAGCCGGCGCGGACCGGCACGGGCGGGGGTGGCGACATCGGGCCACCTCGGCGAGACTAGGCGCTGCCGACAGCAGGAAGTGGGAGATCCATGGTGACACAGGTACGCCCCATCCGAGTCCTTATCGCCAAGCCGGGCCTGGACGGCCACGACCGTGGCGCCAAGGTGGTTGCGCGCGCGCTGCGCGACGCCGGCATGGAGGTCATCTACACCGGCATCCGCCAGACCCCCCAGATGATCGCGGAGGCGGCGCTGCAGGAGGATGTCCAGGTGGTGGGCCTCTCCATCCTGTCGGGCGCCCACCTGGAACTGTTCCCCCGCGTGGTGGAGGAACTCAAGTCCCGCGGCATCGAGGACGTGCTGCTGTTCGCGGGCGGCATCATCCCCAACGACGACATCCCGGCCATCAAGAAGATCGGCTTTTCCGGCGTGTTTGGCCCGGGCACGGACACCAACGACATCATCGCGTTCGTGCGCGAGCACGCTCCGGAGCGCGCGTAGCCCGCGGGCCGCGCCCCGCCGGGCTGGAGAGAGACCTCGTGGACAGCGACACACTGGTCGAGGGCATCCTCGCCGGGGATCGGCGCGCCCTCTCGCGTGCGATCTCGCACGTGGAGGCGGATACCGCCACCGGCCGAGACGTGCTCGCGCGCCTGTACGCGCGCACCGGCCACGCGCAGGTCGTGGGCATCACCGGCTCCGCGGGCGCAGGCAAGTCCACGCTGGTGGGTGCCATCGCCCGGGAGGAACGCAAGCGCGGCCGCACGGTGGGCATCGTCGCCGTGGACCCGTCCTCGCCGTTCTCGCACGGGGCGATCCTGGGCGACCGCATCCGCATGCAGGACCTCACGGCGGACGGCGGCGTCTTCCTGCGCTCCATGGCGTCTCGCGGGAACCTCGGCGGGCTGTCGGAGTCCGCCACCGGCGTCGCTGACCTCCTGGACGCGGCGCAGTTCGACGTGGTGCTCATTGAGACGGTGGGCGCAGGCCAGGACGAGGTGGAGGTGGCGAACGCCGCCGGCACCACCGTACTGGTCGCGAACCCCGGTGGTGGCGACGAAGTGCAGTCGATGAAGGCCGGCCTCATGGAGGTCGCCCAGGTGATGGTGGTGAACAAGGCGGACCTGGCCGGCGCGGACACCGCCGTCACGCAACTGCGTGCCCTCCTGTCCATCGCGGAACTCGGTCCGTGGGAGCCACCGATCCTGAAGGCCGTGGCACGCACCGCGGAGGGCGTCCCGGAACTGGTGGACGCCATCGACCGCCACCAGGAGTTCATCCGCGGCTCCGAACACGCCCCCGAGGAGCGGCGCAAGCACGCGCAGCGCCAACTGGTCGCCATTGCCCGTGCGATCCTCCACCGCGAGGCCCTGGATGCCGCCTCGCAGTCCGGCGCCCTGGCTGCGCTAGTGGACGAGGTGGCATCGCGTTCGCGCGACCCGCGCAACGCCGCCGAGGAACTGCTGGAAGCCGTCCGCCGCGAGTGGGCGGCCCGATAGGGCAGGCTCGGTAGCAGCGGAGGGCGCCTGATGCTGCGAGTCATCCTGGTCACCGCCCCCAGCGACGCCGCGCAGGTCGACCTCCTCGCGGAGCACCTGCGGTCGGAGGCCTTCACCGAGGTCTACACGCCCGAAACGCTCGTGGAGGCGGCGCGGGCCCTGGGACGGCCGCACGCCCTGCAGGGGCGCGTCGAGCCGCGCCTGGAGACGCCGGAGGGCGCGCTGGCGCTCATCCAGGAGGTCGCAGCCGCCTCGGAAGGCACGGTGGCGCTCCTGGCCGCGGAGGACGTAGCGCGGGCGGTGGTGGTGCACGCGCTGGAGGCGCCAGTCGCGGCCGAGCGGCTGGCCTTCGATCCCGGCGGCTACGCGGAGGTCGAGGTGCGGCTGGACGCGCCCTGGACCGTGAACCGCCTCAATGAGCGCTGCTACCAGGACGCCGAGCCGTCCGAGTAGCGGACTCCGGAGACCATGGGTAGCCGTCGGTGAATTGCCTGGACATAAGATCACTGCTAGTGTCCTCGCAGGCGGGATGGCTCCGGACGGGAGCCGTTGAAGGGCGATCCCCAGTCGTGTCCTTCCGTCTGCTCGCATTCGGCCCCACCCACATGGTGCTGACGCTTGCCCTGCTGCTGCTGGGGCTCTTCGCGTACGCCTTCTTCCAGACCGCCGCCCAGTCCTACCGCCTGCGCGAGGCGGAGCGCGAGTTGCTGGTCCAGGTCCAGGACCTGCGGCAACAGCGCGCCGAACTGGAGGGCCTGGCCGCCTACCTGGAGTCAGACGAGTACATCGAGGCATTCGCCCGTCAGCAGTTCGGCCTGGTGAAGCCGGGCGAGACGCTGGTGGAGGTGGACGCGCCCCCGGGCGCCGCCGGAACGCGCAAGGCGGGCGAGCGCTGGTGGGAGGCGCTCTTCGACACCGCCTCCGCCTCAGGCGTATCCACGACCACGTCCCAGGCGTCCGAGGACACCGCAACTGCCGGTCCCGCCGACGCTGCCGGGGCTGTCGAGGCTAAACCGCGGCGGCCCGGCGCTGGCGGGGACGACTAGCACCTCCTCGCCCTCGTGCCGGGCGCCTCGCAGCCTCCGACGTCCCGCTACGCTTGGGCCGTGGAACCCATCACCGCCGTCACCTCGCTCCCCCGGAACCGCAGGACGGACGCCTTCGAGCGCCGCGTCGCCGCGTTGCTGAGGGCGCTGGGCGTCCTGGAGAGCAGCGCGCCCGTGGTGGTGGCGTGCTCCGGGGGGCCGGACTCCACCGCCACGCTTGTCGCGCTCGCCCGAGCGCTCGGCGCGGAGCGGGTTACCGCGGCGCACTTCGACCACCGGCTCCGCGACGCCCGCGAGGTCGCCCGGGAGCGGGCGCTGGTGGCGGAGGTGGCGGGGGGCCTCGGCGCCGCGGTTGTGACTGGACGCGCAGCGCGCCGACCGGCCACGGACTCGGAGGACGCGGCGCGCGCGGCCCGGTACCGCTGGCTGGCGCGGGCGTGCCAGGAGGCGGGGGCGCCGTGGTGTGTCACCGGCCACACGCTGGACGACCAGGCGGAGACGGTGCTGCTGCGACTCGCGCGCGGGGCAGGTGCCACCGGGGCCGCAGGAATGGCCGCGGAGGCCGAGTGGCCCGTCCGGCTTGCCGGAGCGCGCTCCGAACCCGCGCCTCGGGTGGTCAGACCACTGCTCGACGTCACGCGCGAGGAGGTGGAGCGCTACCTCAAGGCGCTCGGCATCCAGGGTGCTCAAGACCCCTCGAACGCCTCGCTGGACTACGCGCGGAACCGCGTTCGGGCGCGCGTGCTCCCGGAGTTGCGCGTGGTGAACGCACGCGCCGCGGAGCACCTGGCGCGCTTTGCGGCCCTGCAGCGCGAGGATGACGAAGCGCTCGGCGCGCTGGCGCGGGCCTGGGTGGACCAGCACGGTCGCATGGTGGCGGGGGGCATGGAACTGGACCGGGTCGCCCTCAGAGCGGCGCCCCCGGCGCTCGCGCGGCGGGCCGTCCGGGTGGCGTGCGCGAGGCTCGGAATCGCCCTCGAAGCCAGTCATATCGCGGCAATCTTGGGTACGCTGACCCGCCGTGGAGCGCGAGTTGACCTGCCGGTGGCGTATAGTGAGTCAGGTGCTACAGTTCTGACACTACGGACGAGGCCGTCACCACCTGGGACGGACTGACTCTCTCAGCCACGGAACTCCACCTCTCGGCCGGCAAGCCGCCAGCCTTGAGAAAAAGTGGGTTCCCCCGTTGACAGAGGCTCCTCGTTTTCGTAGCATCCCTATTTGCGTCGCCCGTCGGGCGGCACCGCACATTAACATCTGGATAGCAGACAGAATCTGAAGTAAGGGATCCCCGTCAGCCGGGAGTCCACGTTCAGTTCTGGCCCTGGCGCGAGCGTCTTCGGACGGTCGGGTGAGGGCTGGGCTGGTCGTGCTCGGCATGACAAACCCGCACAGGGACTTTAATCCAGTCACCCCAGGTCCTTCGGGACGGACGGGAGACTGGCTAACAATGTGTGGAGAGTTTGATCCTGGCTCAGGATAAACGTTGGCGGCGTGCCTAATGCATGCAAGTCGCACGGAGCTTCGGCTCAGTGGCGGACGGGTGAGTAACACGTAGGAACCTGCCCGGAAGTGGGGGATAACTCCTCGAAAGAGGAGCTAATACCGCATACGGTCTACGGACCAAAGCAGCAATGCGCTTCTGGAGGGGCCTGCGGTGGATTAGCTAGTTGGTGGGGTAACGGCCTACCAAGGCAACGATCCATAACTGGTCTGAGAGGACGGCCAGTCACACTGGGACTGAGACACGGCCCAGACTCCTACGGGAGGCAGCAGCAAGGAATTTTCCGCAATCGACGCAAGTCGGACGGAGCAACGCCGCGTGGGGGAAGAAGGCCCTAGGGTTGTAAACCCCTTTTGTGAGGGAAGAAGATCTGACGGTACCTCACGAATAAGTCACGGCTAACTACGTGCCAGCAGCCGCGGTAATACGTAGGTGGCAAACGTTGTCCGGATTCACTGGGCGTAAAGCGCGCGCAGGCGGACTGGTAAGTCTGATGTGAAAGCTCCCGGCTCAACTGGGAGAAGCCATTGGATACTGCCCGTCTTGAGACACTTAGAGGAGAGTGGAATTCCCGGTGTAGTGGTGGAATGCGTAGATATCGGGAGGAACACCAGTGGCGAAAGCGGCTCTCTGGGAGTGTTCTGACGCTGAGGCGCGAAAGCGTGGGGAGCAAACCGGATTAGATACCCGGGTAGTCCACGCCGTAAACGATGAGTACTAGCTGTCTGGGGTATCGACTCCCTGGGTAGCGCAGCTAACGCGATAAGTACTCCGCCTGGGGACTACGACCGCAAGGTTAAAACTCAAAGGAATTGACGGGGGCCCGCACAAGCAGCGGAGCGTGCGGTTTAATTCGATGATACGCGAAGAACCTTACCAGGGCTTGACATGGCGTCGACCGCCGATGAAAGTCGGCTTCCCTTCGGGGCGGCGTCACAGATGCTGCATGGCTGTCGTCAGCTCGTGCCGTGAGGTGTTGGGTTAAGTCCCGCAACGAGCGCAACCCTCGCCGTGTGTTGGATTTCTCACACGGGACTGCCCGGAGCAACCGGGAGGAAGGCGGGGATGATGTCAAGTCAGCATGGCTCTTACGTCCTGGGCCACTCGCACGCTACAATGGGTAGTACAGACCGTCGCGATACCGCGAGGTGGAGCTAATCGGACAAAGCTACCCTCAGTACGGATTGCAGGCTGCAACTCGCCTGCATGAAGCCGGAGTTGCTAGTAACCGCAGGTCAGCCTTACTGCGGTGAATACGTTCCCGGGCCTTGTACACACCGCCCGTCACGTCATGGGAGTCGGTAACACCTGAAGTCGGTGCGCCAACCGCAAGGAGGCAGCCGCCCAAGGTGGGACTGATGACTGGGACGAAGTCGTAACAAGGTAGCCGTACCGGAAGGTGCGGCTGGATCACCTCCTTTCTAGGGAGACACCTTGCCAGTGCCGTCACCCCTTCACTGGGGCGTCGGCCCTTCTCGTACGTCGTACGGGGAGGACCGCTGGTTAGACTCCTAAGTCGATCGGCCTGCCGGCCTCGCGTGGCTGTTCCGTCCCGCCGGCAAGAGTCGTTAGAACGGACCTGGCACCGGATCCTCGCCAGCGATTCTGTCTGCTATCCAGCTGTCGATGTGCGTCCGTTCCTCGGGCGGGCCTCCTGCATCCACAGGGGGCCGTCCCGTGGAGCCCGGGGGCCATTAGCTCAGGTGGTTAGAGCGCAGTCCTGATAAGACTGAGGTCCCTGGTTCGAGTCCAGGATGGCCCACCACACACCGACCGGCTCCAGCCGGCACGGGTGCAGCGCGGGACCATCTGGGGCCGTAGCTCAACCGGGAGAGCGCCGCCTTTGCAAGGCGGAGGTCGGGGGTTCGAGTCCCCCCGGCTCCACCAGCGCTGGGCCGCTCCTCTGGAGCACCCCCACTCACTCGCACATCGGTCCTGGCATTCGGCGCGTCGCGCCGGCGGCATGAGTCCCGTCCCTCCGCGGATGGGCTCGCTCGTGTCTTCGGCGCGACGCTTCGGCGTCTGCGGACCTCGCGCTGCGCTGCAGCGTGACGGCACCTTCACAACAGAACATTTGCGATTTTACAGAGGATTCTTTTTGATTCTGCGAGCACGTATGCGTGCCGAGTCTCCCTGGCTGGCCAGGGGCGCAAGCCCTGGGGCGGCGAGGGAAGAGATGACAGCATCGCGGAGTGTGCTTGACGGAGGGTCAAGTTACTAAGGGCGCACGGTGGATGCCTTGGCGTCAGGAGCCGATGAAGGACGTGGCAAGACTGCGAAAAGCCCGGGCTAGCTGTCTAGCGAGCTCAACCCGGGATATCCGAATGGGGCAACCCGGTCCGGGTCATACCGGATCACCCCTGGCTGAACACATAGGCCAGGTGGAGGGCACCGGGGGAACTGAAACATCTCAGTACCCCGAGGAAAAGAAAGTATTCCCCTAGTAGCGGCGAGCGAACGGGGAGCAGCCCAAACCGTCATCTTCGGATGGCGGGGTTGTAGGACGGCCACACGGAGTTACCAATCGACCGGATAGCCGAACGACCTGGAACGGTCGGCCGCAGCGGGTGAGAGCCCCGTAGGCGAAATCTGAGTCGACTCCGGCCGGATCCTGAGTACCACGGGACACGAGAAATCCCGTGGGAATCTGGGGAGACCACTCTCCAAGGCTAAATACTCCTGATGACCGATAGTGAACCAGTACCGCGAGGGAAAGGTGAAAAGCACCCCGGGAGGGGAGTGAAATAGACCTGAAACCGTGTGCCTACAAGCAGTCAGAGCTCTTCTTCGGAAGGGTGATGGCGTGCCTATTGAAGAATGAGCCGACGAGTTACGTTCAGTGGCAAGGTTAAGCGATGGGAGTCGCGGAGCCGTAGCGAAAGCGAGTCTGAACAGGGCGTTCAGTCGCTGGACGTAGACCCGAAACCGAGTGATCTACCCATGGGCAGGGTGAAGCGGGGGTAAAACCACGTGGAGGCCCGAACCTTCCTGCGTTGCAAAGCAGTTGGATGACCTGTGGGTAGCGGTGAAATGCTAATCGAACTCGGAGATAGCTGGTTCTCCCCGAAATGCATCTAGGTGCAGCCTCAGGTGTTTTCCGGTGGGGGTAGAGCTCTGATAGGGCTAGGGGGCATAGCGCTTACCAAACCCTGTCAAACTGCGAATACCGCCGGATGAGAACCTGGGAGTGAGACTGCGGGAGCTAAGTTCCGTAGTCGAAAGGGAAACAGCCCAGACCCACAGCTAAGGTCCCTAAGTCCATACTCAGTGTCAAAGGATGTCTGGTCGCACAGACAGCCAGGATGTTGGCTTAGAAGCAGCCACCATTGAAAGAGTGCGTAACAGCTCACTGGTCGAGTGGCCGGGCGCCGACAATGTATCGGGGCTCAAGTATGGCACCGAAGCTTGGGGATCCCGCGCAAGCGGTGATCGGTAGGGGAGCGTTCTGTTTGCAGTGAAGCCGGTGGGGTGACCCCTGGTGGAGCGTGCAGAAGTGAGAATGTCGGCATGAGTAGCGTAATTCAGGTGAGAAACCTGGACGCCGTAAGCCTGAGGGTTCCTACGCAAGGTTATTCCGCGTAGGGTTAGGCGGGCCTAAGCCGAGGGCGAGAGCCGTAGGCGATGGACAGCAGGTTAGTATTCCTGCCCCGCTGCGTGTGCGTTTGAGATGAGAGGCGTGACCCGGGAGGATAGGTGGAGCGGACCCTGTGGACATGGTCCGTCCCTGCACCGTAGGCGTCTGGCGATAGGAAAATCCGTTGCCAGGTCAAGCGGAGGGTGTGGGGGAAGCAGCGACGACAGTCAAAGCGATTCTGCTGAGTCCATGCCGGCTAGAAAAGCGTCGTCATCGAGTACACGTGGCGCCCGTACCGCAAACCGACACTGGTGGGCGACGGTAAGTACCGTAAGGCGTTCGAGAGAACCTTCGTTAAGGAACTCTGCAATTTGGCTCCGTAACTTCGGGAGAAGGAGCGCCCCTGAGGGTGAGAGACTTCGCGTCTCGAGCGCTCGGGGGCCGCAGTGAGCTGGCCCAGGCGACTGTTTAACAAAAACACAGGTCTCTGCAAACCCGTAAGGGGACGTATAGGGGCTGACGCCTGCCCAGTGCCGGAAGGTTAAGGGGAGAGCTGAGAGGCTTGAACCGAAGCCCCGGTGAACGGCGGCCGTAACTATAACGGTCCTAAGGTAGCGAAATTCCTTGTCGGGTAAGTTCCGACCCGCACGAATGGCGTAACGATCTGGGCGCTGTCTCGACGAAGGACTCGGCGAAATTGAGCTGGCCGTGAAGACGCGGCCTACCCGCAGCAGGACAAAAAGACCCCGTGGAGCTTTACTGCAGCTTGGCGCTGGCGTCCGGGCCAGAATGCGTAGGATAGGTGGGAGCCTGTGATCCGGTCCTTCCGGGGGCCGGTGAGGCAACGGTGAAATACCACTCTTTCTGGTTTGTACTCCTAACTCGTGAGCAAGCACGAGAACAGCGCCTGGTGGGCAGTTTGACTGGGGCGGTCGCCTCCCAAAATGTAACGGAGGCGCGCAATGGTCCCCTCAGGGTGGATGGTAATCACCCGTCGAGTGCAT
The DNA here is from genome assembly GCA_041690175.1 of Dehalococcoidia bacterium. Classification (GTDB taxonomy): domain Bacteria; phylum Chloroflexota; class Dehalococcoidia; order UBA2979; family UBA2979; genus W-Chloroflexi-9. The sequence goes on from JAWLHV010000002.1 coordinate 119,773, forward strand.
TGGCATAAGGGGGCTTGACTGCAAGACTGACAAGTCGAGCAGGGACGAAAGTCGGCCAAAGTGATCCTATGGTCCCGTGTGGAAGGGCCATGGCTTATCGGATAAAAGCTACCCCGGGGATAACAGGCTGATCCTACCCAAGAGTTCACATCGACGGTAGGGTTTGGCACCTCGATGTCGGCTCGTCGCATCCTGGGGCTGAATCAGGTCCCAAGGGTTGGGCTGTTCGCCCATTAAAGCGGTACGCGAGCTGGGTTCAGAACGTCGTGAGACAGTTCGGTCTCTATCCGCTGTGGGCGCAAGTGACTTGAGGAGATCTGCCCCTAGTACGAGAGGACCGGGGTGGACGGACCTCTGGTGTGCCGGTTGTTCCGCCAGGAGCATCGCCGGGTAGCCATGTCCGGAACGGATAACCGCTGAAAGCATCTAAGCGGGAAGCCGACTCCAAGATGAGGTCACTCACCGGGTTAACCGGGTAAGACCGCGGGAAGACTACCCGCTTGATAGGCCGGAGGTGTAAGCGCAGCAATGCGCTCAGCTGACCGGTACTAATGGTCGAGGACTTGACCCTCCATCAAGCACATCTCGTGATGTGTTGCATCTCGCTCGGCGCGTCGCGCGCCGCAGGAATGCAAGAAGATCCCCTGTAATCGCAAGTGTTCTGTGTGAAGGCATCCCCTCTCCGAGGGGTAGACGCTGCCACCGAGGCAGCGTGCCGGCCCCGGATGCGCCCCTGGCGCCTCCGAGGTACGGCCAGGTACCGCCTGCCGAGGGCTTGCCCCCGGCTCGACAAGGCGCGTAGCCTGTTCTTTGACGGCGCGGGATGGAGCAGCGGTAGCTCGTCGGGCTCATAACCCGAAGGTCGGGGGTTCGAATCCCTCTCCCGCTACCAGTACGAAACGAAGGGCGAGGCCGCGAGGCCTCGCCCTTCTGCTTGTCGGCTGCTTGTACCGCCTGCGGGCCTGACCGCGGCTCCGGCTCTGGACGCCCCTCGGGGGCTTGACGCGCGGTAATCTCTGACGACAATCAGAGAATGACTTCCGCGACCGGCGGCATTGCCGCTGATGCCCTGGCGCAGGTTCGTCGGACCAACCGGCTGCTGACGCAGCGGGTGGGCGCTCTGCAGGACGGCTACCTGGCGCGAGGCCGCTCGCTCGGAGCCTCCCGCCTGCTGTGGGAAGTAGGCGCCCGGGAGAAGGGCGAGGACGTCCGATCGCTGCGGGATCGCCTGGGGCTGGACTCAGGCTACGTCAGCCGGCTCCTGCGCTCGCTGGAGGGCGAGGGGTTGGTCACCGTGACGCCGAGCAGCGTTGACCGCCGGGTGCGCGTGGTCTCGCTGACGGCCGCGGGCCGCCGAGAGCGCCGGCTGCTTGACCAGCGGAGCGATGCCGTAGCGGCTTCGATGCTCGAGCCGCTCCAGGGCGGCCAGCGTGATCGCCTGGTCGCCGCGATGGCCGAGTTGGAGCGGCTGCTGACTGCCTCCATGGTGGAGGTGCGGGCCGTCGATCCCGCGGGGCCTGACGCGCAGCACTGCCTCGCTGCCTACTACCAGGAGTTGGACCGCCGGTTCCAGGCTGGCTATGACCCCGAGCAGGGACTGCCGGTGGATCCGGAGGAGATGAGGGCGCCCCCGGGCGTCTTCCTGGTCGCCTACCTGCTCGGCAAGGCGGTCGGCTGCGGTGGCCTTCGCCTCCCCAGCGCCCACCAGGAGATGGACCAGGCGACGCGACCCGCGGAGGTGAAGCGGATGTGGGTCGATCCGGAGCACCGAGGACTGGGCGTGGGCCGGCGGCTGCTCCGGGAACTGGAGGGGGCCGCGCGGGAGCGCGGAGCCACGGCCCTGCGACTGGAGACCAACGAGGCGCTGGCGGAGGCCATCGCCATGTACGAAGCAGACGGTTTTCTGCGGGTGCCGGCCTTCAACGACGAGCGCCACGCGACGCACTGGTTCGAGAAGCGCCTGTAGGGGCGGCAGCCGGAGGTGGCAGTGGAGATCCGAGCGTTGGGCCCGGGCGACGAGCAGGCGGTGGTGGAAGCCGGCGCAGTCTTCGACGACCCGCCCACGGAGGCGCTCGCCGCCGCGTTCCTGGGCCGGCAGGGACACCACCTCCTGGTGGCGTACGTTGATGGCGCCGCCGCCGGATTCGTGTCTGGCGTGGAGATGGCCCACCCGGACAAGGGCACGGAGATGTTCCTATACGAACTTGGGGTGCAGGAGGAGTACCGCGGCCGCGGCATCGCCCGGGCGCTGGTGGAGGCTCTGCGCGAGGCGGCTCGGGAGTGCGGTTGTTACGGGATGTGGGTGCTGACGGACGCGGACAACCAGGCCGCGCTTCGCACCTACCAGGGCGCCGGGGCGTCCGCGCCCTCTCCGCAGGTGCTGCTGAACTGGGACATCCGCGGGTAGGCCGCAAATCGCCGCCCAGACGGCCCTCGAGCTGCCTGCAGGCCTTGCGCTTACTGGGGGCGCCGCGCCATAATGCTCTTCCTGGTGGTCAGAGCGCAGCGGACCCACCCGTTCCCATTCCGAACACGGAAGTGAAACGTTGTAGCGCTGACGATACTGCCGGGGTGACCCGGTGCGGAAAATAGGCCACCGCCAGGACCGATGCAGGCCATCCGGGACAACCGGATGGCCTGCTGCACGACTGGGGTACTTTTTCCTCTCACCGTGCCAGCAAGCGTGAACAGGCCTCCATGCTCGGGGGCGGGGACACACCCCAACCGTCTCACGGACGGCAGCAGGACGCGTGCTACCATGCGCCGGCTGTCCGCCCCAACGGGTCGGAGGGCAAATCACCTCGGAGGCAGACTGCAGTTGACGAATCAGACCACCACCCCAGCAGGCGCGGACATGGACGGCATGGAGGACATGGCGGCGTTGCTGGAAAGCAGCACCATCGCCGAACCTCGCCAGTTGCGCCGCGGGGAAGTTGTTGAAGGCACCGTGATGTCCATTGACCGGGACGGCGTCCTGGTCGACATCGGGTTCAAGTCGGAGGGCGTCGTGACGTCCGGGGAGATGCACTCCCTGGGTGCGGATCCGTTCTCCAAGGTCGCCGTGGGCGAGAAGGTCCTGGTGTACGTCCTGTCGCCGGAGACCGCGGAGGGCCAGGTGGCCCTTTCGATCGACCGCGCCCGGGGCGAGCAGGGCTGGCGCGTGCTGCAGGACCGCTTCGAGGCGGGCGACATCTTCGAGGCGGAGGTCACCGGGTACAACAAGGGTGGCCTGCTGGCCAACGTGGAGGGCGTCAACGCCTTCATTCCCATGTCCCAGGTGGTGGGCGCGAAGCCCGGCACGGACGGCGCCAACCCGCTCTCCGCGCAGGTGGGCCGCGAACTGCGCCTGAAGGTCATTGAGATCAACCGCCGGCGCAACCGCGTCATCCTCTCCGAGCGCGCCGCCCTGCAGGAGTGGCGCGCGGAGCAGAAGGACCGCCTGCTGGACGAACTCGCCGAGGGCGAGATCCGCACCGGCCGCATCACCTCCATCCGCAACTTCGGCGTCTTCGTTGACCTCGGCGGCGCGGACGGCCTGGTGCACCTCTCCGAACTCTCCTGGGACCGCAACGCCAACCCGGAAGACCTCTTCAAGGTGGGCGACGAGGTCCAGGTCTACGTGATGAAGGTGGACCAGGAAACCAAGAAGATCGCCCTCTCCATCCGGCGCGCGTCGCCGGAGGAGTGGGAGCAGCTCATCACCCGCTACCAGGTGGGGGATGTGGTGCCCGGCGTCATCACCAAGCTGGTGGCCTTCGGCGCCTTCGCGCGACTGCCCGGCCCGGTGGAGGGCCTGGTCCACGTCTCCGAACTGGTGGACCGCCGCATCGGCCACCCGGAGGAGGTCGTCCAGGAGGGCGACGTGGTGCCGCTGAAGATCGTCCGCATCGAGCACGACCGGCATCGCCTGGGCTTGTCCCTGCGCGAGGCCCGCAACGAGGCGATGCTGCGCGGCTGGCAGTTTGACGCGGACGGCCGCATCACGGGCATGCCGGACGAGGCCAAGGAGTCCTTCCCGGACGAGGCGAAGCACCTGGAAGCCCGCTACCAGGAGCGCGCCGCCAAGGCTGCGGACGAGAGCGTCCGCCGCGAGCAGGCACAGGCCTCCCGCGAGGCGGACCAGGCCGGCCGGCAGGCAGCCATGCGCGACGAGGGCCCCGTGCTCACGGCGATGCAGGCGGCCATGCAGCAGGCCCAGGCTGACCTGGCTGCGAACAAGGACGACGAGCAACCGGCCGGCGAGGCGACCCCTGCGGTCGAGGCCGAGTCGGTGGCAGAGGCGCAGCTCGAGGCTGTCGCCGAGGCCGAGCCGGAAGCGGTTGCCGAGGCTGAGCCTGAGGCCAGCGAGGCTGCACAGGCCGATGATGCCGCCGACTCCGACGACTCCGAGGAGGAGTCGAAGGAATAGGTAGCAACCGCCCCGCATCGTCGGGGAGCAGCGGACACCCAGGCGCGCCGGTTGGTATGATCCAACCGGCGCGTTTGTCTGGAGAGGTCCTTGTGCACCGGTCTCAGGCAACCCGAGGCGCGCGCGTCCAGCGCGGGCAGCAGGGTGGGGCCCGACCGGTGACTGTTTCTCAGGGCCTCCCCGCACTGACGCCGGGTGTCTCCCCCGCCCACACTGATCGTTGAAGCATCCCGAGTCGAGGCGACCCGGGGCCGCCGCATCTGCGCTCGCAGAGTGCAGCGAGGCCCTGTGATAGCCTTGATCCAGGGATGACGAACGGAGCCTGAGATGGCGGACCGATTCGATAAGTTCACTGAGCGCGCGCGCCGCGTCCTGACTTTGGCTCAGGAGGAGGCCCAGCGCTTCAACCACTCCTACATTGGAACGGAGCACCTGCTGCTCGGCCTCGTGCGCGAGGGCGACGGCGTGGCCGCGAAGGTGCTCGGCAACCTTGGCGTGGAGTTGAACAAGGTTCGCTCCGCCGTCGAGTTCATCATCGGCCGCGGCGATCGGCAGGCCTCCGGCGAGATCGGGCTGACGCCCCGCGCCAAGAAGGTCATCGAACTGGCCGTGGACGAGGCGCGCCGCCTTCAGCACTCCTACATCGGCACGGAGCACCTGCTCCTGGGCCTGGTCCGGGAGGGCGAGGGCATTGCCGCCGGCGTCCTGGAGAGCTTGGGCGTGAACCTGGAGCGGGTGCGCGCGGAGACGCAGCGCATCCTGGCGCAGTCCCAGCCGCAGGGCGGGCAGGCCGGGAGTGGTGGGCAGGCCGCCGCCGCCGGTGCGCGCGCCGTGCGCACGCCCACGCTGGACCAACTGGGCGTGGACCTCACCGCCATGGCGCGCGCCGGCCAACTCGACCCGATCGTGGGTCGAGAGCGGGAGATCGAGCGGGTCATCCAGATCCTCTCGCGCCGCACGAAGAACAACCCGGTGCTCATCGGTGAGCCGGGCGTCGGCAAGACCGCCATCGCGGAGGGCCTGGCCCACCGCATCATCGCGGGCGACGTGCCGGACACGCTCCTGGGCAAGCGGATGCTCACGCTGGACATCGGCCTCCTGGTCGCCGGCACCAAGTACCGCGGTGAGTTCGAAGAGCGCCTGAAGAAGGTGATCGAGGAGATCAAGTCCGCCGCCAACTGCGTGCTCTTCATCGACGAGCTGCACATGCTCGTGGGTGCTGGGGCGGCCGAGGGCGCCGTGGACGCGGCGAACATCCTGAAGCCGGCCCTCGCCCGTGGCGAGATCCAGGCGATAGGCGCAACCACGCTGGACGAGTACCGCAAGCACATCGAGCGGGACGCGGCCCTGGAGCGCCGCTTCCAGCCGGTGAAGGTGGACGAGCCCAACGTGGAGGACACCATCCAGATCCTGGAAGGCGTCCGCCCCGCGTACGAAGAGCACCACAAGCTGCGGATCTCGGACGAGGCGCTGCGCTCGGCGGCCGAACTGTCCGCACGCTACGTCTCCGACCGGTTCCTCCCGGACAAGGCGATCGACCTCATCGACGAGGCCGCCGCCCGCGTCCGCATCCGCCGCCACGCCACCCCGCCCTCCGTCCGCGAGGTGCAGAGTGGCCTGGAGGCGATCCGGCGCGAGAAGGACCAGGCGATCGCGAACCAGCAGTACGAGTACGCCGCGGAACTGCGCGAGCGCGAAGTGCGCCTGCAGGCCCAGTTGGAGGAGCTCGAGCAGGAACTGGAGGAGTCCCGCGGTACCGACCAGCCGGTCGTGACCGAGGACGACATCCGCGACGTCATCTCCCAGTGGACTGGCGTTCCGCTCTCCCGCATCGCCGCGGAGGAGTCCAAGCGCCTGCTGGAGATGGAGCAGTACCTCAAGGAGCGCGTGGTCGGGCAGAGCGAGGCCGTGGAGGCCGTTGCCCGCGCCGTGCGCCGCGCCTCGGCCGGCCTGAAGGACCCGAAGCGCCCCATCGGCGTCTTCATGTTCCTGGGGCCGACGGGTGTCGGTAAGACCTACCTGGCGGAGATGCTGGGCGAGTTCATGTTCGGTTCGCGCGACAACATCGTGCGCATCGACATGTCGGAGTTCATGGAGAAGCACACGGTGTCCCGCCTGGTCGGGTCGCCTCCGGGCTACGTGGGCTACGACGATGGCGGCCAGCTGACGGACCTGGTGCGGCGCAAGTCGTACTGCCTGATCCTGCTGGACGAGATCGAGAAGGCCCACCCGGACGTCTTCAACATGCTGCTGCAGATCTTCGACGACGGGCACCTGTCCGACGCCAAGGGCCGGAAGGTCGACTTCCGGAACACGATCATCATCATGACGTCCAACGTCGGCTCCGACCTAATCCGGAAGGACTCGCGTGTCGGGTTCCAGACGGCCAGCGACGAGGCCAAGACGGCGGATGACGCCTACAAGCGCATGAAGCTGCGGGTGGAAGAGGAAATGAAGCGGGTCTTCCGCCCAGAGTTCCTCAACCGCATCGACCAGTCGGTCGTGTTCCGTGCGCTGCTGCAGGAGCACATCCGCGAGATCGTGAACCTGGAACTGGACGACCTGCGCGAGAACCTGAAGACCAAGGGCATGACCCTGGAGGTCTCGGACGCGCTCCTGGACCACCTGGGCCAGGACGGGTTCGACCCGGTCTTCGGCGCCCGGCCGCTGCGCCGCGTCATCCAGAACCAGCTGGAAGACCCGCTCTCCGACGCCGTCCTGCAGGGGACGTACGAAGAGGGCGACACGGTCCGCGTGGACTTCGCCGATGGCGAGGTCAAGTTCGAGCGGGTCGTGGGCCAGGAAGCGGCGCCGGAGGAGCCTGCGCTCACCTCGTAGTCACGGGGTAGTCATGGGCGCCGAGTCCGGCGCATCGAGTGCAACCACGGATGGCCGCCCGAAAGGGCGGCCATCCCGTTTCACCTCCGCAACGGCCCGACGTGCACCCTTCTTCCGAGAAGGGAGGCCGAGGATGGACGACGACCTGCGGGAGATGTCCCGCGAGCGCCTCATCGAGGAGGTGAGCCGCCTCCGCCACGGCATCCGGGAGCACCGGGACAGCAGCGGCCACGAACTCTGCTGGCATCATCCGGCCCTGTGGGGTCTGCTGCCGGAGCAGACCGATCCGCTTCCAGAGGTGCCGGAGTGGCCGCAGTTCATGCGCGGCTGCATCCTCTATCGGGAGTCGCTCGACGTCCAGGCTGCTGCGGCGCCCCGAACCCAGGAGCCGCCTCCTGGCGCCCAGGGCTAGCGCCCGGTTCCGGCGCACCTCAGCATCGCAGTTCCGCGAGAGCCATCGGACGCTGCGTCCCATCACCGTTGCCCTATCATCCCGGCGCTGATGGGAGCGACCAGGATGGCCGGAGCGACGGGGACGGATGGACCGTTCCGACTTCCAAATGCGGTGAGACGTGACCCGGCCATCGACGCCTTGCTCGCGGAGCAGGCGCCTGCGCTCGGCTCCATCGCCCGCGAGTGGTTCACCCGCATTCGAGAGTGTGGCGACGACGTGCGAGAACTCATGCACGACGGGCACGCGACCGCATGCGTGGGTGATGCGGCCTTCGCGTACGTCGGCGTCTTCAAGGCACACGTGGACGTGGGCTTCTTCCTGGGGGCCGATCTCGAGGACCCCGCCGGGCTCCTGGAGGGACGCGGCCTGCGGATGCGCCATGTGAAGGTCAGGCCCGGCGCACACCTCGACTCCTCAGCCCTCGCGGGCCTGATCGAGGCGGCCTACGCCGAGACGAGATGGCGACTGGGCGTTGACGCGGGTGATCGCTCGCCCGGCCGGGGTTAGCCCCAGCGCTCACCCGTCCAGAACTCCCGAGTGGGAGGGGGCGCGTGGGCGGCCACGGCCTGGATCAGGCCGGCGGACAGGCACATCCCGATGAGCGCCGATCCCCCGGTGGAAATGAACGGCAGCGGGATGCCCGTAGCCGGGAAGAGCCGCGTGTTCACGGCCACGTGCAGCAGCGCCTGCAGGACGATCACCGAGGCGAGCCCCGCGGCCAGCATCCGGCCGAAGCGGTCGGGCGCCCGGATGGCTGCGTCCAGGCCCCGCCACGCGATCACTGCGTAGAGCACGAGTACGAGGCCTGCGCCCAGGAGGCCCATCTGCTCGCCCAACTGGGCGAAGGCGAAGTCGGACGCGCGGGTGGCCACGCCGTCCAGTGCGGACCCTGCCCCGTCCAGCCCTCGGCCGGTGAGGCCGCCGCCCGCGAGGGCGAACTCCACCTGCCGCAGCGTGAAGCCGGAGCCCAGGGGATCGCGGCCGGGATCGAAGAACACGGCCAGGCGCTCCCGCTGGTAGTCCGGGACGGCCACCGCGAACGCGATGGGCAGCACGGACACTCCGAGGGCCGCCATGCCGCCCAGCACGCGCCAGGAGACGCCCCACGCGGCCACCAGCGCCACTGCCGCGACCGCGAGGACAATGGTGGTGCCCAGGTCCGGCTCGATGACCACGAGGGCCATGGGGAGCAGGGCGAGGCACAGCGCGGTAAGCGTGGCGCGCAGCGAGGGATCGCGATCCGCCGCGTAGGCGGCCACCGCGATCACCGTGGCGATCTTGGCGAACTCGGACGGCTGCACCGTTACTCCCGGCGCGAGCTCAATCCACCGGCGCGCGCCGAACTGGTCCGAACCCAGTGCCAGCACGGCGACGAGCGCCAGCAGAGAAGCGACATAAATCACCGGGGCGAGTTGTCGGAGCAGGCCGGGATGCAGCCTGGAGACCCCCACCAGCAGCACCAACCCGGTCGCGGCGTAGATCACCTGCCGCCAGGCCTCCGCGGAGACTTCGCCCGGGGCCTCCATGGTCGAGGCGCGCACCATCAGGGCGCCCGCCAGCACGAGGCCCGCGACCGCAGCCAGGAGCACCGCGTCCGGCACCGTGCGACGCGCGAGGGCGAGGATCACCGCGCGGCCTCCACGCGGTCCGGGACCGCGGGGCGATCACGCTGCTCGTAGTAGGCCTCCAGGATCGCCCTCGCCACCGGGCCGGCGTGCGTGGCGCCCACCCCGTACTCCAGGTAGACCACCACGGCCACCTCAGGCTCGTCGTAGGGGGCGTAGCCGATGTACCAGCCGTGCGTGTCGAACTCGCCGTCCGGGTACGGCTGGCCGAACTCCGCCGTGCCGGTCTTGCCGGCGATGCGCGCGCCAACGGGGCGCCCCGTGGCCGCCGTGCCGCCGTCCGCCGCAGCGGCCAGCATCCCCTCACGCACCACCTCGTAGTGCGCCTCGGACGCCTCGAGGTGTCCGGATGTCTGCGGGCGGAGCGTGGTCACCAGGTCCCCGTTTCGGAAGCCGTGGACCACGCGCGGCTTCAGGAGGTCGCCGCCGTTCGCGATGGCCGCGGTGAGCACCGCCATCTGTAGCGGGGTCACGGTCAGGTAGCCCTGGCCGATGCTGTACGGGTAGGAGTCGCCCAGCAGCCACGCCTCCCCGAACTCGTCCTCCTTCCACTCCCGGTCCGGCACCAGGCCGCCCACCTCGCCGGGTAGGTCGTACCCCGTTGGCCGGCCGAAGCCGGCCTGCCGGGACCAGGAGGCGAGGACATCCGGGCCCATGCCCTCGAAGTCCTGGTAGCCGCCCACGAGGTAGTAGAAGTAGACGTCCGATGAGCGGGCAAGGGCGCGCCTCATGTCCAAGTCGCCGTGCGCTGCCCAGTCCTTGAAGACGTAATACACACCGGGGTTGTACTGGTCCGCGATGGTGATCGCGCCGCTGGAGTAGATCCGTGTGCCGGCCGTGGCGATGCCCTCCTCCAGCGCCGCGAGGGCGACCAGCGGCTTGTAGATGGAGCCGGGCGACCGCACCTCCATGTACGTGCGATCGATGAGCGGGCGCGCGGGATCCGTGAACACGGAGGCGACGGCGTCCGGGTCGCCATCCACGAACAGGTTGGGGTCGTACGCGGGAAGAGAGACGGAGGCGAGGAGTTCGCCGGTGCGGACGTCCATCAGCAGTGCGGCGCCCAGTTGCACGGGCTCCGGGCGTGCCTGCCCCGTCCCGCGACGCACCACGGAGAGCCCGCGCTCCATCCCGTCCGCCAGCGCGGCGGCTGCCGCACGCTGCAGTTCGAGGTCGATCGAGAGCACCAGGTCCGCGCCGGGCTCCGCGTCCGACTGTGCCAGCGGCTGCACCTCGCGGCCGCGCGGGTCGGAGAGCACCAGGCGGCGGCCTGGCTCACCCCGCAGCGTGTCCTCGTAGGCGCTTTCCACGCCGGTCATGCCGATGGTGCCGTCCAGGGGGTAGCCGAGCGCGGTGAGGGCCTCCGCTTCGTCCTCCGGGATGGCGCCGACGTAGCCCAGGATGTGGGCGAGCGTCTCCTCCAGCACGTAGACACGGCTGGGACTCGCCTCGATGCGGACACCGGGGCGCCCGGCCGCGGCGGCGCGGATGGCGATCGCCTCCTCCGCCCCGAGGCCGTCGCGGACCAGCACGGGCGCGAACGGGTCGATGACGGCCAGGCGACTGCTCGCCGCCGCCTCGAGTTCGGCGTAGGGGACGCCCAGGATGCGCTCCAGGTCCAGCAGCGCACGGCGGCGGGCGTCCTCGTCCTCCGGCAATTCGCCGGGCACCAGGGTGGCCCGGAAGTCGGGGGTGTTCCTCGCCAGCACCTGGCCGTTGCGGTCCACGATCAGCCCACGGGCGGGCTGCACCTCCAGCAGGCGCGGCGCCAGGCCGTCGCCGTAGTCCGGCGGGATCACCGGGTCGAACCACTGGAGGGAGGCGACCCGCAGGCCGAGGGCGAGCACGAGCAGCAGCAGCACGCCCTGCATCAGCCTCAGGCGCTGCGTGACGCTGAGCCGCGTCACCCGAAGAGTCCTCGTGCGCGCGGGCGCAGCGGCCAGAACGCGACCACGGCCACGGTGGCCAGCAGGCTGCTGCCGAGGCCGGTTGCGAGCAGGGAGGGCGCGCTGGCCGGGAGGTCCCTTGCCAGACCGGCCGCCACGGCCAGCACCACGGCGTACGCCATCGCCGCCAACGACGCCGCCCCGGCAGCGAGGCTCACGCGCCTCCCGAAGCCGGTGACGCGCGGCCGCACCTGCCGGGCGCCCGCCACGGCGAGCGCCGGCGCCGGCAGCAGCGCCAGCAGGAACCAGCCCACGCGCTCCTCGGACGCGGCGCCCAGCACCAGTGCGGGCAGCAGGATGGCAGGCCACACCTCGTGGCAGGGGCGCTCCTCGGAGTAGCGGGTGGCGGCCCACGCCGCCAGCAGCGCCGCGGGCAGCACCGGCGCCGCGAGGGGATCGCGCACCAGCGCGGTGGCGATCGCGGCCTGCACGGGCGCGGCCAGCAGCACCAGGGCCAGGATCACCAGGCTCACTCCGCCGCTCCGGGCGCGGGGGAGGCGGCGGGTTCCAGCGTGGCGCCGGGCACGAAGCCGGTCATGATCAGCACCTGCTCCACGCGGTCCAGGTTCGCCAGGGGGGCGACGGTGATCGACTGGAACAACTCCTGCCCGCGCGTCTCCACCGTGGCCACCCGGCCCACCAGCAGGCCGGGGGGCAGCAGGCCGCCCAGCGCGCTGGTCAGCACCACGTCGCCGGGCGCGACCTGCGCCTCCAGCGCCACGAAGTCCAGCCGTAGCCGCTCGCCCGTCCCCACGAGGGATCCGGCGGTGCGCGACGACTGGAGGATCGCGGCGATGGCCGACTCGCGGTCCGTGATCAGCCGCACGCGCGCGCGCCGCGCGTCCACCTCCGTGACGATGCCCACCAGCGTGGCGCCGGCGCCCATCACCGGCTGGCCGGGGCGCACGCCGTCCTGCGCGCCTCGGTTGAGCACGACGCTCTGCCGGCCGGGGGCGGGGTCGCGCAGGATCACAGTGGCGGTGACGGTGGCGCCTGCCTGGGCGCCCACGCTGTCCACCAGCGCGCGTGCCTGCTCCAGGGCAATCCGGCTCTCCCGGAGCGAGGCCAGGTCTGCCTCCGCGCGGGCGAGCGACTGGCGGAGGGCGGCGTTCTCGGCGGCGAGTTCGTCCAGTTGCCCCGCGTGCAGCACCACGTCCGTGACTGGCCGCAGGATGTCCCGCACGGCACCCACGGCGGGTGCGACCGCTGCGCCCACACGCAACTCCACCTCGCCGGCGAGCGGCAGTGGTGAGAGTGCCAGCAGCAGGACGCCGGCGGTCAGCAGGCTGGTGAACCACGCGGCGTGGCGTGCGCCTACCACGGGCGCGCCTCCAGCCTGGTGCGCGGGCACTCGACGGGTGCGGGCGGGAGGCCCGCGCCCGAGTTGGTGACGGGGCGCGGGTGCATCAGGCTGCTCGCCGCCGGCCTAGCGGGGCGGCCGGCGGCTGGCGACGGCCGCCTGCACCTTCTGCAGGGTCTCCGCTTCCTCCAACGCCGCGGCACAGCCTCGCACCACGGTACGGAGCGGATCCTCCGTGACGTAGACGGGGAAGCGCGTCTCCGTGGCGACCTTGCGGTCCAGCCCTCGGAGTAGCGAGCCGCCGCCGGTCATGGCGATGCCGTGCAGCATCAGGTCCGCCACCAGTTCCGGTGGCGTGGTCTCAATGGTGGCGCGCACCGTGCGGATGATCTCGTTCACCACCGGCGACAGTGCGTCCCGGACCTCCACGGTGGAGATCTCCACGGACTTCGGCAGGCCGGTGGCCAGGTCGCGGCCACGCAGGTCAATGGTCCACTCGTCGTCCAACGGGTAGGCGGAGCCGGCCTCGATCTTCACGGCCTCCGCCGTGCGCTCGCCGATGAGCATGTTGTGGACCTGGCGCGCGTAGTCCACGATCGCCGCGTCCATGCCGTCACCGGCCGCACGCACGGAGTGCGCGCGCACGATGCCGCCGAGGGCCAGCACGGCCACTTCCGTGGTGCCGCCGCCGATGTCGATGACCATGGATCCCGCGGCGTCCATCACCGGCAGTTCCGAGCCGATGGCCGCGGCCATCGGTTCCTCGATGAGGTAGCAGGCGCGTGCGCCGGCGGCCATGGCGGCGTCGTGCACGGCGCGCTTCTCCACCTCCGTGGCGCCCGAGGGGATCCCCACCACCACTCGCGGCTTGGGGATGCCCAGGCCGAAGCGCTCGTGCACCTGGCGGATGAAGTACTGGAGCATCTTCTCGGTGACCGCGAAGTCGGAGATCACGCCGTCGCGGAGCGGGCGCACTGCGATGATCGAGGCGGGGGTCCGCCCGACCATGCGCTTGGCCTCCGCGCCAATGGCGAGGACGCGCTTCGTGACTCGGTCGATCGCCACCACGGAGGGCTCGTCAATGACGATGCCGCGCCCGCGCACGCTCACGAGCGTGTTGGCTGTGCCGAGGTCGATGGCGATGTCGTGCGAAAACATCCCCAGGAAGGAGGAAAGCGGGTTGATCACGGTCAACCGGACCTAAACGGGGGGAGAAGGCCGCGTTGCGCATTGCCGCCCGGAGAGGACGACGCTGGGAGTATAGGGAGGCGCGCTCCGGCCCGGCAACCTCGCACGTGGTGGTGACGCCTGCGTCTCCGAGGACTTACGCGGCGTCCGCGGCGCCTCGCAGCAGCCAGCCCACCCCGTACGCCACGATGGCGGCCAGGCCGCCGAGGGCGAGCGTCTCCAGGCCGTCCCGCCACCATCGGCGCCGCACCACGATGCCCTTCACCACGCCTACCAGGAAGAACGTCACGCCCGTGGCCACGGCGCTCGCGGCGAAGATGCCCACGCCCAGGGAAACGTCTGCCGCGTCCAGGATGAACGTGACCAGTGGGATGGCCCCCGCGATCAGGAACGCCACGAACGTGGCCAGGCCCGCCTTCATCGCCCCCTGCGCGCCGTCCTCCGGGCCGTACTCCTCCATGACGGCGGACTCCGCCCACGCCCCCGGCGAGCGCGTGAGGGCGGCGACGACCTGCTCCAGGTCGTCGCCCTGTAGTCCGCGCGCGGCGTATGCCGCGCGGAGCGTCTCGCGAGCCTCGTCCGGGTGCCGCTGTAGGTGCGCCTGCGCGTCCAGCAGCGCCTGCTCGCGGAGGTGGGCATCCGCCTGCTTGCCCAGGTAGTTGCTCACCGCCATCGAGAGGCCGTCCGCGAACAGGTTGGCGAGGCCGAGGATCACCACCACCGCGGGAGCGAGCCCAGCGCCAACGGCCCCGGCGACCACGGCGAACGTGGTGACGGTGCCGTCCACCGCGCCCAGCACGGCGTCCCGAAGTTGCGCCGGCCCTCGAGGTGGCGCGACCGGGGCGCCGGCGCGGTGCTCCAGGATGGAGGAGGGGCGCATCAGACGCCCGCGACGCCCCCGATGACGCCTCCGATGAAGTACGTGATCACGGCGGCCGCAAGGCCCAGGACCACCTGGCGGCCGCCGCCGAACAGCCATGACCGACCGGTGAGCAGCGTGATCGCGGCCCCCAGCGCGAACAGGCCCACGCCGGACGCAATCCCTGCCGCGATGATGTACGGGCCACCGTGGCCGAAGAAGAACGGAAGCACGGGGATGATGGCGCCCAGCGCGAACAGGATGAACGAGGCAACTGCCGCCGCCCACGGCGATCCGAGGTCCTCCGGCACGATGCCGAGTTCCTCGCGCGCCAGCGTGGCCAGCGCGTGCTCCGGGTCAGCGATGATCGTCTGCGCCAGGCGCTCCGCGTCCGCCTTGGGCAAACCCTTGGCCTGGTAGATCAGCGCCAGTTCCTCCGCCTCCTCCTGCGGGGCGAGTTCCAGTTCCTCGCGCTCCACGCGCAACTGCGCCTCCGCGGCCTCACGTGAGGAGGTGACGGAGATCCACTCGCCCAGGGCCATGGAGGCCGCCCCCGCGAGTAGCCCGGCGAGGCCGGCGAGCATGATCGTGCCCTGCCCGGGGTCCGCTCCCGCGAAGCCGGCGACCAGCGCCAGGTTGGAGACCAGTCCGTCGTTCGCACCCAGCACGGAGGCGCGCAGGGCGTTCCCGCCGCCGAGGGCGCGGTGGCGGGACTCGATGCGTCCGATGGTGGAACCGGCCACGCCGCCCTGGCGCTTGGAGAGCGCGTCGAACACGCGGTAGTGCGAGACCTCGTCCTCCGGCAGGCCCGCCTCTTCCGCGATGGCGATGCCGCGGTACATGTCCGTGGCGTCCGTCTCCATCGTCTTGATCACGGGCATCACCGCCTCGGCGCCGAATCGGCGGGCGATCCACATGATCATGCGGATGCGGCGGGAGGGAGGGGGGACAGTGTTGTCTTCTCCGGCCAGTTGCAGTTGATCTCGCCAGAGGTCCAGGTGGCGCTGCTCGGTGATCGCCAGTTGGCGGTAGATGTCCTTGAGTTCCGGCTCCTGCTCGATCTCCGCCAACTGCTCGTACATGTAGACGCCGTCCGCCTCGTCCGCGAGGAACCCGCGGTAGCGCTTCAGGTCGGCGGCGCTGGGCGGGGAAGGAGGGCGTGTCGGTTCGCTGGTGGTCATCTGGAGCCTCCCGAGCACAGGGGTAGCGGGGGCAGGGTATCGAGATCGCGCGGCACGCGACTCGGCGAGGCATACCGGGGCGCTTCGTGCCGGCTACGGCAGGCTATTCGCCTTCGCTCCAGCCCAGCGAGCGCAGACGCTCGGTGAACTCGGCCTCGTCCAGGATCTCCACGCCCAGCGCCTCCGCCTTCTCGCGCTTGGAGCCCCCGCCCTCGCCGGCCACCACGAACGAGGTCTTCTTGGACACGGAGCCGCTGACCTTGCCGCCCAGGCGCTTGATCAACTCCTCCACCTGGTTGCGGGACCAGCGCTCCAGGGAGCCGGTGACCACGACCGACAGGCCCTCCAGCGGCCCGCCGCGCGCGTAGACGTCCTCGTCCATGCGCAGGCCGGCGTCCCGCAGGCGGTCGACCAGCGCCGCGTACTCCGGGTCACGGAAGTACTCGTAGACGGCCTCCGCCACGATCGGGCCGATGCCGTCCACGGACTGCACCTCCTCCAGCGAGGCGTTCCGCAGCGCATCCATCCCGCCGAAGTGCAGGGCCAGGGCCCGTGCCGTCTCGCCGCCCACGTGCCGGATGCCGAGCGCGATCAGCAGGCGGTGGAGTGGCTGCTGCTTGCTCCGCTCCAGGCCCTCGAAGAGCGCGTCCAGCGTCTTCGGGCCAATGCCTTCCACCTGGAGGAGTTCCTCGCGCCTGGAGGGCAGGTCGTACAGGTCCGAGAGCGACGTCACGAAACCACGATCCACCAGCATGGCGGAGCGCTCCTCGCCGAAGCCCTCGATGTCCAAAGCGCCTCTGCCGGTGAAGTGCTCGATCTGCCGGGCGAGTTTCGTGGGGCAGGAGCGGTTGGGGCAGTAGTAGGCCGCCGCCTCCGGATCCTTCGACACCGGCGTGCCGCACACCGGGCAGGTGTCGGGCATCTCGAAGACCGGCAGGTCGCGCCCCTCGCGCCGCGCGAGGACCGGGCCGACCACCTGCGGGATGACGTCCCCCGCACGCTGCACGATGACATCGTCCCCCGCGCGGATGTCCAGGGAGCGCAGGTGGTCCAGGTTGTGCAGCGTGGCCATGGAGACGGTGGCGCCGCCCACGAACACGGGCTCCAGCACCGCGAACGGGGTGAGGACGCCGGTGCGCCCGACGGAGACGGCGATGTCGCGGAGTCGCGTCACGGCCTGCTCCGCCGGGAACTTCCAGGCAGTGGCCCACCGCGGCTCACGCCCGACCACGCCCAGGGCCCGCTGGGTGGCCAGGTCGTCCACCTTCACCACCACGCCGTCGATCTCGTAGTCCAGCGAGTCCCGCCGCTCCACCCACGCCTCGCAGAACTCCGCGACGGCGTCCACGGTGTGCAGCACTTCGGTCAGGGGGTTCACCGGGAATCCGAGGGCGCGCAGCCACTCGATGTTCTGGGAGTGCGTGGCGGCGGGGCGTGCACCTTCCACCCAGCCCAACTGGTACGCGAAGAGATCGAGGCGCCGCGAGGCGGTGATCCGCGCGTCCAACTGGCGGAGCGACCCGGCCGCGGTATTGCGGGGGTTCATGTACAACTGCTCGCCCGCCTCCGCACGCTGCTCGTTCAGGCGGACGAACTCGCCCTTGGACATGTAGACCTCGCCGCGCACCTCGAAGGCTGGGGGCAGGGTGGCCGGGTCCGCGTCCAGCACGAGGGGCAGCGAGCGGATGGTGCGCAGGTTCTGCGTGATGTCCTCGCCGCGGTAGCCGTCGCCACGCGTGGCGCCGTACTCGAAGCGCCCGCCGCGGTAGACCAGCGAAATCGCCAGGCCGTCGATTTTCGGCTCGCAGACGAACGTGAAGTCGTCGCGCTCCGCCAGTCGGGTCATGCGCTTGTGCCACGCCAGCAGTTCGTCGCGGTCAAAGACGTTGGAGAGCGAGAGCATCGGCTCGCGGTGCTCCACCACCGCGAAGCCCTCCGCAGCCTCGCCGGCGACGCGCTGGGTGGGGGAGTCCGGCGAGATCAGTTCCGGGAACCGTGCCTCCAGGTCCCGCAGTTCCCGCATGAGCGCGTCGTACTGCGAGTCGCCGATGACCGGCTGGGTGAGGACGTAGTAGCGATAGTCGTGGTCGCGGATCTGGGTGCGGAGCACGTCCACGCGCTCGCGCGCGGCCTCCAGGTCGCGCTGCTCTTCCTGCGGGTCGGTGTGGGGTTCGGCGGACTTCGCCATGCGCCGAGTATACGAGGGAGGGCCCTCGGAGCCGGGCTGGCCGCGGCACTCTGGCGGGCCCGGGCACGCGCACCTTCCTGCTACGGCCCTTTCTGCTACGGGGGAGCAACCTGCCTGCAACATGACGTAGGGGAGGTGCGGGGTACACTGGGTAGGCAGCGCGAATCGACGGGGCGTGAGGCCGCGTCGCAGCCAGGGCGGACACAGAGCATGTCGGACGTCGTCATCGTCGACTACGGCGCAGGCAACCTGCGTAGCGTGGCGCGTGCGGTGGCCCATGCCGGTGTGGAGCCGCTGGTCACCGCCGTACCGGACCGTCTCGCGGACGCCAAGGCGCTCATTGTGCCCGGCGTGGGCGCGGCGGAGGACACCATGGCGAACCTTCGGCACGCCGGACTGGTGGAGCCGATCCTGGACTACATCGCCTCCGGCCGGCCGTTCCTGGGCGTCTGCATGGGCCAGCAGGCCCTGTTCGAGGTGTCCGAGGAGGGCGGCGAGCACCCCTGCCTGGGCGTGCTGCCAGGACGCATCGTGCGCTTCCCGCGCGGCATGACCGTGCCGCACATGGGTTGGAACACCGTGGAGATGCGCGCCGAGCACCCCGTGTTCGAGGGCATCCCAGACGGCTCCTACTTCTATTTCGTGCACTCCTACCACCCCGCCCCCAGCGACGACGCGGTGGTGCTGGGCGAGACGGAGTACGAGGGCGTGCGCTTCGCCTCCGTGGTGGGGCGCGACAACGTGGTGGCCACCCAGTTCCACCCGGAGAAGTCCGGGCGCATGGGGCTGCGGTTGTACGCGAACTTCCTGCGGCTGGCGCGCGAACACGGGTCCATCGCGCCCGCCGGCGCAGGAGTGCGCTAGCGGCTCGGTCTGGTTGGGGCAGCGCGGGGTAGGAAAGGTTCTGGTTCGTGGAGATCATCCCGGCGATTGACATCCTGGGCGGCCGATGCGTCCGCCTGGCCCAGGGCGACTACTCGCGCGAGACCGTGTTCAGCGACGATCCGGTGGCCATGGCGGTGCGGTGGGCCTCGCAGGGGGCGGACCGCATCCACGTGGTGGATCTGGACGGCGCCAAGACCGGGGAGCGCGTCAACGCGAGGGTGATCTCGCAGATCGTGGACGCCGTGTCCTGCGCGGTCCAGACCAGCGGCGGCATCCGCACCGTGGACATGGTGCACGAGATGCTGGACGAAGGCGTGAACCGCGTGGTGATCGGCACCGGCGCGGTGAAGGATCCGACGTTCCTGCGCGAGTCGATCGCCGTGGCGCGCGACCGCCTGGTGGTCTCCGTGGACGCCCGCGAGGGCAAGGTCAGCCTGCAGGGCTGGACGGAGTCCACGGACCTGGACCCGCTCCAGTTCATTGAGCGCCTGTCCTCGCTGGGGGTGGAGCGCATCGTCTACACGGACATCCTGCGGGATGGTGTGACGGACGGCCCGAACTTCGAGATGTACGAGCGCCTGACCTCCGCCACGTCCGTGAAGGTGATCGCCGCGGGCGGCGTGGGCAGTGTGGAGGACATCCAGCGCCTGGCCGACTGCGGAGTAGAGGGCGCGATCGTGGGCCGCGCGCTGTACGCGGGGGACATCCGCCTGCGGGACGCCCTGGCCGCGGCGGTCTAGACAGCCGCCGCCATGCTCACCCGCCGCATCATCCCCTGCTTCGACGTGGACAACGGCCGCGTGGTGAAGGGCGTGTCCTTCGTGGAGCTGCGGGACGCCGGTGACCCGGTGGACCTGGCGGCGAAGTACGACAGCCAGGGCGCGGACGAACTGGTCTTCCTGGACATCACCGCTTCCTCCGACGCGCGCACCAGCGTGTACGACATCATCCGCCAGACGGCGGACCAGGTATTCATCCCGCTGACCGTGGGCGGCGGCGTCCGCAGCGCGCAGGATGTGCGGCTGATGCTGGAGTCCGGCGCGGACAAGGTCTCCATGAACACGGCGGCCGTGCAGCGCCCCGAACTCATCCAGGAGGGCGCCAAGGGCTTCGGCTCTCAGTGCATCGTGGTGGCCGTGGACGCCAAGCGCACGGGCCCCGAGCGGTGGGAGGTCTTCACCCACGGCGGCCGCACGGCCACCGGCCGGGACGCCATCGAGTGGGCGCGCGAGGCCACGGAGCGCGGCGCCGGGGAACTGCTGGTGACCTCCATGGACACGGACGGGCGCCAGGACGGCTACGACATTGACCTGCTGCGCCGCATCACGGACACGGTGGACGTGCCGGTGATCGCCTCCGGCGGCGCCGGCGAGCCGGAGCACCTCTACGACGCCTTCATGGAGGGCGGCGTGGCCGCCGTGCTGGCCGCCTCCATCTTCCACTTCGGGAAGTACGACATCCCCTCGCTCAAGGCCTACCTCTCCGGGCGTGGGGTGCCCATGCGCCCCGTAGAGGCGTAGGCGAGGCGCAGCCGGTGCCCCGCGGTCCGTTCCAGGTCACCCACATCTTCTTCGACGTGGACGGCACCCTGGTGGACTTCGAGAGCTCGCTGGTCGCAGCGCTGGAGGCCGCGGCCACGTACCTCTCCGAGCGCACCGGGAAGATCGTCACGCCCGCCGCGCTGACCGAGACGCGTGAGCGCCTGTACCGGTTGCACCAGCACCGCCGCACGCTCAGCGAGATCCGCCGCCTGTCCTTCCAGCAGGTCCTGCGCGAACGGGGCATCGATGATCCCGCCGCGGCGGAGGAGGCGACGCTCGCCTTCTACACCGCCCGCGACGACGCGCTGCGCGCCTACGACGACGTGGTGGAGCCGCTGGTGGCGCTGCGCTCGGCGGGGTTCCGGCTGGCCACCGCCACCAACGGCAACGCCGCGCTGATCCGCACACCGGTGATGGACCTGATGCACGTCACCTTCGGGGCGGACGAGGCGAAGGTGACGAAGCCCCACCCCCGCTTCTTCGAGGCCGCCCTGGCCAAGGCCGGAGCGGAGGCGGCCTGCGCGCTGATGGTGGGGGACCGCGTGGACAACGACGTGGAGCCCGCCCTCGCCGCCGGCATGCACGCCGTGCTGCTGGACCGCGAGGGCCAGGTGGACGTCGCGAGCAACCCGGGCTTCCCGGTGATACGCAGCCTGCACGACCTGCCGGGCCTGGTGGCGCTGCCGGAGCCGCGCGCGGACGGCGCTATCGGCGCGTGAAGTGCAGCGCCAGGTCCGGATCGGGACGGTCGAAGGGCCGGTAATCCGCGCTCGGGCGGCCCAGCGCCACAAAGGCCTGCGGCTGCCATGCGGCGTCAAGGTCCAGCGCACCGCGCGCGGCATCCTGTGCGTACAGCGGGGCGGAGATCCAGAACGCGCCCAGGCCACGCGCTGACGCGGCCAGCAGGATGTTCTGGAGCGCCGCCCCGAACGAGTGCTGCGCCAGCCCCCACTCCGCGCGGGCCCGTCGGTCATCCTCGTACGCGCGCAGGCCGTCCGCGACCAGGCAGCCGAGGAGCAGTGTGGGGGCGCCCTCCACCTGGCGGCGGGAGCGGGCCAGCGCGCGTTCCTGCTGCGCCCGGGGCACGGCGTCTCGCTCCAGGTCCGCGCGCCAGGCCTCGCCCATCGCGGTCGCGAGCGTGCTACGCCGCTCCGGGGAGACCTCCACGAAGCGCCACGGCTGAGTGTGATGCGGTGCCGGTGCGGTGCAGGCGAGCAGGACGAGCGCCTCGACCTCCCCGGGGGAGAGCGGCGGGCCCTCCAGCCCTCGGATGGACCGGCGCGAGCGGATGGCACGCTCGATAGCGGTGGGGTCAGTCATCGCGGCTCCCAATGGCGGGCAACGGCAGGTGTTCCAGCAACGCGGTGGTGGCCTCGCCCACGCGGTCCCACACGCGGGCTAGATCCTCCAGCGTGTCAACGTCGTGGCGCAGGTCGCCCGGACTGAAGAAGCCGTAGGCGAACCCGGCGGCGCGCGCCGCCTCGGCGTGCGCGTGCGCCGAGTCCGGCCCGAAACGGCTCGCGATCACGGTGGGCGGGGTCAGGCCAAGCGCCAGCGTGCCGCCATCGTCCGCGGGCACCACCTTTACGCCGGGCTCCGCCAGGGCGTTGAGGAGCGTGGCGACCTCGGCGCTGCTGACGTGCGGCAGGTCGCCGGGCAGGACCAGTGCCGCCTCCGCCTCCGAGACGCTGTCCAGCGCGAGCGTCACTGCCTCGTTGTAGCCTGTGCCGCCGTCCCGCAGGACGTCAGCGCCGTGGTCCCGCGCGACCGCGTCGTACACGGGGTCGGCGGAGACCACGAGCACGCGGCCCTGCCAGACCTCCCGGATCGTGGAGAGCATGTCGTCCAGCATCGCGATCACCAGCGAGCGGCGCATCCCCGGGTCCAGGCCCTCGCCCAGCCGGCTCTTGGCGCGAGAGGCGTCCTGCACGGCGATGATCACCACGTAGTCCGCGCCGGTGTGCTGGCGCCTGGCCTCCGCCGTCACGAGCCGAAGCCCGCGGCCGACAGCACGTTGCGGGCCACGCGTTCACGGCCCTCGTCGCCGGTCATCATCGTGTCCACCGCCACCGCGTCCATGCCCAGGGCGCGCACCTCCGGCAACAGCGCGGCGTCCACCTGGTCCAGGACGAAGAGGTCGACCAGCCCCTGGTACAGCCGCGCCACGCCGAGCGCGGACACGTCCAGCCCCAGCGAGCGCATCATGTCCGCCGCCGGCCCCTTCACCGCGGCGCCGCCCACGATGGGCGAGACGGCGACGCGCCTGCCCGGGGCTGCCGCCAACGTCTGACGGACGCCCTGCACCATCAGCACGGGGGTGATCGAGACGAACGGGTTGCTGGGCGCCAGCAGCACCAGGTCCGCCTCGCCGATGGCGCGCAGCACCCCGGGGGCGGGCCGGGCGGCGTCCGCGCCGGGGAAGTCGAACCCCAGCACCTCCCCCTGGGCGCGACGCCGGACGAAGTAGTCCTGGAAGGCCAGGTCGCCCTCTGGCGTGCGCACGATCGTGGGGTGGTGGTCGTCCGTGACGGGCAGCACCGTCACGCCGACGCCTCGAGCGCCCGCCAGCGCCGCGGTGGCCTCGCTCAGCGAGGCTCCCGCGCGGAGTCGGGCGGTGCGGAAGAGGTGCGTGGCCAGGTCCCGGTCGCCGATGGTGAACCACTCGTCCGCGCCCAGCGCACGCAGTTCGTCCAGCGTGACGGTGGTGTCGCCGCGCAAGCCCCAGCCCTGCTCACCCTCTTGTCCGGCCAGGGTGTAGAGCACGGAGTCGATGTCCGGCGAAACGTGGAGGCCGTGCCACTCCAGGTCGTCCGAGACGTTGCAGATGGCGGTGATGGCGGGGGGCTCCACGACGCGGGCGAGCCCCGAGAGGAACCTCGCGGCGCCAACGCCGCCGGCAAGCACGGTCACTTTCACGGGGGAGCCTTACTCAGCGGGGACTCGGTCCGAGGATCGTACCGTCAGCGCTCCGCCAGCGGCTCGGAGGCCATGACCGCGCCGCCCTCCATGGCCGGCTCGCGGCCCTCCACCTGGGCCAGCAGCACGGCGGCAGGGGTGAAACCGCGGTTCACGGTCACCAGACGCCCGGCACGGTCGTAGACGGCGGTGGTGGGCACGGAGAGGACGCCGTAGCGGTCCGCGAGGGCACGCTCCTCCACCGCGTCGTGGCGCTCCACCCGCAGGTCCGGGACGCGCTGCGCGAGCGCGGCCATGGCGGGCTCCTGCTGCGCCTTGCAGACCACGCAGGTGCTGGTGGTGAAGTAGACCACCCGAGGGGCCGTCTGCTCGCCCTGGGCGGGCGTAGAGGCTGCCTCCGGGGCGCCGGGAGCCTCCTCGGCCCGCAGGCGCGCCTCGATGCGGGCGTTGCGCGCCTCGTACCAACGCCGGCCCAGGGCAATGGCTACGGCGAAGAAGGCGAGGAGTCCTGCGGCTATGAGGACGCGTTCAAGCACGACGGATCCGCCCTAGGACGCGGCGCGCGTGCTGGCGATGGAACCCGGCAACAGCCCGCGACGGTCCAGTTGGAAGTAGATGAAGCAGCCCATGCAGAACTGCACGGTGAGGTTCACGAAGGCCAGGGCGGCCACCACCCAGGTCAGCACCCAACCCACCACCGGTGCGCCACCCACCAGGGCAGCGAAGGCGATGAACAGGAACACGGAGCCCATCCCCTGCGCGAACTGGTGCGGCATGGGGTCTTCCACGTGGATGTCCGCCTTCAGGAGGCCTGCCGGCTTCAGGACGCGCCGGTGCACCTGCTTGAAGAGCGCGAACGCCTCGTGGATCGTGCCCAGGCCCATGACCAGCGCGGTGGCGAGGATCAGCCAGCGGCCGGCTTCCAGGCCCAGCAGGAAGCCAAGCACGGTCAGCGCCACGATGAACGCCTGGTTGGTACGCAGCGTGTTGCGGTCCACGCGGTAGGGGGAAGCGGTAGCCGATTCCATCCCAAACCTCCGGTTGTTGAGCGACTTACTCAGGATTATAGCGGTTGTTGCCCCCGCGGGGCTCCCCTGAGCAGCGCAATCCGGAGGCCCGACTCCGAGTCGCTGATCAACGTCCGCAGCCGCCGCTGACGTGTCTCCTCCCGCCTGGCGTCCAGCACCCAGTGGATCGCCCGCCGCTGGTAGCCCGGGGGCTGCGAGTCAAAGAACGCGGCGGCTGCCTGGTTGGCGCGCAGTTCGGCCTCCATGGCCGTGGGCAGGGCGGCGGGGGCCTCTTGCTCGAAGGAGTAGACGCCGGAGCGGTCGTCTCGCCGCGCCTCGAAGGCGGCGAGGCCCTCCGGTGTGACCAGGCCCTCCGCGATCAGTTCGCGCATGCGGTTGATGTTCTTCAGGCTCCAGTTGCTGCCGCGCCTGCGCGGCGTCAGCCGGTTCTTGTAGCGCGTGCCGTCCACGGTCTTCCGGATGCCGTCGATCCAGCCGAAGCAGAGCGCCACGTCCACCACCTCCGGCCAGGTGACGCTGGGCACGCCGGTCGCCTTCCGGTGGAAGCCCACCCAGACCTCGTCGCGCCGGGAGTGATTCCGCTCCATCCACCGGCGCAGGTCCGGCGACGAGGCGAAGTAGATCGGGTCGTCCTCGCTCCCGGAGGGCGTGGGAGTGCCGCGCGCCGCCACGCTCAGGCGCTCCGCTCCGCCACCATCGCCTCGTCCAGCGCGCGGATCGCGACCTGGATGTGCTCGTCGTCCGGGGGGCGGGTGGTGAGGCGCTGGAGCGCGATGTTGCCCGCGAAGAGCAGGCGCACCACGGGCCAGCGCTGGTGGAAGCCGGCGAACCGGATCGCCTCGTAGGAGACGGCCGCCACCACCGGAACCAGCACCAGCCGCGAGGCCACCCGCCACCACCACGGGTCCGTCCCCGCGAAGGCGAACACCACGATGGAGACGAGCGCCACGGTCAGCAGGAAGGACGTCCCGCAGCGAGGATGCTCCTTCGGGTAGCGCCGGACGGCCGGGACGGTCAGGTCACGGCCGTCCTCGTACGCGGCGATCGTCATGTGCTCCGCTCCGTGGTACTGGAACACCCGACTCACGTCGTCCGAGCGACCGATGAGCCAGATATAGCCGAGCAGCAGGGCCAGGCGGATGCCGCCCTCCGCCGCCAGCACGCCCCAGCGCGGCAGCAGGCCGTCCATCCACATGGTGAGGATCACTGGCCCCGCGAAGAACGCGGCCACGGCGATGCTCATGCTCACCACGATGAACACGCCCTCGCCGCGCGTGAGGGGCGAGGGCTCGCCGCGTTCATCCACCTGGCCCTGGGCGATGGCGGAGGACCAGGCCAGCGCGCGGGCACCCAGCACCATGGTCTCCAGGAGCACCAGGACGCCTCGAAGGAACGGGATGCGCCGGAGGGGGCTGGTGTAGAGCCCGCGCAGCGGCTCGGCGTGGCTCTGGATGTCGCCGTCCGGCCGGCGCACGGCGATGGACATCGCGTGGGCGCCACGGATCATGACGCCCTCGATGACTGCCTGGCCGCCGTAGGTCTGGGAGGGGGGCTGGCTCACCGCCTCAGGGTACGTGCCACCCGCCCGGGGGACGAGGGTGGGCACGGGCGTAAGGTGAGCGCGGAGGCAGAGCATGATCCTGGACGCAACACGCGCGCTGTACGCCTATCACCACCACGCCATGGACCGCCTGTTGGCGGGCGCGGGCGAGGCGCCACCCGACGACCTGGCTCGGGAGGTCGTGTCCGGCCAGCCCTCGCTGCTCCAGACCTTCGTGCACGCCTGCGGCACGCAGCGCATCCACCTGGACTGGTGGAGCGGCGCGCTGACTGGG
The DNA here is from genome assembly GCA_041690175.1 of Dehalococcoidia bacterium. Lineage (GTDB taxonomy): Bacteria > Chloroflexota > Dehalococcoidia > UBA2979 > UBA2979 > W-Chloroflexi-9. The sequence continues at coordinate 145,965 of JAWLHV010000002.1, forward strand.
CCGGAGTCGTTCCGCCGGCACTTCACAGCGCGCGACTACTCGGACCTCGCGGCCGTACGCGCATTCTGGGACGCGGTCCGCGCGGATACGGAGACGTTCCTGGACTCGCTTCCCGACGACGAAGCCCTGGCGCGCATCTTCGAGCGACCGCTCGGGGGCGGCGCGGTCCGCGAGGTGCCGCTGTGGCTCTCGATGCTGCACGTGGCGAACCACGGTACGCAGCACCGCAGCGAGGTGGCGGTGATGCTGACCGCGCTGGGCCGCTCGCCGGGGGACCTGGAACTGCTCTAGATCGGCAAGCAGAAGGGCGACCCGCAGGCCGCCCTTCCGTGTCTTGCGCTCGCCCCCGCGGCCTAGGGCTTGTTGTAGCGGCGGCGGAACCGCTCCACGCGGCCGGCCGTGTCCACGATGCGCTGCTCGCCCGTGAAGAACGGGTGGCAGGCGGAGCAGACGTCCACGTGCATCTGGGGCTTCGTGGAACGTGTCTCCCAGGAGTTGCCACAGGAGCAGGTGACCACCGCGGTCACGTACTCCGGATGAATCTCAGCCTTCATGAATGCTCTCCGTATCCGAGGATGCTCGTGCGCCCCTCGACCCGGCGCCAGTGGGTGACTGGATAGTGGGTGACTGGATAGTCGGTGACTGGGTGGGTTAGGCCTCGACCGGGTCGATCGAGACCTGCTTGCGGCGGCCCTTGGCGTAGGGCGAGAAGCGGACAGTGCCGTCCACCTTGGCCCAGAGCGTGTGGTCCCGGCCCACGCCCACGTTGGTGCCGGCGTGCATCCGGGTGCCGCGCTGGCGCACCAGGATCGAGCCGGCGGTGACCACCTGGCCGTCGTGGCGCTTCACACCCAGCCGCTGCGCGGCGGACTCGCGGCCATTCTTGGTGGATCCGCCGGACTTCTTGTGAGCCATGACGTTGCCGTCCTGTTCCTGTCGCGGTCTGCGGGCCGGTGCTAGCCGGCGTTGATGCCGGTGATCACCACGCGCGTCTCGTGCTGGCGATGGCCCACCATGCGCTTCTGCCGCGTCTTGTTCTTGTAGTCGAAGAAGATGACCTTCTTCCCCTGGCCCTGCGACTCCACGGTGCCCGTCACGGAAGCGCCGGCCACCAGTGGTGCGCCCACCTTCGTGTCGGACTCGTCGCCGACCAGGAGCACGTCGTCAAACGTGACCTCGGCGCCCTCGTCGACCTCAAGTGCCTCGATGACGACGCGGTCGCCCTCTTGCACGCGGTACTGCTTTCCGCCGGTGCGGATGATTGCGAACATCACGAACTCCCAGGTTGGTAGGGTCAGACAGTCGAGTCTAGGAACACCTTTGCCCACGATCAACGGTGGGCGGTGCAGGACTCTTCCATGCCTCGGCCTATCATTATGGCACACCCCCGTCCCGGCAGGAGCCACTCGCTGGACCTCATCGACCTACTCACGGCGCCCTACGACGCCTTCAACTGGCTCACGGACATCCTGTTCGTGACCGTCAACCGCCTGTTCCAGGACTTCGGCACGCCCATCGTCTTCGTCTCGGCCCTGGTGGAGACCACCATCGGCCTGGGGGTGGTGTTCCCGGGCGTGCTGATGATGTTCCTGGGCGGCGCCGCCGCCTCGCAGGGCGATGCCAGCGTCTTCGTGGTCTTCCTGGCCGCGGTGGCCGGCACCATGGTGGGCGACAGCCTGTCCTACGCGGCGGGCCGCTGGGGCGGCGAGCGGCTGTCCGGGACGCGGCTGGGCGGATCGCTGCGGTTGGGCGCGCAACTGATGGCCGGCCGCGCCCGATGGCTGATCCCCTTCTACCACCTGCACAGCGTCACCCGTGCCGTGGGGCCGTTCGGCTCCGGCGCGCTCCGTATCCCGCTCCGCGTCTGGGCCCCGCTGGACTACCTGGGCGCGGTCATTGCCAACGCCGTCTGGGTGGGTGGCGGCTTCATCCTGGGGACCGCCGTCCTGACAGAGGACGGCAAACTGGAGCAGCACCCCGCCATCCGCCTGGGGCTGGCCGCCGCCGCCACGGTGTGGTTCCTGGTGATGCGCGAGACCATGCAGCGCCGTATCCGCTCCATCCGCGAGCGCGAGGCCCGGGAGGCCGAGGAGCGCGAGCAGCGCGGCGAGCGGGATCCGGAGCCCGTCGAGGCGGTGGACTGACCGTCCTGCCCCGGTCTCCTGGGCGATTGCGGCACTAGCAGTCCCGGCAGACAGAGAGGGCCCCGCTTCCGCGGGGCCCTCTCGTTGAGTGCGGTGCGTGACCGAGGCTACTCCCCGGCGTTGCCCTGGCCCCAGGCGAGGCCCGGGCGGCCCTGCGGGGCCTCCTCTTCCTCCTCCTCGGCGGAGGGGGCAGCGGGGGCCGGAGTCCCACCCGTGGGCGGCTGCAGCGTCTCTAGGTCGGCCGGCAGCGGGCGCCCCTCCGCAGGGCCCAGGATCCGCAGGAGGTCGTCGCCCTCCACCGTCTCCACCTCGATGAGGCGGGCGGCCAGGGCGTCCAGGGAGTCCCGGTGCTCCGCCAGCACCCGGCGGCAGCGCTCGTGCGCCTCGTCGATGATGCGGCGCACCTCGTCGTCGATCTCCTCGGCGGTGCGCTCGGAGTAGTCGCGCTCCTCGGAGATGTCGCGGCCCAGGAAGACCATGGACTGCCGGCGTCCGAAGGTCCGCGGGCCCAGGCGGCTGGACATGCCCCACTGGGTGACCATGCTGCGGGCGATGTGCGTCACCTTGCCGATGTCGTCATGGGCGCCGGTGGTCATCTCACCGAAGACCATCTCTTCCGAGACGTGGCCGCCTAGCGACATGGTCATCATCGCCTCGTAGTAGGAGCGGTCCTGCAGGCGCCGGTCGTCCGAGGGCAGGGAGCGAGTGAACCCGCCGGCCATGCCGCGCGCGACGATGGTGACCTTGAAAGGGATGTCCGCGCGCGGGGAGAAGTACCCCGCCACGGTGTGTCCCGCCTCGTGGTAGGCGATGATCTTCTTCTCGATCTCCGTGATCACCCGGGACTTGCGCTCCGGGCCGGCGATCACGCGGTCCACCGCCTCGTTGAGTTCGTCCATGCCAATGCGCTTCTTGTTGCGCCGTGCGGCAAGGATGGCGGCCTCGTTCACCAGGTTCGCCAGGTCCGCGCCGGAGAAGCCCGGCGTCTGCTTGGCGATGGTCTCCAGGGAGATGGAGCCCTCCAGCGGCTTGCCCTTCACGTGGACGTCCAGGACGGCGCGCCGGCCCTTCACGTCCGGGAGGTCCAGCGTGACCTGGCGGTCGAAGCGGCCCGGGCGCAGCAGCGCCGGGTCCAGGACGTCCGGACGGTTGGTGGCGGCCACCACGATGACGTTGGCGTTGGAGTCGAACCCGTCCATCTCCACCAGGATCTGGTTCAGGGTCTGCTCGCGCTCGTCATGGGAGCCGCCCAGGCCCGCGCCACGCTGACGGCCCACGGCGTCGATCTCGTCGATGAAGACGATGGCCGGGGCGTTGCGCTTGGCGTTCTCGAAGAGGTCACGCACGCGGCTGGCGCCCACGCCCACGAACATCTCCACGAACTCCGAGCCGGAGAGGTGGAAGAACGGCACGCCCGCCTCGCCAGAGACGGCGCGGGCGATCATGGTCTTGCCGGTGCCCGGAGGGCCTACCAGCAGCACGCCGTGAGGGATGCGCGCGCCGAGGGCGGCGAACTTCTCCGGGTACTTCAGGAACTCCACGATCTCCTGGAGTTCCTGCTTGGCCTCCTCCTGGCCGGCCACGTCCACGAATGTCACGGTCGGCTTGGTGCCGGTGAACATCCGCGCGCGGCTCTTGCCGAAGGACATCGCCTGGTTATTGGCGCCACCAGCCTGGCGCATCATGAAGATCAGGATGGCGCCAAAGATGATGAGCGGCAGGAAGTTGAGCATCAGCCCGAAGATGTTGCCGAACTGGGAGGGGCCCTTCACGGACACCTCCACGCCGTCGGCCCCTACGGGGATACCGCTGTCGCGGAGGATCTCCTCGATGGAGGATGAGGATTCCTTGCGGGAACGGATGGGCTCCGACTCGCCGCGGCGGTAGACGGTCAGGCTATCGCCCTGGACCTCGATGGACTCCACCCGCCCGGCCCGCGCCTCCGCGATGACGAAGGAGAGGGGCTGTTCGCTGCTGCCGGCGGGCCGCAGGAGCACCACCAGGACCAGGACCAGGGCCGAGAGGATGACGAGGTAGACGGCGATGTTTCGCACGGAGCGGGTACTCATGGTCGCTCGCTTCTGGGGGTACCCATCCCGCGCCCGGCGCCCAGGGCCGGGGGTGGATGGGTCCACGCTGGGGTGACAGGCGGTGCACTCGGCGCGGCCGAGCGCTCACGGTGGGATCCGGGGCTCAGTGTAGCACTCTGTTACGTCCAGTCGGGCGGCGGTGCAGCCGCCCGACCGCCCCGGACTCTCAATTCGCGCTTCCCACGCGGGGACAGGCGCGCTGACTCTCATCCCAGGGCGGAACCCGTCGCCAGCACGGGCGCTGCACGAGAGGTGGACGAGCCCGGTTAATCCTCGTCGTCATCGTCCTGGTCTACGTAGAGCTTGCCGTCCCAGGCCCAGTCCTCCACGGAATGCTCGGAGAAGATGACGTGGGTGTTCTTGGGATCCGTATGAGCCACGTTGCAGACGGCGTCTGTGATCAGCCGGACCAGTTCGCGCTTCTGCGCCAGCGACCGCCCCGGCAGCATCTCAATTCGGACGATGGGCATCGGTTCCTCCTCCGGCCGTTCGGTCCACCTCCCGGCGAGGTGGACCGCGGAGAGCGCATCATAGACGCGAGCGTGAACTCCGCCTCCGCGCGCCTGCGAGGGCTACGCCAAGGAATTGCTCAGTTGTCTGCTCGATATCTGCGTGTCACCATGCCCCGCATGAACAGGACGGTGAAGCCTGGCTGGCGGTACGAGCGCGCACTGTGGCGCGACGGCTTCCAGGTGGTGGCCGGCGTGGACGAGGTGGGCCGTGGTCCGCTCGCGGGCCCCGTGGTGGCTGCGGCCGTCGTGCTGCCTCGGCGGGCGTCCGGTGAGCCCCTCCGGGCGGCCTGGGTGGGGGCGCTCCGGGACTCCAAGCAACTGACCGAGGCTCAGCGGGAGCGCCTGGCGGAGGCTATCCGCGGGCATGCGCAATGGGCGATCGCGAGTGTCAGTCAGCAGGTGGTGGACCAGATCAACATCCTGCAGGCCACCCGCCTCGCAATGTGTCGGGCGGTCAATGCCTTGCCTACGCGGCCCGGCGCGGTGATCATTGATGGGCGAGAGCGCATCGACGGCGACGTCCACCAGGTAGCCGTGGTCGATGGCGACGCGCTGTGTGCCTCGGTGGCTGCGGCATCGATACTCGCGAAGGTCCACCGGGACCGCATGATGTGTGAACTGGACCGCCGGTTCCCAGGTTACGGACTGGCGATCAACAAGGGCTACGCGACGGCGGACCACCGGGACGCCCTGGCACGCCTCGGGTACACCAACATCCACCGGCTGTCGTTCGCGCCGGTGCGCGCGGCGGTCGAAGCAAGGGCGGTCGGACCGTGACGGAACGTTCTCAGATGCTGGGCCAGGCCGGCGAGCGCATTGCCTCCGAGTACCTGGAGAAGAAGGGCTGGGAGATCGTCGACCGTAACGTCAGCCGGCGTGAGGGCGAGATCGACCTGGTGGCCATCAAGGACGACACCACCGCGTTCGTGGAGGTGAAGTTGCGCACGTCCCGCCGCATGGGCGCGGCCGTGCAGCAGATCTCCGCCGCCAAGGGCGCGCGCCTGCGCGCGCTGGCAGAGGCCTACTGGGCGGACCACCCGGAACTCCCGGAGAACCTGCGCATCGACCTCATCGCCATTGAACTCACGGTCGGCGGCGACGTGGGCCAGTTGAACCACGTGGAGAGCGCCATCGAGGCGTAAGGCGCATCGGGCCCAGCCCGGAGGGCGGTCGCTCTCCATGCGCGGAGCGGTATCCTCGTCCCATGCCGATCTACCAGTACGACTGCGGCGGCTGCCAGGAGCGGGTGGAGGTGTTCTTCCGCTCCGTCAGCCGCGCGTCCGACCCGGTCTGCCCCCAGTGCGGTGGTCGCGACCTGAAGCGTGCGGTCTCTCGCATCGCCCGTGCTCGCTCGGTGGGCGAGGCCATCGATAGCATCGACTTCGACCAGGAACTCGGCCGGCTGGAGGGCAAGGACGAGCGCGCCTTCGCGCGCTGGGCGCGGCGCATGGGCGAGCAGTACGACGGCGCGCTGGGCACGGACTTCAGCGACCTGGCGGCCAAGGCGGACAGCGGGCTTGATCCGTCTGACCGCGCGGATGTCGCGTTCACGCTGAAGAACAAGATCTCCCGAGCGAAGGACCGGCTGACCTCCGACTCGGCTGACGGCGCGGAGGCCTGACGTGCCGATCTACGAGTTTCGGTGCGCGTCCTGCAGGCGGGTAAGCAGCGTGTTTGTGCGTTCCCCGAAGGCCGAGGTCTCCGCTACCTGCGAGCACTGCGGTGGCGCCGACCTCACGCGCGTGATGTCACGGGTCGGGCGCGTGAAGAGCACCCAGGACGTGCTGCAGGAGTACGGCACACCGGACGCCGGCGAGGGCTACCGCGACCCTCGGCAGATCGGCTCATGGGTGGAGCAGCGCTTCCAGCAGTACGGCATGGAGGTCCCCGCCGAGACGCGGGAGATGATCGACCGCGCGCGTGACGGCGACCTACCGGACGAGGTCGCTGACCTCTAGCTAGCGCCGCCCCCGCCGCTGTGGACTCCGGATCGGCAGATCGCCGGGAGCCACCCTCCAGGGCCCTCTGATGACCTGGGATGCAACGGCTGTGATATTCCCGCGGACGCGTCCGTTACGTATTTCGAGACGTGTTATCCACGTTGGTGGAAGCCCTGTGGATAACTATGGCCCGCCCTCCACGCTCGCGCCCCTCCGTGGACGGGCATGCCCGTAAGCATGGGCCGATGGTACATTCGCGCGCGGCCTGCCTCGGGAGGGCGGCCTGTCCGAGATACGCACGAGTCACATCGCGCCGGAGCCGGAGGCAAACCGCCACATGGAGAGTCTGTATATCGCGCTAGGAGCCGCCGTACTGGCGCTGCTCTTTGCCGTGGTCACCACCAGGAGGATCCTCGCAGAGGATCAGGGCGACGAGACGATGCGACACATCGCGGCCCTCATTCAGCAGGGAGCCGCCGCATTCCTGCGCCAGGAGTACACGTTCCTGGCCGGGTTCGTCGCCGTGGTCGCCGTGGTGCTCGCGGTCTTCATCGACTTCGACGTCCTGGATCGCTTCGGCGAGCAGAGCGGCGAGTTGGTGGACCTGCCGCGCACGGCCATCGCCTACCTGCTGGGTGCGCTGGCATCCGCCACCGCCGGCTACGTGGGCATGTACGTGGCCGTCCGCGCCAACGTGCGCACGGCCGCCAAGGCCCGCGTGGGCCTGAACCCGGCGCTGCGCGTCGCGTTCTCCTCCGGTTCGGTCATGGGCATGACGGTGGTGGGCATCAGCCTGCTGTCCATCACGCTCCTGTACCTCCTGTTCCAGCACTACCAGCCCCTGACCGGCTTCGCCTTCGGCGCGTCCTCCATCGCGCTGTTCGCCCGCGTGGGCGGCGGCATCTACACCAAGGCCGCGGACGTCGGCGCGGACATCGTGGGCAAGGTGGAGGCCGGCATCCCGGAGGACGACCCGCGCAACCCGGCGACCATCGCCGACAACGTGGGCGACAACGTGGGTGACGTGGCCGGCATGGGCGCGGACCTCTTCGAGTCCTACTCCGGCTCCATCGTGGCGACCATGTCGCTGGCGGCCGTGGCCGCCGTGGGCGCCGGCGAGGGCGTGGCCGCGCACGGCATCTTCGAGTCCGTGAACCTGACCAACTACCAGGACACGGCCTTCGTGCTGCCGCTGCTGATCGCGGGCCTGGGCATCCTCTGCTCGCTGGTGGGCACCTTCCTGGTGCGCACGTCAGAGGACGCGAACATGAACCGCCTGCTCTGGGCGCTCCGCACCGGCATCTTCGCCGCGGGCGGCCTGGTGCTGGCTGCAACCGCAGCCGTGGTCCTGATGATGGACCTGGACTGGGGCATCTTCTGGGCCGTGGTCGTGGGCCTCGTGGCCGGGCAGATCATCGGCACCGCCACCGAGTACTACACGGCTTACGAGTACAGCCCCACCAAGAACCTGGCGCAGCAGGCTGAGACGGGCGCGGGCACGCTGATCATCGGCGGCCTGGGCCTGGGCATGATGTCCACCGCCATCCCGTTGCTGGTCATTGCTGCATCCATCTGGATTACCTACGAACTCGCCGGGCTGTACGGCATCGCCCTCGCGGCCGTGGGCATGCTCTCCACGCTGGGCGTGACGCTCGCCTCCGACGCCTACGGCCCGGTGGCGGACAACGCCGGCGGCATCGCGGAGCAGGCCGGCCTGCCCCCGGAGGTGCGCGAGCGGACGGACGCCCTGGACTCCCTGGGCAACACCACCGCCGCCACCGGCAAGGGCTTCGCCATTGGCTCCGCCGTCCTGACGGCGCTGGCGCTGATGGTCACCTACTCCCAGGTGACCAACATCCAAGTCTTCAACCTCGTTGAGGTGGAAGTCCTGATCGGCCTGCTCATCGGTGCGCTGATGCCCTTCATCTTCGGCGCGCTGACCATGGGTGCCGTGGGCCGTGCCGCCATGGCGATGGTCAACGAGGTGCGCCGCCAGTTCCGGGAGAACCCCGGCATCATGGACGGCAGCCAGCAGCCGGACCCGGCCCGCGCCGTGGCGATTGCCACCAGCGGCGCCATCCGGGAGATGGTCGTCCCCGGCACGCTGGCCGTCGTGGTGCCGATTGCCGTCGGCATCCTCATCGGCCCGGAGGCCCTGGGTGGCCTCCTGGTCGGCTCCATTGGCGCCGGCTCGCTGCTGGCGCTGATGATGGCGAACGCCGGCGGTGCCTGGGACAACGCCAAGAAGTACATCGAGACCGGCCAGTACGGCGGCAAGGGCTCGGAAGCCCACAAGGCCGCCGTCACGGGTGACACCGTGGGTGACCCCTTCAAGGACACCTCCGGCCCGGCGCTGAACATCCTGCTGAAGTTGATGGCCATTGTGGCCGTGGTGTTCGGGCCGCTCTTCCTGTAGCCCGCACCCCTTCGAGGGACAACGAGACGGCCCCGCGCGAGCGGGGCCGTCTTCGTGTCTCCGTGCTTCGGGACGCGGAGCGTGCCGCTGTCCCGCTATTCGTCGTCGGGGTCGAAGCCCAGCACCTGCGCGGTCATGACCAGGAACGGGTTCTGGGCCGCCTCGATGTCGATGCGGGACGCCTCGCCGTGGCCGGAGAGCACCGCCGTCTCCGGCGGCAGCGTCAGCAGGTGCTCGCGGATGGAGCGGATCAGGGCGCGCCCGTCGCCGCCGGGAAGGTCGAACCGGCCGATGGAGCCCTGGAACAGGACATCGCCGGTGAAGACCACGTCCTCGCCGGCCAGGCAGATCGAGCCCGGCGTGTGCCCGGGGGTGTGCAGCGCGGTGAAGCGGTGGCGGCCGACCTCCAGCGTGTCGCCGTGGGCGAGCGGGCGGTCCGGGGCGCGCGGCACCGTGACCTCGTGGCCGTACCAGGAGGAGGCGGAGGGCGCCTGGAGGGCAATCGACTCGTAGTCGGTCGGGTGGATGGCGAACGCTGCTTCCGGGAAGGCCTCCAGCACCTCGTGCGCGGCCCCGGAGTGGTCCAGGTGGGCATGGGTGACAAAGACGGCGACCGGGCGGTACTGGCGCTCCTGGAGTTGCGCGGCCAGTGCCTCTCCATGATCGCCGGGGTCCACCACGATGACCTCGCGCGTGTCCTCGTCTCCTACGACATAACAGTTCGCCTGCAGACGGCCCACCACGAAGCGTTCAAGGATCATCCGCCGTCCCCCTCGCCACTCCGGCAGCCCGCGCCCTGCTGCACCAGCCGCGGGACACCGTACCCGACGCGCCCGGCCCGGGCATCCCTCGACGGCCCGGTGGCCGGACTCCAGAACCGCCGGAGTGCTGCCGAAGATGAGAGGGCAGGGAGGGGTCTGCGCCCGACGCTGCGTCCACCCACCGCGCGACGGGATCGAGGGAGGCTCATGGACCGGAACTCCGCCCCGCGGACCCTCGGCGCCCTCGCCGTGGCGACGCCGTTCCGTTCCTCGCGCGAGACGCGGGTGCGCCCCGCGCGGCGCATCGACCTGCTGGTGCACTTCGCCGGGGCGTTTGATCTGGTGGAGGAGCAGTCCGTGGGCCACGCGGCCCGCATCGCCTACCTGGCGCACTGCGTGGCTGAGAACCTGCGGCTGTCCGCCGAGGAGCGCGCCCGCGTGCTGCACGTGGGCCTGCTGCACGAGGCCGGGGCCGCACTCCCCCACGAGGCCGCGCCGGAGGCCAGCGCCTGGGTGGCGGAGCGCTTCGGCCTGGATGCCCAGGTGGTGGAGGCCGTGCGCGCCGCGCGCGAGCGCTGGGACGGCAGCGGTGGCCCCCTGGGCCTGGCCGGCACCGCCATCCCGGTGGAGGCGCTGTGCGTCCGTGCGGCGCACTGGGCGGCGGAGTACACGGACCACGTAGACCACCCGCTGCGCGCCCGCGCCAGCCTGCAACGCGCCGACGAGGCGGAACTGATCCCCCTGGTGGGCGCGGACGTGGCGGACGCCCTGCGCGACGTCCTGCGGGACGACCAGACCTGGCTCGCCGTGTACGGCGAGGACCTGCCCGGGCACGTGGCCCGGCTCGGCGTGAGCGAGGGGAAGCCCTCGCGGCGGCGGGTGGAGGAAGCCGTGGCGGCGATGGGCGCGGTGGTGGACGCCGCGCTGCGCGAGCCGGAGCGCGGCGCGCACGTCTCCGCGCTGGCGCGCGCGCTCGCGGCGCGGCTGGGCCTGTCGGACGGGACCTGTGAGACGGTCGCGCTGGCGGGCTACCTGCTGGACATCGGCCAGATGGCGGTGCCGCCGGAGATCCTCGACAAGCCCAGCATCCTCACGGTGGAGGAGATGGAACTCATGCGCCGCCACCCCGGCATTGGCGCCCGCCTGTTGGAGGCCATCCCGGGCTTCGACGAGGTGGCCGCCTGGGTGGAGGAGCACCACGAGCGCCCGGATGGCCGCGGCTACCCGGAGATGCTGGACGACGATGACCTGGGCCTGGCCCCGCGGATCCTCGCGGTGGCGGATGCCTACTGGGCGCTCCGCGCACACCGGCCGTACCGGCCGGCGCATGGCCCGGAGGAGGCGTTGGACATCCTGCTCGCCGGCGCCGGACGCCAGTTCGACGCGGACGTGGTTGAGGCGCTGCCGGCCGCGCTGGAGACGGTGGAGCAGGTGCTGAGCGCCGTCTAGCGCGGAGAGAAGACGGCCCTAGATGCGCTGGAAGCGGTCGACGTCCAGCACGAAGACGATGGCGCCACCCACGCGGACCTCGATGGGTTCGGCGGAGAAGGAGCCGTCGCCGATGAAGGGGAGCGTCTGGACGGGGACGAACTCCTTGCGGGCGTGACAGATTTCCGTCACCAGCCGCATGACGTTCTCCACCTCTGACTCCACCACGCCCGAGAACACCGTGACGTTGCCCCGGCGCAGGAAGCCGCCCGTGGAGCCGATCTTGGTGACGGGATAGCCGTGCTCCACCAGGGCGCTCATCAACTGATCGGCGTCCGTGTCCGACACGATCATCATCACCAACTTGGTGGGATCTGGTCGTTCGTTCGCCACGCTAGGCCCCTCTCGTCCCGCCCGGTGCGGCGCTCACGTCCGTGGGCGCACGCTCTTGCTCTCGCGCCGCCAGGAGGGCAGCGATACCGGCGCCGATAGCGACGCCAATGACCACCGCCGCAAACAGCCTCATCGCCGCTCCTCGGTAGCGCGCCCGACACGTCGGGCAGTCACGTTGCGCTCATCTTACGCATGTCGCGCCGCCTATCGCACGTACAGTTCGCACGGGTGATCGGATGCGTTTGAGGGCACCCCGGGCCGGTGCTACGCTCGCCTCCCCAAGCCCGAGCACCCCGATCCCGGGGCCCCAGCACAGTGCGGGAGCCTGCTTTGACCGATCCTGCGTCCTCTGACGGCCCGGCCTCCCAGATGAAGGCGGACCTGGAGACCATCACCTCGCTCGCCAAGCGCCGGGGGTTCGTCTTCCCCTCCGCGGAGATCTACGGCGGCTTCGCCGCCTCCTACGACTACGGCCCGCTGGGCGTGGAGATGCGCCGCAACATCCGGGACCTGTGGTGGCGCTCGATGGTGCAGGAGCGCGACGACATCGTGGGCATTGAGGCCGCGATCATCACCAACCCGCAGGTCTGGACGGCGTCCGGCCACGTCTCCAACTTCACGGACCCGCTGGTGGAGTGTCGGGAGTGCCAGGGGCGCTTCCGCGCAGACCACCTGGAGCCAGACGAGCAGGGCGTGGTGCGCTGCCCCAACTGCGGCAAGGCCGGCACCATGGGCGAGGCGCGCCAGTTCAACATGATGCTCTCCACCATCGTCGGCCCGGTGGCGGACGAGAGCGGCCGCGCCTTCCTGCGCCCGGAGACGGCGCAGGGCATGTTTGTGAACTTCGAGAACGTCCAGACCACCGCGCGGAAGCGGCTGCCCTTCGGCATCGCCCAGATCGGCAAGTCCTTCCGGAACGAGATCACGGTCAAGCAGTTCATCTTCCGCACCCGCGAGTTCGAGCAGATGGAGATGGAGTTCTTCTGCCACCCGGACCAGTCGCTCGCGTGGCACACCTACTGGAAGAAGGAGCGCCTGCGCTGGCACTACAGCCTGGGCGTGCGCCCGGAGCACCTGCGCCTGCGCGACCACACCGCGGACGAACTCTCGCACTACTCCAGCGCCACCTCCGACATCGAGGTGCACTACAAGTGGGGCTGGGGCGAACTGGAGGGCATTGCTCACCGCGGCGACTTCGACCTGACCCAGCACGCCCAGCACTCTGGCAAGAAGTTGACCTACCTGGACCCGGAGACCAACCAGCACATCGTCCCGCACGTGGTGGAGCCGGCGGTGGGCGTGGATCGCATCATGCTCACGCTGCTGCTGGACGCCTACGACGAGGACGAGATCGGTGGGGAGAAGCGCGTGGTGCTGCGCCTGGCCGCCGCCGTGGCGCCCGTCACGGTCGCCGTGCTGCCGTTGTCCCGCAAGGACACGCTGGAGCCCACCGCCCAGCGCGTGGCCTCCATGCTGCGGAAGCAGTGGAAGGTCCAGTACGACGACACCCAGTCCATCGGCCGGCGCTACCGCCGCCAGGACGAGATCGGCACGCCGCTGTGCGTGACCGTGGACTTTGACTCGATCGAGGACGATGCCGTTACGATTCGAGAGCGCGACACGACGGAGCAGATCCGCGTGCCCATCGCCGGCCTGGAGGCCGCCGTGCGGGAACGCCTGGAATCGCTCGCTCCGCGTGTACCCGCTCACGATGAGATCGAGGTCTAACTTGCCCCGCCCCACCCATCCGCGCCTGCGGTTCCTGCACACCTCGGACGTCCACCTGGGTGCGCTGGACACCTCCCGAGGTGACGGCCCGGACCCCCAGCGCGAAGCCTTCCGCCGCGTGATCGACGTGGGCCTGGAGCACCAGGTGGACTTCATGCTGATCGCGGGCGATTTCTTCGACAACGCCCGGGTCCGGCAGGAGACGCTGGACGCCGCCGCCCAGGAGATCGCCCGGCTCGGCGTGCCCACGGTCATCGGCCCCGGGAACCACGACCACGTGGGCCCCGGCTCTGTGTACGACCGCATGGACCTGACCGCCGTGGCCCAGAACCTCACCATCATCCGCGGCGAGGACGGCGAGACCGTGACCGTGGACGGCCTGGAGGTGGAAGTCTGGGGCAAGGCGCACACAGAGTTGCGCCCCACGTTCCAGCCCTTCGAGGACGCGCCGCCGCGCGGCGACGCTCCGTGGCAACTCGGCATCGGCCACGGGCACTTCATCCACCCGCAGGCGCTGCTGCACAACTCCTTCCACATCCTGAAGGAACACCTGGCCGAGGCCGACCGCGACTACGTGGCGCTGGGCCACTGGGAGCGAATGACGCGCGTGGAGTCCGGCGAGGGCAGCCACGCCGCCTACTCCGGCGCTCCGGAGGGCCTGGGCGGCAACACCGGTGGCCACGTGCTGGTGGTGGACCTGATGGAGGACGGTGACGTCCGCCTGACGGCCGTCCCGCTCCGCGAGGGCGACCACCCCATCCCCCACGACGACCTCCCACTGCTCCGAGGCCTGTAGCGCCCATGAGCCCGCCGGACGGCCTCGTGCTGGTCGAGGCGGACGAGGGCCATGCCTCTCGCATTGCCTCGATCCATGTGCGCTCCAAGCGCAGCGCGTACCGCGCGTTCATGCCGGACGGGTACGTGGACACGCTGGACCAGGACGACCACCGCCTGAACCGCTGGCAGCCGTACTTCGCAGCCCGGGAGCCGGACAACCGTGCCTGGGTGGCCTACGTGAAGGGCATCCCTGCCGGCTTCGTCGCGCTGGAGGCGCCGGGCGACCCCGCGCTCGGGCGCGCGCCGGAGGGCCATGCGTTCCTCCACCACATCCACGCCGCCCCGGAGTTCCGAGGCCGCGGCGTGGGCTGGGCGCTACTGCGGGCCGCCACGGAGGACGCGCGGCGTGGAGGCGCCGCCGGGCTTGCGCTCTGGACGCAGGACGCGAATGCGCTGGCGCGTGCGTTCTACGAACGGGCAGGGTGGCACACGGACGGCGCGGAGCGCGACCAGGAGTACCGATGGCCTGGTGGGGCGTTCTCCATCAAGGACGTGCGGTACGTGGTGGGGTTCGGGCGATGACCAGGCCCGCCTGGTCGATGAGCCGCGCGACCGTCGAGGACGCCGAGACCATCGCTGACCTGCACGTCCGTTCGTGGCGGTTCGCCTACGCGGACTTCCTGCCGGCGGACTACCTCGCGGCGCTGGACGTCGCCGGCCACGCGCTGCGCTACTGGCAGCCGGCTCTGACGAATGAACGCCGGAACTCCAGCACGCACGTCGCGTCCGTGGAGGGGGTACCGGCCGGTTTCGTGTCCATCGAGGGGCCAGAGGGCGTGCCGCCGCCAGAGGAATCGCTGCCGGGCCACGGCTACGTCCACCACATCCACGTGGCCCCGGAGCACCTCGGGACGGGCGTGGGCGCCGGGCTGTGGCGCTTCGCGATGCGGGCGATGCAGGCGCGCGGCTTCCACGCGGCCACCCTGGCGGTGTATGAGCCCAACCATCGGGCGCGCACGTTCTACGAGCGGATGGGATGGACGGCGGACGGCTGGTCCATGCCGCGGGCGTTCCCATCGGCTGGGGGTGAGGTCAGCGTGACCATGGTCCGGTACCACGGGAGCACGATGGCCTGAGCGCCCCCCACGCACCTCGTCGGGGGCGCGAAACGGCCGCCCGAAGGCGGCCGTCGTCGTGTCCGTGGGGCTCCGGGTGAGTGGGACGGCGGCCTATGGCACCTTGGCGCGCGCGGCGTCCTTGTCCTGGTACCAGAGGCGGTTGATCTCGGTGAACTGCTGCTGGTCGTCCGGCACGTCGTCCTCGGCGAAGATCGCGGAGACCGGGCAGGCCGGCTCGCAAGCGCCGCAGTCGATGCACTCGTCCGGGTCGATGTAGAGCATCTTGTCGGTGTCTTCGTCAAAGTGGATGCAGTCCACCGGGCAGACGTCCACGCAGGACTGGTCCTTCGTGTCGATGCACGGCGAGGTGATCACGTAGGTCATGACCGGCTTCCTTCCAGGTCGGGGCCCCTGCCCGTGGGCTGACTATAGGAGTATCGGCGAGATAGCGACAACCGTTCAAAGGCCCGATTCTGCGTCGGGTTCAACGCTTCCACACTTGCCACCAGCGTTTGCGGGATCTCCGCTGCACTTCTGCTTCCGACCGCGCCCGCTCCACCTCCGCCTGTGCCTGCTCCAGGGCATAGGACATGCGGTTGCGGAGCATCACCGGGTGCTGGACCAGATCCATCGCGGCGCCCGGGTCCTCCGCGGTCTCCGGGTACAACTCGCGGACCGTCTCGGAGAAGCGCGGGACCATCGAGCGGCCGTTGGCCAGCGCAAACTGTTTCAGTTCGTTCCCCAGGCCTAGCAGCGCCTCGCCCAGGCGGACGACCTGGTACGGGGAGGCCTCCACCTCCACCACGGCCTGGTTCAGGCGCGGCAGGATCTCGTCATGGATGGGCCGCAGGCCCAGGTCGTGCTTCTGCAGCGTGTCCGGGTCCGTCTCCGAGCCCGGGCGTCCGAGGTGGTAGATGGTGGCGAGGTACACGACACGCGCGTCCTCGCTCCGCAGTTGCAGCAGCGTCATGCCGCCAGTGTAGCCCTCAACCCACCAGCGCCAGCCACCCCCACGTCAGCGCCAGTTGCGCGACGCCGAGGGGTACCCCGACGCGGGCGAACTCCCAGAACCCCAGCCGCACCCCGAACCGGCGCTCCGCGTTGTCGATCACGATGACGTTGGAGGCCGGCCCGATGACCGTGAGCGTGCCCGCCAGCGGCTCCCGGCCGCGAGTGCCATGCGCGCCTGCGCACCGGCACCGGCCTCCGCCAGCGCGGGGAGGTAGAGCGCCACCAGCGGCACGTTGGAGACCGCCTGCGACACCACCCCGCTCACCGCCAGCACCCACGGCGTCGAGGCCACGCGGTCGCCGAGCCGCGCGACTACCTCGCGCGTGACGCCAGCCTGGTCCACCGACTCCACCACGACGAACAGGCCCAGGAAGAACACCAGCGTCGCCCAGTCCACCCCTCGGGCGACGCGGAGGCGCTGCGGTGCGAGCACGAGCACCACGGCTGCCGGGACCAGCGCGATCGCCGTGAGCGGCACCGCCAGGTCCACGCCGGCCGCAACCAGCGCGACCCGCGTCGCGATCAGCGCCAGCAGCACCCACAGGCCGGCGAGGGCGGCGCGCGCCAGGCGCGGCTCTGTCACCACGTCGCGGGCGTGGATCAGCGCGTGACCGTGGAACTCGCCTCGATAGGCCACGCGCAGCGCGACGAAGGTCAGCACGAGCGCGCCCACGGAGGGCACGGCGAGCCAGCGGGCGAATCCCACGAAGGGGTTGGCCCCGCCGTGCGCCAGCGCCACCAGCAGGTTCTGCGGATTGCCGATGGGGCTCGCCACGCTCCCGGCGGTGACCGCGAACGCCAGCGCCAGCAGCACCAGTTGCGGGCGCACCCGATGCGCACGGGCCAGCGCGACCACCACCGGCGTGCCCACCACGGCCACGGTGTCGTTCATCGCCACGGCGGAGGCCGCCCCCGCGCCCACGAGGATGAGCGCGAGCAGCGTGTCCACGCTGCGGGCCCGGGAAAAGAGCCGGTGGAAGAGGTCGGCCAGCACGCCGGAGTCCTCCAGCGCGCGGCCCAGCACGAGCATGCCGAAGAGGAAGAGCATCACGTCCGCGTCGATGGCTTCGAGCGCCTCGCGCGGGCCAATCGAGCGAGTGGCGAGCATCGCCAGGGCGCCCACGGCCATGACCTGCCAGATCTGCAGGCTCAGGCTCCCCACCTGTCGCACCGCGATCAGCACCACCACCCCGGCAAGGACGAGCAGCGGCACGGTCACCGCTCGATTGTGGGGCCGCGAGAACGGTGGCGCGAATGGCGGGTAACATGACGCGACATCGAGGGGATGCGAGGCAGCCATGGCCTTCTGCACAAACTGCGGCAAACAGGTGGAAGACAGCGACCGCTTCTGTGCGGCATGCGGCACGCCTCGACGCATCGAAGGCGGCAGCGCCATCGCCCCCGCGTTTCCGCCGGCCCAGGCACCGGCGACGGCGGAGGCTCCGGCGTGGACGCAGGCAGCGGGCCGGTCTCCCGGCTACGCCGACTGGGCGGACACGCCCCCGCCGCCTCGGCGCACCGCCGGCCCAACGTGGGGTGCGGGTAGGGCCACGGCCGCAGGGGAGGCCCTGGAGCGCGTCACGACACGTGCCGCATGGGCCGTGGCAGGGCTGGTTGCCTGGATGATCGCCGCCGGCTTCGCGATCGTCGGCTACGTCAACGAAATGACGCTGGTGGACGCGCTGAACAGCGGCGGACGGGTGTCGCTGGAGGAGATGGAGACCTCGGACGCGCTGGTTGCTGCAGGCGCCGGCCTGGGAGCGCTGGCCACCGTCTTCGCCGCGGTCACGTTCCTGATGTGGCTCCACCTCGCGTGGGTGAACGTGGAGCGCCGCCGCCTGGAGGGCTCGCGCTGGAGTGCCTCCTGGGCGGTCGGCTGGTGGTTCATCCCCGTGATGAACTTTTTCCGCCCGTACCAGGTGATGTCGCTGCTCTGGCGGGCCTCGCAGTCACCGGAGGACGGCCCCGGTTCCACGGCGTGGCTCGCCCGGCCGGGCACCGCGATGCTCGGCTGGTGGTGGGCCCTCTACCTGTCGGGCGGCGGGATCGCCGCGCTCTTTGGCGCGGTCCGCGGTGACGAGTCGATTGACCTCGAGACGTGGTTCGGCGCGGACGTGCTGATCATCCTGGGCCTCGGGCTCCAGATCGCGGCAGCGGTGCTCGCGATCCAGGTCGTCCGCCGCGTCAGCGCGATGCAGGAGCGATTGCGCGCAGGCAGGTAGGCCCAGGCCAACCTACTTCGACTTCGCCGTCACCTTCTTCGCCCGCGCCTTCGGCTTCGCCGCGGCGCCATTGCCCTCGGCTGCGGGAGCCGCCTTCTTCGCGGCGCGGGGCTTCGAGGCCTTGCGGGGCTTCGAGGACTGCGGGGTGCGGCCGTGGCGGGCGAGGACGTCGCGGAGGAACTGCCCGGTGAGGGACTCCTCCACGGCCGCGACCTGTTCCGGGGTGCCGGCGGCTACCAGCGTGCCGCCGCGGACGCCGCCGTAGGGGCCCAGGTCGATGACCCAGTCCGCGCCCTTGATCACGTCCAGGTGGTGCTCGATGACCACCACGGTGTTGCCGCCGTCCACCAGGCGCTGCAGGACGTGCAGCAGGGCGTCCACGTCCGAGAAGGAGAGACCCGTGGTGGGCTCGTCCAGGACGTAGGCGGTGCGGCCGGTGGAGCGCTTGGAGAGTTCCGTGGCCAGTTTGATGCGCTGCGCCTCGCCGCCGGAGAGCGTGGTGGCCGGCTGGCCCAGGCGGATGTAGCCCAGGCCCACGTCCTTCAGCGTCTCCAGTTTGCGGCGCGGCCCCGGGAACGCCTCGAAGTACTCGAGCGCCTCCGTGACCGTCATCTTCAGGACTTCGGCGATGTTCTTGCCCCGGAAGAGGATCTCCATCGCCTCGCGGTTGTAGCGGTCACCCTTGCAGACCTCGCAGGGGACGGTCACGTCCGGGAGGAACTGCATCTCGATGAGGTTGTAGCCGTCGCCCTTGCAGGCCTCGCAGCGGCCGCCCTTCACGTTGAAGGAGAAGCGGCCGGGGCCGTACCCGCGCGCCTTGGACTCCGGGTTCTGCGCGAACAGGTCGCGCACCATGGTGAACAGGCCGGTGTACGTGGCCGGGTTGGACCGCGGCGTGCGGCCGATGGGCGACTGGTCGATGACCACGACCTTGTCCAGGTAGCCCACGCCCATGATGCGGTCGTGTGCCCCCGGCTTCTCCCGCGCGCCGTTCAACTCGTGCGCCAGCGCCTTCGAGAGGATCTGGTTCACCAGGGAGGACTTCCCGGAGCCGGAGACGCCCGTGACGGCGATGAACGTCCCCAGCGGGAACGCGACATCGATGCCCTTCAGGTTGTTCTCCCGGGCGTTGAGCACCACCAGCTCGTAGCCGTTGCCCGGCCGCCGCTCCGAGGGCATCCCGATCTCCCGCCGGCCGGAGAGGAACGCCCCCGTGACGGAGTCCGGCGCCTTGGCCACCTCCGAGGGCGGCCCGAAGGCGATGACGTTGCCACCGTGCTCGCCCGCCCCGGGGCCGATGTCGATGAGGTGGTCCGCGGCCATCATCATCGCCTCGTCGTGCTCCACCACCAGCACGGTGTTGCCCAGGTCCCGCAGGCGCGTGAGGGTGCGGATCAGGCGCTCGTTGTCGATGGGGTGCAGGCCCACGCTGGGCTCGTCACAGACGTAGAGCACGCCCATCAGCGCGGAGCCGATCTGCGTGGCCAGGCGGATGCGCTGGCCCTCGCCGCCGGAGAGCGTGGCAGCGGAGCGGTCCAGTGTCAGGTAGTCTAGGCCCACGTCCCGGAGGAAGACCAGGCGGCCGTGGATCTCCTGCAGGATCTGCCGGCCGATGGCGAACTCGCGAGGGGTGAGCGGGCCGGCCTCCTCGTTGCGGAGCGCCTCCACCCACGGCAGCGCCTCCGAGACGGACATGCGCACCACGTCCAGGATGGACTTGCCATCGATGAAGACGTGCAGCACCTCCGGCTTCAGGCGCGCGCCCTGGCAGGTGGAGCAGGGGACGGCGAGCATGTAGCGCTCGATGTCGCTGCGCACCCAGTCGGACTCGGTCTCCTTGTAGCGGCGCTCCAGGTTGGTGATGACGCCTTCCCAGGTGACCTTGTACTTCCGCTTGCTGCCGGAGGACGAGCGGATCTCGATCTCGTCCACGGTCATGTCGCCGGTGCCGTGCATCAGCGCGCGCCACTGCTGGGCCGTGAACGTCTCCATGGCCTGGTCCATGGTGAAGCCCATGGCTTCCGCCAGCGCGGCGAGGCGGCGGCGGTACCAGGAGGCGCTGGTCGCCATGCGCTGGAACGGGACGATGGCGCCCTGGTCGATGCTCAACTTCTTGTTGGGGACCACCAGGTCCTCGTCCAGGCGCATCTGGAAGCCCAGGCCGGTGCAGGCCGGGCATGCGCCGTGGGGCGTGTTGAAGGAGAAGTTGCGCGGCTCGATCTCGCCCACGGAGTAGGGCGGGTGGTCCGGGTTGGCGCAGGCGAAGTGCTCGCTGTAGGTCTGCTCCTCCACCACGGAGCCGTCTTCGCCCAGCAGCGCGAGCACCACGATGCCCTCGCCCAGGCGCAGCGCCTGCTCCACCGAGTCCGTGACGCGGGTGCGCGTGGTCTCGAACTCCTCGTCCCCGGGGGAGGGGATCACGATGCGGTCCGTGACCACGTCGATGTCGTGCCACTTGTTCTTGTTGAGGGCGATCTGGTCGTCGATGTTCAGGACCTGGCCGTCCACGCGCACGCGGACGTAGCCGCCGCGGCGCACGGCCTCGAAGACCTGGGCGTGCTCGCCCTTCCGGTGCCGGATCACGGGCGCGAGGATCATCGCCCGCCGCCCGGCGTCGAGGCCGAGCACGGAGTCCACGATCTGCTGCACGGTCTGGCGCTGGATGACCTGGCCGCAGTGCGGACAGGTCGGCGTGCCCACGCGCGCGAACAGGAGGCGGAGGTAGTCGTAGATCTCCGTGACGGTGGCCACGGTGGAACGCGGGTTCTTGGAGACGCCCTTCTGGTCGATGGAGATCGCGGGCGAGAGGCCCTCGATGTAGTCGACGTCCGGCTTCTCCATGAGGCCCAGGAACTGGCGGGCGTAAGCGGAGAGCGATTCGACATAACGTCGCTGGCCCTCGGCGTAGATGGTGTCGAAGGCGAGGGAGGACTTGCCGGATCCGGACACGCCGGTGATGACCACCAGCCGGTCGCGGGGGATCTCCACGGTGATGTTCTTGAGGTTGTGCTCGCGCGCGCCGGTCACCACGATGCGGTCGGTGGGCATCCGCTACCTCTGACTTTCGGGGAACTCTTCCCGAGTGGGGACTGTGACGAAGGCAGGGGGTGGGGGGCGTCCCCTGGCAGGTGTCGAACAGGTATTCTACCGCGCCGGGCGAGGCTCCTCCAAGCCTCCCGATTCACCGAGGGCAGGAGGGGGCGGCGAGGAATGCGCGGGCGCGGGGCGATCTTCCCGGACCTGGACGGCGTGATCGTCGACAACGGGCCGTCGCTGCACGACGCCTTCCGTCGAGGGGTCTCGGAAGCGCGGTCGACGGCCGCATGCGGCTGGAACGGGCCGCGGGCGGGAGACCTCGAAGGGGTGGACCTGGTGCTGGGCTCGCTAGCGGAGCTGCCGAAGGCGCTCGGTTAGCGCGGGCCTGACTGCCCCCACCCCGGCCCTCCCCCGCGAGGAGGGAGGGGGGCAGAGGGAGGCGCTACACCCGGGACGGGTTCTTGAGGCGCTCGAAGTACTTCGAGCGGGCCTTCGCGACCTTGGGGGCGATCACGACGCCGCAGTACGGGTTCTGGGGGTTCCGACGGTAGTACTCGCGGTGGTAGTCCTCCGCCGGGTAGAAGACGTCCAGCGGGGCGACCTCGGTCACGATGGGGTCGTTCCACAGCCCCGCCTCGGCGATCTGGCGGATGACCTCGCGGGCGGTTTGCTCCTGCTCAGGCGAGTGGGTGTAGATGGCGGAGCGGTACTGCGAGCCCACGTCGTGGCCCTGGCGGTTCAGTGTGGTGGGGTCGTGGATGGTGAAGAACACGTCCAGGATGTCGCGGTAGGAGATCTCCCGCGGGTCGAAGCGGATCTGGACCACCTCCGCGTGGCCGGTGATGCCCGCGCACACTGCGTCGTAGGTGGGGTTGGGGACGTGGCCGCCGGCGTAGCCGGACTCCACCTCGTGCACGCCGCGCAGCAGTTCGTACACGGCCTCCAGGCACCAGAAGCAGCCGCCGCCAAGCGTGGCGCTTTCGAGGTGCGTCCCGGATCCGGTGTCGGGCTGGTTGTTCGTCATGGCACGCTCCTGTCCCCTCCATTGTGCGGGGTGAGCGCTAGCCCCGAGGCTCGCCACTCCCGGTGGCCTCAGTCCCCCAGCCACAGCGCCATGGCCGCCAGCGCCCGTTGGGGGCGCCAGCCCTCGGCGATCCGTTCCAGCGCCGGGGCGTCGAGGGCCCGGCCGTCCGGGAGATCGGGCGCAAGAGCGGGGGCCCGGCGGCGGAGGCCCAGGTCGCCGGCGGGGAAGGCGTCCCGGTGTCCGGTGGCGCGGAGCGCGATCATCTCCGCGGTCCATGGGCCAATGCCCGGGAGCGCCAGCAGCGCCTCGCGCGTCTCCTCCAGCCCGCGCGCGCCATCCAGGTGGATGCGCTCATCCGCGTACGCGCGGGCGAACGCCCGGATGGCGCTGGCGCGCGCCTCCGGCAGGCCCACGCTACGCAGGCGCTCGATGCTCGCGCCGGCCAGCCGAGCCGCCGAGGGGAAGACGTGCGTCAGCCCCATCTGGGCCAGGCCGTCCACTGGCGTCCCGAACTCCTCCACCAGCCGCCCGGCCAGCGTCGTGGCGCCCGCGACCGTGACCTGCTGGCCCAGCAGGATGCGCACCGCCACCTCGAAGGGGTCCCAGGCACCGGGGACACGCAGGCCGGGGCGGCGCGCCACCCGCTCCGCGAGCAGCGCGTCCTGCGCCAGCGGAGTGTCCGCGGCCGCCGGCCCGTCCAGTCCGAACAGGCGACGGACGCGCGCGACGTCGTCCATGAGCGTGCTCAGGGCGGGGAGGTGGGCGACCACCAGCAGGTGTCGGCCGTCGCCGGCGTCGCTCACCTCGATGGCGCCGGGCTCGCCGTGCGTGGACGTGGTGCGGCGGTAGACGCCGTCCGCCACCGACTCCACGCCCGGGATGGCGCGGGGGGCGAGGTAGGCGAGGAGGTCCGCGAAGGCCAGCGGGCCCTCGTAGGGGACGCGCAGCCGCGTGCCGCCGTCCGCCAGCAGGCGGTCGGCGTCGCGGCGCTTGGCGCGCAGGGCGGTGGGGGTGAAGCGGAAGACGGCCAGCATCACGCGGTTCATCTGCCGCACGCTGGCGAAGCCGGAGGCCTCCGCCACGTCCACCATCCGCAGGTCCGTCTCGTCCAGCAGGCGCCGCGCGAAGTGCGCCCGGCGCGAGCGCGCCACGAACGCCGGCGTGGCGCCCACGTGCTGCAGGAACAGCCGCCGCAGGTGCCGCGCCGTGACGCCCAGGCGGCCCGCCAGCACCTCCTCCGTCTCGCCGTCCAGCACCCCCTGACTGATGAGCGCCAGCGCGCGCTGCACCACCTCGTGCATCTCGCCATTCCCCCCACCCACGGCGAGACGAGGCGGGAGCCGGTCTGGGCGGCAGTGCAGGCAAGGGCGGTAGCCTGCGGCCTCCGCGGCCACGGACGTGGCGTAGCGGGTGACGTTGCGGGCCAGCGGTCGCCCTCCGCAGCCGTCGCGACAGTAGATGCCGGTGGTGCGGACGGCGTTCAGGCCGCGCACGGGCGCCGAGGGCCGTTCCGCGAGCAGGGTGGCGAGCGTGGCTGAGTCCATGGCCCCATCCTGCACCAAGAGCCGGGCAATATGTGGACAAATTCGGACATGGCGGCATGCCTGTCCGTTTTCGTCCAATCGGTCGGTCGGGGCGCCCTCAGACTGGCCGTGAGCCGCCACGAGCGCGGCCAGGAGAGGATCACCCGATGACCGCCGTTCCGACCGCACGCAGCCAGGCCAGCGACACGCTCGCACTCGACACGTTCGAGACGCCCATCGGCGCCATGCTCATCGTGGCGGACGGGGACGGCGCCGTGCGCGCCGTGGACTGGGACGACCACCAGGAGCGCATGCACCGCCTCCTCCGCCTGCACACCGGCACCGCCGAGGTCCCCCGCGTCCCCGGCTCGATGCCGCCCATGGTGCGGGACGCCCTCGCCCGCTACTTCGCCGGCGAACTGACCGCGCTCGAGGACATCCCGGTACGGACGGGCGGCACTCCCTTCCAGCGAGAGGTGTGGCGCGCGCTCCGCTCGATCCCGGCGGGCGAGACGCGCTCGTACGGCGCGCTGGCGGCGGAGGTCGGTCGGCCGACGGCGGTGCGGGCGGTGGGACTGGCGAACGGCTCGAATCCCACGGGTGTGATCGTGCCGTGCCACCGGGTGATCGGGGCGGACGGGACGCTCACCGGCTACGGCGGCGGGGTGGAGCGGAAGCGCTGGCTGCTGCAGCACGAAGGCGCCGCGTTCCGGGGGTAGCCCGGGCCAGCGGCGAGGGGCGGTCAGCCCTCGGGGTAGCGGGGGTCGGGCTCGTCGTCGTCGGGTGGATCGCCACCGTCACCGCGCTCGCCGAGGCCCCACGGGAAGCCGGGCGGCAGGTGGCCCTCGCCCAGTTGCTCCAGTTGCGAGCGCAGTTGCTCTTCCACGTCGCGCAACTGGTCGTCCGTGATGCCCATGTTCCGCAGGGTCTCCCGCACCAGGTCCTGGACCTCCTGCATGTCGCCCCGCACGAGCGCGTCCGCCACCTCCAGCTGGGTCTCGATCGCCTTGAAGCGCTCGCGGCGCTCCGTCTGGTTCTCGGTGGCCAGGATGGTGGACATCAGGCGGGTGAAGAGGTTGGTGGTACGGGCGATGCGGACGCGGTCGTCCGGGTCTTCCGGGAACTCCCCGGTGACCTGGACCTCCAGCCCCGTCCGCGAGTCCTTCGAGGCGTACTGGTGTGGCATGGGCTGATCGTATGCCCTGTGGCCGGGGTCGGTCGCGGGCCTACCAGGAGCCGACGGAGCCACCGCCACCGCCACCGCCGGAGAAGCCGCCGCCCCCGAAGCCGCTGGAGCCCGAGCCGCCCGGCGTGGCCGCGATGGTGCCGGCGCTGCTCACCGCGAACGACTGCATCGCTTCCGAGAACGCGATCATGTTAAACGCCGTCATCCCCGGGTGCGCCCCGCCCGTGTACCAGGAAGGCTCGGGCAGGTCGCCCAGGCCCTCGAACGCCTTCGCCCAGCGCTCCGTGGCGCCGAAGACGATCGCGTAGGGCAGGTAGTCGTAGAAGATCGAGGCCTGCTCCGCGAAGCGGGCGCGGTAGACCTCCGCGGAGGTGATGAAGCGCTCGAATCCGCGGATGCGCCTCAGCATGGCGGTGCCCTTCGGCGTGCGCGCCGGCGTGGTGCCGTGCGCGGCGATCAGCACCACGCCGCCCACGGCCAGCGGGATCGGCACCAGCGCCCAGTGCGTCAGCGCCGCGGCCAGCACCA
The DNA here is from genome assembly GCA_041690175.1 of Dehalococcoidia bacterium. GTDB lineage: Bacteria > Chloroflexota > Dehalococcoidia > UBA2979 > UBA2979 > W-Chloroflexi-9. The sequence goes on from JAWLHV010000002.1 coordinate 171,802, forward strand.
CCAGCCCCACCCCGGCCACCAGCACCACGAAGCCGAGGGCCAGCCACAGGTTGCGCGTGCGTCGAGGGCTGCGGCGGTACCAGCCGTGCTCCACCATCGCGGCGTACATCGCGTCCTTCACCCTGGACAGGCGGTCCACGAACTTCGTCTTCAGGTCGGACAGCATCACCTCGTCGCCGTCCTCGAAGAGCCCGTCCAGCAGCAGGCGCTCGTACTCCTCCAGCCCCTCGGAGGGCTTCACGCGCTTCAGCCGCCAGTCCGTCTTGTTGCGGAGCAACTGGCGCTCCTCCGTCTCCTCGATGGTCAGGTAGCCCCGCACCGCCAGGTCCACGATCGTGGACGTGACGTCGATGGGGTGGACTACCTCGTCCCGCAGCGCTCCGATCTCACCGGGGCGCAGTTCCGAGGGCGGGGTGTACTCCACGGGGAACGGGCCGCCCTCGAAGAGCGGGACGCGGTGGGCGTCCCCGCCGCCGCTGCCGAAGGCGGCGTCCACCACGGAGCCGCGCCAGCGGCGGTCGCGCCCCGCGGTCCAGAGCCGCCAGGCGATCGCGCCGAAGACCAGGAGGGCCACCGCACCCGTGGCGCCAAGGGTCTGCGGGGAGACCGTGAACGCCCGCGTGATGCTCCAGCGCTCCTCCAGGATCGGCGCCGGCGGGGGCACGATGCCGCGGGGGAACGCCACCACCACGCTCATCCCCTCGTAGGGGCCGAGACCGTCCTGCACGAAGCGCGCCGTCTCTGCGCTGCGCGTGGCGGTGTCGCAGCCCAGGCGTGACTCCGTGGGCCCGGCGAAGCAGCGCACCGCCAGCACCTCGCCGGGTGCGCGCACGGTGACGCTCGCGCCGCCGATGGGGATCGGCTGCGTGCCCACCACGTTCCAGTAGAACTCGTCGTGCTCTTCAAAGCCGTTCAGGGCGCCGCGGACGCGGTACAGGATGCTGTAGACGTGCACGCCCGTGACGGTGCGGTCCGGATCGCCGATGCGGATCCGAATGTTGCCGTTCCCCGCGTCCTCCACTGCGTACTGCGAGGACGCCCCGCCGCTGGCCATCACCTCCAGCACGTCCACGTCGTAGACGCGGTCGTGCGTGTCGTCGTATCGGAGGCGGACCGGGATCTCGCGCAGGATGCCCCGGCGTTCCGCACCCCCGAAGTCGTACTCGATCTCCTCGAGGATCTCGACGTCCCCGTCACTGCCGATGCGCACCGTCACGTCGTAGCGGTGGATGCGCTCGCTGGCCTGCGCGCCGGCGACACGAGGCAGCACGGCCAGCACGAGCGTGGCGAGGACAACCGCGACCAGCGAGGCCGCGCCCAAACGACGAGAGACCAGGTCCAAGCGACACCATCCCCGCACAGGTCCGCGCATCCGGCAGAATGGCGCGGGGTCCTCGTGCCCCTGGTGCGCCACCGGTCGCTCGGCCCCAGACCGGGGGCCGAGACGGTAGGCGCAGACTATGACACGAAGTGTGCCTCCGCGCGTAGTCCCGCGGATGTGCTCCTGGAGAGGACACCCGGTGCCTGACCCCCTTGTGTTGATCGCGCTCGGTGTCCTTGTGGTGCTGCTGCTGTGGGTGGCGTGGACGTTCAACCGCCTGGTGCGCGCGCGCAATGGCGTCGCGGAGGCGCGGTCCACGGTGGACGTGGAACTGAACCGCCGGCATGACCTGGTGCCCCGCCTGGTGGACGCTGTGCGCGGCTACGCCAGCCACGAGGCCGACCTCTTCGAGCGCGTCGCCCTCGCCCGGTCGCGCGCCACCACCGGCGAACCGGTGGCGGAGAGCACACTCACCAGCGCCATCCGTTCGCTGTTCGCGGTCGCGGAGGCGTACCCGGAGTTGCTTGCGTCGGAGAACTTCCAGTCGCTACAGGACGAACTGGCCACCACGGAGGACCGCATCGCCTACGCGCGGGGCTACTACAACGCCTGGGTCACGGACTACGAGACGCGCCGCCAGACCTTCCCCTCGTCCCTGGTCGCCTCGACGTTCCGCTTCCCCCGCCGCGACTTCTTCGAGGCGGACGTCACCTCGCGATCCCCGGTCCCGGTCACCCTGGGGCGGGAGGCCGCCGGTGCGGAGTGAGCGCGGTGGCGGTACGCTGAGGATCCTCACGCGGGAGTAGCTCAGTGGTAGAGCGCCTGCCTTCCAAGCCTAGCGGCGTAGGCGCTGTGCTGCCAGATACGGTATCCACGCGGAAACTGGTTCAGTTATCGTCTGTAGCCATGGGTTCCGAAGCATCCTCCGACCTGTTCATCGCTCTATCTGGGGTCTTGCTCCCAGAGGGCATGGACCACTTTGAGATCCTGCCCGGCGTCACGGTGAGGCGGACTCACGGCGCATTCTTCGCTGCGTATATAGCTAGCTTTGCGCCACCGAGAGTAGAACCGCCCCCAGAAAGGGCGGATACTACGGTCGGAAGGATTCAGCGTCTCGAGGATGGAGCCACACCCGGCCCGTGGCACGCGGTGAAGGCGCCCAATACGCACGTGGACTTTGAGGCCGTCCTACACCTCGAAGATCAGCCCGGCCCATTTCCTAGCCCCGAGGGTTTTGCGGTTGGGTGGCGACTGCTTGCACTACTTCGCATCGCCACAGGCCATCCGGTTTTCGCACCGCTCGTGACGGCGCGGCCGTTCGACATCTTGAATGTGGGCACGGAATGGCGCACCTCGGACGTGCGCGCGCTTGAAGTCCGGCGCTGGTATCCGCCTGCGAATCAGATCGATCGCCAATCACTTGAGCGGGTCGCGTCACTGGCGAGTCGCACCATCGAACTCTTTGATGACGAGCGGTTTGAAACCTTCGTAGGACTCTTCGACGATGCGATGATGCAGGAGTCGCGAGCCGGTATCGTCGCGCGCGCTTGGGCGGCCATTGAGTCGCTCTACAGCGAGCCCGGCGAAACGACGATGAAGCTTTCACTGCGGGTCGCGACCCTCTTGAACCCGGAGGGCGGTGAGGCGCGTCAGAGCACCTTTGCGCTGGTGCGACGTGTCTACCGGCGGCGGAGTGATGTTCTCCACGGCCGAAAGAAGCACTCGGGCGGGGATGATGCCCGCGACGCTTTAGAACTAGCCCGCCGCATCGCGGAGAGGCTGATCGAGCTGGGCCGGGTCGTTGACGCCGGCTACTTGGATGAGCACGCGTTGATTCCGTGGGAGCTATCACCGTCCAGGGATAGTCCCACCTAACCCGGCGGCCGCGATCGGCGTCGGCGCCTCCGCCCCTTGTCAGCGACTGAGATTGGCCCGCATCACTGTTGAATGAAGAAGGGCGGCCGCCGTGGCCGCCCCCACAGTTGCCCATCGCGGCAGCCTACGCTGCAGTGCCTCCCGCCTCCAGGTCTGCCAGAGCCTCGCGGTAGGCAGCTCGGGCAGCCTCGCGGTTGGCAAGGGCGAGCCGGAGTACTCGCCGGAGGGCGGCTACGTCCTCCGCGGTGCGCATCACTGCCTCTGCGATGGCATCGGGGACCGTGGCTCGCGTAACATCATCCATAGGGTTGCTCGCTCCTTCTAAGCGGGTTTCCTTAGGGCCGGCGGAGGCGATCACCACGCCTCTTCCGGCCCGTCTTTGTGAGGTAATCCTACGCCTAATACCTTCGAATACAACGCCCGGAAACGTACGAGTCCGCTGTACGTATTTCGCATAGCAACGCGGCGGGCAAGGAGAAGCCCCCCGGTCGCTGTCGCGGTGCGTCCGGAAGGACCACGCACCGGCAACGGCGACCGAGGGGCGGGGTGGACCGCGGGCGGGCTGGCTCCCCGTCACCGCGGCCAGGGCTGTGGCGCCGCGCTAGATGCCCGTCACCTCGCAGAACGCGGACTCCCGGTAGACAGCCAGGCCGGCGCGCATCGTCGCGCGGAGCGCCTGCTTGCCGGCCGTGAAGAACTCAGCGTGCGAGTCCGACACCTTGATCTCGATCCCGGTGCGCTCCACGAGATCGGAGTGATCGCGGAACGCGCCCACCAGGGCGGTGTTCTCCGTGATCGCTGTGGTCGTGACCACGGGCAGCCCGAAGAGGGACTTCGGCCCGACGATGCCGGGATTCCCGAGCAGGTACACGCCGTCAGTGGTGCGGGTGAGGCGGATGCCCTCCCAATCGCTTGGGTGCATCACGATGCCGTCCGCGACGGCAAAGCCCACCGTCTCGATCTTGGTAACGGCCTTGAAGATGGCATCGAACACGGGATCAGAGTCCTTGGCCTGCGTCTGCAAGCCCTCGCGGTCCAGGAACCCTGAGAGGTTCGGCGCCGAGCCGTTCCCGACCAGCAGCTGCAGGTCGAGGCGCTGACGGAGCATCAGGCTCAGGCGCGCGTCGATGTACGCACGCGCCTGCGGGCTGTCCTCCAGGGCCTCGTCCGTCACTGGCAGGAAGACCGGAATCTTGCGGATCGGCTCGGTCGCCTCAGCCACCACCAGCTCGGCCTCGCCGAACGTGGCGCCCTCGGCCTTCTCCACCACCGCGCCGGGGGAGTACGTGGTTTCGCGCATGAACGGATAAGCCGCCTGCGACCAGGGGATCGGGTTGCCGATCAGGTCCAGGAGGCCGAGCGCCACCGGCCGCGTGGGGTAGGTCGCCACCACGCCGCTGCGGGTGGACTCAGGCTCCCAGCCGGTGCTGGTCGTGAAGTCCGCCTTGGCCTCCGCGGCGCTCCAGGGCACCTCGAAGTCGCGGGAGTTCTTGCGGAACTCGCCGGACCGGGTGATGCGCTCGCCCAGGGACTTGGACAGGTCCTGCCCCGTCGTGGCGGCGCCGCCCAGCGGCGTGATCGCCGAGTTGGCCGGCCGCCCGTCGTACTCGGCGTACAGGTCCGCGGCGCGGTTGTTGAGCTCCGCGATCTGCTGCGTCTTGGAGGCCGTGTCGCCGGCAAGCACCGTGATCAGGGAGGGGTCGCAGGCGCGGCCCATCTCCTTCACGGCGGTGCCCAGGATGGCCTGAATGTGCGAGATCTCGCCCTGAAGCTCGGGCGTGCTCATGCTGGCAACCGGCCGGTTGCGCGTAGTAGTGGTGGTCATTGTTGGCTTTCGGAGTGTCGAGCCGTTTGCACGGCTCGCGCGGGTTGCGCGCTCCGGCGTCCGCGATCTCGCTGCCTGTCAGCGCCGGGCCTCACGAGGCCGTGGCTGCATCGCGACGAACGCGGCCGCCCTCACTGTGCGCACCAGGCAGCCAGCGCCCGATCGCCTTCGGCACCATCGGCAGCCAGCGCCGGCGGTACAGGGACAGGATCGCGGAGTTGGGGTGAGCTGTCTCTGTCAGCCAACGGGACGATGAAGTGGCGTCGCCCCAGCGTGATCGCCGTGGTGGCGGTCTCGCAGAAGTGGGGGTCCGTTCATGTCAGTTCGTGCAGCCGTAGAGCGCGAATAGGACGTCTGGGTCGACCGCTCCAGGAAGGTACCGATTTTTCGTGAGGTGCCCGACAACCGATCCGCCGTAGATGATCATCGGCGCAGAGGAGGTGTAGGGGTTATACGCGCTGTAGGTTGCATATGGGCTTCCATATTGCCCGTACTCGTTGCGCACGCTGGCGCTCGCGTAGGGACTTCCGTGCTGCCCAAATCGATTGCAAATCGACTCGGAGCCGTACTGACTGCTCGAGACGAGACCAAGGTATGTCCCGTCCGCAGCGATCAATAAGGCAAGGCCATCGATTGAATAGACGGTCAATGGGGCGCCGCTGGGGGCGGGGCTGGGCGTTGGCGTCGGGGTGGGCGTTGGCGTTGGAGTCGGCGTTGGCGTGGGGGGGGGCGTTGGCGTTGGCGTCGGCGTCGGGGGGGGCGTTGGCGGAACTCCCGCACCGAGCTGTGGGGGGAGGGGCGGAGTACCAGGTGAGGTGAGGATCAGCAGCGGTTGGCTTGACGGGAGGTCTCCGCCAGGGAATGCCGCATTGAACCTCTGGTTCACAAACGTTGGCGCGCCCACCGTGTATCCAACGAGCTCTCCGTCGAGCGAGGCCCAGACGGAGATTGCTTCCGGTCCCAGTAGGGCGAGCAGATCGCTCAGTGGGCCGCCCTCATACACAACTAGATTCGATTGGGGGCCACTCGCGGCAGCCGGTGAGGACACCAGTGCGGCGACGCAGAGTAGGACCAAACCGAGCAGTGCTCCGGCTGCGAGCCTGCCTGCTTGCACGGCTCCTGTTGCCTTGGACTTCATCGGTCACCGCCCGCTCCGCTCGGAGTGCGTTTCTCCCGAACGGTCGTTGTCGGACCGCGGCGCGGCTTCCGAAGCTCTTTGATCCCGAGGACTACAGCGTGACGCCGGAAAGCACTCCTTGAGGCTCCGTGTCGGCAGTATAATTACATACTCCCCGATCGGATTCTAGGTTGTGAGCAACGACCAAGACGGCATCGTCTTTCGCACCGAGAGCACCTCGCGCGACTCCGCGCGATCAGAGGCCATACCGATCCGTGAGAGCGCGGACGGTACTACGCGACGCGTGATCGTCGCGGATTTTGTAACCAACGCCGAGCACCCAGATCGAGGCTTGGCTATCACCTTGCTTCACGAGCGCCGCTCGCGTGCCGGTCAACCTTGGATGCCAGCCGAACACATCCAACTGAACCAACTCCGTGCCGGTGAAGGTGTCCGGATCGCGTTCGACACGCAGGAGACACAGACGCTAATCACGCGGCTGCAACAGGTACTTGCAGCCTCCGGCGCGGGACCTGTTCAAGGGGTGAATGAGTGGCGAGTCGTGCGCGAGGGCACACTAGTGATCGAGGGCGAGCAAGCGGGCATTCTCGCTGCTCTGCTTCGGGACTACGGCAACGATCGCCTGTTCGAGTTGCTAGCGGACTTGAGGCCCGGCTTGTCCGAGTGGGTCGCTCACAAGCATGTGTTCGAGCGACGCAGGGACGCCGTCGCGACGTTCGAACACCATCTCGATGCTGGCGACTGGCGAGAGCATGACTGGCAGTTGTTCTTTGATCAGCACACATGGATGTTCGGTGTTGGCCTGCGGTACGTGTTCCTAGGGCTGGAACAGTCCCGACCGACACTCGGTGGACGTTCAGTGACCGGGCGGGGAGGTGTCGAGGGCGATTTTCTTGCGAGCACGGTGGGCCAGATAAGGTTCACGGTGCTGGTGGAACTCAAGACGCCCGCAGCCGCCCTCGTCAAGACGACAAGCTACCGAAACCGGGCGCACGTACCGGGCGATGATGTCGTTGGCGGTGTCGCCCAGGTGCAGGCGCAGTGCGCGGCTTGGGAACGTTCGGCGACAGTTCTAGAGAACGATCAAGTCGACGCTGTGACTGTTCAGCCGAGGGGCCTGCTTGTCGTCGGCAACCTGTCCTCACTCGGATCGCCGGATCAGGTGCGCGCGTTTGAGCGGTTCAGGCGAAACGTGGTCAATCCGGAGATCATCACGTTCGATGAGTTGCTTGAACGCGCGCGGTTTGTGCTGGGGGAGGCGGCCGAGTCGATTCCTGTCGCCGCTACGGCATCGGACCCGGGCATCGATCCCGACGACTTGCCCTGCTAGCGGCTGGGGCGTGCTCCATCTCGCGAGCGCGACGCGCCACGAAGACCAAGCACTCCCCCTGTCACTGTCACGGGGTCGCGCCCCTTCAATTTCGCGGCCGGTCGAAAGTGCCTGCGACGGACTCCCGGCCGCGGGGTAGCCGCCTAGTTCCGACTCGCCCTCCCCGTCAGTCACCCTCAGCGAGCGCCAGCAGCGTGCCAGCCTCACGCCCGATCTGATCTTCGATCAACACGTGCTCGGCGAGCCGGTCACGCTGGGCCAGCAGCTCGCGCCACGCGTCGGCTGTCAGCGTCGGCTCGCCCGATGCCGCCCGTAGGCCCTCCGCGGCAATGGCGTGATTGATCTCTCGGAGCCGGTCGTGGCGCGCGGCGCTGCGCGTCGCGTGCGCCTCCAGGAACACCCGCAGCTGATCAGCGTCCGTGGCGTCAGGCCGGCCGCCCTCTCGCACCTCCATTAGCCGCCCCTCGACACGCAGTAGCTCGTGGATGCGTGCCGACAGGGGCGCGCGGTCCGGGTCATCCGCGGGCAGGTGGTTGTGGCGGTCACAGAGCTCGGTGACTTCATCGCGGATTGCCTCGCGCCGTGCCGAGAAGATGGGGCCGTGGGTCAGGTTGGTCATCGATCAATCTCCTTAGGGTTGTGGGTTGATCAGTCGATCAGATCCCTTTTGGACATATACGGGGGCGGCGGCTCATTCAGAGCCGCCCCCGGTAGTGCATCGATCAATCAACCCCCTGTCCCTATGTGATTGATCGATCGGAATCCCTTCGCTCGCCCGTTCGCACCCAGCCCGGTGATCTGCTCCACACTCCCGGCGTCCACGAGCGCGGCCAGGGCGCGGCTGACTGTCGGACGGGATGCCCCTGTGACGCCTGCGGCGATCTCGGAGAGCGTCACGGGGTCAGCGTTTGCCGGCGGCAGGAGCTCCAGCACTCGCCGGGTCGTGTCGTCCAGCACGCCGCTCGCGCCCTCGCCTACCACTTCGTAGGTGCCGCCTCGGTACTCGATCACCAGTCGGTCGGGCAGCCCGTCGAGCCGGCCGATTCCCGACAGGATGCGCCGGTTGCCCGGTGCGTTGCCGCCAGGGCGCCACAGGGAGAGCAGGTTGTCAGCGGCGCCAGCGAAAGCCGTTGAGCCTCGCCCTGCCTCGCCCACGGCGCCGCCACCCTTGCGGTTGTGCCGGTTGTACGCCACCCCGAAGCCGGCAGCAGCGGCGTCATCCAGGGGCTGCACGGCGCGCAGTGCGGAGCCGCTGAAGTTCTCTTCCTCACCCTCGAAGCCGGCCCAGCTCGGCAGTGTGTCGAGGAAGATCAACGCGGGCTCGGCATACCGCTGCGCATGGGTGCAGACGCCTTCGATCACATCGTCCAGCGACCGGCCCGCCACGCGGGCGCGCTGTAGTACGTGCATGTCGTCCGCGCCGAGTAGCCCGGCGCGCTCCAGCGCGAGCCGCAGGGTCAGCGAGTTCTCTTCGGCCAGGTAGTAGACGGGGGCGCGCATGGTGGGGCGGCCCAGAAACTCACGGCGGCTCAGCATCGCGGCGATTGCGGCCAGGACCAGCGTGGTCTTTCCGGCCTTCGGCGATGCGCTCAGCTCGGTCTTGACTCCGCCGGCGATGCCCAGCGCTGCGACCATCGCCGCGGGCGCGGGCGGAGCGTCGAGGGCGAACGCTCGCGCCGTCTGAAACGGCAGCACCCCGCCGGGCTGCGGTATGCCGTCCCATAACGGAGACGGATCGATGCCGAGGGCTTCCAGGTGCGGAAGAATCGCTCGCGCGACACCCCACTGATCGCAACGCGCCTTGCTTGTGCACCGGACGGCCACCGTCCCGTCCGCGCCCTCGAGCAGGTAGAGGTGAGTTCCTCCGCACAGGGGACAGTGAGCAGCCCTCTCCGGGTTGCGTAGCGTCGGTGCGCACTCAGCGTGATCGCACTCCGCGAGCGTGCCGATTACGTCCATGATCTGTCGCGTCGGCGACAGCGCATCCATCGTCGCGGTTGTGGTAGTCATGGGGTACACCTTTCGAGAAGCGCCGCGCCTACCCCTTCACCGGATGCGCGGCGTTTCGCTTTCATGCGGCCCGTGCCACTGGTTTGCGCCGCGCCTTCGCGGACCTCAGCGCCAGGCGCGAGAAGTGCGCCCGGCGCGCGTGCGCGATCCGCTGGGCGAAGTCGGCGCGGTCCGGATCCAGGCCGTACTCCGCGATCAACCGTTGGTCGAGTGCGGTGGCGGCAGCGCTGCGCGCGGGAGCGGTTGCAGCGGCGCGATCGGAAGTGCCGGCCCACTTGGCGTGGGCGCCGATCCGCGCCCGGATGGTCATTTCAGTGCGAGTCAGAAGGCAGCCCCGTTCATGCGACGGGGAAGCGCCCCCGTCAGTGCTAGGGGGCCAACCTACGGTGAGCGCTGTGGGCCGTCTCTGTAAGCGATTTGCCACGTGGGCAGGCTCCGCGGCGCGGGGCGCGGAGCCTGCTGGGCGCTGTCCTACAGGCGATCGCCGGGACTCAGGCGACGGTGCGCGTCGCGGGCGCGCTCGTCCGCGGCGGACGCTCCATAGCGCATCAGCATCGTGCGGGACCGCCAGCCGGCGAGGCGCATCAGATCGCCCTCGTTGCCGCCGCTGGCGAGCCACCCGTGGGCGAACGAGTGCCGGAGCTGGTGCGGGTGTACGGACTCGCCCAGGCCAGCCTCGCGGCCTCGGCGCCGGAACACCTGCGCCACGCCGCTGTCGGTCAACCGCCCCTTGCGGCCCAGCCAGAGCCAGGACGTTGCCGCGCCCGGACGCTGGCGACGCAGCCGCAGGTAGCGGTCGATCGCCTTCACCGTCTTGGCGCCGATCGGCAGCACGCGCTCGCGGCGGCCCTTCCCGATCACGCGGATCACGCGCTGGTCCAGGTCTACGTCATTGCTCAGCTCGTCGCGCTCGTCGTATCGGAGGCTTGCGATCTCGGCGCGTCTCGCGCCCGTGTCAATGAACAGCAGCATCAACGCGTAGTCGCGCCGATCCTCGAAGTCGCGGCCGGCCTCGCACGTTGCGAGCAGGCTGCGTAGCTCGGTGTCGGAGAACACCGGCACCGGCGCCTCGGGCACCAGGGGCGGCCGCATGTTGCGCATCGGGCTGTCCGTGATCTCGCCTTCCTCGGCCAGCCACTTGAAGAACTGCACCAGGGATCGGTAGCGGTTGCTCGCGGTCGCCGGCTTCCAACGGTCGAGCAGCGATGCGATCCACGCCTCGACGTGTTCCCGGCGAATGTGCGCCACGTCAGTGGGCATGCCGGCATCGGCGAGGAACACCGCGAACCTCGTTGCCACGTCACCGTACAGCTCGATGGTGCGCGGGCTGAGGTTGGCCGCGCGCAGGTGCCGCCGGAAGGAGGCGACGTTGGCGGCGAGGTCGCCGGGGACTACGATCTCGGTGGTCTGTGGCATGAGAGCGGCCTTTCCTGGTAAGTCCAGTTATCCGCTCTACAAGCGCAGTGCGCGCTGTAAGAAGCGGGCAGGTGCTCTCCACAGATTCAACATCGCGCGGGAGTAGCTCAGCGGTAGAGCGCCTGCCTTCCAAGCAGGATGTCGCGAGTTCGAATCTCGTCTCCCGCTCCAAAACCCCCGATCCCTTGTCATTACTGGAATCGCGGGCCGTTTCCGGGCCCGGTAGACTCTCGCCATCGGAAGTACAGCGCACCAACAGCAGATAACTGTTGGCCCCGCAAGAGGTCTCCTCCAATGGCCGTCAGTGTGACGAAGAGGGCGGTACCCCGCGACGTCGACGACCTCGACCTGCTGATCGAGGGGTTCGAGTTGTCGCTCCAGGCCGCAAACAAGAGCCCGAAGACGATCGACACGTACCGCGAGGCCGCGCGCCAGTTCTCCGCGTTCCTCGACGAAATGGGGATGCCCCGCGAACCGCGCCACATCCGCCGGGAGCACGTCGAGGCGTGGGTCGTCTCGCTGCTGGGCCGCTGGAAGCCCGCCACTGCGTCGAACCGCTTCCGGGCACTGCAGCAGTTCTTCAAGTTCCTCGTCGAAGAGGGCGAGGTGCAGGATTCTCCGCTGGCACACATGCGTCCCCCGATGGTCCCCGTCGACCCCCCGCCTGTGCTGGGGCTCCAGGAACTGCAGAAGATGCTTGCCGCCTGCCGCGGTGACCGCTTCGAAGAGCTGAGGGATACCGCCATCCTCAGGCTGTTCATGACGACGGGTGCGCGACTCGCGGAGGCCGCGACCCTGCAGGTGACTGACGTGGTGATCGCGCGAGACCTGCGCTTCGTGCAGGTGCTGGGCAAGGGTAGAAAGCGCAGGAACCTGCCCCTCGACAACAAGACCGCCCGCTCGCTCAACCGCTACCTGCGCGAGCGCAGTCGCCGCCCAGGAGCTCACGAGACCGATGCCCTCTGGCTGGGGCACAGGGGCCCAATGACGGTCAGCGGCGTCCAGCAGGTCGTCAGGCGGCGCGGGCGAGAGGCCGGCCTCGGCGAGGTCAACCCCCATGCCCTCCGCCATTCGTTCGCGCACTCCTTCCTCCGGGCCGGCGGCCAGGAGTCTGACCTCATGCAGCTGGCGGGATGGAGTAGTCGCGCGATGGTTGAGCGGTATGGTGCGGCCCTGCGGAGTGAGCGCGCACACGAGGCGCACCGTCGTCTCGGGATTGGCGACCGACTGTAGCCTTCTAGGCAAGCTGCCGCCTACCGCAGTGCGGTAAATGTCGGTCAAGTATTGCAGGATCAAATAGTCCGTAATACAGTGCAGCGCATGGACGATGTTCAGCAGCCTGCACGCACGGTCAGACTTCAGACCCTGTTCCCTGCACTCGTCCCAGGGCCCGCCGAGCGTGCGTACTTCGCGGCGCACCGGAGCTTTCCGCCTGCCTTCGGCGCCGCGCAGGGTCGGGCCCTGCGGGCCGCCCGCGAGCAGGAGGGGTTGAGACAGCTCAGCGCCATCCTCGCCGCCGAACGTGCCTGCCGCTCCATCCCGGAGCCCGAGGCCTCGGAGGCCGTCCGACTGCTCGACGTCGCCGTTCCCTCGTCATGCCGGCACTCTTCGGAGCGGCCCGGCGCCGACCCGCCGACCGCGGATCGCCCCACTGAGGCCTCCCAGGCTGCACGCCGCGCGGTCGCCCTCGCCGTCGGCCTCGCCTCAACGCGCACGCGTTAGAGGGTCTTCGCGGTCAGACTCCCTGGCCCGCACCTGGCCTCCCAGAACCCTCTGCGCCCCGGTGAACCGGCGTTGAGTGGGCCTGAGGGCTTCCATGACGACGGACTACAGCGCTGCCGAGCGCCGCCTCCGCGCCCGCCTCGGCGGGCTGACGACTCATTTTCGGCACGACTCCCGCGCGATCACCGCCCCCGCGCGCGCCGCATCGGCTCGTGCCCTCGACGCTCGCCTGCTGGACGAGATCGATCCTGTGGGCGCGCTGCCCGAACCGGAGCGACGGCGTCGCCTCGCGGTGGCGCGAAAGGCGCACTTCGCGCGCCTGGCCTTGCGGAGCGCCGCGGCACGCCGCAAGCGCCCGAGCGGTCGCGGGCGGAAGGGCTGACCGCATGGTCACGGGCGGGGCGTCCGCCACGTGCCTACCGGCCTCCGTGAGGCTGCTCCCCGGGCTTGCGGGCGCGGCGCTCCAGCGCCGGGAAGGAGGGCTGTACGCGGGCTACGCGGTCATCCAGGCGGTTGCCGGCGACGGCGTGATCGCTTGGAGGGAGGCAGCCGCGCTCCTGTGCGAGGCGCGGGGGATTTCTCGGCGCCAAGCGTACGCCGACCTCAGGCGGGGGGAGGGGCGCTATTGGGAACGACACCTCGCGCGCAGAGGACGGCACCGTGGGCGGGAGGTGCTGCGGCTGGGGGGGGTCGGGCCACTGTTGGCTCGCCTGGGCGTGACGAGGAGCGGACACGTCCAGGTCGTCCCCGTGGACCGTCTGAGGCACGCCACGGGGACGCTATACGCGGCTGCTTCCTTCCCGACGGCCAGCCCGGAAGGGCCGAGGTGGCCCTCGCCCACGCGGGCGACGATCGAGACGAACACCGGGCTCTCCAAAAGGCACCAACGCCGCCTTGACGCGGCGGGCTTCTCGACACTGTGCAGGGCGAACTTTGGGGTCGCGGATCCGGGCCTGACGTGGGACATACCCGACGGCTCTTCGCCCGCCAGCGTGGGGGTGTTTCGCACCCGTGACGGACGCCTGGCGAAGCGCCTGGCGAACACCCGCACTGCGCCCCCGCGCCATGCTGCAGGCAGCCCCTCCGCTGCACGCAACGCCGCACGACGTGCGCGCGCCTATCGCTCCCGTGTGCAAGGGACTGACACCGCGACCACTTCTGAGTCGGGGTACCTCGTCCCGAGTGGACGTCGGAGTGTGAGGCGTCAGCCCACGGAAGCGGCGGCGCGGGCTCTTTTCGCGCGCCTGGGCGCGGAGCAGGGCATCATCGAGTGGGGGCGTGGACGGTCCCGACGGATTGCGCTCGTCGGGCGGCCGATGGACAGCCCCGCAAGGCGCAACCAGCTGGCCCAGGAGGGTGCCTCGCCCTTCCAGAGGTGGCAGTCGGCCTTCGCGCTGTGAACATGCACGAACGGGGACAGGCTGTGCTGTGGATGTCCCATATCTTCTGACTAGTGACCCCTTCCCCGGCGGAGCCTGGGAGGAGGAGCTCGATGACGAACGACCGGCGTGACCGTGCTGTCTCGATGGCTCGCGGCGTCCAGCGCTCGCAGGCGGGTTACGGAGAAGCTCGGGAGACCCCGTGACCAGACCCCATGGAGCTCCCGATACCCCAAGGTGCGGTGCGAGGACGCGAGCCGAGACACCTTGTCAGCGCTACCCCCTGGTCGGGCGGACGCGCTGCAAGTTGCACGGAGGAGCGACACCTCGAGGGCCTGCCTCTGTCCACTGGAGGCACGGCGGGCGTTCGCGCTACCTGCCGCGACGGCTGCGGGAGCGCGTCGAGCGTCTGCTTGCCGACCCCGACCTCATTGCTCTCGACGTCGAAGTAGCGACCGTACGCGGACTACTCGAGGAGGCGTTGGAGCGACACAGCCCGGGGGAGCCAGTGCCGGCGAGTACGCTGGCACTGTTCGAGCAGTTGCGCCGACTGGCCATCGCGGAGCGACGGCGGCGGGAGGCGCTGGAGGGCTCGATCTCGGTTTCCCAAGCGTTCGCCCTCGTGGACGCCGTGATCAGCGCCGTCGCCCGGAACGTCCGCGATCCCGTCGTTCTGAGGGAGATCCACGCTGACTTCGACCGGCTGCTGGATCCGCTGCGCGCGCTGAGGAGAGACGGGACGTAGAACCATCCGCCAGCGCGGCTTCCTCGATAAGGGCGGCGATGACTTTCGCCCCAAGTGGGCGATGGCGCTGGAGCGTGAATGGGTTTCGCTGGGCACCTTTCACGGCGCCGAACGACCCCCGCGGCTCCGTTCAGAGAACGTCGGGTTGGTAACGATCTGGCTTGATGGGGCGGGGCGTCGTCGTTTGGCGCAGCGTCTTCGAGCGGCACGTCCTGACCTGATCTCAAGCACTGGGGCGGTAGCGGGCACCGCGAATCGCCAAGGAGACACCACACGGAGGTCAGTGAAGACCTGCTCGAACAGCTCACCCATGCGTACAGAGTCTCGAGCGACTGACGCGGAAACTCTCAGGAGCGTGTGTCCGCGTCGGGCGGCCAATAGGTGAGTAGGCGATCCTGCCAGTCGCTCTGGTCACCGGGGCGCCAGGGGCGGTGTGGGGCGGGCATCTCGAGGTAGGCGCCCTCGAAGCCGACCCGGAGGTCGCGACGGCAGTTTGGGCAGACCCAACAGACTGCCCCAGGAGCGTCTCCGCCCACCATCTGGGCGTCGCCGCAGCGGGGGCACCAGGGTCGCTTCGATTCGCCCACCGCGTCCCCTCCACTCGTATCCTGCCTGCGCGCTGAGCTCAAATGAGGTCAAGGACGGCCGGACCTTCGACGGATCGCAGGCGTCTTAGCGCGCTAGCTCTCCTCCAGGGGCGGCCTCATCAGAGTCCTCCGCTGGCGCGGGCGGGGCAAGGGGCGGCGGCATCGTGCGGAGCTCTGTGGCCACGAGTCGCACGAGGTCGACGACCGCGGACACGACTACGTCGTACTCCCTCCCGAGCGGCGGGAACAGCGGCACTGCGACGTAGCCGCCGTAGTCGGAGACCGAGAGCCTCCCCTGGGACTCGAGGCGGTCGAGCGCGGCGTGCCCAAGGCCCCACCGCTCTGGGTCGTCGTCATGGAGCTGTAGCCACAGCGGCGTGGCGGGGCCGGAGGCCCACGCGCCCCACCACAGTCCCATCCAGAACCGCACGCCCTCGACTCGCAGGAACCTGCCGTAGAAGTCGGCGCCAGCCCGTCGCTGGCCGGCCGACGTGGCGAGACCTTCTTCCAGCAGGCGCGCCTGCACGTCATTGACGGTCTGGATGTGCCAGAGCACGCGCTGGGCGACCTCCGGGCCCAAGTCCCGCGCGTGAAGCGGCGCAAACGCCTCTTGGTCGAGCCTGCCCGCGAGGCCGAAGACCTGGCGGAGGTCAGTGGCCGCGGAGTCGTCATGCTGGCGCTCGGCCTCCTGGAGGAGGTGCGACAGCAGCACCTGCCATGGCAGCACCGCGAGGAGCGGGCCAAGTGAGGTCGTGGCGCTGCGGCCTTCGCGCAGGGGCGACTCCGTGAGCACTACACCTTCCTCGCTGCACCGGAGCCGGAGCTCCGCCCAGAGGGCGTCGACCCGAGATGGCGGACAGACGAAGGCGACTGCCGTCCCTTGAGTGCCTGACAGCCGGCGCAGGTAGGCCAGGGGCTGGTTCTCAGTGAGTCCCGCCCAGAACTTTGCCTCCACGACACAGCGCTCCTGGCCCTGACCGTCTCGCACTACGAAGTCGGGCCGCTCCCCGCCTTCGCCGGTGACCTCACGGTCGACCCAGGGGATACCCATCTCGCGCACACCGACAATGGCGAGGAACGCGACGAGCCCGTCCATCGAGGCGGGCGACCGCCTGAGCACCGTCTGGAGTGCGTCGCTCGCCGCGTTCTCAGGGTGCGCCGCGTGACGCAGTACGAAGTCCGCCAAAATGCTCACTTTGGTCGCCTTTCGCGCGCACGGATTCTAGTGGCTGTGTCAGGCGCAAGGAGCAGCGCCACTCGACACGGTTACTGTTGCTGGAAGAGAATCCTTCAATGGACGAGGCCCAGGGACGACTAGTCAGTGCGGACGGGCTCGACCCCGGCGACGAAGACGCCACCAGGCGCACCGTCGCCGCGGTGGGCGAGCTCCTCGGACTGGAGGCCGACGAAGCCCGGCAAGTCGTGGTCGCCTTCGTCGAGTTCGTGGTGGAGCCGCTGGAGCGGAAGCTCCGCGACTTGAAGCCGGCAAACGTCGGCAGGAAGAACCCGTTCGTGTACGCCGCGCTCGGCATCACCTCCGTCGAGGAACTCACCCAGCGCGCCGCCGCGGACATTACCTCGTCGAGCATCGAGGGCCTGGTGGGGAACTGGCTCGAGGAGGTGGCGGTGGTCGTCTCCGGCGGCCTCAAGCCCGGCGGCGGAGCGGACCTCCAGGTCGACCACCCGGGGCCTGAGCGCCGGGTCGACCTGTACGCGCTACAGAGCACCACGAACACGAAGAACTCCAAGGGCCGCAAGGGCGACGAGGCCTCGCTCAAGAAGAGCGCCGACGTCCTGCGGGCGCAGCGACGGTCGGTCGACCTCTTCGTGGGATACCTCTTCGGGCGGCGGAACACGACCGTGCTCCGTGGTGTCACCCACCTCAGCTCGCGCGAGTTCTGGGACAGGATCACGGGCCAGGAGGGGTTCCAGAAACGGCTCTATCAGGCGATGCCGCTCCTCGCGCTGCTACTGGCCGGCCGACTGAACTCCGACTGGGGGGCGCTCACTGAGGCCGTCGGGAAGCAGTTCGGAGACCGGGACGGCAACCTCGACCCGACGAAGGTGCGACTCTAGCTCCGGCTAGATGTCGACCTCGTCCGCCAGCACGGCGGGCTTCGGCCAGACCACCGTCCCGACCCGCTGCTCAGCGACGAGGATCTGCTCCGGCGGCACCGCCCGCTGGTGCGCGTCATACCACTCACGCTCCCGGGCGAGCAGCTCCTCGAGTGTGAGGCCCGACTCCGCAAGCTCCTGGCGCACCTCGTGCGAGACACGCGCCCCGTTCACGAGTACGAGCGGGTACTCGTCGACGATCACCTCGCGCTGGGACTGCGTCGAGTACGCGCCCGTCGTGACGAAGGCGCCGACCCAGCCGCGCCGGAGGCGGGCGACGACGCGGGCGAGCTCCTCGCCGCTGACCGACCCAGTCGCCGGCACCTTGAGCTTCGCCTGTCCCAGCACGACCAGGGACGTCGAGGCAAAGGACGACCCCACGTCCAGGCGGCTCACGTAGTCCACCCCGCCGTCACCCGAACGCTTGGTCACCCAGCCGCGGTGGCAGGCCGGCCCGAGGACTCGGGACGTCACCATCGACGCGAGGCCTTCGAACCGATGCGAGTCGCGGCTGAAGTGCTTGTAGACCGCGTCCAGGACGGACGTGTCCTGTGTCGACATCTCCCGCTGCCGGGCTGGCACGATGACGGGGGAGCGGAGGACATGCCGCCGGAGCTGCTCGACCGCCGCGTTTCCGTCGCGGACCCACGCCTGCCAGGACTTCGGGGCATGGCGGTTGGCCTCCCGCACGTCGAGCGTCGGGTCCCGTCGGTCGTCGACCCAGCGCCAGTCGAGCTGGTCGTCTTCCTCGTCGAGGCTGAGCAGGGCGAGCTCAATCGCGACGTTTGTGAAGTGTCCGGAGGCGGACGCCTGCGTCTGCAGCCGGACGGCGGTCGGGATCCCGACACCCTCGAACCGGCGGAACCCCTTCGTCTTGCCCTCGTGCGCGACGTGTTGAAAGAGCAGCACGGGCGGCGCCTGCGCCCGCAGGCCCGGGTCTCCGTACTCGTGGAGCACAGCGAGGAACGCCTTGTTACCCCGCGTCTCGTAGGGGCTCTTGCCGCCTGTACGGTTGTCGCCGTGGTAGACGGCGTAGCCCTCGTCCGGACGGACCACGTCGAGCCACGGGTTGTCTTCGGAGACCGCACGTAGGTTGTTCGCGGTGAAGACCACGGCCGGACGCCGCGCGAGCTTGTCGGCACCCGTGACCGCCGAGAAGAGGTGCATCCCGCGCTGGATGTCGGCACCGCTGTGATAGCGACCGCGGGTGACTTCTTGGAACTCGGGGAGGCCGAAGCCGTCCTCGTCCACCGGCGACCCCGACGGTGGGCGCACCCAGAAGACTTCGCCGACCCGGAACCGCGTCATGCCTAGGCGAACCTGAGGAGCGCCCGTCCGGCGGCCTCAGCGAGTGACAGCGGGACGGCGTTCCCAATCTGCATGTACTTCTTCGACGTACCGCCCTGGAAGGGGTAGCCGTCCGGGAACTCCTGAACCCGCGCGTACTCGCGCACCGTGAGGGGCCGCAGCGCGTCGGGATGACAGAAGCCGGTCGCCTTCTGGATGGGACTCGTCACGAGCGTCGGCGCCGGGCGGCCCCAAGCCAGCCGCCGGAAAAACCCAACCTTGCCGCCCGAGGACATCCAGGCCCCTCCCAGCGCCTCGGCCGCGAGTTCGGGTGAGTGGGCGTCACGGAGGTGGCGCCAGTTCCCGCCAGGCGGGATCAGCTCGAACCAGCGTGCGCGTTCGGCGCTGTATTTCTGGTACTCGGGCTCAGGGTCGTCGAGGCCCTCAAGCGCCGACTCGAGCGTCTTCCAGGGGAGGTAGTCCTCGCGCTCGGGCTGCTCGAGGTGCGTCTTCGGTATCAGGTCGAGGAGCGTCGTGTCCGGCTCGAACTCGTGGTCGCGGCTCCCGAAGATCAGAGTGCGGTGGCGCAGCTGGGGCGAGCCGTAGTTGGCGGAGTTCACGCGGCCGTAGACCGCCTGGTAGCCCATGTCCTCCACAGCGTTGAGGATCGCCCGCATCGCGCTCCCAAGCTGCTCTTCTTCGTCCAGTGGCGCGGCGTCCCGGCCACGCTCCGAGAGCGGCCGGTGCTTGAGTGCAGCGGATAACAGGCCGCGGACGTTTTCTAGGAGGAAGAAGCGCGGGCGTGCCTCCTGCACGACCGTGAGGTAGTCGTACATCAGCTGGCCGCGCATGTCGGCGAGCGAGAGGCGCTTCCCGGCCGTGCTGAACGCGGGGCACGGAGGCCCACCAGCTACGAGGAAGAGTTCCTTCCTCTTGAGGCCGGCCTTGCGCATTGCCCTGGTCAGGGCGGCGCCGTGCAGCTGCCGCACGTCGGTCTCCACCTCGAAGTCGTGGTGGAAGAAGCCGTCCTTCTGGGCGGCCTGCAGTGTTGCGATCGCCCAGGGGTCGTTTTCACACGCTAGTGCGGTCGTGAGGCGCGGCCCGTCGTCGACGCCGGGGAGCGTGGCACGTTCGAGACCGAGGTCGAGTCCTCCGGCACCAGTGAACAGAGAGATGAACGGGACATCTCGCATCACTGCCTCCAGACTCTGTTCGGGGACAGTACCACGAGTTGTCCCAAGAAATGCTAAGGCGCTAAGCCGTTCTGCATCCTACTCTCCACGGTCGACTTCGTCCGCCCAGCCGAGGGCCACGCCTATGAAGCCGTAGGCCGAGCGGGCAATTTCTCCAACGGGGAGCAACTCGCTGCCGCGTACCTGCACGGCGAGATTGGCATGCGCATAGAGCGGAAGATCTGCCTCACTGTCCCCCATGGCGAAGAGGACCTCCGCCCCCTCTGCAACAAGTGCCTTCGCGATGGCCTCCTTAGTGGTGGCGAGGGCTGTGTTCCCTCCCAGGAGGTGTCCGATGAGTCGGCCGTTGAGCCTAGCGAGTTCGAGACCCCTGACATGAGTAATGCCCAACCACCGTGCATGTGCTCTGAGCGGCTCGCTGGGTGCGCCTGAGACGACAAAAATCTCCACACCGCGTGCCGTTAGGACGTCTATCAGCGGTCGCGCGAACGGCTTGATCGCTCCTCGGTCTCCTTCCGCGAACTCTCGGCCGAGTGTGTCAAGGGCGTGAGCATCGCAGCCAGTCATCGCCAGTACGTACGCTTCTACGACCGTTTGAGCGAAGTCCTCGTATGCGATATCTCCTCCCTGGTAACTCCGATATTGCAGTCGGATCTGTGCTGCTTGACTTTTATCGATCTCGTACTTGCGCTCCTCCAGGAAGTCGATCCAGCGAAGCAACGTGAAGCCGCGGCTTAGGGTATTGTCCCAGTCAAACAGGGCGATCTGTCGCCGCACGCGACCTCCTAAGGTTCCAACTCCAGTCCTGTGATGGTATCGGAGAGCCAAATGACTGAGTGGCTTGAGGCTGGGCGACTGCTCGCAGGTGCGGCTGGCCTTGGACTTGGGGCGGCAGCTACGACCCTTGGCCGCGACCTAGGCGCGAGCGTGTCCAGCTTCCTCCGCCTGCGACCTCAACGTGAGGGAACCGAGAAACTGGCAGCGAGTCTGGAGCAGTTCGACTCGGTATTCAAGAAGTGGAACCTGAAGCGACCGACCTCGAGTCCAGTAGCGGGTGAGTGGCGTGCCTTCTTGCCGCCGGTCAATGGTGAGTCCATGGAGGCGGCGGGCCTCCAGCCGATCGCGCCGCGTCGGGACCAGGTCGACGTGGCGGTAGTCCGCGACCACCAGTCCATCGTGACGGGCCTGATCACTCGTTCCGCGACGTACGTGGGCGGCGTCGAGCGTCCTGAGACGGGGCGCAAGTGGCGGTTCGTCGGCACGCTGGCGGGTGACGTCCTCTTCGCGTCCTTCTGGCCGGTGACATTTCCAGCGGACCGAGCGGACGTTCAGCAGTCCCGAGGGCTCATCATGCTGGAGCTCACGCAGGAAGGCTTCGACGGTTGGTACATCCGCAACCGGCGCGCCGAGTCGGCCGGAGCGGGCTATTGGCGTGAAGTACTCCACCCCTACATGTGGCGCCGACCCGAGATGCCTGAACCCGATGGCTGGCAGACGCGTGAGTTCGAGAGGGCTGGTCCCCTGGCGTTTCACGAGTCGAGCAAGGCCGGTACCCGCGGCTAAGGCCAGGAACTAGCTCGAAAGGCGCTTAAACTGCTCTGGCTTCGCTGAACCGTGGAGGCAGAGCGTGGCCTCAGCCAGCGGGCAGTTGGCACAGTCGGGCCGCCGAGCGCCGCAGACGCCGCGCCCGAGTTCCACGAAGGCGACGTGGATGCCGTACCGGAGTCCCGCGGGGACAGCCTCCTGGACGGCGTCGTGGGCGCGCAAGTAGGAGACGTCACTCGCCACGAGGCCTGTGCGCCGCGCGACGCGGTAGACGTGCGTGTCGACCGGGCAGACGTCGCGGCCCAGCGAGTACATCATCACGCAGCGCGCCACCTTCGCGCCGACGCCGGGCAGTGAGGTAAGGTACGCCTCCGCCTCCTCGTCAGACATCCGTCGCAGCGGTGCGAGCGAGACCCGCCGAAAGTCTGCGTCGAGCCGACGCGCGACCTCCACGGCGCGGGGCGCCTTCTGGTTCGAGAGGCCGAGCGGGGCGATGAGAGTCTTCAGGCGCTCCTCCGCGTCTGACTCGAGGAGCCGGCTCCACGGACGGAACTCAGCCCGGACGCGGCGGAAGGTCTCGACAGCGCCGTACTGGGTCATCGTCGTGAGGAGGATGAAGAGTAGCTCGTCGAGCGGGTCGCGGCGGTTGCCGAGGGGGAGGTGGCCGCTTGCGGGCCAACTTGGGGCGTCGAGCCTGGCGGCGACTGACCGGAGGCGTGCGGCGATGACCTCGTCAGCGGCGGACGGAGAGCTCGGTGAAGGTCCGGAGGTCAAAGAGGTAGCTCTCCTTGGCATTGCCTGCTCGGTCGCCGACCCGACGTTGGTACCCGTTGGAGGGGGGCTTCTCCATCTTTGACCCGCCGGGCTAGTCGCGCAAAGGGGACTTCCCAGAGCCCGGCCATCTTCTGGACCCGAGCTCTCGGCTGTCTCGCCGGCCACTCCAGCGTCGTCCATGCGACCCAGAAGAAGAGCTCGATCTCAGGATAGAGCTCGGAATAGCGGAGGTAGTCCTTGCGGTTGAAGGTCACCGTGTGTTGCGGGTCGAGTCCGTAGCGCGCGGCAGTGAAGAACGGAGTGTTCTGCACCTTGAGGTCCGCCAGCTGGCCCCGGACTATGAGGTCGGGTGCGAATGGGTCGGAGGCCTTGGCGGGGTTCAGCACCGCGTCGAGGCCGAGCTGCGGTGCGACCTCGTCGACGAAGCGCGCCTCCATGCGGGCGCCGTGCTCCGTCCACCACAGCTTGTCTTCCGTGTCGTGCACTATCAGCACTCCAAGAAGCCGGCGGCACCTCGACTACTCCACTTGCTGACTAGTGTATAACGGCACCTGGAACTATCGGTAAAAGCCACCCTTGTGGCGGCGGGTAGCAGCGGCCTTTTTCTCATGACCGAGCACAGTGGGTGACTCCGCTCCTGCGAGGACTCCGAATGTCTGACGAGGAGTCCGGCGAGTACGCGGCGTGGAAGCAGGCCGTCGCGGCCTTCTACCTTGACTCGATCCGCATGGGATCCGAATCCATCCATATCGATGGTGCCTCGTGACGGACATTGACTCGAGCGGTTATCAGCGTTGGAACGAAGCGCTCGTCGAGTACTTCTACTCGCGGGCCGTCGCAGCACAGCCGGCGTACCTTGACGCTGAAGACGAGGCAATCGCGTTAGCTGGTCGCGTCGCTGGCATCGAAGGTGACGACCTATCCGCCTCTTTCAGGAGGGCCGTACGCGACACCCTCATCTGGGAGCACGAGCAACTCTTCGCGCACCACACTCGGGCGCTTCGCGCTTGGGTTAACGGCGGGAGGGGAGGCGTGCCCCCGTTCGTGGGGCTTCTCGCGGCATTCGCGATGGCTGCCGAGCAGATGCATACCGACGAGAGCCTCGCGGAGCACAATTACTACGGGCGACTCCGGGAAGTACTGGGTGTCCCCGAAGGCGACAAGAAGCGCGCTGACAAGGTGCAGCGGGACTTTGGTCATCACGCATCTGCGTTTTGGGATGAACTGAACCGGTGGCTCCTATCGGAGGGCGGCCGGCGAGGGCTACCGACCGCAGCTGCATTCGACCGCCGGGTTCATGTCGGCATCCCGATCTCGCAGGCGCTCGTCCGGGCGGGCGACCGTGAAGACCTGCACTTGATGTTTTCCACGTACCGGCTGCGCCCTCACCAGCGGATCGCCCGCGACGATATGGTCGAACTCCTGGAGACTTGGGCTCCGTCGGCGCCGGCCGGGCTGCGGCGGCTGTTGACTGGCGGCGGCAGCCTTCCCGGACATGTGGCCGAGATCGCCCTAGTCGAACTCGCGAACTGGGACGGACGGCTGCCGCGGCCCGCGGGCCAGGACGGGGCACGGCCCCACCATGACGGTGTCCTCTCGCTCGCGGCGAGCCTCCGCCGATCCCCATGGAGGCGTCTCGATCTCAGCCTGGTCACATTCGGGGAGTTGGACGGCGCCTGGTCGTCGCCCGCGGACACTACTGGGGCAGCGGCCGAGGCTGCTCGGCTCGCCGGTGGCTTCCTTGCCTCCGACGACGTCGTCGGTTGGACGACGTTCGAGCCCGTGAACGACCTGTCGATCCCCGATGTCTTGAAAGGGGTTTTGGTGCTTGAGGGCGCTCAAGGGCGGATTGAGCGCCAAGCACGGCGGCTCGTCGTCTTCGAAGCGGACGACGTGGTGCCTTGGCTGGTCGAGCGACCTCGCGTCCAGCTTTGGGAGGACACATGGCTCCTTGCCCATCAGTCGGTGGTCGACCGTCTCGAGTCCCTGCTGGCTGACTTTGCCCGACCGGGCTTCCGCCGATATGGCCCAGCCGACCTCAGAGGCCTGCCCGACGGTTGGTCCTTCTTCGAGGGTGTGCAGCTCGTCGCGTCGCCGGTGGAGCTCGCCTCAGGCGCGGATGACCTGCTTCCCCTTGTGCCACTGTCCGACTCGCAAGTAACGGTGTCGGGGCCTCGTCGGCTCGTTGGCCACGGCCTCTTCCATCGGTCTTCAGTCCTCGAGGTCCGAGCGACCGCGTCTGGCGAGTCCGATGCTCGCCTGACACTCATCCCCGAGTTTCTCTTCGAGGACTCAGGAGCAGGAGACGGGAAAGAGATCGAACTCGTAGCGTTCGAGGAGGCCTCGGTCGTCCGACTCGACCACCTTGCACTCGACGACGGCGACTACCGAGTGCTGCTACGAGGCAAGGGCCGGCGGCTGGTCACGTCGGCGACGTTCCGGCTACGGAGCGCCGCGCATCCGGTGGAGCCGAGCCCGTGGTTGGCTGAGTGGCTGGGGCATGTCCCTGGTTCCTTCGGAAGCGCTGAAGTCCTGCCCGAGGATCCGGCACCGCCGTGGCTCCGTGGCGCTGAGGCCCGGGGCGTGGTTGGGCGAGTCGCGGCATACGAACCTCCACCGGGCCTCCTTGGCGCCATCTTCGGTCGGCCAGACGATGAGACGGGCCCAGCGATGACGACCACGGCGCTCACCTCATCTGAAATGCCCTGCCCTCCCCACCGGATCGAACTGCCACCGACCGACAACGAAGGGAAGATGCCGCACCGCTTCAAGGGGCATTGTCGGGTATGTGGGCTTGAACGTTGGTATCGACGAGGCGCACGACGGAGGAAGGACGCGGACCCCACTTCCAGACCTTCGACCGTCGCGCGTTGGGCCGCCCAGGTGGATGCCTCCGCACTGCCCATGACTGAAGACTCAGGCCCCAGTGATGCTGACTTCCTCTTAGATGCCCTGATCACCCTGGGGTCGGGCAGCTGGGAAACGTTCAGGCGCCTCGCCGACCAAGTCAAGGACGAGCCGTGGGCCGCCACCGAATTTGCGCGCACGTTCATGGCGTTGGGCCATCTAGAGTTCGCCGGGTCCGGGGCGTCACGGCGGTGGGCGGTCAATCCACCGGCCTTGGTGAGGGTCGCGTCGGGAGGCATCGAGGGATTCCTCACCGGTGCGAGGAATCCAAGACTGATCACCGACCTTGAGTCCGTATCCGGCGAACTGGGCGGCCGAGTGTCGGTGATGACGCAGGCCGACGCACCATCCCGGGTCGTCGTGGCGGCCGAGTCGGACGATGACCTCGCCCTCATCGCTTCCGTCGTGGGGATTGCCTACCTGCACGACGCGGCGCTGGACATCTTGGGGTTTGCGCCGCGACTCGCCCAAATAGCATTTGCCCGCCCCCTGGCTGCACCTCCCACTAGCCCGTCGGTCTCCCGATACGACCCCACGACCGGCGGCTGGGTGACCGTCCCCATTGTGGACGGGGACGGCATGTATCAACTCGGCCTGCGTCCAGTCCGATACGTCCTCGTCCATCAAGGACGTGTCTTTGAGGTCGGAAACCAGGTCGGAAAGTACGCAGCAGCGGCCCTCGCCGGCGTCGCAGCGATGGCATTCGACGGTGCTGTGGAGACGCTTGTCGTACCGATCGGTGCGCGTCTACCCGGCCTGGTCGAGCGTGCCGTCGTCACGTGTTCTGGCTTCGCTCCAGTCGAGGTCGACGGCGGGCGCCTCGCTTACGTGGGCGTGACGAGTGACGTGGCTGCGGCCGCCTGGGGGGCAGTTGGGCCAGCGGCAATGCGAGAGGATTAATGATGACCGTCCAGCCGACCGCCGTGTATGAGGCTATTCAGGATGCTTATCTGCGCTACTACGACACGACGTTTCGTGTCCGCGACGCGGGCGTTGCAGCTGAGCGGAAGAAAGTCCTGACCGCGCCCGGCGTGATCTTCACAGACCCGGTGCTTGAGGCAGTCATGCCTTTTGAGCCAGGCAGGACGATCGCGGAGGTCTGCAAGACGGCGGGTGTGCCTCGTGTCGCCGAACGGCTCGCCCGGGCGGTGTTCGACGCGGGGCCCGAGTTCACACTCTATGACCACCAGGCGAAGTCGCTGCAGGCGTCCTTGTCGCAGTCACCTCCCTTCAACCCGGTCGTCACCGCCGGCACCGGCTCCGGCAAGACCGAGAGCTTCCTCCTCCCCGTATTCGCAAGGCTGTTCGCCGAAGCCGACCGGGATGGTTGGGGAGACGACGCGGATGAGTTCCGGTGGTGGGCGCCTTCCATCAGCGGGAGTTGGCGTCCTTCCCGGTCGCCCAGTACCTCCCGCCCGGCCGCCATGAGGGCCATGCTCCTGTATCCGACGAATGCGCTTGTCGAAGACCAAGTGACGCGCCTGCGTCGGGTGGTGCGACTCGCGGCGGCCGATGGCGGTCAACAGTTCTACTTCGGTCGATATACCGGGGCGACGATTGGCAGCGGGAACCTGCCCGACCGAATGAGCCGAGACATCGTCCAGAATGCTGCCACCGACCTCAGCGGGATGGAGTCAGAGGTAGACGCGATTGCGGCGAATGCCGAAGACCCTGACCTTGTATTCGAGTTCCCAGATCCCCGACACGGGGAGATGCTCACACGCTGGGACATGATCAGCGCGCCACCGGACATCCTGGTCACGAACTACTCGATGCTCAACGTCATCCTCATGCGGGCGCGCGAGGACAACATCTTTCAGAGCACACGGGCGTGGCTTCAGGCGGACGCCCGGAACGTGTTCACGCTCGTCGTGGACGAGCTCCACCAGCACCGCGGTACAGCCGGCAGTGAGGTTGCACTCGTGGTGCGCAACTTGCTCGATAGGCTTGGCCTGTCTCCGGAATCGCCGCAACTGCGGTGCATCGGGACGAGCGCGTCGCTGGACGGTGAAGCTGGCCGGCGGTATCTGGAAGAATTCTTCGGCATCGACCGCACGTGGTTCGAAGTGATTCCGGGGAAGCTTGCGGCGGTCCCTCCAGTCCCGAAGCTTGAGCGTTCAGACTTCGTCGACCTTGACGTAGACAACGCTGAGTCCGTGGCGTCGGTCGTCGCCAAGTACTCCGCTGCAGGCCTCGCATTCGCCTTGGCGTCGGGCTGTCGAGAGCCGGACGGTGACGTCCAGCCGACTCCGCTCCCCGTCGTCGAAGGCAACGTCTTTGGAGACGTACGCGGCGACGGAGCATTCAAGGCCCTGCTGGGAGTCGTCGCTGACGGGGAGGCCACGCGCAGCCTGCCGTCATTCCGCGCCCATCTGTTTGTCCGCAACATCCCGGGCATCTGGGCGTGCTCATCCCCCACCTGCGCCGCCGTGGATGAGGTGTTTAGCGCGGAGACACGGCGTGTCGGCAAGCTCTTTGCTACTCCTCGTGTGACGTGCGAGTGCGGGTCGAGAGTCCTCGAACTCCTGTACTGCGACCAATGTGGCGACCTGTCGCTGGGTGGATTCGTGGCGCTCCGGGACGGAGACCCGTTCCGGGAGGGGGCGTTCCTCGCCCCCTCCGAAGTCGCCTATCCAACGCGGGGTGGGGACTTGGTGAACCGTCGGGGCATAGGCGAGTACGTCTGGTATTGGCCCTCCGTCCTCGATCCGAAGGACGCTCCGAACCCGTGGACTCATCGCGCGGTCACGTTGCGGTTCGGGTATGGCCTTCTCGTCTCAGAGCTGGGGCTAGTCCAGCCGGTCGCCAAGAGGGCAGAGGCGACGGGGACACTGTTGTCAGTCGGGAACCAGGACGACGACGTAACGGTCCCGTCGTTGCCTGAGCGCTGTCCGAACTGCGGCGAGCGAGGAGTCAATCGGGATCCGGACATCTTTCTCCGTGGCGTCGTCCGCAGCCCCGTCCGGGGGATGCGGACTGGTTTCGCCCGCGTCGGTCAGGTGGTGGTCGACCGGTTGACGAGGTCCTTAGGTGACTTCTCAGCGGACGCTTTCGCTAGGAAGACAATCGTCTTCACGGACAGCCGAGATGACGCCGCCGTCCAGGCAGCCGGCATGGAGCTGAACCACTTTAGGAACCTCATACGGCAGCTCGTCGAACGGTGTCTCGCGCGGACGGAGTCATCGGCCACACTGTTTGCCCGTGCGGCTACGGGCGAACCCTTGACGGCCGACCAGGCGGCGCAGCTCGACCGGGCGAAGGCCGCCTATCCCGACCTCTGGGTGGCGTTCGCGCTGGTCGCGAAGGGTGTTGGCGACTCAGAGCAGCAGGCGATGGTGGATGAGGCGAAGTCCGGCTCCACGGACAGCTCCGGGCGGCTCCAGTGGGGTGAACTCGTAGCTTCCGTTGAGGCCAGGCTCGTAGCCCTCGGCGTAGCTCCGACTGGGCCTCGGCCCAGTCGAATGTCGTGGGGGTCGGGTAACCGCCGCCGGTGGTGGGAAGCGTATCCACCACCAGCTGGGAGTGCATGGACTGCGGCGGGGCCGCTAGAGGCTCAGCCGCGAGTCCAATGGGTGCGCGACACGTCACTCAGTCCCGAGGTGTTCCAGTCGATGTTCGACGGGGCCGGGCGTGACTTTGAGTCTGTCGGCCTCGGCTGGCTCGATGCCGCGCTACCTGTCACCGAGATTGCTGGGATGGGAGCCGCGCGTAGCGCGCAACTCGTCCGCAGTGCGATCCGCGTGCTGGGCCTTGCGAAGCGGTATCCAGGAAGCTACGCCAGCGGTTCCTTGAACATGCCCAACGCGCTCCGCCGGTACCTAGCGGCGGTCGCGGAGACCCCCGGCGCTCCCGAGGTCGACGTGCTTGTCGACCGTCTGGGTGCCGAGCTCAAGCGACTCGGCGTCGTGACTGACGACTGGTTCCTCAACCCTACAGGACTCGCCGTGGTGCTTAGGCCGCAGTCGGGTGCACCCATGCACCGCTGCCAGAGGTGCCGCCGAGTACACCTTCACCCGTCGGTAGGGGTCTGTACTTTCCGCGGCTGCTACCGGACGGGCCTCGAGGAACTGACTCAAGACGACGAACCCGCCGACTACTTCGAGTGGCTCAGCCGTGCAGAGCCGCGTCGGATGCGGGTGGAGGAGTTGACGGGGCAGACTCGGCCCCTCGAAGAGCAACGCGCACGCCAGAGGCGGTTCAAGGGTGCCCTGGTCGGCGCGCCGCGGGAGCACGAACTCGTCGACGGAATCGACGTGCTCAGCGTCACGACGACGATGGAGGTGGGCGTCGATATCGGTGCACTCCGTTCGGTCGTGATGTCGAACATGCCGCCGCAGCGGTTCAACTACCAGCAGCGCGTCGGACGTGCTGGCCGGAAAGGTCAACCGTTCTCGTACGCGCTCACGCTCTGTCGCGACCGGAGTCACGACGACTTCTACTTCAACAACACGCGGCTCATCACTGGCGAGACGCCGCCTCAGCCGTACCTGGACCTCGACCGCCGGGAGATCCTGCAGCGCGTCGCTGCCGCGGAGGTACTCAGGCGGGCGTTCCGCGAGGTGGGCGTAGACGACCCGGGGGCCAGCGTCCACGGACAGTTCGGGCGGGCGCGGAGCTGGCCGGACTACGCCTCTGCGGTGGCTGCTTGGCTCCGCACCTCGCCTGAGGTCGCCGCGGTAGTAGCCCGCCTCTCGGAGTTCACCGGTTTCGGGGAAGAGCCACGGCAGGCAGTCGAGGAATGGCTCCGGACAGAGCTCGTAGGTGAGATCTCAAAGGTCACCGGGAAAGGCTCACCGTACCTCCACGAGGACTTGTCGGAGCGCCTGGCGAATGCTGGAGTGCTGCCGATGTTCGGCTTCCCCACCAGGGAACGAAACCTATTCGGCTCGCTTCCGACTGTTGGACAGGGCCGAGAGGGGATTGAGTCCGCGGTCGTCCAAGGACGCGACATCGAGCAAGCGGTTTCCATGTTCGCTCCCGGCGCCGAGGTCGTACGGGACAAGTCGAAGCATACGGTCGTGGGGTTCGCGGCCTGGGAGACGGAAGGGAACCGGATCATCCCGGTCGACCCCTTGGGCGAGGGCTTGCAAGTGCTGCAGTGCCCTACTTGTCGTGCGACCCGCCTCGCGACCGAGGGGGACTCCGCGTGCCGCGCCTGTCTCGGCCAGCAGATGACCGAGTTCACCATGTATGAGCCGCGCGGCTTTCGCACGGACTTCGACCCGACTGACTACGACGACAACGTGGAACGCGGCGCCTTCGCCGCCATGCCACAGTTGGGGCTCGCCCCTGAAGACCAGGTCACACACGAGCAGAACCAGAACCTTTCGGTGGCCGTCTGGCGCGGCGCGGACATCTTCACGGTGAACGACAACGACGGGAATGGGTTCTCGTTGCGCCGTGACCCGAAACTCCCTTCGTCTTGGGTCGCAGTCGATAAGGCGCTGTTCGCCGAGTTGCCGCATGGGATCTCGTTCGACGTGGAACCCGAGCAGACCGCGGCCATCGGCGCTGTGAGGAGGACGGATGTCCTCACGCTGGGCATCCAGGGCGTGCCCTTTGTGGGTACCGGGGGCGTCCTCAACACTGTCGCCGAGAACGTCCAGCGGGTGGCCCCCGGCCTGGCAAGCCTCTGGTCCTTCGCAACGGCCTTCCGGCGAGCCGCGGCGGTGCACCTCGACGTCGGCGCGGAAGAACTGCAGGTAGGCCTGCAGCCAGCGGCAGCGCCGGTTGCCGGCGTCCGGACGGCCCGGATCTTCCTGGCTGATCAGCTGGCGAACGGCGCTGGGTACGCTGCAGAGCTTGGCCAGCGGGAGGTGTTGGACGCCGTACTTGGACGTATGCAACTCGACATGGCGGCGAAGTTCCTGGCACAGCGGCACCGCGACGCGTGCGATAGTTCCTGTCCGGACTGCCTTCGCAGCTATGACAATCGTTGGATACATCCGCTGCTCGACTGGCGGCTCGCGCTGGACGTCCTCGACTTGGTCACCACAGGGGACATCGACGAGTCCCGTTGGCTTGACCACGCGGCTGTACTCGTGACGTCGTTCGTCGACGGGAACCTCAAGCTCGGCCAGATTCAGCAGTCCACGTACAACGGACTGCACGCCGTCTTCGTACCGGACACGCGCCGTGCCGCGGTCTTCGGGCACCCGCTATGGCGCGTCTCACCGAGCGGGTACGGACCCCAGATGGGAGACGCTGTGGCCGAGGTCGAGGACGCACTCGGCTCGTCGGAGGTGCGGGCGTTCGACCTGTTCACGTTGACCAGGAACCCAGGTGCCCCCTTGAGCTGGCTGACGGGCGGTGCAAACTGAAGCGGCCTGACGGCATACATGCTCGTCCGCTGGAGTTCGTCTCGCCGACGTCCGCGGAGCAACTACGAAAGTGCGGACTCGCGCTCGGGTTTCGACGCGACGCTCGATTTGCCGATGCCGAACGCCCGAGTCCGGGCTCGGCGCTCGGTTCCGCGGCGCACGCGGTAGTCGAAAGAGTGGCGGCAGGCGAGCTGGACGGGGCACTGGCGGAAGACGTTCGCCCACAACTCGAGACGATTTGGGCTGCCGAGATCCAACGCCAGTCAGCCGCGTTTGCTTCCGCGGAGGCCCTGACTGCTCCACCGGCGCCCGAGGAATGGCCGAACTACTTCCTCGTCCGCTCGCGCGTACTCAGGCGCGCGGTACAGGCCGTTGCGCGGCGCCGTGAGGCTAGGGAGTCTCGTACTCCGCGTACGGGCGCGAAGTTGGCTGTCGAACGCGAACTTCGGGCTGCCGAGGGCCGGCTGCGCGGTCGTCCCGACCGCGTCGAGTCCAATGGCGACAGCACAACAGTGGTCGACCTGAAGACAGGGGCGCTCGAGGATGAGGTCAGGCCAGACCACCGTCGTCAGTTGCTCTTCTACGCAGCTCTCGTCGAACACGATGAGGGGGTATGGCCGTCGCTCGCCGCGATCGAGGGCGTCGATGGCCGGCGTCGGTTCATCGAGGTCGACTCCGAGGCAGCGTTGGCGGTGGTCGACGAGGCGCTTCGACTCCTCAGCATCTTCAACGAGGCTGTCGAGTCGGGGTCAGTCGAAGCCCTCGCCAAGCCGTCACCCGACTCATGTCGATTCTGTTCGTTTGCAGGGGGATGTGATCCCTTCCTCAGCACCGTCGACCCAGCCTGGGATGTTCCTGGTGTCTCCTTCGCTGGGCGGGTGGAGTCCACCGCGTCTTCTGATGGCATTCCGGCGCTTTCCGTTGCGAACGAGAGGGGGGTAGTCGAAGGTGCGGGGGCAATACGGCTGCTCGGCGTCCCCGAGCAGCTCATGCCAAAGGTCGGCGAGTGGGTGTCGGTTGTCCGCGCTGCCAGTACTGCGGGTGACCACGATTTCCGCGCGCGGTGGGAGACACAGCTCTGGACATGGACGGCGGCTCCAACGAGGTCTGCTTAGCGCAAGACCCGCTGCGCAGATCCTATGGAAGGTCCGTGCCGAGCTGCGCGACGGGACTGAACTGCTCGTGTGCCGCGACTGCCTCTTCTGACGAGTACGTCCGTGCGTACCGCTGCACCATCGTCAAGGACGTGTGCCCGAGTAGGCTCTGCACGTCGATCTCTCGCGCGTGTGACGGAATCGCCCACGTTGCGAACGTGCGGCGGAAGCGGTGAGGATGCACTGCCGCGCGCGCGAGCCCCGTTGTGGAACGATCGGAGCCCAACGCGACTCGCGGATACAGGACGGCGACTCCGCCAGTTGTCGGACGTGCGAACGCATGGCGGGTGTAGGGGGAGATGGCAGGCGTTCTCGGACGCGATCTGGGGGGCGAAAACCGAGCGTGACGTGAAGGGTGTTCCTGTAGTTATATCCGCGCGGGGGAAAGCTCAGTGACACCACCGAATTGCCCGGACTGTGGTCGCCCGATGCAGCGACGTCTTGCACGACGCGGACGAAACGCTGGTGGCTACTTCTGGGGCTGCTCCGACTATCCGGCCTGCCGAGGCACACTTCCTGATGGCGAAGCGCCTTCGACAACGCGGAACAGTCCGAACGGGCCGGCAACTCCCCCGGTGCCAGTACCCGTTGCCTGGGCGGACGCAACTCTCGATCGCGGTGACTGGTCCTGTCGGTACTCGTTCGCTGGCGGAACCCTCAGAGCCATTGCGTCGCCTCTCGCCGCCGATCTGTCTGCCTGTTGGATTGCACGGGCTCACGCGTCCGGCTCCATTGCACCGAACACCCTGCTCGTGGCCGCCGTCTTCCGCAAGCTCCTGCAGCGCGGGCGCACACCGAGCGTTCATCCGTTCACCGAGAGTGT
The DNA here is from genome assembly GCA_041690175.1 of Dehalococcoidia bacterium. Taxonomy (GTDB): domain Bacteria; phylum Chloroflexota; class Dehalococcoidia; order UBA2979; family UBA2979; genus W-Chloroflexi-9. The sequence continues at coordinate 205,268 of JAWLHV010000002.1, forward strand.
CCTGCTTGCTGAGGCTGGGCACGTCGATTCGACGGTCGCCAGCTCTGTGCCAGGGGATCTCTCCCGCTTTTGGAAGCGTGGAGCCAGCCAACCGGAGTTCCGAAGCAGTCTCCTGCCGCTCGAGGACGACTCTTTGGATGGCATGCTTGACTTTGGCTCGTCAGAGGAGCGTCGCTTCTTCACCGACTTGCTCCCAGGGCTTTCCCGCACGGCTGCGCTGCTCACCCTCCCGCAGGCATCGCTCGATGGACTCACCGCATCCAAACTGAGGGCCGAAGGCAAGAGGCGCGTGGACTTTCTCGTGTGTCGAAGCCATCTGCCGCCGCTTGCTATCGAAATTGATGGACTCCAGCACAACGACAGTCTCCAAGTCGACCGCGATCGCGACCAGCTCCTCTTGTCCGCTGGGATCGACACGGTCCGCATCTCCGCCCAGGAGATTCGCGTTGGCTCCGGAGTGGGTTTGGAGCGGCTCCGTCAGATCATCAGCTTTCCCGACCCGCCGCCTCCCTCGGAGGAAGAGCGGCTTCTCCTGCATGGCCCGGCGCAGGCTCATCGGTTCGCGCTCGCGCTCTGTGAGCTCCTGGAGACCGGGGCACTTAGTTCCGACGACGTGTGGATCGACCTTCAGGATGACCTGTCGATCCCAATTGATGCCTATTCGCCGTACATGGAGCTCCTCGGGGCAGTCGCGGCGCTCTGGGGTGGTGACGGCGTCCTGCCGCGACGTGTCGCACTTGGCGCCGGCGACGCCGTCGTCGCGTTCGCCTGGGAGGCCGATGGGTTCGTCCGGAGTTCTATCGCCGATGAGTACAAGGGCTGGCAGCGAGCATCAATTCGGCTCGAGGCCACGCGCACCCCGGTACACGCCTTGGCCAGCACTTCGGAGCCGACCGTCGTCGTGCGCCCCGCCAGGCTCCCAGTACGACCAGCCGACCCTCTGTTCGAGGGTGCGTCGCGCCCCCCACTGATGAGTGGAGGCTCCCGACTCACGCGGGCCCTGGAGACGATCCTCGTGAGCGTCTTCGCCAAGGAATCGTTCCGCGAAGGGCAGCTCGAAGGCATCACTGAAGTGTTGGGGGGGAGAGACAGCGTCGTACTCCTTCCGACCGGTGCGGGTAAAAGCCTCATATACCAACTAGCTGGTTTGGTGATGCCTGGACGGACTCTCGTGATAGACCCGCTGATCTCGCTCATCGAGGATCAGGTCGAGGGCCTTCAGCGGATCGGGATCGACAGGACCGCGGTCTTCTCCTCGTACCAAACGCAGCAGGGACGCGGGGACGAGGCACTTGCAGCGACTGCCTCGGGCGAAGCGCTCTTCGCATTCCTGGCCCCCGAGCGCTTGCAGCAGTCGTCGTTCCGTGACGCGGTGCGGACGCTCGCCTACTCATCGACAGTGAACCTCGCGGTCGTGGATGAGGCGCACTGCGTCTCCGAGTGGGGGCATGACTTCCGAACGGCCTATCTCAGGCTTGGCCGAGTCCTGCGCGACGTGTGCCGGGACACGCGTGGCATGCCGCCGCCCATCTTGGCACTGACCGGCACCGCCTCTCGTGCTGTCCTGCGGGACGTGCTGCTAGAGCTGGGTATCGAGCGGCGCTCCGAGAACTCCGTCGTGCGTCCGGATTCGTTCGATCGTCCCGAACTCAGATTCAGTGTGGTTCGCGTTCCCACGTCGGAGGCCGTGCCAGCCTTGATCGGCCTACTGCGGACGCTACCCGGTCGCCTTGGAACTTCTGCCGTCGATGCTTTCCGCCCTCGGGGGACGGACACGACATCAGGGATCGTGTTCGTCCCCTGGGTCAACGGGGAATTCGGCGTGATCGATGTGGCGTCCATGATGGCCGCGGCGTTGGGTGGGACGCCTGCCGTTTACTCGGGCTCAGCTCCCCGGAACGCTGCCCCAGGGGACTGGGAGGAAGCGAAGCGCCGCAACGCGACGGCGTTCAAGGAGAACGAATCGCCGGTTCTCGTGTCGACCAAGGCGTTCGGAATGGGCATCGACAAGCCAAACGTCCGGTACGTGATCCACTACGGACTTCCCAGCTCGATCGAGGCCTTCTACCAGGAGGCAGGACGTGCGGGACGAGACCGAAGGCCGGCCGAGTGCGCGGTCGTGCTGATTGAGCGAGATGAGCGGCGGAACCGAGAACTCCTAGAGGAGCGGACACCCCTGGAGCGTTCGCGGCAGCAGTATGAAGCCCTAGGGCGAAGCGATCAGGACGACGTCACGCGCCAGCTCTTCTTCCACTTCAACTCGTTCGGCGGCGTCCAAGCCGAGTTGCGGTCGGTGCAGGACGTAATGGCGTTGCTCGGTAACCTGACGAGCCGCAGGCGCGTGGAGATTCCGTTCGGCGACGCGGACTCGCGGTCGGGCCGGGAGAAGGCCCTGCATCGGCTGGTGGTTCTCGGAGTTATCCGTGACTACCTCGTCGAGTGGGGAGCACGCAAGTTTGTCGTGGAACTCGAGGGAGCCACCTCCGCCTCGGTCGGCGCCGCCCTTGTCGATCACGTCATGCGCTACAACCGACTGCGCGGCGCCATAGAGGCAGAGCAGTCGTCGGGGCTCCGCGACTTACCGATCGATGCTGCTGTCGTGGGCGCTGCCGAACGCTTGATCCGCTTCACCTACGAGACCATCGAACTCTCGCGGCGTCGGTCGCTCCTAGAGATCTGGCTCGCAGCCCGAGAGAGCGCCGCGAGCGGAGGTGATGCGCTTCGAGCGCGCGTTCTCGCGTACCTCACCGAAGGTGACTTGTCCCCCGCGTTGGTCGGGCTGCTGGACGCGCCGGAACTCAATCTCGCCGAATGGCACTCTGTTGTTGAGCAAGCCGTGGACGATGACGAGGCGCGGGAGCTCCGAGGCTCTGCCTCCCGGCTTCTTGAGTCCTATCCGGATCACCCGGGGCTTCTCTTTGCTCGTGCCTGGAGTGAGTTCCTCGATTCGCGCGGCGACGTACAGGAGCTGTATTCCAACCTTACGGCCGCGCTCGGCAGCGCACTGACGAACTACGCAATCGAAGGAGCAGTTCTTGCGCAGTTCCTAGACTCGCTCATTCAGCCGTCCAGCGAGCAGTCGTCTCTGACTGCTATCGCTGCCGCGGCCCTCGAGGTCGGGCTGAGCCCGCTGAGCGTGGAGGCACTCCTTGAGAGTGCGCTTGAGGCTGAAGGAGCACCAGGGCTGAAGGTACTTGCGCTTCAGCGACGGCTGAAGCAATCACGTAAGCGGATCGAGGCTGTACTGCGATGACGACCGACCAGGGAACGGGATTGACGATCGAGGCGGTAGTCCGAGCCTTTCGCGACGCGGACGAGCAACTACGCCTTGCGGCGGAGCGAATCCAAGGGCTTGCGAGCCATGAGGAGTCGACTGCCAAGGCAGCCGCAAGTCTGGAGTCATCTGCCGCCGCAGTGGCCGCACTCGCGTCTCAGGCTGGCGCGGCCGTTACCGACCTGAGGCAGTCGTTAGATGTAGCAGCGCGCACCCTGGAGGCCGGCTCCGCCTTACTCGATGACGCTGTACTACTCGAGATCCAGCGTCGCGTCGAAGAGACCAAGTCGAGTGTCTCCGACGTCGCCGAACAGGCTCGTGGACTGGAGTCGAAGCTCGCTTCGAGCATGTTGGACATTTCAGGAGCGGTGGCCACTTCGGCCACCGCTATCAACGAGCGTCTCGACCAGGCGGATTCAGCGCAGCGTTCTGTTGCTGAGCGAGTGACGAGAGTTGGGGCGTCTCTGAGCCGCTTGACGCTTCTGGGTGTTGGCCTCCTCGCGATGCAGGGAGCAGCGATAGTCCTCCTCTTAGTCCGATAGTCATCGAGACTCGTAGTTAAGACCTCGACCGGCTTCTGGGTCGGGTGGATGCCGCAGGCGCTTCCTCGCCATGTCCGGTGTTGCGGTTTACGCCAGAGGGCTGCGCTACTGTCTCTCACGCGACCATGCTCCACCACGGGGAGCTAGGTTCGCCTGGGCTTGCCTGCTGCTCATGGGCGGCGTTGGCGAAGTGCTGCGCCGGGGGTGGTGCGATGGGGATCACGATCAAGTGCGTGAATGACCAGCGGCACAAATGGACGCTCGACGAGGGCAGGCACTGCGGAGTCTGCGGCCGGTCGAATGTGGAGGTCGGGCACCCCCGAGGAAGTGAGCGAGCGCGCGGCATCAGGCTGGGCCGCAGCCAGTCGCAGCAAACCGAGGGCGCTCAGGACTCCCCGATTCCACCGACCGAGTCACCCGCGTCCACGACACTTCGTGGGCGAGTCTTGAGTGATGTCGACCTGCCGAACCCCTGGCGGGAGCTACCGGCGAGCCCTCCATACGTCCACCCAGCGGACGCACCGTTTCTTACGGCCGCCGAAGTCCAGAGGCTCCAGCTACAACTACACCATCCGCCCTCACCGTTTATGGGTGACCCACGGAGTGCCGCGGTTGTACTGCTCATGAACAACCCTGGGTGGACCCCGGAGACGGATGAGACGCAGGCTGCGGACTACAACGCGGAGATGATCAAGTCACTGACGTTCGAAGACACCGGAGGCTTCACTGGACTCGATCACCGCTTTCTAGGCACTCGAGGATATCGGTGGTGGAGCTCGCGGTTGGCCGCCCTCATCTCGCGGTTCGGTGTCGAACGGGTGCGCCGCTCCGTCTCCGCGGTGGACTGGTTCCCCTACGCTTCAAACCGCTTCAAGCGGCCCCGCTACGTCCTACCGTCGCAAGCGTTCACGTTCCGGCTCGTCGAGCAAGCGGCGAGCCGCAGAGCTGTGATCGTTGCGACCCGGGGGCTTCGGATGTGGGTCGATGCCGTACCCGCTCTTGAAGGCCGGCTGATGGTCACGAGGAATCCTCAGTCGACGCACATTTCGCCTGGCAACTGCCCGCCCGGCGTGTTCGAGGCGATCTGCTCTGCCATCGAACAGCACGTCTGAGGCGTCAGATGAGGCCCTCCTCGCGGCCGCGGTGTACCGCCTGCCCACCGTCGGAGGGAGGCAGTGTAGGGCGGATACGACCCGCCGAAACCCGTACACATAACGAGGTGCTACGCCTAGGTCGAGTGGGGCAGCGTGATGGCCCGAGGCGCTGCCCCCGGAGTCCAGTCGGCACATTGGTCAGTTGAACAGTTGATAACTGCGCAACTTCTGCAACCGTCGTCACTCCTGACGGCACAGCGCTGAGGCGTCGATGGCTTCCAAGCAGGATGTCGCGAGTTCGAATCTCGTCTCCCGCTCCACTCTCTCGCCCCACCGCGACGGTCAAGCGGGGGCGTGCACGTCCCCCTTCACGCTTGTACGGGCGAGGGCGGTGACCGTCCGATCGTGAAGAAGGGGATGAGCCTTCGCCCATCCCCTTCTCGCTACTCGGACCGATTGCTCCGTCGGGCTACTTCAGTGCCACCTGGATCAGGTGGGTCGAGCCGTCGTCGAGTCGGACCTCGATGAGGAGCGGACCGGTGCTCATGCCCTTCGTGCGCAGGTTGAGGTGGTACTGGTCTCCCGTCTCTCGAGCCACGCCCTGGAGCACGCCGTTCGCGTAGACCTCTGCCACGACGCCCGAGACGAAGGCGCCTGAGGCGTCCTCTACGCAGAACTTCACCGGCACGGTGGAGCCAGACTTGAAGGTCTGGACGGGCGACAACAACGGCTGCTTGAAGCCGCAGAAGTCATACGTCACCGAGTACGTGGCCGTCGCCGAAGCGACATTGCCGGCCAGGTCAGTCGCGCCACCGCAGTCCACCGTGAACGTGCCGACGGGGCCGCCGCTCACAGTCAGGCTCGCCTCGACGTCGACGCCGGACAACGCGTCGCTCGTGGAGCACCCAGGCGTCGGCTCGTCACCGAGCAGATAGGTCCCACCGTCGATCACGCCGGTGACCGCCACCACAGGCGCAGTTTTGTCGACGTTGATGTCGGTGGCGGACGCAGCAGCGCTGACGTTGCCCGCGTTGTCCGTGCACGTGCCGCTGGCCGATTGTCCCTCGCCCTCGCCCAGGACGAGGTCCGCGTCGCACGAAGCGATGCCGGACAGGTTGTCCGTGCCGGAGAACGAGACGGTCACATCCGTGTTGTTCCACCCGTTGGCGCCCGCGGCCGGAGTCCGGCTCGCGGTGGCCTCGGGGGCGGTCGCGTCTCGCTTCAGCGTCACGCTCTCAGACGCGGTGCCACCGGCAGAAGCAGCCTCACACGTGAGGGTCACGCCCGCGGTGTCGGTGATGATCGTCGTGGCGTCACAGCCCGTGGTCGAGGTGACCTCGGACTCGCCGTCGGTGACCGTCCACGTCACGTCGACGTCGCTGGTGTACCAGTCCTGGTCGCCAAGGGTGCCGGCCACATCGACGGTGATCGTCGGCGGAGTCGTGTCCGCTGGCGTCGGTGGGACGACGACCGGGGGCTCTGTGCCCTGCACGGTCAGGTCGGCGCGGAAGTTGAAGCCGGCGAGCCCGCCCCAATCCTCCACGACGACCAGCATCTCGTTCGCGCCGGCCTGCAGAGCTGACTGCAGCGCTGCGGTGCGGACGCCAGGAACGCCCGGTGCCGACGGCGGCAACGGGGTCGCACCCTTGCCAGTGTCGCCCACGAGACGGTCCGTCACCTGGGTGCCGTTGATGTAGTACGTGCCTGCGTTGTCCGAGTTGATCCAGAAGGTGATGTCCGGATTCACGGAACCGTCCGGGATCGTGAATCGGACGCGGAATGCTACGACGGTACCGGCGGCATTGCCGCACTCCGCGGAGGCGTTCGTCGGGCCGCAGTTGACCCAGCTGGTCGTGCCGGGGACGAGGCCCCACGGGTGACCACCCACCAGGTAGGCCGGCTGCCACACTGGGGCCGGGTCACCAGTGAAGTGCCACGCTCCGATGGTGGAGATGCCTGTGTCCCACGCCACGACATCGTCCGACCAGTCGGTCGAGGCGTCCACGCTCCCTGGAGCGCCGTCGCCGCCGAGGATCGACAGCGTGTGCGTGGGCAGCGGTGGCGCCGGCGGCACCACGGTCCCATTCAGGAAGATCTGCGCGGACTGCAGGTTGTTCCCGGAGTAGCAGTCGTCCATCTGCGTGACGACCACCCGATTGACTTCCCCGGCGACCATTGCCGTGGAGAGGTCCGTCGTGGACTGGGCACCACCGAAGTAGATGTAGCTGCCCGGGAAGACGAAGCCGCTCGGATTTGCGGAGTTGTAGATGGCAACACGCGCCCCATCATCGGCACCGCTCATGTTCACGCTGAACTGCGTGATCGTGGTCCCTGCCGGGATGCTCACGAAGCTTTGGTAGAAGGTGAAGTCGGCTGCGCCCAGGCAGCTGAAGGATTCCAAGCGCGAAAGCTGCGACATGCCGATCGTTTCGGCGTTCGGGCACAAGGCGTTCCCGGCCCCACAGTCGGTCCAGCCGGAGTCGCCGGCAGCAGGCACCGGCCCAGGGATGTGGTCGTAGTACCCGACGTTGCCGTGCTGCCCGTAGTTGGGAGTCGCAACGGGCGAGTACGGCCGCGCCGCCTGCCAGTCGGTCCGCCCGAGCGTCGTTGGTCCGTCAGCGGTTGCGGTGGATGGCATGGAGGCCATCAGAGACACCGCGACCAGCGCGACCGCGCTCGCAGCAGCGAGTCGCCACACCGACGCGGGCAAAGGCAATCGTTGCCGCAGTCGTTTCAAGTTGAGCCGCCCCTTCTGTGGTCAGGAGCAACGCGCCCCCGATCCGGATTCAGAGTACGGTCGATTTGGGCAATAGGACACGGTTTTGTAACAGGCCGCCGGCAGGGGCCGAACGTCCCATGACGGCCGTTGCCACTACTGCGTACGACGTGCATGATGGCCGACCCCCTGTCCCCGTATCCCCTTGGAGGCCCACCCATGGCTGAACTGAGCACTGTCGCGCCCGCGTTCGTGGAGATGGCGCATCGCATCGTGTGGGCCGGGGTGGCGACCGTTGACCGTCGAGGGCGGCCGCGGACGCGGATCCTGCACCCGATCTGGGAGTGGGACGGGGAGCGGCTGGTGGGGTGGATCGGCACCTCGCAGTCGCCGGTGAAGGCGAGCCACCTGGCCCGGCACCGTGGTGTCCGTGAACTACTGGTCGCCCGAGCACGACACCTGCGAGGAGGTGTGTGACACCTCCTGGTGCCTGGGCGACGAGACCAAGGTGCGGGTGTGGAACCTCTACAAGGACGCCCCGGAGCCGCTGGGGTACGACCCGGCGCTCATCCTGGTCTGGACGTCCCCCACCGAGCCGCCCTGGGCCGTGCTGCGGCTGGAGCCGGAGCGGCTGCGCGTGTTCCCCGGCACTGTGCTGCTGGGGCAGGGGGGCGAGCTGCTGACCTGGGCCGGCCCGTCCGAGGGCTGACCGCCCCGAAGGCTCTCCGGACTCGCTACCCGGCGCGGACGCGCCAGGCGTCGTCCGGTGCCCGCTCGACCTCGCCCGCTGCCTCCATGGTGAGGAAGGCGCGGGCCACCTGCTCCTCGCTGAGGCCGAATGGCCGGGCCACGTTCGAGTAGAACCAGGCGGGGTGCGGCGAGGCCGGGGCGGAGGCCAGGATCGCCTGCACCGTCTCGAGCGGCCTCGAGGTGCCGGACAGCACGGAGCAACCGGTGGGGATGACCTCGCCGTGGGCCGCGTGTACCGCCGGGCCGAACGCCGCGGCTGGGCCGTGGGCGGTAGCGGCGAGGTCCGCCGGATACGCGCACAGCATGTCCACGCGCGGTTCGGCGAGCAGCCACTCGTCCCAGAGCGACTCCAGCCGCAGCGCGGCTTCATAGAGCCCTCGACGTGCGAGGACCACGACCATCTCGCCGAAGGCGGCCACGCGGCCGTGGGAGGCGAGGGCGGGGGCGATCAGGCTGTCGGCGGCCTGGCGGAGCCGTCCGGCGTCCACCTGGCCGTCCCGCATGAAGGTGGCGGGGGTGGCCTCGGCGTCCGCGAGCACGAGTTGGTGGCGGGCAAGCGCGCCATCGACGTCGAAGCCGTCGGCGCGGAGGAGGGCCTCGAGGGCGTGTTGATGCTGCGGGGTACAGACCAGCACGGCTGCGTGCCCGGCGCGCAGGGCGTCCTGGGCAAGTTCTCGGGCCGACTCAAGGAGGGAGGATTCCGCCTCGTAGATCTGGACTGCGTGTCGCGCCAAGACACCCGACCTTCGTGCATCAGACGGGGCGCGCGCTGGGTGAACGCGCCTCGACCGACAGATTACCGCGCGGGGTGATGGCTGCGGAGCGTAGTTTCCCTGATAGATGGAGATCGCAACGGCATTGCAATAGGCGATCTGTGGGTGTGGCTTCCGCCCCTTCTCTCGCCTCCGAAGACCAGCGGTGTCGAGCCCCCGCTAGCCGTGCAGGCTGGAGAAGAAGCGCTCCATGTCCGGGAGGGCGCCGGACAGCACCAGCGTGTCACCCGGCCTCAGCGTCTCCGACGGCGACGGGTAGACGGTGACCCGCTCGCCCCGGGCCAGCAGGAGCAGCGCGACGTTCATGTTGCGGTCCAGGATCGCCCGCTGGATGGTCTGCCCCACCAGTTCTGCAGGCACCGCGGCGCGGCTGATGGCGTACCCGGGCAGGACGTCCAGCGAGTCCGTGATGTCCGCCGACGTCCACGAGTGCGCCACCCGGAGGCCCGTGTCCCGCTCCGGGTAGACCACGCGGTCCGCCCCCACGCGGGTGAGGATCTCACCGTGCGTATCGTTGCGCGCCTTCACCACCACCCGCTTCACGCCCAGGCGCTTCAGCAGCAGCGTGGCCAGGATGCTGGTCTCCAGGTCGCCGGTGATACCCACGACCGCCGCGTCGAAATCCTGGATGCCCAGGCGGGACAGCGCCTCCTCGTCCGTGGCCTGTGCCTGCACCACCTGGGAGAGGTCGCCGGAGAGCGCCTGCACGGTGTTGAGGTCGCTGTCGACCCCCAGGACCTCGTGGCCCAGGCGGACCAGTTCCGTGGCGACGGCGGAGCCGAAGCGTCCGAGCCCAATGACGGCGACCTGTTGCTTCATGACACACCTCCGCCCGGCCCCCGCGCGCGTGCGCGACGTTCGAGGCTACACCCGCTAGCCGATGTTCACGTCCGCTTCCGGGTACCGGATCCGCTCCCCGCCGTGGAACCGCGCGGCCAGTGCCAGCGCGACGGTCAGCGGCCCGATCCGGCCCAGGAACATGGTCACGATCACGATCAGTTGGCCGGCCGCGTTCAGGCTGCCCGTGATGCCGGCCGACAGGCCGGTGGTGCCGAAGGCCGAGATGGCCTCGAACAGCACGTGTGACGGGTCGGCGTCCGTCGTCAGCATGAGGGCGAACGTCGCCGCGAACGCCACCGCCACCGCGAGCAGCGCCACGGTCAGGGCTCGGTTCACCTGCCGCCACGGGATCTCGCGGCCGAAGACGTGGACGTGTTCCTCGCCGCGGATGGACGCGATGATCGTCACGAAGAGCGTGCTGAACGTGTTGACCTTGATGCCGCCGGCCGTGGAGCCGGACGCGCCGCCTATGAACATCAGCCCGGCGATGAACAGCAGGATCTCTGGGTCCGCTGCCCCCAGGTTGAGGGCGCTGAAGCCGGAGGTGCGCGCGTAGGCGGACTCCGCGAATGACGCGATCAGCGCGTTCCCCAGTCCCAGTTCAGCCGCGATCCCGTCCCCGAACGCCTCCCGGAAGAAGATCACCACGCCGCCGCCGAGGCCGAGCACAGCGAAGGTGCTGAGCACGATCTTGGAGTTGAGGGTCAGTCTCCTCCAACCCCGGCGCTGGCCCACGTCCCACAGCACGGCATAGCCGAGGCTGCCGAGCGTGGTCAGGACGGTCACCGCCAGTAGCACCGCCGGGTTGCCGGCGAAGCGTTGGAGGCTGACCCCGCCGCCCTCGATATCGAACCCCGCGTTGTTGAACGCGGAGACGGCGGTGAAGGCCCCGCGCCACAGGACGCGTGGGTCCAGGCTGCGGGCATCCAGCGCGAAGAGGGAGATCATCACCAGCGCGCCGATCGCCTCGATGGTCAGGGCCAGCGTGACGATCCGGCGGACCAGCAGTCGAGGGTCCTCGGAGCCCAGGCGGCCGGCGAACTCCCCGGTGACGAGGCGTTGCGAGAGCGACAACCTCCGCCCCAGCAGGATTAGCAGCAGGGTGGAGGAGGTCATGAACCCGAGCCCGCCGAGTTGGATCAGCGCCAGGATCGTGATCTGCCCGGGGACGGCCCAGTGGTCGTGCGTATCCACCACCACCAGGCCGGTCACGCAGACGGCGGAGGTCGCCGTGAAGAGCGCTCGGAGGAAGGGCGCGCCCTCGTCGGTGCGGGTCATGAAGGGCAGCATCAGCAGCGCCGTGCCCACGGCGATCAGCACCAGGAACCCGAGGATCAGGACGAGCACGGTGGGCTGCCGCGGCTTGCGGATCGTGGGGCGCTCGACGTCCACCACCTGCTGGCGGCGGCGCCCTCGGCGGACCCGGAGGTTCCCGATCGCGGAGCCCTGGCGTTGTTGACCGCCTGAGTGCACGAGCCCTCCGACCCGCGTGCCGCCCGAGACGGGCGGCAGGGCGCGTGCTCATTCTGTCTCGCCCGGCGGGTGGGGTCTATCCATCGCCCGTCAGCCGGCCGTCAATTGCCGGGGAGCGCGTCCGCGACCAGTTCCAGGACGTGGCGGGGACGGCGTCCGGAGAAGTGCGCGATCTGCTGGCGGCAGGAGACCCCCGTCACCAGTACCTCCGTGTCGTCCGAGGCGGACATCACCGCCGGGATCAGCGTCCGCTCCGCCATGGCGCGGGAGACCTCGTAGTGCTCCGCCTCGAAGCCGAACGAGCCCGCCATGCCGCAGCACGCCGAGTCCACCAGCGTGGTGCGCAGGCCGGGCACCATGCCCAGGAGGGCGAGCGTGGCGTCCATCCCCGCGAGCGCCTTCTGGTGACAGTGCCCGTGCAGCAGCGCCTCGCCCGCCACCGGCCGCAGGGACTTCCGGAACGCCGCGTCCTGCGCCGCCTCGCGCGCGACGAGTTCGTCGACCAGGAAGGCCTGCGCCGCCACGGTTCGCGCGTCTTCCCCAGCCACCAGGTCCGGGTACTCGTCGCGCAGGGTGAGGATGCAGGACGGCTCCGAGCCGACGATGGGCACGCCTCGACGCGCGTAGGGCGCCAACACTGCCACGTTGCGGGCCGCCCACTCGGCAGCGGTGTGCACCTGTCCCTTGGAGATCAGCGGCCGCCCGCAGCAGCCGAGGCTTGGGACCACCGTCACGGAGTAGCCCAGCGCGCCCAGGATGCGGACGGCGGCCCGGCCCACCTCCGGGTGGTTGGCCTCCGTGAAGGAGTCCACGTAGTACACCACCTCGCCGCGGGGGGCCGGCTCCGCGTGGCGCCGGTTGGCGAACCAGCGGCTGAACGGCTGACGCGCGAAGCGCGGGAGCGGCCGCTCGCGGTGGATGCCCAGCCGGTCGTGCAGCAGTTGCCGAACGGGGCCCAGGTTTGCGCCCAGGTTGAGCAGCATCCGCAGCGGCCCGAGCCGGCTCGCCCAGCGGTTGAGGACGCCGATGTGCCCGAACAGGCGGTCCCGCCTGGGGAGGCCGTGCTCGTCGTGGCGGCGGGTTAGCACCTCGTACTTCAGTTTCGCCAGGTCCACGCCGGACGGGCACTCCGCCTTGCAGGCCTTGCACTCCACGCAGAGGTCCAGCGCCTCCATCACCCGGTCGCCGGCCAGTTCGGACACGGGCAGGCCGCCGTTGATGGCCTGTCTCAGGAGGTTGGTACGCCCGCGCGTGGAGTGCTCCTCGTCGCGCGTGACCATGTAGGAGGGGCACATGGTGCCCGCGTCCTTGAGGCAAGCGCCCTGGCCGTTGCACTGCTCGATGGCGCGGACCAGCCCGCCCTCCGCGCTCCAGTCGAAGACGGTGGGCAGGTCATGGCTGACCGTCCATGGCGCCAGGCGCAGGTTGTCGTCGAAGGCGGGGGTGTCCACGATCTTGCCGGGGTTGAAGATGCCCTGCGGGTCGAATGTGCGCTTCAGTTGGCGGAAGGCCTCGGTCAGTTGGGGGCCGAACATGCGCTCCGTGAACACGCCGCGCAGGATGCCGTCGCCGTGCTCCCCGCTCAGGCTTCCCCCGAACTCAAGCACCAGGTCCGCGACCTCCGAGGTGATCGCCTTGATCGTCTCCAGCCCCTGCCCGTCCTTGATGTTCACCATGGGCCGCACGTGGAGGCAGCCCTCGGAGGCGTGGCCGTAGTAGGCGGCGGTGGTGCCGTGCGCCCGCACCAGCGCGTCGAAGCGCTGGATGAAGTCGCCCAGGCGCTCCGGCGGGACGGCGGCGTCCTCCACGATGGCGATGGGCTTGGTGTCCGTGCGCACGCTCATGAGCAGGCCCAGGCCGGCCTCCCGCATGCGCCAGAGGCGCAGCTGCTCGCCGGGGTCCGTGAACACCACGCCCGCGTAGGCGCCGCCCTCCCGGACCATGGTGGCGCCAATGACGTCCAGCGCCGCCCGCACCTCCGCGTCCGAGGCGCCGTCCACCTCCACCAGCAGCAGCGCGCCCGGGTCACCCTGCACGAACTCCGCCAGCGAGGCGTAGCCGATGCTGTCGCGGCAGCGCGCGATGATCGTGTCGTCCACCAGTTCCACGGCGGCGGGCGCGTGCGCCAGCGCCTCCGGCGTGGCGCGGCATGCCTCCACCACCGTGGGATAGTGCAGCGCCAGGACGCCCTTGGCGGCCGGGATGGCGGCCAGGCGCACCTCCGCCTCCACCACCACGGCCAGCGTGCCCTCCGAGCCCACGAGCACCTGCGCCAGGTCCATGGACTCGGGGTCCGTAAACGCGTCCAGGTTGTAGCCGGAGACGCGGCGACGGATGGGCGGGAAGCGCTCCTCGATCTCTCGCGCGTGCTCGTCGGCCAGCGCTCGCACGGCGCGGTACAGGTCGCCCTCGAAGCCGGGGGTGTCCAGCATGCGCTGTAGGTCCGGCCCCTCGCGGCGCTCGAAGCGGACCACGCTGCCGTCCGAGAGGACGGCCGTGAGAGAGATCACCTGGTCGCCGGTCTTCCCGTAGCGGACGGAGTGCGCCCCGCAGGAGTTGTTGCCCACCCCGCCGCCGATGGTGGCGCGGTTCCGGGTGGACGGGTCAACGGGGTAGTGGAGGCCGTGCGGGCGCGCTTCCTTGCTCAGCCGGTCCAGCACCACGCCCGGCTGCACGCGTGCCACGGCGCGGGGAGCGTCGATGTCCAGCACACGGTCCATGTGTCGCGAGAAGTCCAGCACGATGGCGTGGTTCACGCCCTGGCCGGCCAGGCTGGTGCCGGCACCGCGGGGCAGGACGGGGATGCCGCGCTCGGCTGCCATTCGGACGACATAACTCACGTCCTCGGCGCTCCGTGGCGAGACCACGGCCACAGGCTCCATCTCGTAAATCGAGGCGTCCGTGGCGTAGAGGAGGCGATCGCCGCGCTCCACGGTGACGTCCGCCGCGCCGCCCTGGATGCCCTCCGCGATCGCCGCGGCAAGCGACTCGAGGGCGCCGGCGTCGTGCAGGAGCGCGCGGGCGCGCTCCACGGAGGCGTGCGGCGAGGGCTCGCGACCCTCCAGGGCAGGGCGGGGCAGATGGGAGCCGTGCGGGATGCTGGTCATGGTTCGGGACGGTAGCACCGTGCCGAGGCCCGGTCGCCCCGGCGCCGGGACGCCCTCGAGGGGGGGAGACGACCGAGCCCCCGGCCCGCCGGGGAGCGGGACGGGGGCTCGCAGAGAGGGAACGTGCCCGCGGGGAACGGGCAGCCTGTTGCGCGGCTAGTGACCGCCGGGGGCGCCCGCCGGGACGGGTGTGGCCTCCGCCGCCAGGGCCACCGGCTCGCGCTCCACGCGCAGGTCCGGGAGCCAGGCCAACCATGCGGGCATGTACCAGTTCACGTTGCCCAGCAGGCGCATGGTGGCGGGCACCAGGATGGTGCGGACGATGGTGGCGTCCAGGAACACGGACACCGCCAGGCCCAGGCCGATCTGCTGGAACATCGGCAGGTCGCCCAGGGCGAAGCCACCGAAGACCGCAACCATGATCGCGGCTGCGCCCGTGATCAGGTTCGCGGTGCGCCGCAGCCCGAAGGCCACCGAGCCCGCGTTGTCGTGCGTCTCGTCAAAGCGCTCGCGGATCCGGCTCAGTAGGAAGATGTGGTAGTCCATCGACAGGCCGAACAGGATGGTGAACATGAACAGGGGCAGCCACGCCTCGATGTGCGTCACCTGCGTGAAGCCCAGCGCGTCCGCGCCCCAGCCCCACTGGAAGATGGCCACCACCACGCCGTAGGACGCGCCCACGGACAGCAGGTTCATGATGATGGACTTCACCGGCACCACCAGCGACCGGAAGATCAGCGTCAGCAGCACGAACGCGAAGCCCAGGACGAAGGCGAAGACCCACGGGGTGTAGGTGTCCACCACGTCGAAGAAGTCGGAGTTGCCGGCCGTGGGGCCGCCCACGTAGACGTCCGCGGCCACGCCGCTGAACGCCGCCGGTACCAGGTCCGTGCGCAGGAACTTCATGGCCGCAATCGCCTCGTCCGAGGCGCTGTCGCCCGGCACCGCGACCGAGACCACGGCCAGGTCGTCCCGCAGGATCTGGACGCCGTTGATCAGGGCGTAGGTGCGGTCCGCCGCGATCGACTCCTGTAGCCGGGCGATTGCGGACTGGACGGCCGGCTCCGAGATGTCCGCCGCCTGCACCACGATCTCCGTGGGCTGGAGGCGCCCGGCAGAGAACTCCTCGTCCAGGATGTCGAACGCCTGGCGCGCTTGGAACTGCTCCGGCAGGGCCTGGGTGCCGGAGAAGCCCAGGGCGATGGAGAAGTAGGGGATGGTCATGACCAGCAGCAGCGCGCTGGCGCCCACGGCCATGGGCAGCGGGTGCTTCATCACGAAGCGCGCCGCACCGGCCCAGAAGCCCCGCTCGTCGTCCTGGTCCACGTTGCCGCCGATGAACGGGATGGAGAGCGCGTTCACGCGGTCGCCCAGCAGGCTGAGGACGGCGGGCAGCAGCGTCACCGAGGCGACGATGGTCACCAGCACCACGGCGCTGGCACCGATGGCGAACGAGCGGAAGATGCTGGTGGGCACCACGAACATGCCCATCAGCGCGATCACCACGGTGAGGCCGGAGAACATCACCGCGCGGCCAGCCGTGTCGCCGGCGACCCCGATCGCGTCGATGCGGTCCGCGCCGTGCCGCCGCTGCTCGCGGAAGCGGGCAATGATGAACAGTGCGTAGTCGATGCCGACCGCGAGGCCGATCATCGTCATCACGTTGGTCACGAAGAACGACATCTCGTAGACCTGGGTGATGAGCGCGATCAGGCCAAAGGTGATGCCGATGGCGAGGAACGCGATGCCCATGGGCAGCAGCGCGGCCACCACGGCGCCAAAGACCAGCAGCAGCACCACAAGCGCCACCGGCAGGACCTTGAACTCCGCGGCCAGGTCGGCCTCGGAGGCCTCTGTGAACGCGGCGTTGACGCTGGCGAAGCCGCCGGTCAGGACCTGGAAGCCCTCCCGGCTGCCGAACTCGCCCAGCGTCTCCAGCAGCACATGCACGTTCTCCGTGGCCTCGTCCAGTTCGCCGCGCAGCAGCGTGGGGACGATGGTGGTGCGGCGGTTCTCCGATACCAGCGAGGGCTCGCCGATCTCGAAGTAGGAGAACGTCTGCTGCGGGTCGACGGCCTCCTCGTGGGAGCGGATGGCCGCGGTGAGTTCGGCGACGAACGCCGCGAACTCCGGGTCGTCCACGGTGTATCGATCCGACCGCACGATGACCTGCTCGAAGTACGGCTCCGTGCCGCGGGCTTCCTGCAGGAGTTCCCGTGCCGTCTGCGACTCCGGGTTGTTGCTGAACTCGATGTCCGTGGTCAGCCGGCTGCCGGTGATCCCGGCCAGCACGGTGATGAGCACGGCTCCCAGCACCCAACCTGCAATGACCAGCCAGTGGCGGCGGGCGCTCCACGCAGACAGGCGTCCGGTGAAACCGAGGCTAGACATCCTTCGATCCTTCCTTGATCCGCTCCGGGCGCCTAGCGCGGCTTGGGGAGCGCCTGAGACTGCAAGCGTTCAAGCACCGCCTGGTCAAAGGAGGTGCCCACGTACTGGATGAGCAGGTCCCACGCTTCCCCAGCGGAGAAGGAAGGGCCATAGACGGTGGACATGGCGCCGACGCCGGCGCCGAAGGCGTGGAGGAACCGCGACAGTGTGACCGCGTCCACGGAGGACTCGAACTCGCCCGACTCCTGGGCCGCGCGGATGAAGCCGGCCAGGTTCTCCACGGACTCGTCCAGCGTGGCGGTCACCCGTCCCTGGAGTTCGTCATCCCGCGCGGCGGCCAGGTAGGACTCCAGGCGTAGGATGCACATCTCGCGGAAGTCCGGTGCGTCCCGCTGGTCGCGCACGCTGGCGCCCAGCGCCAGGAACGCCTCGCCGGGCGTGCAGCCGGGTGGGGGGGCGGCCTGCCAGGACTCCAGGTCCTGGTGCACGCAGCCCTGCGCCACGTCGGCGATGAGTTCCGCCTTGTTCGCGAAGTAGCGGTAGATGCTGCCGGCCGCCACGCCCGCCTCGGAGGCGATGTCGTTCATGGTGGCGGCCGCGTAGCCCTTCTCCACGAACACCGTGCGGGCGGCGTCCAGGATCTCCTGTCGCCGCTCTTCCAGGTAGCGGTCCGTCACCTTGGTCACGGCGCTAGACCGTGAGGCGGGCGCGGAGGGCGTCCGTGTAGTCCCGGCGCGCCTCCTCGTAGCGGGGGTGGCCCCGGCGAGGGTTCGCGAGGATGGAGTTGTAGTAGTCACGAATGCGCATCTTGGGCCTCCAGCGTCCAGCGGGGAAGGGGATTGTGCCCCGCCTCACCATCTGAACGAACGTTCATGTAAGTGAATGATGATTCACTCAAATGGGACGCGCAAGGGCTCGCTGAGGCAACTTTTCTGACGATTTGGTGATGCCACGAGCCGAAGGGGGCTCGCGCGGGGCGACCGGATGCGCGCGGGCGGCGCTGACAACAGTCGCCCGGAGTTCCTAGGAGGCGGCCTCCGCGTCCGGGTCCAGGTACGGCATGAGCGCTTCCAGCAGGTCCGTCTCCGAGTCCAGGGTGCGTCCCAGGCCGGAGAGCAGGCCCATCACGCGCGCGATCAGGATGATGTCGCCGGGGACGTCCACCAGCGGGTTGGCGCGCAGCACCTTGCCCATGCGCTGGTTGATCTCCGCCATCATCGCCTGGTCCGCGTAGGCCTGGCCGGAGCGCAGCACGTCCCCCAGGAACGCCTCGCCCAGGGCGTTGTACGTCTCCGGGTTGTCCTCCCGCGTGCGGAAGCCCATCTCGTTCATGGAGGAGTACACGGCGTCCGGCTGCTCGGCCACGATCGCGCTGGTGAGGACGATCAGTTGCTCCCGGAACTCGTCCGGGATGACCTTGGTCAGCCCGAAGTCCACCAGCCCGATCTTTGCCTTGCCGCCCGGCTCGGCCGGCGGCATCACGAAGAGGTTCCCGGGGTGCGGGTCCGCATGGAAGGAGCCGTGCTTCAGGATCATGGTGTTGAAGAGGTCGATCAGCGTGTCCGCTACCTGTGCTGGTTCGATCCCCGCCGCACGCAGGGCCGGGACGTTGGTGATCTTGATGCCGTCCAGGTAGTCCATGGTCAGCACGCGCCGCGTGGTGAGCGGCCAGTGGATCGAGGGGATGACCACGTCGTCCCGGTCCGCCAGGCGGGCGGCGATGGTCTCCGCCGCGCGGCCCTCGTGGATGAAGTTCACCTCGTCCGGGGCGTTGCGCTGCATCTCCTGGGCGATGGGACGGAAGTCGATCACCGTCTCCAGGCGCGCCCAGAGGCGCGAGAGCAGGTCGATGACCTGCAGGTCCCACTGCACGATCTTTTCGATGCCCGGGTACTGCACCTTCACGGCCACGTCCGTGCCGTCATGCAGGCGCGCCCGGTAGACCTGGGCCAGCGACGCAGCGGCAATGGGCTCGCGGTCGAACTCGGCGTAGAGGTCGTCAACCTTCCCGCCCAGTTCGCCCTCGATGACCGGCTGCATCTCCGACCACGGACGCGGCGGGACGCGGTCGTGGACCAGGGAGAGGATGCGGACGTACTCGTCCATCAGGATGTCCGCGCGGCTGCCCAGGAACTGGCAGGTCTTGATGATCAACCCCTGCTGCTTGATGGCGCGCCGGACGATGGACAGGGCGGCGTCCTGGTGGAAGCGGTGCGTGGCGTCCCGCATCTTCTCCACGCCGAACATGCGGCGCTTCATCCGCAGCCAGCGCCACTTCACCCACAGCCGGGCGACCGTGAGCGTGAGCGGCAGCAGCCGGCGCAGCCGCCCGTACGGCGGCCGCGAAGGCATCACCACCAGTTGGCGTTCGGGCGTTGGGAGGGCGGCCGGAGCGGATGTGGGCCCGGTCGGGTCAGTCGGCTTTGTCGTGTCCATCGAGGGACCTCGCGGGGTTCCGTGCGGAGAGATGGGGGGACATCCACGATACCGTGCGCGCCGCCACCGGGTAGGCCCGACTGCGGCGGCCGGGGGGGCCCCGGGACTGTCCGCAGGGAGCCGCCCTCCGTAGGATGGCGCCGTGGCGTTCTTCAACCCGTTTCGGCCCTCCTACGTAGATGACCCTTACCCCCCGCTGCGCCGGCTGCGGGAGGAGGAGCCGGTCTTCTACTGGCGCGAGCAGGACGGCTGGGTCCTGACCCGCCACGAGGACTGCTCACGCGTGTTGCGGGACTCGGACGCGTTCTCCTCGGACCCCGGCAAGGCGCGGGGTGGCCTGGGCCAGTACGTCGCACGCGGGCGCGATCAGTCCCCGCTCGCCGGTGCGCCGCTCATCGGCTCAGTGGACGCCCCCGTGCACACGCGCCTGCGGGCGCTCGTGAACCGCGCGTTCACGCCTCGCGTGGTGGAGGGCGAGCGCGAGTTCATCCGCCAGGAGGTCGGCGCGCTACTGGATGCAGGCGGCGACCCGCTGGACGTGGCCCGGGGCGTGACCCAGCGGCTGCCAGTCACGATCATCAGCGACCTGCTGGGCCTGACAGAGGCGGAGCGCGACACCGTGGGCCGGTGGGCGCAGACGATCATGGCCGTCCACAGCGACCCGGACGCCACCCCGCAGGCGCGCCGCGCCGCCCAGGAGGCCGTGATCCGCTTCCGCACCTTCCTCGCGGGGTACCGGGACGCCCACGGCCCGGAGTTCGACAGCCGCCTGTTCACCATCCTGGTGGAGGCGGAGTCCGCAGGCGACCGCCTCTCCCCGGAGGAACTGCTGGCGTTCGCGGTGTTCCTCTACACGGCGGGCTCCGGCCCCACGGCGATGATGCTGGGCAACGCCGCGGCACACCTGCTGCTGCACCCGGATGCGCTGGCCGCCGTGCGCGCGGACCGCTCGCTGCTGAGGGCAGCCCTGGAGGAGTCGCTGCGCTGGGACAGCGCCACGCACGTGCTGCTGCGCTACTGCGTGCTGGAGACGCAGATCGACGGGCGCACCGTGAAGCCGGGCGACACCGTCTACGTGATGGTCGCCGCCGCCCACCGCGACCCCGCCGTCTTCCCGGAGCCGGATACCTTCGACGTCCACCGCCAGATCCCGGGCGGGCAACTGCTCTCCTTCGGCGCCGGCCCGCACTTCTGCCTGGGCGCGCCGCTTGCCTTCCTGCAGGGCGAGGAGATGCTGAACGCGCTGCTGGACCGCATGCCCAACCTGGCGCTCGCGCGGAACGGCCTGAAGGTCGCCAGCACCTTCCTGCTCCGCGGCCCGGAGCGCCTGCTGGTCACGGGACGCTGAGCGCGCGCCGTGGCCCACTTCAATCCCGCCCGCCCCTCCTACCTGGCCGACCCGTACCCGGCCCTTCACCGCCTGCGTGCGGAGGCACCGGTCTACCGCTCCCGCGAACTGGACGCCTGGATCGTCACCTCCTACGAGGCGTGCGTGGAGGTGCTCCAGGACCACGAGACCTACTCGAGCGCGGTCACGGAGGCGCCCGGTCGTCTGGGTGAGCGTGTCCGCAGGGTGAAGCGGGGCTCGGTCCTGGGGGACACGCCACGCATCGGCCAGCAGGACCCGCCCGCCCACGGCCGCCTGCGCGGCGTGGTGGCGCGCGCCTTCACCCCTCGGCGCGTGGAGGCCATGCGACCCACCGTCGAGGCGCACGTGGCGACGCTGCTGGAGCGCGTGGACCCGGCCCGGCCGTTCGAGGCGATGGCCGGCCTCTGTGCGCCGCTGCCCGCCGCGATCGTCTCGGCGCAACTCGGCGCCCCGGAGGCGGACCGGCCGCAGGTGGTCGCGTGGGCGCGGGCGCTGATGCAGACCGAGGGCGCGGACCTCTCCACCGAGCGGCGCCGCCAGGCGCACGAAGCGCGCGATGGCCTGCTGGACTACCTGGGCCGCGTGGCGGCGGGCGAGACCGGCGACCCCGACTCGCTGCTGGCAGCCATGGCCCGCGCCGAGGCGGACGAGGAGCGCCTGGAACTGGACGAACTGCTGGCGCTGGTCATCGACCTGTCGCTAGCGGGGAACGACAACACCAGCAACCTGGTGGGCAACGGCATCCTGGCGCTGGCCGCCCACCCCGAACAGCAAGCGCTCCTGCGCGAGCAGCCGGACCTGCTGCCCGCAGCGGTGGAGGAGGTCCTCCGCTTCGACGCCCCCCAGCAGGCGGCGGTGCGCTTCGTGGCCGCTGACGCGGGGCCCGTGATGCTCGCCGGCCAGCGGCTGCAGCCCGGCGAGGTGGTCATCACCATGCTCGGCGCCGCCAACCGCGACCCCGTCGCCTACCCCGAGCCGGACCGCTTCGACGTCACGCGCCAGGGCCCGCGGCACCTCGCGTTCGGCCTGGGGCCGCACTTCTGCATCGGTGCCCCGCTGGCGCGGATGGTGGGCGTGGCGGCGTTCCAGGCGCTGCTGGAGCGCTTCGCGCCGCTCCGGCTGGTGGAGGGCGCGCCAATCCTGCGCGCGCAGGACTGGATGGCGCGGAGCGCCCGCACCATCCCGGTGGATGCGGCTACGCTCGCCCGCTGAGCACTGAGCGCCTCGGAAGTGGACACCCGCTACCCCTGGAGTGTGAGGCCCTCGGGTACGCTGGGATCGTGACAACCGCGGCCGTCTTCAACCCCTTTGTCCCCTCCTTTAAGCGGAACCCGTACCTCCAGTACGGCCGGCTGCGGCAGGCCGATCCGGTACACCGCAGCCAGGCCCTGCAGTCATGGGTGCTGACCGCCTACGACGACTGCCTGGCGGTGATGCGCGACCACGAGACGTTCTCCTCGGACTCCCGCAACGCGCGGGGACAACTCGCGGAGGCGCTCCAGCAGCAGCGCCGCGAGAGTCCGCTGCCGGACGCGGACACCATCCTGGGCATCGACCCGCCGCAGCACACCAAGATGCGGGCCATCGTGAACCGCGCGTTCACCCCGCGCCGCGTGCAGGAACTGCGCCCGCACATCGAGGAGATCGCGGACGGCCTGCTGGAGCAGGCGGGCGACCGCTTCGACCTGATGACGGACCTCGCCCAGCCGCTCCCCGTGATCGTGATCGCGGAACTGCTGGGCGTGTCCCCGGACGACCGCCTCCAGTTCAAGGAGTGGTCCAACGCCGTGGCGGAGACCACCAACGTGATGCAGACGGCGGAGATGGTGGCAGCCGCGCGCCGCGCGACCACGGAACTGATCGACTACTTCAACCGCGTCATCGATGCCCGCGAGGCTGAGCCCCGCGACGACCTCATCTCCGCGCTGGTCACGGCCGAGGTGGACGGTGAGCGCCTGAGCCGGGCCAACCTGCTCGCGTTCTCCATCCTCCTGCTGGTGGCCGGCAACGAGACCACCACGAACCTCATCGGTAACGGACTGGCGGCGCTGCTGGACCACCCGGACGCCCTGGCGCGCCTGCAGCGCGAGCCGGACGGCATCCCGGACGCCGTGGAGGAGATGCTTCGCTACGACAGCCCGGTTCAGGGCCTGGTGCGCTTCCCGACGCGCGACGTGGAACTGCGAGGGCAGACGATCACCGCCGGTGACGTGGTGCTGTGCCTGGTGGGCGCCGCGAACCGCGACCCGGCGGTGTTCCCGGAGCCGGACGCCTTCGACCTGGACCGCCCGGACCGCCGCCACCTCTCGTTCGGGCAGGGCGTCCACTACTGCCTGGGCGCGCCGCTGGCCCGCATGGAGGCGGACATCGTCTTCCGCGCGCTGCTTGGCCGCTTCCGCGAACTCCGGACGGGCGAGGGCGGCGTGGAACGTGGCGGCACCATGCTGCTGCGCGGCCCGCTGGCGTTCCCGCTGGAGGGCGTCCGCTAGGACGACCTCGCGTCAGGCCTCGAAGAGCGCGCGCACCGACTCAACGACCTCCGCCGTGGCGATGACCGTGACGCGGTCGCCCGGGGCGAGCGCGGTGTTGCCGCGGGGGATGATCGTGGAGCCGTCCCGCCGGACCGCCACCACCACGGCGTCCTCCGTCAGCGGCAGTTCGCGCAGGCGCTTCCCGGCGGCGGGACTGCCCCGGCGCACGCGGTAGTCCAGGTAGCGCACGTCCTCGCCCACGGAGTCCTGGAGCAGGCCACGGCGGCGGACGGCGTCGCGACTCTCGGACGCGCCGGCGTAGGCATTGGTGATGTCAGCCCGCCGGAGGATGCCCCGTGGCACGCGCGGCTGGTCGCGGTCCACTACCGGCAGCGCGGTGAACGACCGCC
Source organism: Dehalococcoidia bacterium (assembly GCA_041690175.1). Taxonomy (GTDB): domain Bacteria; phylum Chloroflexota; class Dehalococcoidia; order UBA2979; family UBA2979; genus W-Chloroflexi-9. The sequence continues at coordinate 228,914 of JAWLHV010000002.1, forward strand.
CGGCGAACGCCGCCAGCGCGTCGTGCAGGGACTGGTCCGAGAAGATCGTGCGCACCTCGGTGGTGGCCAGGTCCATGGCCACGGTCTCCGTGCGGCCGGCCACCAGCGCCTCGTTGACGTCCGTATTGGTCACCACGCCCCGCACGCGACCGTCCTCGTCCAGCACCAGCGCCACCGCATCACGGTCGCCGGAGAAGGAGCGGATGATCTCGTCCAGGCTCGCGTCCGGTGTGAGCGTGACGGTCACCGGGCCCATGGCGTCCGCCACGCGGAGGGACGCCATGACGTTGGTGGCGGAGGACTCCTCGTCCAGGTGGATGCCCTGCATGTACAGCCGCCTGGTGTAGATGCTGAGCGGGTCCAGGAAGTTTGCCAGCACCGTGGAGGCCACCACCGCTGTCATCAGCGGGATCATCAAGTTATAGTCCCGCGTCATTTCGAAGATGATGAGCACGCTGGTGATCGGGGCGCGGGCAGCACCGGTGAAGAGCGCGGCCATGCCCACGGTGGCATATGCCCCTGACGGCCCGGTCATGCCGGGGAAGAGCGCGTTCACGCCTACCCCGAATGCGCCGCCCAGGAGCGCGCCCAGCATCAGCGATGGGCGAAACACGCCCCCCGAGCCACCAGACGCCAGCGTGAAGACCGTCGCGACCATCTTCAGGCCGAACAGCAATAGCATGCTCTGCACGCCCATCTCGCCAACCAGGGCCAGGTCGGTAGCGGCGTCGCCAGTTCCCAGCACGCCGGCCTCCCACAGCCCGAGTGCGCCTACCAGTAGCCCGCCCACGGCGGGCAACGTGATCCGCGGGAAGACCCGTTGGCGGTCCGCCAGTCCCTCACCTGCGTACATGAACCGGGTAAACACGACGCCCGCGATGGCGCATAGCAGTCCCAGCACGACATACAGGACGATCTCGGCGGGTTGCTCCAGTCGGTAGGCCGGAATCAGCAGCACGGGGTCGTCGCCCCGGAAGATGACCGCGGTGGTGGTGGCGACTACCGATGACAGGACGACGACGGAGAAGTTCCGCGTTGTGAATTTGCGCAGGATGACCTCGAGCGCGAAGAAGACACCGGCGATGGGCGCGTTGAACACGGCCGCGATGCCACCGGCCGCTCCGGCCGCAACCAGCAGGCGGGTGGCTTCCGGGGAGAGGCGCAGGTACTGGCCAAGCGTGGAGCCAAAGGCGGAGCCGATCTGGACAATCGGCCCCTCCGTGCCGGCCGATCCCCCCGTCCCGATGGTCAGCGCGGAGGCTACGGCCTTGGCCGCCGCGACGCGCGGCCGGATGCGCCCCTGACGGGTCTCCACGGCGTTCATGACCTCGGGGACGCCGTGCCCCTTCGCCTCCGGCGCGAAGAACCGGACGATCGGACCCACCAGGAGGCCCCCCACGGCGGGGGCGAACATGATCACCCACCAGGGAAGTCCCGAGAGCGCCCTCAGGAACAACTGCTCCCGGATCAACCACTCCACGAGGTCGATGAGCGATAGGAACACGACGGCGCCGACACCCGAGACGAAGCCGACGAGCCCGGCCACCACCATGGGGCCCGCGCGAGGCGTCATCTCCAGGAACGCAGAGAGACGGGCACGGACGGCGCCGGGCGGATCGCTTGGTGTGGACAGAGTCACCTTGACCGCATACTCATGCGGTCATCCGTTATCGACAAATCGAGCCTCGCCGAGAACGCAGGTTCAGAGCGGACACGCCCATGCCATACGACCCTGACAACGTCTTCGCCAGAATCCTGCGGGACGAGATCCCCAGCGACCGCGTCCACGAGGACGAGGAGTTCGTGGCGTTCCGCGACATCGCCCCCGCGGCGCCCACCCACATCGTCGTGATTCCTCGAGGCGAGCCGCCTACCACGCCGGACGGTCTGGCGGAGACGGACGCAGGCATGGTGGGGCGCCTGGTGGTGCTGGCCACCCGTATTGCGCGGGAGCAGGGGCTGGCGGATCGCGGCTACCGGCTGGTGATGAACTGCCGGGAGGACGGCGGCCAGACCGTGCCGCACCTGCACCTGCACATCCTGGGCGGGCGGCGGCTGGGGGCGCTCGGCTAGTGCTGATGAGCCGCAGGGGTTGCGGCCCGATAGCGCGCTGGTCATGATGCGCGTGGCGTGGCCGCGAGTGTCCCGTCAGGGGAACCCCTGATTCAGTCGGTTGCCGCGCACCGATAGAGTCTCGTTTCAACGCGCATTTGACGCCTCGTGCGCAACCTCGGAAGCATCATCCATGACCGTGGAGCAGACCGTTTCGACCGCCCAACCACCGGCCCCGCAGCCGGAGCCGACCCTCGCCGTCCCTCCCGGGCTCGTCGCGGACGCGCTCTTCTACTCCGTCTCGCACGACCTGCGTTCGCCGCTGCTGACCATGTCGCTCGCGGCGGACCTGATCACGGATGCGCTGAACACGCTCCCATCCTCGGCCGGCGGGCCCGTTGCGATCGCCCTCGACGCCTTGCGTCACGGCGCGCGAGACATGGAGCGCATGCTCCAGGCGCTGACGCTGCTCTCCCGCGCCCGCCGGCGGCCGCTGGGCCCGCGCGGCGCGACGTTGCCATTGCTCCTGGGAGGACACGTGGTCATCTCAGACGAGGGTGACCTGGGGGACGTGCGGGTGGCGGTGGACCCGATCGTGGTGCGCGACATCCTGGACGCGGTGGCCGGGGACCAGCCTGCGGAGGTCCACGTCCGCCTGGACGGCGACCACGTGGTGCTCTCGTGCGCCGGCTTCCAGGTGGACGGCGATCCACACGGATCGCCGCTGGAGATGCTGGTGAACTCACTGCACCACCACGCCGGCACCCCGGTAGAGGCGGTGGCCGTGTCGCAGGTGGTGCTGGAGCGACAGGGCGGCTCGGTGGAGTGCCAGGGCGAGCGCCTGGTGGTTCGGCTTCCGCTCGCGGGATAGGGATGCCTGTGACGCACTACCGGCGCCCCGTGGTGATCGTCGATGACGACGTGGACCACGCCGTGATCGCGCGCACGGTGCTCGCCTCCGTGGCTCCCGATGCTCCCGTGACTACGCTGACCGACCCGCGCGACCTCGCCGCGCGGCTGGCTGAGGCGCCGCGTGACGCCGTGGTGCTGATCGACCGGATGCTGGACCTCGTGGAGTCGTTCCCGCTCATCCAGCGCGTCTCATCAGAGCGCCCGGACCTCCGCTTCGTGATGTTGTCCGCTGCGCTCTCGAGCGAGGATGCAGGGCGCGCCATCGAGGCTGGCGCCGCCGGCGCCGCCGAGAAGCCCGGTTCAATCAGCGCGTGGCAGACGCTGCTCACGCGCCTGCTGGCAGAGGCGGACGGACAGGCGCGGGAGGAGCGCGGCGCGGTCGCCTGAGCCGTCTCTTGAGCCGTCTGCTGGGAGCGCCTCCGGGTACTATGGGGCGGTCGGGGCGTGTAGCTCAGCGGCCCAGAGCAGTCGGCTCATAACCGATCGGTCCCGGGTTCGAATCCCGGCGCGCCCACCACCGGCCACTGCCCGTGGCGCCTGACAAGCAGCGTGAGGATCTGACGTGCGCGATCCCGTCCAGGCCGCCCTTGCCGGTCGCGCGCCCCAGGAGACGCCGCTGGGGACGCTGCGGCCCTCTGCGGTGATGTTGCTCCTGCTGGGACGCCCGCAGCGGGAGCGCGTGCTGTTCCAGGTGCGCACGCAGACGGTCCGCCACCACAAGGGGCAGATCTCCCTCCCCGGTGGCCGCCGCGACCCCGGTGACCCGTCCTACCTCCACACCGCGCTCCGCGAGACGGAGGAGGAGGTCGGCATCCCCTCGCACGCGGTGTCCGTCCTCGGCGCGCTGGACGACGTGGTGACCGCGGGGACGAACCACCTGATCCGCCCCTACGTGGGACGGGTGGCCGAGAGCATCCACCCGACGATCGCGGCCGAACGCGAAGTACACGAACTGCTGGAGGTGCCGCTGGAGCATCTCCTGTCGCCTCGTTCGCGCGTCTGGCACGCCGCCGAACGGGACGGCGTGATGGAGACGACCCCTGCGTACGAATACCAGGGGCACGTGATCTGGGGGGCTACGGCGCGCATCCTGGGCCAGTTCGTGTCACTGCTGGAGCCCGCCACCGTGCGCGACTCCTCGTGACGCTCATCCTGGTCCGGCACGCCGAGTCCACCGGCAACTCCGGCAGCACCATCCAGGGCTGGACGGACACCGAACTGACGGAGGCCGGCCGCAGCCAGGCGGCGGCGGTGGCCCGACGCCTCTCCCGACTGCCCCTGGCGGCGGTCTACGCCAGCCCCCTGGCCCGGGCGCGCGACACTGCCCTGGCGGTTGCAGGCCTGGCCGGTCTGGAGGTGGTGCAACTCGGCGACCTGCGGGAGCGCTACTACGGGCAGGCCCAGGGCCTGTCCTGGGAGCAGGCTGCCGCGCGCTGGCCGGCACGGGCGGCACATGACCGCGACTGGGCTACCGCGGTGCCGGACGTGGAGACGCTGCCCGCGCTACGCGGGCGGGCGGCCCGGGTCGTCGAGGGGCTGCTGGACCGCCACCAGGACGGCGTGGCCGTGTGCGTGAGCCACGGCGGCACGCTGGTGCAGGTGATCGCCCACCTCTTCGGCCTGCCGGCGGAGGTATGGCCGCGGATCCGGATGTCGAACACGTCCGTGACGGTGGTGGAGGGCAACGCGGGCGCGCCAGTGGTGCGTACGCTCAACGACATCTGCCATTTGGACGACCGGGCGAGGGCGGCCACCCTGTCGCTCTGAGCGCGGAGTGGTCAGAACGACCGCAAACTCGCTAGTGCTGGGCGGCCGTGGTCAGTGAGCCGTCGTCCGTCAGCACCACCTCGATCTCCGAGCGGGATGCCGAAGCGATGTCGAACCGGAAGCCGGTGAGGTCGTTGATCCGCGTGCTCAGCGGACTGCCGCCCTCGTAGTCCACGGCCAGGTGCAAGGTGCCTCGGTAGAAGCGGCGGACTCGAGTTGCGGTGACGCCGCGCAGCCGGCGCACGGCGGACTGGAAGTCGTTGAGCGCGGCGAACGAGTGGAAGGGGTAGACGACCAGCGTCAGCTGCTCCGCGCTCGCCTCGGATTCCGGTCGCGGCAAGGGAGGCTCACCGACCGCCTGATCCCGCGGGAGGGTGCCCGCCTCGGGTGCGGCGGGGGGTGCAGGCGGCGCTGAGGGCGGCTCGCCGGGTGCCGCCGAGGCCGTGGGAGAGGGTTGCGTGGCAGGCGGGACAACGGGAGGAGCGGCGGGTGGCCGGGCGGCGGGCTGCGATGCGTCCGCCCCCACCGGGCGGAAGACCCGGAAGCGCGGGCGTGGGGGGAGCAGCGGCTCGCCCTCGTTGAGGGCGCCCGGGTATGCGCCCTGGGCCGGCGGTGCTGGGGCTGCCTCTTGCGCCGGAACGGTGGCAGGTGTCGGGCCGGCCGAGGGCACGGCGTCGGATGCAGACCTGGGCTCGGGGGCCGCGTCCACCGTCACCAGGTTCTGGTCCACGGAGATGCGGAAGTCGAAGCCCTCGAAGTCGCGGAGGGTGACGCGGACATGGTCCGCGGAGGCGGCTCGCACGGCGAACCAGGCCTCGTCCGCGGTGACGCGGGTGAGGGATACCTCGGAGAATGCCTCCGCCGCCTCCATCTCCGCGGCGAACGTGAGCACCGCGCGCTGGTGGGCGAATCCGTGGGCGTAGATGACCACGGTCTGCTCGCCGGGACGTCGGAACGGGATCGGCCGCCGCGGGCGGCCCGCGGGCCCGGTGCCGGGAGCGTCTGCGGGCACATCCCTCGAGGACTCTTCGAGCCGTGGTTGCTCCGCGGGAGATTGCGGCGGCATTGGCGGGCTTGCGGGCGGGGGTGGTGCTTCCGCGGTGCGTGGCGCGGGGGGCGGAGGCGGCGGCGGGGGCAAGGGCCGCACCGCGGACGGAGGCGGCACCGCTGACGCAGGGATCTCGCCCGGTGTTGCGTCACCAGGAGTAGGGTGCCGGACGGTCGAGGCCGTCGTCGGAGGGGCGGGTGGCGCCGCCTGGGGGCGGGTCTCGCGCTCCTCCAGGTAGGTGCAGAGGCAGGGGCCCCCGGCAATGCAACCCACGCAGCAATACGGCTGCCCGTCAAAGTAGACGGGGGTATGCCGGATGGCTTCCTCGCACGTCGCGCATGCCTCCGCAGTCATACCCGCCAGTCTGCCGTGCGCTCGCTCTGTGCGACCTACCCCGATCGTTGAGATCGAGTAAATAGCGCCCTATTACGCGCGTGCGAACGAGAGCAAGAGGGGCTGGTTAGAGGAACGCTTCCTGCAATGCTCCCAGGATTGCGAGCGTGGCGGTGAGGGCCAGCAGGCCCATGGAGAGGCGCGTGAAGGCCAGTTCCGTGACCCGAGGCCGCGCGAGGCGTCCCAGTGCGATGCCCGGAACGAGTCCCAGGATGGCGGCCACTGCGTAGACCCAGGCCTCCCCGCTCAACACGCGGCCACCCCAGGCCATGAACACCGTGGGGACGCCCGTCCACAGGAAGAACGCGAACATCCGGGAGCGGATCTCCTGCGCACCGCCGCCCACCCAGTGCTGGTAGAGGATGACCGGCGGCCCGGAGAGCGAGACGGCGCCCCGCATGACACCGGAGAGTGCTCCCACGCCCAGTTGCCAGTGCAAGCGCTCCTCCCGCCGCGGGTGGGGCTCGCCCCGCTGCCGGAAGTTCAGGATCGCGCTGGCGAGTACGGCCAGGCCAATCAGGGCGCGCAGCGTGACCTCGTCCGCGACCACCAGCAGCCAGAGCCCCAGTGGTGCGGTGACCACCCCGGCGACGGCCAGCGGCGCGATGGATCGCACGGAGGCGCGGGGCCGGTACTCCACGTAGTAGAAGACCGAGCCCACGGTGGACGCGACGATCGATGCGCCAATGGCGTCCGCGGGGGCGATCAGCAGCGCCGCCACCGGCGTGAACAGCAGCGAGTAGCCGAATCCCACCGTCGCCTGCACGAAGGCGGACAGCAGCGAGATCAGGAAGATCGCCCCGTAGTCCATGGTGCGCCGTGTCTAGCGGGGCTACGCCCAGCGGTCGTGGAAGACGACGTCCGTCACCGGAGGCCGCCGGTTCTTGCCCATGCGCGTGGCCGGGTAGCCCAGCGGCGTGATCGCCGCGATCTCCCAGCCCTCCGGAACTCCGAGGAGCCCTCGTACGGCGTCGTTCTCGCGCCGCCAGAGCGTGGTGAGGACGGTGCCCAGGCCCAGCGCGCGGGCGGCGAGCATCAGGTTCTGGACGGCGGGATAGACTGAGGCGCCGGTCATCATGCTGGTGCGGCCGTTGGGGGCCTCCACGCACGCGGCGATGAGCACGGGCACCTCGCTCCACGGCTGGCGGCCCGCGGCGCGGGCGGGCGCAGCCGCGCCGTACACGCCCTGGAAGCAGCGCTCATAGATCTCGGAGAGCGCGTCCTTCTGCGCCTGGTCGCGGATCACGATGAACCGCCACGGCTGGCCATTCTGCGAGGAGGGCGCGCGCGTGGCCGCCTCCAGTACGCGGGTCAGCGCGTCCTCCGGCACCGCTCGGTCCGCGAAGGCGCGCACGGCGCGCTGGCGCGGGAACAACTCCCAGATGTCGCTTACGGGTTCCACTGGCATGCCCCTCCCGATCCTCGGCTCAACCTACACCACGCGGGCCACGGGGCCAGTGCCCCGAGGGCGCGCGCGTGAGCCTAGACCGAGTCGAGGTAGGCGATGGTCACGCCCTCGCCGCCCTCGGGCGGCGGCGCGGTCTCGAACTTCGCGACCAGGGGGTGGCGTTCCATCAGTTCGCGCACGGCGCGGCGCAGCGTGCCCGTGCCCTTGCCGTGGATGACGCGCACGCGGCCCCGGCCGGAGCGCGAGGAGTGGTCCAGGAACGTGTCCACCAGCGGCAAGGCCTCGTCGATGGTGCGGCCGCGCAGGTCGATCTCCTGGCCGATGTCCTCCACCTGCACCACGGCCAGCCGCCCCACGGAGGAGCGCCGGCCGCTGGGCGGCTCCGCGCGGGAGACCTGCTCCAGCCGCACCCGCGTCCGCAGTGAGCCGAGTTGGACCTCCACCTCGCCGTCCTCGTCCGGTTCGGACAGCGCCTCACCCGGGGTCTCCATGCCGCGGAGCCAGACGCGTGCGCCGGCCACGATCTCCTCCACGTCAATGGGCGGGCCGGCCGGCTCCACCTCTGGCTCCGGGGCCGGCGGCAGTTCCTCCACCTGGCGCCGCGCGCGGGAGAGGTCCACTCGCGCCTGCTCGATGCGTGCCGCCTCCACCTCCCGGCGGCTCTTCTCCAGGGCGCGCTCCACCTCGTGCAGTTCGCGCCGGACGCGGGCGCGGGCGTCCTGGCGCAGGCGGGACTCGTCCGCCACGAACTCCGCGCGACGCCGCTCCAGGTCCGCGCGGATGGCGGCGGCCTCCGCGGCGTCCCGGGCGGCGCGTTCCGCGCGCTCCTCGGCGGCCGAGAGTTGCGAGCGCAGGTCGCCCAGCAGCGACTCCAGGTCGCGCTCCTCCCGGGAGAGGCTGCCCCGCGCGCGCTCGATGACGTCCGAGGGCATTCCCAGGTTGGAGGCGATGGCCAGCGCGTTGGACTGGCCCGGCAGGCCGATGGTCAGGCGGTACGTGGGCCGCAGCGTCTCCAGGTCGAACTCCACGGAGGCGTTGCGCACGGCCTCGTTCTGGTGCGCGTAGACCTTGAGTTCGCTGTGGTGCGTGGTGGCGATGAGCGTCACGCCCGCCTCGATCAGGCGGTCCACGATGGCGATGCCCAGTGCGGCGCCCTCCGTGGGGTCGGTGCCCGCGCCCATCTCGTCCAGCAGCACCAGGGAGCGCGAGCCCGCGCGCTCGATGATGTCGATGATCGCGGTGATGTGGCCGGAGAACGTGGAGAGCGACTGCTCGATGGACTGCTCGTCGCCGATGTCCGCGAACACGGACTCAAAGACGGGCACCTGCGAGCCGGCCCGGGCGGGCACAGCCAGTCCGGCCAGCGCCATGAGCGTGAGGAGGCCCGCCGTCTTCAGCGCCACCGTCTTGCCGCCCGTGTTGGGGCCGGTGAGCAGCAGCGCGCGGAAGTCCCCGCCCACGTGCAGCGAGGTAGGCACCACCGTGCCGGTCAGCAGCGGATGTCGCGCCTCCACCAGCCGCAACTCCGCCGGCGCCTCCACCAGCCAGGGCACGCGCGGGCCGGGCGTGGCCAGGTCGCCCGCGTCCATCTGCGCCGCCAGCCGGGCCTTGGCCTGCGCGACGTCGATGTGGGCCAGGCGGTCGATGGCGTCACGGACGTCCTCGGCGGCCTCGCCGGCGGCGGCGGAGATCTCGCGCAGGATGCGCTCCACCTCGTGGCGCTCCTGCACCTGCAGTTCGCGCCACTGGTTCGCCAGGTCCACCACGGCGAGGGGCTCGATGTAGACCGTCTGGCCGGAGGCGGAGGTGTCATGCACCACGCCGCGGATGGAGCCGCGGAAGTCGGCCTTCACCGGCAGCACGTAGCGGCCGTCTCGCATGACGATCAGCGGCTCCTGCAGGGCGTTGGCCACGTTCGCCTGGGTGAGCATGGCCTGCAGGCGCTGCTGGACGCGCGCGTGTGCCGCCGCCAGTTCCCGCCGGATCTGCGCCAGTTCCGGGCTCGCGCTGTCCCGCACCTCGCCCCGCTCGTCGATCGCGCCCTCGATGAGGTCGCGCAACGCGCCCAGGTCCTCGATGCCGGCGGCACGGGCAGCCAGCAGTGGCGCCTCGTCCGCCACGCGCGCCAACGCGCGCGTGGCGGCGCCGGCGGCCCGGCACAGCGAGGCGATGTCCAGCAGTTCGCCGGCGGTCAAGACGTGCCCGCGCGCGGCGCTCCCCACCTGCTCGCGCACGTCGCGGGCGCCGGCCATGGCCACGAGCGTGCCTGCACGGTCCAGGGCCACCGCCTCGCCGGTCTCGCGCTGGCGGCGGACCACGGCATCGCGGTCGGCCAGCGGGCGCAGGGCCAGGGCGGCCTCGCGCCCGGCGGAGAACGCGGTGAGGCCGGCCAGCCGTTGGAGGACGGCCGGGAACTCAAGGACGGTCAGCGTGCGGTCGTCCAGGTGGGTGCTCCAGGGCTGGAAGGGGCGCGAAGTGGCCCGCCAGTGCGGGTTTCGTTGATCGTACTCCGCTGCCTCGTACCATCGGCACTAGGTTGACGGGTGCGCCGGCAACCTCACGCAACGTCGTTTCAAGGAGCCATCGTGAATCTGCGAATCCCCGGTCCTACCGCCGTCCCACCGGAGGTAGCCCAGGCCGGAGCCGCCCCGATGATCAACCATCGCGGGCCCGAGTTTGCCGAGATGATCGCCCGAACCACCGAGGGCGTGAAGAAGGTCTACCAGACCGCCAACGACGTTGCCACGCTGACCGCCTCCGGCACCGGTGCCATGGAGTCCGCGGTCGTGAACTTCATGGCGCCGGGTGAGCACGCCCTGGTCGTCGCCATCGGTGAGTTCGGGAACCGCTTCCAGAACCTGGTGCAGACCTACGGCGGCCACCTGGTCTCGCAGGAGTACGAGCCGGGCCAGGCGGCGGACCTCAACCGCATCGAGGCGGCGCTCAAGGCAGACCCGGAGATCCGCACGGTCTTCATCACCCACAACGAGACGTCCACCGGCGTCACCAACCCCGTCCTGCCTGACCTGGCCGGCCTGGTGCACAGCCACGACGCGCTGCTGGTGGTGGACGCCATCTCCTCGCTGTCGTCCGTGGAGGTGAAGACGGACGCCTGGGACCTGGACGTGGTGCTGTCCGGCTCGCAGAAGGGCTGGATGACGGCCCCGGGCCTCGCGTTCGTCTCGGTCAACGAACGGGCGTGGGAGAAGGCCGCGGCCACCGAGAAGGTGCAGCCGCGCTTCTACTTCGACCTCAAGCGCCACGTGGAGTCCGCCAAGACCGGCCAGACGCCGTGGACGCCCGCCGTCTCCATCTGGTTCCAGTTGGACAAGGCGCTGGAGATCATGTTCGCGGAGGGCCTGGAGAACATCTTCGCCCGCCACCACCGCATCGGTCAGATGGTGCGGGACGGCGTGCGCGGCATGGGCCTGGAACTGCTGGCGGACGAGGGCGTCGAGTCCGACACGGTCACCGCGATCAAGATCCCGGCCGGCGTGGACGGCAGCCAGGTCAGCAAGATCGCGATGAACGACTTCCAGACCGTCTTTGCCGGTGGCCAGGGAGCGCTGCGCGGCAAACTGATCCGCTTTGGCCACCTGGGCTACATGACGGACGAGGACATCCGAGCCGGGCTGGACGCCCTGGAGAAGTCGCTGGCCAAGGCCGGCTACAAGAAGTAACCGCATCGCGGGCCGCCACCCGGCGGCCCGCCTGTTTCACCCGCCTGCACAGAGACGCCGCCGACAGCCGCACATAGAGGGAGTCGCGCTCGTGGCGAAGATCCTGATCGCCGACAAGATCGCCCAGCAGGGCGTGGACCTGCTCTCCACGGTCCACGAGGTGCAGGTCCGCACCGGCCTCTCCGAGGACGAACTGTGCGAGGCGATCGCGGGCGTGCAGGCGCTGATCGTTCGCAGCCAGACCCAGGTCACCGGCAAGGTGCTCCGCGCCGCGGACGCGCTCCAGATCGTCGCCCGGGCAGGCGTGGGCGTGGACAACGTGGACGTAGAGGTCGCCACGGAGCGCGGCATCGTGGTGGTGAACGCGCCCCACGCCAACACCATCTCCACGGCGGAGCACGCCTTCGCGCTGATGCTCGCGCTGGCGCGCAACGTGCCCCAGGGGCACGCCTCGCTCCAGGCCGGGAAGTGGGACCGCTCCGCGCTGCAGGGCGTGGAACTCGCGGGCAAGACGCTGGGCCTGGTGGGCCTGGGCCGTATCGGCACCGAGGTCGCCAAGCGCGCCCGTGCCTTCGAGATGCGTGTGCTGGGGTTCGACCCCTACCTCTCGGACGAGCGTTTCGCCGCGCTGGGCGTGGAGCGCCGCGCGCTGGACGACCTGCTGGGCGAGGCGGACTTCATCTCGCTGCACTCGATCCTCACGAACGAGACGCGCGGCATGATCAACGCCGAGCGGCTGGCGAAGTTCAAGAAGGGCTCCCGGCTCATCAACGTTGCCCGCGGCGCGCTGGTGGACGAGCAGGCGCTGTACGACGCCGTGGAGTCCGGCCACCTGGCCGGCGCGGGTATCGACGTCTTCTCGGAGGAGCCAGCGGTGGGGAACATCCTCACCACGTCCTCGAAGATCGTCGTGAACCCCCACCTGGCCGCCTCCACGGGCGAGGCGCAGGACCGCGCGGCCGTGGACGTGGCGGAGCAGGTGATGGAGGTGCTGGCCGGCGGCGCACCGCGCTTCCCGGTCAACGTCCCCACCGTGGACCCGGAGACCATGAGCGTGATCGGCCCGTACCTGGGCGCGGCGCAACTGGCCGGCAAGGTCGCCATGCAACTGGCCGGCGGCAACCTGCAGCACGTGCGCATCGAGTACCGCGGCGCCATCGGCAACCAGCAGGACAAGACGCCGCTGAAGGCCTCCGTGGTGGTCGGCATGCTGGACGAGGTGGTGGTGGAGAAGATCTCCGCCGTGAACGCGCTTGCGGAGGCGGACGCACACGGCCTCCGCATCTCCGAGGGCGACGGCCCGGAGATGGAGCCGTTCTCCAGCGTGGTGTTGGTCACCGTGACCACGGACCAGGGCGAAGAGCAGGTAGCCGCCACCAACGCCGAGTCAGGCCCGGCGATTGTGGGGATCAACGAGTACCGCGTGGAGATCGAGCAGAACGGCCCCACGGCGCACGTGCTGCTCATCGAGAACATCGACAAGCCCGGCTCGGTCGGCCGGGTGGGCACGCTGCTGGGCGGCCTGGAAGTGAACATCTACTCCATGTCCGTCGCCCCCGGCACCAACGGCTCTGACGCCCTGATGCTGCTGGGCGTCGCCCGCAAACTCACGGATGCGGAGGCGGACCAGGTCCGCGCGCTGGACGGCATCCACCGCGTGCGCCAGATCGAACTGCGATAGCTCCCCCCGCCCGCCGTTCGTCTTGCGAGGCATCCGCGATCCCGCGTAGCGGGGGGCGCTGGTAGCCTCGATCCGAAGCCGGATGGGGGCCTCCGCGGCGCTAGGCCGCGTCTCATGTTCTCCAGAGCCTTCGTCGTGCTGTTCATCGCCATGTTCGTGGCGATGGCGGGGGTGGGGATGGTCTCCCCGCTGCTGCCGATCTACGTGCGCGACGACCTGGGTGGCCCGGCCATCGCCGTGGCGCTCTCCTTCTCCGGGCTGGCCATCGCCCAGATCCTCTCGGCACCGTTCGTCGGGTCCTTCGGCGACCGCTACGGGCTGAAGCGCTTCATCGTGGGCGGCTTCGTCGTCTACTGCGTGGGGGCGCTGGGCTACCTGTTCGCGAACTCCTGGGAGCAGGTGGTCTTCTTCCGGGTGCTGTCCGGCTTCGGGGCGGCCGGCGTGTTCCCGATGACCCTGGCGTACGTGGGCAAACTCGCTCCGGCCGGCCGCGAGGGGCGCTACATGGGCGTCTTCTCCGTGGCGCAAGTCACCGGGTTCGGCCTGGGTCCGCTACTGGGCGGCGGCGTGCGCGACGCCTTCTCCTCCGAGACCGCCTTTGCCGCCATGGCGCTCATGCTGGGCGCCACGGCGCTGCTCACCTTCCTCGGCCTGCCCGGCAACCCTCGAGGCGACGCCAGCGAGGAAGACGAGGTCGCGCTCTCCTGGTCGCGCATGGTGCGCCGGCGCTCCGTGCAGGGCGCGGTGGTGTTCATGGTGCTGATGGCCACGGGCTGGGGCGCGGCGTTCTCCTTCCTCGCGATCTTCGTGACCGGCGAGGAGGGGCTCGGGCTGGACAGCGCGCTGTTCGTCGGCATCCTGCTGTCCTCGCGGCAGTTCATGAATGCGGCGCTGCAGCCGCTGGGCGGGCGGCTGGCGGACCGCTACGACCGCATCCGCCTGGTGGCCGTGGGGCTGGGCCTGATGACCGTGAGCATGCTGCTGATCCCGGTGGTGCCCAGGACGCTCGTCGCCCTAGGCCCGGTGGACCTCGCGCCGTGGGTGCTGGCAGCGATCCTGGTGGCCGGCGTGGGCGAGTCGTTCGCGATGCCGGCGCAGCAGGCGGTGTTCGTGACGCTGGGGCGCGTGGTGGGGATGGGCTCGCTGATGGGCCTGAACAACATGGGGATGTCCAGCGGCTTCCTCTTCGGCTCGCTGGTGGGCGCGGCCGTGGTCGCCAGCCTGGGGATCAGCGCCGTCTTCGTCTTCGCCGGCCTGCTGATGGCCGCCGGCATCGTGCTCTACGTGGCGATCATGCGCGGCGCGGGAGACGAGATGGCGGAGGCGGAGGCGCACGCCCGCCGCCTGGAGGAGCGCGAACGCCGGCGCGAGGAGTCCCTGCACGCAGCCGGGTAGGGCGCCGCGGTCCTCGAGGTGTGCGTTACCACCAGAGCCGGCGCCAACCGCGACGGCCGAAGCGCGTGTGCAGGTAGATCATCCAGGCGCCCAGCGCGATAAGCAGGACGGGCCAGATGGCCTCCGTCCACTCGGGCGTGATCACGCCCAGCGATTCGAGCAGCCACATCACGCCCACGAAGAGCAGGATCAGTCCGACGAACACAGCACTACCTCCGAGATAGATGTCTCGATGGCGTCACTATGACGTCATCCCGCCTATGCTGTCAACCGTGCCCTAGTCCAGCGGGTTGAACACCATCCCCGTGGCCAACTTCGGGTAGTAGAACGTGGTCTTCTGCGGCATCACCTCGCCGGCGTCCGCCACCTGCGTGACCTGCTGCGGTCTCGTGGGGTTCACCAGGAACGCCAGCCGCGCCTCCCCGGTGCGGACCGCCTCCGCCGCCTCGTCCAGGCCCTCCGTGAAGGTCACGCGCTTGCCCTGCGTCAGCACCGTGCGGTCGATGCCGAAGACGGGCGTCAGCACCGTCTCCGTGAGCACCAGCGCGTCCAGGCCCTTCGACGCCTCCGAGATGCGGGCGGGCATGGCGTTGGCCACGGCCTGCGGGAAGCGCGCCGTGAGCACGTGCGCGGAGCCGGGAGCGGTCGCCCCCAGCAGCCCGAAGGACACGGGGCCCATCGCGTTCGCCTGCACGGCCGCCCACGCTGCCTGCGCGTCTGCCACCGGCTCCACGCGGTACAGGGCGGCCAGGCGCTCCATCAGCCGCTCCGGCACCTCTCCGTGCACCAGGCGGTGGATGGGAAGGATCACCAGGCCGGGGTCGTCCTCCGGGATCAGGCCCATGAGGACGAAGTTCTCCGGCTCGTTGCCGGTCCAGCGTCCCTTCTTCTTCGCGGCTGCCTCGTCGCGGTAGTCCAGCGCAGTGTGGGTGCGGTGGTGGCCGTCCGCGATGGTGACGTTGCTGGCCTTCAGCGTGTCGGTGAGGGTGCGCACGTCCAGCGGCGCGTCCACCACCCAGAGGCGGTGGCGGTCGCCGGTGGCGTCAGTCGCCTCCATGGCCGGTTCGCGCTTCGCCACCTCCGCCAGCAGTCGCTTGGCGGCGTCGTGCTCGTCCAGGAACATGCCGAAGACCGGGCTAATGTTCGTCTGGGTCGCCCGCAGGAGCCGCAGCCGCTCCTCCCGAGGGCCGGCGAGCGTGGCCTCGTGCGGTCGGACGATGCCCTCCTCCGGCCGGTGCAGACGCGTGCGCGCGAAGAAGCAGCGGCGGGTGACGGTCTTCCCCGCCAGCGCCCCGGCGGGGATCTTCGCCCGCTGCTCGTAGACGTAGTACGCGGGCTTCCCGTCGCGCTTCAGGACGCCCTCCGCCTGCCAGGCACGCAGGAGGCGGGCGGCGCCCTGGAAGCGGTCGCGCTCGTCGCCGGCGGGGTTCTCCAGGTGCGCGGCGTTGTGCGGCGACCGCGCGTGCAGCGCCGCCACGGCGTCCGTGCCCACCACGTCATACGGCGGCGCGATGACGTCGCTGCCCTGCACCTTCGCGGGGGCGTAGCGCAGTCCTCGGAAGGGGCGGATCTCGGTCATCGGTGCGGGCCTCCTCTGGGGCGGACGGGGCGCGTGGGGCGGTGGGCGCGGTTGGACGCTCCGGCGGGGCGCTCTAGACTGACGGCCGTGCCGCCGGCGTTGCGCGTCCCGCCTCGCCAGCGTGCAGTCTGCCGCCCCCGCGCGCGAGGGGCCAGTCGTGCGGGGACGGACAGCGACAGGCGGCTCATGGCTACGTCTCATGGCTAGGTACTGCGTCTTCTGCGAGATCATCGCGGGCCGTGAGCCCGCGGACGTCCTGCACGAGACCGACGAGGTCATCGTCTTCCGCAACCGCCTGCGCTGGGTGCCCACCATGCTGCTGGCCGTGCCGAAGCAGCACATGACGCAGTCGGAGTTGTGGAAGGCCATGGGGCCGGTGGGCGAGGCCGCCGTGAAGGTGGGCAACGAGCAGTGCCCGGGCGGCTTCCGGCTGATCTCCAACTTCGGCTATGACGGGATGCAGTCGCAGGAGCACGCCCACGTGCACATCCTGGGCGGCATGTTCCTGGGCGAGTACGCCTAGCGCCCCGGGCCTGGCCCCTACCGGCTGGGCGTTGCCTGCTCGCGCTGGAGGGCGCTCTGCAGGAACTGGCGGCCGTAGCGGAAGTCCCGCAGGCTGGTCCAGCGCGCCGGGCCCACGTGCATCGGGAAGACCAGCGCGAGGTCGTCCTCTTCGATGCAGAGCGCGATGGAGTCGCGGATGGCCTCGGCGGAGTGGTCGGACTCGATGAGCCAGGTGGCTTCGTTGACCGGCCAGCTGGCCACGCCCGCGGCCTGGATGGCGCCGGAGAGGGTGGGGTACTCGGCGGCGGGCCGCCCCAGGCGGCACATGACGCTGTACAGCATCGCTTCGTCCCGTCGTGCGGCTGCCCGGGGAGACAGCCCCCGTACTTCGGGGTGATCGACATAAACCTACGTGAGCCGGGATCGACCGTCAAGGGTTTTGATCAGATCGACGATCATTTATCTTCGACCCCCGCCCGTGACGCTCGAACGCCCCAGGAGCCCGCCCCATGCCCGGTGAAACCGACCTCGCGAGGCTGCTCGCCACCCTGGACCCCGACCTCCACGGGGCCGAGTACGTCGTGGTGTCCGTGCTGGAGGGGTTGGCGCCGGACCTGCAGCAGGTGGACTGGTTCGCTGCCGTGCAGGAGCCGGAGGGATTAACGCTGGTACTCACCCGCGAGGAGGCGGAGGCCGCAGCCTTGCCATACGAGGGCGTGTTCCGACGCATCACGCTCCAGGTGGAGTCCAGCCTGGAGGCGGTGGGCCTGACCGCCGCGGTAGCCGGACGCCTCGCCCTCGAGGGCATCAGCGCGAACGTCATCGCCGCCTTCCACCACGACCACCTGTTGGTGCCTGCTGCCCACGCGGAGCGAGCGCTTACGAGCCTGCGGGCGTTGCAGGGCGAGTCCGGGGGCTAGGACGCCAGGAGGCGCCGCCCAGGCGGTGCGGCTCGCACGGGCGGTTGTGACGCTTGCGCGATGCCATCGCCCGCTTCGTTGCCCGTTCCCGCAGGGCCGCTGCGTAGGTTCCTTTCACCGAGAAAGGAGGCCAGCACATGGCCGAACGAGAACGCCAGCAGCAGGGCCAGGAACAGCAGAAGCAGGACAAGCAGGGCCAGCAAGGCCAGGAGCAGCAAGAGCGCCAGCAGTACCAGGACGACGAGCAGGCGCGCCGCCAGCAACAGCAGCGGTAGCGGCTCCGAGAGCCTGGTGACAGCGTTGCACCGCAACGGCCGGGGGAAACCCCGGCCGTTGCTCCAGCCTCGAGACGGTAGGGGAGTCCGCTAGCGGCTCGCGCGCCAGGCCTGGAGCACCTCGCGCTGCCGGGCGAAGTGACGCTCGATGCCCTGGCACGCCAGGTCCACCAGTTCCGTCATCTGCTCCCGTGAGAACGGTTCGTTCTCAGCGGTGCCCTGGACCTCCACCAGTTGGCCGGTGCCCAGCATCACCACGTTGAAGTCCACGTCCGCGGAGGAGTCCTCCCGGTAGTCCAGGTCCAGGAAGGGGTGGCCCTCCATCATCCCCACGGACATGGCGGCCACCTGCGTGCGGATGGGGGAGGTGGGCAGGCCGCCGGCGCGCTGGAGCCAGTCCACCGCCATGGCCAGGGCCACCCAGCCGCCCGTGACCGCCGCAGTGCGCGTGCCCCCGTCCGCCTGGATGACGTCGCAGTCGATGGTGATGGTCTGCTCGCCCAGCATCCGCATGTCCACGCACGCGCGCAGCGAGCGGCCGATGAGCCGCTGGATCTCCTGGGTGCGCCCGCCCTGGCGGCCGCGGGCCGCCTCGCGGTCCGAGCGGGTGTGCGTGGCGCGCGGGAGCATGCCGTACTCTGCCGTCACCCAGCCCTTGCCGGAGTTGCGGAGCCAGCCTGGCACGCCCGGCTCCACGCTGGCGGTGCAGATCACGCGCGTGTCGCCCGTGGCCACGAGCACGGAGCCCTCCGCGTGCTTCGTGTAGCCGAGGTCGAGCGTCAGCGGACGCTCCTCGCGGAGGCCGCGGCCGTGTGATCGCTGGAACATGGGTGCCCTCTCCAGGCCCCGGCGGCCCTCGCGGGGCGGCGCACGGGAGTGCGAACCGACGGTACCACGCTACCCTGCAAGCCTCGCCCAGCGCCTGCCGGGCGCACTCCGTGAGGGGGCTCCCATGGCCGCGTACCGCCTGCTCGCGGACGACCACGGCAAGACACACCTGGAGCCGTTCGACCTCTTCGCGTGGCCCTTCGAGAACGGCCCGGGGGACTTCAAGGGCGTGGGCGGCGCCGTGCTGGGCGACGCCCGTCGCGTCATGCTGATGCGCTTTGAGTCCGGCTCCCGCCCCGGCTTCCACCGCGCGGTGCCCTCGTTCGGCGTGCTGCTGGCGGGCGAACTGGTGGTGAACGACTCCAGCGGCGGCGAGGCCGTGTTGGAGCCGGGCGACGCCATCCGCGTGGAGACCACCGGCCGAGGCGGCTGGCGCCTGGGCAACCGCGGCGAGGGCTACGCGCTGCTGGCGCTGGTGCAGATGCCGGCGACGCCTGCCGGTGACGGTCAGCCCGCCGAGGATGCCGCCGGCGACTGACTCCCGGCGCTAGTGCTCGGTGGCCACCCAGAGCCGTTCACCGTCCGATCGGAACGTGACGTTGCCGTGCTCGTCCGTGCGGTAGAGCGGCACGCCCGCATAGCGCTCCAGCACATCCGGGTGCGGGTGGCCGTACGGGTTGGTGCCTACGGGGATCACCGCCACGGCGGGGGCCACGCTCGCGAGGAACTCCGCGGTGGAAGACGAGCGCGAGCCGTGGTGGGGCACCACGAGTACGTCGGCCGCCACGTCCACGCCGCTCGCGATGAGCCACGCCTCCGCGTGCTGCTCGATGTCACCGGTGACCAGCACCCGCCGCTCGCCGATGCTCACGAGCAGCACGAGCGAGGCTTCGTTGTCCGACGCCAGCGCGTGACTCCGGGTGGCGACCGGCGGGCCGAGTACGTCCACGGTCACCTTCCCGAGCACCACTCGATCGCCGATGTCCAACGACTCCGCGGGGACCGGGAGTGCTTCGTGCGCTGCCGGGTCGGCCAGCACGCGCGCCCCTCGGTGGCGCTGCGCCAGCGCCTCCAGGGCACCGGAGTGGTCCAGGTCCGCGTGCGTCACGATGATCGCGTCCAACCTTGACACCCCCGCCTCGCCCAGCGCGGCAAGCACCCGCGGCTCGCGAGGGCCGGTGTCGATCAGGACGGCGCGGTCGCCGTCACGCACGACCACCGCGAGCCCCTGGCCCACGTCCAGCACGGTCACGCTGGGGTACGCCTCGGCGGGGGCGAGGGCACTCCACCAGAGGCCGCCCGCGACCACGGCCAGGGAGACGGTGAGCGTGGCGCCAAGGCGCACGGGCTCGAGCGCGAGCGGGCCGCGCCTGCGGCCGTGCAGCCACGCGACAAAGGCCACCAGCGCCGCCAGGAAGACCGCCCCGGCCAGCATGGGCAGGCGGAGGTCCACCACGGCGCCGGGAAGCGCGGCCATCACCTCCACCACCGCGATGAACGCTCGTGGCACCAGCGCGAGCGCCTCGCCCAGCGGGCCGCCGCCTCCCAGCAGTGCGGACAGCGCCGCCGTGAGTACCGTTGCCTCGTAGAGCGGCGCGACCAGCACGTTGGCCACCACCGTCCAGGGCGCGACCACCTGGAAGGCGGCGACCTGCACCGGCAGTACCGCCAGTGCCGCCCCCGTGGCGGTGGCGGCCATCTCCACCACCGCGGCCCTCCCAGGCGACGCAAGGGCGGGCATGCGGGAGAGCACCACGTCCCGCAGCGGCGGCGAGACCAGCGTGATGCCGGCGGTGGCGCAGGCGCTTAACTGGAACGCCACGTCTCGCACCAGCCGGGGCTCCACGGCCAGCATCACGGCTACGGCGTAGGCGAGGTAGATCCACGCCGGCGTGCGGCGTCCCGTGACACCCGCCGCCACCACGGCCACCGCCATGAACGCCGCGCGCACCAGCGGCGGGTCCGCGCCCACGAACACCACGTACGCCGGGAGCACTGCCAGCGCGATCACGGACGCACGCCGCCGCGAGGTCACAGCCGTCAGCAGCCCCACGGCGATGCCGAGTACCAGCGCGACGTTCTGGCCGGAGACCACCACCAGGTGCGTGGTGCCGGTGGCGCGGAGCGCCTCGTCCAGGTCGTCCGGCAGCGAGGCCCGCTCACCCAGGAGGACGCCGGACGCCAGCGCACCGGCAGGCTCCGGGAGCGTGCGGCCAATGCGCCCCACCAGCGTGCGGCGCAGATCCAGTAGCGGCCCGCGCCAGCGGAGGTCT
Source organism: Dehalococcoidia bacterium (assembly GCA_041690175.1). Taxonomy (GTDB): domain Bacteria; phylum Chloroflexota; class Dehalococcoidia; order UBA2979; family UBA2979; genus W-Chloroflexi-9. The sequence goes on from JAWLHV010000002.1 coordinate 249,629, forward strand.
ACCGAGCCCAGCCGCTCCAGTCCGCGCGGCGACGAGGCAACGAGGTAGAGGTCACGGTCGCGGAGGTACTCGGCGTAGTCGAACGCCTCGATGGGCTCGGGCGCGCGCAGGTTGGCGGTGAAGGCGATGCGCTCTCCGGCTCGCAGCGGCTCGCCCTCCGCGCGCAGGCGCAGACGGATGCCCCCGGACATGGCCTCGCCCCCCACCGTTTCCACGTCCAGGTCGACACGTTGGTTGGAGCCCTGCACCGCGGCGTCGGCCCGGATGACGCCGATGACCTCGTGCACGCCTGACAGCGTTGCGAGTGGAGGTGGCGGCGCGGCGTCCACCGCGACGATGCGGGCGTGGCCGGCGGCCGCCAGGGCGACCGCTCCGGCGAGCAGCAGGATCCGCGTGTCACCTCGCACGGCGGCGGCCCCCGCCAGGAGCAGCGCGAGCGTGGCGGTGAGTAGCCAGTGGCCGCCCAGCACCGCCCCGGCCATCACGCCGCCGCCGTACGCCAGCGCCAGGAGCGGCAGGGCAGGGAAGCGGTAGGCGGCGCCGTTCATCGCGCTGTGATCAGTGAGCGGATCTGCTCGTACACGCCGGCCGGGATCACGGAGCGTTCCAGCAGTTCGTCCGTGGAGGCGTAGGGGCGGCCGTCGATGATTGCCGTCGCGCGGACGGGGCCAATCTGCGGCAGTGCCTCCAGGTCGCGCTGGGTGGCGCGGTTGATGTCCAGCAGGGTGAGGGCCACGGCCTCGCCAGGGCCAGGGACGTGGATCGCGTCCTGGTCCTGCACGCGGAGCGCCAGGTTGACGCCGGCCAGGTCCGCCTCCGGGAGCGTCCCGCCCGCCAGGGCGAGCACGTCCTGCACGCGGTCGCCCGGCTGCGCCACCACTACCCCGGGCGAGACGACGGCCCCCGTAACGTGGACGCGCACCTCGTCCACGCCGGGCGGGGGATCCCCGCGCAGCACCTCGACGCCCGGGCTGGCCGGACTCCGGGCCGCCAGCAGGACGAAGGCCACCAGTGCCGCGAGGAGCAGCAATACGTTCAAGACGGTTGCTGGACGCGGACTAAACGGGTTCTGCGTTGGAGGTCTTTCGGTGGACATTCCGGCCGGATGTTAGCCGGATAGCGCGTGCGGCATAGGTGGCGCACGGCTGCTGGCCGCCACCGTGACGGGAACGGTCTTCGTGAGAGGTTCGTTACACCTCTGACGGGGGACGTTGTTCGCCCGACGCGGGGACGCGCTTAGCGTCCCAGGTGCGGGCGAAAGTGAAGGCGGAACATTCGTGTTCGACGCAGAACTCTTTGTACGGGTCGTCCTGGGCGGCCTGCTGTTCGGTGGTTTGGTGATGTTCATGAAGGCCCCTGAGAGCCGCCGGCCGGAGATTCCCACCTCCATCCGGCCGTTCGAGGGCCTGCGGACCTCCGAGGAGGAGCAGCGCTAGCACCACGGGCTCGCATCTTTGACCGGCCACGTCGGGGAGGGAGGACCCGTCCACGACGGGCCCATGGTCCCTCCATACGGCGCACGGGCGCGCGTACGATTCACGAACGTGATATCGAGCGCGCTCGGCCGCGCCGGGAGGGTCGCCATGCGAGTACTGGTTTCACTGGACGGCAAACTGGACGACGCGCTGTGTCGCGCCTCCGCTTACCTCTGCGAGGCCGGTCGCGACTCCGCGGTCCTGTTCTCCGTCATCCACCCGGACGCCACGCGGGAGACCATCGCCGGGCACGGCGGCGGGCCCACCCCACAGGCCACGGCCACCGGCACGCTGCTGAACGTGCCCTCCGTACCGGCGCGGCCCGCCGAGGCGCGTGACCAGGCCGTCCAGCGCGTGAGCGACGGTCGCCGCGCGGAACTCCGGTCCCTGGCGGAGCGGTTCTTCGGGCATGTCCCGGTGGAGGTGCGCGTGGACATCGCGCCGGACCCCGCGGACGCCATCCTGGAGGCCACGGCGGAGATCGGCGCGGACGGGATCGCGGTGGGAGCGCGGAAGCAGTCCGGGCTCGCGGCGGCGATCCTCGGATCCGTGGCGGCGGACCTCGTGCGGCGCTCGCCGGTGCCGGTGCTGGTGGTGCGGGAGGACATGACGCCCGGCGGCCGCGCCACCCGGTAGACGCAGGCGGGACGGGGGCAGGGTAGGCCCGTGCGCATCCCGTCAGGCGCTCGTCAGGCAGCCGCTTCCAGATTCTCCGGGCAGGTACGTATACCGCTACATAACGCGCGGTGACTATACTGTCGCTTCTCGTACGCCAGCGCTCCGCCGCCCGCCGACGGTGACGGATGCCTAGACGCCCGGAGTTTCCCCGTGATGGGCCGCGACTTTACTTCCATCCTCGACATCTCGCAGGACGAACTCGCACGCCTGCTGGACCTGGCGCTGGGCATGAAGCGAGACGGCCCCAGCCAGGTGCTGCGCGGCCAGACGCTGGCGATGATCTTCGAGAAGCCCTCGCTGCGGACCCGCACCTCGTTCGAGATGGCGATGTACCGCCTGGGCGGCAACGCGCTCTACCTCTCCGCGCACGAGGTGCGCATGGGCGAGCGCGAGCCCGTGCGGGACGTCGCCCGCGTGCTCGCCCGCATGGTGCAGGCGATCGCCGCGCGCACCTACGACCACGCCACCGTGCTGGAACTGGCGCACCACTCCACGGTCCCGGTGGTGAATGCGCTCTCCGACGACGAGCACCCTTGCCAGGCACTGGCGGACCTGCTGACGCTGCGTGAGCGCTTCGGCAACCTCAACGGCGTGCGCGTGACCTACCTGGGGGATGGCAACAACATCGCCCGCTCGCTCGCGTACGCCTCGGTGATGGCGGGGATGCACCTGACGGTGGCCTCGCCGGAGGGCTACGAACTGCCGCAGGAGACGCTGGCGCGTGCGGGCGCCCTCCCGGGTGGCGGCAGCGTGACGCTGGTGCGCGACCCTCACGAGGCCGTCCGCGATGCCGCCGCGGTCTACACGGACGTGTGGGCCTCGATGGGCCAGGAGGCGGAAGCCGCGCAGCGGGCGGAGCACTTCAAGGGCTACCAGTTGAACGCGCAGGTCATGGCCAGCGCGCCCTCGGACGCTTTGGTGATGCATGACTTGCCCGCCCACCGCGGCGAGGAGATCACGGACGAGATGCTGGAGTCGCCGCGCTCCGTGGTCTTCGACCAGGCCGAGAACCGCATGCACGCGCAGCAGGCCGTGCTCGCGACTATCCTCGGGGGGTAGCGGGGCGCCACCGCGGCGGCCCGGCAGTTCTGACGCCCGTACTGGCTGAGAGGGAGTCCGCGTGCCCGAAATCCCGGAGGGGCTGCGGGACGTGCTGGTCCGCTTTGATGGTTCGGCCGCGGTCGACATCATCATCGTGTCTGGCTCGATCTATTGGCTGCTCCTCCTTGTCCGCGGCACCACCGCGATGACGGTCCTGCGAGGCGTGGGCGTGCTGCTGATCGGCGCCTTCCTGCTGAGCCAGGTGTTCGACCTGCGCGTCATCAACTGGATCCTGCGGAACTCGCTGACCGGCCTGCTCGTGGGCATGCTGATCGTCTTCCAACCGGAGATCCGGCGCGCCCTGGAGCGCCTGGGCCGCACCGGCCTGCACTCCATCCTGCGACGCGAGGAGCGGCAGGACACGCTGCACATCGTGGTGCGCGCCTCGTTCGCCCTCGCCCGGGAGGGGACCGGCGCCCTGATCGTGGTGGAGCGGGAGACGGGCCTCCAGGAGGTGATCGATACGGGCATCCCGATCCACGCGTCACTCTCCACGGAACTGCTGCTCTCGATCTTCCCGGAGACCGGGCCGCTGCATGACGGCGCGGTGGTGGTGCGGGGCGGCAGCATCGTGGCGGCCGGCTGCACGTTGCCGCTCTCGGACTCGCCGCTGCCGGCGGAGTACGGCATGCGCCACCGCGCCGCGGTGGGGCTCACCGAGCGCACGGACGCCGTGGTGGTGGTGGTCTCAGAGGAGCGCGGCGCCGTCTCCCTGTGTTCCAACGGCCGCATGGTGCCGAACCTGGACGAGAACCGCCTGAGCCGCCAACTCCACCGCCTGTTCGACCTGGAGTACCACGACCCCATGGAGGGCGCCGCAACCACGGCCCCCGGTGAACGGCGGGCCTCCTGAGCCGGATGGCAGGCGTGGCGGACAACCGGCGGGCGGAGGCGCTCGCCCTGGCGCGCGACGCGTGGCGTCGAGCGCTGGCGTCCATCCGTCGTACCCCCAGCCTGCTGGTGCTGTCGCTGATGCTCGGCATCTCGCTGTGGGTGTTCGTCACGGACACGGAGAACCCCACCGTGGTGGAGTTCTTCCCGCAGCCCATCCCGGTGGAGGCGGTGAACGTGGCGGACTCGCTGGCGGTCGCGAACCAGTTGCCGTCCGTCAGCGTGCGCGTCTCCGCACCTACCGACCGATGGGAGGAACTGACCGCCGCGAACTTCCGCGCCGTGGTGGACCTCAACGGCTTCGACGCCCGCGCACAGCAGGTGCCGGTGCAGGTGGAGGTGTCGGGGGTCAGTGGGGTACGCGTGGTGGAGGCGGACCCAGGACAGATCACCGTGAACCTGGAGGACCTGGTCTCCAAGGTGGTGCCCGTGGACGCGCGCGTCATTGGCTCGCTGCCCATCGGCTACGAACTGGAATCGCTGCAGCCGGCGGTCTCGGACGTCACCGTGACGGGCCCGGAGTCGCTGGTGGCGCTGGTCTCCGAGGCGGCGGCGGACGTGCCGGTCACTGGTCTGACGGTGGGCCTGGAGCAGACCGTGGCGCTGAAGCCGCTGGGCGCCGGCGGCGCCGAGATCCGAGGCGTGCGCATCGACCCGGCGACGGTGCGGGTGGACCTGGCGATCACCCAGAGCACCATCGTGCGGACGGTGCCGCTGACGGTGCAGGTGGTGGGCTCGCCCGCGCCCGGCTTCAGGGTGAGTGCTGTGAGCACCACGCCGTCCGCCGTGCAGGTGCAGGGGCCGATCCAGGCACTGCAGTCCGTGGACGCCATTGCGCTGCCCTCCGTCAACGTGAACGGGACGCGCACGGACATCGTCCGCTCCGTGGCGATCCCGCTGCCGGAGGGCCTGGGCTTCGTGGACGTGGAGCGGGCGACCATCACGGTGAGCGTCTCCGCGGTGGAGGGCTCGCTCCGGACCACGGCGGCGGTGGTGATCGAGGGGCTGGACGCAAACCTCAGCGCGCAGTCCACGCCCGGGGCGGTCTCCGTGGTGCTGAGCGGGCCGTTGCCGGTGCTGAACGCGCTCACGGCGGACGACCTACGCGCCGTGGTGGATGGCAGCGGCCGCGCCGTGGGGGTATACAACGTGCCGCTGGAAGTGACCGCGCCGGAGGGTGTCACGGTGGAGTCCGTGCAGCCGGCGAATGTCAACGTTACGATCACCTCACCATGAATCTGGACACCGCCGAGAAGGCGCCACTGGTCGCCCTCGTGGGCCGTCCGAACGTGGGCAAGTCAGCCCTGTTCAACCGCATGACGCGCCGCAACCAGGCGCTGGTGGAGGACCTCCCCGGCACCACCCGTGACCGCAACTACGGCGTGGTGGAATGGCGGGGGCGTGTTTTCCGCCTGGTGGACACGGGCGGGCTCATCGAGTCTGACGTGGACCCGTTCTCGCCCCTGGTCAAGAAGGGCGTCCAGCAGGCCCTGAACGAGGCGCAGGCCGCGATCTTCGTGGTGGACGCTGCCGCCGGTCCCATCGCCGCCGACTTCGAGGTCGCCGACCTCCTGCGTCGCGCAGGCGTGCCGGTGATCATCGCGGCCAACAAGACGGACACCAGCCGAGGGCGGGCGAACCTGCCGGAGTTCTACGCGCTGGGCATGGGCGACGTGGAGTCCGTCTCCGCCATCCACGGCCAGGGCGTGGGCGACCTGCTGGACCGCGTGCTGGACATCGTCCCCGGCGTCACGCCGGAGGAGGCCCAGGACGATCGCATCCGCGTCGCCATCGTCGGTCGGCCAAACGTAGGCAAGTCTTCCATCACCAACGCCATCCTGGGCGAGGAGCGCGTGCTGGTCTCCGACATCGCCGGGACCACGCGCGACACCATCGACACGCCCTTCGAGTTCGAAGGCCACCAGATGGTGCTGGTGGACACCGCGGGCATCCGCCGGCGCGGGCGCGTGGAGCGCGGCGTGGAACGCCACTCCGTGCAGCGCGCGGAGCAGGCCATTGACCGCGCGGACGTGGTGGTGGTGGTGCTGGACCAGACCGAGGTACTCACCGCGCAGGACACGCACATCACGGGCTACGCCAGCAAGGCGGGCAAGGGCGTGGTGCTGGTGGTGAACAAGTGGGACCTGGTGGAGGACCGCTCCGTCCGCCCGGACCTGGCCCGCCAGATCGACTACCGCTACCGCTTCGTCCCCTGGGCGCCGGTGCTGTTCACCTCCGCCCTCACCGGCGAGGGCGTCCGCGACTTGCTGGAGATGTGCGCGCACGTCCACCAGGTGCGCCGCCGCCGCGTCCAGACCAGCGAGTTGAACAAGGTGGTGCACCGCGCAATGGCGGAGCATGGCCCCCCCACCGTCCACCACCGCAAACTGAAGGTCATGTACGTCACCCAGGCGGAGGTGGCGCCTCCGACCTTCGTCTTCTTCGTGAACGATCCCGAACTGGTCCACTTCTCGTATCTTCGCTACCTCGAAAACCAGATCCGGGCCGCCTTCGACTTCGAAGGCACCTCGATCCGGCTCGTGTTCCGGCGCAGGTCAGAAGATCGGTTCGAGGAGTCCGCATGAACCCCGTGCTTGCCACCGTGATCGCAGGCGTCCTGGGCTACCTCATCGGCGGCATCCCCTTCGGGCTCTGGGTGGGCAGGCTGGCGGGCGTGGACGACGTCCGGAAGTACGGGTCCGGCAAGACCGGCTTCACCAACTCGCTCCGCACCATGGGTGTGAAGTGGGCCATCCTGGTGGTGCTGGGCGACGTTGCGAAGGGCGCGGCCGCCGTGGCGATCGGCCGCTTCATCCTGGACGAGCCCGCCGCCGGCGCCCTGGCCGGCGCCGCCGCGGTCTTCGGGCACGTCTTCCCGGCCTGGGCGGGCTTCCGTGGCGGCCGAGGAGTGGCCACCGCCTTCGGCGCGTTCCTGGCCGTGTCCCCGGTGGTCGCCCTGATCCTGCTTGGCGTCTCGCTGGTGGTACTGGCCGTGTTCCGGTACGCCTCGTTGATGTCCGTCACGGGCGTGTTCGCCGGCATGGTCGCCATCGCGGTGATGGCGATGGTCGGGCGCCTGGACCTCGTGTACCTGCTCCTGTTCGCCATCCCCACCGCCTCGCTGGTGGAGTACAGCCACATCGGCAACATCAAGCGGCTGCTGGCCGGCACCGAGCCGAAACTCGGGCAGGGCGGTGGCCGCCGGGCGGCCGGCGCGTAGGTGCCTGCCGCGTTCGAGCGGGCAGCGGTCGTCGGCGCGACTGCGTGGGGGACCACGCTTGCCGTGCACCTCGCGCGGAACGGCCAGCCCACCACGCTCCTTGCGCGCAGCGCCGAGGAAGCCGCCGACCTCCGGGCGAAGCGCCAGCATGAGCGCCGCCTGCCTGGTGTTGCCTTCCCGGACCTGATGGACGTGAGTGGGGACACCTCCGCCCTCGCGGAGGCGGACCTCGTCTGCTTCGTGGTGCCATCCCGCACGCTGGAGGACAACGCCCGACTCGTGGCGGGCTGCCTGCGCCCCGGTGCCACCGTCCTGAGCGCCGTGAAGGGCATCGAGCGCGTCACCGGGCGGCGCATGTCAGAGGTGCTGGCGGGCGTGCTGCCGGAGCATCCCGTGGCGGTCCTCTCCGGCCCGAACCTCTCGCGCGAGGTGGCGGCCGGCCTCCCCGGCTCCACGGTGATCGCCACGCGGGACGCGGACGTCGCGCCGCTGCGGGCGACGTTCCACTCGACCTCGCTGCGCGTCTACACCTCGGAAGACGTGGTCGGCGTGGAGTTTGGCGGCGCGCTGAAGAACGTGGTGGCGATCGCCGCCGGGATGGTGGACGCGCTGGGCTTCGGGGACAACGGCAAGGCGGCGCTGCTGACGCGCGGCCTGGCCGAGATGACCCGCCTGGGCGTGGCGGCGGGGGCGTCCGCGCTGACCTTCCAGGGGTTGGCCGGCATGGGCGACCTGGTGGCCACGTCCTACAGCCCGCTCTCCCGCAACCGTCGCCTCGGTGAACTCGTCGGTGGCGGCACCTCGCTGGAGGACGCGCTCGCGACGCTCGGCGAGACCGCGGAGGGCGCTACCACCATCGATGCCGCGCGCACGCTGGCCACGCGCTACGGGGTGGAGATGCCGATCACGGAGGGCCTCCACGCCGTGCTCTTCCAGGGTGTCCATCCCCTCCAGGCCATGGAGGCGCTGATGGCCCGGGACCCGCGCCCGGAGGTGTAGCCTCGAGCGCACCGCACGGGAAGGAGGGCCTCATGGCCAGGCTCGCGTTCCTGACTACGGCGTCGCTGGACGGCTACATCGCGGACCAGGACGGCAACTTCGATTTCGCCGAGCCGGACGACCAGGTCCACGCCTTCATCAATGACCTGGTCCGTCCCATGGGCACGCACCTCTACGGGCGACGGAACTACGAGGTCATGACCTTCTGGGAGGACCCGCAGGGTGACCTCCCGCCCCACATCCAGGACTTCGCGGACATCTGGCAGGCCGTGGACAAGGTGGTCTACTCCACCACGCTGCCGGAGGTCACCACCGGCCGGACTCGGCTGGAGCGGAAGTTCGATCCGGACGCCGTGCGACGCATGAAGGCCGAGGCGGACCGAGACCTCATCATTGGAGGCCCCACGCTGGCCGCACACGCCTTCGGGGCCGGCCTGGTGGACGACTGGCACCTCTTCATCGCTCCGGCGCTCCTGGGGGGCGGCCTGCCGGCGCTGGCCGGCGTGCAACGCCAGGCCCTGGAACTGGTGGAGGAGCGCCGGTTCCCCACCGGCACCGTGTACCTCCGGTACGTCACCCGGCGGTAGGGGAGACGCCAGCCGTTGGTACACTGGGGGTTGGAGATGCCCCAATGACCCAGGATGGTTTCCGACCCGACGATGACGACCTCGGGGACGATCAGGACGCCCTGTCCGTCCCCCCCGTAGAAGCGGTGCTCGACGAGATCGAGCGCGGCGCGCCCTTGGTGCCGCATCGCCTCCGGGCGCTGAGCGAGCCCAGCGAGGACGTCCTGCGCCGCCTGCTCAGCACGTGGCCGAAGATGCCGCCGGAGCGGCGTCGCGAGCTCCTGGCCGCCCTGGAGCGGCTGGCCGAGGAGGACGCGACGCTGGACTTCCACAAGGTGGCGCTGTCCGCCACGCGGGACGCGGACACGGCTACCCGCATCCTGGCCGTCCGCGGCCTGATGAACGAGGACCGGCCGGAGTACCTCCGCGTGCTCCTCCACCAGTTGCGGGATGACGCCGTCCCGGCCGTCCGCAGCGAGGTGGCGCTGGTGCTCGCGCAGTATGTCGTCGCCATGGAACTTGGCCTGCTGCCTGAGGACGACGGCGAGACGCTGGCGGCTACCCTCCGCGACGTCATCGAGGACATCGAGGAGCAGGACGAAGTGCGCGGCCGCGCGCTGGAGGCGCTCGGGGCGCTCTCGGACGAGGCGACCGCCGAACTGATCAGCGAGCAGTACGAGGTGGGCAACCAGCGGATGCGCGTGGCCGCGCTCCGGGCGATGGGCCGGAGCGCCTCCGAGGGTTGGCTGGACGTGCTGATCTACCACTTCGACGACGACGATGCGGAGATCCGCGCTGTATCGGCGGAGGCAGCGGGCGCCCTGCTGGTGGACGAGGCCGTGCCACCGCTGATCATGCTGGCGCAGGAAGACCGCGACGACGACGTGCAGGTATCCGCCATCCGCGCCCTGGGCGAGATCGCAAACGAGGAGGCGGAGCGCGTGCTCTCGCGCTGGCTCTCCGAGCGCCACGAGCCGCACATCCAGGAGGCAATCCGGGACGCGCTGGCCGAGGTGCACCTGATCACCGCGGAGTTCGTGGACGAGCGCGACGAGGACCCGGACTTTGACGGGCAGGACTTCAGCGGGCGGGAGCCGCGTCTGTGACAGTCCGCCGCGCGGTGTCCTCGGGCGGGGTGGTGTACCGGCTGGGCGACGAAGGGCCAGAGATCGTGCTGGTCAGCCGTCGGTCGCCGGTGCTGTATGCCCTGCCGAAGGGCACCCCCGATCCCGGCGAGACGGACGAGGCGACCGCACTACGCGAGGTCCAGGAGGAGACCGGTCTGGAGGCGCGCGTCCTGGGCCCGCTGGGGGACGTCCGTTACTGGTTCACGGACGGAGACGGCACGCGCGTGGACAAGGTGGTCCACTTCTTCCTCATGGAGGCCACCGGCGGGGACCTGGCCCTCCACGACCACGAATTCGATGACGTGGCCTGGTACCACCTGGCGGAGGCCGAGCGGCTCCTGACTCACAAGAATCAGTTGCACATCTTGCACAAGGCTGCGGACCTCATCGCTACACTGCGTGCATGACCTCCACGAAGCCTCGTGTCGTGGCGGAGGGCCAGCTGGCCCGGCTCCGCGAGAAGATCATGGACGACGCCGAGCGTGACTACGCGTGGCGCTGTGATCCGGAACTGGCCGCCTATGACGCGGCCCGTCCCCTGTCAGTCCGCTTCGCGAACTTCGTAGCGACCATGGCGGAGGAACTCCAGTACCCCACGATCCACCGGCGCACCTACGCCATTGAGGATCGCGCTACCGGCAAGCACATCGGCAACGTCATGTACTACGGGTACGACTCCTTCGCACGGGAGGCGGAACTCGGCATCACCATCGGTGACCGCGACTTCTGGAGCCACGGTTACGGTACGGACGCGGTGCGTTGCATGCTCCGCTTCCTGTTCACGGAACTGCGTCTGCGCCGGGTCTACCTACACACGCTCACCTGGAACTACCGCGCGCAGACCGCCTTCGAGCGCGCCGGCTTCCGCCGCATCCGCCGCGTGAACCGTGGTGGCTATGACTTCGTCTACATGGAGTGCGAACCGCGCGACCTCGCCGCCGCCGAGGCCGCTGAGGCGTAGCGCGGGCTAGCGGGGAGCCCCTCTCAACGCATCTGCACCTACGAGGAAGGCCGCCCGTGAGGGCGGCCTTCCTGCATATCGAGTGACCTCGATGCTGCGCGAGGGCTAGGCCTTCGCGGCCACCGGGCGGCCGGGCAGGTCCAGGTCCGGCGGGGGCGGGGCCGGGTTCTGCAGGCCGGCCATCAACTGGCTCGGCACCAGGGCGCGGAGTTCGTCCACGTCCCACATGCCGGGCTTGGCGATGGTCTTGTACGGCGTCTCGTCGTAGGCCAGCGAGACGTTGCCGCCGGAGACGTAGAACACCTTGCCGTTGATGTTCCAGGCCTGGTCCGTGAGCAGGTAGGTCGTCATGGGCGCCACGTACTTGGGGTCACGCAGCTGGTTGACGATCGAAGGCTCGCGGGGGGCCTGCGCGATACCGGCGCGGGCGCGCATGTCGCGGGCGCTGTCCGGGACGGACTGCGTCATGCGGGTCTGGGCGCCCGGGCAGATCGCGTTGGCGGTCACGCCGTAGCGGCCCAGGTCCCGGGCCAGGCAGCGCACGCCGCCGGAGATGCCGGCCTTGGCGGCGCCGTAGTTCGCCTGCCCGGCGTTGCCGTTCATGCCGGAGCCGGAGGAGAACCCCACGATCCGGCCGTAGCGGTTCTGCCGCATGATGATGGAGGCGGGCTTGGCCACGTTGAAGAAGCCGGTGAGGTGGACGTCCACCACCGCGTCCCACTCCTCCTCCGCCATGTTGAAGATCATGCGGTCGCGCAGGATGCCGGCCACGTGGACCACGCCGTCCAGGCGGCCGAACTCGTCCATGCACTGCTTGATCATGTTCTCGCCACCCTCTTCGGTGGCGACGGTGTCCATGTTGGCGACGGCCTTGCCGCCGGCCTTGCCGATCTCCGCAGCGGTCTCAGCGGCGGGACCGGAGTCCGCGCCGGAGCCGTCCAGGTTCACGCCGGGGTCGTTGACCACCACGCTGCCGCCCAGGCTGCCGATGAGCAGCGCGACCTCTCGGCCGATACCACGGCCGGAGCCGGTGACGACGTAGGCGCGGCCCTCCAGGGGCTTCTCTGCCATTGCTGTCCTTCTCTCTCGTACTCGCCCTGAACGCCGGGGGTTAGGCCAGCGACCGGGCGGGGACGTCGCGGCCGGGGACCTCAACGTCATCGCGCGGCGGCGCGGGGTTGCTGATGTCCTTCATCAGGACGTTCTGCACGGCGTCATCCAGCTCGCCCATGTTCCACAGGCCGGGCTTGAAGATCGTGCGCTGAGCCACGGGCTGGTGCGCCACGGAGACCGTGCCGCCCGCCACGTTGAAGATGAAGCCGTTGATGTTCCAGGCGTCGTCGGAGGCCAGGTAGGTCACCATGGGCGCCACGTACTCCGGCTCGCGGAGGCCGGCGAAGGCGCTCTGCGGGGCCGGCTGGTTGGTGGAGGAGCCGGCGCCCTGCACGCCCGCGCTGGAGCGCAGCTGGCGGGCGGTCTCCGGGACGGACTGCGTCATGCGGGTGGCAGCACCGGGGGCAATGGCGTTGCAGGTCACGCCGTAGCGGCCCAGGTCACGCGCCACCACGCGGGTCATGCCCGCAATGGCGGACTTGGCCGCGCCGTAGTTGAACTGGCCGGTGTTGCCAATGATGCCGGAGGTGGAAGAGAAGTTGATGATGCGGCCGTAGCGCTGCTGGCGCATCAGCACGGAGGCGGGCTTGATGGTGTTGTAGTGCCCCTTCAGGTGCACCGCGATCACCGCATCCCACTCTTCCTTGCTCATGTTGAAGATCATGCGGTCGCGCAGGATGCCGGCCACGTTGACCAGGACGTCAATGCGGCCGTACTGGTCTACCGCCTGCTTGATCATGTTCTCGCCGCCGGCGGCGTCCGCGACCGAGTCCGTGTTGGCGACACCCTCGCCGCCCGCGGCCTTGATCTCGTTCACCACCTCTTGCGCCGGGCCTGCGTCCCCACCGGAGCCGTCCACGTTGACGCCCGGGTCGTTCACCACGACCTTGGCGCCCTCTTTCGCGAACAGCATCGCGATACCGCGGCCAATGCCACGGCCGGAGCCGGTGACGACGGCGACCTTGCCGTCCAACGCACCCATGTCTCGGTCCTCTCCCGCCCCGGTCGGGGCACTCGGTTACTCTGCCGGCCGTGCCGGCGCCGCGCGGCCGCTACCCCCTGCTGGGCAGCACCACCCGCGCCGTGCCCGGCGTGGTCTTCTGGCCGTTCGGATTCTGTGTCCACACGTCCAGTTCGACCACGTGACGGTCGCCCTCGACGGATTTCCCGGTCACCACCCCGCCACAGACGATGTCCTGGTCGGGGTAGTCCATCCCGCGGTACTGGCAGCCGAACTTCTCAACGCGGCCCGCGGGGGCCACCCAATCGTGGAGCAGTTGCCCCAGGAAGGCGTGCTTCAGGGCGCCGTGGACAATGATGTTGTCCAGCCCCGTCCGCTTGGCGAAGTTCGCGTCGTAGTGGATCTGGTAGAAGTCGCCGGACGCGCCGGCCCAGACCACCAGTTGCTGCGTGGAGCAGTTCTTCCGGATCTCCGGGATGGACTGTCCCACCTCTACGTCTTCGAAGTAGACCTGTTCAGCCACCGTATGTGCCTCTCGACCTTCTGCAGCCTGCGCTGAGGAGGGCCACTAGTAGTGGATGATGTTCCCGTACATCTTGGCGACGACGGTGCCGTCCTCCCGGGTGTACGTGGTCTCGCGGTACACGATGAGCATGGGGCCAATGGAGCCCGTGCGCTCCTGGAACTCCGTGATCTTGCCGCGGGAGGTGATGACGTCCCCGGCGCAGATCGGCTCGAAGTACTCGTAGGTGGTCCCACCGTTCAGGATGCGCTTGTAGGGGATGTCCAGCCCGCCGCCGGGAGGCCCCTCCGTGCGACTCGCGCCCGGCATGTATCGAGGCGTCCCCAGGAAGCCCGGCGGCGCCACGATGTCGCGGTAGCCGCGGGCGCGCGCCGCCTCGGCGTCATAGAAGATCTCGTCCTGGTGGCCAACGGCCCGCGCGAACAGGCGGCAGCCGGTGGTCGTGACCTCTGAGACGGTCGCAGGCCCTTCGACGCCCAGTTGGGCGCGCATCTCGTCGGTGACGACGGACGAGGCCGTGGATTCCGCCATCGACTACCTCCTCTACACGAGTGAAATGTCGACTTTCGGCGTGTGGCAGGGCGCCCGTGACACCTTGACGTGTGGGGGAGACAGGCGCGGGCGCACGATATCGGCGGCCCGGTGGCGTGTCAATTTCGGCTCCCATCACCACACCCGCTCGCGCCCCGCCGGCAGCCCTGGCGCGCGGCCCTGCCGGGCCCGCCCGCCACGGTGCAGTTCGCGATAGTCTGCGGGTGTGACCCTGGATCCCAGCATCCCCTCGGACTTCATCGACCAGCGCCCGGAGGCATACGAGCCCCGCGCCTCGCGCCTCCTGGTGCCCGCACTCGCCGCGGTCCGGACGGAGGTCTGGATGGGCGGGGTGCACACCACGCAGGGTGACCCCGTGGCGTCCATGCACCTGCGCACCGCCTGGGTGGTGGACTGCGCGGGCGAGATGCCCCCGGACCTGGCCCTGGACGCCGCCCGCCATATCCCACGTGTGTTCACGGACATCGAGGCCGTGCCGGCCAACCTCCACCGCATCGAGTCGCTGATCGAGGAACTCGTGGCGGCGGTGGCGGGCGAGGCGGCGCCGCAGCGCATCTACGTGATGTGCAAGCAGGGGCTGAACCGCTCCGGCCTGGTGACTGCGTTGCTGTTGCGGGCACTGGGGACGGCGCCTCAGGACGCGGTGGCGGCGGTGCGCGCGGTGCGGCCGGGAGCGCTCAACAACGTCACGTTCGAGCGCCTGGTCCACGGCGAGCGGATGTAAGCCGACCGCAGGGAACCCGCCCTCGTGGAGTCATCGTGGAGGGCGAGGCAGGCCGTGGCGGGGCGCCTCCCAAGAAAATCTTGTGGCGCTCCACCCCTCTCCGCTTGGAATCGTTGTCTGGAGGAGTAGACTACGGCCCGACTGATAACCGGGCAGAGTGGCGGGCCACGGGTCCGTGCCGTCCGGCCCTTCTCCCCCTCAGGACGTGCTCCCTTGGTGCGTCCGTCGCGGGGGTGGCGGGCGCCCGGTGAAGCGACGGACCTGAAGGGGGCAAGATGGAACTGCAGAACGTAGTCGTAGTCGACGCTGCCCGTTCGGCGTTCACGCGCGGTGCGCGTGGTGCGTTTACGGCGACTCGACTTGACGAGATTGGCGCCCAGGTGGTCCGCGCTCTCATGGAGCGCAACCCCAAGGTGAGCCCGCGCATGATCGAGGACATGGGCCTCGGCCAGGTGGGCAGCGCTCCGGAACTTTCCGGAATTGGCGCGGACAACGTGGCGAAGCTGGCGGGCCTGCCGCCGGAGGTCGCCACCTTTGAGACGAACCGCCAGTGCGGTTCCTCCATGGACACGCTGCAGCGGGTGGCCACCCAGATCATGGTGGGCGCCATTGACTGCGGCATCGCCATTGGTGCGGAGCGCATGGGCCGCACGCTGGGTGGGGGCGGCAACCGCGGCGCCGAGACGCCGCTAACCAAGTTCAACGAGCGCCGTCTTCAGATGTCCGAGTCGCAGCGCAACCTGCCGCCGAACTTCGGCGAGGACTTCAGCCGCCCGATCCCGGACTACATCCTGGACGCGCCGCCGGTGACGTCCATGCTCCAGACCGCCCAGAATGTGGCCGAGTGGTACGAGGTCTCCCGCGAGGCCATGGACCAGTTCGCCGTGGACAGCCACGCGAAGTACGGCCAGGCCCTGGAGAAGGGCATCTACGGCGAAGAGATCATCCCGATCGAGGTCTACCTCCCCGTCTTCGACGACGAGGGCAACGTGGTCTGGGACTCCAAGGGCGAGCAGAAGGTCGTCACCTTTGACGAGGGCTACCGCGCCGGCACCAACCTGGAGGCGCTGTCCTCCCTGAAGCCGATCCCCGGCCTGAAGTCCTACGGTGACAAGGAACTCCTCATCACCGCCGGCAACTCCTGCCCGACCAACGACGGCTTCTCCGCCGCTCTGCTGATGAGCGAGAAGCGCGCCCTGGAACTGGGCCTGGAGCCCCTGGCCCGCATCAAGGGCCTGGGCATCGCCGGCGTGAAGCCGCAGGTCATGGGCATCGGCCCGGTCCCGGCCACCCGCAAGGCGCTGCGCCACGCGGGCATCGACGCCAGCGAGATCGACCGCGTCGAGTTCAACGAGGCGTTCGCCGCGCAGGTGATCCCCTCCATCGAGGAACTCGGCATCGACATGGCCAACGTCAACGTCAACGGCGGCTCGCTGGCCATCGGCCACCCGATGGGCGCCACCGGCGCCCGCCTGGTGGGCACCGTGGCCCGGGAGACGCGCCGCTCCGGCAAGAAGTACGGCCTGGCCACCCAGTGCATCGGCGCCGGCATGGGCATCGCGACGATCGTCGAGACGCTCTAGCCAGCACCGTCCGGACCTCCGGACTCACGGAAGCCCCCGCCGCAAGGCGGGGGCTTCTTGTTGTTTGTCTAGCACCTTCTGACCCCTCCCCCTTGATGGGGGAGGGTCGGGGAGGGGGTGAGCGGCGCGCAGCGCCGCCTGCGGGTGGCGAGCCTCAGTCCGCGCGGGCGAGGGGGTGGGAGGCCAGGTACGCCTCGCGCTGCTGGTCGATGAGACGCCAGCGCACCGCCAGGTCCTCCGGGACGTCGTGGTAGAGCGGGTCGGCGATCACCTTGCCGCGCGTGAGGTCCACCGGCCAGAAGCGGCCGGCGCGGATCTCCTCGATGAGGTCGGCCTCGGTGCGGATGTCGCGCTCGAAGTAGGTCACGGCCTTGCCCACGTCTGCCACGGCGTGGGCGTCCGTGGCAGCGGTGCCGTGGAAGCCCATGAGGTCTGCGATCTTCACGGAGAAGGAGTTCTCCTCCAGTTTGCCGCGGCCGTTGCCCACCTCCAGCGCGGAGACGAAGCGGTAGGCGGCGTTGCGCTGGGCGCGGTCCAGGGCGTCCGCCCACTCCTTCTCGCTCTTCCAGTCCCAGGGGTGCTGGCGGCGGTAGGGGTGGGCGGCGATCATCACGCCGTTGTCCTCCCGGACGTGGGCGGCGAGTTCGTGCGAGCGGTGCATGCCGTAGACATAACGGTGCATGCCGTACACGAGGATGTGACCGTCCTCCGTGTTGATCTCCATGCCGGGCAGCACCAGGAAGTCGTGGCGTTCCGCGAGCCGCTTGACCTCCTCCGGATCCCACGCCCAGTCGTGCTCGGACAGGACGATGCCGTCCAGGCCGGCCTGCTTGGAGCGGTCGATCAACTCGTCCGGGGTGAGGAACGAGTCCCATGACCCGGGGTGGGTGTGCGTGTGGAGGTCGATCAGCATCGGAGGCGTCGAGCCGTCCTATCGGATGCAGGCGCGCAGAGGGCGCCCGCAGGGAATGAGTGAGGGCGGCCACGGGGGCCGCCCTCACTATGGTTGCGCGTGCAGGGCCTGAAGGCCAGTCCGAAGACTAGTCGTCAGCCACCAGGACCAGCGTCCCGGTCACGGAGAGCGAGCCGCCCGTGCCGTTGACCACCGCGGTCTTGGCGCTGGTCTGCTTGCCCTCAATGCCGTGGACGCCGTCCTCGGCCGTGCCGGACAACTGCCGGTAGGCCTCCACCAGCAGCATCATGCCGTACATGCCGGAGTGGCTGAACGACAGGCCGCCGCCGTTGGTGTTCACGGGGATGCCGGCGCCGCCGGGGCCGGCCTTGCCGCCCTCCCAGAGGCTCGGGCCTTCGCCGCGCGGGGTCAGGCCCAGCATCTCCGCGGTGATGGCAGCGGTGACCGTGAACGAGTCATAGATCATCGCCAGTTCCATCTCGGAGGGGCCCATGCCCGCCATCCGGTACGCGGCGTGTCCGGACGCGTACGCGGAGGTGGCGGTGAAGTCACCCATTTCCAGCATGGAGCTGTGGCTGATGTTCTCGCCCGCGCCCGCGATCCACACCGGCGGGGTGCGGAAGGAGCGCGCGCGCTCCGCGGAAGCGACGATCACGGCGCCACCGTGGTCCGTGACCAGGCAGCAGTCAAGCAGGTTCAGCGGCCACGAGATGAGGCGGCTGTCCAGCACGTCCTGGATGGTGACGGGGCCGCCGGCCGGGTGCGTCTCTCGCGAGTGCATCACGGCGCGCGGGTTCAGCGTCGCCCAGTCGCGGGTGGTCACCGCGATCTGCGCGAAGTCTTCCTTGGTGCTGCCCCAGCGGTGCATGTGCCGCGTCATGGCGTGCGAGTAGTTGCTCGGCGCGCCGGACGTGCCGTAGGGCTCGTCGAACATGCTGGAGGGCGCCCACGGGTCACCGGCGCCGCGACCGCCGCGGCCGCGGCCGCGGTTCTTGCGGGCGGAGTAGCCGGACTCGCCGTGCGCCACCACCGCGATGTCGATGATGCCCGCGTTGATCGCGGCCATCGCGTGGTGCACCTGCATCTGGAAGGAGCAGCCGCCCACGGAGGTGGTGTCGATCCACTTGGGGTGGATGCCCAGGTACTCCGCCAGGAAGTTCGCCGCGTTGGGGGCGGCGATGCCTTCGATGTCGGACGGGCGGATGCCCACCTGGTCGCAGACGTTCTTGATGGCCTCGATGAAGAGGATGTTGTTGGTCGTCCCCTCCTCGATGTAGCCGATCTTGTTGGATTCAGCCGCGCCGACGATGGCGGCGGACATGCTCGGATTGCTCGGCATGATCAGTCCTTTCCGCTCGCCTTAGCCCGCAACCCGCCAGAACGGGATGTGGACTTCGTCAGAGGCCTTCTCGAACTCGACCTTGACCGGCGTACCGATCTTGATCTCCTCCGGCTTGTTGCCGTCCACGCCCCGCAGGACGGTGAACATGCGGTCGCCTTCCTTCAGGTCGATGTAGGCGGTGACGAAGGGGACTTCGTCCGCCCAGCCTCCAAAGGCGCGGTGCTGCACCGCGAAGGTGTGGATCCAGCCCTCGCCCGACGCCTCGAACCACTCGATCGCCGTGGAGTGGCAGAACGGGCAGATGATGCGTGGGTAGAAGTGTGCCCGGTTGCAGTCGGTGCAGCGGGGCAACACCAGTTTGCCCTGCTTGGCGCCGTCCCAGAACGGGCCCGTGGTATACGGGTCCGGATCCGGGATCGGCTTGTTGTAGTCGGCCAACGTCCGCTCCTTCTTCCTTGCGGTGATGCGAGGGCCGGACGAGGGGCGCGGTGCGCATCCCGGATGGCCCGCCGGAGCCGCCGATGGCGCCCCGGAAGGGGAGTGCCTCGATGGTGAGAGGTGGGCCTGGGAGAGCCGGTTCGCGCGCCAGTCGCGACCGCGCGCACTCTACAGACGGCCCGCGCGCCCGGTCAACTTCCGTGCCCGCAGGGAGAACGATCCCAATACGGCGCCTGACCGCGGCGACGAGGTGCTCGCGGCGGGCGGACGGCGCCTGTGTGTCCTGCTTTCATTGCGCCTCAATCAGGCGGGTGCTACGTTCCGCTGGCCTCTGAAACCCGCGCTGAACGGGTGTTTTCAGGGCTACGGCCACGGGGCTGCCGGCACCCATCCAGCGCTGCTGCGACTGCTGTGGAAGGACGCGTGAGTGATCCCGGATCTCTTCGGGCGCGTCGCGATCCTCCTGGCCCTCGCGGTCGCGTTCCCCATGCTTCCGCTGGGGCTGTCGTACCTCTTCTACCGCCTGCGGCTACGTCCGCAGACCCCGGACCCGATCAAGAACGCCACCTACGAGTGCGGCGTGGAGTCAGAGGGTTCGTCCTGGGGCCAGTTCAACGCGCGCTACTACCTCTTCGCGCTCGGCTTCGTCATCTTCGATGTGGAAGTGATCTTCCTCTACCCCTGGGCCGTGGAGCACGCCACCATGCCGCTGGGCACGCTGCTGAAGGCGGCGCTGTTCATGGGCATCCTCGCGTTCGGGCTGGTCTACGCCTGGCGCAAGCGCGCCCTGGAGTGGCGGTAACCTTGGCCCGCGGACCCCGCCAGATCGACGCTCGCCCCGTGGCGGAAGCGCTCTCGCGCGCCCTTCCCGGCGCCGTCGTGACCTCCAACGACGAGTGGGTGGAGGTGGCCCCGGACCGCGTCCAGGAGGCCCTGCGCTGGCTGCACGACTCCGAGGAGTTCGACGCCGCGCAGTTGAGCAACCTCACCGCCGTGGACCGTCACGACCACTTCGAGGTGGTCTACCACCTGCAGTCGCTGGATCTGAACCACCAGATCGCGGTGAAGGCCCGCCTGTTCGACCACGAGGACCCGGTGATCCCCAGCGCCTACCCTGTCTACAAGGGCGCGCTGCTCCAGGAGCGCGAGGCCTTCGACCTGATGGGCATCCGCTTCCAGGACCACCCGGACCTGCGCCGCCTGCTGCTCTGGGAGGGCTTCCCCGGCCATCCGCTCCGCAAGGACTGGATGGGCATGGTGGATGGCCGCACGGCAGGCCTGGCCCGCTTCCCGTTCGAGGACAAGGCCGCGCCGGACCGGCTGATGAACCAGGACAACCTGGTGCCGCAGGTCGGCCCGCAGCCGGGCCCGCGTCCCGCCACCGGAGAGGGGCACTAGCGTGACCTCACTCGAGCGCAGCGTGGACAGCATCGGCACGGGCAGCGCGGAGCCGTTCGTCCTGAACATCGGCCCGCAGCACCCCTCCACGCACGGGGTGTTCCGCCTCCGCGTGGTGATGGACGGCGAAGTCATCCGCGACCTGGACATGATCGTGGGCTACCTCCACCGGTCCATGGAGAAACTGGCGGAAGAGCGCACCTATACGCAGAACATCCCGTTCACGGACCGCGCGGACTACCTGGCTGCCATGACCGGCAACCTGGGCCTGGCGCTGGCGGTGGAGCGGATGACCGGGGTGGAGGCGCCGGAGCGCGCCGAGTACCTGCGCGTGATCTTCAGCGAACTGCAGCGCATCGCTAGCCACGCCATGGCCAACGGCACGCTGATCTCTGACGCCGGCGCCTGGCAGACGCCGCTGCTCTACATGTTCCGCGAGCGCGAGAAGATCCTGGACCTGTTTGAGATGACCTGCGGCGCCCGTCTCACCACGAACTACATGCGCATCGGTGGCGTCGCCTTTGAGCCGCCCACGGAGTTCTGGCCGGCGCTGCAGGAGTTGCTGGACGAACTCCCGGACCGGACGGACGAGTACGCCCAGTTGCTGCTGGACAACGAGATCTTCCTGGCGCGCACGCGCAACGTGGGCATCATCTCGCCGGCGGACGCCATCAACGGCTCGCTCACCGGGCCGGCGCTGCGTGGCTCCGGTGTGCCCTGGGACCTCCGCAAGGCAGAGCCCTACTGCGTGTACGACCGCTTCGACTTCGACATCCCCGTGGGCAAGGTCGGCGACGTCTACGACCGCTTCATGGTGCGGATGGAAGAAGTGAAGCAGTCCGTCCGCATCATCAAGCAGGCCGTGGAGCAGATCCCGCCCGGCCCGCACAAGAATGACATCCCCCTGGCGCTCCGCCCGGAGCCCGGTGAGATCTACAGCCGCATCGAGAGCCCGCGAGGCGAGATCGGCTTCTACCTGGTCTCGGACGGGACGCCAGCGCCGTACCGGTTCCACCTGCGGTCGCCCGCCCTCATTAACCTCTCGCTGCTGCGCGAACTCGGCACCGGCTCCTCGCTGCCGGACGCCGTGGTGACGCTCGGGTCCATCGACATCGTGCTCGGGGAGATCGACCGATGACCGACCAGCCGATGCGCCCGCCGCGCCCCGCCACCCCCATGCTGCGCCAGATCCAGGACCGTCCGGGCCTGAAGGAGATGGCCCTCGGCGTACCGTTCGGCCTCAAGGTCATCGGCGGCATCCTGGGGCTGGGCGTCCTCGCGGTGATGGCGTTGGTGGGCTACCTGGTGGTTGACGGCCGCCTGGACGGCCAGTGGTACGACATCCGTGACCTGGGCTTCGCGGTGGACGGCCTCCGGACGTGGCTGGGCGACCAGGGCGTGGACCACCGCATCACCTGGATCATCACCGGCGCGCTAGGCGCGCTCGGGATCATGTCGGTCCTGGGTGGGTGGCTCCTAATCGGCTCCTGGGTGGAGCGCCGCGTCCTGGCGAAGTTCCAGATCCGCATGGGGCCCAACCGCACCGGCCCCTTCGGCCTGCTGCAGCCGATCGCGGACGCGATCAAGTTGATGACCAAGGAAGTGGTGATCCCGCGCGGCGCGGACCGCTTCCTCTACTTCATCCCGCCCGTCCTGATCTTCATCCCGGCCATGCTGGGCTGGGCGCCGATCCCGTGGGCGCCGAACATGGCGTACCTGGACATCAACGTAGGTGTCCTCTACGTGATCGCCATCTCCTCCATCGGCGTGCTGGGCGTGTTCCTGGCGGGGTGGTCCTCCAACAACCACTACTCGCTGCTGGGGGCCATGCGCACGGTGGCGATGATGATCTCCTACGAGATCCCCATCAGCCTGGCGCTGCTTTCGGTGGTGCTGCTCACGCAGACGATGTCGCTCAGCGAGATCGTGGCGTGGCAGGGGCACTACCACGTCTGGATGATCATGCTCATCCCGTTCGCCGCCTTCGCCTTCCTGTTCGCCTCCACGGCGGAGATCAACCGCACGCCGAACGACATCGGCGAGGCGGAGTCGGAGATCGTGGCCGGCTTCTACACGGAGTACTCCGGGATGAAGGCCGGCCTCTTCATGGGGGTGGAACTGGGCCACGCGATCCTCGTGGGCGCGCTGATGGCCACGTTCTTCCTCGGCGGCTACACGCTCTTCGGGCTCGAAGAGTGGGTACCCGGCTACCTGATCCTCGCCAGCAAGATTGGCGCGGTGTACTTCCTCTTTGTGTGGCTCCGTGGCACGCTGCCGCGGTTCCGCCTGGACCAGCTGATGGGGTATGCGTGGAAGTTCCTGATCCCCCTCGGCATCCTCCAGGCGTTCATCGTGGCTATCGAAGCCTCGGTGTTCGCGCGCGTGGACGCGCCGGCGTTGATCACGCTGGGCGCATTCGCCGTGGTGAACATCGCGGTCACGGTGGTGCTGATCCGGTTCTGGGCTGACCGGCTGGGCTACGCCCCGTCGCAACATGCCACGAAGCCGGTGCTCACGGATGCGCTGGGCGGCCTGAAGGCAGCCGAGCGCATTCGCTCGACGTAGCGGGAAGTACGGCGCTTGGACTCGACCGGCATCGTCATTGGCTTCTGGGCGCTCAGCGCGATCACGGTCGTCTCGTCCGTGCTCGTCCTGCTTGCGCGCAACCTGATGCACGCGCTGGTGTTCCTGGTCATCGCCTTCCTGGGCATGGCCGGGCTGTTCATCACCCTGAGCGCGGACTTCATCGCCGTGGCGCAGATCCTGATCTACGCCGGCTCCATCTCCGTGCTGATGGTCTTCGCCGTGATGCTGACGCCGCTCGCGTCCCGAGACAACGGCAACTCGCTCTACGTACTCCCGGGCCTGCTCGCGGGCCTCGGCATCGCCTCGCTGGTGGGGTTCGTGGCCGTGGACACGGAGTGGGCGGAGCACCGGGGCGCGGCGCTGGCGCAGACTGACTTCGGGGACACGGTCCGCACCGTGGGCCAGTTGCTGCTGGGCCGCTACGTGCTCGCCTTCGAGATCGCCTCCGTCCTGCTGCTCTTCGCGCTCCTCGGCGCCATCGTCCTGGTGCAGGAACGTCGCCGTCAGTCCGCCGCCGAGGGCTCTCGCGAGTCCGCTGACGGCGCCGCCCGGGACGGGAGCGTCCTGTGACCGCTCCGGGCCTGGATGAGATCACGGTGACGCTGGCGCACTACCTGGTGGTGTCCGGGCTGGTGTTCGGCATTGGCACGGTGATCGCGCTGTCCAAGCGCAACGCCATCGCGGTGCTGATGGGCGTGGAGTTGATGCTCAACGCCGTGAACCTGACGCTCATCGCGTTCTCGCGCTTCTCCTCGGCGTTCGCGCCGGGCGAGGAGCCGCTGAGCGGCCACGCCTTCGTGGTCTTCGTGCTGACCGTAGCAGCGGCCGAGGCCGCGATCGCCCTCGCCATGGCGGTACTGCTGTACCGGCGTCGCGAGACGGTCGACCTCGACCGCGTCAACCTGATGCGCTGGTAGGGCGGCACGCAATGTGGGTGAAGTTCATGGACGTGCCGGACGGCTATGCAGCCGAAATGTGGCGCGAACTGTTCAACCAGGAGGCGCTGTCCGTGCGCATCATCCCGCCCGTGCAGATCGGGTCCATGCGCGAGCCGCGAGAAATCTGGGTGCCCGACGGCAAGACGCACGTCGCGCGTGAAGTGCTGAACAAGATCTAATGACGGACATCCCCGAAGCCGCCGTCTGGGCCATCTACTTCGCGCCCATCGTCTCGTTCCTGGTGATCGTGGCGTTCCTGCGCGGCCGCCCGCTGCTGGCCGGCCGCGTCACCATCCTGGCGGTGGGCATCGCCTGGCTGCTGGCGGTGTGGACGCTCATCGTCACCATCCAGAACGACGGCGAGTCGCTCGGCTTCCAGCCGCACCTCTGGATGTCGCTCTTCGAGTTCGACGTGGAGTTCGGCCTCCGCATCGATGGCCTCAGCGCCATGATGATCTTCGTCGTCACCTCCATCTCGCTGCTGGTGCAGGTCTACTCCACGGGCTACATGGCCGGCGACGGCGGGTACGCGCGGTTCTTCGCCTTCATGTCGCTCTTCACCGCGGCAATGCTCGGCCTGGTGATGAGCAGCAGCCTGCTGCAGTTGTTCGTCCACTGGGAACTGGTGGGCCTGACCTCCTATCTGCTGATCGGCTTCTGGTTCCACCGCCCGAGCGCGGCGGCCGCCGCGAAGAAGGCGTTCATCGTCACGCGCTTCGGTGACTTCGGCTTCATGCTCGCGGTGGTGCTGATCTGGACCAAGGCCGGCACGTTCGACATCGCGGAGATCAACGAACTGGCGCAGACGGCGCTCTCGGCGAGTGTGCTGACGGGCTTCGTCCTGGGCCTGTTCGCCGGGGCCGCGGGCAAGTCCGCCCAGTTCCCATTGCACTTCTGGCTGCCGGACGCCATGGAAGGCCCGACGCCGGTGTCCTCCATCGTGCACTCCGCCACCATGGTGGCGGCCGGCGTGTACCTGCTGGCGCGGTTCTTCCCGGCCGTGGAGGCCGCCCCCGGCGGGGTACACACCACCATCGCCTACATCGGCGGGTTCACGGCCATCTTCGCGGCGTCCATGGGCATCGTCGCCACGGACATCAAGCGCGTGCTGGCGTACTCCACCATCTCCCAGTTGGGCTACATGGTGATGGCCATCGGTTTGGGTGGGTACGTGGCGGCAATCTTCCACCTGTTCACGCACGCCTTCTTCAAGAGCCTGCTGTTCCAGGGCGCCGGCTCCGTCTCCCATGCCACCAACACCTTCGAGATGCCCCTGATGGGCGGCCTGCGCAAGTTCATGCCGTTCACGTTCTGGACGTTCCTCATCGGCTCCGCCTCGCTGGCCGGGGTGTTCCCGCTGGCCGGCTTCTGGTCCAAGGATGAGATCCTGCTGGACGCTTGGAACCACGACAAGTTCCTGTGGGCCATCGGCACCATCGTGGCGTTCATGACCGCGCTCTACATGTTCCGCGCGATCTTCATGACCTTCTTCGGCGAATACCGCGGCGGCGCTGCGCCCGAGCCGGGCCACGGCACGGACGACGTCCATGCCACGGACGCAGGCCACGAGCCGGCCACCCAGACCTCGGACGCGCACGGCGCAGCCGAGGGCCACGGCTGGCTCGCCCACCCGCACGAGTCGCCTCGGTCCATGGTGCTGCCGCTGGTGCTGCTTGCCATCCCGGCGATCGCCGCGGGATGGCTCGCACCGTCCTCGTTCTTCGGTGAGTTCGTGGAGGGCGCGCTGCTGCCGGAGATGCGTCACTTCCACTTCCACGCGGACATCGTGGTGGTCACGGCCAGCACGCTGGCGGCGCTCGCGGGCATCGGCGTAGCCGCGGCGATCTACTTCGCGCAGCGCCCGCGTTCGCAGGACATCCGCAGCCGCATGGGGCCGCTGCCGCGCATCACCGAGCGCCTGTACTACGTGAACGAGTTCGCGGAGGGCTTCGTCGTGCGGCTGGCCCTCTTCGGCGGGATCGCACGAGCGGCGGCGGCCGTGGACAAGTACGTCGTGGACGGCGTGGTGAACGGCGTGGCCTCGCTGACGCGCGTCGCCGGTGACGTCTTGCGACGGACGGAGACCGGCCAGTTGCAGGCGTACACCTCGGTCTATGTGCTGGGCGTGGTGTTCGGCGCGGGGGCGCTCTTCCTGCTCGCGGGCGGGCTGCTGGACCGGGTGATGCCGTAATGCTCACCACCTTCCTGCTCATCCCCCTCGCCGGCGCCCTGATGGCGGCCTTCCTCCCCGCGGAGCGCGAGCGCGACGCGAAGTGGGTGGCGCTCTTCTTCACCTCCGTCGCCTTCGCCATCTCCGTGGTGGTCTTCGTACTGTTCGATACCACCGCCGAGGGCTACCAGTTCGTCGAGTCCTTCGAGTGGATCAAGGCCGGCGACGCCGGGTTCTCGATCCAGTACATCGTGGGCGTGGACGGCCTCTCGGCCCCCATGGTGCTGCTGCTGGGCCTGCTCTCAGTCATCGCCGTGCTGGTGTCGTGGAACATTGATGTCAAGCCGAAGCAGTACTTCGCGTGGCTGCTCTTCCTGGAGACGGCGGTCGCCGGCGTCTTCCTCTCGCTGGACCTGGTCCAGTTCTTCCTGTTCTGGGAACTGGAACTCCTGCCGATGTTCCTGCTGATCAGCCAGTGGGGCTCCGGGCGGAAGGTCTACAGCGCCACGAAGTTCCTGATCTACACGCTGGCTGGATCGGCGTTCATGCTGCTGGGCTTCCTGGTACTGGGCTTCACGGCCGGCACGTTCAACATGGCGGAACTGGCAGCAAACCCCGTGGCGGACGCCTTCATCCCCATGGGCATCGTCTTCTGGGCGATCACGCTGGCCTTCCTGGTGAAGTTGCCGGTGGTGCCGTTCCACACCTGGCTGCCGGACGCCCACACGGACGCGCCAACCGCGGTCTCCGTGATGCTGGCAGGCGTGCTGCTGAAGATGGGTGGCTACGGCCTGCTGCGCATCTCGCTGTCGCTGATGCCGGAGCAGGCGCAGGAGTTCAAGGTCATCCTGGCCGCCATCGCCGGCTTCTCCGTGGTCTGGGGCGCCGTGATCACGCTCCGCCAGACGGACCTGAAACGCCTCGTCGCGTACTCCTCCGTGTCCCACATGGGCTACGTGCTGCTGGGTGCGGCTGCCATGACGGACGTGGGCCTGTCCGGCGCGGCCCTGCAGATGTTCACGCACGGCACCATCACCGGCCTGCTGTTCGTGATGGTGGGCGCGATCTACGAGCGCACCCACACCCGCGAGATCGCGAAGATGTCCGGCCTCATGCACCGCATCCCCCTGATCGGCGTGGTGTTCGTGATCGCCGGGCTGGCGTCGCTGGGCCTGCCCAGCATGTCCGGCTTCGTCGCCGAACTGACCACCTTCCTGGGCTCGCTGCAGGCGCACCCGGCCGCCACCATCGCCGCCATCTTCGGCGTGGTGCTGTCCGCCGGTTACATCCTCTGGACGGTGCAGCGCATCTTCCACGGCCCCGCTGCCGAGGAATGGGCCCACCTGGAGGATGCTCGGGCGTGGCCGGAACTCGTCGCCATGGGCGCGCTCGTCGTGGCGATCATGGCCGTGGGCATCTACCCGCCCATCCTGACCAACGCGGTTGAGAGCGGCATCGCTCCCATCGCCGCCATCGTGGGAGCCGTCTCGTGAGCCTCGCCGAGGAACTGCACTACATCGGTCCCGCGCTGGTGCTCTACGTGGGCGCCGGCATCGTGCTGGTGGCGGACCTCGCCTCGGAGCGGCGCGCGCCCCGCTGGGGGCTGACGCTCGCTGTGCTGGTGGTCGCCCTCGGGTGGACGTTCGCGCTCGCCATGGACGGCGACGCGCGTGGCGAGGCGCTCTCAGGCGCCGTGCGGGTGGACCAGTTCTCGATCTTCTTCGCGTTCCTGCTGGTCGGCGCCACGCTGGCCGTCGCGCTGTCCGCGCGTGCGTGGGCGGACTCCATCGAGCAGGGCGCTGAGTTCTATGCGTTGATGCTGACCTCAGTCGCGTCCATGGTGCTGCTCGCGCAGGCGAACGACCTGGTCGCCATCTTCGTGGCGCTGGAGACCACCTCGATCTCGCAGTTCATCATGGCCGGCCTCGCGCGGACGGACCGCTCCGCGGAGGCCGGGCTGAAGTACCTGCTGACGGGGGCGATCGCCGCCGCCGTGCTGCTGTACGGCTTCGCGTTCCTCTTCGGCCTGGCGGGGACTACCTCGTTGCCCGGGATCGCGGAGTACCTGGCGACGGCGCCGGAGTCCGCGCGCCTGCCGCTGCTGCTGGCGTTCGTGTTCATCATCGGCGGGTTCGGCTACAAGATGGCGCTCGCGCCGTTCCACGCCTGGGTGCCGGACGTGTACCAGGGCTCGCCCACCGTGGTCGCCTCGTTCCTGTCCGTGGCCTCGAAGGCCGCCGGGTTCGCGGTGGCGCTGCGGCTGTTCTACACGGGCCTCGGCGGCGGGGACACGTTCGTGGCCGAGGACTGGGCGATGTTCGTCGCGGTCCTGGCCGGGCTCTCCATGGTGTTCGGGAACACCGGCGCCATCCTGCAGACCAACGCCAAGCGCCTGCTGGGGTACTCCTCCATAGCGCAGGCCGGCAACGTCGCCGTGGGCTTCGCCGCCGTGGCGGTCGGGAGCACCATTGGGCCGTCAGGGGTGATGTTCTTCCTGGGCACCTACGCGGCCACGAACCTGGGCGCCTTCATTGCCGTCCACGCTGTCTCGGAGCGCCTGGGCACCGAGGAGATCGCGGACTACGCCGGCATGGTGAAGCGCTCGCCACTGCTCGCAGGCGTGCTCTCGCTCTGCCTGCTGTCGCTGACGGGCATCCCGCCCACCGCCGGCTTCATCGCCAAGGTGTACGTGTTCAACTCCGCCATCCAGACCGGGCACGACTGGCTCGTGATCCTGGTGGCCGTGGCCGTGGCCAACACCGCCATCTCTGCCTTCTACTACCTCCGCTGGGTCCGCACGATCTGGCTGGACGAGCCCGCCGACGCCACCCGCTTCGCGCCTTCCGGCGCGGTGCAGGGCGTGCTGTTCGCCTCCGCGGCGGGCGTGCTGTTCCTGGGCTTCTGGCCGTCGCCGCTCATCAACGCCGCGCGCACCGCCGCCGAGACGCTCTCGATCCTCTAGCGTCGCCGGCGGCCAGCGCCGTAGCCACCTGGATCTGCTGTGCCATACCTCGTGAACCTGGACGCTGACGACGAGGTCATGGAGCGCGTGGACGTCCCGGCGCTGGAGGCGTTGGTGGAGCGCGTGCTGACCGAGGACGGGGTGGAGGACGGCGCTGGTGTCGCCATCGTGCTCTCGGACGACCTCATGCTGCGCGAACTCAACCGCCGCCACCGCGACACGGACGCGCCCACGGACGTGCTCTCCTTCCCTGCCGCCGAGGGCGAGGAGGCGCCGCTCCCCGAGGGCGAGCCGCCCTACCTCGGCGACATCGTGGTGTCCGTGGAGTCCGTGGAGCGCCAGGCCGAGGAGGCCGGCCTCGCGACCTCCGAGGAACTCGCCCACGTGGTCCTGCACGGCGTCCTGCACCTGCTGGGGTACGACCACGAGGAATCCGAGGACGAGGCCCGCATGAAGGCGCGGGAGGAGGCCCTGCTGGGCCCCACCATCCACGCCGGCCGCGAGGCGCACGACGACTAGCGCGGCCCGCAGACTGCGCCACCGCCTGCGCTGACCCCACCGAGGGCGGTTGATACACTGGCCCCTGCGAGGCGCGCGGGACTCCCCCCAACGCGTGCCGGGGGTGCTCTTGGCCCAGGAAGTCCTCTACCGCAAGTGGCGGCCGCGGCGCTTTGGCGACGTGTCCGGCCAGCGTCCCGTGACCACCACCCTGCGCAACGCCGTGGCGCACGGGACGCCCTCGCACGCCTACCTGCTGTCCGGCCCGCGCGGCACCGGCAAGACCTCCACGGGCCGCATCCTCGCCAAGGCGGTGAACTGCCCTGACCCGCAGGAGGGCGAGCCCTGCGACCAGTGCCCGTCCTGCATCTCCTACGACGAGGGCCGGGCGATCGACCTGATCGAACTGGACGCCGCCTCCAACCGCGGCATCGATGAGATCCGTGACCTGCGGGAGGGCGCGGGCTATGCGCCGGCCGCCGGCCGCTACAAGATCTACCTCATCGACGAGGTCCACATGCTCACGGACGCGGCGTTCAACGCGCTGCTGAAGACGCTGGAGGAGCCGCCTCCGCACGTGATCTTCATCCTGGCTACCACGGAGCCGCACAAGATCCCCGCCACCATCCTTTCGCGCTGCCAGCGGTTCGACCTGCGCCGCATCCCCCTGGAGGCCGTCATCCAACGCCTGCAGTTGATCGCAGACGGCGAGGGCTTCGAGGTCGATCCCGCGGGCTTCGAGTTGATCGCGAAGCAGGCCACCGGCGCCCTGCGGGACGCCGTGAACCTGCTGGACCAGTTGGTCGCCTACCACGGCAAGGCGCTGTCCCTGGACCAGGTGCGCAGCGGTCTGGGCCTGATCGTGGACGACCGCGCGGCGGACCTGGCGCGCGCGTCCATCGAGCAGGATCTAAAGGCGGGACTCAGCATCCTCTCCGCCGCCCGGGACGACGGCGTGGAGATCCGCGCCTTCGTGCGGGAGGTGGTGAGCGTCCTGCGCACCATCCTGCTCCTGAAGGCCGGCGCGGACGACCAACTCGCGCTGTCGGACGCACAACTGGAGGACCTCAACCGCGTCGCCTCTGCTGCCCAGGTGGTGGACATCGTGGCGGCGCTCCAGGCATTCGGCGACATCGACTTCGCGGGCGACGCCTACGACTCGTTGCCGGCAGAGATCGCCTTCGCTGCGCTGGCCACGGGCCTGCTTCAGCAGGCCGCGGCCCCCGTGGCGGCAGCGCCCTCGATGCCGCAGCCCCGCCCCGCACCCGCCGGAGGGCGAGCCGCACCCGCGAGGCAGGCGCCCGCGGGGGGAGCGGGCCGCGCCGCGCCGCAGGCGGCCGCCGCGTCGACCCAGCCTGCGCAGCGCCCCGCGACCGAGGCCGCACCGGCCCCGCCGCCTCAGCCCTTCGCCCCGCCGGACGCGGGCGAGGTCACGGAGGAACTGGCGACGCTGCGCGCGAAATGGCCGGACGTGCAGGCGATGGCGCGCAAGAAGGATGTGCGCGTG
Source organism: Dehalococcoidia bacterium (assembly GCA_041690175.1). Taxonomy (GTDB): domain Bacteria; phylum Chloroflexota; class Dehalococcoidia; order UBA2979; family UBA2979; genus W-Chloroflexi-9. The sequence continues at coordinate 280,855 of JAWLHV010000002.1, forward strand.
GGCGCCCTCCTGGGGAGCGCCAGCCACGCCTTCCCCCGCGCGGTGGAGGGCCAGCGCGTCGTGGTGGGCTTCCAGTTCCCCGCGCACCTGGAGAAGGCCCAGACGCCGGATGTCCATCGCGTGTTGTCGGAGGTCATCGCAGAGGTGCTGGGCCATCCCGTCAGCCTCGCGGTGGAGCACTGGCCGGAACTCCGGGACGCAGGGACCGCCGCACCCGCGCGCACCACGGGTGGCCACCTGGTCGAGGAAGCCCTGAAGCAGGGCGCGCAACGGATCGACGGCTAGCGCATGGTCATCCCGGAGATGCCCGGCGGGGACACCTCGCCCATCCAGCGGCTGGTGGACGCCTTCCACCGCCTTCCGGGCATTGGCCCCAAGTCCGCCCAGCGGCTGGCCTACCACGTGCTGCGCGCCCCGGAGGAGGAGGCGCGCGACCTGGCGGAGGCGCTGCTCCACGTCAAGCAGTCCATCGTCCTGTGCGCGCGCTGCCAGAACGTCACGGACCAGAGCCCGTGCCGCATCTGCTCGGACACCTCGCGGGAGCGGACGGTGATCTGCGTGGTGGAGGAGCCGCTGGACGTGGTGGCAATCGACCGCACCGGCGGCTTCCAAGGGCTCTACCACGTCCTCCACGGCGTCGTGTCGCCCTCGGACGGCATCGGGCCGGAGGATCTGAAGATCGAGGAACTGCTGCGGCGCTTGCGGGACGTGGACACGGAGGTCACGGAGATCATCGTGGCCACCAACCCCAACCTGGAGGGCGAGGCCACGTCCATGTACCTGGCGCGGCTGCTGCGCCCGCTGGGGCTGCGGGTCACGCGCCTGGCGCGCGGCCTGCCTGCGGGTGCTGACCTGGAGTACGCTGACGACGTCACGCTGGGGCGCGCCATGGAGTTCCGCCAGGAGGTCTAGGCCGTCCGCCCCGGGCACCGTGACAAGGAGGGGACGGCTCATGAGCGACCTCGTGGAGTGGTGGCGGGGGCTGTCCGCGTTCTGGCGGACCTTCGTCGCCGCCTTCCCTGTCCTGCTGGTGCTGTTCACGGTGCTGCTGGGCGGCGCGGTAGTGGCGGGCGCCATCAGCGCGCTCATCTGGTCCGCGGCAGCCGGCTCCATCGCGCGGATGCGGGAACGCCTGCGCGAGCGGCGATAGGGGCGACCGATGCCCGGGCGTCCCCCGCGCGTTACCAAGACCGAGGCGATCGTCCTGCGCTACCGCCGCCTGGGCGAGGCGGACCGCATCGTCACGCTGCTCACGCCCCACCGCGGCAAGGTGGACGTGGTGGCGAAGGGCGTGCTGCGCTCCCGCAGCAAACTCGCCGGCCACCTGGAGCCGGGCACGCGCCTGGAGGTAGTGCTCGCGCAGGGGCGCTCGATGGACGTGGTCACTCAGGCGCAAGGCCTGGAGGGCTTCCAGGCCCTGCGCGACGACCTGGACCGCCTGAGCGCCGCCATGTACCTGCTGGAACTCTCGGACCGCCTGACCGTGGAACATGCGGAGGCGGGCGCCGTCTACGGACTGCTCCACACGGCGCTGCTCAGGCTGGCGCGCGGCGACGGCCAGCAGATCGTCTCGCGCACCTTCGAACTCGCTCTGCTGGACGTCACGGGCTTTCGCCCGGAACTCGCGGTCTGCCTGGCCTGCGACGAGCCCGTGGAGGCCTCGCGGGCCTGGTGGTCGCCGCTGGAGGGCGGCGTGTACTGCTCCGACTGCGCCGGCCGCCGCCCCGGCGTCTCGCCCATCGATGCCACCGTGCTGAAGGTGCTCCGCGCCTACCAGTCCCAGCCTTACGAGGAGGCGGGCCGCATCCGCCTCTCGGACGAACTGGCCGCGCGGCTGGAGGGCGTGATGCACGCCCTGATGCACGCGGTCGCGGAGCGGGAGATCGGCACGGCGGCCTTCGTGAGCGCCGCCCGCCGCGCCCGCGTCAACGGCCAGGCCCGCGCGGCGGAGGAGTCAGAGGCGTTCCAGGTCGACGCACCGGCGGACGTCTAGCCGCGGCTAGTTCTTGCGCTCCAGCACGTAGTCCACCATGCCCTCCAGCGTGTCGCGCACCTCGCCAGGCGGCAGTGGCGCCAGCGCCTCGCGCGCCTGGTCGCCGAACTGGCGGGCGGTGGCCATGGACTCCTCGATGACCCCGCACTCCAGGATCTCGCGGATGGCGCGGTCCAGGTTGGCCTTGCGACGGACGCCTTCGAAGGCCTTGCGGATCGGGTTGTCCTCTGAGCGCCGCTGCATGTAGAGGATGGCGGGCAGGGTGAGCGTGCCCCCGTGCAGGTCGGAGCCCACGGGCTTGCCCATCACCTTCGGGTCGCCGGTGAAGTCCAGGATGTCGTCCACGATCTGGAAGGCGATGCCCAGGCGCAGGCCGTAGAGGCGCATGGCCTCCACCTGCTCGGGAGGCGCGCCGGCGGCCATCGCGCCGCCCTGCGCGGAGGTGCCGAAGAGGGAAGCGGTCTTGCCGGTGATGCGGTCCAGGTAGCGGGTCACGTCCTCCGAGTACTCGAAGACGGTGATGTCCTGCGTCAGTTCGCCGCTGGCCAGGGTCATCAGCGTGCGCGCGAACAGGCGGACTACCTTCGGGTTGTCCGTCTGGGCAATGAAGTCCGCCGCGTGGGCGAACATGTAGTCGCCCAGCATCACCGAGGCGGCGTTGCCGAAGAGCGCGTTAGGGGTCTGCTCCCCGCGGCGCGTTTCCGCCTCGTCGATGACGTCGTCGTGCACCAGGGTGGCGGTGTGGAGCAGTTCCACGCTGGCGGCCAGCGGGACGAGTTTGTCCAGGTCATAGTTGCCCAGGCGCCCGCCGGCCAGTGCGATGGCGGGGCGCATCATCTTGCCGGAGCCCGCCAGCGCGGCCTGCAGCATCTTGCGCAGCAGGGCGAACTCGGCCGCCTCCGCGATCGACTGGATCTTCGCGGAGACCAGCGGCAGGTCGCCGGCGACCGGCCCGTAGAGGCGCTGGAGTTCCGCGGGCACCGGACGCGCAGTGGCAGCGGGCGTTGAGGCCGGAGCGGACGGTGCGGTGGCCTCGACCGCGGCAGCCACGGCTGCCTCCGCCTCGGCCTCAGCATCTGCATCGGCCCTGGGGTCGGAGTCCGCGGGTGTCGGCGGTGCGTCCAGGGCCGCGACGCCACGCCCGCTCGCAGAGGCGGGGAGGGCGCGCCACAGCGCGAGGTACGCCACGCCGCCCAGTCCGGCGGTAGCCACGGAGAGCAGGACGGTCGCGGCGCGCACCACCGGCAGCGGGTATCGGTGCTCGCTGGCGATGCCCGCGCACACCCCGCCGAACATTCCGCGGTTCAGGTCGCGAGTCCTCGCGAACGTCATGGCGCTGCTCCTTCGGCCCACCCCCGGGCCGCCTACCGGCCTTGCGAGGCCCCCGCCAGGTCGAACGCGAACAGGCGCGCCGCGCTGGCCGCCGTCTCGCGCGCTACCTCGTCCGCCTCGCATCCGCGCAGCCCCGCGACGAACCGCGCGGTCTCCGCGACGTAGGCGGGCTCGTTCCGCCGCCCCCGCCACGGTACGGGCGTGAGATACGGACAGTCGGTTTCCGTAAGCATAAGGGTGAGCGGGACTGTCCGCGCGACCTCCTGCCCCCGTTCGTTCGAGGGATACGTGACCGTGCCCGGCACCGAGATCAGGAAGCCCAGGTCCACGTACCGCGCAGCCAGCGAGGCATCCCCGGCGTAGCAGTGCATCATCCCAACCTCGCGGTCGGGGCCCAGGTACCGCCCCACCCGCCGCGTCCAGGCCTCGAGGATCGCGAAGCACTCCTCGTCCGCGTCCCGGCTGTGGATGACCACGGGCAGGTCGTGTTCCCGCGCGAGCGCCAGTTGCCACTCGAAGGCCGCCACCTGCGCGTCCGGAGGCGAGATGTTCCGGTAGAAGTCCAGCCCGATCTCGCCCACGGCCACGAAGCCGCCCTCCGCCACGGCGGCGGCGAGGGCATCCTGCTCCTCGGGGAGTCGAGACGCCTCGTGCGGGTGCAGGCCGGCCACGGCATGCACGCGGGCGTCGGCCCGCGCGAACTCGCGGCAACGCAGGGACGTGGCCACGTCCACGCCCACGTCCACGATGGCCGCAAGGCCGGTGTCCCACGCGCGGGCGAGCACGGCGTCCCGGTCGGCCTCCAGCGCGCGGTCCCACGTGTGGGCGTGCGCGTCCACCACGCCGGGCAACGGTTGGGGCGGCGGTGCGACACGCTTCTTGCTCATCGAGGTCGGCGCCCCGGGAGGGCGGCTGGCCGCGAACCCGTCACCGGACCAGCCGGGCCTCTTCCTCCTCGACAACGGCGTCGTCGAGTTTGCGGAAGAGCGGCTGCGGTTCCGGGAGTTCCGTACCGGCAAGCACCGGCGTGCGCTGCCAGCCGGCAGCCTGCACCTCGCCCGGGTGGGCCAGCAGCGCCCACACGCGTTGCGAGGTGAACGGCAGGACGGGGTTCAGCAGCGAGGCGAGCCCGCTGATGACGTTCACGGCCACGAACAGCGTCTCCGCGGCGTGGTCGCGGTCCTGCTTCACCTGTACCCAGGGCGCGCGCGCGTCCAGGTACTGGTTCGCCGCCCCGGCGACTTCCATCGCCAGGTTCAGGGCGCGACGCAGTTGGACTGCCTCGATGGCCTGGCCCACGGACCCGAAGGCCTCGTCCACGCGCGCCAGCAGGGCGGCGGACTCCTCCGAGAGCGTGGCCGGCGGTTCCGGCACGCGCGCCTCGAAGTTGCGGCGGGTGATGGTCAGCACGCGGTTCACCAGGTTGCCCCAGCGGGCGACCAGTTCGTCGTTGTTGCGGCGGACGAACTCCGCCCACGTGAAGTCGGCGTCGCTGGTCTCGGGCGCGGCGGCCGTCAGGTAGTAGCGGAAGGGGTCCGGGTCGAAGCGCTCCAGAGCGTCCGGGGCCCAGACCACGCCGCCGCGGCTCTTGGAGGCCTTGGCGCCGGACATAGTGAGGTACTGGTTGGCCGGCACGTCGTAGGGCAGGTTCAGGCCACCGTACCCCATGAGGATCGAGGGCCAGATGATCGTGTGGAAGGGGATGTTGTCCTTGCCCTGGAAGTAGACGGACTTGGCGTCCGGCTCCTGCCACCACAGGCGCCAGTCCTCGGCGTTGCCGGTGGGGTTCAGGGGGCTGGCCGCCCACTCCTTGGCTGCGGACAGGTAGCCGATCACCGCCTCGAACCACACGTAGATGCGCTTGGACTCGTAGCCCTCCAGCGGGATCGGCACGCCCCACGCGATGTCGCGAGTGATTGCACGGTCCGGGAGGCCCTCCCGCAGCATGCCGAGCGTGAAGTTCCGGACGTGCGGCCGCCAGTGCTCCTGCGCCTCTACCCAGTCGCGCAGGCGCTCCGTGAAGGCGGACAGCCGCAGGAAGAAGTGCGAGGTCTTCCGACGCTCCGGCGTGGCGTCCGAGAGGCGCGACCGCGGGTTGATCAGGTCCACTGCGTCCAGCGTCGCGCCACAGGAGTCGCACTGGTCGCCGCGTGCGCCCTCGTAGCCGCAGCGGGGGCAGGTGCCCTCCACGTAGCGGTCGGGCAGGAAGCGTGCGGCCTTGGGGTCGTACAGGAGTTCCTGCTCCGCCTCGTACATGAAGTCGCGCTCCAGGAGGCGGAGGAAGATGTCTTGCGTGACCTCCCGGTGGTTCGGGGTGTCCGTGGACGTGAAGAGGTCGAAGGAGATGCCGTAGCCCTCGAACGTGCGGAGGAAGGACTCGTGGTAGCGGGTGAAGACCGCCTCCGGGGTGGTGCCTTCCTCCTCGGCGCGCACGGTTACGGGGGTGCCGTGCGAGTCCGAGCCGGAGACCATCAGCACGCGGTTGCGACGCATGCGGTGGTAACGGGCGTAGATGTCAGCGGGGAGGTAGGACCCCGCGAGGTGCCCCATGTGGAGATGGTTGTTCGCGTATGGCCACGCGACGGCGACGAGGATGGTCTCGGGGGGCTGGGGGCTGGTGTCTTGGGCCATCGGAGGCGGAATCGTAGCATGGTGCCCCGTTCCGGACTCCTGAGCATCGCGCGCGGCCCCCGAGGGGTGACGGGCGATGGCTCTGTGAGGAACAGGCCGTTTCGCGAGAACGGATTAGCAATTGTCCTTGACCGTCGCGAGCGGCGAGGCATACCCTGTTGGGAAACCTCCGACGATCCACGTTCAGGCGTTGAGCATGCGTCGAGTACTGATTCGCAAGACCGCCCCGTTTTCCCGGGGGCAGTGTGTGTCCAGAAAGGACCCCCTCGTCTGAGGGGGTTCTCGCGTTTATAGGGTGGGGTGCAACCGTGGTTACCAGCGAGCGAACCAACACAGATCTTGCCGCCTCCTCCGTCAAGCCGAAGGCGTTGGAGCATGCCTACGGCTATGACGATGTCGCCATTGTGCCGGGGGCGGTGACCACCAACCCGGAACTGGTGGAGCCAACCTTCACGCTGGGCGAGCACACCTTCGCCATCCCGATCCTGGCCTCCGCCATGGACGGTGTGGTGGACCCGGCCTTTGCCGTCCGCATCTCCAAGTTGGGTGGCCTGGGTGTCCTGAACCTGGACGGCCTCTGGGCGAAGTACCAGGACGCGGACGCCATCCTGCAGGAGATCGCCTCCGCCGACCTGGAGGAGTCCACGCGCATCATCCAGCGCGTGTACCAGGAGCCTTCCAAGGACCACCTGATCGCCGAGCGCATCGAGTGGATCAAGGCCCAGGGCGGCACGGCCATCGTCTCCGTGAACCCTCAGAACACCAAGCGCTTCGCCCCCATCACCAAGGAAGCAGGCGTCGACTTCCTCGTCGTCGCCTCCACCGTCACCACCGCCCGTCACGTCTCCCGCTCGCTCAAGGGCCTGCAATTGGATGAACTGGTCGCCCAGATGGACGGCGTCCCGATCCTGGTGGGCAACACCGTGGACTTCGAGGCCACGCTGGAACTGATGGAGACCGGCATCCACGGAGTGCTGGTGGGCGTGGGCCCCGGTGCCGCCTGCACCTCCCGCGAGGTGCTGGGCATCGGGATGCCGCAGGTGTCCGCTACCATCGAGACCGCGTATGCCCGTGACGTCTACTTCGAGCGCACCGGCCGCTACGTCCCGATCATCACGGACGGCGGCATCCGCACCGGCGGGGACGTCTCCAAGTCCATCTGCGCCGGCGCGGACGCCGTCATGATCGGCTCGCCCTTCGCCTCCACCGAGGGCGCCCCCGGGCGCGGCTACCACTGGGGCATGGCGACGCCGCACGCGGAACTCCCGCGCGGGGTGCGCGTACACGTGGGCCAGAAGCACAGCCTGGAGACGCTGCTCTTCGGGCCGACCTCCAGGACGGACGGCACGGAGAACCTGGTAGGCGCCCTGAGGACGTCCATGGCCACCTGCGGCGCGCAGACCATCCAGGACTTCCACAGCACCCGGATGATCATTGCCCCGTCCATCAAGACGGAGGGCAAGATCTACCAGATGGCCCAGACCCGCCCGGCCGGCATCTAGCCGCGTCGAGCCACGGCGCGACGAAGGGCGCCCGCGAGGGCGCCCTTCTGTACGTCCCGCGTCCGATGACGGCGCCCGGCACTCGCGCTCAACGGCCCGGAGCGCGAGGGGTAGCGCGGGCGCGGTAGCCTCGAGGGGTAGAGACGTGAAAGTGGGGCGGAGTGGAGGCATCCGCGATGAGCAACATCCTGCAGAGCGTGGACCACGGCCCGGCGCGCATGACCTGGGTGTACCGCACGCAGGGCAAGGTGGCGCTGGCAGTGGGCCGGCTGTACGCCGTGGACGATGGCACGGGCCGGAGCGGCCTGGTGCATCGCCTGCTGCCGTTCCGACACCTGGCACCCGGGCGGTATGACCTCACGTTCGCGCGCTACGGCGTGGCCTGGCCGGTGCTGCTCCGCCCGGACGAGGATGCCGAGGACCCGCGCATGATGATGGTGGAGGGTCGCGTGCCCCTGTAGGGGCGGCTCATGACCAGCCAGGGACAGCCGGACCTCTTCGACCAGATCGTGCTCGTCGCCGATCAGCGGCTGGGCACCGATCCGGTCGAGGACATCTTCCGCGCGAGCATCATCTCCGGCGCAGCCTGCGCGCGCTCCGTGGTGGAGCGCATCCCGCCGCTCAAGGACGCATGGGAGGCGCAGGGGGAGGAAGGGCGCATCGGCGCGGCGCTGCTCGCGGAGTTCTGGTCCGCCGTCATCGCCGCGCGCCTCCTGGGTCGCGTAGACGACCGCGAGGACGTGCTGGCCGCGATCTCGGAGCGGTTCTCCGGCGGCGTCTTTGGCTCCAGCACCAGCGCGCTGGAGTGGTCGCTCCACACCTTCGAGGACCAACTGGCGCTGGGCGGCGAGGTGAACACGGCGGACGGCTCCGTCGTCGCAAGCCCCATGACCTGGCACTACCTCTACTGGCGCTCGCGCGACCTGCTGGTGGGCGACCTGCCGCTACAGGCGCACTACCACCCCGCGACGGACATCGACACCTGGCGCGCAGACCGCCGCAACGCCGAACTCGAGCCACCCACCGACATCGAGGGCCCCACGCTCTCCCGCGAGATCCTGCTCTGGGGCCTGGACACCGCCTCGCAGCACTTCGCCGCGCTCCGCCAGGCCGCCGAGGAGTACGAGGCGGAGACCGTGGGCGGGCCGGTCAGCGCCGGTCCCGGCGACGTGGGCTACGGCGCCGTCGACCCGGCCGAGCGTGACGCCGCGGACGGCCAGGTCGAGGGCTAGGGCGCCCGGCGAGGCGCTAGTAGCCCGTCCGGACCTCCAGGCAGCGGCGGATGCCGCGCAGGTCACGGTGCTGCTCGGCGCTGGTGATCGTGCGGCCGGCGCCCGTGAGCGCGGTGACCACCAGGTCCTCCACCCACGCCATCTGGCCCGCGCCCACCTCCAGGATGACCGCCGCCTGCGCCGAGAGGTGCGAGGGCAACTGGTCGCACAGCCGCTCGATGATCTCGATGCCGGTCGTGCCGCCCTCCACGGCGATGCGCGGCTCGCGCTCGCGGATCTGGGCGGGGAGGCTCTCGTAGTCCAGCGTGGGGACATAAGGGAGATTGGCGCAGAGGACGTCGATCGGCTCGGCGAGGGGGTCCAGCAGGTCGCCCGTCAGCAGCACCACGCGGTCCTGCAGGCCGAAGCGGCGCATGTTCTTGCCCGCCCACTGGAGGGCCTCCGTGGAGATGTCCGTGCACCACACCTTCGTGTTGGGCGCGTGCGCCGCCACCGAGAGGCCAATCGCCCCCGAGCCCGTGCCCACGTCCGCCACCCGCACCAGCCGCGAGGCGTGCGGGTGCTCGCGCACGGCGGCCAGCGCCGCCTCCACGGTCTCCTCGGTCTCCGGGCGGGGCACCAGGCAGCCGGGGCCCACCAGGAACGTGCGGCCGTAGAACTCGCGGCGGCCCAGGATGTAGGCCAGCGGCTCGTGGTTCGCGCGACGGCCGACCAGCGCCCGGAACGCCTCGAGGGCCTGCGGGTCCGGCTCCTGCGCCCCGGCGGCGATGACCTGCGTGCGCTCCAGGCCGGAGGCCTCCGCGTACAGCAGTTCCGCCTGCAGCCGCCCGTCGTCCGCGTCCTCCGCCGCGTACGCGGCGATGAGCAGGTTCGAGGCGTCCTGGAGGGCCGTCCGCAGGTCCGTCACCGCGTTGCCCCGCTCCGCCCCTCGCGCTGGTGCAGCACCTCGTACAGCACGAGGGCCGTCGCCACGGCGAGGTTGAGCGAGTCCGCGCGCCCGCGCATGGGGATCGAGACCAGCCGGTCACACGCCGCCCGGCGTTCCGGCGGGAGGCCGGCGCGCTCGCTGCCCATCAGGATCGCGGTGTGCTGGCCGTAGTCCGCGGTGCGGTAGTCCTCCGCGGCGTCTCCGGCGGTCCCCACCACCGTCACCCCGCGCTGCCTGGCCCAGGCGGCGAACTCCTCGAAGGTGGCGCGCACCAGGCGCTTGGTGAAGACGGCGCCGGTGCTGGCGCGCATCGCCACCGGGTCGTACGGGTCGGCCGTGTGGTTGAGGAGTATCACGCCAGCGGCGCCGGTGGCGTCGCAGGTGCGGATCACGGTCCCGATGTTGCCGGCGTCCGCCGCCTCGTCCAGCGCGACCCACGTCTCGCCGCGGACGGGCAGCACGTCCTCCAGCCGCTCCCAGCGCTGGTGGACCACCGCGGCCACGCCCTGCGGCCCCTCGCGCTTCGAGAGCGTGCGGAAGACCGTCTCGTCCACCTCGATGACCTCGGTGCCAGCGGCGCGGGCCAGGTTCACGGCATCCCAGGCCACCTGGCCCTTCAGCAGCGCCTGGCAGATCACCAGGTGCGCGATGGGCGCCTCCACCTGCACGGCCTCCACCACGGCGCGGATGCCCTCCACGAAGGCGAGGCGCTGCTCGTCGCGCTCCTTGCGCATGCGCAGCGCGCGGATCTTCTTGATCCGCGCGTTGGCGGTGGAGGTGATGACGGCGGCCATGTATGTCCTTGAGTTCGGCGCGGGTGCGCCGGTGCGGTCAGGCGGTGGCGGCCAGCGCCCGCGCCTGGTCCTCGGACGCCACGGCGTCAATGAGCGGGTCCAGTTCGCCGGCCAGCAGGCGAGGGATGCCGTGGATGGTGGCCCCCACGCGGTGGTCGGTCACGCGGTCCTGCGGGAAGTTGTAGGTGCGGATCTTCTCCGCGCGGTCGCCGGAGCCCACCTGGGACTTGCGGAACGCGCTCTGCTCCGCGTCCTGCTTCTCTCGCTCCATCTGGTAGAGGCGGGCGCGCAGGTGCGCCTCTGCCTTCGCGCGGTTCTTGGCCTGTGAGCGCTCGTCCTGGCAGGTCACCACGATGCCGGAGGGGTTGTGCGTCATGCGCACCGCCGTGGCCACCTTGTTCACGTTCTGCCCGCCGGCGCCGCCCGAGTGGAAGATGTCGATGCGGACGTCGTTCCAGTCGATGTCCACGTCCACCTCGTCTACCTCCGGCATCACGGCCACGGTGGCGGTGGAGGTGTGTATGCGGCCCTGCGCCTCGGTGGCGGGGACGCGCTGGACGCGGTGCACGCCCGACTCGTACTTGAGCTTGGAGTACGCGCCGCGGCCGTGGATCTCGAACACGATCTCCCGGTAGCCGCCGGCCTCGTTGGCGCTGGTGTTCGCGATCTCGGTCTTCCAGCCCTGCCGCTCCGCGTAGCGCTGGTACATGCCGAACAGGTCCGCCGCGAACAGCCCCGCCTCGTCGCCGCCGGCGCCGGCGCGGATCTCCACGATCACGTCGCGCTCGTCCGCCGGATCCTTCGGGATCAGGGCGACCTTGAGTTCCTGGTCCAGCCGCTCCACGTCCGCGGTCAGCCGGTCCACTTCCTCGCGCGCCAGTTCCCGCATCTCGTCGTCGGACTCGCGCACCAGCGCGCGCGCTTCCTCGAGTTCCCGCGAGGCGTCCCGGTACTGCCGGTAGAGCAGCACCACGTCCTCGATGCTGGCACGCTCCTGGGCGATCTCCTGGACACGCCGATGCTCGGCCATGACCTCCGGGTCGGAGAGCATGGCGCTTAACTCGTCGTAGCGAGCCTCGATGTCGGCAAGTCGTTCCAGCATGGGATCGTCAGGATATCAGCGGCGGTGGCTAGCGGCCCCGATCAGCCCTCGCCGCGGATCGCCGCAGCCAACTCCGCGAGCGGCACGGTGCGCTGCTCGCCGTCGCCGCGAAGCGGCTTCACCTGCGCCACGCCCTCGGCTGCCTCGCGGTCTCCGATGATCACCGCGTAGACCGCGTCCACCGAGGATGCGCCGCGCAGCGCCGCCTTCATGGAGCGGCCGGGGATCGAGGCGCGCACGGTGATGCCGGCGGCGCGGAGCAGGGTGGCGGCGCGGATGCACGCGGCGGCGCCAGCCTCTCCCAGGGGGATCGTGACCACGTCCGGCGCCTCGGACGCCTCCGGCGCCAGGCCGCGCGCCTTGAGGTTGATGGCGATGCGCTCGATGCCCGTGGCGAAACCGACGCCCGGCGTGGGCGGACCGCCGAGGAGTTCCATCAGGCCGTCGTAGCGCCCGCCGGCGCCCACGGTGGACTGGCCGCCCGCGTCCTGGGGCTCGAACTCCCAGACCGTGCGGCTGTAGTAGTCCAGCCCGCGCACGATGTACGGGTCCACCTCGAAGGCCACGCCCGCATCGCGGAGGTACTGCTGGACCAGGTCGAAGTGGACGGTGTCCGCCTCGTCCAGGAAGTCCAGGATGCTGGGGGCGTTGACGACCGCCTCGCGGTCCTGCTCCTCCTTGGAGTCCAGGACGCGCAGGATGTTGGTCTCGAACCGGCGCTGCGAATCCTTCGAGAGCGAGGGCAACAGGGGGCGGAAGTAGTCGCGAAGCGCCTCGACATAACGAGCGCGGCTGGCGGCAGTGCCGATGGAGTTCACGCGCAGCACGAGGTCCGTCAGGCCCAACGCCTCGTAGAGGGCGTGCTGCAACTCGATCAGTTCGGCGTCCGTGGCCGGCGAATCAGAGCCGATGGCCTCGGCGCCAAACTGCCACAACTGGCGGTAGCGGCCGGCCTGAGGGCGGTCGTAGCGGAAGTAGGGGCCCAGGTAGAACAGGCGCACCGGCTGGGGCATCGAGCCCATGCCGTGCTCCAGGTAGGCGCGGCAGATCGCGGCCGTGCCCTCCGGACGAAGGGCGAGACGGTCGCCGCCTCGATCCTCGAAGACGTACATCTCCTTCTGGACCAGGTCGCTCTCGTCGCCCACGGTGCGCAGGAAGACGCCCGCGTCCTCCACGATGGGGGTGGTGATCTGGCGGTAGTCGAACAGGCGCGCCACGCGCTCCGCCGTGTCGCGGATGTGCCGCCAGAGCGCGGCATCCTCTGGCAGCGTGTCGTTCATGCCTCGCGGGGCCTGGTAGTGCGCCATGCGGTGATGCTACGAGGGCGCCCCACCTGCCGCCAGCGATCTGACCTCCTCCCCCCTCGCGGGGGCGGGCGGGGGTGGGGGCAGCCGACCGTGTGCTGCCGCGAGCGAGACAGGCCGCCGAGGGCTGATCGCTCGCACGTGCGCCCTCCGGCAGTAGACTGGGAGGAAGATGGTCGTATCCAGGCCCCTACCAGCCGGCGGTGCTGAACTGCTGGAGGAAGTCGCGTCCTACCTCCCGGAGGATCGCGTCGCGGTGGTCGAGCGTGCCCTGGAGTTCGCCATCACCGCCCACGGCGAGCAGAAGCGCCGCTCCGGCGACCCCTACATCACCCACCCCATCGCCGTCGCCCGCCTGGTGACCTCGCTGCACATGGACCCGCCCACCATCGCGGCGGCCCTGCTGCACGACGTCATCGAGGACTGCGAGGTCAAGCCGGAGACGCTGCACTCCAAGTTCGGCGCGGACGTCGCCAGCCTGGTGGAGGGCGCCACCAAGATCGACCAGTTGCCGGACCGCGCGCTGGACGTGGCGCAGGCGGACGCGGAAACCCTCCGCAAGATGTTCCTGGCCATGGCGGAGGACGTCCGCGTGGTCATCGTGAAGTTGGCGGACCGCCTCCACAACATGCGCACGCTGGAGTGGCTGGGCGAGGACCGCCAGCGCGCCCTGGCCCGCGAGACCATGGACATCTACGCCCCGCTGGCCTCGCGCCTGGGCGTCTGGCAGTTCAAGTGGGAACTGGAGGACCTGGCGTTCCGCTACCTGGAGCCCCAGGAGTACCGCCGCGTGGCCAGCATGGTGAACGCCAAGCGCTCCGAGCGGGAGCGCTACGTCCGCCAACTGACACAGCAACTGGTGGAGGCGCTGTCGGAGCAGGGGATCCAGGCGGAGGTGGCCGGCCGCGCCAAGCACCTCTACTCCGTGTACCAGAAGATGGCCCGCTACCAGGCCGGCGGGCGCTCCTTCGACGAGATCCATGACCTGCTGGCCGTGCGCGTCCTCGTGCCCACCGTGGCGGACTGCTACAACGCGCTGGGCGTGGTCCACCAGAAGTGGCGTCCCATCCCCGGAACCTTTGACGACTACATCTCCTCGCCCAAGGAGTCCCTGTACCAGTCGCTCCACACCTCCGTGCTTGGCCCCGGCATGCGCACCTTCGAGGTGCAGATCCGCACCTTCGAGATGCACCAGATCTCGGAGTACGGCGTGGCCGCCCACTGGCAGTACAAGGAGGAGCGCGCCAAGCGCGACCAGCAGTACGAGGAGCGCATGTCCTGGCTCCGGCACCTGCTGGAGTGGCAGCAGGAGGCCTCCGGCACGGACGACTTCCTGGAGTCGATCAAGACGGACGTCTTCCGCGACCAGGTCTTCGTCTACACACCGAAGGGCGAGGTGCGTGTGCTGCCGGCCGGCTCCACGCCCATCGACTTCGCGTACCGCATCCACACGGACCTGGGTCACAACACCGTGGGCGCCAAGGTCAACAACCGCATGGTGCCGTTGAACACCGCCCTGCGGAACGGCGACGTGGTGGAGATCGTCCGCTCCCGCACCGCCCGAGGGCCCTCGCGCGACTGGCTGGTGCCGTCGCTGGGGTACCTGGGGAGCAGCCACTCCCGCCAGAAGGTGCGCCAGTGGTTCCGCCGCCAGCATCGTGACGACAACGTGGAACGCGGACGCGAGCACCTGGAGCGCGAACTGAAGCGCCTGGGCATCCGCGAACTGCCCTCCGACTTCCACCGCTCGCTGGGCTTCCAGGACTCGAAGGACCTCTACGCCGGCATCGGCTCGGGCGACTTCTCGCCGCAGCGGCTCTCCAACCGCCTGATGGAACTCGCCCCGCCGTCCGAGGTGGCGCCGGAGGTGACCGTCCCGCAGGCGCCCGCAAAGGAGGGCGCGAGCCCGGGCATCAAGGGCGTCCGCGTCCTGGGCACCAGCGGCCTGCAGGTGCAGATCGCCCGCTGCTGCAAGCCGCTCCCCGGCGACCAGATCGTGGGCTACATCACCCGCGCCCGAGGCGTGACCGTCCACCGCGCGGACTGCCGGAACGTGCACACCGGCCACCAGGAGCGCTTGGTGGACTGCGACTGGGGCCCCAGCGGTGACGTCTACACCGCGAGCGTGGAGGTGGTGGCGTGGGACCGCGTGGGCCTACTCCGCGACCTGAGCACGATCATCGCCTCGTACCGGGCGAACATGGTCGGCGTGCGCACCATGGAGCAGGCGGACCGCACCACCATCGTCCAGATCACCCTCGAGACCGAGGGCGGTCCCGCCTTCGCGCGCCTGCTGACGCACCTGGACTCCGTGCGCGGCGTCATCTCCGTCCGCCGCACCGGCGGCTCCTAGACGCCCCGCGGCCGTCATCGTCGAGGCCGCACGAGGGATCGAAGGCGGGCGCAGTGCGCTGCGCCCCTACGAGAGTTGGGCGGCTTGTAGGTGTTGCCAATCCCGCCCGTCCTGAGCCTGTCGAAGGATGCCCGCGAAGCGGGCACGGGAGTGCGGGCGCGCCCTACAGCACCGGGGACGAACCCCCGTCGATGTTCACGGCCGTGCCCGTGAGGTAACTCGCGCGCTCCGAGGCCAGGAAGCAGATCACGTCGCCCGCCTCGGACGCCTCGCCCACGCGGCCCAGCGGCACGCGCTCGCCCATGCGCCCGTACCAGGTGTCCAGGTCCATCGAGGGGTCACGCTCCTGTGCGGCCTCATAGCGGCGCTCGTGCTGGCCGCTCTTGATCAGACCGATGCACACCGAGTTCACCAGGATGTTGTCGCCGGCCAGGTCGCGGGACATTGCCTTCGTCATCGCGAGGCCGGCCGCCCTCGAGAGTGACGTGGGCAGCGAGGAGCCGCCGGGCGCCTTCCCGCCGGGCGTGGTGACGTTGATGATGCGGCCGCCGCCGTTCTCCCGCATGTGCGGGATCACCGCCCGCGAGGCGTAGATGGCGCCGTACACCTTCAGGCCGATGTCGCCGTCCCAGGTCTCGTCTGCCACCCGCTCGAACGGTGCGGCGGAGGATGTGCCGGCGTTATTCACCAGGATGTCCACGGTGCCCCACTGGCCGACGACCTGCTGGACCAGGGTCTGCACCTGGCCCTCGTCCGTGACGTCGCAGGTGATCGCCAGCACCTCGCCGCCCGTCTCGCGCCGGATCTCCTCGGCCGCGGCCTCCAGCAGGTCCTTGCCTCGCGCCGCGATGGCGACGCGCGCGCCCTCGCGGGCCATCGAGAGCGCCGCCGCCTTGCCGATGCCCTGGCTGCCGCCGGTGATGATGGCGACCTTCCCCGTGAGCCCCATGTCCATGCCCGCGCTCCCGTCATCCTCGAACCCGTGAGGCGGGATGATACGAGGGCGGGACGCGTGGCGTCAGGCGCCGGGCTGCTCCGCCATCGCTGCCTGCCGGGCGGCCAGCAGCGAGGCGTGCGTGGGCGCGTCCGGCACCTGCGTCGGGCGGCCCTGCGCGTTCTCCTTGCGGAGTGCCGGGACGATCTCCGTGCCGAGGATCTCGACCTGCTCCAGCGCTACGTCCAGTGGCAGGCCGGCATGGTCCAGCAGGAACAGCTGCCGCTGATAGTGGCCCACGTGCTCCTTCATGGCGGCGTAGCGCTCGATCACCTGCTGGGGGCTGCCCACGGTCAGCGGCGTCTGCGCCATGTAGTCCTCCAGCGACGGCCCTCCCCCGTAGACCGGGGCGTTGTCGAAGTACGGGCGGAACTCACGGATGGCGTCCTGGGAGTTGGGGCGCACGAAGCACTGGCCGCCCAGGCCCACGATGGCCGTGTCGCCGGGGCCGTGCCCGTGGCGCTCCCACCGCTCGCGGTAGAGGGTCACCATCTGCTCCACGTGCTCGATGGGCCAGAAGATGTTGTTGTGGAAGAAGCCGTCGCCGTAGAACGCGGCCTGTTCCGCGATCTGCGGGCTGCGGATGCTGCCGTGCCACACGAAGGGTGGGATGCCGTCCAGCGGTCGAGGCGTGGACGTGAAGCCCTCCAGCGGCGTCCGGAACCGGCCCTCCCAATCCACCACGTCCTCTCGCCACAGGCGGTGCAGCAGGGCGTAGTTCTCGTACGCCAGCGCGATGCCGTTGCGGATGTCCTGGCCGAACCAGGGGTAGACGGGCGCCATGTTGCCGCGCCCCATCATCAGGTCCACCCGGCCGCCGGCCAGGTGCTGAAGCATCGCGTAGTCCTCCGCGATCTTCACGGGGTCATTCGTGGTGATCAGCGTGGTGGCCGTGGACAGGATGATCCGCTCCGTGCGGGCGGCGACGTAGCCGAGCATGGTGGTGGGGGAGGACGGTACGAAGGGCGGGTTGTGGTGCTCGCCCGTCGCGAAGACGTCCAGCCCCACCTCTTCCGCCTTCAGGGCGATGGCGACCATCGCCTGGATGCGCTCTGCCTCCGTGGGCGTGCGGCCTGTGGTGGGGTCCGTGGTGACGTCACCAACGGTGAAGATGCCGAACTGCATGGGGCGTCCTTCGCAGCGCAACGTGAGGCGGGGAGGCTCCGAAGCCTCTCCCACCAATCGTTGCACATGCGACAACTTCGGACGTGCGGCCCTTGCGGCCTCCGCGCACCCGGGCGGCTAGGCGTCCGTCGAGGCGTCTCCTGCGGCCGTGGCGCCGGCCTCGAGCATCGCGGCGACGGCCTCCTCGCTGACGCCCGCCTCCCGCAGCAGCTCGCGAGTGTGCTCACCCAGCATGGGGGCAGGCCCCCGCGCGCGGCTGACGGCGTTCGAGAAGAACAGCGGCGAGTCCACGGCACGGAAGGCGCCGGCCACCGGGTCGGCGACCTCCGCCACCATCCCGCGCTCCGCGAAGTAGGGATGCGCCGCCGCCTCGTGCATCGTGAGCGACAGTCCGTAGGCCGCGCCCGCCTGCTCCATGGCCGGTCCAATGGCGCTGGAGTCCACGTCCGCCACCCATGAGGCGACCAGCGCGTTCGCCGCGGCAGGCGAGGGGGGCATCGGCTCGCCCTCGTGGCCCAGCGCCTGCGCGATGCGCGGCCAGTTGTGCGGCGGGCCGATGTTGATCGTGACGTGCCGGCCGTCGCGCGTGCGGTGGATCGGATGCCGGAACGGCTCCCAGGCTTCCGGGGGGCGGCCGTTGAGGGCCGGGCCGGCCACCTCCGTCAGCATCTGGAACTGGCAGTCCATCAGCGAGGTGTCTACGTGCTGCCCTCGGCCGGTCTGCTCGCGGTCGTACAGGGCCGCGAGGATGCCGGAGAAGGCGGTCATGCCCGTGACCAGGTCCGCCACGGTGACACCGGGGGCGAAGGGCTCATCTGCCACCACCGCCTGCTGCTGCACCCACAGCCAGCCGGCCTCCGCGTGGGCGGTCGCGCCGAACGCCCGGCGGTGCGAGTACGAGCCGTCCTGGCCAAACCCGCTGATCGAGGCGAACACGATGCGCGGGTTCAGTTCCGCGCACTCCCGGTACCCGAGGCCCAGGGCGTCCATGACGCCGGGGCGGAAGTTCTCCACCACCACGTCCGCGCCGGCCACGAGCGCCCGAGCCGCCTCCAGGGCCTCCGGGTGCTTCAGGTCCAGCACCACGGAGCGCTTGCCCAGGTTGTTGGGCAGGCTCCCGGCCGGACGCGCCTGCGGAGCCGCCGAGGGCTGGTCCACCTTCACCACGTCTGCGCCCATGTCAGCCAGCATGCGGGTACAGAACGGCCCCGCCACCACGCGGGTGAAGTCGATGACCCGGATACCCTCCAGGATGCGTCGGTCGGTCATGTGTCGCCCTCCTCGTGTGCCCGGTTACCCGCGCGGCAACCCTAGCCCGCGGGTAGCGATGACGTTTCGCTGGATCTCGCCCGTGCCCTGGCCAATGGTGAGGCGCACCGAGTCCATGTATCGGAAGGCCGGCGTTCCGTTGCGCGGCGCGTGCGGGTCCTCCGGGCGCAATTGTCCGCCCAGCCCCGCCGCGTTCACCACCAACTGCGCGACCCACTGTCCTACGTCAGAGGAGTACATCTTCGCCATGGACGCCTCGTGGTTGGGGACGAGCGACTGCGACTGCATCCACGCCACGCGGTAGGCGAACAGCCGGCAGACCTCCACCGCCACGCGCAGTTCCGCGATGCGAGCCCGCTTGGTGGCCGCGCCGGGGTGCGTGCGGAAGCCCTCCGGCGCCTCGCGCCACCAGTCCTCCAGGCGAGCAAGGTCGCGATCCGCGGTCAGGACGCGCTCGATGCCGGAGCGCTCGAAGTCCAGCGTGGTGGTAGCCACGTACCAGCCGCGGTTCTCCTCGCCCACGCGGTTCTCCACGGGCACGCGGACGTCGTCGAAGAAGACCTCGTTGAAGCCGTGGCGGCCGGTGAGTTGCAGGAGCGGGCGTACCTGCACGCCGGGGGTGGACATGTCAACCATCAGGTAGGAGATGCCTCGGTGCTTGGGGGCATCCGGGTCCGTGCGGGCGAGCATGAAGATCCATTGCGCCAGGTGGGCGTTGGAGGTCCAGATCTTCTGGCCGTTCACCACGTACTCATCGCCCTCGCGGACGGCGCGCGTGGTCAGGGACGCCAGGTCAGACCCGGCCCCGGGCTCCGAGAACCCCTGGCACCACACCACCTCCGAAGCGGCGATGGGCGGCAGGTGCCGCGTGCGCTGCTCCTCCGTGCCGTGGACGATGAGCGTGGGGCCAATGAGGTTCGGTCCGCCGCCGCCCATGGGCGCGCCGTGGTGGAACGCCTCCTCCTTCAGGACGACCTGCTGAAAGTGGCTGGCGCCCTGTCCGCCGTACTCGACCGGCCAGTGCTGGATCTGCCATCCGCGGGCGGCGAGTACCCGGCGGTACTCCTTCGACTCCTCCGCGTCGGTGGGGGGCGGGTTCTGCCGGAAGAAGTTCCGCAGTTCCTCCCGGAACTGCCGTTCTTCGGTCGTGAAGGTGAAGTCCATTGGTCCCCTCGTCGGATCGGAAGTCTGGGCGGTCAGAGGCGATCGGGCAGGACACACTCGGCGGTGCCCTGTGCCAGGACGGCGGCGTCCTGGTTCTCGCACCACACCTCCAGGCGCACGCGCTGGCGACCGTCCGCCTCCGGCTCCACGCTCACCACGCGTGCCCGCGGCCGCAGCGTGTCGCCCGCGTACAGCAGCGAGACGTACCGCACGTCGATGTCGCCGCCCGTCCGCCAGTGGGCGCCGAAGTGCGCCAGCATCAACTCGGTGAGGTGGGCGAAGTGCAGCACGTTCGGCACCACCGGCGCCTTGAGCCCGGACGCGCGGGCGACCTCCGGGTCCTGCACGGGCGCCCCCCGCGCGGAGGTGCGCGCCACCACGTCCGGGCCCTCCAGCACGTCCCCGGGGCGCGGCAGATGGAGCGCCATCAGGATGCCCGCGGCTTCCGAGCGCTGCCCAGGGTGTGCTCCTCCGAGCCGGACCCAACGTCGCGGCCCTCGGCGTCGAACGCCTGCCAGTCCGCCACGATGTAGAAGTAGCCGCCGCGCTCGAACTTGTCGGAGAGCGTGGCCTGGAAGCGCACCGCTTCGCCCACGCGCACAGGGCGACGGTAGGAGCGGCGGGCGGCGGTAAAGATGCCACCGCGCGCCAGGGGAGGGCCCTCCGGCACGCCGAAGGCGCGCGCGGGGCCCAGGAAGACCATGCCCGGCGGCACCAGGCGCGCGCCGTCCTCGTCCAGGTGGCGTCCCGGGTACTCGATGCCCGTCCGCTCCAGGTACGCGGCCACCTCGGCCTCGCCGTAGGTCTGCGTCATGCTTACCTGGGCGCCCACCTGCAGGGAGGCGTAGTGCGCCTCGATGACGGCGATCGCCTCGTCGCGCTGCTCGGCCTGCGAAGACGCAGGCGTCACGCCGGCGAACCGAACGCGGTGCGGGTGCGCTCCAGTGCCTCTGCGGCGCCGGTGATGAAGCCGTCCATCACGTCCGCCACCGTGGTCTCCTGGTTGTACCAGGCGATGCCCTGTCCGGTGCCGGTGCCGATCAGCGGCTCGATCTCGTGCCGCTCGATGGAGCCCAGCAGGTCCCCCACCAGGATGTCGTGGTAGGGCATCTTCAGCGGCACGGGGGCGCCCTCCGCCTCCCACTCCTCGGTGTAGGCGGTCTTCAACTGGCGGTTCGTCTTGCCGCTGCGCGCGCGGGTGATCACCGTGTCCTCGGACCCGGCGGCCAGCAGTTTCTTCAGCAGCACCGGCGAGGAGTGACCCTCCTTGGTCACGAGCCACGGCGTCCCCACCCAGACGCCCACGGCGCCCAGGGCAAACGCGGCCGCGATGTGCCGCCCCGTGGCCACGCCGCCGGCGGCCAACACCGGGACGTCGCCGGCGATGTCCACCACCTGCGGCACCAGCGAGAACGTGCCGATGGGGCCCGTGTGGGCGGCGGAGTCGCTGCCCTGCGCCACCAGGATCTCCGCGCCGGCATCGATGGCGCGGAGGGCGTGCTTCGGCGAGCCCACGAGCGACAGGACGCGCTTCCCGCGCTCCTTCGCGGACGTGATGTATTCCTCCGGGCTGCCGATGCCCATGGCGAAGAGGTCCACGCTGGAGTTCAGCACGACCTCGGCCTGGCGGCGGGCGATCTCGTCCGAGCGGACGAACCGCGAGCGTGAGCCGGGCAGGTTGTCCCGCGGGACGTTGTACTTGTCGAAGAGGTAGTCCACGAAGGCGCGGTGTCCCGGCGGGATCTGCATCTCGATGTCCTCGCGGTTGTTGCTTTCCGGCATCCCCTTGGGCAGTACCAGGTCCACGCCAAAGGGCCGGTCGCCCACGCGCGAGCGGATCTCCTTCAGGGCCTCATCGATCTCCTCGGGGAAGCGGCGGGTGGCGCCGTAGACGCCCAGGCCGCCGGCCTGGCAGACGGCGACCACCACGTCCACGCTGTGGCTGAACGCGAAGATCGGATGCTCCATGCCCAGCATGTCGCAGACGGAGGTCCGGATTGGGGAGGCCATGTTCATTGTGCTCCTCGAGGTCTGGCGGGCCGGCGGTCTGGCCCTTCGATTGGTTCAGGCTGACTGGTGACTGACCAGTCCAAGATCCGTGCGTCAGCGCCCCGTTGGACCGAGTACCCGCCGCGCCACGTCCACGAACCCGCGCGCGAAGGCAGCCACGGCGGCCGCGTCCACGTTCGTGTCGTAGCGGTCGGAGGTCATGTGGAAGTGGGCGTTGTCGTTCGTGAGGGCGATCCACCGGGTGGCGCCGTGCTCGCGCGCCGTCTTCATCTCGCCCCCGCCGGTCTGCAGGGCTACCCGTGGCTCGCGCGCCCCGTGCCGGCCCGCCGCCTCGAGGGCGAGCGCGGCGATCTCCTGGTCGGAGACGTGCACCGTGGCCGTGGTCGCGCTGGCGCAGCCAATGTTTGCGCCGAAGTGCATCCAGGTGGGGATGCCGGCCAGTTCCGCGCGCTCTGACAGTAGGCGGTCAAAGCCCAGGTGGCCGATCTCGTGCCCGGTGGTCGCGCTGAAGAACACGCGGCCGGACGGCTTCGCCTCCACCACCGCGCGCAACACCTCCAGCCAGCACACGAGGCCGCCCCCGCGCTCGCCGGCGCACTCCCACCAGCCACTGCGGGGCGTGTTCACGCCCAGGACGTAGCGATCACCGCTGCCGACCGAGGCTGTCACGTTGTACGCGCGTGCCGTCCGGCGCTCGGCGTGCGCGACTACGCGCATGGTGCTGCCGGCCTCGGCGGCGGCGCGCAGCCGCGGGCCGTCCTCGCTGGAGACCTGCACCACCGGCGGCCCGAACGGCGAGGTGAACGCCGGTGCGTTCAGCAGTGCGAGTCCGGGCGCACGGCCCTCCGTGATCACCACCACCGCGGCGGCCGGCGTGGTGCGACGCAGCGCCACCAGCGACTCCTGCGGGCCGGTCGGGGGCGTGGCGAAGAGCGCGACCTCGCCGGGGCCGGCCTCGGCCGCCAGCGGGCCTTCCAGGCCGCGAGGCGCCGTGTAGGTGCAGTCGAACAGCGGCACGGCCTCGATGCGGTCGCCGTCTACCTCGACGTAGCAGTCCATGACTTCCAGCCGGTCCAGGTCCACGGCGTGGAGTTCCGGCTCAGCCCCAGCCTGTCGCACCAGTTCAGCCATCCACTCCGCGGAGGCCAGGTCGCCAACGGTGCCCGTGCGGTGCGAGCCCTGCGACTCGAAGCCGCGGATGATGTCCTCCACGCGTGCCTGGACGTCCATGGCTAGCCTCTCGGCAGTCCCAGGCCACGGGTGGCCACTACGTTGCGCTGGATCTCCGCGGAGCCCTGGCCAATGGTGTGGCGGATGGAGTCCAGGTACATCGGGCCCCAGGGCAGGTTGGTGGACTCCTCGTCGTCGCCGGGCTGGCCGCCGTAGCCCAGCAGGCCGTGCAGGCCGTGGAAGTTCACTGCCATGTTCGTCACCTGCTGGATGGTCTCGGTGACGGTCAACTTGCCGATGGAGACTTCGTAGTTGGGGAGCAGGCCCGCCGCCTGCAGCGTGATGATGCGGTACGCGAGCAGGCGGCCCACCTCGGAGCGCACCGCCGCCTCCGCTACGCGCGCACGGCGCACGGAGAACGCGGAGGGCTGGGCGCCGGACGCCGAGGCGGCACGGACGTCGTCCAGCAAGCGGTCCAGGTTCTGTCGCAGGAACGCGAAGCGGCTGATGCCGGACCGCTCGAAGTCCATGGTCGCGGCGTTGATGTACCAGCCGCGGTTCTCCTGCCCCACCAGGTTGCGCGCCGGGACGCGCACGTCCTCCATGAAGACCTCGTTGAAGTGGTGGCGGTCCTGCAGGTCGATCAGCGGCTTCACGCGCACGCCCGGCGCCTTCAGCGGCACCACGAACATCGAGATGCCTCGATGCTTGGGCGCCTCCGGGTCCGTGCGCACGACGGTCCAAAGGTAGTCCGAGTAGTGGGCGCCGCTGGTGAAACGCTTGCGGCCGTTCAGCACCCACTCGTCGCCGTCCCGCACGGCGGTGGTGGTGACCGCTGCCAGGTCAGAGCCGGCGTCCGGCTCCGAGAGGCCCATGGCGAAGGAGGCCGCCCCCGAGGCGATCGCCGGCAGGTACTCCGCCCGCTGCTCCTCCGAGCCGTTGAGGATGATCGAGGGGCCCACCTGCTGCACCGCGCGGCGGTGGTGCTCCTGCGGGGCGCCCGCGTAGGCCATCTCCTCCATGTAGATCATTTGCTCGATGTAGGAGAGCCCGCGTCCGCCGTACTCGGCGGGCCACGCCACGGCGAGCCATCCCTTCTCGGCGGCGGCGCGGCTGAACTCCGGGGAACTGCCGCCGCCGCCTCGCTCGCGGTGGGCGCGCCAGAAGTCCGGCGTCAGCGTCTCAGCGACGAAGCGGAGCACCTGTGTGCGGAACTCGTCCTGCTCGGGTGTGAACGCGAAGTCCATGGAGCCCCGTTCTGTCATGCGCTAACTGACATCGATGGCGGCGCGCGCCTGCGACTCTGCCTGTCGCCAGGCCGCCAGGATGCGGTCCTCCGCCTGGTAGTCGAACGTGCCGGCTGCGCCCGGAGAAAGGTCGTCCGGGTGGGGTGGGTGTGCCGCCAGCCAGCGGGCGGTGAGGCGCGTCGCCTGGTCCACGGGCACCCGGTCGCGGTAGCCCAGCAGGGTGCGCGCCTTGGACATGTCCAGGATCAGCGGCGCCTTCTCCGCCAGGGGGTAGACGCCCCGCACCAACGAGACGGGGACGCCCACCAGTTCCATGTCCGAGCCCAGTTCGTCCACGATGAGTTCGGCCACGCGCTTCGCGCTCAGCACCTGCTCGTCGCCGGCGTTGAAGGCGTGGCCCGCCGCCTCCGGCCGCGTCGCGCAGAGCGCCACGAGCCAGGCCACGTTCTCCGAGTAGCCGCGCTGGAAGTAGGACATGCCGTCGTGCGGCATGAGCATGAACGGCCGGCGGTCCAGCACGCGCTTCACCACCGCCCACTCGTGGTTGACCGGGGCGCGAGGGCCGAAGACACCCGGGTACCGGACGATCACGGCCTCGAAATCCCCGGCGCCGTGCTGGGCGAACAACTGGTCCTCGCCCTCCGCGACCTTGCCGGTGTAGTTCGCGGCGTCGTACTGGCGCTCCGTCCACTCCGGGACAGGCAGGGCGATGCCGCCGTCCGGCGTGCGTCGCGCCGCGCCGCGGTAGACCGGCTGCCCGGTCACACCCACGAAGCGGCCGGTCTTGCCCGCCAGTTCAGTGGCGAGCATGCGCAGCCGGCCATAGGTGCAGATCGCCACGTCCCACTCGCGCTGGGCGATGGTGCTGCGGACGCTCTCGTCGTCGCGGGCGTTGCCGTAGATCCGCTCCACGTCGCCGGCGAAGGTTGCTCCTTCGTCGTGGGCGCCGCTGCTGAAGACGGTAACCTCGTGGCCGGCTGCCAGCAGGAAGTTCACGATGTGCACGCCGGTGGGTCCGGTACCGCCGACGACCAGTGCACGCTTGCCCATGCCTAAGCCTCCCGCACCACGCCGCGCGCGAACAGCGCCTCGATAGCCGCATCCTCCAGGCCAGACTCCCGGAGCACGTCGCGTGAGTGCTTGCCCAGTGGGGGAGAGGGGCGCGCCTGCAGGGGTGAGTCACTGAACTTCACCGGGGGCGCCACCATGGACACGCCGCCCAGGATCTCGTGCTCCAAGCGGACCAGGAAGCCGTTGTCCCAGGCCTGCTGGTCGTACAGCACCTCGTCCGAGTGACGCACGGGTCCAATCGGCAGGCCCTCCGCGCGGAAGGCGTCGATCCACTCGGCCGTGGTGCGCTCCTTGAAGCGCGCCACCACTCGCTCGTAGAGCTGCCCTTCGTAGGACACGGCGTCTTCCGGGACCCAGCCCTTCTGCGTGGTCCACGCGTCCTCCAGGCCCATGACCTGGAGCATCCGTGGGCGCAGGGTGGCGGCGTTGCAGGCCACGGTCACCATGCCGTCGCTGGTGGTGTGGAAGCCGTAGTAGGCGCGCATGACGCGGTGCGGTTGCAGTTCCTGGCGGTGGGCCAGGACTTCCTCCCAGGTGGCTCCCCCCGCGAAGGCGCCCTTCAGGTACTCCACGAACTCGTCTCGCCAGCCATCGATGGCGTCCACGTGCGTCAGCTGGTTGTTTTCCAGCACCATGGCGGCGTGCATCAACGCGACGTCCAGGCGCTGACCTCGGCCCGTGCGCTCCCGGTGGAAGAGGGCGGTAGCCACACCCCAGGACATGAGCAGCGCGGCGGTGTGGTCGATCACGGGATTGAGCTGCTGCTCGGGGCCACGAGTCGTGAGATGCGCTACGCCGGTGTAGCCCTGCAGGACGATGTCCATGCCAGGCTCGTTGGCCATGGGGCCTGCGGTTCCGTAGGCGGTGTTCTCCGCGTAGATCACACGCGGGTTCCGCGCGCGGACAGACTCATAGTCCAGGCCGAGGCGCGCGGCCAGGCCGGGGCGCATGTTGGCCAGCACTACGTCTGCGCGGGCGGAGAGGCGCTGCAGTGCGGCAACGACCTCAGGGTCGGTGATCTCCACGGAGAGGGAGCGCTTCCCTCGGTTCTTGTTCAGGAATTGCCGGCCCTCGGTGGGGGTAATGGGACCGTTCAGGCGGGGCTGGTCGCCCTCCAGCGCCTCCACCTTGATCACGTCCGCTCCGCCGTCCGCCAGGAGCTGGCCGCAGAAGGGGACGGCGATGAAGCGGCCCAGCTCAATGACTCGGAGGCCGTGATATGGGCCGGCGGCAGCGCTCAATCGCGTCTCCCTACTCGGTGATGCGGTAACGTTTGCTCATCCGCTGGGAGTATGGCACCCGTGTCAAGGGTCGGGTGGTGGGAGCGAGCAGCCGCCCCTAGCGTGGGATACGTGGAATCAGTTGCGCCTAATTGCCGGGACGCCTGTAAGGTGCTCCTAGAGCGTGCCGCTGTCGCGAGTACGCCGGTCCATGCGAGACTGTTATCAAGTGGATAACGAGTAGGCAGATTCAGTGAGTCAATCCAAGCGAGCGGCTGCCAGACGAGCGTCAGCCGGAGCGAACGGCGATTACCGCTCCACCTCCATCACGATTCACGACGTGGCGAAGGCCGCAGGGGTAGCGACCTCCACGGTCTCGCGGGCCTTGAGCGGCGATGGCCGCGTGGCGGATGCCACGCGGCGCCACGTGATCGAGGTGGCGGACGGCCTGGGCTATCGGCCCAGTCGCTCTGCACGAGCGCTGCGTGGCGCGCAGACTCGGACGCTCGGGTTCCTGGGCCCGGACTTCACCAACATCATGTCCCTCACCCACCTCCAGGCCGCTGTCCGGATCGCCTTCGAGCGTGGTTACACACTCTTCGTCTGCGACACCCAGGGGCAGTCCGACATCCTGGCCGCGCAGGTCGAACGGCTGGTGGAACACCGCGTGGATGGCATCCTGTTCGGCCGCGGCATCATCATGATGACCGCGGAGGTCGAGCGGATGCTTGCGCGCTCCGGCATCCCCCTGGAGCCAGATGTAGAACTGTCCGCGGAGGCAGACTACGAAGGGACGCGGCCGTTCAACCCCTACCTGGAACGGGCCGAGATCGAGCGCGGGGCGAGCATGGTTGCCTACCGCCACTTATTCGCCCTGGGACACCGGAAGATCGCTTACTTCGCCCGCCCCATCAGCATGCGGACCGTCATGGGCGACACCCGTCGCGCGACGCTTCGGGAAGCCGTAGCCCAGGCGGAACTGCCGGAGGAGGCGCTGGTCGAGGTCCTAGCCGTGAACCCGGAGGACTGCATCGCGGAGGTGCAGAACCTCGCGGGATTGGCGGATCCGCCGACGGCGATTGTGTGTGGGAACGGCCTCCTCACCACGGGCATCCTCCGCGGCATCTACCGGGCTGGATGGCGGATTCCGGATGACGTGTCCCTGCTCACCTTTGGGGATTCGCCGTGGCACATGGCGCAGCACCCGCCGGTGGCGGTGATCCACCATGACTACGCTGCGGCTGCTCGACGTGCCCTGGACCGTCTCATCGCGCGCGCCGAGCACGCCGAGGAAATCCCGAACCCACCTCGCCGTCCGGCGGAGTTCCTTCCGAGAGGCTCGCTGGGGCCACCGCGCGCCCGCTGACCCATGGGAACGGTTGTTTGCTGAAGTAGCATCTCCCGCCCCACTGGTCCCGCGACACAGAAGTGATTTGCATAGTCCCCAACGTTTCAGGCGGATGGCCTCTTGACGTGCATGGGAAACTCCTGCGGTAACGTTTGTTCACGGAGGGGCAATCATGAGCAATTTCATCGACCTGGGAGTGATGGTGGGCCGGCGGCGTCTGCTGCGGGGCGCCGCACTGGGTGCGGCCGGCCTCGCCGGCGCGGCGCTCATCGGCTGCGGTGAGGACGACGACGACCCGACACCCGCAGCGACCGCTGGCGGTGGTGGCGGGGGGAGCACCGCCTCTGCGACGCCGACACCGGCGGCCAGCGACATCAAGCGTGGGGGAACCCTGCTCGTCGACAGCGGTGAGCCGAACCCGAATGTCCTGCTGTTCGGCTTCAACGTCCGCAACCGGCCGATCCAGCACACCGTCTGGGAGCAGCTGATCGGCCTGACCCCGGACTTCCAGATCGACAACCGACTGGCAGAGACCTTTGAGCTGAACGCCGACAGCAGCGCCCTCCACGTGGTGCTGCGCGAGGGCGTCACGTTCCACGACGGTCGCCCGCTGACCGCCGACGACGTCGCCTACTCAGTCGACTTCTTCTCGAACGCGGAGTCCTCCGGCCAGCTGAAGGGCCCGCTGTCGCAGGGCATCGCCGAGGTGAAGGTCGTGGACGACCGCACCATCGACTTCACGTTCAACGGCCCCCGCCCGGCGCTGGTGGACATGTTCGGCCTGACGCGCATCGTGGACCGCAACACGGCCGCCCAGATCCCGGATATGGCGAACCTGGTGGGTACCGGTCCGTTCAAGTTCGTCTCCTACACCCCGGACCAGGGCTACCGCCTGGAGCGGAACGAGAACTACTGGCGCGAGGGCATCCCGTACCTCGACGCGATCGAGGGCAAGGTCTACGCCGACGACGCGGCGCGAGAGTTGGCGCTGCGCAGTGGTGAACTCCACTGGGCGGACGCCATGCCCAACGCGATTGTCGCGTCGCTGCAGAACGACTCCTCCGTGAGGGTGCGTTCGCGTGGCAAGGCCGGCATGGAGCACATGGGCCTGGTCACGACCAAGCCGCCCTTCGATGACGTCCGCGTCCGTCGCGCGGTGATGCTCGCCATCGACCGTCAGCGCCTGAGTGACGAGTGGGCTGAGGGCATTGTTGCGGGGACCGCCCTGCCCTGGCCCGTCGAGTCGCCGGCCTACAACGAGGACCAGGACTTCCCCGTCGGGGTTTCCTACGACCCGGACGCTGCCGCTGCGCTCCTCGCGGAAGCCGGCGTGGCTGGCACGCAGATCACACTGCAGGTGGGCTCCGGTGAGGACGCCGTCTCCCTGGCGCAGTACGTCCAGGACGACCTGAACGCCGTGGGTCTGCAGACGGAACTCGTGATCCTCGAGCCGTCCGTCGCGCTCGCCCAGTTGCGGTCCCGTGAAATCCAGTCGAATGCGTGGATCGGCGTGCACGGCTTCGCCAACTACGCGCACCCCGGCTCGATGATGAACGCGGCCCAGCAGTACCAGGTCCCGAACGCCTCGGGCTACGAGTCCGAGGCGTACTCGGCGCTCCTGGACCGACTGCAGGCCGTGCAGTTGGGCTCCGCGGAGTTTGATGCTGGCGTCCGCGAGTTCAACCAGCTCCTGCTGGACGAGCCGTGGATCGTCGGCCTGGTTGCCTCGGAGGAGTTCCGCATCATGAACTCCGTGGTGCAGGGCGACGAGGGCGGCAACCTCTCGGTGGTCAAGAGCTCCTTCGCGGAGTGGTGGCTGGACGCGTAGTCTCAGTTGGCATGGCGGGCGGCACTCCGAGCGGGTGCCGCCCGCTGCGTGTCAGGCAGTAGCAGGTAGGGACAGGACTTGGGACGTTACATCCTCCGCAGGCTCATCGAGTCGATCCCGGTGGTCATTCTCGCCAGCCTGCTGGTGTTCAGCCTGCTTCACTTCATCCCGGGTGACCCGGCCTCGATTCTTGCGGGGCAGGATGCGACTGACGAAGAGGTCCAGGCGATCCGCGAGAGCCTGGGCCTGAACCGCCCGATCCTCACCCAACTGACAGACTGGTGGCTGGGGCTTCTCCAGGCTGACCTGGGCGATTCATTCCGCACCGGCCGCCCGGTGATCGAGATGATCCGCATCAACGCGCTTCCCACGCTGGAACTGGCGGTTGTCTCTTACTCCATCACCTTGCTGCTCGGGATCTTCTTCGGGGTGATGGCGGGCGTGAAGGTCCGCTCTGCCTGGGACTGGTTTGTCTCGCTCTCCACCATCTTCTTCATCGGCATCCCGAACTTTGTGTTCGGGATCCTGCTGCTCTGGGCGGTGGCGTTCTCCCTCGGTTGGCTACCCATCGGCGGTCGGGTAGCCGTCTGGGACGACCCCGTGGCTGGGCTCAAGACGCTGGCATTGCCTGCGCTCACGCTTGGCACCACCCAGGCGGCGGTCCTTGCCCGCTACACGCGCACGGCGGTCTCGCAGGTCACGCAGCAGCAGTACGTCACGACGGCCCGTGCGAAGGGCCTGACGGAGCGCGTGGTAGTCATGCGTCACGTCCTCAAGAACTCCCTGATCCCCACCATCACGCTCTCCGGCCTACAGGTGGCCAGCATCCTTACCGGCTCCGTGGTCATTGAGCGCGTGTTCTCGCGCCCCGGCCTCGGGCGGGTGGTGGTGGACTCGGTGCAGGCCAGGGACATCCCCACCATCCAGGGGGTGTTGCTGGTGCTGGTCGCGGTCTTCATCCTCGTCAACCTGGTCGCCGACCTCCTCTACGGCGTCGTCGACCCCCGGATTCGGTTGGAAGCCTAGATGAGCGAAATGGCAGTCGAGGAACGCCGCGCGCCGGCCAAGCCCCGCGCGGAGCGGTCACTCCTGTGGACGACGACCCGCGAGATCGTGCTGAAGAACCCGATGGGCATGACCGGCGCCATCCTGTTGACGGTGCTGGTCGTCGCGGGCCTCGGGGCGCCGCTGGTCGCGCCACACGATCCGCTGGAACAGTTCCGAGGGCAGCGCCTGTTGGGGCCCAGCACGGAGTTCTGGCTGGGCACGGATGCGCTGTCGCGCGACCTGTTCAGCCGCATCCTCTACGGCCTGCGGGCATCGCTGCTGGTCAGCATCTTCGCCACGGGGCTGGGCGTGTTGATCGGCGTGTCCGCCGGGCTGGTCGCGGGCTACGCGGGCGGCCTGACCGACTCCATCATCATGCGGCTGGTAGACACGATGATGGCCTTCCCGGGCCTGATCCTCTCCATCGGTCTACTGGCGGTGTTCGGAGTGGGCATCCAGAGCGTCGCGCTGGCGCTCGGCCTCGGTGCATGGCCGGGGTTCACGAGACTTGCCCGGGGGCAGATGCTCGCAGAACGGTCGCGTGACTACGTGGTCGCAGCCCGGGCGCTGGGAGCGAGCAGCAAGCGCATCATCTTCCGGCACATCGCGATCAACGCGATGCCCCCGCTGATCGTGCAGTGCGCGCTGGCGATGGCTACGGCAGTCCTCGCGGAGGCATCGCTGGGCTTCCTGGGGATCGGCACCGTGGCGCCTGCGCCCTCGCTCGGGTCGTTGATCAACGACGCACGCGCGAGGCTTGAACTACCGCACCTGCTTATCGCCCCCGCGGCAGCACTTGGGCTGTTCCTGCTGTCGCTCAACTTGCTGGCGGACGCCATCAACGACGCGATGGACCCGCACCGGCGACGACGATAGGAGTCCGCCGGTGATCCTCCAGGGCATCCGAGTGCTGGACATGACCCATGTGCTGGCGGGACCGTACTGTGCGCGGATCCTCTCGGACCTGGGCGCGGACGTGGTCAAGGTGGATCGTCCACCGAAGGCGCCCGGCGAGCGCACGAGCGGCAGCCCGCAGAACAATGCCGGCAAGCGGTCGATCGCCTTGGACCTCCGCACGGAGGGCGGCCGCCAGATCGCGAGGCGACTCGCGGCCACGGCGGACGTGCTGGTGGAGAACTTCGCGCCCGGCGTCCTGGACCGCCTCGGCCTCGGCTATGACGCGCTGGCCCGGGAGAACCCGGGGCTGGTCTTCGCCTCGATCTCCGGGTTCGGCCAGGACGGCAGCCAGGCCTCCCGTCGCGCCTTTGGCGCCTCCGCGCACGCGGAGGCGGGCTTCCTCTGGGTCCAGCAGCGCGCACACGATCACGACGAACCCCTGGCGCCCGGTATCCAGGTGGCGGACGTACTGGCGGCGCAGAACACGCTGGCGGCCGTCCTGGGCGCACTCTTCCATCGAGAACGCACTGGCCGCGGGATGCGCATCGACGTGAGCCTGCTCGACAGCCAGATGGCGATGATGACGGAGATCGTCGGCCGTTTCCTGACGAGCGATGATGGGGACGCATGGACGCCGCCGCGCCACCCCATCTACCGCAGCGCGGACGGGCGTGCGTTCACCATCAACACCGGCGGCGGGCACAACTGGCGTCGCCTCGCGGAGGGCCTCGGCCATCCCGAGGCGGCGGCGGAGACGCCCGAGGACGCGGGGCCGCTGCTCTCGGCGTGGATCGCCGGCATGACCGCGGCCGAGGTTGCGGCGGGCCTCGCGAGCACGGGCGCCCCCTTCGGCCTGGTACACACCCTGCGCGAGGCCGTGGCGCACCCGGTGTTCGCGGAGCGCGGCCTGTTCGTGGAGGTGCCGGACCCCGTCATGGGGACGCTCCGGACCGTCGGCTCCCCGATGCGGCTGGACGGCCAGAGCATCGGCCCGGTCCGCGCGGCGCCGCTGGCGGGTGAGCACACTCGCGAGGTGCTGGCGCAGGTCCTCGGGATGTCCGACCCGGAGGTCGAGCATGCCCTCGAGAGTGGCGCCGCCATCGAGATGGCAGCCACGTCTGCTGGTCCGGGCGCCACCGGTGCCTGAGCCGCTGCGCGTCTACTTCGACGTGGACGACACGCTGTTGACCTGGAACCGGCGGCTGCGGCCGTTCGCCCGTGAGGTCATCGCGGGGGTGGCTGCGGCTGGCGCGGAGGTCTACCTCTGGTCTGGCGTAGGGCTGCGGTGGGAAGTGGCCCACGCCTACGACCTGCGCCCGCACATCGTTGACTGCTATGTGAAGCCGCTCTCGCGCCACCGCGAGCGGCTGGCCGAACTCGGCATCCCCTTCGCGCCAGACCACGTGGTGGATGACGACGACGAGATCGTCCGTGTCTTCGGCGGCACGCATGTCGCCGCGCCGCTGGAACCACTCTCGGAGGACCGCGCGCTCCTGCGCGTGCTGCACGACCTGAACGACAGGTTTGACCTCGCCCTGCCGGTCCCGGCGGAGTGGACGGGCCTGTGATGCCCTCCGGGGGCGGGGGAGGGAGACGAAGATGACGGTCCTGCCACTGGATGGCGTCCGCGTGATCGAACTGGCCACCTGGGTGGCGGCGCCCAGCGCGACCGCGATCATGGCGGACCTCGGCGCGGACGTCGTGAAGGTGGAGCCGCCCGCGGGCGACGCCTGGCGCTATCCCGGAATGATCGTCCCCGGTGGACGCTGGAGCACCGCCTTCGAACTCGACAACCGTGGCAAGCGCTCGGTGGTGGTGGACCTGGCGCATGAGGGCGGCTCGGCGCTGGTGAAGCGCCTCTGCGCCTCCGCGGACATCTTCGTGACCAACCTCACCGCTTCGCGCCAGCGTCTCTTCGGCCTCACCGCCGCGGACGTCCACCAGGTCGCGCCACGGGTGGTGCACGCCTCGCTGACGGCGTACGGCCTGGAAGGCCCGGACGCGGAGCGAGCCGGCTTCGACAACGCCGCCTTCTGGGCGCGCACCGGCATCATGGGCATCGTGGGCCAGCCGGACTGCCCGCCCGGCATGTTCCGAGGCGGCCAGGGCGACCACACGGCCGGCCTGGCGCTGTTCGGCGCGTGCCTGGCGGCGCTGCGTGCTCGTGACCGTTCCGGCCAGGGCCAGGTGGTGGATGCCAGCCTCTTCGCGGCGGGACTCTGGACCATCGGTAGCGACTACTCCCGCAGCCTGATCAACGGCCAGCAGCCGGAGTTCCGCGATCGCTCGGCCGCCGTGAACCCGCTGGCGAACACCTATCGATGCGCAGACGGCCGCTGGCTGGCCCTCGTGATGCCGCAGTCGGACCGCTACTGGCCGGCGCTGTGCCGCGCGGTGGAGCACCCGGAGTGGGAGGCGCACCCGGACTACGCCACGCTGGACCAGCGGCGGATCAACGGCATCGCCCTGACCTCGGCGCTGGATGCGGTGATCGGCGCCCGCGCGCTGGAGGAGTGGCGCCCCATCCTGGACGGCGCCGGCCTGATCTGGGAGCCGATGTCCACCGTGCCGGAGGTGCTGCAGGACCCACAGGCAGAGGTCACCCACCGCTTCGTGGACGTGGAGGCAAAGGACGGCCGCCGCTTCCGGACTGTGAACACGCCGTTCGCCATCGCCGGCGCGGACATGGACGTGCGCTCGTCGGCCCCGGACTTGGGCGCAGACACCGCGGACGTCCTCGCCGAGTGCGGCATCGACGCGGACGAGGCCGCCGCCATCGCCGCGAGCGGCGCGCTGGGTTAGGGGGCGGACGGGTCTCCGTCACTCCCCGCGCGCTCGTGCTCGCGCCCGGGCCGCTGCGAGGGCTCAACCGGTGCGCCATCCCTACCCCCGGGGTGTTCTCCCTGTCCGGTAGGATGCGGCGGCACGAAAGGCCGCCGGTGAGTCTCGCCAAGGTCCGCAGCGCCGCCCTCCGGGGCATCGAGGGCATCCCGGTGGATGTCGAGGTGGACATTGGTAGCGGGCTGCCGGCATTCAACATCGTGGGACTGCCGGACACCGCGGTGCAGGAGGCGCGCGAGCGCGTGCGCGCCGCGATCAAGAACGCCGGCTTCGAGTTCCCGCTCCGCAGGATCACGGTGAACTTGGCCCCGGCGGACGTCCGCAAAGAGGGCCCGGTCTACGACCTGCCGATTGCCGTCGCCGTGCTCGTGGCCTCGGGTCAGGTGCCGGACCGCTTCGCGGACGCCGCGTTGCTGGGCGAATTGTCGCTGGACGGCCGCCTGCGCCACGTCCCGGGGGTGCTCCCGTTTACAGCGATGTGCGCGGAGGAGGGCATCCCACAGGCCGTGGTCCCGCACGAGGACACTGCGGAAGCGGGACTCGTGGGCGGGGTGCAGGTGATGGGCCTGGAGACGCTCACCCAACTCGCCGATCCGCCGGAGACGTGGCCGGCGCCACTACCGCCCTCGGAGGCGATGAGCGGTCTGGAGCCGCACGACCTCTCGACGGTGCACGGGCAGGAGCACGTGAAGAGGGCGCTGGAGGTGGCGGCTGCTGGTGGACATAACCTGTTGATGCAGGGCCCACCGGGCGCGGGCAAGACGCTGCTCGCCCGCGCGCTGCCCGGCCTGCTGGCGCCGTTACAGGCAGGCGAGGCCATCGAGGTCAGCAAGGTCTACTCCGTGGCGGGTCTGCTCAGCCGCGAGAACCCGCTCCTGCGCGACCGGCCCTTCCGCTCCCCCCACCACACCATCTCCCACGCGGGCCTCGTCGGTGGGGGCAGCAGCATCCGCCCGGGGGAGGTGAGCCTGGCGCATCGAGGGGTGCTGTTCCTGGACGAGTTCCCGGAGTTCTCCACCGTGGCGCTGGAGTCCATGCGCGAGCCGCTGGAGTCCGGACACGTCACCATCTCCCGTGCCCGGGGCTCGGTGACGTTCCCGGCGCGCTTCCTGCTGGTGGCGGCCATGAACCCCTGCCCCTGCGGCTATTACGGCGACTCGCTCCGGAACTGCACCTGCCCGGAGGCCTCGGTGTCCCGGTACCAGCGCCGCGTCTCCGGGCCGATGATGGACCGCATCGACCTCTTCACGGACGTGCCACGGGTGGACCTGAAGGAACTGGCCGGCGAGCCCTCCGGCGAGCGCTCGGAGACCGTGCGCGACCGCGTCATCGAGGCGCGCGCCCGCCAGTCGGTGCGCCTGAAGGGCTCGCGCGCGCTGACCAATGCGGAGATGGGCCCCACGGAGGTGCGGAAGCACTGCCAGGAGGCGCTGGCCCCGGAGGCTCAGCCGCTCCTGAACACGGCCATGCAGCAGCTGGGGCTCTCTGCTCGTGCGTTCCACCGCGTGCTGAAGGTGGCGCGCACGGTCGCCGACCTCGCGGGCTCGGACCGCATCGAGACGGTGCACCTGGCGGAATCGATCCAGTACCGGCGCCGCGGGGCGGACTAGGTGAGCGGTGGGGCGAGCCTGTCGGTTCCTCCCGCGGCCGGCATGGCGGCGCTTTCGTGATCCGGCTGCGCGCCCTGGGCGAGGGCGAACTCCGGCGGATCGACGAGATCGACCGTCGAGAGCGGGTCACCGTCGGGTATCGGGTGTCCGAGGGCGTCCTCGTCTCAGGGGCGGTCGACTGGGACGTTCCGGTCTGGTCGGCGGATCGCGTCGAACGGTATGTGTCGGCGTTCACACCGCAGTTGCGTGCAGGCGGGTTCTGCCTTGCCGCTGAGGATGTCACTGGCGGCAGGCTGGCGGGCGTGGCCACCCTCGGCGCGGACTCGCCGGCGACGCGCCCGGATCTCCTGCCGCTGCTGTTTTTCCACGTCAGCCGACCGTACCGCCG
Source organism: Dehalococcoidia bacterium (assembly GCA_041690175.1). Taxonomy (GTDB): domain Bacteria; phylum Chloroflexota; class Dehalococcoidia; order UBA2979; family UBA2979; genus W-Chloroflexi-9. The sequence continues at coordinate 317,255 of JAWLHV010000002.1, forward strand.
CCAGGGTGTCGCCGGACGCCTGCTGGAGCGGATCGAGGCGGAAGCGACGCGACGCGGCGCGCGCGGGCTGTACATCTCCGCCACGCCCAGCGAGTCAGCCGTCGGCTTCTATCTCGCCCACGGTGCAACGCTCATCACCCCAGACCCGGCGCTGCTCGAGGCAGAGCCCGAGGACATCCACCTGCAACTCGTGTTCTCCGAACGCGGCTAGAGCCAGGCGTCACCCCGTGCCGAGGGCCCTGCCCGCAACTTCGTAGGCGAGGAGCGCGGCGGCCACGAAGTGCAGGCCGGTGTAGGCGATGTCCTCCACCCAGTCCACCATGCGCGGCTGGCGCTCCATGAGCACGGTGGGGTTGTAGTAGAGCGTGGACACGAGGATCAGCAGGACCGAGAAAACCAGTCCGATCCAGGCCGCGCCGCTGACGCCGGCGAACAGCAGACCGATGACCACGGCCGCGGCCAGGTACAGGGGGACGCCCTGCGTGACGAAGGCGCGCATCGAGTCGTGGCGGGAAGTGCCGGCCTTTGCGGTCGCCCTCCAGACCTCATACGTGAGCGAAAGGATGTACGCCGCGACGAGGACCCAGGCAGCGTGTAGTTCGAGCGTTGTGGCGTCTGATGCATTGATGTCCAAAGGGCCTCCTGCGCGCACGGCATCGAGGCATCCTACGCGGTAGGTCGGTCGAGCGAGTGCCGACACGGATCGTGTCGCCGCGTACACTCCCGCCCGAGGAGGCCGCCATGGACCAGTTGCGCCCGTTCCGCGTGGAGTTCACCGACCGCGCGGTGGACGACCTCAAGCGCCGCATCGGCAACACGAGGTGGCCCGAACTCGCCTACGACACCGGCTGGGCCACCGGCACCAACGACGCCGTCCTCCGCGATCTGGCCAACTACTGGGCCCGCGACTACGACTGGTTCGCGTGGCAGGAGCAGCTCAACCAGCGCGCTCACATCCGGGGGCCCATCGAGGGCGAGGAGGTCCACGCGATGGTGGACCTGGGCCCCGCCGGGCAGACGCCACTGCTGGTGATCCACGGCTGGCCCGGCTCGTTCGTGGAACACCTCGACTCCTCGAGGCGCCTCGCGACGGAGGGGTTCGACGTGGTCGTGCCGTCGATCCCGGGCTTCACGTTCTCGGACGCGCCACGGGCGCCGGGGATGTCACCCGTGAAGGTCGCGGAGCGCTTCCACCAGTTTATGCTCGCCCTGGGCTACCCGCGCTACGGCGTGCAGGGCGGGGACTGGGGCGCGATCATCGGCAGCGCGCTCGCGCGGGCTCACCCGGAGGCGGTGCTGGGCCTGCACCTCAACTTCGCGGTCGGCTTCCCACCGCCCGAGGGCGAGACGCCCACCGAGGAGGAGCGCGAGTTCCAGAAGTACCGCGCGGCCTTCGACCAGGAGGAGACGGGGTACAGCCGCATCCAGGGCACGCGGCCTCAGACGCTGGGGTACGCCCAGACGGACTCCCCGGTGGGCTTGCTGGCGTGGATCCTGGAGAAGTTCTGGGCCTGGACGGACCACGGGGATGACCTCTGGGACGCGCTCGACCGCGACCTGGTCCTGACCAACGTCACGCTCTACTGGCTCACGGGCTCCATCACCTCCGCCGCCCGCATCTACTACGAGGCCACCCACAACCGAGGCGGCTACGGCCTGGGCCGCGTGGATGTCCCCACCGGTTACGCCCGCTACCCGCGCGAGCCGTGGGCGCCCCCGCGCTCCATGGTGGAGCGCGCCTACAACCTGGTGCACTACCGGGAGATGGAAGCGGGCGGACACTTCCCGGCGGTGGAGCAGCCGGAAGCCTTCGCAGCGGACGTGGCCGCGTTCTTCCGCGGCCTCCCGGCTTCCTGACGCGTTCGAGCGGGCTTGATTGCTCCCTGCGGGAAGCCGTCGATACACTCGACGTGAGCCCCCGTAGCTCAGGGGATAGAGCACTGGCCTCCGGAGCCAGGTGCGCAGGTTCGAATCCTGCCGGGGGTACCATCTGCTCTCCGCCGGCCCCGTGTGGGCCGGCCGTCCGCCCGGCCCTCCGCCGGACGTCGCTTCGCGAGTCGCGCCTGCACCCATGACCTACCACGAACGCGTCTACGCCTCGCCCTGGTTTCGCTGGGCGCTCTGGACCGTGCTCACCGCATCCGCGCTGTTTGCCATCGCGGGCAACCTCGCCGGGGACGCCTGGATCGGACTGCTGGCGGCGTTGTTCACGCTCACGCTGATCATCCTGGTGGACCGCTGGTTCATGACCATGCAGGTCACCGTGGACCAGGAGGCCGTGACCGCGCGCTTCGGCCCCTTCGCCACGCGGCTGGCTCACCCGCGCATCGTCTCCGTGGAGGCGCAGGACTACCGGTGGATAACGTACGGCGGATGGGGGATACGCTGGGGGACGCAGCGCCGTCGGGCGTGGTCCGTCCCGTTCCTGAACCGGGGCGTGATGCTGGCGTTGACGGACGGCACGCGGTATTTCATCTCCAGCAGGTCGCCGGAGGACCTGCGCTCCAGCATCCAGGAGCACATCGAGGTACGCGGGGGTACTCGTGGGTAGAAGCAACAACCGTAGACGGCGCCGCCGCCAGCAGGGCGACTTACACGAACCGATTGGCCCCGTGGAATTCCCCGGGATCATGGGTTGGATGCAGCGGAACGGGCGTGTTCTGTTCCTTGTGGGCATCGTCTTCATGATCCTGAGCGTGGGTGCCGGCGCGTTCGCCAGTGGCCTGGGCACGAACGACCCGGTGACGGACGATCCGGACCCCACCGCCACCTCTACCTCTACCGCCGATGTGATCCCCACCGAGCAGCCGATCCCGCGCCGGTATTCGGCCGCGCCCGAGATGACGCTGGACGAGGGGCTGGACTACCGCGCGATCATTCGCCTGGAGTCCGGGAACGTCGTGATCGACCTCCTGGAAGACACCGCGCCCGTCTACGTGAACAACTTTGTGTTCCTGGCGCAGAACCTCTTCTACAACGGCCTGACGTTCCATCGAGTCATCCCGGGCTTCGTCGCCCAGGGCGGTGACCCACTGGGGCAGGGCACCGGTGGTCCGGGATACAACCTCCCGGACGAGGAGTCCCCCGTGGAGTTCGCGCGCGGCGCGCTCTCCATGGCCCGCGGCGCGCAGGGCGCCAGCGGTTCGCAGTTCTTCATCACGCTGGGGCCCACCCCGCACCTGAACGCGGAGTTCACGGTCTTTGGCTGGGTGACGGAGGGCATGGAGTTGCTGGACGCGCTCACTCCACGTGACCCGAGTTCCGGCAACCCGCCTCCGGGCGACACCATCCTGAGCATCGAAATCGAGGCGGAGTAGACCATGGCCAAGCAGTACGAGGCGCCCCCGGATATGGTGATCGACCCCTCCAAGAAGTACACCGCCGTCATCAGCACGGAGCGCGGCGAGATCCGCGCCCGCCTGCTGACGGAGGTGGCCCCGAACACGGTGAACAACTTCGTCTTCCTGGCCCGTGAGGGCTTCTATGACGGCACCACGTTCCACCGCGTCATCCCCGGCTTCGTCGCGCAGGGCGGCGACCCCACCGGCAGCGGCCGCGGCGGCCCGGGCTACCGTTTCCCGGACGAACTGAACGACACTCCCTTCGTGGAGGGCATCCTGGGCATGGCGAACGCCGGGCCCAACACCAACGGCTCCCAGTTCTACATCATGCTCGGCGACGCTCCCCACCTGACCGGCCGCTACACGGCCTTTGCACAGGTGGAGGAAGGCCTGGACGTGGTCCAGGCGATCCGGCCCCGAGACCCGGAGCGCGACCCCAACCCCGGGGACAAGATGCTCTCCGTAACCATCGTCGAGGAGTAGCCGCCCTCGACTCTGACCGCCCCCGCGCACGCCCTCTGGCGGTGCGGAAGCCCCTCGCTCCTGCCGATAGTCAGGGGGCGAAGGGGGGGCATATGCCTGGCGGCGGCGCCCCGGGGAGACGGTTGGACACGCCCGTGCTCATCGCCGGCGATGCCGAGGCTGACCTCGGTGCGATAGCCGGTGTCCTACCCGTGGAGCCCGGTGGCCTGGCCCCGAGCCTGGCGCAGGGCGTGCCGGCGGCTTGCGCGGCGCTTCGGCTGGCCGAGTTCGCCGTGGTCGTGGCAGACGTCACCACCCTGGACGACGCCTTCGCGATCCTGCGCGCGGCCAATCGAGGCCGCCCCGCTGCCCGCGTGATCTGCCTGCTGCCGGCGGCCGCCGGCGCGGATGGCCCTCTCTCCGATCATCTTTCGCGCCTTGCCTTCGCCGTGCGTCATCACCCCGTGGATGGGGATCGGCTGGCTGCACTGGTTGACGGCGCGCGTCGGGACTTCGCCGAGGAGCGAGCCGTCGTTCCGCGTCGCGCACGGGACGGCTGGGACGCCGCCGAGCAGGCGCTGGCACGCGCCCTGGCGGCCCTGGCCCGTGACGCAGAGGAAGGCGCCGCCGGATCGCCTGACGCCCACGCCATCGGCGGGGCGGTCGCAGCGGCCTCCCGGGCCGCGCGCGCGATGCGCGGCGCGGACCACGGCCCGCAGGTGCTGTTCGCCCTCGCTACTGCGCTTGCCCCGCGGCCGGACCAGGTGACAGAGGGGGCAGCGTGAGCAGGTGGATGCGGACTAGCGCGAGGAGGCTGCGGCCGCGCGGTCGCGGCTGGCCTTGCGCTCGACGAGCGCCATCACCCCGAAGGAAGGGATGAAAAATGCGAACGCGATCAACGAGGAGACCCACCACCCGCCGATCAGCATGAGCAGACCGAGCGCGAGTGCGAAGGACATGCCCAGGATTGAACCAATCCGGGCGACAAGGACGTAGGCAGGGATTCCTTCTGGCATGGATCTACCGGGAATCGTAGCAACGGGCAGCGGCCCGAACAACGAGCAGCGCGCGGACACGGTCCGGGCGTTCGGAGATCTGCACGCCCTACTCCAGGCCCACCGGGTCCTCGGTCTCCTGCTGCTGTGCGTGCCGCTCATGGCATGGGCGTTCACCGGCCAACTGATCGCCACGCTTTTCGTCCCCGGCGGCCTCTTCATCGTCTTCTCGGAGGCGGAGGGGTTGCTGCTGCCGCGCTTCGCCGGCCGCGCCCGCCACAACGCGATCGTGGCGTTCCGTGTCCTCTACGTGTTGCTGGCCGTGGTCGGCGTGGAGGCGACGGTCTCCTGGTACTGGCTGACGCCGTCGCTCCTGGGCCTGGTGCTACTCAACGCGGCGCTGGTGCTGCCGGGCCGCCCGCTGGCGTTCACCACGGTCGCGGTCTCGCTGGGGAACATCGCGGCCGCCGTGCTGCCCTCCATGCACATGCTGCGAGAGACCGGCGTGGCGGCGGATCCACCCCCCAGCGGCCTCGAGGTCGCCTTCGTCTCGGTCATCATCTTCCCGGCCGTCGCGCTGTTCCTGCACGTGCGTGGGCGCCGCACCCGGGAGATGCGCGAGCGGCTGGAGCGCACCATTGGCGACCTGCGGGCCGTGCACCAGGACCTGGAGTCCTCGCAGGAGCAGTTGCGCCGCTGGAACCGCCAGCTGAACGCGGAAGTGGACCGCCAGACGCGGGCGCTGGAGGAGCGCAACCGCTACCTCTCGATCATCAACGCCGTCTCGTTCGCGCTGGCCGAGCCCATGGACGACGCCCGCGCGCTGGAGCGCGCCGTCCGCCTCGTGGCGCGCCTGCTGGGTGTGCGCGCGGCCCAGGCCTACACCCGCGCCCGCGCCGGGGAGGTGGTGGACCTCTTTGTCACCGTGGCGCCGGAGGACCTGTACGCCCCGCGGCTGCCAGAGGCGCTGCTGCGCTCCGTGGCGCGCACGGGCCGTCCGCTGACCTCCTCGCATCCGGACTGGGAGCCGGACGTGGAGTTGCCGAACCTGGGCGAGCCCTACCACGTGGTGCCGCTGGTCGCGAAGGGCCGCGTGCTGGGGTCGTTCGCGCTCATCGGGGAGGGCACCCTGCGCGGCGACGACGACGGACGCCACCTGCTGCTGCTGGTGGGCCGCGAGATGGGCGTGGCCCTAGAGAACGCGCGCCTCTACCAGGAGGCGGTGGAGAAGGCGGCCCGCGAGGAGTTCCTGGCTGAGATCACGCGCCTGCTGAACGGCAACGGTCGCGGTGAGCGCGCCCTGCCGGGGGTGCTGGAGGCGCTGATCGCCCACCTGGGCGCCCGCGAGGCCCTGCTGGTGTCACTCCCGGAGGGCTCCCGTGACGTGGTGATCGCGGGCTGCGCAACGACCGAGGAGGGGCAGGCGTGGCTGGAGCCGCTGGCGAGGTCGCTCACCGCGCTGGTGGCGGACCGCACCGGACCGCTGGTGCTGGGCGCCGGTGGCGAGAGTCCGCTCTCGGACGCGCTGGTGGCCCGCGGGATCACCACGGTGGCCGTGGCGCCGGTGTTCGCGACGCGCGGCAGCCTCACGCCGGAGTTCGCCCGACGCGGCGAGGAGGGCGACGCGGACGAACTGCGCCCGGCCGTGGCCCTGGCCGGCGCGCTCCTCGTGGCCTCGGCGCGGTCCGAACCGTGGGCGGAGGAACAGCCCACGCTGCTGCATCGCGTGGCGGACGTCATCGCGCGCCGCGTGCAGGCGGACGAGCTGGTGGCTATCCAGCAGCAGCGCATCCGCGAACTGACCGGCCTGGCAGAGGTGGCGCGGACCATGCAGTCCGGCGCGGACGTTGAGCGGCTTTACAACGGCTTCGCCAACGCGCTCCACCGCCTGCTGTCCTATCAGCACCTGTTCATCGCGCGCGTGGACGAGGGCGGCATGGTGACGGAAGTCCCGGCCTTCGGCACGCGCGGCCGGCCCACGCCGCCGCCGTCGATGCTCCCGGGTGATGGGGCCCACCCCTGGTTCGCCTCGCGCGCTCCGATTGCGTGGCGCAGCGGCGAGGGCAGCGCCCCCTCCTTCCTGCCCTCGGACGCCCGCTACGCGGTGGCCGTCCCCATGCGCCCCAAGGGTCAGATGCTGGGTGTGGCCGTGGTGGTGGTGCCGCGCCCGCTGCGGAGCGACCAAGTGCACATCGTGGAGCAGGCGGTGGAGCAACTGTCACTCGCGCTGGACGGTGCCAGCCTGTACCAGCAGGCCACGGCGCGCGCGTCCCACATCCAGGCGCTGAGCAACCTGGCCCGGATCGTGGCGTCCGTCGTGAACCTGCGTGAGGCGTTCGCCGCCTTCTCGGAGGAGGTGCGCTGGCTGATCCCCTTCGACCGCGCGGTGATGTTCCTGCTGGACGAGGCCGGCCAGACCGTGGAGCCGTATGCCACCTACCCGGAGGAGGACCTGCCGGCGAGCCCGGCACCGTTGGAGGGATCCGTCGCCCGTGTACCCATCGAGGCGGGTGGCCCGGTCACCATCCGCCGCGACGACCCGCGCTATGCCGGGCTGGACTGGTCGCTGCTGGGCGATGACGCCCGGGAGGTGGCAGCGGTGGCCGTGCGCCACGGCGAGCGCGCCTCAGCGGTCTTTGCGCTGGTGAACAACACCGCGGGTGACTACGCCGTCAGCGAGTTGGACGCGCTTGAGGAGGTGGCTGGGCTGCTGGCGGTGACCATTGAGCGCCTGCGCCTCTACGAGCACGCGGACCACAGCGCCAAGCATGACCTGCTCACGGGCCTGCCGAACTACCGCTACCTCCAGGAGCGCCTGCACGACCTGGAGGCCGGGATCCGCGGCGACGGGCAGAGCGCGGTGATGGTCGTGGACATGGACAACCTGAAGATGTTCAACGACAGCCTGGGCCACGAGACCGGCGACCGGGTGATCGAACTGGTGGCGCGGGAGTTGCGGTCCGCCTGCCGCGCGGAGGACTTCGTCGCCCGCACCGGCGGGGACGAGTTCGTGATCGTCATGGAAGGCGTGGGCACGGACGCCGCCGTGGCCGTCGCGGACCGCGTCCACGAGATGCTGCATGACGCGCACCTGGAGATCGAAGGCGCCCCGGCTCGCTTGGGCGTCTCGATCGGCGTGGCGGAGGCGCCGGCGGACGCCGAGACCACGGGCGAACTGCTGCAGGCCGCGGACCAGGCGATGTACGACGCCAAGTTCGCAGGCGGCCAACGCACGCGCACGGCGCGGGAGCACCAGGCTGGTGCGGCGGAGCCTCGGACGCTGCGCGGGCGCGAGATGCGGCTCGCGGAATCTCTCCTGCGCGCGCTGACGGAGGGCGCCAGCCGCGACGAGATGTCCGCGATCAGCACGGCGACGCGCTGGCTGGGCACGATCCTCCTGCGCCTGGGTACGCCGCCCGAGGTGGTCCCGCAACTTCGCCTGCTCGTCGCGTCGCAGGCGTCGCGGCGCCTCCAGGCGCCCAAGCGGGACGCGGACCAGTCGCTGGCCTACTACCTGGTGGGGCGCATCTACAACGAGTGGAAGCAACTGGACCGCGGCGGCTCGGAACTGGTGACCCAGTTGATCCCGGCCATGCTCGACATCGCGTGGCTGATGCTGGCCCGCCCGCTGGGCGAGGGCCTCACCGTGGAGCGGGCGCTCGCGCGCTACGTGGACATGTATCCGCACGCTGCGATGCACCCCAATTGGCCGCTCATCGACGAGGTGGTGCGCAGCAGCGCGGAGCGCCGCGGTCGGGACGCCGCGTAGGGCCGGTGAGTGGAGTGGTCGGGGCGCGCGGATTTGAACCGCGGGCCTCTGCGTCCCAAACGCAGCGCTCTGCCAGGCTGAGCTACGCCCCGATGTCCCTCATCTTCGCCCAATGTGGCGCGCGCGTCACGCGCGCCCCTCGGTCGCGGGAGTCTGCGGTGCTAGTCCCGGCGGCGCGCTACCCCGAGGATCTCGTCCACGCAGGTCACGCCCTCCGCCTCGCACCAGGCCTGGAACTCCTCCAGGATGCGCCACGGCGCGGCGGGGTCCAGGAACGTGGCCGTACCGATTTGCACCGCGGTGGCGCCCGCCATGATGAACTCCACCACGTCCAGCCCGGTCATCGCGCCGCCGGAGGCCACCACGGGGATGTCCACCACGGACGAGGCCAGGTAGACGTTTCGCAGCGCGATGGGCTTTACCGCGGGTCCGGAGAGGCCGCCGAAGGCTGTCGCTAGCACGGGCCGACGCTTCTTCACGTCGATGGCCATGGCCGGGATGGTGTTGGTGACGGTGATGCCCTGCGCGCCCGCGGCCTCCACGGCCATGGCGATGGGACGGATGTCGGAGACGCTGGGGGTCAGTTTCACCAGCATGGGCAGGGTGGAGTTCGCCGCCACCTCGCGCACCACGGCGGCGGCCTGCTCCGGCACCTGTCCGAACTCCAGCCCGCCGGCCTCTACGTTGGGGCAGGAGACGTTGACCTCCAGCCCCGCCACGCCGGGGACGCCCTCCAGGCGCGCGGCAAGCGTGCCGTACTCCTCCAGGGTCTCGCCCATGATGTTGACCACGGCGGGGGTGTTCCAGCGCTCCCAGACCGGCGCGATCGTCTTGATGAGCGCGCTCACGCCGATGTTCTGGAAGCCGATGGAGTTGATCATTCCGGCCGCCGTCTCCACGGTGCGCGGGGTCTGATTCCCGCGCCGCGGCCGGAGGGTGGTGCCCTTGGAGACGATGGCGCCCAGCGCCTCGATGTCGTGATGCTTCGCCAGTTCAAGGCCGTTGGAGAACGTGCCGGACGCGGTCATGATCGGGTTGCGCAGGCGCAGTTCCGTCTTGTGGCGCGGGGCGAGGTTGATGCTGAGGTCCATGGGGCTCCCGGGAACGCCTCCATCATACCGGGGCGGGCGGTGCAGGGCGGCGGCACGCAGAAGGGCGGCCCCTCGGGACCGCCCTTCCAGTCTCGGTCGTTCCAACCTGGTGGGGAGGGCTAGGCCTCGTCCGCCAGGGAGTACTCCTCCGTCTTGGAGGAGCGGTACGAACGGTTCAGGTCGTTGCGGAGCGTGTTGGTCTGCTCCCACATCACCTGCTCCGTGGAGTTGGAGAACGACTTGCGCGCGCCACAGCGCTTGCAGACGCCTCCGCTCTCGCGGCCGTTCGGGCTGTCGATCATCCAGTGGTGGACACACTGGCCCTTCGCCACCGGCTTGACCTCACGGCTCTCGGTCTTCGACTGAGTCGTGGTCTGGCTCATGATGCTTACTCTGTCCTCCGAAGCGGTGACGACACCCCGAGTGTGCAGTCTGTCGTCGCCTCCGCGCTTTCCGACCGTTCTCAGCAGTCGGCCCGGGCCTGCACCTTCCCTGGGAGACGCATGATCCCGCTGCCTGCCGAGGAGGGTCAATGTTGTTGTGTTAAATAAGTGCCCAACTTCGCTAATGGCTGGTAAAGGGTGCGTAGCACCGGCAGGCTCTTGTGATGCCGCGCCGCGCTTTGCGTCCTTCTCCTGACACGTTTCGCCCTGGGGACTGCCTCCCTATACTGGAAGGAGCACACTGTGGCGCGCCGGACGCGAGCCTCACAGTCCTTTCAGGCACCCGGTTGTCGATTCGGATAACGCTGCGGACCGTCTGATGGTTCCCGCGTCTGAACCTCCTGGGCACGCGCCTTGTTTACGTAAGGATTGTCATCTTGGTGGACCAGAACGCGGTCATGACCGCGCTCAAGAACGTGCAGGACCCCGAACTGCACCGGGACATCGTGTCCCTGAACATGGTGCGCAACCTCTCCGTGGAGGGCGGCCACGTCGCCTTTGAACTGGTGCTGACCACCCCCGCCTGTCCCCTCCGCGAGACCATCGACCACGACGTGCGCCAGGCCCTGGCGGACCTTCCGGGGATCGAGGACATCGCCATCGACTGGGGGGCGGAGGTCCGTTCCACGCAGCGGGAGGGCGGCCCGAAGCCGATTACGGGCGTCCGCAACGTCATCGCCGTGGCCTCCAACAAGGGTGGGGTGGGCAAGTCCACCGTCGCCGTGAACCTGGCCGTGGCACTGGCCCGCCTGGGCGCACGCGTTGGCCTGTTGGACGCGGACATCACAGGCCCCAACATCCCCACCATGCTCGGCATCCAGGGGGGCATCCAGGCATCCGGCCAGCAGGGCCTGAGCCCCGTTGAGGCGCACGGCATCAAGGCCGTGTCGCTGGGGTTCGTGGTCCCGCCGGGCACCCCGGTGGTGTGGCGGGGGCCGATGATCGGCTCCGGCGTGCGCCAGTTGATGCATGACGTGGACTGGGGCGACCTGGACTACCTGATCATTGACCTGCCGCCCGGCACCTCGGACGCGTCCATGAGCATGGCCGCGGAGGCCCTCATCGCCGGCACCGTCATCGTTTCCACCCCGTCCAAGGTCTCCATCGAGGACGCCCGCAAGGCCGTCGGGATGTTTGACCGGCTGGGCGTGCCGATCTTCGGCGTGGTGGAGAACATGAGTAGCGACATATTCGGGCGCGGCGGCGCGCGCGAGGCTGCAGACGAACTGGGCGTGGAGTTCCTGGGGGAGATCCCGCTGGACGCCGCCGTGCGCGAGGGCGGTGACGCCGGCGTGCCCGTGGTGGTGGGCCACCCGGAGTCGCCCCAGACCGCGGCCTTCATCGAGTTGGCTGAGCAGGTGGCGGCACGCTGCTCCGTCCTGCAGTTTGCTGGAGAGGCAGGCACCATTTGACCCCACCCCTGGACCCCGCGCTCGACGAGGCGGCCGACGGCGGCACGCCGCCGCGCTCCCGCAGGCTTGGCTCCATGATCGCCGGCCGCCGGAAGGCGGACGACGCCGCACCGGACCGAAAGCCTGCTTCCCGCGAGCCGGCGAGTCGCCGTCCCACCCGCGAGAAGGCGGAGGAGGACGCACCGGAACGCCCCACGCGCGCCTCGCGACCCGCGGCCGACAAGGACGAGGGCGACGACGATGATCGCCCTCGCGTCCGGCGCGGACGCCGCGGCGGCCGAGGACGTCGCCCCGCCTCCGAGGGCGGTGAGCGCGCCGAGGACGAGCGCACCGAGGACGAAGAGCGGGACGAGCGCCCAGAACGCTCAGAGCGCGTGTCGACTCCTCGTGCGACGAAGGCCGCTGAGCCGGAGGCCGTGGCCGAGCCGGACGTGGAGGAGGCTGCGGAGAAGAAGGCGCCGGCGCGCCGCACCCGCAAGGCCGCCTCACCGGACGGCGAGGTCCCGGCCGCGCTGCTGGACGAGATCACGGCGCTTCGCAGCACCATCGACAAGCAGGAGCGCATGCTGGCCGAACTGCGCAGCGGCATCGAGGGCCTGGGTGAGCGCATCACCTTCAGCGGCTACCGCCCGCGCATCGCCATCTTCGTCGACGTGCCGAACCTCATCTATGGCTACGAGGGCGATGGCTCCCTGCACATGGGCAAGGTGCTGAGGCTGCTGACGGAGGGCCGCGACCTGGTGCGCGCCACCGCCTATTCGCCGGTCTCAGACGACCCACGCGAGCCCATGGAGCAGCAGCGCTTCGTGGCCCCCTTCGTGCCGTTCGAGTACCGCATTGTCACCAAGCCGCTGAAGCGCTTCGCGGACGGCTCCATCAAGGGCAACTTCGACGTGGAGATGGCCATCGACATGGTGCTGATGGCGGACCGCGTGGACGTCATGGCCGTGGTCTCTGGCGACGCGGACTTCGCCCGCGCGGTGGAGGCGGTACAGCAGAAGGGCGTGCGCGTGGAGGTGGTGGCGTTTGCCGGCAGCACCTCGCTGGAGATGCGCGCCCTGGCGGACCATTACCTGGAACTCGGCCGCGTGGTGGACAAGATCCTGTAGCGCGAGCCGTCGGGGAGTACGAACAGGGCCGCCCGATGGGCGGCCCTGTTGCTTGTCTTCGAGCGATGCGGAGCGGCGGCTAGTCCTCGTCCGTCGGGTCCAACCACGGCGCGGCGCTGCGGCCGCGACGTGAGCGGCCCGTGGAGGGCCCGCTCACCAGCGAGTCACCGCTGGCGATCGCCGCCAGGAACGCCCCACCCATGAGCCCCAGGCCGATGCCCAGGAACCAGCCGAGGAACGCCGGTTCGGTGTCCAGGAGGGCGGCGGCGGCGATGATGCCGATGAGCAGTCCGAGCGCGATGGGGAACAGGCCAGGCTGCAGATATCGGCTCATGCGGGCGATTCCTTCAGGCATACAGGTCGCGCAGGTCGAACATCGGGCCGTCCGTGCAGACCAGTCTAACCCCGCCCTTGCGGGGAAAAACTGCGCAGGAGTAGCAGATGCCCAGCCCGCATGCCATGCGCGCCTCCAGCAGTCCCTGGACGGGCTTGTTGCTCGCGGAGTCGCGCGCCACGCGGTAGAGCGCCTCGAACATGGGGTCCGGGCCGCAGGCGAACGCCTGGTCGCACCAGGGCAACAGGCGCTCGAATGGCGCGGTCACGCGGCCGGTCTCGCCCAGCGATCCGTCCTCCGTGGTGACCACCAATTCCACCTCGGACGGTAGGAGCGGCGCAGGGAAGATCTGGGCCGCCGTCCGGCCGCCCAGCACCATGGTCACCTCGCGGCCCTGCGCTACCAGCGTGTCCGCGAACCAGATCAGCGGCGCCACGCCAATGCCACCGCCCACCAGCAGCATCTTCTGCACGCGCTCGCGCGGCTCGAAGCCGCGGCCGAGCGGACCCACGAAGCGCACCGAGTCGCCCTCGCGGCGGCGTGAGAGCCAGTCCGTCCCGCGGCCCACCACGTCGAACAGGATGCCGAACTCCGGCCCCTGCTCGCCCTGGCGCACGCGGAAGATCGAGAACGCCCGGCCCAGCAGGGGGTCATAGGACTCGCCGGCGTAGGCCATCAGGAACTGGCCCGGGACGGCGGAGGCCAGGTGCTCCGGACTGCGCAGCCAGAGCGCGTGCGTGTCCCCGTACAGGCGCACGCTCTCCGTCACCTCCGCGTGGAACGACTTCACGGCCGAACCTCCGCGCCGGCCAGGATCGGCGCCACCTGGTCCAGGTGGTCCACCACGTGCGTCGCGCCCTCCGCGAGCAGCCGCTCCGCCGAGCGCGACCCCACGAGTCCCACCACCACCGGGAGCCCGGCCGCGCGGCCGCAGTTCATGTCGAACTCGGTATCGCCCACCAGGGCGGCGGCATCCACGGGCACGTCCAGGCGTCGCAGCGCGGAGAGCGCCGCTTCCGGGTGAGGCTTGGGCGCGGCGGTGTCACGCCCGGAGACCACGCCGAAGAGGTCGTCCCACCCCTGGAGGGCCACCATCATGCGGCCGCCCTCCTCGTTCTTGTTGGTGACCACGGCCAGGCTGATGCCGCGCTCCGCCAGGCCGCGAAGCAGCGGCTCCGCGCCCGGGTTGGGCGGCGTGCGCTGGATGTAGCCACCGTGGTAGAGGCGCAGGTAGTCCGCGTTGATGCGGTCCGCGACCTCCCGGGGCACGCCGTAGATCTCCTCCACCAGGATGTTCATGGGCGCACCGATCAGCGGGAGGATCTCCGCCGGGTCCGCCAGCAGGCCGTTCAGGCGCACCGCCTCCGCCATCGCCTCCGCGATGGTGGGCAGGGAGTCCACCAGCGTCCCGTCCAGGTCGAACAGGGCCGCGCGCACCTGTGGCGCATGGGCGGTCACCCGGGGATGCCGTCCCGGTACTCCACCAGCGGGCGCACGTCGTACTCCCCGCCGGCGCGCAGGGCGCCCACCGCGGCCGCCGCCGTGTCCAGCGAGGTGAAACACGGGATGCGCATCTCCGTAGCGGCGCGGCGGATGTGGAAGCCGTCCCGCCGGACGTCCGCGCGGCCCCCCTCGATGGTGTTGATCACCGCCCGGACGGTGCCGTCCCGGATGACGTCCACCACGTTGGGGTGGCCCTCGTTCAGGCGCTTGGTCACCAGTTCCACTGGGATCCCGAGTTCCTGGATCAGGGTGGCCGTGCCCTCCGTGGCGTACAGCCGGCACCCGGCCTCGTGTAGCGCGCGGATCAGGCCGGTGGCCTGCGACTTGGTCTGGTTGGAGACGGAGAGCAGGAACGGCGTGCCAGCGGCCACTTCCAGGTTGGAGGCGATCATCGCCTTGCGGACGGCGGGTGCGAACGAGCGGTCCACGCCCATCACCTCGCCCGTGGACTTCATCTCCGGGCCCAGGAAGGTGTCCACGTCCACCAGTTTCTGCATGGAGAAGACGGGCGCCTTCACGGCCACCAGGTCCCGCTCCGGCCAGAGTCCCGGCTGGTAGCCCTGCCCGCGCAGCGTCTGGCCCAGCATGATGTTCACGGCCAACTGCACCATGGGCACGCCCGTGACCTTGGAGAGGAATGGCACGGTGCGCGAGGAGCGCGGGTTGACCTCGATGACGAAGACGCCGGGCCCGGTGGGGTCGCTCTCCGGCGCGATGACGAACTGCACATTCATCAGGCCGCGCACGCCCAGTCCCAGCGCCATGCGCGTGGAGTAGTCCACAACCGCCTCACGCTGCTCCGCCGTGAGGTTCTGTGGCGGGTATACCGCCATCGAGTCGCCGGAGTGCACACCCGCGCGCTCGATGTGCTCCATGATGCCGGGGATCAGCACCGTCTCCCCGTCGCAGATGGCGTCCACCTCCACCTCGGGGCCCACGAGGAACTTGTCGATGAGGACGGCGCCGGTGTTCTCCGCAAGCGCGGCGGCGAAGAACCGGACGAGTTCGTTCGCGTCCTGCACCACCTCCATGGCGCGGCCACCCAGCACGTAGGAGGGCCGCACCAGCACCGGGTAGCCGATGGCCTGCGCGGTGCTGAGGGCGTCCTCCAGCGTGTGCACGGCCGCGCCCGGCGGCTGCGGGATGTTCAGTTCCGCCAGCAGCGTGCCGAACCGACCGCGGTCCTCCGCGATGTCGATGGCGTCCGCGGACGAACCGGCGATGGGCAGCGCGGCGGCGTGTAGCGGCTTCGCCATGTTCACGGCCGTCTGCCCGCCGAACTGCACGATGGAGGGCGGCGCCTCGCCGGAGTCGCCGGCCTCGTTCTCCAGCAGGTCGCGGATGGACTCCTCGTCCAGCGGCTCGAAGTAGAGGCGGTCGGAGGTGTCGAAGTCCGTGGACACGGTCTCCGGGTTGGAGTTGGCCATGATCGACTCCACGCCCGCCTCCTGCAGCGCGCGCGCCGCGCGGACGGAGCAGTAGTCGAACTCGATCCCCTGGCCGATGCGGATCGGGCCGGAGCCGATGACGAGCATGGACTGGCGGCCGGTAGGCGCCGCCTCGTTCTCCTGCTCGTAGGTGGAGTAGAAGTAGGGCGTCACGGCATCGAACTCGGCGGCGCAGGTGTCCACCATCTTGTAGACGGGCCGGATGCCCCACTCGTCGCGCAGCGCGCGCACCTGCTGCGGCAGGTAGTCCGCCAGCGTGCCGATGTCCCGGTCCGCGAAGCCCAGGCGCTTGGCGGAGCGCAGCAGAGCCGGGGTGAGGTCCTCTGACAGCAGGCGCTTCTCCATCTCCACGATGCGCGCGAGCCGTTCCACAAACCACGGGTCCACGCCGCTGCGGCGGGAGATCTCCTCCAGCGACACGCCCCGCCGGATCGAGGCCAGCAGCGCCCAGATGCGCTCGTCCGTGGCCGCCAGGGGCGGGTCGCCCTCCCAGTCCGGGTGTTGCCAGAGGATGGAGCGTCCGGAGAATTCCAGGGAGCGGATGGCCTTCTGGAGCGCGCCCTCAAAGGTGCGGTCTATCGCCATGACCTCGCCGGTGGCCTTCATCTGCGTGCCCAGGCGGCGGTCGCCGGTGCCGAACTTGTCGAAGGGCCAGCGCGGGATCTTCACGACCACGTAGTCCAGGGCAGGCTCGAACGCCGCGGTGGTGCGCCGCGTGACGGCGTTCTCCACCTCGTGCAGCCGCTTGCCCACCGCGATCTTCGCCGCCACCCGCGCGATCGGGTAGCCCGTGGCCTTGGAGGCCAGCGCGGAGGAGCGCGACACGCGCGGGTTCACCTCGATGACGTGGTAGGGGAGGCAGTCCGCCTCCGCGGAGCCGTCCCATGCCACCACGTCCGGCCGCGGGGCGAGCGCGAACTGCACGTTGCAGCCACCCTCGATGCCCAGTGCGCGGATGATCTTCAGGGCGCTGTTCCGGAGCATGTGGTATTCGCGGTCGGACAGCGTCTGCGAGGGCGCCACCACGATGGAGTCACCTGTGTGGACCCCCATGGGGTCCAGGTTCTCCATGTTGCAGATGGTGATGCAGGTGTCATTGGCATCCCGCATCACCTCGTACTCCAGTTCCTTCCAGCCGAGCAGGGACTGCTCCACGAGGATCTGGTGGATCGGTGACGCGGCCAGGCCGCTCTTGCAGATGCGCTCGTAGTCCTCGGCGGTGTGGGCTACGCCGCCACCGGTGCCGCCCAGCGTGTAGGCCGGGCGGATCACCGCGGGCAGGCCGATCTCGGCCATGGCCTCCTGCGCCTCCGCCCAGGACTCCACGATCGCGCTGGCAGGCGTGGGCTCGCCGATGTCCCGTAGCAGGTCACGGAAAAGTTCGCGGTCCTCCGCGAGTTTGATGGTGCGCACGCTGGAGCCCAGCAAGCGCACGTTGTACTTGTCCAGGATCCCGGCTTCCGCCAGGTCCACCGCCAGGTTGAGGCCGGTCTGGCCGCCCAGCGTTGGGAGCAAGGCGTCCGGGCGCTCCCGAGCGATGATGCGCTCGATGACCTCCACGGTCAGCGGCTCGATGTAGACCACGTCCGCGACGCCTTCGTCCGTCATGATCGTGGCGGGGTTGGAGTTCACCAGGATGGAGCGGATGCCCTCCTCGCGCATGGCCTTGCAGGCCTGCGTCCCGGCGTAGTCGAACTCAGCCGCCTGCCCGATCACGATCGGACCGCTGCCGATGATCAGGACGGAACGGGGCTTCTCGAACGGGCGTGTGTCAGCGGCCGGCGCGCTGCGGCCGGCTGGCCTGGAAGCGGTGCTGCTCAGTTGTGGTACCCCCCGCGGTGTGCAGCGCCGAGCATCGGGATCTCCGCCACGACGTCGATGGCTTCGTAGTGGTTGTAGGGAAGGATGGGCACGCGGGCCAGTTTCGTGTGCGTCAGCGGGGCCGTCCCCACCTCCAGGTCACGGAATGGCTCCAGCGCCTCGATCACACGCTGACGGTCGCCCTTGCCCGTGAAGTAGCCGATGTCCAGCGTGGGGACGAACTGGTCGCCCTCCTCCGTGATCAGCGGGTCGTCCTTCAGCACCTGCCAGACCTGGGGCACGCCCAGTTTGGCCAGGCGGCGAGCCTCGCGGTAGTTGCCACCGTCCTCGATGCCCAGGTAGATGCGCTCGCCGTCACCCACGGAGACGCCGCGGAGCGTGACCTCGAACGGCTCGATGCGGCGCAGGCGTGGGGCGGCGTTCACGTAGAACGACTCCACCTGCGACCACATGATGTCCGTGGACATCAGGAAGCCGACCCGTACCCAGGTGGTGTGCAGCCACTCAGTGGGGATCACGTCCACTTCCGGCATCTCGCGCAGCCGCTCCAGGAGCGGCTCCAGCGCCTCGAAGGCGGAGGGCGTCTCCAGGCCAATGGGCTGGAGGAACTCGATGGGTACGCGCCAGCCGTGGGAGCGTTCCTCCCAGAGCGCCCAGTAGTCCGGCAGCGGGCCGCTCGTGTTCGCGAAGTCGTTCCAGTCGCGTTCACGCTGCTCGGCGTAGGCCTGCGCCAGCGCCTCCGTGTCCGTGGTCACTCGTCACCCCCGTTCGCGCCTTCCTGGTAGATCGGCAGTTCGAACGTGGTGCCCGGGTTGAACAGCGGCACCAGCGCGCCGATGGAGGAGAGGTAGGACAGCGCGGGCTCGTTGTCTCGAGGCAGGCGTGCCTTGATGCGGCTGTAGCCCTTCTGCCGCGCGAACGCGAGGGCGTGCTCGGCCAGCATGGTGCCGTGGCCCTGGCGCCGGTTCTGCTGGCGGATCCAGGCGCCGAAGGTGGCGGCGTCCGGCTCCGCGGAGTTGAAGTCCACCGCGGCGAAGCCCAGCACCCGCCCGCGCCCGTCGTCCACCACGAAGAACGCGCCCTGCTCCCCCTGCCGGTCCATCCACTCCTCCACCTCCTGCGGGGAGCGGGGGCCGGCGAAGGCGACCGGGTTCGGTTCCCGCAGCAGTTCGGCGATGATCTCGGAGACCTGGGCGGCGTCCGCCTTGGTGGCGTGCCTGACTGTCGCGGGCATGGTGGGACTCCTGCTCCTGCTGCGCTCGCCGCCGTGGCTGCGCCGGTCGCTGTTCCTCTGACGGGCGTGCTCGCCGCTGCGGGCCCTACCGCACGGTGGGGCGCAAGGATCGCACGCTCTCGAGGAATCGGTCGAACAGATACTCGGTGTCGTTCGGCCCCGGCGAGGCCTCCGAGTGGTACTGGATGGTGAAGACGGGCTCCTCGCGGTGCTGGAGGCCCTCCACCGTGCCGTCGTTCAGGTGCACCTGGGAGACCTGCACGGGTCCGGCCAGCCGGTCGCCGTCCACCGCAAAGCCGTGGTTCTGGGAGGTGATGTGCACCTTGCCGGTGGCCTCGTCCCGCACGGGGTGGTTCGCCCCGCGGTGGCCGAACTTCAACTTGTAACAGTCCGCGCCGAACACCCGGCCCACCACCTGGTGACCCAGGCAGATGCCCATCACCGGCGTCTTGCCGATGAGCCCTCGAGTGGTAGTGACCACGTGGTCCAGCAGCATGGGGTCGCCCGGGCCGGGCGAGAGCAGCACGCCGTCCGGTCGCAGGGCCAGGATGGTCTCCGCATCCGCGGTGTGGGGCACGGCCGTCACCGTGCAGCCGCGCGCGCGGAGGATGCGCATGATGTTCCGCTTCACGCCCAGGTCCAGCACCACAACGTGTGGCGACGCGCCGTCCGCGGTGGCCCCCAGCGGCACGCGCGGATCCACGAAGTCGTACGCCTCCGCGGTGGAGACGCGCGATACGTAGTCGATGGAGGCGTAGTCCGGCTCGGCCTGCAGGCGGGCGAGCGCCTCCTCCGGCGTCTCGTCCCGGGTGATGGTGCCCATCACCACGCCCCGAGAGCGCAGGTGGCGGGTGAGCGCGCGCGTGTCCACCTCCGCGATGCCGGGAATGCCGCGCTCCTCGAGGTAGCGATGCAGCGTGTCCACCGACAGCCAGTGCGAGGGCAGGTTGGTCATCTCCCGCACCACGAAGCCGCGTACCTGGACCTCCTTGCTCTCATCAGAGAACAGGTTGGTGCCGTAGTTCCCCTGGAGGGGGAAGGTCATGTTCAGGATCTGGCCGCGGAAGGACGGGTCCGTCAGGGCCTCCTGGTATCCGGTCATGGAGGTGGTGAACACCACCTCTCCGGTGTTGCGGCCGGCGGCCCCCACGCCCACGCCCTCGAAGACCCGGCCGTCGGCCAGGACGAGTCGGGCGGGCGGGCGCTCACCGGTGTTCAGCAGGCTCACAGGGTTCCCTTCGGCAGGGCCGCGTCCTCTACCTCGATGGGTTAGAGGGCGACCACGCGTTCCGTTTCGTGTACCAGTTGGCCGCCGTAGATGGTGGCCACCACCCGCCCGCGGAGCGTGCGTCCGCCCAGCGGGGTGTTCTTGCCCTTGGAGGCGAAGGCGGCCGGGTCTACCGTCCACTCCGCCTCCGGGTCCAGCAGCGTCACGTCCCCCAGCGCGCCCGGCGCCAGCGTGCCGAGGCCCTGCAGGCCGTCCAGTTCGTCAAGCCGCCACGCGCGCACCGGGCCGATGGTCATCCGCTCGATGAGCGCAGGCAGGGTCAACTTGCCCTCGTGCACCAGGCGCATGCAGAGCCCATAGGAGGTCTCCAGCATGGTCAGGCCCGGCGAGGCCAGGTCGAACTCGATGTCCTTGTCAGTGGAGGCGTGCGGGGCGTGGTCAGTGGCCACGGCGTCGATCACCCCGTCGCGCAGCGCGGCGGCCAGCGCCTCCAGGTCCGCTTCCTCGCGGAGGGGTGGGTTCACCTTCGCGTTGGTCTCGTAGCGCAGGTGGACGTAGTCGTCTGCGAACGCCACCTCTTCGTGCGTGAGCGTCAGGTGGTGTGGCGTGACCTCCGCCGTGATGCGCGCGCCGCGCTCACGCGCCGCGGCGATGAGGGCCACCGAGCCTGCCGAGGACACGTGACAGATGTGCAGGTGCGCCCCGACCAGTTCGGCCAGCGCGATGTCTCGCGCGACCATGGTCTCCTCCGCGCTCGCGGGGCGACCGCGCAGGCCCAGGCGGGTGGCCACCCAGCCCTCGTGCATCTGGCCGTCTCGCACCAGGCTGGGGTCCTCGCAGTGCTGGGCGACGGGCAGGCCGAACTGCGTGGAGTACTCCAGGGCGTGCCGCATCAGGCTCGGGTCTGCCACGGCGTCGCCGTCGTCGGAGAGGGCCACCACGCCGGAGGCGCGCAGTTCGCCCTGCGGCGTCAGTTCCTTGCCCTTGCGCCCCATGGTGATCGCGCCGATGGGCAGCACGCGCACCAGGCCGGTGGCGTCCGCCTCCCGCAGCACGGACTCCACCGCAGCGCGGCTGTCGAGCGCGGGCGTGGTGTTGGGCATGGCGCACACCGTGGTGTAGCCGCCCCGCGCCGCCGCCAGCGTGCCGGTGGCGATGGTCTCCTTGTGCTCCTGGCCGGGTTCCCGCAGGTGGGTGTGCAGGTCTACGAAGCCCGGCGCCACAACCAGGCCGCTCGCGTCGATGCGCTCGGCGTCGATGACGGCGTCGCCCTCGCCGGGGCCGACACGCGCGATGCGGCCGTCCACGATGACGACGTCCGCGATGCCGTCCTGGCCCAGCGCCGGGTCGATCACCCGGCCGTTGTGGATGGCGATGGTGGTCACGCGCGCCCCTCGTTCCCCTCGCCGGGCAGTTCCGTGCGGCCGGACAGCAGGTAAAGCAGCGCCATGCGGATGGCCACGCCGTTGGTGACCTGCTCCTCGATGATGGAGTTCTGGCCCGCGGCCACGGCTCCCGCGATCTCGATGCCCTCGTTCTTGGGGCCGGGGTGCATCAGGACGTGGCCAGGCTTGGCGCGGGCCAGCCGCTCCGCAGTGACCTGGAACATCTGCGCGTACTCGTGCAGGCTCGGCAGCAGGCCGCCCTGCTGGCGCTCGCTCTGGAGGCGCAGCGCCATGACCACGTCTGCGCCCTCGATGGCGCGGTCGATGTTGGTCTCCACCGTGACGCGGGGCAGCGCGGACTCCGCGTGGGCCGGCCGGTCGGACGCCTTCAGGCCGCGCGGCATCAGGGTGGGCGGCCCGCAGACCACCACCTCGGCGCCCATCGCGGTGAGCCCCCACATGTCGGAGCGCGCCACGCGGGAGTGGGCGATGTCCCCGATCATCACCACGCGCTTGCCCTCGATGCTGCCGAGGCGGCTCTGGATGGTGTAGAGGTCCAGCAGCGCCTGCGTCGGGTGGGCGTGGGAGCCGTCCCCGGCGTTGATGATCGAGGCGTCCGTGTGCTCCGCCGCCAGGTACGGCGACCCAGCGATGCTGTGGCGCATCACGATCGCGTCCGCGCGCATCGCCCGCAGCGTGCGCACCGTGTCGATGAGCGATTCGCCCTTCACCACGGAGGAGGTGGAGGAGGAGACGCTGATCACGTCCGCCCCCAGCACCTTGCCCGCCAGTTCAAAGGATGCGCGGGTGCGCGTGGAGGGCTCGTAGAAGAGGTTGACCACCGTGTAGCCGCGCAGCGCCGGGACCCGGGCGATGCGGCGGTCCAGCACCTCCCGCATGCGGTCCGCCAGGGACAGCACGGTGCGGATCTCGTCCACGGTGAAGTCGTCCAGGTCCAGTACGTGTTGGTGGTCCCAGGCCCGTTGCCTGGTGCTCGCCTGTGCGGAGACGGAGGCGGTCGCGGTCATCGGTCCACCCTCCCGGGAAGCACGATGACCGCGTCGCGGCCGTCCTCTTCCTCCAGCAAGACGCGCACGTCGTCCTCGCGCGCGGTCGGGATGTTCTTGCCGACCATGTCGGCGCGGATGGGGAGTTCGCGGTGTCCGCGGTCCACCAGCACGGCCAGGCGGACGATGCGCGGCCGGCCGAAGTCGTTGAGGGCGTCCATCGCCGCGCGCGTCGTGCGCCCGGTCATCAGCACGTCGTCCACCAGCACCACCACGCGCCCGTCCACGTCCGGCAGTCGCGAGGGCATGGGCGTGGGGTGGCGGCGGTCCAGGTCGTCCCGGTGCAGGGTCACGTCCAGCGCGCCCACCGGCGGGCGCGTGCCCTCGATGCGCTCGATGTCGTCCGCGAGGCGCTCTGCAATCACGGCGCCGCCGCGCTGGATGCCGATGAGTACCAGGTCGTCCACGCCCTGGTTGGCCTCCACCACTTCGTGGGCCAGCCGGCGGAGCGTGCGGCGTACCCCGGAGGTGTCCAGCAGGGGAGCGGTGTTCACCACGAGGCACCCCCGGTGTGAGAGGCGCGGGCGGGCTGGACATAAAAAAGCCTCCCCATGGAGGGGAGGTGGAAATCGAAAACCCGGCACTCCGGAGAGTGCGCGTAATGGTCGGCGCGCGTGCGCGTGGGACTCATCTGGCGTTCCTTCCCGGCCTCACGGGACCGGCTTAAAGACAACGCTCGAAGGCGTTCCTAGCAGTCTACGACCGCAAGGGCGGTTTGCTCAAGGGGAACCGCTGATCGAGGTGAGCGATATCCGGTGAATCTCCCGCCGGGGGCCGGCGAGACGCGGCGTCGGTACCATTCGCACCGAGGATCCGACATCGGGGCGTGCAGCGGCCGCACCGCGACGAGGGGCGTGGAAGCCGGGTTGAAGCCGTTCAGTCACGTCACGCACCTGCTGTTCGACCACGACGGAGTGCTCGTGGACACCGAGTACTGGTACTTCAAGGCAACCCGGGACGAACTCGCGGAGTCGGGCATCGATCTGACCCTGGACGCCTACATGGAGCACCTGGTGACAGGACGCTCCGCCTACGCCGCCTACCTGGACGAAGCCGACCGCGAGGCGTTTCGGGAGCGGCGAAACCGGCGCTACGAGGCGTCACTGCGGACTGAGGACATTCAGATTCCGGGGGTGGAACAGGTCCTGGCTGAACTCGCGGGTGCCTACCCCATGGCGATCGTCACAACATCCAGGCGAAGTCACTTCGACCTCATCCACGAGTCCGGGCAGATCGCCAGGTACTTCGATTTCGTCCTGGCGCTGGGTGACTACGCCCGTTCCAAGCCGGCGCCGGACCCCTACCTGGCTGCGGTGGAGCGCTTCGGCATAGAGCCAGAGCAGGCACTCATCATCGAGGATTCCGCGCGTGGGCTCGGCTCAGCCCTGGCGGCCGGGATCCCCTGCGTCATCGTTGACAACGCGTTCACCCGCGGCCAGGACTTCAGTGGTGCGGCAGCGCGGATCGAGTCGCTAGCCGCGCTGCCCGGCCTGCTCGGCTCGCGGCCGACGGATCTCGCACCCGGGCGTAGGACCCCCGCGGCCGACTGAGGGCGGGGCTACTTGTCGTTGCCCTCGTCGCCGCGCTGCTCGCGCAGGAAGCGCTCCAGGTCTTCCACCATGGAGGCGGCGTCCGGCAGTTCCGTGGTGCGCGGCTCGTCCACGTCCCCATCGTCACTGTCGTCTTCGTCGTCCACGGCGTCCGCCACGCGGCGGGCGTACTCCGCGACCTCCGGGTTCTGCTCGATGTCCGCCGCCACCTGCGCCTCGAAGCGGGCGGCAAAGACCTCCAGGTCGTGGAGGGTCAATTCGAAGCCGAAGCCGCGGTTCAGGCGCTCCAGCAGGGCCAGGCTGCCCTTCGGATTGGGCGTGCGCTGCACGTAGAAGGGGATGTTGGCCCAGAGCGAGGCAGAGGGGATCCCCTCCTCCTTCAGCGTCTGCGAGAGCACTCCCACGATGCCCGTGGGCCCCTGGTAGGTGGAACCTCGACGTTCGCCCAACTCCAGGGCGTCCGCGAGCCAGGGCTCCGTGGCGGAGCCGGAGACGCGCACCGGGCGCGCGTGGCTGGCCTCGCCTAGCAGGGCGCCCAGCACCACCACGCCGCCGACCTGGAAGGTGCGGCAGATCTCCATGATCGTGCCCACGTAGGTCTTCCAGGAGAGGTGCGGCTCAATGCCGGACAGCAGGATGACGTCCCGGTCCAGGTGCTCCACGCGCTTGGCGGAGAAGGTGTTGGGCGGCCACTCCACGATGCGCTCGCCGTCCTTCAGCCGGACCTGCGGGCGCAACTGCGTGAAGTCGTAGAACTCCTCGGGGTCGATCTCGGCCACGGTCTCCGCGCGCCAGCGGCGCTGGATGAAGCGCACGGCGCTGCTGGCGGCCTCGCCGGCGTCGTTCCAGCCGGAGAACCCCGCGATCAGCAGGGGCTGACGGAGGTGCGGTTGCTGCGTGATGCGGAGCGGCTCGGATTCCGGCATCGTCCCCTGTCCGTCCTAGGGCCATGGCTGGCAGCCTGGCCGGGCGCACGTCCAGCATAGCCCCTCGGCCTCGAGGAGCCGTGCCGGATGGCCGGCCGGTGACGCTACGGGCGCGCCAGCCAACCGTCCAGTTCAGACGCCCAGTTCAGACGCGGATCAGACGTCCAGGGAGGCGAGGTCGATGCGCGGGGCGGCGCGCATGGCGCGGCTCACGGCGTTGTCCACGATCTGCATGCCCCGCTCGTGCGAGAGGTCCAGCGTGCCAATGAGCAGCACGCCCCGGTGCATCACCCAGACCTGGCCCAGCACGTAGTCCCGCTTGCAGTCCGCCAGCGAGTAGCCCTGCACGCCGGACTCCACCAGCGTCTCGTGGTAGGCCTCCACCAGGCGCTCCTCGTGCGCCTCCGCGTCCTCCGGGGACATGTTCGGGCGCAGGAAGTAGGCGACGTCGATCATCGGGTTGCCGGTCATCACGCCCTGCCAGTCGATGATCGTCAGCGGCTCATCCGCGCCGTCATGGAACATCAGGTTGTCCGCGCGGTAGTCGCCGTGAAGCAGCGTCCGAGGCGACCGTGAGAGGCGGCGGATGAGGGCGGGGCCGTTGGCGTCATTCCAGGCGGAGAGCGCCAGCATCTCCGGTGTCAGTTCGCGGGTGAAGCGCTGCTGGAAGACGGGCCACGCCTTGCGGTAGATGGCGTGCTGCACCATCACGCTGTCGTCCGCGGGGAGGAGCCACGGGCGGTCCAGCAGCGGGCTCTCCCAGAACGAGGCGTGCATGCGCGCCAGGGTGCGGAGCGCCACCTCGGCGTCGTGGGGGGAGCAGCCGCCCACCTGGTCGCCCACGCGGGCGTTGCCCAGGTCCTCGATGAGCAGGCCGAAGCGTCGCTCTGTCTTGCCAGCCTGCACCATCAACTTGTCCAGCAACTTCACGGTGACGGCGTCCGGTAGCCAGTCCAGGACCTTCTGCACCACCGCCTCGGCCCGTTTTGGCGCGTCGAACTCGCCGAAGTAGCACTGGGGCACCTTCACCCCGAAGTGCCCGCCCAGTTCGCGGTAGACCCGGATCTCCTTCTCATAGGAGCCGAACACCATGCCCAGGGCGCGGTTCTCCTGGATGGGGGAGGGGAACTTCGCGATGACGCTCGCGGGGCCACCATCTCTGGAGTACGTCAGCCGCACGCGGCCCAGTTCACCCAGGAACCCCTCGCCCTCGCCCAGTTGCTTCACCTCGATGGAGGTGACCTGGCAGTCGGCGGTCAGCGCGCCGCACTGGCGCAGGGTGTCCGTGAACCAGTCCGAGGTGAGGTCCGTCAGCCGCGACGGAATCGGCGTGGTGGGGACGGCGGCGGTGGTCGTGGTCATGGTGTCCTCCCGTGCGGTAGCGGAGTGTCCGCCGCAACACAGGTGCAATGTTATGGCGGACGTAAAGGCCCGGGCGCGGATGACGGCGTGGAGGGCGGGGCGCTTGCAATGATGTCGTGGTGGTGTCATAGTGACACCAGACACCCAGCGCCGCCAGGAGGCGACACCATGCGGATCGACACCAGCCCCATCTTCGAGGCGTTCCAGGCCACGCTCGCACTCGTCAGCGACGAGGAGCGCCAGCGCCTGGAGCGCATCCTGAGCGCCAGCCAGGACTCTGTCCAGCGTGCGCTCCTGGACCTGCTCCGCGGCGTGGCGGACGAGGTCAACAGCGGCAGCGGAGACCAGGTCCACGCCGAGGTGGGCTTCGGGGCAGACGGCCCGGAGTTCAAGGTCAGCGCAGCGCCGCCCGCGGAGGAGGGCGCTGCCATCGAGTTCCAGTTCGACACCGGGGAGATCGAGCGCCTCACGCTGCGCCTTCCCTCCGAACTCAAGGAACTGGCCGCGCTGGCGGCGGAGCAGCACGGGGTCTCGCTCAATACCTGGCTGACGCGCCTGGTGAGCCGGGAGGCCAGCCGCCGCTCCGAGGCGCCCGGGCGGCGGAGTCGCCGGCGAGACCGGGGCCCCGGGCAGAGCCTGAAGGGCTGGATCGGCGGCTAACCCCGCCTGCACCGACACACGCCAGGGGTTCCCTCGGAGGCACACACACGTGCAGTACTACCGGACCATCGAAGAGACCTTCCCCGCCGCTGAGAGCGGCCGGCTGCGGATCAGCAACCGCAGCGGCGAACTCACCGTGCTGGGCGAAGACCGGGAGGACATCGCGTTGGCGGTGCAACTCTCGGTGGACGCCGACAACGAACGCGAGGGCAACCGTGCCCTAGACGCCATCCGCATCCCCATGACCGCTGCTGGCGGCAGCGTGGAGGTTGGCCCGCCGGACTTCGAGGACCGGCGCAGCACCGTGGTGGTGCTGGGCGTCCGCATCGGCGGGCTGCACCTCGGCGGGGTGGGGACGCGCGTGAACATGGTGGCTCGCGTGCCGCGCGGCTGCGTGGTGGTGGCGGAGCAGCGCTCCGGCCCGCTGCGCGTATCCGGCCTGAGCGCCGGACTGCGCGCCGAGTCCCGCGCCGGCCACAGCGAGGTGGCGGAGGTCACCGGCGATGTGGTGCTGGAGTCCCGCAGCGGCACCACGGAGGTGCGCAAGGTGGTGGGCGACCTGAACGTGGAGAGCCGCTCCGGCCGCCTGGAGGTGGAGTCCGTCACCGGCCAGACCGTGCTCCGCAGCCGCAGCGGCAACGTCTTCATCCGCGACGTCGGCGGCGGGCTGAGCGTGGAGAGCCGCTCCGGGCGCGTGCAGATGGAGGACGTGCGCGGCCCCGTGCAGGTGCGTGCCCACGCCGGCGCGGTGGAGTTCCGCGGCCGCGTCCAGCGCCCGGTGGACATCGAGGTCCACAGCGGGCACGTGAAACTCGCCGTCACCCGGGACTCGCACTTCTTCATGGACGCGGAGACCAACGTGGGGTCGATCCGCTCGGAACTGCCGGTCGACTACCTGGAGCGCCCGCCGGAGGACGCGCCGGTTGTGCGCGTCCGCACGCACGCCGGAGCGGTACGCATCGTCGCCGCCTAGCCCGGGCGAGGACGCGTTCAGCGGTGCCTCAACCGAACCGCTATGCGACGTGTAATAGACTCGCCCCGATCACAGCCGGGCGGCCAGTCGTCGCCCGGGGAGGGGGTGAGCAATGTCATTGAACCTGGGCACCATCCTGCAGGCATCTGCCTCCCGTCACGCGGACCGTCCGGTCCTGTGGCTGGGCGACTTGTGCATGACCTACGGCGAACTGGACCGCGCGGCGCGCGGCTTCGCGGGGGCGCTGAAGGCGAAGGGCATCCAGCCGGGCGACCACGTGGCCGTGATGATCCCCAACGTCCCGCAGTTCCCCGTGGCCTACTTCGGCATCCTGTACGCCGGCGCCGCCGTGGTCCCGCTGAACGTGCTCTTCACCGCGGATGAGGTGGAGTACCACCTCCAGGACTCGCAGGCGAAATTGCTGGTGGGCCACCCCATGTTCGCCGCGCCGGCGGAGGGCGGCGCGCAGCGCGCAGGCGTCCCCGTGATCTGGGCGGACGGCGACGGCGAGACCGTCACCACGCTGGCGGCGGGCGAGCCCATCGAAGGGCCGTACCAGACGCAGGCGGACGACACTGCGGTGATCCTCTACACCTCCGGCACCACCGGCCGGCCCAAGGGCGCGGAACTGACGCACTCCAACCTGCTGATGAACTGCAAGGTGGTGGTGCCGGACATGCTGCCGCTGAGCCCGGACGATGTCGCCCTGGCCACGCTGCCGTTGTTCCACTCCTTTGGCCAGTCCTGCGTGATGAACGCGGCCATTGCCCAGGGGGCGTCCTTCGTGCTGCTGCCGCGCTTCACGCCGGCGGACGCGCTCGGCCTGATCCAGCGCCACCGCGTGACGTTCTTCGCGGGCGTGCCCACCATGTACTTCGCCATCCTCGGCTTCGGCGAGGCCGACCAGTACCGGACAGACAGCCTGCGCCTCTGCGTAACGGGCGGTGCGCCCATGCCGGTGGAGGTGCTCAACGCCTTCAACTCGAAGTACGGCGTGGAGATCCTGGAGGGCTACGGCCTGTCCGAGACCTCCCCCGTGGCGTCCTTCAACCGGCTGGACCGACCTCGCAATCCTGGCTCCATCGGCTACGAAGTCTGGGGCGTGGAGATGGCGATCATGGACGAGCAAGGGAAGATCCTGCCGGACGGCGAGCGCGGCGAGATCGTGATCCGCGGCCACAACGTGATGAAGGGCTACCTGGGCCGCCCGGAGGCCACCGCGGAAGCCATCGACGAGCGTGGCTGGTTCCACTCCGGGGACATCGGCGTGAAGAGCCCCACGGACGGCTCGTTCGCCATCGTGGACCGGCTGAAGGACATGATCCTGCGCGGCGGCTTCAACGTGTACCCCCGCGAGGTGGAGGAGGTCCTCTACCAGCACCCCGCGGTCGCGGAGGCGGCCGTGCTGGGCGTGCCGGACCAGGAGCACGGCGAAGAGGTGAAGGCGGTGCTGGCTTTGAAGGCCGGCCAGCAACTGACGCCGGACGAGGTGATCTCCTACTGCAAGGAGCACCTGGCTGCGTACAAGTACCCGCGCATCGTGGAGTTCATGGAGACGCTGCCCAAGGGGCCCACGGGCAAGATCCTGAAGCGGGAGATGCGCTGAGTTGCCGCACGTCGCCGTCAACGGTGCCCGGCTCTGGTACGAGGACGCGGACGCCTCGTCCGGCCGGGACCCGATCCTCTTCCACCACGGCTACACCGCGAGCCGGGTGAACTGGGCGCCCGCCGCCAACCTGCTGCGCGACCGCTATCGCGTGATCCTGATGGAGTGCCGCGGCACCGGCGAGAGCGAGCACACGGCGGACGGCTACTCGCTGGAGCAGTACGCCGCGGACGTGGTGGGCGTGGCAGACCACCTGGGCCTCGGTCGCTTCACGTACGCGGGGCACTCGATGGGCGGGGGCATCGGCTACCGGCTTGCGCTGGACTACCCGGAGCGGCTGGAGCGCCTGGTCCTGATGGCCCCCATCCCAGCGGATGGCATCGCCACCACCGTCCCGCTCCGCCCCCAGCCCACCGAGGCCGACCGCGACCTTGAGGTGGAGCGCGGCCGGCGGCTGCGCTTCCGCCTGGACCGCGAGCCGGACGAGTGGGTGGAGGACCGCGCACGCCACGTACGCAGCGTCTCGCCGGGTCACTATGCGCAGTCGTGGGAGTCCATGCGGGACCTGCGGGTGGGCGACCGCCTGGGCGAGGTGCAGACCCCGGTGCTCATGATCGCTGGGACCGCGGACGGCCTCCTGGCCGCTAACCTGCGCGACTTCCAGCGCCTGCCCAACGCGGCCCTGCAGGTCTTCAGCCACGCTGGCCATGAGGTCGCCATCCACGAGCCAGAGGGCGTGGCCCAGGCGATCGATCAGTTCATGCGGATGGGCGTGGTGACGTCGCGGACGCTCTGGGCGCGTCTGAAGGACTGAAGGACGGGCTAGTCTCCTGCCGGGCATCCCGGGCGGTACGGATGGTCTCGAACACTTCGTCGATGTAGTCGATCAGTGATCCGGAGTCGCCGGCCAGCCACTGCTGCGTGCCCAGGTCCAGCGCGGTCTGCATGAGGGATGCCAGCAAGCGCAGGTAGGTGTCGGCCGCGCCGTCCTCGCGGCCCGTGCGACGGCCGAGCGCTTCCGCGATGCGCGGCTGCCAGGAGGCGTTCATCGCCAGGTGGCGGGCGCGCAGGGCAGGCGTTTCAAAGATCAGTCGCGTGAGCGCGCGCCCGAGCGGCGTGTCGTGCGCCTCTGCCGCGAGCACCTCGCGGGTGGTGTTCTGCATCGCCCGCAGCAGGCCCTCGGCGGCGGGGCGCCGTTCCAGGGACTCGGCGAAGCGCTCGCCCAGGCCGTCCAGGTACTCCAGGATCGTGTCGTCCTTGGTGGCGAAGTAGCGGAAGTAGGTCCGCCGCGAGACGCCCGCCTCAAAGGCGATGTCGTCCACGGTGGTGGCGACGAAGCCGCGCTCCAGGAAGAGCCGCACGGCCGCCCTCGCGATGCCCTCGCGCACGGACAGGCTGCCCCGCTGGGGGGTGTGCTGCATGGCTTTGAGCGGGGTGGGGGCGCCTGGCATGGGGGGATAGTACGCGCGCGTCAAGCGCGAAGGGGCGGCACGGCGGAATCGAGGGGCCTCGTGGGCACCGGAGGGGCAGCCGGGGAGTGGCGCTCGAGAGCCCTCCAGCCCGGCCCTCCGCCTCAGATGGTGAACAGGCAGAAGGGGTGCCCTGCCGGGTCCAGCAGCACGCGCAAGTCCTCGCGGCCCTGGAACTGCGCCAGTCTCCCACCGCAGGCCAGCGCGTACTCCACGGCTGGCTGCAGGTCCTCCACGCGGATGTCCAGGTGGAGCATCTTCTGCTGCGCGCCTGGCTCCTCGGGCCACACCGGCGGCGTGTAGTCCGCGCGTCCCTGGAACGACAGCCCGGTCCCGCCCGCAGGATCGCGCATCAGCAGGAAGTCGTCGTCCTGGTAGGTGACGTCCCAGCCGAGCAGCCGGCCGTAGAACGCTGCCATCGCCGGCGCGTCCGCGCAGTCCATGTTCACCGTCTGGATGCGCATCGCGGGCCTCGAGGGCTCGGGCATGGCAGTGTCCTCTCGGTTGCCCGGCGGACGCACGGTCTGAGGCAGGGGCAGACCACCATTCGGCAACCAACGGATGTTATATGGCGCGCAGGTGGGGCGGCACACGAGGAGACGCGGCGATGACCCTTTCGCAGATCGAGATACAGGATCAGCCCGAGCAGCCCACGGCCGTGGTCCGGCAGCGCATCAGCATGGACGAGACGGATCGCATCCCCGGCTGGATCGGGAGCACCTTCGAGGCGATCGAGCGGAGCGGTCAGCAGCCGGCGGGCATGCCCTTCGTGCGGACGCTTGCGATGGACGGTGGCGGGATGGAGGTAGAGGTCGGCTGGCCGGTGTCCGCGCCGTTCGAGGGTGACGCTGACGTCCAGGGCGGGACGCTCCCGGCCGGGCCCGCCGCCGTCGCGACCTACTACGGGCCTTACGACGGGATCGGCCCTGCGTACGAGGCCATCCAGGCGTGGTGCACGGAGCACGGCCACGAGGTCGCCGGCCCGCCGTGGGAGTCCTACTTCACCAGCCCTGACCAGGAGCCCAACCCCGCGAAGTGGCGGACCGACATCCATTTCCCGGTCCGCCCGTGAAGTGACTCCTGGACGTCGCGTGCCCGGCGCGGTTGGCGCGCGGCTAACCCATGTCGCGGGCGATCTGCTCCACCTGGGCAGTGGACCTCCTCGTGGTTGACCATGCCCCGGATGCGTTCGTGGAGCGTCAGCGTCCTCTCCCGCTGCTTGTCCAGGCGGACCAGCGCGGGCCGCTCCCATGCCTGCGGCGGTGCCTCCCGGAGGAGCGCCAGCAGGGCCGTGCGCTGCTGCTCGAAGGCGGCGAGGGAGTCCGCGAAGGGCACCAGGTCATACCTCGACTTCTTCATCCGGGCGCGCGGCGAGACGTGGCGCCAGCGCGGAGTGTCCTCGTCAAGGATCCGCTGGATGTGCTCACCGTAAACGCCGGCCGCGGCGCGGACGTGCCAGAGGATCTCGTTCGGCGACCAGCCTCCCGGCGCCGGCGCGGCGGTGAGCTGGTCCTCCGAGAGGCGTCCCGCACCAGCCTTGAACCGAGCCGGCGTGGCCGCGAGGGCGACCAGGAGCGCTCCAGGTTCCGCGTTGCGATCCATGGTTGCGGGCGACGGTAGCATGCGACGGTAGCATGCGACGGGCGCCGCCCGATCGATGAGCCGAGCCCGCCTTGAGGAGTTGCATCCCCGGGGTGTAGCGTCCCGGCCCATGAGCACGATCTGGACGGAGAGCGTCGGCCGCGGCCTGGAGCAGGCCCTTGATCTGCTGGCCTCGGCGGTCCGGGACTGCACGGACGGGCCCTGGGAGACGCCCATGTGGGAGGTGCCGGCGCCGGACCCTGCCCGCGAGATCATCGGGCCGGGCGACCAGCAGGTCTCCGACCCGGCGCAGCGTCGCGCGTTGGTCCAGCGGCACGCGACCCCGTGGGGCGTGGCATGGCACGCGCTCGAGTGTTTCGACTACGACCTGAACGGCGAGTTCGGCCCGTGGGCCCCGCCGCCGCCGTTCACCGGGCACCCGCACTGGCGGGACCTGACGCGACTGCCCGCACCCTGGTCGCGAGATGAGGTGCTGGCATACATCGACCACTGTCGCCAGCGGGCGACCGACACCCTGGCGGGCATGACCGAGGAGACGGCGGCAACAATGCTCCCCCGGGCTCACCGTTACGGTGGCCAGCCGCACGCGTGGGTGATCACGGGGCTGGTGGGGCACACGACGGAGCACGCCTCGCAGATCCGTCAGTTCATCACCGCCGCCGGGATCGCGCAGGCGAGCGGTCTGCCCGGCGAGAAGACGTGACGCCCGGCTCGCAGGCGAGCCTAGACCGTCATGGCCTCGCTAGCGGCGAGACCAGCGGCAGGCGCAGCGTGAACGTCGCGCCGCGACCAAGTTTGCTCGCAGCCTCGATGGTCCCTCCGTGCTGCTCGATGACATCCCGGACCACGGCCAGCCCAACACCGGTCCCAGGGATCGTGTTGGTCGCATTCTTCGCCCTCCGGAAGCACTCGAAGACGTGCGGCAAGTCGCGCGCGGGGATGCCGATGCCCTCGTCGCGTACCTGGAGGACCGCGACCTCAGGGTCGGCTCCGGCCTCACGGCCGACCGTGAGCGTGATGTTCCCTCCGGTAGGGCTGAACTTGATGGCGTTCCCGACGAGGTTGTCGAGCGCGCGTTCGAGTCTCATGGCATCCCAGTGGCCCACGATTCCGCCTTCGGGCGTCCCCACGACGACGGAGAACCTGTGTCGGTCGCTTATGGCCGCGTGTCGGGCAGCGGCTTCGTGCGCGATCGCGACCAGGTCCACCGACCGCCGGTTCCCGCCAGGAGCCTGATCCGGTTCCCCGACCGCGAAGTGTTCCAGTTCGGTGATCTGCAGTTCCATCCTGGTCGCCGCGTCCCGGATGACGCTCAGCGCTCGGGCAATCGTGTCCAGTGGAGTGCCAGCGGCGGTGAGCCGGCGTTCGGTCAACACCGTCGTCCCGTGGATCACCGTCAGCACCTGCCGGAGGTCGTGGGCCAGCCCCGTGAGGAACGTTTGGTCGATGCCGCCCGCTGCGCCGGCGTCGTGCGCTCCCCTGCTGTGGCCGTTGGATTCGATGTTGCGGGCTGTCGTAGGCATATCGCCTCCTCGTTCTGAGAGCGAGAAGCATTGCAACCTGTCTGTGACAGGGGCGTGACGGCGCCAACACTGTGTCAAGAACGTTGTTGACGCCCTGTGGAGGCGCCGGGGGAGGCCCTTACGTACCGGCGTGATTCACGTGCGGTGGCCGAGGATCGTCAGATATTCCGGTGCAACTGGACGACGACGCCCTGCACCTCGACCTGGGACAGAGGAACTTCCTCATCGACGTTGTCGCTGCGGAGGACGAGCTCGCCGTCCCGGAGCGCGAGGCGTTTCACGATCCAAACACCGCCGTGGATTGCCACGATGACTCGACCCGCCGATGGGGTGACGTGACGGCTGACCAGCAGCGTGTCCCCGTGTTGAATCGAGGGCTCCATGCTGATCCCCGAGGCGATCACCTCGAACGCCTCTGTCTCCTCGCCAGCGACAGCGGTTCGCGCCCGACGGAGCACAGACTGAGTGGACCGATCGGTCATTCTGAACTCCGATGTGTCAAACAGCGCCTTCAGAGCGGCGGGCGGATCCGCGTCTCGCTCGGCTCCGATTGCGTCGTTGTAGTCAGCAAGAACTTTGAGCGCGGTGGACCGGTTCCCCTGCGCCAGGTGGGCCTGGATCAACGCCGCGTAGCCGCCTTCCCCCAGTGGCTCGGCGTGGATCGTCGCCAGCGCCGCCTGCATGGCCTCACTGAACCGCCCCAGCGCGAGCAGCCTGACGGACCACGCTTCCAGTGCGAGCGCGCGCATCGAGTGCCACTCGCGGTTCTCCTCGACCGCCCATTCCTCGTACCAGTCCGGCAGGAGTTCTGAGGAGAGCAGGATCAGGGCCGGCTGCGAACTATTCGCCTTCGGTAGGGTGGGAGGGAGAGCGAGGAGTTGCTGCGCCAGTATGCGAGCACGACGGAGGTCGACGCTGACCTCTGCTGACAGCGTAAGGTCCTGCGGGCTGACCATCAGTTGCCTGCGGAGGGAAGACGGCAGCTGAGAGAGCGACGAGCGGAGGCTGCCGAGCGCGTTGGCGTCTGAGGCATCGGGCCACAGGACTCCGGCGAGGGCTGAACGTCCCATCGTCCGGTCTCGGACAGCGAGCAGCGCGAGGACACGCTGCTCTCGCTCGTGGAGGGGGACGACTTCCCCGTCCGCGGTGAGCCGAAATGTCCCCAGCAGCGTCAGGTCGAAATGCGCTTCCGGCCCGGCGTCGGCATGCGTGACATCGCTGAGGTCAGGATCGGATGGGTCGCTCATGGTGCGCACGTTACAGGAGACGCCTGCGTCACGGTGCCGCGGGGCGAAGGGGAGGCAAGCCGGTCGGACGGGCTGCGCCAGGCCACTTCCTCGCTTCGCCCGGCCGCTAGTGCGGCCCCGCCACATCGTCCAAATGCATAGCCCACCCTTCGGGAAGTCGAGCACGTTGCGAACGACGAATCCGAACCGCTCGTACAGCGGGACGTTCCGCTCCTTGCTGCTCTCCAGGTAGGCCCCGACACCCCCCCCCGGGGCCCCCGCGCATCGCGAACTCATTGCGTGCAAACGGGGCGCAATTCCGTCGTCATGAAAAGGCCGGACGCGCCCTCAGGTTGCGGAGTGGTTGAGCAAATGTTGTGACGGCGTTGTGACGATCACTTCGTACGGTTCGTTGGACGTGCTCGGAGAGTCTGCCGAATCCGATTCGCGAGCGCGCTCCCAACGAACGAGCCGTTGGCCCGGGCAGCAACGGGCCGACAACCCGGAACATCCCGTGCTGTCGGTTCAGGCGCTACGGAGCGCCAGGAAGGATCAGCAATGGCATCTCTCATCCCGGGACGGCGTCGGTGGCGGCGCACGCTCCCGCTCATCCTCGGCGCGGTGGCCAGCCTTCTGTTATTCGGGGTGGCATCCGCGCAGACGGGGACCCTGGCGGTCACCCTTCCCGCGAGCCCTACAAGTACCGTGGTGGCCACCGTCAATGGGGTCACCTGCGGTACGGCGACTACGTCCCCGTCCGCGCCGACCACGCTCACCTTGAGCGCCGCCTGCCAGGTCCCCGGGGCGACCATCGACCTGACGAGTAACGGCGTGGCAGTGGACTCGGCCCTGACCGTCCCCGCGATCGGGACCGGCGTCCTCTCGGTCACCACTCTCAACCCCGTGAACCCGATCCTGATCACGGTTCCTGCCGTGCCCGGCGGGAGCGGCACCATCAGCGCCGTGGTGAACGGCGAGGTCTGCGCGACGGTGGTCGTGTCTCAGACATCTCCGACCGTGCTCTCGCTTCCCGCAGGCTGCGCGGTGCCGAACTCGGTGATCTCGTTCGTCGCCGGTGGCACAACCCTGGCCACCACGCTGACGGTCCCCGCTGCGGGCGGGACCACGCTGACACTGGCGAACCTGGTCAGCGCAACTCCCGTCACGGTGACGGTCCCGGCGGGCACTGGCGCGCTGCTGATCTCGGTGGACGGCGCGGCGTGCGGATCGGTTGTCCTCGGCGCCGCTGCGAGCACCGTCACCCTGCCGGCCACTTGTGCCGTCGCGGGTGGCTCGGTGATGTTCGTGACGTCTGCCGGTGTCCAGTTGGACACCACGCTGACGGTCCCGGCCGCCGGCGGCGTCTTGAGTTTGGCTGACCTGGACCCGGTGGACCTTCGGGTGATCCTTCCCGCGGGCCCGGAGGGCTCGGTCACTGCCATGGTGGACGGCACCATCTGTGGGACGGCGACGATCAGCCCGTCGAGCACAACGGTGCTGCTGCTGGCCGGCGCTTGTAGCGTCCCCGGGGCGGAGATCACCTTCTTCGCCAACTCCGTGATCGAGATGGCGGGTCTCATCCAGATCCCCGCCACCATCTCCGGTTCGCTCACGCTGACGAACCTCGCGGCTGCTGACCCGCTGACCATCACGTTCCCCCCCGGCAAGGGCGACGTGGACATCCTGGTGGACGGCAACGTCTGCGCTTCGGTGGTGCTGTCGACGACGGCGCCGCGGACGGTGACGCTCGCGGCGACGTGTATCGTCCCCGGCTCCACGATCACCTTCGCCCTGGATGGCACCAGCGTGGCCCCGGTCCTGGTCATCCCCATCTCGGGTGGGGGTGACCTCACGGCGCCGCAGTTCGCCGCCGTGCAGGCGCCCGCCCCGGCATCGACCGGGTTCGGTCCGTACGAGTCCGGCGGCGCTTCAGCACCGTCGTGGCTGATGGGCTTCTCGGCAGTCCTCGGCATCGGGCTGGTCGGGGCGGTGTTGCGGCGACGCATCCCCTAGCCCGCAAGGGATGCGGTCCCGAGGGAAGGGGCGGCCAAACGGCCGCCCCTTCCTCGTGGGTCCGGGCAGGTGGGACGGGGGCACCGCCCTCAGCCGCGTCGTACAGCCAGGGCCTACCGTCCGTGGCCCCTCTGAGCGAGTGCGCCCCAGATGCGGCTCCGCATCCCCGGACCTGTCCCTCGGCGGGTTCGGCGCTCATCGGCTGCTGCTGCGGCGGGTGAACCTCACGCGGGCGGAGACTGCGGACCGTACGCCCGGAGACCCGCGCGCGTGGCGTGAGGTAGTCGCCGGGGCGTTACATGCGCCCCGCGGTGCCCTCGGATGCGAGGGGCCGTCGGCGGTGACTACGCGCTCCGGGGATGCAAACAGCGAACCGGAGGAGGGATGGCTCCCGACGTGGATTCGAACCACGAACCTAACGGTTGATCCTTCCCGGGAAGGATTTGCTCTACCGCTTCGCGGAGGGCTTGGTTGGCACGACCGGACTTGAACTGGCGCTCCCGCCTCATTGCCTCGGCACGTGTCAGGAACTGTTCGGTGTGGACGAGTGTCCAGGGGCCACGACTGCGGGTCCACCGAGACAATCCCGCGGCATGCTCATCAAGGCGGCGCTCAAGATCGTCCGTCTGCCCGGGGTAGAGGCGGCCGTCTGGGTTGCGGAGCACGCAGACCGTGAACATCAGCACCGACGGAGGGACAGGTGGAGGAGGATGGCTCCCCGACGTGGATTCGAACCACGAACCTAACGGTTAACAGCCGTTTGCTCTACCGTTGAGCTATCGGGGAACGGTCTATCTCAGTCTGCCGCAGGCCGGGCCAGCAGGCAAGACGCCTCGCTCGGGGAGTACCCCACCACGGCCCGCCGGCGGCGCGAATACCCATTGGCTGGCGGACCAGGGATCGAACCTGGGCTAAGGGATTCAAAGTCCCCTGTGCTACCGCTACACCATCCGCCAGCGCCGCTCCAGAGTCGCAAATCCCGCATCTGACCGCCAGCGCCGCTTGCGCCACGCACACCGCCTCACGCTAGGCTGCGCGCGTAGGGATCGAGGTCGACCGTTGACACCCCAGGCGTACTACGTGGAACCCGTGGAGCCGGTGCTCCGCCGCTTCGTGGAGGACTTCCGCAACATCGTGGCCCGCGAGGGGCGTGGCGAGTCCCTGCTGGAAGCACTCAAGCCCTCGGTGCAGGGGTTGCTGACGGATCCGACGTGGATCACGGATGCGTTCCGCCAGCCCGTCCCGGACGAGACGGCGGCGTGGGCGATCTACCGCTCCCAGGAGCCGGACCTCTGCATCTTCACCATGGTGGTGCCGCCCATGGGCATGACCCGCGTGCACAACCACCTGACGGACGGCTGGGTCGGGCTGGTGCAGGGCGAGCAGGTGGAGCGCAAGTTCGTCCGCCGCGATGACGGATCGCGCCCCGGCTTCGCCGACCTGGAACTGGTCTCGGAGGACGCCATCGCGCTGGGCGAACTGACGCCGCTCAAGCACCCGGACGAGGACATCCACCAGGTCATCACCGCCTCCGCGGTGCCGTCCGTGTCCCTCCATGTGCTTTGCAATGACCTGGGCGTGGTGGAGCGGCAGGCCTTCGAGCCGGACGAGCATCGGGTGGAGGACTTCACTTCCGGCTACACGAACGTGGACGGCGCCTCCCGCATCGGCCGGTAGGGGGCGCGCCCTCGGGACTTCCCTCATGCGCGCCCGTGGGCGCGGGCCGAAGATCGCCTGGAGGAGCCCTCCAGATGTCGACGCGCCCGGAGCCTACCGCCGAGCAGCGCCAGGCCTTCGATGACCTCCTGCGGGAGGCGAAGGAACTGCGCCCGCTGCCCGCCATCGCGCTGCGTCTCATCGCCATGGTGGAGGACAGCCGCTTCTCCGCGCAGGACCTCGCTGGCACCATCCGCACGGACCAGGCGCTGACCCTCAAGATCCTGCGCCTGGCCAACTCTTCCACCTTCGGGCTGCCGCGCCGGATCACCAGCCTGCGCGAGGCGATCGTGCTCCTGGGCTTCCGGGAGGTGCGGTCGCTGGCGCTCGGAGCGTGCGTGGTAGACGCCTCCGTCCGCGACCGCATTGCGGGGGCCACCCTGGACTACGAGACCTTCTGGGTGAACTCGCTGGTGGTGGCGTACTTCGCGCAGGCGCTCGCGGAAGCGGAGGGCGTGGACTCGGACGAGGCGTTCACGGGCGGCGTGGTGCACAACGTGGGCCGGCTCGCGCTTGCCCAGCACCGCCCCGACTGGCTGCGAGAGGCGGTGGTCTTCGCGCGCGCGGAGGGCATGACCGTGCAGGACGCCGAGGCGCACCTGCTGGGCTTCACGGACTCCGCGCTGGGGGCTGCAATCGCCCGGTCCTGGAGTTTTCCGCCGGTGCTGGTGGAGGCGGTCGAACGGCACGCGTGGCAGCTGTCCCAACTGGGGGCAGCCAACGACCTGGACGTCGTGGTGGCCAAGGCGCGCCGGTTCGCGCGCTCCCACTGTGTCTCGGACGGCGTGGACGTGGTGGGGCACCCCCTGGCCCCCGACCGCGACTGGCAACTCCCGCGGGTAAAGGACGCGCTCCGCCAGGTGGGCGGTGTCGCCGGTGTGCTGGACCGCGCGCGAGCCTTCCTGGCCGAGACCGCCGCCTGAGCGGGCCCGCCTCGCGCGGTCGGGGCGCGCGCCTTACATTCGCCCGCATGGCCCAGCCCCACCGCCTGCCACCCCCCGGCCCCGTCGAGGGCGACGCGACGCCCTCGCTGCCGGCCCGCCTGATCGGCTCGTGGCGGACGTACCTGTATGGCGTGCTGATGGGTACGGCGGACGTCATCCCGGGCGTCAGCGGCGGGACCATGGCGCTGATCGTTGGCATCTACACGCGCCTGATCACCTCGGTGGGGCAGGGCGCTGGAGCGCTCGGCCGTACCCTGCGCCTGGACCGTCGAGGCGCGCTGGAGCATCTCCGGGCCGTGGAGTGGGGCCTGGTGCTGCCGCTGCTGGCGGGGATCCTGACGGCGCTGGCGGTGGGCTCCGCGGTCATCCCCGGGTTGCTGGACGACTACCCGGTGCAGATGCGCGCGCTGTTCTTCGGTCTGATCGCGGGGTCGATCTGGATCCCCTGGCGGCGGATCCGCGTCCACAACCGAGCGACGGTCACGCTGGTGCTGGCCGGCGCGGTGGCCGCGTTCCTGTTCACGGGCCTGCCGGACAACGACGTCACCGATCCCCCGCTCTGGCGTGTCTTCGCCTCCGCTTCGCTCGCCATATGCGCCATGATCCTTCCCGGCGTCAGCGGCGCGTTCCTGCTGCTGGTGCTCGGGATGTACGAGGCCACGCTGGACGCTGCCCATGAGCGGGACGTGGTCTACCTGGCGGTGTTCGCACTGGGGGCCGTAGCGGGCCTGGCCGTGTTCTCCACGCTGCTGAAGTGGCTCCTGTCCCGCGCGCACGATCTCACCATGGCGGTGCTGGTGGGCCTCATGGCCGGCTCGCTGCGCGCGCTGTGGCCGTTCCAGGAGGACGATCGCAGTCTCCGCTGGCCGCAGGACGGCGACCCACTGCTGATCGGCGCACTGCTGGCGGCGGCGGGCCTGGCCGGGGTGCTGCTCCTGGCCCGCATGGGTGACGGCGCCGAGGAGCGCGAGGGCGCGTAGCGTGTCCCGCCCGATCGGGGGGCGCCTCGGCTATGCCTCGATGGTGCGGTCGGCGGGCTGGTGGCCGTTGGCGCCTTCCGCGGGCGGGGGCCCCTCCCAGAAGGTGTCTCGCACCTCCGGGTAGCCCTCCTGGCCCAGGACGTATTGCGCGGCCTGGGCGGCGGCGTCCGCGAAGGGCACCAGCACCAGGTGCGCGCCGTAGGCCTCCAGGCTCTCCGCCGCCCTGCGGTTGTGCGCGGTCAGCGCGAACTTGCCCCGGTACCCGCGGTCGCGCAGGACGTCCATGAGGTGCTTGTTCGCGTGCAGGCTGGGGAGGGTGGACACCACCCAGGAAGCGCCCAGCGGCACCCAGCCGTAGACCTCCGGGTCCTCCGCGTCGCCGTAGCGGACGTGGACCCCTCGATTGTTCCATTGCCGCACCACCGCCGGGTCAAAGTCGATCCCCATGATGCGCATGTCGCTCTCCAGCAGGCGGTGCAGCATCTCCGAGCCGAAGCGGCCGAGGCCCAGCACCACCACGTCGGCCTCGTCCACCGGGCCGCCGTCCGCGACCTCTCGGTGCGGCACGGCGCGCTCGAAGCGCCGGAGCGCCGGCGCCAGGCGGTCGTAGATCTGGTGCGAGTAGAGGATCAGGTAGGTCGAGATGCCGATGGTGGCGATGCCCACCAGCGTGATCAGCGCCAGCGTCTCCTCGTCGATGTGCCCGACGGCCACGCCCAGCGACCCGAGGATCAGCGAGAACTCCGAGATCTGCGCCACCGTGAGCCCGGCCAGGAAGCCCGTACGAGAGCGGTAGCCCAGCACGCCCATGATCAGCAGCACGATCAACGGGTTGCCCACCAGAACGAAGAGGGACAGCACGATGGCCGGGCCGATCTGCGCACCGATCAGCGACAGGTCCAGGCTGGCCCCCAGCGTCACGAAGAAGAAGAGCAGCAGGAAGTCGCGCAGGCTCACCAGCCGGTTGCCAATGGCGTCCCGGAAACGGGTGGACGCCAGCGACACCCCCGCGAGGAACGCCCCTACCTCCGTGGAGAAGCCGAGTTGCTCGCCGAGCACCGCGAAGGACATCGCCCAGGCAATGGCGCCCAGCACCAGCAGTTCCTGCACCCGCGCCAGCAGGCCGAACAGCGGCCGCACCACGAAGCGCATGGCCACCGCCACCAGGGCGACCATCGCCACGCCCTTCAGGACCACCTCGACGCCCTCGCGGAAGGGGTTGCTCACGTCGCCCACGCCCAGGGCGGAGATGGCGATCATCACCAGCACCACCACGATGTCCTGGACGATGAGGAAGCCCACGGCGATACGGCCGTGCAGCGAGTCGATCTCCCGCTTATCGGAGAGCAACTTCACGATGATGATCGTGCTGGAGAACGTCAGCGCCACGGCCACGTAGATGGCGGGCACCACGCTCAGCCCAAGGAGCATCGCGAGGCCGAACCCCACCAGCGAGGTGAACAGCACCTGTCCCATGCCGGTGAGCAGCGCCACCAGGCCGGTGTCTCGCACCTCGTCCAGGTCCAGGCGGAGGCCCACGACGAAGAGCAGGATCGAGATGCCGGCGACGGACAGGAGGTCCCACGCCTCCGTGTCGCTCATGATGTCCAGCGCCTGCGGCCCCACGGCCACGCCCACGGCGATAAAGCCCACGATCAGTGGCTGCTTGAGGACGGTGGCCAGCGCACCCACCGCCGCCGCCAGCAACACCAGCGACGTGAACTCGAGCAGGATGCCGTCGTGCACAAGGCGGGCCTTAGCGGCTGCGAGACTGGGATTGAGGCCGTGGCGCCGCAGGCGCGAGTGTGTGGCTGGGTGGTGGTGCCGGGGGCGGGACTCGAACCCGCACGGGCTCACGCCCGGCGCATTTTGAGTGCGCTGCGTCTGCCGATTTCGCCACCCCGGCTGGCTTCCTGCATCGTACCAGCACGTCCGCGTCACCGCCGTAGCGTCCGGCCGGTAGACTCTGCCTCCGTCGCCAGGAGGTAGCCATGCCAGACCCCAACCCGATCGTCTTCTTCCAGATCGCTACCACCCGCGAGGGCCGGCGCTTCTACGAGGAGTTGTTCGACTGGCAGGTCTCCGCCACCGGCCGGATCGACCCCGGCGGCCAGGGCGACTTCGACCCGAAGGGCGCGTTTATCGAGGTGAAGGAGGGGCGGCAGCCCTTCGTCTCGCCGTGGTTCCGTGTCCTGGACCTCTGGGGCACCGTCGAGAAGGCGGAGGGCCTGGGGGCGCAGGTGATCGTCCCCATCCGCCGCCAGGACGGGGACAGCGGCCCGCACATTGCACTGCTCCGCGCCCCGGACGGCCTCTCCTTCGGCCTCGTGCAGCAGTAGCGCAAGCACCCAGAGTGGCCCGCCTTCCGCTCTCGCTCCGCCGCCGGCCACCTCCCGAGGCGATGGCGTGGGTGGAGCGCTCGCTGGGGCGTGGGTGGCGCGTCGCATCGGTCCGCCGGCTGCGCTCCGGCACCTCCGCTGCGGTCCACCTGTTGCGTGTGCGTACCATCCTGGGCGACACCAGCGCCGTGGTCTTGCGCCGCTTCGTCCGCCTCGACTGGTTTGAGCGCGAGCCGGACGTCGCGGAGCGCGAGGCGCACGTCCTCACTGCACTCGAGCGCGTCCATGTCCCTGCGCCGGGTCTGATCGCCGTCGACCCCACGGGCGCCGAGTGCGATGTCGCCGCCGTGCTGATGACGCGTGTCCCCGGCCGCATCGACCTCGCACCGCGCGACCTCAACTCATATGTCCGGGCGCTCGCGGAGCCGCTGCCCGCGCTGCACGCGCTCGGCCCTGTTCCGGGTGTCCCCGCCTACTACCCGTATTTCACGGACCAACTCGAGCAGCCACCCGGGCCGCCCCCTTGGGCCGCTCAGCCTGACCTCTGGCGCGCGGCGTCCGCTGTCGTCACCCAACCATGGCCAGAGGCGGCGCCCACGTTCATTCACCGCGACTACCACCCGGGCAATGTCCTATGGACGCGAGGGAGCCTCAGTGGCCTGACGGACTGGGTGAACGCCTCCAACGGCCCGGCGAGCATCGACGTTTCGCACTGCCGATGGAACCTCGCGCAGTTGTTTGGCGTTCCCGCCGCGGAGGCCTTCCGCGAGGCGTACGAGGCGGCCGCC
The DNA here is from genome assembly GCA_041690175.1 of Dehalococcoidia bacterium. Taxonomy (GTDB): domain Bacteria; phylum Chloroflexota; class Dehalococcoidia; order UBA2979; family UBA2979; genus W-Chloroflexi-9. The sequence goes on from JAWLHV010000002.1 coordinate 361,574, forward strand.
GGCGTGCAGTTCCATCCGTTCTGGGACGTGATGAACGCCATCGACGGAGGTAGCCCGAACCCGGCGCAGTGGCACGATGCGGGCCGGGACGACCTCGACCTGCGGACGCTGGTCCAGCGACGCGAGGAGTACCTGGCGCTGGCCCTCCGGAGGTTGTGCTAGCAAGGGAGGCGAGGATGACACGCGACTGGCTGCTGACCACATGGGAGGCCGTGGCGCTCGTCCTGGTCTCCGCGGTGGCGATCTACGCGACCGTGATCGTCCTGACGCGCCTCAACGGCCTGCGGTCGTTCGCGAAGATGTCCGCGTTCGACTTCGCCATGACCATCGCGGTGGGCACCCTGATCTCGTCCACGCTCGCTACGGGGAGCCCCCCGCTGTTGCAGGCGATCGTCGCGTTGGCCGCCTTGTTCGGCCTGCAGTTCGGGGTGGCGCGCCTGCGGATCGGATCGTCCCGGTTCAAGGCCACCGTGGACAACAGCCCGATCCTCCTCATGCGCGGCGGCGAGATGCTCCGGGAGAACATGAGCGCCGCCCGCATCACCGAGGGCGACCTGTGGGGCCAGTTGCGCGCCGCGAATGTCCTGGACCCGCGCGAGGTGCGGGCCGTGGTGCTGGAGACCACGGGCGATGTCAGCGTGCTGCACACGGCCGATGACACCGCGCACCTCGACGCGCGCGTGCTGACGGGCGTGCGTTCCTAGACCAGCCCGCGGTTGCCATGGGCGCCGCCGTCGACGGCCAGGATCGCGCCCGTGGTGAAGGAGGAGGCATCGCTGGCGAAGTAGAGCGCCGCGCCCACCACCTCGTCTGGCTCGCCGCCCCGCTCCAACGGGATCGAGCGCTTCGCGCGCTCCGCGAAGGCGTCCAGGTCCCAGGCCTTGGAGATGTCCGTCAGGAACGGCCCCGCCATGATGCAGTTCACCCGCACCTTTGGCGCGAAGGCGTCCGCCAGCGAGCGCGTGAGGGCGTTCAGCCCGGCCTTGGAGGCGCCGTAGGGCTCCGCGTTCGGACTCGGGGTCACGGAGGCCGTGCTTGAGATGTTGATGATGCTCCCGCCCTCGCCGGCGGCCATGCGCGTGCCCACCAGTGCGGAGAGCCGGAACGGCGCCTTGAGGTTCACCCCCACGACCTTGTCGAAGAGTTCTTCGCTGACCTGGTCCAGCGAGGGGTATAGCGGGGACATCCCGGCGTTGTTCACCAGCACGTCCACGCGCCCGAACTCGCCGTAGGCGGCGTCCACCAGGCCATCCAGTTCATCCCAGTGGCCCACGTGGCAGGCGTAGGGCAGGGCGCGCACCCCCAGCGCCCGGGCCTCCTCGGCGGTGGCCTCGCAGGAATCGAAGTTGCGCGAGGCAATCACCACGTCCGCGCCGTTGGCGGCGAAGGCGAGCGTCATGGCCCGCCCCAGGCCGCGGCTGCCGCCCGTGACCAGCGCCACCTTGCCGGACAGGTCCACCGTCATCGCCATGCTCGACTCCCTCGGCCCCGCGTCTCGTAGAGGCGCATCGTAGGGGAGGCATAGGTGCCGGTCGGCGCGGACAACGAAACGGCCCGCCGGGAGGCGGGCCGTGTGCGTGCGATGGAGCGGAAGACGAGGGTCGAACTCGCGACCTCCTCCTTGGCAAGGAGGCGCTCTGCCACTGAGCTACTTCCGCACGACCTCGATCATACCCAATCGGCCAGCGCGGGCAAGCGGCGATGCCTCAGGCGTCCGCCTTCGACTGCTCTGCCTCCGCCTTGCGGGCGGCTTCCCGGGCCAGGCGCATCTTCTCGCGCTCTTCCTTGGTGTCTTCCCACCACTGGTGCCAGCGGGAGCGGGGCATGGTGCCGGCGCGGTGCTGCTCCAGCGTCTCCTCCACGGCGCGGTCCACGGACTGCTGCAGGGCCTCCAGCGTGGTGTTGTTCATGAACAGGCGGTCGGACGCGGGCTCACGGTCCTGCCACTTGCGGGCGGCGTCCAGGCGCTGGCGCGCTTCCCCCTCCGAGAAGTTGTTGCGCGCCATCAGTCGAGGCAGCGCCACGTCGTAGTCCGCGGCCACGAGCCAGGTGGCGTCGCACCAGCCGGAGTACCCCGCCTCGATGAGGTTCACGGCCTCCAGGATCGCGAACTGGTCCTCCGGCAGGGTGGCGCGCCACTCGTCGATCAGCCGCTTCATCTCCGCGCCAATGTCGCCGATGGCCGTGGTGAGCGCGGTCATCCGCTCCTGGTTGCCGAAGACCTTGCTCCCCAGCACCTTGCGGTCGATGTAGCCGTCCTCGCCCACCACCTCCTCGCCGAACTCGGCGACGATGCGGTCGAACCCGGGCTTGCCCGGGTCGTACATGCGGTGGACCACCTTGTCCGCGTCCGCGTGGACGGCGTTGTAGCGCTCCACCATGTACTGGCAGAGGTAGGACTTGCCGGTGGCGATGGAGCCACTGACTCCCAGGACGATCGGCATCGCGACTCCCCTCGCGCGTCCCGTGTGGGTATCGGGCGCGCGCAGCCTACCGGAGCGCGCCCTCGGAGGCCACCGCCGCCACCCGCTATCCTCGCCCCTTCGGTCGAGGGGAGTGCGAGCGTGGCGTCCACGGTGTCACCGGAGCGGGTGCGGCGCGCCTTCGAGCGGTTCGCCGTGGCGGAGGCAGCGGTGCAGGGATCGCCGCTCTACCAGCGGCTCTGCGAAACCGTAGCCGCGGACGCGGACATCCTCGCCCTGGCCGCAGAGGCGGGCCGGGGCCAGCCGCCGCCGAACCTGTTCCTGGGCGCCGTCCACTATCTGCTGGCGAAGCAGCCGGCGTCCCTCGCCGCGTACTACCCCAGCCTGGGAGGCGAGCGCGCGCCGGATGATGCCCTGGCGAACGCCCTCCGGGAGTTCGTGCGTGCCCACCGAGACGCCCTCGCGGCACTGCTCCGCACGCGGCTGGTGCAGACCAACGAGGTGCGGCGCTGCACGGCCCTGCTGCCGGCGTTCCGGGTGGCCTCGGACGAGGCGGGGGGCAGTCCGCTGGCGCTCATCGAGGTCGGCCCGTCCGCCGGGCTCAACCTGCTCTTCGACCGCTACGCCTACGACTACTCCGGCACCCAAGGCGGTGAGCCCTCGAGCCCGCTCCTGCTGCGAACCGAGGTGCGCGAGGGCAGCCCGCCGGTGGAGCGCGCCCCGGAGGTCGCCTCGCGCTACGGCATCGACGTGAACGCCCTCGACGTGCGCTCCGCGGAGGACATGCGCTGGCTGCAGGCCCTCGTGTGGCCGGAACACCACGAGCGCCGGGAGGTGCTGGCGCGAGCCATCGAGGTCGCCCATGCCGCCCCGCCGCAGGTGGTGAGCGGCGACGTGTTCGAGGCGCTCCCCGGCGCGATCGCGGATGCGCCCTCGGACGCCGCGGTCGTGGTCTTCGCCACGTTCGTCCTCAACCAATTCTCGCCGGAGATGCTGGCCCGCCTGAAGGCGTTGGTCCTCGATGCCTCGCGAACCCGCCCCGTGCGCGTGGTGACCATGGGCGCGAACGAATGGTTCGGCGCCTGGACACCGGCGGACGGCTCGACCGAGGTCTGGCTCGCCACCGCCGAGGACGACCGCGCGACCGCGCGTCGCCTGGCGGTCGCGGATCCGCACGGGTGGTGGCTCGCATGGCGTGCGGGTGAGCCACGGGAGTGGGCCTGAGCCCTCCAGTTGACCGCTACCAGGTGTGCTCCGCCTCGTGCGGCGAGTACTTCGTCCGTAGCACGGCGTCCCAGCGCTCCAGCACGGAATCGTCCCGCACGTCCTCCAGCAGGCCGGCGCGGTACGCCTCGGAGGCGGAGAAGCGGCCAAAGGCGAGGCTCGCGAGGGTGTCCGGTGTGAGGCGCAGGTCCACGCCCTGGCCGTCGATGCGTCTCGCCTCGGCGCCCTCCGGGTCGGTGGAGAGCGCCCAGCGGCCCTGGTTCCACTCGCAGAACTTGTCCACCAGGTCGAAGGTCAGTTCGGACGCCACGGAGTAGGGGCGCTGGGCCAGGGCGTCGTCCACGTTCACGAAGCGCGCCATGATCCCGTCCCGCACGCGGCGGTTGAGCATGCGCGGCTCCACCAGCATGTGCACCAGCGGATCATCGATGGGCGCGTTCTGCCAGCGGATCTCCGCCACGTTGTCGTAGCCGCCCACCACGCGCCACAGCGCCTGCAGCGCCTGGGGGGTGAGGGCCATCAGGTCCATGATCTCCAGGTACTGGCCGGCGCCCACCGTGCTGCGCTCGAAGCCCTCGCCGTGGTGATAGACGACATAACCCAGCGGATCGCCGTCCTCCTCGTACGCCAGGATCACCTGCCGGTGGCGGGGAGGGACGGTGAGGGGGCCCGCGTCCCACATGCCGCGGCCGCGGTGGACCAGCCCGTTGCGGCCGTCCCGGAAGCGTCGATAGACGTCCACCAGCAGCCCGAACTCGGAGGCCAGGTCCACCTCGCGGATGCGCCCGGTGGCCTCCAGCGGGTGGTGGAACTGCACCTGCTGAGGCTCGATGGTGTAGGACGTGCGCTGCGTGATACTGCCGTAGCCGTAGCGCTGGTAGATCGCCATCCAGGCCGGGTGCAGTGCGGAGATGGCCACGTGCCGGCGCTCGTGGATGTCCTCGAAGTGCTTCCGCGTCACCGCGCGCAGGTAGCCGCGGCGGCGGTGCGAGGGGTGCGTGGACACCCAGGTGACGCCGGCGATGGGCACGGCCGGGCCATTGAAGCGGATCTGGAGCGGCCACGCGCCGTAGGTGGTGGCCACCTCGCCGTCCACGAACGCGCAGAGCGTCCACTCCGGGGACATGCCCACGAACGCCTCCGGGTTGGCGTTCCCCAGTTGGCGGGAGGCCTCCCGCGCCACGGCGGGCATTTCATCGGCGGTGGCCGGACGGATCTCGACGGTGGGCACGGCTGTTCCTCTCCGGTAACGGGCGTGATGATAGCGGTACGGGGCGATGCGTTCGGGCGCGGATGTGCCGAAGCCTCCGGGCGACGTTTGCCTGAGGTCTGCCCCAGCAGGCATACTCGCGCCCAACTTCACAAGCGTGCTTCTCGCGCGACCCTCGATCCCCGGAGGACGCCAGTGCGACCGATTGCCGACGTAGCGGGCTTGATGGGCCTGTCCTGGGACGACCTGGAGCCCTTCGGGCGCGACAAGGCAAAGGTGCCGCTGGAGCGGTTCCCCCAGGCCGCCGACCCCGCGCGGCTGATCGTGGTCACGGCCATCACCCCCACCCCGGCCGGCGAAGGCAAGACCACCACCACGCTGGGCCTCACGGACGGCCTGAACGCGATCGGTCGCCGCGCCGTCGCGGCGATCCGCCAGCCCTCGCTCGGGCCGCTCTTCGGTCGCAAGGGCGGGGGCACGGGCGGCGGGCGCGCCACGGCGGAGCCGGGCGTGGACATCAACCTGCACTTCACGGGCGACTTCCACGCCATTGAGTCCGCGCACAACTTCCTCGCCGCCATGACAGACAACGCCGTGCGCGAGGGCATGGTGCGCGGCTTCCAGCCGGAGAACGTCACATGGCGCCGCGTCACGGACGCCGAGGACCGCGCCCTGCGCCGCATCGTGCAGGGCGTGGGCGGGCGCGTGGATGGCCCGCTGCGCGAGACCGGCTTCGACATCTCCGCCGCGTCCGAGATCATGGCTATCGTCGCGCTGGCACAGGACTACGCGGACCTCCGCGAGCGCCTGAGCAACATCGTGGTGGGCTGGACGCAGTCCGGGGAGCCCGTCCGCGCCGCGGAGGTGCAGGCGGTGGGCTCCATGATGGTGCTCCTGAAGGACGCGCTGAAGCCCAACCTGGTGCAGACGCAGGAGGGCAACCCGGTGGTGGTCCACGCGGGCCCCTTCGGCAACATCGCCCACGGCTGCTCCTCGATCGTCGCGGACCGGCTCGCGACCTCTGCGGCCGAGTTCGTGGTGACGGAGGCCGGCTTCGGCGCGGACCTGGGCTTTCAGAAGTTCATGGACATCAAGGTGCGGCAGGGTGGCGTGCAGCCCTCGGCGGCCGTCATCGTGGCGACCGTGCGCGGGCTGAAGTGGCACGGCGGCATGGAGATGAAGGACATGGCGAAGCCGAACGTGCAGGCCGTGCACGATGGCAGCGCCAACCTGCGCCACGCCATCAGCATCACGCGGCGCTACGGCCTGCCCGCCGTGGTCGCGATCAACCGCTTCCCGGACGACCACCCGGACGAGATCGCGGAACTCACCCGCGCCGCACTCGAGGCCGGCGCCACGGCCTGCATCGAGGCCAAGGGCTTCGCCGAGGGCGGCCCGGGCATGACGGACCTGGCGCACGCCGTGGTGCAGGCGGCGGAGTCCGGGCAGGCGAAGGTGACGCTGCTCTACAACGACGAGGACCGCATCACGAAGAAGGTGGAGACCATCGCCGCCAACCTCTTCATGGCCGGCGACGTCTCCTGGGGGCCCATGACCCGCACGACCGCGAAGCGCTTCGAGGACAACGGCTGGGACTTTCCGATCTGCATCGCCAAGACCCACCTCTCGATCTCCGCGAACCAGCGGTTGCGCGGCGCGCCGGAGGGCCACACGTTCCCGGTGACGGAGTTCCGCATCGCGGCCGGGGCGAAGCAGATCATCTGCCTGGCCGGCGACATCATGACGCTGCCCGGCCTGCCGGGTGACCCCAACGCCTTCGAGATCGACCTCACGCCGGACGGCGAGGTGGTGGGGCTGCTCTAGGGGCGGCTACGCGTACGGCGTCGGCTTCGTGACGCCGCTCTCCTCGAGGGCGGCGAGTTCCTCCGCCGGCAGGCCGAGGATGCTCCCGAGCACCTCGTCCGTGTGCTCGCCCAGCAGGGGGGCGCGGTCCTGCTCCACCAGGCCCTCCATGCGCAGCGGGTGACGCATCAACTTCACCGTGCCGTTCACCGGGTGCTCCACCTCCTTGATGAAGTCCCGCGCCAGCAGGTGTTCGTCGGTGAACAGGTCCATGGTGTCGAAGACGTAGGAGCAGGGGACCCCTGCCGCGCCCAGGGTGGTCATCACCTCGCGCTTTTCGTGCTGGAGGGTGTAGTCACGGATGCACTCGCGCATTTCGGCCAGGTGCTCGGCGCGCGCCTTTGGAGACTCGAAGCGGGGGTCGGTGAGCATGTCCTCGCGGCCCATGGCGGTGCAGAGGCCGTCGAACATGCGCGTGGTGGCGGGGAAGATAAAGACCCAGTCGTTGGGCCCACCGCCCTTGCAGGGGTAGAGGCCGCCCCCGGCCCGCCCGCGCTCATTGCCGTGGCGTGCCGCCGGTGTCTTGCCCCAGTTCGCCAGGTCCAGCGTGCGCATGAACATGGTGACCGCCTCCTGCATGGAGAGTTCGATCACCTGCCCGCGCCCGGTCCGCTGCTGCTGCACGTACGCGCCCAGGATCCCCAGCGCCGCCTGGATCCCCGTCCCCGAGTCGCCCATGGTGGGGCCAACGATCGAGGGCGGGCCATCCGGGTCGCCGGTGGTGGAGAAGGTGCCGGCAGCGGCCTGGGCCACCCAGTCGTAGACCTTGAAGTCCTTGTAGGGGCCGGAGAGGCCGAAGCCCTTGATCCGGGCGTAGATCAGCCTCGGGTTCAGCGGGCAGACCACGTCCGGCGTCAGGTTCATCGCCTCGATGACGCCGGGGCCGTAGTTCTCCACGAAGACGTCGAAGTGCGGGATCAGGTCCAGGAACAATTCGCGGCCGCGCTCGGTCTTCAGGTTCAGCACCACGGAGCGCTTGTTTCCGCTGTAGTTCATGAAGTACTGCGGGTCGCCGGGATGGCCGTCCAGTCCCTTGCCCGTGTAGCGCCCCGGGTCACCGGTGGGGCCCTCCACCTTCACAACGTCCGCGCCCATCCAGGCCAGGTACTGCGTACAGGAGGTGCCCGCCTCGTACTGCGTCATGTCCAGGATGCGCATCCCGTCCAGTGCTGCCATGGCGTCACCCTCCTGCCTCGCTGCGGATCCCGCGAGGCCGGCAGTCTACCGCAACCGCGTCACCGCCCGGTCGGCCGCTGCTGCGCCGCGAACGTCGCCTGGTCCTCCAACTCCACGCCCATCTCGCGGGCGGTGGTGCGGAAGATGCCGACGGCCATGGTGGAGCGCTCCTCGGCTGCGCGGCGGGCGTAGATGTCGCCGCGGATGGCGCGGATCGCCTCGTCGTCCGGGGCGGCCGTCCAGGCCCAGTCCGCCAGGTGGCATGCCAGCCGCAGGTCGCCCGCGGCGGCCAGCGCCTGCGCTCGGCCGGCCAGCGCTTCCGCGGACCCGGCCAGCGCCACCACCTCCGCCGCCAGTTCGTCCTCCGTGGACGGCTTCAGGTGCGAGGGGATGCCGTCATACCACCCGCCATAGAGCCGCCAGATGTTGCGGACGATGAAGTCCGGCTCGTCGTACACGGGCTGCAGATAGGGCCGCGCCAGCAGGTCCGCAGGCGCCTGTACCCGCTGCAGCACCGCGTCCAGCGGCAGCCCCTCGTTCATCGCGGCGAGCGTCTGCTCCTCCAGCGACTCCAGCAGCCGCGCCGTGTCCTCCAGCGCCTGGCGCACGCGGTCCTCGCCCACGATGGGCGCGCCGTGGCCGGGGAGGAGCAGGCGCGCGCCGCACGCCGCCATCCGCCGCAGGGCGACGGCCCAGTCGCCGGCATAGCGCTGCACCTTCTGCGGATTGCCGGCGTTGGGCACCACCCACACGAAGAGGTCCCCCGTGGCCAGCACGCCGCGCTCCGGGGCGAACACCCAGGTGGCGTCGTCCGTCTCGCCGCGGTCGTGGTGGAGTTCGAAGCGTTCGCCACCGAGCGTCAGTTCCAGGTCGTGCCGGTACGTGACGTCCGGGCGGACGTGGTCCGTGGGCCACGAGGGCGTCCCCGCGCCTCCGCGGAACTGGCGGATGTTGATCACGCCGTTGTACCCGGTGGTCTTCTGGTAGCGGTCGAAGCGGTTCAGCACCGCCTCGTGCGCCACCACCTGGGGCGCCGGCGCGCCGCGCTCGCGGGCGTCCTCCTGGTAGTGCTCCGCGCCCCAGACGTGGTCGTGGTGGCCGTGGCTGTAGACCAGTGTGTGGGCGGGGCGGCCGATGGCGTCACGGACCTGCTCGAACTTCTGGCGCGCGTTGTTCTTCGCGCCGGGGTCCACGATCAGCAGGCCCTCGTCCGTGTCGAAGACGGCCATGTTGGCGAAGGAGGAGGCGAACCAGGTGCGGGGGGCCAACTCCTCCAGCACGTTCAGCGCGCGCCAGGGATGCTCCTCGCCTTCCCCGCGCCATGCCCGCTCCGCCAGGTCCAGGATCGCTCCCATGGTGTCCTTCCCACGCGCCGCCGCCGAGGGTTCCCGCCTGGGAACCCGGTTTGCGCAATCGTCACCGCAGTCTAGCGCACGCCTCCCGCGGGGTGCGCCGCGGGGGCGCTCCGGCTACGCTGCCCCGGCCATTGAGCGCGCCCCGGGGCGCCACCAGCCTGCGCGGACGCCCTTCGAGGGCCATCCGTAGGGCACCGAGGAGCATTCCGTGTCCGACGTCCTGCAGATTGAAGACCGTGGTCACGCCCGGGTCATCCGGCTGAACCGGCCGGAGAAGAAAAACGCGCTGTCCCTGGAATTGGCGTGGGGCGTGGTCAACGCCGTGGAGGACGCCGCCCACGAGGAAGACGTCTGGGTGGTGGGGATCACCGGCGTGGAGGACGCCTTCTGCTCCGGCCTGGACCTCTCCCCCGACCCCCAGACGCAGTCCTACACGCGCATGAATCCCCAGGACGAGTACCTGGACGAACTCGGCTGGGTGAGCCGCTTCCCCATGGTGCTCCGGCAGGCCTGCGACAAGCCGGTGGTGGCGGGCATCAACGGCGTGGCCGTGGGAGCGGGACTGGGCCTGGCGATGGCCTGCGACATGAAAATCATGGCCCGCGGCGCCCGCCTCATTGCCGGGTACCCGCGCATTGGTGGCTCCCCGGACGGCGGCCTCTCCTGGACGCTCCTCCAGTCCATGGGCTACGAGCAGGCCCTCCGCTTCCTGCTGGAGAACCGCACCGTGGAGGCGGACGAGGCCCTGCGCCTGGGCATGGTGGGCGAGGTGGTGGACGCGGCGGACTTCGAGTCGCGCTTCAACGAGTACCTGGACTCCCTGACCAACCTGTCGCCGATCACGGCGCGGCTCTCCAAGCGCGTGGTGCGGCGGGCCGCCCAGTTGCCGGACATGGAGGGCCACTTCCGGTACGAACTCCTGAGCATCGGCAAGGCGTTCGGTTCGGAGGACGGCAAGGAGGCGCGGCGCGCCTTCCTGGAGCGCCGGTCGCCGGAGTTCAAGGGCAAGTAGCCGGCTCGAACGGCTCAGCAGCGGGGAGGGCGCCAGGTGAAGATCGGCGTTGTGACCAACGGGTCCGGGGGCATCCTGGGCATGGCGGAGGAGGCGCGCGAAGCGGAGGAGGCAGGCTTCGACTGCTTCGTGGTGCCCAGCATCTACGGGCACGATCCGCTCAGCATCCTCACCGTCGCCGGGCTGCGCACGTCCCGCATCCGCCTGATGACCGGCGTGGCGCCCACGTACCCGCGCCACCCTGCCGCCATGGCGTCCGCGGCCATGAGCGCCGGCGCCGCCTCCGGGGGACGCTTCACGCTCGGCATCGGGCTGTCGCACCAGGTGGTGGTGGAGGGCGTGTACGGCATGTCCTTCGAGCGCCCGGCCGCGCACATGCGGGAGTACCTGGACGTGGCGCTCCCGCTGCTCGCCGGCGAGGTGGTCCGGTACGAGGGCGAGCAGTTCACGTTCAGGGGAGCGCTCCGCGTACGAGACGCCGTGCCCGTGCCGGTGGTGATCGCGGCCATGGCGCCGGTGATGCTCCGCCTGGCCGGCGAGCGCACGGACGGCACGATCCTCTGGATGACCGGCGCGAAGGCCGTCCGCGAGCACGTCTCGCCTCGGATCACGCGCGCGGCGGAGGCTGCCGGCCGGCCCGCGCCGCAGGTGGTGACCATGCTGCCGGTGGCGCTCACCAGCGACCCGCAGGGGGCGCGCGAGAAGGCCAACGAGCAGTTCGAGAACTACGGGCGGCTGCCCTCCTACCGCGCGATGCTGGACAAGTCCGGCGCGGCCACGCCCGGCGACGCTGCCATCGTGGGTGACGAGGCGGCGCTGCGCTCGGCGCTGGCGGAGTTGAAGGAGTCCGGCGTGACTACCTTCGCGGCGTGGTCCTTCGATGACGGCACCGGCTCCAGGGAGCGCACGCGCGAGTTTTTCGCCTCCCTGGCGCCGGAGGTCTAGCCCGCTACGGGAGCCAGCCGTCCCGGACGGCGGCCTCCACCGCCGCGCCGAGGCGGTGCAGGCCTACCTCGTGCGTCACGCGGCTCGCCTCTGACGGCTGCGGCCCGGCCGCGCCGATGGCGAACACGGCCGTGGCGAGGACGAGCGAGACGGCGTAGTCCCGGCGGCAGGCGTCGAGCCCGTAGCCCCGGACGCCGCGCTGCTCCAGCGCCTCGAGGTAGCGGCCCAGCAGGGCACCACGGTGCGCCTCCAGCAGGGGCGGCTCCAGGTCCAGCGCCAGGAAGTAGGCGACGTCGTACGTGCCGCGCGCCCGGCAGGCGAACTGCCAGTCGAACGCGATGACCTCCAGGGGCGTCGCGCTGTCGTCGAAGAAGAGGTTGTCGAGCCGGTAGTCACCGTGGCACAGCGTGACCGGCCCACGCGAGACCTCGGCCAGCAGGTCCGGGTAGGCGTCCACGCCACGGTCGATGGCCGCTGCCGCTGCAGCGGGAAACGCATCCCGGACGTGCTGCCAGGCGCGGGCGAACGCGCCCTGCACGGGGCCGGCGCGGTCCAGGCCCACGGTGGTGTACGGGAGCCACGCGTGCGGGGCCGGTTGCGGCTCCCACCAGCGCGCGTGCAGCGCCGCCGCGGCATCGAGGGCGGCACGGGCCGCCTCGACGGTGCAGCCGGCGACCTGGCTCCCCTGGCGCAGCGCGCCCAGGTCTTCCAGCAGCAGCACGAAGTCGTCGTTGGCCGTGATCTCGGCGGCAAGGCTGCGCGGGATGCGCATGGGCGTCTCGGGCGCCATCTCGCGATAGAAGCGCACCTCGCGCTCGTACCAGCGCTGGTAGCCGGCCACGCCTCGTGAGCGGTCGCTGGGCAACTTCGCGACCACCGAGGCCTGGTCCGGCTCGTCGGCGTATGAGAGGTGCAGCCGCACGGTCTCTCCATTGATGCCCGAACGGTCCGTGATCGGCTCCACGCGCACCTCGCGGACCGTGCGTCCCAGGCGCTCGGACAGCCAGGCGGGGCTGATCTCCTCGGGCGTGGTGGGCAGCGCGTCCGGCATGCCCGCGATCATAGCGACGGGCGGAGCAGCGCCAGCGCGGCCTCCATGCGGTCGCGTGATCGGAGGGTGCAAGACGCCTCGCGATCCGCCGAGGCAGACCTGACGCTAGACGTACGGTTGGAGGTAGGTCGCGGTGGCCAGCAGCGCCTCGTCCGCGCCGAACCGGCCGACCAGTTGGAGGCCCACCGGCATGTTCTCCACGAACCCGGCGGGGATCGTCACGGCGGGGACGCCGGCGTGGCTCCACGGGACGTTCATCACCGTGCGGCCGGTGCTGCGCAGGGTCTTGGGTGCCGGCCCCGGCGCGGCCGGGCAGATCACGGCGTCCAGCCCCTCGCGGTCCATCAGCGCGTGCAGTCGCTCGCGGAGTTCCAGCCGGCCCGCGCGCCCTACCTCGATCTCGGCTTCCGTCACGCGGCAGCCCTCGTCGTAGTAGCCCGCCTCCGTGCCGCTGTAGAGGGCGCCCCACCGCGCGAAGCGCTCCGCGTGTACCCGCGCGTACTCCCCCATCATCATCCGCGTGTGACGCTGGTGGACGGCCTCCGCGTCCTCCAGGAAGGGCGGGCGCTTCACGGTGACGCCGGCGGCCACCAGTGCCGCCACGGTCTCCTCGAAGGCGGGGAGGCCGCCCTCGTCTGCGAACTGGAGGTACGGGCCCTCCGGCACGCCCAGCACGGGCGGCGTGGTGCGCGCGGGCACCTCCGCCCAGCCGTCCACGACCACCGAAGCGCCCAGCGCGGCGCCCTCGATGTCCTGCGTGAAGATGCCGAGCGTATCCACGGAGGGGGAGTGCATCAGCACGCCGTCGATGGGGATGCGCCCGTAGGAGGGTTTGAAGCCGACGACGCCGCAGAATCCGGCCGGTCGGATCACCGATCCCCCGGTCTGCGACCCCACTGCGAGGAGCGTGTATCCCGCCGCAACGCCGGCCGCGGACCCGCTGCTGGACCCGCCGGGCGTGCGGCCCTGGTCGTGGGGGTTGGTGGTGGCTCCCGGCGCCGCCGAGGCGAACTCCGCGGTGACGGTCTTCCCGAGGACGAGCGCGCCCGCCTGCTGGAGCCGCGTCACCACGCTGGCCTGCGGCATCGCGAGCGCCTCGGCGGGCAGGGCTGAACCGCCGCGGGTGGGCAGGCCGTCCACGGCCACGATGTCCTTGATCCCCACCAGCACGCCGAACAGGGGCGGACGCGCGGTGGGATCCGGGAAGCGCTCCAACAGGGCAGCGGCCTCCGCCTCCAGGCGGGCGGTGCGGCCATCCTCCGGGAGCAGGGCACGCAGCACGGGCTCCATGCGGTCCACGCGGTCCAGGACGTCGTGCAGATAGCCCTCGAGGCCGCGCGCGCCAGAGCGCAGCGAGGCCGCCAACGGGGCGAGCGGGGCGTGGGCAAGGGTGGAGTGGGCGCGCCTGGGCATGCGCCGGATGATAGCCCCGGAGGTGTCGAGGCGCGCTCGACGCAACGCTAGGCTGCGACGTCCAGGCGGTCGTACTCCTTGTAGAAGCCGTCCTGCAGGTACTCACCCAGGGCGTCCGGGGCGAGGGCGGGCGCGTAGTAGAAGCCCTGCACCAGGTCACAGCCAATGGCCCGCACCACGTCCAACTGGTCCTGTGTCTCCACGCCCTCCGCCACCACGGCCATGCCCAGCGCGTGCCCCAGCGCCACCACGGCCTCCACGATCGCGAAGTCGTTGCCGGAGGCGCCGATGCGCTTGATGAAGGAGCGGTCCACCTTCAGCGTGCGGATGGAGAACTGCTGGAGCCGCCCCAGCCACGACTGCCCGATGCCGAAGTCATCGATGGCCGTCGTCACGCCGAGGTCGATCAGGCCGTCCAGCACGCCGGAGACGGCGTCCAGGTCCAGCAGGCCGGAGGTCTCCGTCAGTTCCACCTCCAGCGCCTCCGGCGGCAGGCCGGACTCCTCCAGCGCCGCGCGCACCCGCTTGTCCAGGTCAGAGACCAGGAACTGCCGCGGGGAGAGGTTCACGGCCACGCGCAGGCGTCGATGGCCGGCGTCATGCCAGCGCTTGGCCTGGGCGCACGCCTGGCGGAGGACCATGTCCCCCACTTCCACGATCAGGCCGGTCTCCTCCAGCAGCGGGACGAACTCGTCCGGCCCCACCTGGCCGCGTACGGGATGGTTCCAACGCAGCAGCGCCTCCAGGGCGCGCACCTCGCCGGTGGCGGGGTCCACCTGGGGCTGGTAGGCCAGGCGCAGGTCGCCCTGTTCCACCGCCAGCCGCAGGTCCGCCTCCAGTTCCAGGCGGCGGCGGGCGGGGTCATTGGCGTCGTTGGAGCCCAGGCGGTAGCGGTTCCCGCCTTCCGCCTTCGCCTCGTGCAGCGCCGCGTCCGCGATGCGCACCAGCGTCTCGGCGTCCTGCGCGTGGCCGGGGTAGACGCCCACGCCGGCCGTGGCCTGGACCTGCAACAGGTGGCCATCGAGTTCGAACGGTGCGTTGAAGGCGGCGATCACGCGGCGGGCGGCGGCCTCCGCGCCCACGGCACCGGTGAGATCCGGGCAGAGCACCAGGTACTCGTCCCCGGAGAAGCGCGCCAGCAGGTGGCGCGGCGGCAACTGCGACTGCAGACGCTCCGCCACGGCCTTCAGCAGGCGGTCACCCGAGGGGTGCCCCAGCGTGTCATTGATGATCTTGAAGCGGTCCAGGTCCAGCAGCACCACGGCCACCTGCGTCTGCCCCGCTCGTGCGTCGATGAGCGCGCGCTGGAGGTGGCGCTCGAAGAGGTCGCGGTTGGGGAGCCCGGTCAGGCGGTCGTAGTCCGCCATGCGCCGGATGGCCTCGGAGGCGCGGCGGGCCTCGGTAAGGTCGCGTACCTCCATGAGCACGCCGGTGGTGCGCTCCCGCTCGCGGAAGGCCGCCAGCGAGACCTCCGCCTCGATGAGGTTGCCGTGCTGGCCGAGCAACTGCACCTCGTAGTGGCTGGGCGCGGCGTCCGACCACGTTCGCGAGGCCATGAGGGCCATCAACTGATCCAGGAACGCGGGGTGGACGACCTCGGAAAGCGTGCGGGCCTGCATCTCCGCGGCGCTGTAGCCGAGCAGCGTGCGGAGCGCGTCGTTCGTGAGGAGCAGGCGCCCCTCGTGGCTCACGAGCATGATGCCGTTCTGGGCGGCGTCCAGCACTCGACGGAAGCGCGCCTCGCTGTCTCGGAGGGCGGTCTCCGCGGCCAGGCGCTCCGCCTGGTCGCGGATCACGCCGCGGATCGCGGTGAGGCGGCCGTCCTGGCCCCAGACCGGCTGGATGATGGCGTTCAGCGGCCGGCGAGTGCCGTCCGGCAGGTGCCACATCGCCGTCCAGGAGACCTGCCCAGCGCCCGGGCGCAGGGCGGGCAGCGGTTCGTGCGTGAAGTCACTGATCGACATCCCCCGCACCTGGCGGGACTCCACCCGCAGCATCCGCTGGGTGGCGCGACTGGCAGAGGTGATGACCCCCTCCGGCGTGGCCTCGAAGAGCACGTCCGGAAGGTGGTGGTTAATGTAGCGCAGCATCTCGGACTGGCGCTGCAGGCGGTTACGGCGGCGCACGCTCTCCTCGAAGGCGGCGAAGGCGCCGATCACGCAGACGAAGGAGGAGAGTTCCACGAGCCACCAGAACCGCGGCCCCACGGTGAACGCGAGGAGCGACGCGCCCAGCGCCCCGGAGAGCGCGGCTACCCAGGCGGCAACCGAGAGCCAGCGCCCAGAGCGTTGTATGACGCACCTCCAGTGCAGGGGACCACTCTCGTCATCACGCGGAGACCCCGGCCACGCGCGCCCATGCCCGGTTGGAGTGTTCCGTGTCCGGATCATCGGCCGGGATGCCCGGGTCTTCAGTGGCGGGCCGGCCAGCCGCCACCCGGCGCGGTAGATCGCACCATGCCGAGTCCTAGAATCCGGCGATGGGAAGCGCCCGATGAACGAGGAGCCCGCGCCCGCTCAGTCCGCGGACGGGCCGGACTTCGCGCCGCCGTTCCGCATCCGGTCCCTGGGCCTGTCCGTGTACCTCCCCACGTTCCTCTTCGCAGTCGGCCAGGGCGCCGTCATCCCCACCATCCCGCAGTTCGCGGACAGCCTGGGCGCCTCGGTGGCAATGGCAGCCGTGATCGTCGGCCTCCGCGGGGTGGGGACCATGCTGTTCGACATCCCGGCCGGGGTGATGGTGGGGCAGTTCGGCGAACGCTGGTCCATGGTGGTGGGCACGCTCGCCCTGGCCATCGTGGCCGTGGGTGCCTCGTTCAGCACGTCTCCGCTGATGTTCGCCGTCTTCGTCTTCGTGATGGGGTGTGCCTGGGCGATCTGGATGCTGGCGCGCCTCTCCTACGTGAGCGACCAGGCGCCGCTGGAGGTCAGGGGGCGCGCGCTCTCACTCGTCGGTGGGACGAACCGCATCGGGAACTTCGTGGGCCCGATCCTGGGCGGGTTCATCGCCGTGGCGTGGGGCATGGAGTGGGTGTTCTGGCTCCAGGCCGGCGCTGCCATTGCCGCCAGCACGTTGATGTTCGTGCTGATCCGCGACGGCGGCGACAACGAGGTCCACGACGGCTCGATCTACTCGCGCGTCAGCACCGTGCTGGTGGAAAACCGCCACGTCTTCCTGACGGCGGGTACGGCCACCATCTGCCTGCAGGTGCTGCGCAACTCGCGCCAGGCGGTGGTCCCGCTGTGGGGGCTGGCGATTGGGTTGGACGCCGCGGAGATCGGCCTGGTGATGGGCATCTCCGCCGGCATCGACATGCTGCTCTTCTATCCGGTGGGCTCGGTGATGGACCGCTACGGGCGCAAGTGGGTAGCGGTCCCGTGCCTGCTGATCCTCGCGTCCTCCATGATGCTGATCCCGGTCACGGACTCGTTCATCACGCTGATGCTGGTGGGGACGGTGGCTGGCCTGGGGAACGGCATGGGCGCGGGCATCGTGATGACGCTGGGCGCGGACTTCTCGCCACCGAGGGCGCGTGGCGAGTTCCTGGGCGTGTGGCGCCTCATTGGTGACATCGGCACCGCGGGCGGGCCGTTCGTGGTGGGCGGGCTGGCGGCGGTGCTCAGCCTGGGCGCGGCCTCCGTGGCCACGGGCGGCATCGGCTTCCTGGGGGCGGCGATCATGTACTTCTTCGTCGCCGAGCCGCTCAAGCGCCCGCCCCGCCGCGTCTCCTCGCAGGGGCCGACGATCGGCTAGGCCCGGTCCGCTGGAGGGCTAGGCGCCGGCTGCCTCTTCAACTGGCCCGAACTCGGCCACCTGCTCCTCCACCTGCGAGCGATCCCCCACGATCACGATCGGCATGCCCGCAGGGTCCAGGTACTCCTGCGCCAGGCGCTGAACCTCGGCCGGCGTGACCTCGCGCACGCGGGCCACGTAGGACGCCGAGTAGGAGACGTCCAGGCCGTGCAGGTCCAGGAACTCCAGGTGGTTCAGGATGCCGCCCGGGGTCGCCTGGCGGATCACGAATGAGCCCGCGACGTAGTTCAGAATGCCCGCCAGTTCCTCCTCGGAGGGCGGCTCGGCCCGCAGGCGCTCCACCTCGCCCAGGATCTCCCGCAGCGAGGCGCCCGTGACGTTGGTGGTGACGTCCGCCGCCTCCACCCAGTAGGCGTCCCCGGGCCGCGAGGAGATGCTGGAGCGCGGCGAGTAGGTGTAGCCCTTGTCCTCCCGGATGTTGAGCGTGATCCGCGAGTAGAAGGACCCGCCCAGCAGGGAGTTGAGTACCTCAAAGGCGACATAATCCGGGTGCCCCGGCGCCGGCACGGGCCGTCCCACCTGGAGCGTGGACTGTTCCGCGCCCGGGCGGTCCACGATGCGGATCGAGCGCGTGGTGCTCGCCTCGGACGGGGCGACGGAAGAGCGGCTGCCCGCGCCCCAACCCTCGAAGCCGCGGCGGGCCGCCTCCAGCACGGCGTCCTCGTCGAAGAGGCCCGCCGCCATGAGCGTGGTGCTGGCCAGACCGGCGCGCTCGTGCCAGAAGTCGCGGGCATCGCGGAACCCCAGCGTCGCCAGGCCCTCCGACGTCGGGAGCACGCGGCCGTAGGGATGGTCGCCGTAGACCGCGCGGCGGAAGCCGGCATGGGCGAGCCACTGCGGCTGCGACCCCGCGATGTCCAGGGTGCGCTCCAGGTCCTCCAGCAGGCGCTTCGCGGAGCCCTCCGGGAAGCGCGGGGCGCGCGCGAGTTCCGCCAGCAGCGTCACGGCTGCCGGGGCGTGCTCGGACGGGACCTCCGTGCTGATGGTGGTGGTGTGCTCGTCGCCCTCGATGTCCAGGCGCCCGCCCAGCGCGGCGAGCGCGCCGGCGAAGGTCTCGGCGTCGCGTGACTCGGTGCCCTCGCCCAGGTAGTCCTGCACCAGGCGGTCCAGCCACGTCCGCCCTGCGGGGACGTCTGCCGACCCGGCTCGCACCACCACGCGGATTGCGGCAATGGGCACCACGCCCGCGGGCACCAGCGTGACGGTCATGCCGCCGGCCAGCGTCTCCACGCGGCGAGCAGGCAGCGCGGAGGACTCCAGCGGCGGTACCACCGGGCGTGGGTGGTTCGGGATCTCCTGGGTCATGAGTTCGCTCCGGCTTCCAGGGCCAGCACGTTGCGGTTGGTTGGCCGGAGGTACTCCTGCGCCGTGCGCAGCAGCACTTCCGGCGTCAGGGCCGCGAAGCGGGCGTCGATCTCGTTCACGCGGGCGGCGTCGCCCTCCAGCAGTTCGAAGACCGCCAGCAGGTCCGCCACGCCAAAGCGGGGGTAGACGCCCTCCGCGATGGTGCGCAGGAGCCCGGAGCGTGCCTTGGCGCGCAGGCGGTGCACCACCTCCTCCCCCAGCGGGCGTTCGAGGAGCGGATTGATCACGGCGTCGTAGGCCTCGATGAGCTGGTCCACCGTGACGTCCGAGTCGTGGACCAGCGTGGAGGTCCACAGCAGTGGCGTCTGCGCGTTGTGCATGTGGCCCAGGAAGTTGATGCCCCCGTCCACCTCGCCGGTCAGGCCGCGCTTCAGCACCAGTTCGCTGTGCAGCAGGGAGTCTTCGCCCTGCGCCAGCGCCTGGTTCAGCAGGCCCATGGCGTAGAACTCGGGGGTGCCGCGCTCCGGGACGTGGTAGGAGACGGCGAGCGCAGGACGGGTGGCCAGCGGGTCCACGCGCGTCCAGCGCTTCTCCTCCTCCTGCCGGGGCTCGGAGAGGTCCGGCGGCGGGGGCGGCGGCGCTGCGGGGATGTCCTCGAAGTAGCGCTGCGCCAGCCGGAGCGCCTCCTCCGTGTCGATGTCGCCGGCGACCACCAGGGCGGCGTTGGCGGGCGAGTAGTAGGTGTCGAAGAACGCGCGCACGTCCTCCAGGCTGGCGGCGTCCAGGTCCGCCATGTCGCCGTAGCCGTTGTGGCTGTTGTGCCAGTTCTCGTAGGCGCGCGCCTGCATGTCCAGCCACGGGAACGAACCGTAGGGGCGGTTGGTGACGTTGACGCGGATCTCGTTCTTCACCACGTCCCGCTGGTTGTCCAGTTCGGCCTGGGTGATGACGGGGCCGCGCATGCGGTCTGCCTCCATCCACAGCGCCAGGTCCAGGGCGTTGGCGGGCATGACCTCGAAGTAGTTGGTGAAGTCGTACCGGGTGGAGCCGTTCAGGGTGCCGCCGTTCTGCTGCACCAGCCGCACCAGTTCCATCTTCCCCATGTGCGGGGAGCCCTGGAACATCAGGTGCTCGAAGAGGTGCGCGAAGCCCGTGCGGCCCGGTGGCTCCAGGCGCATGCCCACGTGGTAGTAGACCGCTACGCAGACGATCGGCGCGGACCGGTCCGGCGACAGCACGACGCGGAGGCCGTTCGCGAGTCGGTGCCGCTCGACCGGGATGTCGAGGGCGAACGCGGGCAAGGAGGTCATCAGCGCGCCTTCCACCGAGCCGCCGCTACCGCGGCGCGCCCATCAGCATACCCGGCCTCACCGTGGCACCCGCACGTTGAGCGCGGGGTCAGACTCTGATCGGCAGGCGATACGGAACCGACACCTCGAGGTGGGCGCGCTCCCGGAGTTGACCTGCGGAGCCGGTGATAACCTGTCTTGTATGGACAGTGCGACTCGAGCCATCCTGGTTGCGAGCGGCGCGGCGGCCGCCGCCGGACTCGCCGGGCTCGTCGCTGCGCCGTGGTACTACCAGCCTCGCCCGCTCACCCGGGCCATGCAGCGCGCGTGGCCGGAAGTGGTCTTCGAGGTGGACACGGAGCAGCCCGCCTTCGCCCTCACCTTTGACGACGGCCCGCACCCGCCCTACACGGAGGCGGTGCTGGACACCCTCGCCCAGTACGGCGCCCGCGCCACGTTCTTCGTCATGGGCGAGCAGGTGGAGCGGCACCCAGCCCTCTTCCGCCGCATCGTGGACGAGGGGCACGAGGTGGCCAACCACTTCTACGACGACCGCCCCACGCTGTTCATGAGCAACCAGGAGGTCCTGGAGTCCCTGGAGCGCACGGAGCAGATCCTAGGCGCGCAGAACCCCTCGCGGCTGGTGCGGCCATCCAGCGGCATCGCCCGCGAAGCCACGCGGGAGATGCTGCGGGCGCGCGGCTACACGCTGGTGGTGGGCTCCGCGTACACCTCGGACTGCACGCGCCCGCCGCGCGCCTACATGCGCTGGGCCTTCCGGCAGATGTTGGAGCCGGGCCGCATCCTCATCCTGCACGACGGCCGCAAGGAGCGCTCCCGCACGGTGGACGTGCTGCCGGCCGTGCTGGCGGACGCGCTGGCGGCTGGGCTGCGGCCCACCACGGTCAGCGACCTGCTGTCGCTGGGGCGCCCTCAGCAGGCGCCTGCGGCCTGACCCTCCCACGGGCCCGGAGCACCGGCTACGCTTCCGCGCGACAACGCGCCCATCGATGAAGCACGGCCGGGGGCTCTGTGGTTGGCATTCTTCGTCTGAACGAGTTCAAGAAGTTCCTGCTACGCGGAAACGTAGTGGACCTGGCGGTCGGCGTCCTGATCGGCCTGGCCTTCAAGTCCGTAGTGGACTCCCTGGTGGCGGACATCTTCACGCCGCTGATCGCGGCGATCATCGGTGAGCCGGACTTCTCCGCCCTCGCCCTGACGATCAACGGCTCGTCGATCACGTACGGGCGCTTCCTGAACGTCGCGCTCTCGTTCACCATCACGGCGGCCGTGGTCTTCTACTTCATCGTGGTGCCGGTGAACCGCTTGATGACGCGCTTCCGTGAGCAGCCGCAGACGCCGGAGCCCGCCACCCGCAAGTGCCCGTTCTGCTGGACGGAGATCCCGAGGCAGGCCATTCGCTGCCCGTCCTGCACCTCCGATGTCGAGGCCGTAGCAGCCGGATAGCCGGAGTCGGGAGTCAGGGGAGGACTGCGAGCAGCGCCTCTTCCACTTCCTCGCGCGGCGCAAAGCCTTCGAAGCGAGCGGCCACGCGCCCCTCGCCGTCCACGACGAACGTCCACTCGTCCGTGTGGATGCCCCACTCGTCCAGCACGGGCGTACGTCGAGCGACGGAGAGGTCGCCCCGAATCTCGGTTGGGTTCTCGTACAACTCCACGTGGATGAACGACGCGCGGTCGCCGTACGCGGCCGCCAGTTCACTGGTGACCTCCACCTGGGGGCCGCACAGCGCGTTGGTGCAGAACGCGGGCGACGCGAAGACCACCACGAAGGGGGCGCCCTCGCCCAGCGCGGCCTGGATGGTGCGCTCGTAGAGCGTGGGATCGGGCTCGTAGGCCGTGGTGAGTTCCGGGAGCGGCGCGTCCTGCAGCGTGCGGTTCGCACTCGGCGGTGCGGCCGCGCCCACCGCGGGGGCCACGGGGCTCACGGCGACCGGGACCGGGAACAGCACCTGTGCGACCGCCCCGTCCGCCTGTGGCACTGCCGCCTCGATGGCCCACAGGCCCGCGCGGTCAAACGACAGGTAGCCGGCATAGATGCCCCGGCCGCCCTCCGGGAAGCGCTGGAAGCGCAGCGACGCCTCCTCGCCCACCTCGAAGTCGTCGCTGCCGCCGTCCGGGTAGTAGCGCGTCCGCACCGTGAGCGCCGGGTAGGACACGAGGCCCTCGTAGTCGAACAGCGCGAACGAGACGCGCGAGGGCGACTCGCCCGCGCCGAGGTCAGGCGTGCCGAAGACCACGGTCAGTCCACTCGCCTCGTCCCGGTAGGTGGGGTAGCCGCCGGAAAACGGGTCATCGACCCACGTCGCCCCGCCGTCGACAAAAGGCGGAGCGTCCTCGTCGGCCCCGCCGCAGGCGGCGAGCAGCGCAGCGGCGAAGAGCGCGAGGCAGGCGACCGCGATCAAGGCGGGCCGAGCGGTCATGGGCCCTCCGTGTACGCGCCGAAGGTGACGGCGTAGATCGCGAAGCCCTCCGCGTCCGGGGCGAGCGCGAGTACGCGGTCACCCAGCGCGGACAGTTCCACCACGCGGTACATGCGCGGCTCGTCGATCAGCACGAAACTGCGCCCCTGCGCATCCCATGCCACGTCCGGCCCGGCCTCCTCCGGCTTGAGGGGTGCTCCATCCAGTTGGACGAGCACCGTGGCGGCGCCTCCCTCCGGCGGGTGCATCACCGGGTTCACGGTGCGGCCCAGGAAGCGAAACGCCACGTAGTCCTCGTGGCCCTCGCTCGGACGGGTGTGGGCGAGGCCCTCGCGCTCGTTCCGCCATTCGCCGTGGGCGTACCACTGGTTGTGGGCACGCTGTGCTCCGGGGTCGTCCTCGTAGGTGCGCACCTCGTGCGGGCCGTCGTAGTAGGCGTCCTGGGCCGCGTAGACGCCGCGCGAGTGGTAGTTGCGCTCGTAGCCAAAGTACAACTCGCGGGTGATGCCCTCGGTGTCTGGATCCAGCGCCGGCTCCTCCACCCCGCCAAGCGGGATGGCCCCCAGGTCGCGGCCCGTCGCCTCCAGCGCCCGCCGGATCGCCTCCTCCGTCTCCAGGTAGTCGCCCTCGCCGAAGTGGCGGTAGACCACGTGTCCGGAGGCATCCACCAGGTACTTCGCCGGCCAAACGTTGTTGCTGAAGGCGCGCCAGGTGCCCCAGTCGTCGTCCTGCGCCACGGGGTAGAGGACGCCCAGGTCCATGACCGCGCGGCTGACGTTCTCCGGGTTCTTCTCGAACTCGAACTCCGGGCTGTGGATGCCCACGATGGTCAGTCCGTGCTCGGCGTACTTCTCGTGCCAGTCACGCAGGAAGGGGAGGGTGCGCACGCAGTTCACGCAGGTGTACGTCCAGAAGTCCACCAGCACCACGCCCCGCTCCGCGACCAGGTCCTGGGCCCGGAGCGGTTCCGAGTTCAGCCACGGCCCCAGGTCCTCGAACTCCGGTGCGCGGCTGCCCACGGGCACGCCGCCGTAGAGGCTGTTCACGAAGTCCGCCGCCGGTGGGTCCTCGTCCTCGGAGGCGCCGGGCGATCCCGTGGCGGCCGCATCGCCGCCGCAGGCCACCAGGGCGCCGGAGAGCACGGCCACCAGGACGGCTGCTCCCAGCAGGGGGCGCAGCACGGGACGCAGCGCAGGCACCGGGACGAGCATGCGATCCAATGTACGTCCGGCCCGTTCGCGGGTCATCAACGCCCGCGACGGCCGCCGCGCCCCACCGAGCGTGGGAGAATGCGCGCATGCCAGCCCACCTCACCCCGGGACGCGCGGTGCTCGCCGTCGACATCGGCGCCACCTCCACCCGCGTGGCCACCGTGGACGCCGCGGGCCGCCTCCTGGCCCGCGCGCAGATGCCCACCGAGGCCGCCCGCGGCATCGAGGACGCGACGGCCCGCGTGCTGGCGCTCGCGCGCGCCCTGCCGGGGGGCGCGGACGGGGTTGCGGCGGCAGGCGTGTCCACGGCCGGGCCGGTGGATCCCGCGACCGGGGAGTACCGGCACCCGCCCAACCTTCCCGGCTGGCACGGACACTCGATGCGCCCGACGCTGGAGGCGGCGCTCGGTGTGCCGGTGCGCGTCGGGCACGACGCAACGGTGGCCGCGCTCGCCGAGACGCGTTTCGGGCACCGCGCGGGCGCGCGCCACCTGGTCTACCTCACCGTGAGCACGGGCATCGGCGCCGGCATCGTGGCGGACGGCCGCCCCGTGACCGGCCACGCCGGGGGCGCGGGCGAGGCCGGCCACCTGATCGTGGACCCCAGCGGCGCGGCCTGCGGCGCCGGCTGCCCCGGCTGCCTGGAGGGCGCCGCGTCCGGCTCCGCCATCGCCGCGCAGGCCGCCCGACGCATCGAGGCCGGCGCAGCCACTTCGCTAGGCGCCGGCGCGACCGCGGCGGACGTGTTCCGGGCGGCGGATGCGGGCGATGCCGTGGCGGAGGAGATCGTCCAGCGGGCCGTGGGGCACCTCGGCGCGGGCATCGCCGGGCTGCTGGCGCTGCTCGACCCGGAGGTGATCGTGGTGGGCGGCGGCGTGGCGGCCGGCCTGGCCGGACGCTGGGACCCGTTGCTGGCGGCCGTGGAAGCGCGCGCCCTGCCGCGCTATCGCGACCGGGTGCCGGTGGAGCGGACGACCCTGGGGGACGACGTCAGCCTGCTGGGAGCGGCCGTGATCGCCCTGGAAGCCCTCGAGTAGGTCGACCCCGCCGCTAAGGCGCGCGTCCGGTAGCCTGATCTCACCGTGATCTACGCAGAGAACATCTGGAAGTCATACGGAAGCGTGGACGTCCTTCGGGGCGTCTCCTTCTCCATTGGGGACGGCGAGCGCGTGGGCCTGGTAGGCCCGAACGGCGTCGGCAAGTCCACGCTGCTCGAAATCGTCTCCGGGCTGGACCAGCCGGACGAGGGCCGCGCCGGCTGGCGCAACGGCGACCTCTCCTTCCTGCGGCAGGAAGCCGGGCTGGACCCGGATCGCGTCCTGGTGGACGAACTCTGGACCGCCTTCCCGGAGGCGCGCGCCGTGGAGGCGCAGCTCGCGGAGGTCGCAGCCCGCATCGAGCGCGGCGACGGCGACCTGGACGACCTCATCCACGAGCAGTCCGCCCTGTTCGAGCGCTTCGAGGCGCTGGACGGCTACCGCATCGATCAGCGCATTGGCCGCGTGCTGGCGGGCCTGGGCTTCCAGCCGTCCGACCGCGACAAGAAGTGCGGGGCCTTCTCCGGGGGCTGGCAGATGCGCGCGGCGCTGGCCAAGGTGCTGGTGCACCGTCCGCCGCACCTGCTGCTGGACGAGCCCACGAACCACCTGGACTCCTCCGCCCGCGACTGGTTGGCGCTGGAACTCTCCGAGTACCGCGGCGCGATCCTGCTGGTCACGCACGACACGGAGTTCCATGACGTGGTGGTGAACCGCATCCTGGAACTGCGGGATGGCCGCGCGGAGTCCTACAGCGGGAACTACAGCGACTACCAGCGCCAGAAGGCCCAGAAGATCTCCCAGCAGGAGCAGGCTGCCGCCCGGCAGGAGCGAGAGATCGACCGCCAGATGCGCTTCATCGAGCGCTTCCGCGCGAAGGCCAGCAAGGCCACGGCCGTGAAGTCGCGCGAGAAGGCGGTAGCGCGCATCGACCGCGTGGAGCGGGTCCGCACGGAACGCGGCGTGGCGTTCGACCTCAAGTCCAGCGGGCGCAGCGAGTTGCGCGTGCTGACGGTGGACGGCGTGGGCCACGCCTACGGCGAGCACGTGGTGCTGGTGGACGTGGACCTGGCGGTGGAGCGCGGCCAGAAGGTGGTGCTCATCGGCCCCAACGGCAGCGGCAAGTCCACGCTGCTGAAGATCGTTGCGGGCCTCCTCGAGCCTTCGGAGGGCACGGTCGCCTGGGGCGAGCGCACGCGCGTCGGCTACTACGACCAGCACCAGGACGAGGCGCTGGACGCGGGCCGCACGGTGCTGGAGGAGGTGCGCACGGTGGCCGGGGCAGACACGCCCGACCGGACGCTGCGCGGCATCCTGGGGCGCTTCCTCTTCACCGGGGACGACGTGTTCAAGCCGGTGTCCGTGCTGTCCGGTGGCGAGCGCAGCCGCGTGGCGCTGGCAAAGTTCCTGATCCAGCCCTCCAACGTCCTGCTGCTGGACGAGCCCACGAACCACCTGGACGTGAACACCCGTCGACGCCTGGTCGAGGCCCTGGAGGGCTACGACGGCACGATCATCTGCGCGAGCCACGATCCAGCGATCCTGGAACGCGTCGCCACGCGGGTGTACCGCGTCTCCGACGGCGGCTGCGAGGAACTCGAGGAGTACCGGAGAGACCCCAAGTAAGGCGTCAGTCGCCCAACGGCGCCCGCGCGGCGGGCTCCCACTTCATACCCCAGGCGTAGACCGCCTCGATGACCGGGCGCAGATCCTCGCCCTTGGGGGTCAGGTGGTACTCGGCGCGCGGCGGGTGCTCGCTGTAGAAGACGCGCTGCACGATCGCGGCGTCCTCCAGGCGCTTCAGGCGGTCCGACAGCAGGTTGGGGGAGATGCCCTCCAGCGACTCCAGGAATTCTCCGAAGCGGGTACGCCCCAGGCCCAGGTCACGCACCACCAGCAGCGTCCAACGGTCGCCGAGAATGTCCAGGGACCGGGCAACGGGGCAGTGCTGCTGCGTCTCGTAGGTGCGGCTCACGGCATCTCCTGAACTGCACGACGGCGCCGCCTGCGCCGGCGGGAGCATACGGAGGGGAGTCGGGCTCCTTCAATAGCAACTATAGAAGCGCTACCGACCCGGCGATACGGTTACCGCCCGGCTGTCAGGGTTCGGACAAACTCCGCTGTCAGCCGCGCAGCCTCAGCCAGGTGCTCCGCCTCCGTGTGGCCGGAGGACTTCCGCGGCTTCAGGGAGTGGTCACCGTCCTCGAACCAGCGCACGGCGACGGCGCTGGAGAGGCGGTAGCCCGCCACGTCGTCGCGCGTGCCCATGCTGTCGCGCTCGCCCTGCAGGATCAGCGCGGGCGTGCGCAGGACTTCCAGGTGGGCCGTGCGCAGTCGCTCCGGGCGCCCGGGCGGGTGGAACGGGTAGCCGAGACAAACGACGCCAGCCACGCCCAGTTCGTCCGCCACCATGCTCGCGATGCGCCCGCCCATCGACTTGCCGCCGATGACGGTCCGCTCCGGCTTTCCCACCTCGGCGACCACGCGCGCCCACGCGTCGCGCAGCGCGGGCTCGCGGTCTGGCCCCGGGCGGCGACCCTCCCGACGTGCGGCCATGTACGGGAATTCGAAGCGCACCACGCGGATGCCCTCCGCAGCCACGGCCCCGGCAACGGTCTCCATGAACGGGTGGTCCATGGGCGCGCCTGCACCGTGCGCCAGGATCAGAATCGAGCGCGCGCGAGTCGGGCCGTCCGTCAGCGCGGGGAGGCCGGCGATCTCTCCGGGGGTACGGGCTGGCGGTGCCATCGGCAGCCTCCGAGGTGCGCGCGAGGCGATCAGTCGAGTTCCGCGAGCCTAGTGGAGTGTGATCACCGTCGCACGCGGGCCGATCTGGGCCGCCCAGCGCACGCCCTCGTCGCTGGAGTTGAACCAGATGTCGCGGTGCCCACCGTGGACGCCGCTGCCGGTGTCCTTGCAGGTGTAGACCCGCCCGGTGGGATCACCCTCGATGCGGAAGCGGGTGCCTAGGAGGCGGAAGGCGCAGGCCGCCGCGCCGGAGTGCACCACCTCGCCGTTGCGCATGTGGCCGCAGAAGCCACCGCCATCACCCCAGCCGCTGACCAGCGTTCCCCGTGCGCAGTAGTAGTACGTCACGCGCTCCTCCTTGCGTTCGCCCTCGACGAGGTCCGCCCCAGCACCCGAGGGGGCCGTGCGGCCGGCCCGGCGGAGGAAGACCGGTAGGCCCGGGGACAGGTGTTCGTCCGTGAGCGTGTTCAGCGCGGCCGGAGCCCCGGGCACGTACGTGAGCCAGCGCTGGTTGGAGACGTCCCACGTGGACACGGAGCGGACGCGGAACGTCTGCGCTTCAATGAGCGCGTCCAGGTCGGAAACCTGCGCGGCGCCGGCAGTGATGCCGCCTGGCGGCGGCGCCGTGAACGCGACAGCCACGCCAGGACCCGTACTCGAGCCAGCCACTGTGGGAGCGGCCTCCTCCCTCACTAGCACCCCTGCTCGCCGGATCAGCACCACGGCGCCGGGATCGAGGGCGCCCGGGGCCAGAGTGTTCGCGTCCGCGGGCCCGTCCACGACATGCAGCAACAGGCGCTGTGACCGCACGTCGAAGGTCGCGACGCTGGCCACCTCGAACGGCTGGGCGGCGACCAGCGCCTCCAGGGAGGACGCGCCGGCGATGCCGATGGTGAGGCCACCCGGGGGCGGGGTACTGAAGGGCGAGGGCCGCCCGTCGCCGCCTTCGGCGTTGGCCACGTCCGCACCGCCCAGCAGCGCCGCGCCCAGCAGGACGGCGGCAGCGGCGGCGGATGCGGCCCGGTGGGAGCGGGCGATCGGGATGCGCGCTGGCATGACGGGACGCTAGGGTGGGGGCGGTCACAGGAGGGTGGAGGAGCGGCCCTTTTCCATGTGCAGGGCGCCCGCTACCCTGACGATTCGGTGAGCCGAGGTAGCTCAGTTGGTAGAGCACACGACTGAAAATCGTGGTGTCGCCGGTTCGATCCCGGCCCTCGGCACCAGACTCCGGCAGCAGGCGGGCCCTCCTGACCGGAGTCCCCGCGACACGCGAACGGGTGGGGCATGAGCCGGATCGTTGTCGCGAACGCACATCCCTCCGCTGGTGCAACCACCATCGCCGCGGGGCTGGCGCACCGCCTGGCTTACGCTGGCCACAACGTCCGCCTGGAACGCCTCCACGGCGACGTGAACGCCCCGGCGGACGCCGCCACCTTCGACTCCCTGGAGATCGCGGACGCCACCGGCGCCCCCGTGAGCGAGGCGGAAGTCCCCGCCGACGCTCCCGGCATGGTCACGATCATCGAGGCGCCGGCGAACTCGGACGGAGCGGCCATCGCGCAGCGCCTCTCCGCTCGGCTCGTGGTCGTCGCGCTAGAGCCGATCACGGCTCCGGACGGCTCCACGGTGGTCCTCAACCACCAGCGTTCCGCGGCGACCAACGCCGTCCCCGAAGACCGCCTCCTGGCCGCGCCCACCGTGGCCCGGCTCATCGAGGCCAGCGGCGCCCAGGTGCTGTCGCGCTCGGAGGAGGGTGACGCTGCAATCTGCGAGCACCTGGTGGTGGGGGCCATCTCTCACGACCCGGCGGACGCCCACTTCCGCCGATTCCCGCGTCGCGCCGTGATCTCCCGCGTGGAGAAGGTGGACCTGGCACTGGCGGCGATGCTCACCGAGTCCGAGTGCCTGATCCTCACCGGCGGCGAGGAGCCCAGCCCATACATCCTGGACCGCGCCGCCTCTACCCGCCGCACCACGCTGCTCCTGGCGCCGGAAGGCACCGTGGAGACGCTCCGCGACATCGAGAGCGTCTTCAGCACCTCGCCCTTCTCGCACGAGGCGAAGGTGGAACGGATCGCCGCGCTGCTCAAGGTCGCGCTGGACGACGCCACGCTCTCGTCGCTCGCCGGTTAGCCCTCGCACGCCCCGTTCACCCCTCGCGCGAGGGCCGCAGGCTATGCTGAGGGCACGATGGACCTGACCGGCGGCCTCCAGATTGCGCGGATCCGCGGCATCGCGATCCAGGTGCACTGGTCGTGGCTGCTGATCTTCACGCTTGTGACCTGGTCCCTTTCCGTGACCTACCAGGACTGGTTCGAGGGCTGGAACCAGGGCCAGGCGTACGCCGCGGCCGCCGCCAGCGCCGGCGCCTTCTTCCTATCCGTCCTGCTGCACGAACTCTCACACGCCGTGGTGGCGCAGGGCTACGGCATGCCCGTGCCCTCCATCACGCTGTTCATCTTTGGCGGCGTCTCAAACATCGCCGCGGAGATGCGCTCTGCGCGCCAGGAGTTCTTCGTGGCCGCGGCGGGCCCGGCCATGTCCTTCCTGCTGGCCGGGATCCTCACGGCGGCCGCGTTCCTCCTGGACGGACCAACCGCCACCATCCTGGGCTACCTGGGGTTCGTGAACCTCATCCTGGGTGGGTTCAACCTGCTGCCCGGCTTCCCGCTGGACGGCGGCCGCGTGTTCCGCGCGATCGTCTGGGGGCGCACCCGCAGTCTCACGAAGGCGACCCGCATCGCCTCGCGGGTGGGGCAGGGCATCGCTTGGGTGATGATCATCCTGGGCATCGTCGTGACGCTGACGCTGACGCTGTTCGGCCTCTGGTACATCTTCATTGGCCTGTTCCTGAAGCAGGCGGCGGAGGCGGCCTATGGCCAGTTGCTGGTGGACCGGGCGCTCGCACGCGTCCGAGCGCGCGACCTGATGCGCGCCGCGCCGGAACCGCTGCCCGAGTCGTCCTCGGTGCAGGTGCTGGTGGACGAGCGCATCCTGGCGCGCGGCGACCGCGTGGTGCTGCTGGAGCGGCAGGGCAGCGTCACGGGGCTCCTCACCACGACGGACCTGGCGAAGATCCCCCGCGACGAGTGGCCGACCACAAGCGCGCGAAACGCGATGGTGTCCGCGGACCAGGTCGCGGTGATCGCGCCCTCAACGCTGGTCACGGACGCCGTGCGCGCCATGACGGAGCGAGACATCCACCAGTTGCCGGTCATCGAGGACGGCCGCCTGGTGGGCCTGCTGACCCGCGGCGACGTGCTGAATCACATCCAGACCCGCATGCAGTTCGGTGACCTGGCCTCCGTGACCGAGCAAGAAGCCGCCGAGTCGCGCGAACCTTCCGAGGTGTCGCGCTAGCAGCCTCGGAAACGCCCTGAAGCGTGCCCGCTTCGCTGCGTGCGCGGCCCGTCTTCCCGCCGAGTGGTCCCCCGCCGCCAGCCGCGACGGTCCAGGCGATCCGCATCGAGGTCATACGAGCCCACGGAGGGGCGCAGCACGCTGCGCCCCTACGAGAGGATCCACCACCGGGGCCGGCCCCCTCTCCCTGGAGGGAGAGGGCTGGGGTGAGGGGCTCCCGGGGGAGTGGTGGCCCTGCCGCCAGCCGCGACGGTCCATGCGATCCGCGTCGAGGTCATACGAGCGCGCTGATGGGCGCAGCACGTAGCCCTACGGTCGGACGGCGGGGGCTAGCCTTCTACGCGCTCCAGGCGCGCGAAGGACTGCATCAACTTCTTCACACCCTTGTCCGGGAACGCCACCGTGACCTGCTGGTCGCCCGGCACTACCGCGCACGCAACCACCACGCCGACGCCGAAGGAGTTGTGCCGCACGCGCTCGCCCGGGCCGAACATCGGCTCGGTGTCGTCCACCTCGTCGCGGCGTGCGGCGGCGGCGGCGCGCAGGCCGCTGGAGGTCAGGCTCTCGCCGCGCGGCCGGGTGGTGCCCAGCGGGGCAGTCACGGCATCCTCCGGCAGGTCGCCGAGGAACCGCGAGGGCGGGTTCGCGCGGACGTTGCCGTACATGAAGCGCCGTCGCGCGCGGGTCAGGTAGAGGCGCTCCTTGGCCCGGGTCATGCCCACGTAGCAGACGCGGCGCTCCTCCTCCATCTGGGAGGGGTCGTCCAGCGCTCGGAGGTGGGGCAGCAGGCCCTCCTCCATCCCGGCCATGAACACCACGGGGTACTCCAGCCCCTTGGCCGCGTGCAGCGTGATCAGCGTCACCGCGTCCGGCTGGTCCGCGCTCGGGTCGTCGATGTCCGAGACCAGCGCGACTTCCTCCAGGAACGAGGCGAGCGAGGCGTCTCGCTCCGCCTCGCCGTACTCGGCGGCCACGGAGCGGAGTTCCTGCACGTTCTCCCAGCGCACCTCCGCCTGCTCGCCGTCGTTCTTTTTCAGGTACTGGCGGTAGTTGGTCTCATCCAGCACCCGGTCCAGCATCTCCGCCACCGTCGTGCTGTCGCGCAGGGCGGCCAGGCGGTCGTACATCTGGATGAACTCGATCAGCGCGCCTCGCGCGCGGGAGGCGAGTTGCGGGACGCCCGGCGAGGGGTCGCCGCTGGCGGCGCGGTGCGCCACGGCGATGGGCGAGAGCCCCAGTTCCACGGCCGCGGCCAGCACCTCGCCCACGGTCTTCGCGCCCAGGCCGCGCGTGGGGACGTTCACGATGCGCTCGAAGGCCACCGTGTCCGCCTCGTTGTGGACCAGGCGGAGGTAGGCGATCAGGTCGCGGATCTCGCGGCGGTCGTAGAACCGTGTCCCGCCGACGATCCGGTAGCGGATGCCGGAGGAGATGAAGGCCTCTTCCACGGCGCGGGACTGCGCGTTGGTGCGGTACATCACGGCAAAGTCGCTGGCCTCGTAGTCGAACTGGCGGGAGAGCCTGCGGATCTCGGAGGCGATGAACAGGCCCTCCTCCTCGCCGTAGTCAGCCTCGTACTCCACCACGGGGTCGCCGTCCGGGTTCTCAGTCCAGAGGTGCTTCTCCGGCCGCCCGTCCGCGCGCTCGATGACGGCGTGGGCGGAGCGGAGGATGTTTCCAGTGGAGCGGTAGTTTTGCTCCAGCAGCACCACCGTGGCGTCCGGGAAGTCTCGCTCGAAGTCCAGCAGGTTGCGGATGTCCGCCGCCCGCCAGGAGTAGATCGACTGGTCCGGGTCGCCCACCACGGTGAGGTTGCGGTGGACGGAAGACAGCAGCCGCGACAGTTCGTACTGCACCAGGTTCGTGTCCTGGAACTCGTCGATGAGCACGTGGAGGTAGCGGTCCGCGTACTTCTGCAGCACCTGCGGCTGCGTCTCGAAGAGGTCCAGCGTCCGGCCCAGCAGGTCGTCGAAGTCCACCGCCCCGGAGCGCTTCAGCGCCGCCTCGTACTTCTCGAAGACGCGGCCCACGATCTCCTCGAAGTAGTGGTCCGCCTGGCGCTGGAACGTGGCGGCGTCCCGCCGCTCGTTCTTCGCGGACGAAATCGCGGACAGCACAGCCCGCGGCGGGAAGCGCTTCGGGTCCACCTGCAGTTCCGCCTCGATGGTGCGGACCAGCGCGGCCTGGTCGTCCGTGTCGTAGATCGCGAAGTCCCGAGGCAGGCCGATGGCCTCGCCGTCCCGGCGCAGGATACGCGCGCAGACGGAGTGGAAGGTCCCCATCGACAGGTCGTGTGCCTCGGGCCCCAGCAGGCCCTCCACGCGCTCCCGCATCTCGCGGGCGGCCTTGTTGGTGAAGGTCACGGCCAGGATCCGCCACGGGTGAACGCGCTGCTCTTGCACCAGGAAGGCGATGCGATGCGCGATGACCCGTGTCTTTCCCGAGCCTGGGCCTGCCAGGATCATCAACGGGCCGCCGGACGTCTCAACGGCGCGGCGCTGGGCATCGTTCAAGAGATCGTGCAGGTGGGACGAGGAAGAAGTGGTCACACCCCGATTGTAGGTGGGGTCTCCCGTGGGAACTGGCACGGCCGCGCGCCGCGCTCCACGGGGAGTCCACAGGCCTTTCCACGGCGTACTCTGACACAGACGGAGTGCTCCCCCCACCTGCCGTCCATTTGCGCCTCGGGCGATCCTGCGCGAGGTGCGTGCTAGCCTGATCCCCAAGCGGGGGGAACACGGAGGTCCGTGTGGACTTGGACTCGATCCCTTGGCCAGGGGGTGACTGGCAGGCCACGCTGCGCCTTGCAGGCGCGCTTATCGGTGGGTACCTGCTCGTCCTGTGGTTCGCCTCGATCCTCTGGGTCTACCGGGACATCCAGGCCCGCACGCGGGACCCCATCACGCAGGCGATCGGCGTGGGCATCTCCGTGGTGTTCCCGTTGGTGGGACTTCCGGTCTACTGGGTGGTGCGCCCCCAGGAGACGCTGCAGGAGGCCTACGACCGCCAGTTGGAGCAGGAGGCCATCCTCTCCGAACTGCACTCCGTCACCGGTTGCCCCAACTGCCGCCGACCCATCTCCGACGACTTCATGGTCTGTGCGTACTGTGGGACCGCACTGAAGGCGCCGTGTAACTCCTGTGGGCGGCTGCTCCAGTTCTCCTGGCGCGTCTGCCCCACCTGCGCCACGCCCAAGCCCCGCCCGCAGCCCGATCCGGCCGAGGTCGCTCGCCGCGAGGCGCAGCAGGCCGCGGCCGAACGCCGGCGGGCCGCGCCGCAGCAGGCCCAGGCAGCCCCTCGAGGTGAGCCGCGCACCGCGACGAACGGTGGGCCGGCGGGCAACGGAGGCACCCGCGCCACGGGCGGCACTACCGCGCGCACGCCGCGCAGCACCCCTCCACCGCAGGCGGAGGAAGCCGCGCCGGTGCGCCCTCGGACGGCACGCCGCGCTACCCCGACGGACGACGAATAGCGACGGCAACGCTCGACGATGAAGAAACGGGCCGCCCCATCGGGCGGCCCGTTTGCTTGGCTCGATCGCTCGAGGTGGGGTTGGTGCGCTAGGACAGCGCTTCCTCCAGGAGGGCGCGGAGCTCGGAGACCTGGGAGTCCCGCCAGCCCTCCGCGAAGTCCCACGTCTTGGCCTGGTAGGCCTTGCGAGCCTCGTCCCACTCCGGCGTGTCGCGCTCCTTGCCAGCCATGATCTCCCGCAACTGCGGCATCTCCGAGTTCGCCCGGTCGGAGCGCTCGATCCAGTGGCCCAGGTACCGGTGATCGGAGTCGTAGAACACGATGGTCGGGATGGACTCGAACTCCCCGTCCTTGAGGAACTCGGCCATGATGTCCTTGTTCTGATCGCGGAGGAAGAAGCGGACCTCCATGCCGGTCAACTCGCCCAGGCGGGCCATGACGGGCAGCCCTCGCCAGACGTCCGGGCACCAGTCCT
This sequence comes from Dehalococcoidia bacterium, assembly GCA_041690175.1. Classification (GTDB taxonomy): domain Bacteria; phylum Chloroflexota; class Dehalococcoidia; order UBA2979; family UBA2979; genus W-Chloroflexi-9. The sequence goes on from JAWLHV010000002.1 coordinate 396,398, forward strand.
CGCCCAGCACCAGCGCCTTCACGCCGTGCTGCGAGACCAGCGCTTTCACGGCGTCCACGTCGCCCTGGTCGGGCTCCCACTCGTCGTAGTGACGCTGGAAGGTCTCCTTGTTCTTCTCGATGGCCGCCTGCCATGCAGCGAAGGTGTCCATTCCCTGGCTGAAGCGGTCAGGGGTGACCACGGAGTCAGGCTTCGCCTGGCTGCCCTTGCGCGTGATGGTGGAAGTTGCCGTCATATCGTGCCCTTCGTCCGCTCTCCGTCTGTCTTGCTCTACGCCGGGGCCGAGGGCCCTCGCGGCGTGCCGGTAGGTCAGTGAGGATCGGCCAGACACAGGCCGCCCTGGCCGTCCCGCTTCGCGGCATACGGTAACACGCTGGAAAAACTACAGCGCACCCGCGTCCGCTCCCCCGTCGCCGATGGCTGCCAGCACATCCCACGCCGCGCGATGGCGTTCCGGTGGCAGGTCGGCCAGCGACGTCTCGGAGGCGCGCGCCTCCGTCTCCAGCGCCTGGAAGGCGCGCGTGAAGCGCGCGGTGACCTCTCGCAGCGTCTCCTCCGCGTCCACGTCCGCCTCCTGGAGCAGCCGCGCCATCGAGGCCAGTGCGAGCGGCCACTGCTCGGCCTCCACCGCCGCCAGCAGGGACTCCCGCGGCTGGCGGTCCGGCGCAGCGAGGCCGGCGCGCTGCGCGCGGCGGAAGAGCGCCTGCGCGCGCTGGAGGCTGGGCGCCGCGGCCGGGACGGAGTCCAGGGCGCCCTCAGGGGCCTCGTCCTCGCCTCGGTCGGCGCGTTCCTGCGCCTTGATCTGCTCCCACTTCGTGAGCAGCGCGTCCGGCGTGTCCGTCTCCTCGTCCCCGAAGACGTGGGGGTGGCGCCGGACGAACTTCGCGGTGGCGTACTCCACGGCGTCCTCCAGCGAGAACGTGCCAGCCTGTTGGGCGATGGCCGTCTGCATGAACATGTGCGCCAGCACATCGCCCACCTCCTCGCGGAGGCCGGGCATGTCGCCGCGGTCGATGGCGTCCACCAGTTCGTAGGTCTCCTCCAGCAGGAAGCGGCGCAGCGTCTCGTGGGTCTGCTCGCGGTCCCACGGGCAGCCGTCCGGGCCAAAGAGCCGCTCCATGGTGCCGCGCAGGCCCTTCAGCGAGCGCAGGTCCTCCTGCGGCGGCAGCGCCGGCAGCAGCCAGCCCGCGACGTCGAGGGGTAGCGCGGCCACCGGCGTCTCGCGTACCGCCCCGTCCTCCACCACGCGCGCGGCCGTCGCGGGCGGGTAGCGACGGCGCACGAGCGGGCGGGCGACCTCGAACTGCGGGGGGAGGACCAGCAGGGGGCGCTGGGCGTCGAAGTCCGGGTAGTCGGGGTCGAAGGCCTGGACCTGGTGCAGGGCGATGCCCAGGGTGCGGGCGAGGTGGTCCAGGGACGGGGTCTCAGCCATGCGCCCAGCCTTCCGGTGCGGGTCAGTATACTTTCGGGGTGCTTGCGCTCCGCTGGGCAGCCACCGCGCTCTTCCTGGCCTGCATTCCGCTGTTCCTGGTCCTGACCAATGTCCGGATCGCGGCCAGTTGGGAGCGGGTGTACGACTACGCCTTCGCCCAGTACGACGCGCCCGCGGTCACCGGGATCGAACGCCGCGAGTTGGACCGCTCCGGCCGCGAGATCGTGGACTACTTCGAGCACTCCCAGCCGGGGGAACTGCTGGACATCCGCGTGGAGCGCGGGGAGCAGGTGGTTCCGCTGTTCAACCAGCGGGAGATCCTGCACATGCGCGACGTCCGCGACCTGTTCCGCCTGACCTACCGCATCCACGAGTTCGCCATGGTCTACATCGTGGCGTACATCGCCGCCGTGTACCTGTGGTCACGCGAGCGCTCCATGCGTCGCCTCGCCCGGGAGGCGATCACCGCCGGCGGCATCACAGTGGGCCTGCTCGGCATGGGGGCCATTGCGGTGACGCTGGGCTTCGACTCGCTCTTCGAGCAGTTCCACATCCTGTCGTTCAGCAACGACTTCTGGCAGTTGAACCCGGCCACGGACCGCCTGGTGCAGATGTTCCCGATGAACTTCTGGTTCGACGTCACGCTGGCGGTGGGCGTCTTCACCGTCCTGCAGGGCGGCCTGGTCGCCCTCGCCGGCCTCGGCTACCTGATCTACGTCGACCGCCAGGAGGAACGTCGCCGCCTCCAGCGCCGTCGCCGCCGCCCGTTGCCCGAGAGCGTGCCGGGGGCGTAGGGGCGAGCGGCTGAGCGGACGAACAGCAACGCCCCGGCTCTCACCGGGGCGTCGTGCTGTCCTCGGACTGTCGAGGTGCGCTAGAAGTCGTCGTCCATGTCCATGCCGCCGAAGTCGTCGTCGCCGAAGTCGCCGCCCATGAAATCCTCGGGCTCGCCCTCGCCGGCCATCACGTCCGGCCCCACGCCGGTGATGATCGCGACGCGCTGAATCTCGATGCGCTTCGGGGTCTTGGACTTGCACTTGGGGCAGGGGGCCGCGTCGTCACGCGCGGCCACGCGCCGCATCAGTTCGAACTTCTGGCCGCATTTCTTGCAGCCGTACTCGTAGATCGCCATCGGTGCCGTCTCCCGCTACAGGTGCTGACCCACGTACGAGGCGCCTCGAAGGGTCCGAGACGCCTCGTAGGGTAGTTTCCGACGAGTCCCCAGTTTCCGACTAGTCCCAACTAGTCCAGGTAGTCCTTCAACTTCTTGGACCGCGTGGGGTGCCGCAACTTGCGGAGGGCCTTCGCCTCGATCTGGCGGATGCGCTCGCGGGTCACGTTGAACTCGCGGCCCACCTCCTCCAGCGTGCGGGAGCGGCCGTCCTCCAGCCCGAAGCGGAGTTCCAGCACCTTGCGCTCGCGGGGGGTGAGGGACGACAGCACGTCCATCACCTGCTCCTTGAGCAACTGGTGGCTGGCGGCGTCCTGCGGGGCCAGGGCGGTGGGGTCCTCGATGAAGTCGCCCAGGTGGGAGTCTTCCTCCTCGCCGATGGGCGTCTCCAGGGAGACCGGCTCCTGGGAGACCTTCAGGATCTCGCGCACGCGGTCCGGCGGCAGTTCCAGTTCCGCGCCGATCTCCTCCGGGGTGGGCTCGCGGCCGAACTCCTGGACCAGGCGGCGCTGGATGCGCACCAGTTTGTTGATCGTTTCCACCATGTGCACGGGGATACGGATCGTGCGGGCCTGGTCCGCGATGGCACGGGTGATGGCCTGCCGGATCCACCACGTGGCGTAGGTGGAGAACTTGAAGCCCTTGCGGTAGTCGAACTTCTCCACCGCGCGGATCAGGCCGATGTTGCCCTCCTGGATGAGGTCCAGCAGGGACATGCCACGGCCGATGTACTTCTTCGCCACGGAGACCACCAGGCGGAGGTTGGCCTCCGTCAACTGGCGCTCGGAGCGCTTGCCGTCATAGATGATCTTCTCGAAGTAGTACTGGAACGCGCCGCCATGGTCGCCCTGCAGGCGCTCCGCCAGGTTCTTCGGCGGCGGGAAGACCTTGGACTCCGAGCCCACCACGTCCGCGGCCCACTTGATGTGTTCCGGCCGCAGGATGTGCGTGATGATCGAGTGGCGGATCAGCGCCTCGTGCGCCTTCTCCTGGTCCCACTTCATGTCCTTCATCAGCGCCTCGCGCGCACCCTCGTCGATCTCGCCGTCGATGGTGCGACGGAAGTCGTTGTCGCGGATGCGCTCGGACACGGACTGTCGAGGCAGGTCCAGGTAGCGGGAGACGGACTGGTACACGCCGCGCTCCGCGTGGAACTGCTTCAGCAACTCCACGAAGACGTCAGACCACGTCGGGTCGTCGCCGACCTCCTCGCGGAAGTCCTCCACGATGGTCTCGATGTGGATCCAGTCCTCGATGGCGCGGGAGAGGCGCTTCTCGTCGTCCGCCGTCAGCAGGGAGACCTTGCCGATCTCCCGCAGGTACATGCGGACCGGGTCATCGATGCCCGAGACCTCGTCCACGATGCGCTTGGCGGCCTGGACCACCTCGTTGGCCTCGCGGCCCACTGGGTCCACGCGGACGGAAATGCCGTTCTCCGACAACTGGGCGATGACCGCGGACAACTTCTCCGCGTTCAGTTCCGCCTCTGGGATGGCCTCGATGACGTCGTCAGCGCTCACGTGGCCGGAGCGCCGGCCCTTGGAGAGCAGCGCGTCCAGGCCGGCATCTGCCAGCGCGGTGTCTTCGAATGCCTGCGTCATGCTTCACCTCTCTCGTCCAGGTCTTCGTCCCCGCGGGATCGAAGCCCGGTAGCGACCTGGTATGCGCGCGTCAGCGAACGCTGACGACGGGTCGTCTCTGCGAATTCATCGGCAATGGCTTCCAACATCACTGTTGGTGCCACCGGTATCTCCGCCGGCGCCTGGGACGGCTCCTCCGCTGGCGAGGGCGTTCCCTCGCCGCGGCGGGCGTCCTTCAGGGCTTCTGCCTGCTCCCGCGCCACGGCCAGCAGGCGCTGGGCCTGGCGGCGCGTGCGCACCTCCCGTGCCATGGCCGTGACCATGTCCGGAACGTGGCGGGGCTCGTACTCAACCAGCGAGGCGGACCGCAGCGCGAGGTAGCGCTCCCGTACGTCCTCCTCCAGCGCGTCCGCGTTCTCGGCCAGGTCGGCGTCCACCGCCCAGGCGTCGTACACGGCGCGGTTCAGTGAATCTTCGAACAGGCCGGGGTCAATGGACAGCCCGGCGCCGCGCGCCTCGTGGCGCTGCACGATCAGCGTGAGCAGTTGCGTCTCGCCGTCCGGCAGCGCGGCGCGCTCCTTCTTGGCGGCCGTCACCTCGCGCTTCGTCGCCACCGGCCGAGGGCCCTCGCGGAAGGCGCGGTGCTCGCCGATGCGGCGGAGGATGGTCGCCTCGTCCACCTGGGCGAAGCGCGCGAGCCGCTGGACATAACTCGACCGCACGACCTCGTCGCCGATGCGGCCCAGGTAGGGCACCAGTTGCTCCACCGCGCGCGAGCGGCCGCGCGCGTCCTGGGCGTCCACGCCGTTGCTCACCACGTCGAACAGGTGGTCCAGCACGGGGCGCGCGCCATCCAGCAGGGCGCGGAAGCGCTCCGTGTCCTTGCGGACGAGCGAGTCCGGGTCCTCGCCGGCGGGGAGGGCCACCACGCGGATGTCCGCGTCCAGCACCTCCTGGTAGGAGATCAGCCCGCCGTAGCCCAGGGCGATGGAGGTGCGCTTGTCTGCGACGCCCGCGGCGACCTCCACGCCTCGCAGGGTGGCGGCGGAGCCGGCGGTGTCCGCGTCCAGCGCCAGCACCACGTTGTGCGTGTAGCGCTTCAGCAGGTCCATCTGCTTCTCCGTGATCGCCGTGCCGTTGCTGGCCACCACCTCTGTGAAGCCGAAGGCGTGGGCGGCGATCACGTCCATGTAGCCCTCCACCACCACGGCGCGGTCGCCGCGGCGGATGGCGTCCGCCGCGCGGTCCAGGCCGTAGAGGTTGCCGCTCTTGTCGAAGAGCGGCGTCTGGGGCGTGTTCAGGTACTTCGGCTCGTCGTCCGGCCGCAGGGCCCGCGCACCGAAGCCGATGAGGCGGCGGCGGAAGTCCCGCGTGGGGAAGACCAGGCGGTTGCGGAAGCGGTCATAGACGCGCCCGGAGTCATTCCGGATGGCCAGGCCCGCGTCCACGATGTCGTCCTCGGTGAATCCGCGGGTGAGCAGATGGTCCGTCAGGGTGCGCCAGTCGTCCGGGGCGTAGCCCAGTTGCCATGTCTCCACCGCCTCCGCGTCCAGCCCGCGGCGGTCGCAGTACGCGCGCGCCTCCGCGCCGTCCCCGCTGCCCAGGGCGGCCCGGAAGAAGATCGCGGCGGCCTCGTTGGCCTGCAGGAGGCGCTCGTGCTGCTCGCGCTGTTCCACCTCGCGGGCGGTGGGGGGGCGCAGTTCCACGCCGGCGCGCTCCGCGCACAGGCGCAGGGCTTCCTTGAAGTCCATGCCCTCCCGGCGGCGGACGAACTCGATGACGTCGCCACCCGTGGAGCACGCGCCGAAGCAGTGCCAGGTCTGGCGTTCCGGATCCACGACGAACGAAGGCGTGCGCTCGTTGTGGAACGGGCAGCAAGCCTTGAACGTCCGACCGGACTTCTTGAGGTCTGTGACGTACCCCGACACGACATCGATGATGTCGAGCCGCGCCTTCACATCGTCGATCGTGGTCATCTACTTAGTTAGACACCGCCACCGGCGATCCGTTACGCGTTCCTGGCGTCGCTCCCGGGTGAAATCACGGGAATCTGCGGGGGCGGTGGGAGCGGCTTCAGGGGCGGGCGTTCCCGCACGCGCTGGGCCGCGTCGGCTTCCCGCTGTTCCGCGCCCTCCACCAGCGCGCGGGCGGTGCCCTCGTCCGCGTCCGGGCGTTCCAGGTAGCGGGCCGTGCGGTACCGCGCGCCTGCGAGGGCGTGGATGACCTGGGGCGGCAGCGGGCGCTCCACCGAGCGCTCCTCGGCGGCTTCGCCCGCGGCCTGGACGGCCGCGCGGCGTTCCTCCGCCGCCAGCCGGGCCAGCAACTGCACCACGGTCTCGCCTCCCAGGTCCGAGGCGAAGTCGCGCTCCGTCACGCCTTCCAGCGCCGCCAGCAGGCCGGCGCGGGAGGCGTCCAGGCGCTCGCGGAGGTGCTGCTGGAGGTCAGGGTCGAGCATCGAGGTTCCTCGGGTTGGCTGGGGGCGCTGTCAGCGGGGGAAGACGTTGTTGGTGATGTCCGCGTCCTGGATGGCGTTCATGGAGGCGTTCACAGTCACCTGGGACAGGGTGACGCCCACTACCTCCGGGAACTCGAACTCCTGGAGGCCTCCCGCCGGCCACTCCACGCTCAGGGTCTGCCGGCCCAGGAGGGCGGTACTGGGCAGCGCCTCGCGCACCGAGACGGTAACGCTGCCGATCACCGGGATCGGGGAGTTGTTGCGCAGCAGCACCACCAGCGTGCCCTCCGGCGGCCGGTTGGTGGCGCCCACCACCTCCACGTCGTTCGGGGCGTCCGGCTCCACGATGCCGCTCCACTCGTTGTTGGCCTCGTCCTCCTCGGGACGGTCCACCGTGGGCACCAGCAGCACGTCAAAAGCCTGACGCAACTGGACGTAGTGGTCGGGGATCGGCGCCTCCAGGGTCTGTCCAGGCCGGAGCGGCTCGCCGGGCTTCACGTCCAACAGGATCGGGTCGCCCCCGTTGATGGAGACCATGAACTCGCCGGCGGCGTCGCCCGCGCCCTGGTTCAACACGCTCACCATGAGGCGGTTGTTCCGCGCAAAGGCGCGTTCCACTACCAGGTCTGGTAGGTCCGGCGTCAGCGTCCCGCCGCCGGGCGTGGCCACCGGTTCGCCGCCGGGCCCTTCGAGGACCGGGAGCGCAGCCACCGACGGCACACCCGATACGGCATCCGCGGGCACCCAGCCGGAGACGCCCGGGCGGTCCACCAGCCCCACGGCCAACCAGTCGCTGCCGTCCGAGCGGCCGACCACGCGGATCGCGTCCGTCTCCGCCAGCCGCGTCACGATCGCGACGTTGGAGGCGGGGCCGGAGCGCAACTCCACGGGGCGCAGCAGCCGAGGGCCGGGCTCCGGTGAGGGGGACTCCGTCTGCGTGGGGGTAGGGCTGGGCGCCGCCGCGGCGGGGGGATCGTCCCGGCCCGCGGGCAGGACCACAAGGACGAAGAACGCGACGACGGTGGCAACCACCACGAAGGCGATGGCCGCCCCCACCAGTTCGAATCGCCGGCGTTCCTCCGCCGGGTCCTCGAGTTCCATCAGGAACCCGTCCCCACCAGGACCACCCGGCGGGAGTTGTTGAACTCGCTGGCCTCCTCTATGTCGTTCGAGGGGTCCACTTCGATCACGTACAGGCCCGTCTGGCGCACGCTCACGCCGGTGTTCACGGAGGCGCTCCGGCCGGAACCGAGCGACTCCAGCGGGCCGATCTCCAGCGCGCCCACGATCTCGCCCTCGGCCGTGGTGACACGGAGCGCCACGGAGCCGGAGAACGGGCCGCGGCCCACGTTGGTGATGCGCACGGTGAGGATGCCCGTGGCACCCACGTCCGCGCTGCTCACCGTCAGGTCCGGCAGTCCGGGGGTGTCCACCAGGCCGCCTTCGCCCTCGGCGCCCTCGGCGGTGCCCACGGAGGCCACGTCCGGGACGGCGGCCAGATCCGGCACGGAGTCCTGCACCAGGTTCGTGGCGGGCAGCCAGCCCTCCAGGGTGGAGGCCACCGGGTAGATCACGCGGATCCAGGAGGAATCGTCGCTGCGACCAGTCACGCGCACCTCGCGCCCCTCGGGCACGATCGCCACCAGTTCCGCGGAGCGGGAGGGCGTGGCGTAGAGGTTGGAGGTCAGCGCCACGCGGGCGCGCGGGCCTTCCACCGTGGCGGTCGGCTCCGGGCTGCCCTGGGTGGGGGAGGCGGCGCCTTCCGTCTCGCCCAGCACCCACACGGCGCCGATGACCACCGCGGCCACCAGCACTACGAGCCCGCCGGCGATGGTCGGTGGACGCATCAGGCCTCCTCCCCGCGGGGACCCGGGCTGGGGATGGTGGGGGCGCCCATCGTAGCGGTCATCTGATGAGTCCGAGTGTCCGGGCGCGGGCCAGCGCATATCCGTCCGTCATCCCGGAGACGTAGTCCGCCGCGCGTCGCCAGGGCGGGTCGTCCGGGATGGAGAAGCCCGGAATCTGGTCCGGATGCGTCTCGTAGTAGCGGAACAGCGCCTCCACCACCTGCTGGCCGCGCCGCGCCTCCGTCAGGGTGGACTCGTTGAGATAGACACGCTCGAACATGAACTCGCGCAGGGCATCCGTGGCCTGGAGCGCGGGTGGCGAAAGCCGGATGCGGGGGTCGATTTCGAACGTGGCGGCGGAGGCCTCCACCACGTCCGCCACCAGGGTCTCGATCCGCTGGGAGTGGGAACGTCCCAGCGTCTCGTGGACGATCCTCGGCAGGTCTGACTCCGCGATCATCTCCGCGCGGATCGCATCCTCGATGTCGTGGTTCAGGTATGCGAGGGAGTCCGCCAGTTTCACGATCTGGCCCTCCAGCGTGGAAGCGAAGCCCCACGCCTCCGCAGCCACGGACTCCCGCACCTTGCTGTGCTTCAGGATGCCCTCGCGGGTCTCCGCCGTCAGGTTCAGGCCGCGGCCGCCGTTCTCCAGCACCTCCACGATGCGGAGGGACTGCTCGTTGTGGCGGAAGCCCTCCGGGAGCAGGCCGGCCAGCGTCTCTTCGCCCGCATGGCCGAAGGGCGTGTGGCCCATGTCATGCCCCAGCGCCACGGCCTCCGCCAGGTCCTCGTTCAGGTTCAGGGCGCGGGCAATGGTGCGGGCGACCTGCTGCACCTCGATGGTGTGGGTCATGCGGGTGACCACGTGGTCCGAGTCCGGGTGCACGAAGACCTGGGTCTTGTGCTTCAGCCGCCGGAACGCGCGCGTGTGGATGATGCGGTCGCGGTCCACCTGGTAGGCCAGCCGCAGCGGGTCGGGCGCCTCCGCGTGGGCGCGGCCGGCGGAGGTCGCCTCGCGCGCCGCCAGCGGGTGCAGGGCGCCCTCGCGGGCCTCCAGCATGGGGCGGACGGCGGCGGCGTGCTGCCCCGCGGGCGGGGTGGGCTCGGGCGAAGGGTGGTCGGACTGGTGCGGCATGAGGCCCATCTGAGGCGCGGGATCAGGCGAGATCGGCGCCCTCGTTGCGAAACGATAACGCGATTATACGTTCGGCCACGATTCGTTCACCCGTCATCGATGCCGGAAGCGTCCGGCCCACGTATACTCGCCTCCGAGGGATCGGCCGGGTGTGTGCACCCAGTCATCCCCTTGATGCCACTCCCCACGGCCCGGATGACTCCGCAGAACCGGCGATACCGCCGGTCGTGTTGTTCCGGCCGTGTACCGGTGCGCCCAACATGACTGTGGGCCGCACCCGGATTGGAAGGTCGCCATGACACTCGCATCAAAGGAGACGGACGCCCGGATTTCGGAGCAGATGGTCTACTTCTTTGGCGACGGCAAGGCGGCCACGGCGGACCGTACGGTCCTGGGTGGCAAGGGCGCGGGCCTGGCGGAGATGAGCAGCCTGGGCATCCCCGTGCCCCCGGGCTTCACGATCACCACGGAGGTCTGCGCGGCGTACTACCGCAACGGCCGGCAGTTCCCGGAAGGCCTGGCGGACCAGGTGGCCTCCGGCATCCGCGAGATCGAGCGGCACGTTGGCACCCGCTTCGGCGATCCGGACAACCCGCTGCTGGTATCCGTACGCTCGGGCGCCCGCGTCTCCATGCCGGGAATGATGGACACCATCCTCAACCTGGGCCTCAACGACGCCACCGCGGAGGGCCTCACCCGCCGCTCCGGCAACGCCCGCTTCGTCTACGACTCCTACCGGCGCTTCGTGCAGATGTACGGCGACGTGGTGCTGGGCGTGGGCAAGTCATCCGAGACCGACCACGACCCCTTCGAGGCGCTGTTGAATGCCAAGAAGAAGGCGCGCGGCGCCGCGATCGACACGGACCTGACCGCGGACGACCTGAAGGAACTGGTAGCCGAGTACAAGGCGCTGGTGCTGGATCGCACCGGCTCGCCGTTCCCGGAAGACCCGCACGAGCAGTTGTGGGGGGCCATTGGCGCCGTGTTCTCCTCCTGGGAGACGCCTCGCGCGGTGGTCTACCGCGAGATGCACGGCTACCCGGACTGGTGGGGTACCGCCGTCAACGTCCAGGCCATGGTCTTCGGGAACCTGGGGGATGACTGCGCCACCGGCGTGCTGTTCACCCGTAACCCCTCCACCGGCGAGCGCCTGATCTTCGGGGAGTTCCTGGTGAACGCCCAGGGCGAGGACGTGGTCGCCGGAACCCGCACGCCCAGCCCCATCTCCGAGGCCGCGCGCGCCGCCAACGACCCGCCCTCGCTCGAACTGCAGATGCCGGACGCCTACCGCGACCTGGCCAACGCCTGCGAGACCCTGGAGCGCCACTTCCGCGACATGCAGGACATCGAGTTCACGGTCCAGCAGGGCCGGCTCTGGATCCTGCAGACCCGCAACGGCAAGCGTTCCGGCCAGGCGATGGTGAAGATCGCCGTGGACATGGTGCACGAGGGCGTCCTGTCAGAGCGGGAGGCGCTGCTGCGCCTTGACCCGGAGCAGTTGAACGAACTCCTGCACCCCGTCTTCGAGCCGAACGCCAAGCGCGAGGTGATCGCCACCGGCCTGGCCGCCTCGCCCGGCGCCGCGGTGGGCAAGGTGGTGTTCACGCCCGGCGACGCCGTGCAGTGGGCCGCCCGCGGCGAGGACGTGATCCTGGTCCGTGACGAGACCAGCCCCGAGGACATCGAGGGCATGAAGGACGCCCGCGCCATCCTGACGGCGCGCGGCGGCATGACCTCGCACGCGGCCGTGGTCGCCCGCGGCATGGGCAAGTGCTGCATCACAGGCTGCTCCGTGCTGGAGATCGACTACCCCCACCGCGAGTTCCACGTGCAGGTGGAGGGCAAGGGCACGGTCATCGTCCGCGAGGGCGACGTCATCTCCATCGACGGCACGTCCGGCGAGGTGATGCTCGGCGCGCTCCCGCTGGCGGAGGCGGTCTTCCCGCCGGAGTACGAGGAGATGATGGCGTGGGTGGACCGGGAGCGCTCGCTGCGCGTCCGCGCCAACGCCGACACCCCGGAGGACGCCGAGCGCGCCCGCGCCTTTGGTGCGGAGGGCATTGGCCTCTGCCGCACGGAGCACATGTTCTTCGGCACGGACCGCATCCTGGCCATGCGCCAGATGATCCTGTCCCAGTCGGAGGAGGAGCGCCGGGCGGCCCTGGAGAAGATCCTGCCGTACCAGCGGGAGGACTTCGCCGGCCTGCTGCGGGCGATGTCGCCGTTCCCGGTGACCATCCGCCTGTTGGACCCGCCGCTGCACGAGTTCCTGCCGCACACCTCCGTGGAGATCGCGGAACTGGCCGCCGCCCTGAACCTGAAGGCCGCGGACGTGGAGACGCGCGTCCACAACCTGAGCGAGTTCAACCCCATGCTGGGCCACCGCGGCGTCCGCCTGGCCATCACCTACCCCGAGATCTACGAGATCCAGGTGCGCGCCATCATGGAGGCCGCCTGCGCCCTGCAGAAGGAAGGCATGGAGGTCCACCCGGAGATCATGATCCCGCTGGTGGGCATGGAGACGGAACTCCAGGAACTCCGCGCGCTGACGGAGGAAACCGCCAACCGCGTCTGCCAGGAGACCGGCGTCACCGTTGCCTACACCGTGGGCACCATGATCGAGTTGCCCCGCGCCTGCGTGGTGGCGGACCGCATCGCCCAGCACGCGGACTTCTTCTCGTTCGGCACCAACGACCTGACACAGACCACCTTCGGCCTCTCGCGTGACGATGCCGGGCGGTTCCTGCCGTCCTACATCAAGCAGCACATCCTGGAGCGGGACCCGTTCGTGGAACTGGACCGGGACGGCGTGGGCGGCCTGATCCGCATGGGCATCGAGAAGGGCCGGGGCGTGAAGCCGGGCCTGAAGGTCGGTATCTGCGGCGAGCACGGCGGCAACCCGCCGTCCGTGCACTTCTGCCACCAGGCCGGCCTGAACTACGTCTCGTGCTCCCCGTACCGCGTCCCCATCGCCCGCCTCGCAGCGGCCCAGGCCGCCCTCGACGGCGACACGCTGGACGCGTTGCCGAGCGCGCACTGACGGCGGAAGTCCGGTGAGAGACGACAGGGGTGGCCCGGCGGCCGCCCCTGTTTCTTTGGCGCTACTACAGCGCCTTCCGCATGTCCCCCACCAGGTGCGAGGGGTCGCGCGGGTGGGGCGTGACCTCCACCAGGCGGTAGCCGCGTCGCTCGTACAGGGCGAGGTTCTCCGGGAGGCCCATGCGGACCTCCAGCCGTGACTCGGGAAAGCCGCGGCGGCGGGCTTCCTCCTCCAGGGCCTCCATCATCCGGGTCGCGATGCCGCGCCGGCGGCGCTCCGGGAGGACGGCGAGGCGGCCGAGGTAGACGTGGTCGCCTCGCTCCAGGAAGCGGCCGGAGCCGACCGGCTCGCCATCGAGGAGCGCGAGCACGCCGCTGCCCCGCGCGATCTTCGCGGCCACGTCGCCCGGCTTCTCCAGGAGCGCGCTGGAGGACAGGCCCAGGCTCGTCTCGTACTCGGCGAAGGCGACGTGCATCACGCGGCACACGGCGGGCGCGTCCTCCACGGTTGCGAGTCGGACCAGAGGTTCCACACGCGGAACGTAGGGTGGCGAGATTACGCGCGTGTTTCGGGCTAGGACACCAGGACCATCGTGGCGAGCCCGAGCGCGTACACAGCGAGGATCGCGACGCCCTCGTAGCCGATGCCCTCCCGCTGCCTGCTGACCAGGCCGGCGCCGAGCAGGCCCGCCAGGGCGATGGCCCACGCGGCGGCGAAGGCGTCCACCGGCTCCAGCGCGGAGTAGATGCCCTGGTCGCGGTAGGCGACGTCCGCCGCCGCCACGAAGAGGACATCGAAGGTGTTGCCGCCCACGATCCCGGCCACGGCCAGCGTCAGGGCGCCGGCGCGCACCGCCGCCAGCGTGGTCACCAGTTCCGGCAGTGAGGTGGTGCCGCTGGTCACCAGCGTGCCTACCAGCGTCCCGCTGAGGCCGGTCTCGTCCACGATCGACATGCCGGACCGCGCGACCACCAGCCCCGCCAGCGCCACGCCGGCGGCGAGCGCCGCGAAGCGCAGCAGCAGGCCGGGGACACCTCGACGCTGGGCGCCCTCCGCGGGCTCGTCCAGGCGCGTGCCGGAGGTGGCGATGGGCATCCACATTGGGTGTTCGCCCGCCTGGCGGCTCAGGTGGGTGCCGTAGAGATAGACCAGCAGGATGAGTGGCGTGATCGGGTGCAGGCCCACCAGCGAGTACTCCGGCAAAGCCATGGCCACCAGCACCATCGCGAGGAGCACGATCAGGACGAAGGTGTTGAGCACGTTGGGCAGCGAGGCGGCGGCGTGCTCCAGGTTGTCGCCCCGATACGTCAGGTCCGCCAGGGCGATGAACGAGGTCTGGATGGCGATGCCGCCGAAGGAGTTGCTGACCGCCAGGCTTGGCTGGCCTCCCACGGCGGCCGTGATGGTCACGATGAGGCCGGAGAGCGAGGTGGTGGCGCCCAGCAGCACGGCACCCGCCAGCGCCTCCCCCAGCCCCGTGCGGTCAGCCAGGCGGTCCACGGTGCGGGCGAGGTGGTAGCCCAGGAACCCGATGGCCACTGCGCTGGGTAGCAGCGCCGCCAGCGCGAGGCGGAGGTCCCAGGTGCCGTTGATCGCGTCCATGGCCGTCCACGAGGGCGGTCCCGCTCCATGGAGGATGCCCCGGGATGGGTGACGTTCGCGCAAAGAGCCGGACGCGCGGGCGTCAGGCGGCTACGCGGCCTTCCGGCCCACGAAGACCACGTGCGTGCGACCCCGCTTGCCGTGGGCGGGCAGGCGGTGCGTGGAGGGCGTGAAGCCCGCGGCCGTCAGGCGGCGCTCCGCCGTGCCGTCCGCGCCGACCGACCAGATCGCCACGGCGCCGCCAGGACGGAGGGCGCGATGGGCGGCGGCCAGCCCGGCCGGCGTGTAGAGCGCGTAGTTGCCGCGGTCCGTTAGGGCGCCCGGCCCGTTGTCCACGTCCAGCAGGATGGCGTCGAAGCGGTCGCGGCTGGACTTGATGACCTTCGCCACATCGCCGCAAACCACCTCGGTGCGAGGGTCCTCCACCGGCCGGCCGGCCAGGTCGCCCATGGGGCCGCGGTTCCACTCGATGACCTCGGGGACGAGTTCGGCGACCACCACGCTGGAGGCGGCGTCCACGGCCGCCAGGGCGGCGGCGAGCGTGTAGCCCATGCCCAGCCCGCCCACCAGCACGCATGCCCCGGGGGGCGGCTCGGGGCAGGCGAGGGCCATCATGGCTTCCTCGGAGTTGCGGGCGCGCGAGGTCATCAGGTCGTAGCCCTCGGCGCGGATGACGTAGTCGCCATCATGGTGGACGAGCGTCAGCACTCCACCGTCCGGCAGCCGCGCCTCGCCCATGGTCTCCCAGCGCTTCATACGCGCGCTGATGACGCGCGGCTGCGCACTACTAAGCCACCGAGAGCGTCGGGAACGCTCGGAGGGCAGCGGCTACCTCGTCCTGGTGGGGGACGCCGTTGAGATTCAGTCCATCTGAGACGTTCAGGAACTCCACGCCCAGCAGGCCCCCGTCGGCGTCGTAGTCGACTTGGCGGCCGTCGCCCAGTTCGACCGTGCGAGCCACCGCTCGGCGCTCGCCGAAGGCTACGTAGAGCGCGTCTGCCTCGGGGTCGAAGCGCACAAGAAGGTTGCTCATCGCGCTCAGCGGCCTTCCTGAGTCCACCACACCGTCACCACCCGGAGCGGCTCGCGGGACTCGTCCACCACCACGGTCAGGCGGCGACCGTCGGGCACAAGGCCATCGTACCGGGTTCTTCGACCAGTGGCCGGTGAACGCACCGGATTGGCGAGCACGGCGTCCACCATCGCCTCGGTCACGAGACGCTCAGCCATCTGCTCCATTGCGTGGCTGGTGAGGCGGAACTCCACGCGCGCGAGCGTACGGGGACTCCCGGTGTGTTCCGAGCACCAGATGGCAGGCGTTCGGTGCTGGTGCCAACCGGCGCGCTACCTTCTCGCAACGCCCGTAGCCGTGGTGCGTGTCAACTTGCCCGAGGCGGCGAGAAGCGAATAATGGCAGGGCTACCTTCAGGTTTACCGCCATGTCCGACCTCATCGAACGTGACTTCCCGCTGGCACTCCTCCAGGATGCCGTAGAGCAGGTTGCCCGCGGACAGGGCAAGGTGGCGCTGGTCACCGGCGAGGCCGGCGAGGGCAAGACCAGTCTGTTGCGGGCGCTGGTGGACTCCCGGCCCGCGGCGCGCGTCCTCCTGGGCGCCTGTGACGACCTCGAGACACCTCGCACGCTCGGGCCGATCCGGGACTTCGCGCTGCAGGCTCCCGCCCTGCGCGAGGCCATCCTGACCGGCACCGTGGACCGCGAGAACGTCATGTCCGCGGTGCAGGCGGAACTCGCCCGCGGGCCGCACCCCACGCTCGTCATCATCGAGGACATCCACTGGGCGGATGACGCCACCATCGACGTGCTCACGTTCCTGAGCCGCCGCGTGGAGTTCCTGCCGGTGCTCCTGCTCCTGACCGTGCGCGAGAGCGACCTGGACGAGGCCTCCCGCGTGCACCGCTTCCTTTCCAGCCTGGTGGCTGCGCGCTCCTCCATCCGCATCAACCTCGGGCCGCTCACGGAGGGCGCCGTGGCGGAACTGGCGCAGCAGGCCGGCATTGACGGCGCGGAACTGTACCAGGAGACCGGCGGCAACCCGTTCTACGTCAGCGAGGTGCTGGCCGCGCGCACGGAGGGCGTCCCCGCCGCCGTGCAGCACGCCGTGCTCGCGCGCGTGGCCGCGCTGCCTGAGGAGGCACGCGAACTCCTGGAACTGCTCTCCGTCACGCCGGGGCGTACTGACACCTACGTGCTGGACTACGTCCGGCCGGGCTGGACGGAGGCCGTGGAGCCGGCGGAACGCCGCGCCATGGTGCGGCTGGAGGGCAACGCCCTCCGTTTCCGACACGAACTGGCGCGCCGGGCGGTGGAGACCTCGCTGTCACCTTCGCGCCGGCAGTTGCTCCAGCGGCGCGTCCTGACCGCCATGCGTGAACAGGGGCGGGACTGGTCCAACATCCTGCACCACGCGGTGCAGATCGAAGATGCGGACACCATCGTGGAGTACGGCCCCCGCGTGGCGCGTCGCGCCGCTGCGGCCAGCGCCTTCCGCCAGGCCGTGGCCCACTTCCGCAGCGTGCTGGCATACGCGGACCGCTTCCCACTGGAGGAGCGGGCAGCGCTCTTCGAGGAGTGCTCGCTGGTGTCCTTCAACGCCGACCGTCGCAGTGAGGCCGTGCGCGCGGCCGAGGAGGCGCTGAGGCTGCGACGCCAGTTGGAGGAGCCGATGGGCCTGGGGCGCGCCCTGCGCTGGCGGGGCCGCGTGGCGTGGTGGGACGGACGCACCTCGGACGCGTGGGAGTACGCGGACGAGGCGATCGCGGTGCTGGAGCCGCTGGAGCCCAGCGTGGAACTAGCGCGCGCGTACGGCTTCCGCGCACAACTCGGCGGCATCACCCAGCGCCTGGACGTGGTGGCGGACTACGGCAAGCGCGCCATCGAGATGGCCGCCGACCTGGGCGAGGACGGCGTGCGGGGGCTCGCGCTGATCGCGGTGGGCCTCGCGGGGATGGTTACCGGGCAGGAGGACGCGGACGCGAACGTTCAGGAGGGGATCGCGCTGGCGAAGTCCGCCGGGCTGCATGACGAGGTGGCGCGCGCCTACATGAACCTGGCGTTCACGAAGAACGCCTTCCGCGACTACCAGGCCGCGGAGAACCTGCTGACACAGGGCCAGGCCTACGCCGCCGACTACGAACTGCTGGCCTACCTCACCCACATGAGCGCTACCCGCAGCATGCTCTGCCTGGACACCGGGCGGTGGGACGAGGCGCTGGAGGTTGCCCGCCCGTTCCTGGCGCGGGACGACCTACCGATCACCGCGTTCCCCACCCTGTACGTCTCCGCGCGCATCCTGGCTCGTCGCGGCCATCCGGCCGCCCGCGAGTTGGTGGAGAAGACCTGGGCGCTGGCCGAGCCCACGGGTGAACTCCAGCGCATCGGGCCCGCCTCTGGCACCGGCGCCGAACTGGCCTACCTGAGCGGCGAGTCGCTGGAGCCACACGTCCCGCGCCTGCGCCGCGCGCTCGCGCTGGGCGAGGCGGGCCGCATCGGCCGCGTGGCGGGCGAGGCGGCCATGTGGCTCAAGCGAGCCGGTGCGCTGGAGGAGATGCCCACTGTGGCGGAACCGGTCTACCGGGCGATGCTGGAGGACCGCTGGGAGCGTGCGGCGCACATGTGGCGCGACCTGGGCTGCCCCTACGAGGAGGCGGACTGCCTCGCCAACACGGGGGATCCTGCGCTCATGCAGGAGGCGCTGCGCATCCTGGACTCGCTGGGCGCGGAGCCGCGTGCCGCCATGGTGCGCGCTGACCTGCAGCGTCGGGGCGTGGCGGTGCCTCGAGGGCCGCAGCAGGCGACCCGGGCGAACCCCGCGGGGCTGACGCGCCGCCAGGTGGACGTGCTGCGGCTGCTGGCAGCCGGCCGGACGAACGCGGAGATCGCGGAGGAACTGGTGCTCTCCACCCGCACCGTGGACCACCACGTGGCGGCGATCTTGCAGAAGTTGGACGCCGCGAACCGCCGCGAGGCGGCCCAACGCGCGGCAGACCTCGGCCTGCTGGAGACGCCAGCCTGACGGGCTAGACCAGCGCCAGTTCCGAGTACCAGGCCCGGTACTGCGAGGCCAGCGGCAGGACGTCCTGCCGGAAGCGCCCCAACTGCTCTTCTTCGTCCCGGATAGGCCAGATGGAGAGGCGCTGGGCGCCGGCCCGCTCGTAGGCAGCCAGCACTCGCGCACAGTGGTCTGGCGTGCCGACCAGCACGCGCTCCGCCAGGGCGTCCACGTCCCGGTTCACGGCGGGCGCCAGCACGTGGCGCAGCACGCGGCGCGCCTCGTCCTGGTCGTCCGTGATGTAGGTCCACATCGTCGCCACGGCGTTGCGGTAGTGCGAGGCGTCCCGCCCGCGAGCCTCCAGCGCGTCCAGGGTCTGCTGCCAGGCCGCGCCGAACTGCTCCGGGGTGGTGTTGTAAGCGCTGGCGATCCAGCCGTCCGCCATGGCGGCGCGGCGCAAGCCCGCGTCGGAGCCCCACGAGCCCACCCAGATCGGCGGGCCCCCGGAGCGGAGGACGTACGGCTCGATGTGGGCGGAGCCGTCCGTGCAGTAAAAGCGGCCCTCGTACCGCTGCCCGCGCCAGAGCGCGCGGATCATCAGGATCGCCTCGTCCAGCCGAGCCCAGCGCTCCTCCCAGGGGACGCCCGCGAGCCGGTAGTCCGCCTGGGACGAGCCGGCGGACACGCCGGCGACCAGCCGGCCCTCCGTCATGCAGTCCACGGCTGCAAGCCAGCGCGCGGCGGCGGCGGGGCCACGGACCACGGGGAGGGCCACGGTGGTCATGATCTTCATGCCGTCAGCGCGGTCCAGCACGGCGCCCAGGGCGGTGGGACCGTCCCACCAGCCACGGCTGAAGACCAGGTGGTCATTCACGGCCAGGTAGGAGAAGCCGGCGGACCGGGCTACATCCGTGTAGGAACGCAGCCCGGCCAGTTTCACCTCCCGCGTGCCAAAGAGGATCTGCGGCAGGTGCGCGCCGAACTCCATGGCCCCGAGCCGCAGGATCTGCTGGTCTGCCATCTCAAGCCCCCTGCCGCCGGGCGACCGCCGAGGCCGCCACCCGCTCCGCGGCCTCCTCCACCGCCCCCGCGAGGGAGGCGATGGCGGAAGCGATGGCGGCCACCGCGATCCGGGCGATCCCGGGGCGGCGCTGCGCCGGCCGAGCGGCCCGTGCCTGGCGCTCGCGGGCGGCCTCCACCAGCAGGTTCTGCCGGTGCTGCCGTGCCGCGGCGTTGATGTCATTGAGGTGCATCCCGACCTCCTTCGGTCGAATGTCTCGTGTCTTGTGGGGAGTCCCCGCTGGCCCTAGGACCAGCGGAAGACGCTCCACTCCTGGGCAATCAGGCCCTCGTCGTTGAACAGGTGGACCACGTAGCCGTCCGCCTGCATCAGCCGTCCGCTGGGCCGGTAGCCCTGGTACTCACCCGTGTGCCGTCCGGTGAACCGGACATAAGAGATGACCCGGTTGCCGGACTCCACCATGCGCGAGATGGACAGCGATCGCTCCGAGAAGCCTCGGTCCAGCCCCGCCAGCGGCTCCGTGTCAGCCGCCAGTCCCATGCGGGTACGCGTGGGGCCGTAGCAGCGGAAGTCCGGAGCGAAGAGCCCGGTAGCCGCCAGTTCCGGTGCCCGGCACGAACCGTCGATGCCCGTCCACAGGAGGAGGGCGCGCCGGGCCGTGTCCTTGCGGCTCGGAGTAGCGGTCGGGGCCGCCAATTCGCCGCGGACGTCGTGGGTGTGGCTGGCCGGGATGGCCTGCGGGCGGTCCAGGACTGCAACCTGTTCCATAGTTGTCCGCTTCCTTTCTGTGGGGGCGGGACTCGTTGACAGGTGTCATATTGCCCGTCTGGAAGCCCGCCCTCGTCGGCAATCCATGCCTATATCGCCACCTATCGGTACCTAGATTGCCCTCGGCCGTGAACGGGCAGACGCGGAAGCGCGCGGGGGCAGGAACGCGAGAGGGGCGCTGGGCGCGGATCCGAGGGGCTACCGCAGGGGCGCCGCGGCCCAGTGGTTGAGGCCGGGGAGGTAGGACCAGGTGTGGTACTGGCACACGCCGTCCGCGCAGACTGGCGCGCCCAGCGGCCCCGCGCCGATCACCACGAACCAGACCTCCGCCGAGCCGCCGAAGTGGTGGGCGGGGACATCAAAGACCAGGGTGTCGGTGGCGCCCGCCGGGCCCGCGGAACCGCTGGCAAGGACGGGAACCGAGCCCACGGGCGTGGTGCTCAGCGGACCCAACACCTGGTGGAGGTGGGCCACGCCTTCCTCCGGGTAGATCAGCAGGTCGTTCAGGCCGTCCTGGTCCACATCCACGTTGACCTGCACGAAACTCTGCTCGCCGGTCCCGGCTACGTCGAACGAGAACGACCCTCCGCCGGTGACACGGAGTTCCCAGCGGATCACGCTACTGGTGGCCTCGACGCGCGCGTAGTTCACCTCGTTCACGCCCGTACCGGCACCCCCAACAATGAGCGTCTCGATACCGCCGAGGGCGGGTGTTGGGGTGGCGGTGGGGCTCGCGGCGGGCGTGGGCGTGGGTGTGGCGGTGGGGGACACGGCGGGCGTCGGAGTCGGCGCCGGTGCGCCGTCCCCCGGGATCACGGAGGGCAACGGCGCGGCGTCCGCGGAGGTCAGGACGATGAACGCCTGGTTTGCTGGCACCAGCCCGGCCGTGAACGTCGCCACGAAGGTGGCGTTCACGAAGGCCGGCGCGCCCACGGTGTAGCCCACGAGGCGGCCATCGGTAGACACCCAGAGCGAGAGCGTCCCGTCGCCGGTCTGTGACAGCAGGTGCTCCACGCTGCCGCCGCCGTACAACACCAGGTTCAGGCGCGGTGTCTGCGCGCTCGCCCGCCCCAGGCCGCCGAGCGTGGCGAGCAGCACGAGGAGGACGGCGGCCGGCAGGATGGCACGGTTCACAGCACCCTCGCGTCTGGTTCGCCCGGATCCTACTCGTCGTCCGGCCCCTCGTCCGCGACAACGGGGGACATAAAGGGGGCGGCGCCGCACTCCGTGTGGAGGCGGCGCCGCCCGGCCGTACCCCTGCCGCACGACCTGGGGAGCGTCGGCGGTGGTGCTGTCTGAGGTGAGGGTTACTCGACGGTGACTGTCTTGGCGAGGTTCCTCGGCTGGTCGACGTCCGCGCCCCGGCTGAGGCCAATGTAATACGCCAGCAACTGGAGCGGGACGGTGGTGACGATGGGGCAGAGCAGCGGATCCACCTCCGGCAACTCCACCAGGTGGGTGGCGATGCCCTCCAGCGAGCGGTCACCGTGGGAGACGATGGCCACGACTTCCCCCCTGCGCGCGCGGACCTGCTCGATGTTGGAGCGCATCTTGTCCGCCACCTCGTCGCGGGGGGCGATGGCCACGGTGGGCATCCGCTCGTCGATGAGGGCAATGGGGCCGTGCTTCATCTCCCCGGCGGGGTAGCCCTCCGCGTGGATGTAGGAGACTTCCTTGAGTTTCAGGGCGCCCTCCAGGGCGGTGGGGTAGCCCAGGCCGCGGCCCAGGAACAGGAAGTTCTCCGCCGCGGAGTACTCGCCCGCCAGCCGCTCCATCTGCGGCCCCAGGTCCAGCGCCTCCGCGATGGCCGCCGGCAGGTGCAGGGCCGCGTCCACCTGGTCCGCCTCCACGGCCACGGCCAGGGTGCCGCGCAACCGGCCGAGGTAGATCGCCAGGCCGTGCAGCAGCGCCATGGAGGCCAGCATGGTCTTGGTGCTGGCCACGGCGATCTCCGGGCCCACGCGCATCAGGATGGTGGCATCCGCTACTCGCGTGGTCTGCGCGCCGGGGGTGTTGCAGAGCGTGATCTGCGGACAGCCGGCGCGCTTCGCCTCGTCCATGGCGGCCAGGGTGTCCACCGTCTCGCCCGCCTGGGAGATCGAGACCACCAGCGTGTGCTCGTCCAGCACCGGCTGCCGGTACCGGAACTCCGAGGAGTTGTCGACCTCCGCGGGGAGGCGCGCGAAGCGCTCGAAGTAGTGCCGGCCCACCATCGCGGAGTGGAGCGACGTGCCCATCCCGATGATGACGACGCGCGACAGGTTGCGGGCCCAGGTCTCGCTGAAGCGCTCCGGGGGCAACTCCTGCGACAGGTCCACGCGGTGTGGGTGCAGGAGGTAGCGCCCGCGGATAGCGTTGAGCACCGCATCCGGCTGCTCGTGGATCTCCTTGAGCATGAAGTGCTTGTAGGGGCCCTTGGTGGCGGAGACCGGGTCGTAGGAGAGGACCTCCACGGCCTTCTGCACCTCGCGCCCGTCCAGGTCGATGTAGCGGACGGCCTCCGCGGTCATGTCCACCAGTTCGCCGGGCTCCAGGAAGGAGACGCGGCGGGTCTGGGGGAGCAGCGCGCCCAGGTCGGAGGCGAGCAGGTGCTCGTCCTCGCCCACGCCCACGACGATGCCGCCGGCGTTGCCCACGCGCGCCGCCACCAGGCGGCCGGGCTGGTCGATGGCCATGGCGACCACGGAGAAGGCGCCCTCCGCCTCGGAGACCACTAGGCGGAGGGCCTCCAGCAGGTCGTCGCCGGCCTCCACGCGGGTGGCCAGCATGTGCGCCAGGACCTCGGTGTCAGTGTCAGACGCGAACGGCCCACGGCCGTAGCGGGCGCGCAGGGCCTCGAAGTTCTCGACGATGCCGTTGTGGATGACGGCCACGCGGCCGTCCGGGTCCAGTTGGGGGTGGGCGTTGCGGTCGCTGGGTTCGCCGTGGGTGGCCCAGCGCGTGTGGCCCAGGCCGGAGGTGGCGGGCGGGTAGTTGCCCTCTACCTTCTGGACGAGCGCGTCCAACTTGCCCGTCGCCACGGCGACGTACATCTGGTGCTCGTCATCAGTGAGGGCGATGCCCGCGGAGTCGTAGCCGCGGTACTCCAGGCGGCGGAGGCCATCCAGGAGGATGGGCCCCGCGGGGCGGCGACCGGTATAGCCGACGATGCCGCACATGTGGCGAACTCCCGCATCCACCCCGGTGCCCGCCTGTGCAAGTGTACGGCAGAAGGCGCCGATACGCGCTACCCGGACGTGAAGGAGCGGGGGACGGCCATCGAGGCCCGTCTCAGCCGCCCTGGTCGCCTGTGCCCGGGGCCGAGCCTGGCCCGCGCGTGTCGCGCACGGGGTCCACCTCCGGGACGCCCTCTGCCCCGGCGTCCCGCTCGGCGGCGCGCTGGCGGGCAAAGACCACCTGGCCCTCCGTCTCGGCGCCGTAGACGCCGCGCATCGCTTCCGGGAGGAGCGCCGCCACGTGCCGCATCATCCGGTCCGTGCCGACAGCGGCCGCCCTGCCGTCCGAGGGCAGGCCCGAGAGGTCGAACGGTTCGCCAAACGTGACCGTGATGTGCGGGCGGCGCCGCCAGATCCACTGGAAGAAGACCAACGGGATCTTGACGTCGGAGCCGGTGATCGCCACCGGGACCACCGGGGCGTTCGCCAGCAGAGCCACCATGGCGGCGCCGGGGAGGGCGGGACGCATCCCCGTGCGGGAGCGCGTCCCCTCCGGGAACATCAGCACCACCTCGCCCTCGCGGAGGTAGTTGCGGGCCACCCGCAGCGCGCCCATGTCGCCCGAGAAGCGGCGCACGGGGAAGGCCCCGTAGGCCCAGAAGTACCAGCCGATCAAGGGTGTCTCGAAGAGTTCGCGCTTTGCCATGGGGCGGACGCGGCGCGGGGAGGAGGCGCCCACCAGCGGAGGGTCGAGCAGGTGGACGTGGTTCGCCACCAGGATCAGCGGACCGCTGGAGGGCAAGTTCTCCGTCCCATCCACCTGCCAGCGCGCGAACGTGAACAGCACGGCCCGCGCGAAGCAGTCAGAGAGGAAGTAGACCACGGAGGAGAGGCGGTTTCTCATGGTTCCAGGGAGCCTCCGCGCGCCGCTGTTACCCGCCGTTGGAGGCGCGGTAGTGGGCCAGGGCGGTCTCCACCACCTGGTCGATGCCGAGCGCGTCCGTGTCGATGACGAGGGCGCCGTCCGCGGCCTGCTCCCGCCGGATCGCCCGGTGCCCGGTGTTGTCCAGTTCGTCGCGGCGACGCGTGGCGTTCAGCACCTGGTCAAAGTTGGTGCTGCGGCCCGCGTCCAGTTCCTCGCCCAGCCGGCGGCGTGCACGGACTTCCGCGGAGGCGTCCAGGAAGACCTTGGTGCGGGCCTCCGCCAGGACGCGCGTGCCAATGTCACGGCCGGCCATCACCACCGGCTCGCGGGAGGCGATGGCGCGC
The DNA here is from genome assembly GCA_041690175.1 of Dehalococcoidia bacterium. GTDB lineage: Bacteria > Chloroflexota > Dehalococcoidia > UBA2979 > UBA2979 > W-Chloroflexi-9. The sequence goes on from JAWLHV010000002.1 coordinate 420,883, forward strand.
TGGCGGCGCACCAGTTCGTCCCGCACCTCCGGGATGCGCGAGACCAGCGAGACGGTCTGCTCGATCTCCGGGGTGCGCAGCAGTGGGGTGACGTTGACGCCGTCCAGTATGACCTGCGGCAGCGTGGGCTCTTCCCAGCGCATGTCCAGGTCCAGGCCCTTCACCAGGTCCGTGACGGCCTGCTCATCCTCCGCGTTCGTGCCGGAGCGCATTACCGCCAGGGTGCACGCGCGGTACATCAGGCCGGTGTCGAAGAAGCCGATGCTCAGCGCCTCGGCGAGTGCGCGCCCCACCACGCTCTTGCCGGACGCGGTGGGGCCATCGATGGCAACGCTGCGAGCGAGGGAGTCCGAGATCGTGCCCTCCGAACCTGCTCGCGCTTGCACGCCCGCATGGTTCTGACGGCGGGCGGGGCGCGGGTTGCCGCATGATACCCGCGCGGCGCGTTACGCGGCCCGGTGGCCGCGGCTCAGGCCTCCAGGGCAACCAGGCGGCGCAGGGCGTCCTCCTCCGCGGGGGTCAGGGCACGGGCGTGGCCCAGGGGGAGCCCATCCACCGTGAGCGGCCCCACGCGCCGGCGCTGGAGGCGGAACACCGGGTGGCCAATGGCGTCAAACATGCGACGCACCTGGCGGTTGCGGCCCTCGTGGATCACCAGCCGGACGCGCGTGGGGGGCTCCTGGCCTGGCACCCGCTGCACGCTCGCGGGCTCGGTCACGCCGTCTTCCAGTTCGATCCCTCGGCGCAGGCGGTCCAGGTCGCGGTCGCTGACCACGCCCTCCACCCACGCCTCGTATTCCTTCTCCACCTCGTAGCGGGGATGGGTGAGCCGGTGGGCTAGGTCGCCGTCCGTGGTGAGGATCAGCAGCCCGGAGGTGTCCAGGTCCAGCCGGCCCACGTACCGCAGATGCGCCGGCGCGCCGGGCAAGAGGTCGAAGACCGTGGGGCGGCCCTCCTCGTCCTGGCGGGTGACGACATAACCGATGGGCTTGTTGAGGATGACGGTACTCTCCGCCGTCGCCACCTCGATGGGGGTGCCGTCCACCTCGATGCGGTCGAGGGCGGGGTCCGCCTTTGCGCCGAGGGCCACGATGTCGCCGTTCACGGAGACGCGCCCGGCGGCGATGACGGCCTCCGCCGCGCGGCGACTCCCGTAGCCGGCGCGCGCGAGGATCTTCTGGAGGCGTTCTTCAGACACAGAGGCTCGAGGGATGGCTAACGGGCGCGCGTGATGCGCTCGACGACCGTGGTGTGCGTCACCACCACGCGGGTGACGGCGTCCTCCACGGGGCGGGCGCGCACCAGGCCGGCGCGCTCCGCGGCGCGCATCGCCAGGCCGGCAACCGCGCGCTCCGCCGCCAGGGTCGCCAGCGCGGTACCCACGGAGGCGGTCACCAGCGGCATGGCCCGGCGAGCGATGGGCGCCAGCGCACCGCCCACCGTCGAGCGGACGACGGGGCGTGCGGTGACGGTGGCGGGGGTCAACGACTGGCCGGTGGCGGTCACGCGTGCTCCTGGGAATGCCCGGCTATGAGGGAGGCGGGCTCCGTGGGACGGCCCAGCCTACTACACGATGGATTGCAGCGGCATGGCGCTGGCGCGTGGCCCCGCGGTCAGGCTTCGCCGAGGCGCGCCCCGACGTCCGAGGTCAGGTCCAGCGGCGGCGCCTCGCCCACGTCGGCCAGGCGCAGCCGGCCATCCGCTAAGGCCTGGAGCGCCGCGACAAGGAATGGGCCCTCGTGCCGCACCTGCTCCGCGCGGATCGCCTGGAACAGCGACGTGGCCTCCAGTGTCTCATCGTCCGCCTCGGGGTCGGCGGCGTCCCACGCGGCATCGAAGGCGCCGCCGCGGAGCGGGTAGCGGCAGAAGGCCGCAACGGGCCCCATGTCCACCTCCGGGACCGCCACGTTGAGCATCACGCCGCTCTCCGTGGCGCCGTTGCGGATCAGTTCGCGGATGACCTCGATGTACGTGCCGATGGGGCCGCCGGGCAGGGCGGGGTGGAGGTTGATCATCGGGTGGGCGTTGGCGAACTCCTCCGTGAAGATCAGGAGGTATCCGGCCAGCACGCCCAGGTCCGTCGGGTAGGGCGCGATGAGCCGCGCCACCTCTGCGTCGTACTCCGCTCGCCAGGCGGGGAGCGGTTCGCCGGGGCGGGAACGCTCGCCGCCGTGCGCCTTGCGGAAGGCCACCGAGCCCAGCGTCAGCAGCGGCACGCCCTCCGACCGCACGAGGTCGAAGAACGCGTCCGTCGCGGGGTCGTCCCCGGGGTCGCGGTTGGAGAAGACGTAGGCGATCTGCGCGTCCAGGCTCTCGGCACGGATCGCGCCCAGCACCGCCTCGAACATTGCGCGCGAGGAGCGCCCGCGGGTGGTGTACCAGCCGATCTTGAGTGTCATCTGGGGGTGGGGCTACTCGCCGTTCGCACGCTGGCGGAGTACCTCGATGCGCTGCTCCACGTCCGTGAGCAGGCCCTGGCACTCTTCGGCCAGCCGCATCCCCTCCTCGTAGAGGGCCACGGACTCCTCCAGGGTGAGGTCGCCCGCCTCCAGGCGCTGCGCTACCTCCTCCAGGCGCGCGTACAGCGCCTCGAACGTGTTGCCCTCTTTGATCAGTTCGGACTGCCGTCCGGCGTCATAGTTCGTCACGTCCGCCCCCTACTGGCCCGACTCTACACGCGCCGCGCGTGTCCCGTCCCGCCACCGGATGTCCACGCGCTCGCCCGCCGGCGCGGATGCCGCGTCCGAGACGGGCGTGCCGTCCTCTCGGTTCACCAGGGCGTAGCCACGGTCCAGCGTCGCCATCGGCGAGAGTGTGCGCAGCCGCGCCGCCACGCCCGCCGTGTGCTCCCTCGCCTCCGCCACGCTGCGCCCCGCCGCGTGCTTCATGCGGTCCGCGCGTGCGGACACGCCTCGATGCAGCGGCCGGGTGTCCGGTAGGCGGCGGTCGAGCCGGGTGATCGTGCGGTCCACCGCCTGGCTCGCGCCGGCGAGCCGCCGCGTCACGCGCATCAGGTTGCCTGCCGTCGCGGACTGCACCGCGCGCGCGACATCGATGCGGTCCGGGACCACCATCTCCGCCGCGGCGGAGGGCGTGGGCGCGCGACGGTCCGCCACCAGGTCGGCGAGCGTGGTGTCCGTCTCGTGTCCCACGGCGGAGACGACCGGCACGGGGCAGCCGAAGATGGCGCGTACCACCGGCTCCTCGTTGAACGCCCACAGGTCCTCAGTGGAGCCACCGCCGCGGCCCACGATCACCACGTCCGGCCAGCGCTCCGGCCGGCCGTGCGGTGCGATGGAACGGATGGCGTCCGCGATGTCCACGGCCGCCTCCTCGCCCTGCACCACGGCGGGTTGTACCAGCACGGAGGCCAGCGGCCAGCGCCGTGCCAGCACGGTCTGGATGTCCTGGAGCGCCGCCCCTCGGGCGCTGGTGACCACGCCGATGCGCTGGGGGAAGCGGGGGAGCGGGCGCTTGCGGGACGCCTCGAACAGGCCTTCGGCGTCGAACTGCGCACGGCGGCGCTCGAACTCCGCCTGCAGCGCGCCCACGCCGGCCGGCTGGACAAAGTCCACGATGAACTGCAGGTCGCCGCGCTCGGCGTAGAAGGACACCTGCCCGTGCGCCACCAGCGAGGCGCCCGCCGCCATGTGCTTGCGGTGCGGCATGTTGGCGTTGCGGAAGAACACGCAGCGCAGTGCGCCGCCCTGATCCTTCAGCGTGAAGTACATGTGGCCGGAGGAGGCGGTGGTGAGGTTGGAGACCTCCCCGCCGATCCAGAGGTCGCGCAGGGCGGGATCACCCTCCACCCGCTCACGCAGATAGCGGGTCACCTGCCAGACGGCGCGGACCTCGGGCGGCATGGGCGAGCCTCCAGCGCCGGCAGCGTGTCCGCTGCCGGGGTGGCCGCTACCGAGTGGCCTTGGTGCGCTCCAGGTACTTCCCGTCAGAGGTGGAGACCTTGATCACGTCGCCGGGCTCCAGGAACAGCGGGACGTTGACCACCAGGCCGGTCTCCAGCGTGGCAGGCTTGGTGGCGCCGGTGGCGGTGTCGCCCTTCACGCCCGGGTCGGACTGGGTGATCTGCAGTTCCACGGCCGCGGGCAGTTCCACGCCCAGCGCCTCGTCGCCGTAGAGGATGACCTGGACCTCGTCACTCTCGCGGATGTAGGGCAGCGCGTCCGAGATCACGGACTGCGGGACCATGATCTGGTCGAACGTCTCGGAGTTCATGAAGGTGTACTGCTCGCCATCGCCGTAGAGGTACTGCATCTTGCGGCGCTCCACGCGCGCCACGGGCAGTTTGTCGCCGGCGTTGAACGTGCGCTCCGTGATGTGCCCGGCGCGCAGGTCGCGCAACTTCACGCGGTAGACAGCGGACTTCTTGGTCTTGACGTGGTGTACGTCTTCCATCCGGTACAGGGTGCCATCCACCTCCACGGTGGTGCCCTTCTTAAAGTCCGAGGTCGAGATCATGCGGTCCTCCTGCGGGTGGCTCGAACGTACAGGTTAGGGGCGGTGCTTGGGCGCGGTCGAGATCACGTGCAGGCGGCCGTCCCGCATCACGCACTGGTCCTCGATGCGGACGCCGCCCCAGCCGGGGATGTAGATGCCGGGCTCCACGGTGACCACGTGGCCGTCCGCCAGCGGGATCTCGCCGGACGGCGCAAGCCGAGGGTCCTCGTGGATGTCCAGTCCCACGCCGTGCCCCAGGCCGTGGCCGAAGTGCTCGCCGTGGCCCGCCTGGCGGATCACCTGGTGCGCGATCTCGTGGCCGACCTTGCCGAGCATCCCGGCCTCGATGCGCTGCTCGGCCGTCTCCTGCGCCGTCAGCACGATGTCATAGACGCGCTGGAACTCCGCGGAGGGGCGGTCGCCCAGCCAGATCGTGCGTGTGAGGTCAGAGCAGTAGCCGTCCACGATCACGCCCATGTCGATCACCACGCCGGTCTCCGCCTCCAGTGGCGAGTCCGAAGCGCGCCAGTGCGGCAGCGACCCGTGCGCGCCACCCGCGATGATCGAGGCGAACGACAGGTCCTCCGCGCCGTGGTGCATGGCGTACTCCTGGATGACCCAGGCGACCTGCTTCTCCGTCATGCGCGGCTCCACGCGCTCGGCGGCGTGGCGGAAGGCGTCGTCGCCCAGGTGGACGGCACGCGTCAGTGCGTCGATCTCCTCGGCGTCCTTCACCATGCGCAGGTCCTCGATGGCGCGTGGGGCGGGGACGAAGGCCGGGCGCGAGTGCGCCGGCATCTCCGCCAGCGCGCCGGTCCACTGCTCGTAGGCGGCGTAGGAGAGGTCCGCCGGCTCGAAGCCCACGCGTTGGCCGCCCAGTCCCTCCAGGATCGAGGCGGCAACGCCCGTGGTGGCGCCGGCTACCTTCACCAGCGTGTAGCCGGGGCACTGCTGGCCCACCTGTTCCCAGTAGCGCGAGTCCGTGGCGAAGCGCGCCTCCTGCCGCGTGACCAGGGCCACGCCGGCGCTCCCGGTGAAGCCGCTGATCCAGCGCCGGTTGGAGGGCGTGGTGACCAGCAGCGCGTCGACATCCAGCGCCTCGAAGCGCGCGCGCAAGCGATCCAGGCGCGGGGCGAGCGTCTCGATGCTGCTCATGCGCCCTCGGACAGGCGGTTGTGGAGCATGTCGAGCGCGGCCAGGTAGCCGCGCCAGCCGAAGCCGGTGATCTGCCCCCACGCGACGCCCGCCACGTAGGAGTGGTGGCGGAACGACTCGCGCTTGTGGACGTTGGAGAGGTGGACCTCCACCACCACGAGTTTCGTGGCAGAGATCGCGTCCGCGAGGGCGATGGAGGTGTGGGTGTACGCGCCGGGGTTGATGATCAGCCCGTCCCAGTCCCGGTGACCCAGGATCAGGTCGATCAGTTCACCCTCGTGGTTGGTCTGCGTGAAGGCGATCTCCACGTTGCCGAGTTCCGCCGCGCGGCGGCGCACGAGCGCCTCGATGTCCGCCAGCGTCTCCCGGCCGTACACGTCCGGCTCGCGGTGGCCGAGCATATTCAGGGTGGGGCCGTTCAGGACCAGGATGCGCATGGGAGCCTCCGCCGGTTCGAGGCTCGATGGTAAACGCACGCTCGACTGTGCGTCAGCGCGTCGTGTCAGCCCGAACAGCGAGGTCTACCGCCGCTCCTTCGTCCGCGCCTGCGCGAGGGCGTCCGTCACCAGGCCGGCCTGACGGCGATGGGCCACGGAGGTGTAGATCTGCGTGGTGTCCGGGGAGGAGTGCCCCAGCAGGTGCTGGACGATGCGCAGGTCCGCGTTGCCCTCGATGAGATGGGTGGCGAAGGAGTGGCGCAGCATGTGGGGGTGCAGCGGCTGCCGGAGCGCGGCCTGCATGCCGGCATTGCGCACGATGGTCTGGATCGACCGCGCGGTCAGGCGCCCCCCGGAGCGGTTCACGAACAGCGCCGCCTGCGCCCCCGTCACCAGCGAGGGCCGGCCGTCCTCCAGGTAGCGTCGCAGGGCGTCGCGCCCCGGATCGCCGAAGAGGCAGATGCGCGTCTTGTCGCCCTTGCCGGTGACGCGCACCTGGCGGTTGGCCAGGTCCAGGTCGTGGACGTCCAGGTTGGCGACCTCGGAGACGCGGAGGCCGGCGCCATAGAGCACCTCCAGGATCGCGCGGTCGCGGAGTCCGGCAGGCGTGTCCTCCGGGGCGCCACGCACCATCAGTGCGTCCGCCTCGGTGGTGGAGATGAACTTGGGCAGGCGCTTGGTGGGGCGGGGGAAGCGCAGGCGCAGCATGGAGTCGCCCGGCTGGTTCTTCAGCGTGACGCCTTCGCCGTCGAGCCAGCCGTAGAAGCCCCGCACCGTGGTGGCGATGCGCTTCACGGAGGCGTCCGCTACCGAGGCGTTCCGCAGCGCAAAGAGGTAGGAACGGCCGTCCGAGCGGCCCGCCTCGCCGTAGGGGGTCTCGCGCTCCGCCAGGAAGGACAGGAAGCCCTCCAGGTCGTGCCGGTAGTTCCGCAGGGTGTGAGGGGAGCGGCGGCGGACGTGCTCCAGGTGGCCCAGGTAGCGCTCCAGCGCCTCGCGCGAGGCACGGGGGATCGAGGCAGGCGGCACGGGCGATGGCGCGCGTCTGGCTGGCATCCGGGCATCCTCGGGTTCCCCGCCCCAGGACGATGGACATAACTCTACTTGACGGGCGGGCGTGCCGCCACGGGGACGGGGTGGACTACCCGGCGCGTCGGCGCGTGGAGGTGCCCTTGCGCCTGGCGGCGGGGCGGCGGGTGGCCGGCTTCTTCGCCCGCGGGTCCTTGCCCTCCGCGCGCATCTTCTCCTCGCGCTGTGCGAGCAGTTCGATCGCGTCTTCCATCTCGAGCGCCTGCGGGTCGCGGCCCTTCGGAAGAGACGCGTTCACGGTGCCGTCCGTCACGTAGGGGCCGAACTTGCCGGAGCGGATGGTGACGTTCGCCTTCGTGTCCGGGTGCTCGCCCAATTCCTTGAGGACGGACTGGGAGGGCCCGCGCCGGCCGAACTTGCGGGGCTCCGCCAGCACCTTCAGCGCTTCCTCCAGCGTGATCTCCGCCAACTGGGCGTGCCCGCCCTCCAGGCTGCGGCTCTCCGTGCCGCTCTTCACGTAGGGGCCGTTGGGGCCATCCTGGACGGTGACGTCCTTGCCGGTCTCCGGGTGCTGGCCCAGTACCTTCGGGAACTCCAGCGCCAGCAGGGCGTCCTCCAGCGTGACGTGCTCCATGGTCATGCCGGGCCAGAGGCTGGCGCGCTTGGGCTTCTCCTTCGACTTGGGCTCGGGGTCCTCGCCCAGTTGGAAGTAGGGGCCGAATCGGCCGGTCTTGAGGTACACCGGCAGCGCAGTGTCCGGGTCGTGCCCCAGCACGCGATCCGAGAGCGACTCCTGGTGGAGCAGGCGTTCCACGTCCGCGATGGTCACCTCGTCCGGGGCGGTCTCAGGCGGGAGCGATGCGCGCTCCTCGCCGTCACCCACCTGGACGTACGGGCCGTAGCGGCCCACGCGCACGGCCACCTCGCGCCCCTGCTCGTCCCGGCCCAGCGGGATGGAGGAGACGGCGCGGGCGTCGATGGCTTCCCAGCCTTCGTCGATGGTCTTGTGCAGGCCATCGCGGGCCATGCCGTCCTCGGCTGCGTCCGGGTCGCCGAAGTAGAAGGCGTGGAGCCACGGCTTCTGCTCGCGCTCGCCCTCCGCGATCTCGTCCAGGCGCTCTTCCATGCGGGCGGTGAAGCCCAGGTCCACCAGGTCCGGGAAGTGGCGCAGCAGCAGGTTGGTCACGGCGAACGCGACGAACGTGGGGATCAGGGCGGTGCCCTTCTTCCAGACGTAGCCGCGCTCCTGGATGGTCTGGATGATCGAGGCGTACGTGGACGGGCGGCCAATGCCGCGCTCCTCCAGTTCGCGGATCAGGCTGGCTTCCGTCCAGCGGGCGGGCGGCTGGGTCTCGTGGCCGCGGGCGTCCACCTGGCGCGGGTCCACCTCCTCGCCGGTGCGCAGCGGAGGCAGCACGCGCTCCTGGTCTTCCAGTTCCGCGTCCGGGTCGTCCGAACCCTCCACGTAGGCGCGGAGGAAGCCGGGGAAGGTGATGACCTTGCCACCGGTCTGGAACGTCGCCTGACCGTGGTCGCCGGCATCCGCCGACAGGCGCACCTGCGTGCGCAGGCCGGTGGCGTCCCGCATCTGGGAGGCCACGGTGCGCTTCCAGATCAGGTCGTAGAGGCGCTGCGCGTCAGGGTCCAACTCGCGCGCTACCTGCTCCGGCCGGCGGAAGGACTCGCCCGCCGGACGGATGGCCTCGTGCGCCTCTTGTGCGCCCTTGCTCTTGGAGGTGTAGGTGCGGGGGCTCTCCGGGAGGTACGCGTCCCCATACAAGTCGCGGACCTGGTTGCGGGCCGCGTTCACCGCCTGCGAGGACAGCGCCGGGCTGTCCGTACGCATGTAGGTGATGTAGCCGTTCTCGTAGAGGCGCTGCGCTACCTGCATGGTGCGCTGGGCGGAGTAGCGGAGTTTGCGGGCGGCCTCCTGCTGCAGGGTGGAGGTGATGAACGGGGCGGGCGGACGCTGCGTGTACGGGCGCTCCGTGACGTCCGCCACCACGAAGGTGGTGCTGCCCAGGCGTTCCGCCACGGACTGGGCCTGCGCCTGGTCCAGCAGCACCACGTCCGAGCCCGAAAGGGCGCCTGTCTCCGGGTCAAAGTCGCGGCCCTGGGCCACGCGCTTGCCGCCGAGCTCGATCAGGCGCGCGCCGAAGGTGGTCGCGCCGTCCTGGCCGGCCTCGCGGCTGGCGAGGGTGGCGTCCACGTCCCAGTAGGACGCGGCCTTGAAGCGCATGCGCTGCCACTCACGCTCCACCACCAGGCGCACGGCCACGGACTGCACACGGCCGGCGGAGAGGCGCGGCGCCACCTTCTTCCACAGGACGGGCGAGACTTCATATCCGAAGAGGCGGTCCAGGATGCGGCGGGCCTCTTGGGCGCGCACCAGGTAGTCATCGATGTCGCGCGGGTTCGCCAGCGCATCCTCGATGGCCTGGCGCGTGATCTCGTGGAAGACCATGCGGTAGACGGGGACGCGCGGCTTCAGGACCTCCAGGAGGTGCCAGGCGATCGCCTCGCCCTCGCGGTCCTCGTCTGTGGCCAGGTACAACTCGTCCGCGTCCTTCAGGAGCGCGCGAAGTTTCTTGACCTGCTCGTTCTTGTTCGGCGGCACCACGTACAGCGGCTCGAACCCGGCCTCGATGTTCACGCCCAGGCGGGCCCACTTCTCCTTCTTGTGGGAGGCGGGGATCTCCGCGGCGGAGGAAGGGAGGTCCCGGATGTGGCCGATGGACGACTCCACGATGTAGTCGTCCCCCAGGAACTGCCCAATCGTCCGCGCCTTGGCGGGCGACTCCACGATGACCAGGCGGCGGCCGCCGGTGGAAGCGCCGTTGCCGGAAGCCCGGGTGGCTGAACGCCTGCGAGTGCCGCCGGAGCGGGTGCCGCGGGCGGCGTCAGTAGTCAAGACGCTGGTCCGTCCTCTGCTGGTGCCGTGGGCATGGCGGTGGTGGCTGGGAACGCGTCGGAGGCATCGGGGAGGTTGTATTCAACCTCGTCTTCGCGGATGCGGGCGAAGTTCAGGCCACCCACGTCGCGTACCAGTCCCTTGAGTTCAAGAAGGGCGAGCGTACCGGACGCAATGGCTGCGGCCAAACCGGAGCGGCGGACCACCTCGTCGATGTGGAGAGGTTCCCGGGTGAGCACACCCATCAGCGCCCGCTCCTCCTCCGACTCCGGCGGGGCTGCCCGGCCGAAGTCCAGCTGGGAGCCGATCTGCGTCAGATTCAGGGCTTCCAGGATGTCCTGGGCGCTGGTGACGGGCATCGCCCCGTCCCGGATCAGGGACAGCGGGCCGCGCGACTGGGGCGAGAAGATTGACCCGGGGACGGCGAAGACGTCACGGTTCTGCTCCATGGCGAACTTCGCCGTGATCATGGAGCCGGACTGGAAGTCGCCCTCCACGATCAGGGTGCCCAGCGACAATCCGGACAGGATGCGGTTTCGGCGAGGGAAGAAGTCCGCGCGGGGCTTGGTGCCGAGCGGGTAGTCCGAGATCACCGCTCCGCGCTCCGCGATTTCCTCGGACATCCGACGGTTCTCCGGCGGGTAGATGGTGTCCAGCCCGTTCGCCAGCACCGCCACCGTCCGGCCACCGGTGTCCAGCGCCGTGCGGTGCGCGATGGTGTCCACGCCACGCGCGAGGCCGGAGACCACGGTCACCGCGCTGGCGGCCAGGCCGCGTGTCAGTTCGGTAGCGGCCTGCCGCCCGTAGGCGGTGGCGCGGCGGGTGCCCACCACGGCCACGCTCCACTCGTCCTCCGGCTGCCATGAGCCGCGGACGTAGAGCACGGGCGGGGCGTCATCGATCTCTCGCAGGCGTGTGGGATAGCCGGGGTCGTCCCGGCCGAAGGCGCGGATGCCGGCGCGCTCCATGCGCTCCATCTCCGCGTCCGGGTCCGTCTCCTGGCGCGCGCGGCGGATGGCCTGCGCCGTGCGCACGTCCAGCCCCGCCTCCACCAGGTCGCCCTCGGATGCGTGCCACGCCGCCTCCATGGAGGGGAAGGCGCGCTCCAGCACGCCGAAGCGGACGCTGCCCAGGCGGTGGACGCGGAGCAGGGCCACGCGGAACCGCAGGTCGTCCGCGGGAGCGGAAGCGGCTGCCGCCGGGGGCGTCGAGGTCTGCTGGTCCATCACGGGCGACAGGGTAGGCGTCCCCGTCAATGCGACCGGGACGCCGGTGGCACTCGGGGCACCTGCCGCGGGGAGAGGGTCGAGGCGACGGTCAGACGACCTCCGCGGCCTCGCCGGGGCGCTCGGGGAGGGGTTCGTGGCGCTGGACGTTCACCTTCTTGATGCGGCGACCCAGGATGGAGATCACCTTCAGGCGCACGGCCGTGGCTTCCTCCTCCAGGTCTTCCTGGGAGGGCACCACCACCTCGTCGCCCGGCACGGCCAGCCGGCCGAGTTCGGTGACGATGAGCCCGCCCACGGTGTCGAAGTCGTCCGAGTGGATCTCCGTCTGGAATATCTCGTTCAGTTCGTCGATGGTGAGGCTCGCGTCCACGATCGCCTCGTTCTCGGACACCAACTGCACGTCCACGGCGGCGGTGTCGTACTCGTCCTCGATGGCGCCGACGATCTCCTCCACCAGGTCCTCCACGGTGATGACGCCAGCCGTGCCGCCGTACTCGTCCACCGCGATGGCGATGTGCACCTGCTCCCGGCGGAGGTCCGCCAGCAGTTCATTGGCGCGCTTCGTCTCCGGCACCAGGTAGGGAGGCCGCGCCACGTCCGTCAGGTTGGGCGTGACGTTGCCGTTCTGCACCCAGGCCAGCAGGTCCTTGGCGTAGATCACGCCCACGATGCGGTCCAGGGACTCCTCGTACAGGGGGATGCGGCTCTTGCCGGAGTTGGAGACCAGGCGCATCACATCACCGAAGGACGCCTCCGTGGAGACCGCCACCACGTCCGTGCGAGGGGTCATCAACTCCCGGACGGTCTGGTCTGACATCTCCAGGACGCCACGGATCATGCGGCGCTCCTCGATGAGCACCGCGTCCTCGTCCGCGGCCTCCAGCGCGCCAACCAGTTCCTCCGCGGGGTCGATGCGCTCGGAAGTGCCGGTGAGGCCCGCCGCGCGCATGGGGACGGTGACGGGGGCGCTCAGGGCCCAGGAGACCGGCCGCAGCACCAGTTGCAGCGCGCGCACCGGCCCGGCGAGGCGGGCAGCGGAGGACTCGGGGCGTGACAGCGCCACGATGCGGGAGGCGCTGCGGATCAGGCTCACGGCCAGGACGGTCAGCACGCCGGCGAGCAGGGCCGTGCGCCAGTCCACGCCGTCCAGCGCAACCAGCAGCGCGATGGCAAGTGTGACCACGGAAAGCGTGGAACCGGACCGTAGGTGACGGAGCATCCGCTGCCGTTCGCGGACGTACGTCCGGAGCAGCGGCACCAGGCCGGGCGATGAGACGCCCCGCAGGCGGCGACGGGCCAAAGGAATGACGTCCGCCTCGGCGGCGGCTATGACGGCCAGCACCAGGGCGGCCGAAAGGGCGATGGCTAGGGAGACGATTGAGACTGTATCCAAAACCACGAGGCGCAGACGCAACGGCCTGTCTACGCCGAGTGACCTCCTTCAACCCCGGGCCGGACTTCTGCCGGCACGCCCATGACTAGGGCTCCGTCCGGGACATCCCGCGTCACGACTGACCCACCCGCGGTGCGCGCTCCCGCGCCCACCCTGACCGGCGCGATCAACACCGTGCCGCTCCCGATCGAGGCGCCTGCACCTATCTCGGTGCGGTGCTTCGTGCGGGTGCCTTCATCATAATTTGCCGTGATCGATCCTGCCGCGAAATTCACGTCAGCCCCGATTTCAGCGTCGCCAATGTACGAGAAATGTCCAACCTGTGTGCGGGGGCCCACGCGGGAGGCCTTCACCTCCACGTAGTTCCCCAGGTGGACGTCCTCATCCAGGGTCACGCCGGGACGCAGATGGCAGTACGGGCCGATGGTCACGCCCCGGGCGATCGAGGCCGCCTCAATGGTGCTGCTGCCGATCTCCACGTTGTCCTCGATCTGGCAGTCACTGATCACCGCGTTGGGGCCCAGGCGGCAACCGCTGCCCACGCGCGTGCGGCCCAGCAGGTGCACGCCGGGCATCACGGTGGTGTCCGGCCCCACCTCCACGCCCGCGTCAATGAAGGTGGACGGCGGGTCCAGCAGCGTGACGCCCTCCAGCATCAGTTTGCGGCGCATGCGGTCGCGCAGCACCCGCTCGGCGGCGGCCAGTTGGATGCGATCATTGACCTGCTGGACCTCCGCCGCCTCCGTCACCTGGTAGGCGTCCACACCTCCGGCGTCCACGGCGCGGCCGATCAGTTCGCCCAGCACGGTCTCGCCTCGGTCGTTGGGGGTGACGGCGGCCAGCGTGCGGAAGAGCCAGGCGGCGTCCGCGGCGTAGAGGCCGGCGTTCACCTCCGGCTGGCCGCGCATGGCGGCGGGGAGGTCTTCCTCCTGCACGATGCCCTGCACGCGGCCGTTGCGACGCTGGACGCGCGAGTAGCCGCGCGGGTCGTCCAGGTAGGCGGTCAGGAACGACATCACATGCCCGGAGGCCACGTGTCGCCCGGCGAGTTCCAGCAGCGTGCGGCCGGTGAGCAGCGGCATGTCCGCGTGCGCCACCAGCACGTGGCCGGGTGCGCGCACCGCATCTCGCGCGGCCAGGGTGGCGTTCCCGGTACCTCGAGGTGTCTCCTGCACCACCACGCGCGCGTCGCCCACCTCCTGCGCGATGGCCTCGCGCGCGGCGGGGGACGCCACGACGACGACGTCGCGGCAGCCGACCTCGCGGAGCAGGTCGCAGACCAGGCGCACCATGGGCACGCCCGCCACGGGGTGGAGTACCTTCGGCACGGCGGAGCGCATGCGCGTGCCGGGACCTGCCGCCAGGACCACCGCGGTCCAGCCCTCCAGGGATGCGACCGGCGTGGTCATCGGCGTGGCGAGCGCCGAGGCGCCGTTCGGTGGTGTCATATGGGCGAAAGCCGTCCTCTGGGCAGTGTCCCTGCGGTATCGAGGGGGTCGGCGTGCAGCCGGCCGCAAATTGACCGCCGATCTAGCCGATTTTACACTCCGAAGCCGTCCAATCTCCAGTATCGCCCAGACTGAACCGGCGACCGCCGCCGCACCTGAAAGATCGCCAACGTGAAGGTCGACGAACTCCGACAGACCTTCCTGGCCTTCTTCGAGGAGCGCGGGCACCGGCGAATTCCCTCGTCCTCGCTCATTCCGCACGGCGATCCCACCCTGCTCTTCACCACGGCCGGAATGGTGCAGTTCAAGCCCTACTTCATGGGCCTGGAAGATCCGCCGGCGCGCCGCCTGACCTCCATCCAGCGGTGCTTCCGCACCACGGACATCGAGGACGTGGGCGACGAGAACCACCTCACGATGTTCGAGATGCTGGGGAACTTCTCGGTTGGCGACTACTTCAAGGACGAGGCGGTCGACTGGGCGTGGGAGTTCCTGACCGGGGTACTGGGCATCGACCCCGCGAATCTGTGGACCACCGTCTTTGTGGACGATAACTACGCGCATGACCTCTGGCTGAAGAAGGGCGTGCCGGACGAGCGCATCCTGCGCTACACCGCGGAGCAGGGGAACTGGTGGGGCCCGCCCGGCGAGACCGGCCCCATGGGCCCATGCTCCGAGGTATTCTTCGACTGGGGCGCCACCGCCGGCTGCCGCCACTGCGAGGCGGGCACCTGCCACCCGGACATCGACTGCGGCCGGTTCCTGGAGATCTGGAACCTGGTGTTCATGACCTACTACCGCGAGGAGGACGGCAGCCAGACCGAACTCCCCGCGGCCAACATTGACACCGGCGCCGGCCTGGAGCGGCTGAACTCCGTGCTGGTGGGCAAGAAGAACGTCTACGAGACGGACGAACTCCGCGAGGTGGTGGCCGCCGCCGAGCGCGCCTCCGGCCGGGTATACGACCCGGACGAGAACCCCGAGGTCGCCTTCGCCCTCCGCGCCATGACGGAACACAGCCGCGCGCTGGCCTTCCTGGTGACGGACGGCGTGCTGCCCAGCAACGAGGGGCGCGGCTACGTGCTGCGCCGCCTGCTGCGCCGGGCGATCTACTTCGCGCACAAGATCGGCGTGCGGGAGCCGTTCCTGGCGGAGGTGGTGAACGCCGCCATCGACCGGTCGCTCGCGGCCAACCCGGAACTGGAGCAGCAGCGGGAGTTCATCCTGCGCATCGCCACGGTGGAGGAGGTCCGCTTCCGTGCCACGCTGGAGCGCGGCCTGGACCTGCTGGACGAGGTGATGGCGCGGGAACAGGCGTCCCACCGCATCCCCGGCCGCGACGCCTTCGTCCTGTACGACACCCATGGCCTCCCGCTGGAACTCACCCTGGAGGTGGCCCAGGCCGCCGGCTACGAGGTGGACCGCGCGGGCTTCGAGGCGGAGATGGCCCAGCAGCGGGAGCGCAGCCGCGGGGAAGACCAGTTCCAGAACCGCGAGGATGACCGCGCCCAGCGCTACGCGGCGCTGGACGTGGATTCCGCGTTCATGGGCTACACCGCCATCGAGTACCCATCCGAGGTCATCTACATCTCGCCAGAACGCCTGGAGGAGGGCGCGGAGGGCGAAGTGGTGCTGGCGGAGACCCCCTTCTACCCGGAGGGTGGTGGCCAGGTGGGCGACCAGGGCGAGATCCGCGGCGAGCACGGGGTCTTCCAGGTCACGGACACGCACCGCTACGCCGGCGCCATCGTCCACATCGGCCGTGTCACGGCCGGGAGCATCTCCGTGGGCGACCGCGCCAGCGCCCAGGTCAGCGCCGCCCGGCGGCTGGACACGGCGCGCAACCACACGGGGACCCACCTGCTGCACGCGGCGCTGCGATCCGTCCTGGGCACCCACGTCCGCCAAGCAGGGTCCTACGTGGGCCCGGACCGCCTGCGGTTCGACTACACCCACCCGGAGGCGCCGAGCGACGCCCTGCTGGCCACCATCCAGCGGACCGTGAACGAGAAGGTGCGCGCGGACATCCGCAGCGCCACCTTTGAGCTCGAGTACGACGAGGCCATGCGCCGCGGCGCGATCGCCTTCTTCGAGGACCGCTACACGGACCGCGTGCGCATGGTGGAGTACTGCGACTCCCGCGGCCTGGACCCGGACCACCAGCACACGCCGGGGTGCTACAGCCGCGAATTGTGCGGAGGCACCCACCTGGAGGCCACGGGACAGATCGGCTCGTTCGTGATCGTCGCGGACACCTCGATCGGCGCCGGCCTGCGCCGCATCGAGGCGCTGACGGGCGCTGCGGCGGAGGCCTACATCGAGGAGCGGCTGGGCATCCTGGACGGGCTGGCGCGCCACTTCCGCGTGCAGGCGCCGGAGGTGCCCGCGCGGCTACAGGCGCTGGAGCAGGCCCTGGACGAGCAGCGCAAGAAGGCGGAGGAGGCCTCTCGGCGCGCCTCCGCTGGCGCCGCGGACGACCTGGTAGGCCGTGCCGAGGACATTGGCGGGGTCAAAGTGCTGGTTGCGCGGGTGGAAGCAGACAACGCCGGTGCGCTCCGACCAATGGTTGACCGTCTGCGGCAACAACTCGGCAGCGCGTTCGTTACTCTTGGTGCTGACATTGACGGCAAACCAAACTTTATCGCGGCTGCCACGGACGACGTTGTCGCACGAGGCCTCCGCGCAGACGAGGTCGTGAAGCTCGCCGCCGGCATCGCCGGGGGTGGGGGCGGTGGTAGGCCGCAACTGGCGCAAGCCGGGGGACGCGACGCCTCGAAGATCGACGAGGCGCTCACTGCCGCACGGGCGGCGGTAGGTGAGCGACTCGGGGAGGCCTAACTCTCCGTGGAGGAATTCCTCGACCGCCTGCGCGAGTACTCGGGTCGCGCCCTGGACCGAGCTCGCGAGATCACTGATGACCTGGTAGCCCGCGTCCGGCAGTGGCGCGATGAGCGCCACGAGCGTGCTGCCCGCGAGCGCCAGGAAGGCGCTGCAGGGGAACCCACGGCCCGCTCGGCCCGCCGGGAACTGGCGGGGGATGCGGCGGTGGTCATCGCCACCGCGGACGATGACGTGGCCTCCGTGGTGGGACGCATCGACACGGCTGACACGCTGGAGGTGGTGCTCATCGTCCGGCGGGACGCCCGGGCGCTGCGCCGGCCCACGGCCTGGCCGCACATTGCCGCCCACACCCGCCGCCGCGGCATCGTGCTGGGGGTAGTGTCACCTCGCGGCGACGTGCGCTCCTTCGCGCGCGAGAATGGCCTGCGCGCGGCCCGCACACCGGGCGGCCTGCGCTCCGCCGGCTACTACCTGCACGTGGGCGAGCGGGACTTCGCCGTTCCCCCCGTGCCGTGGGGCCGGATCATCCGGGGCTCGATGATCCTCGTGTTCATGGGCGCCGTGCTGATCGCCGGCTGTTACCAAGTACCGTCCGCCCAGATCCGGCTGGTACCGGCCTCGCAGGTGTTCACCGCCTCAGGCGAGGCGCGCGCCAACGCCATCGTGGACGTGGCGGACGTGAGCACGGAGACGATCCTGGCCAACACCATCCGTCGGCAGGTGGTCACGGCCGTCACCACGACCACCACCGGCGAGGTGGAGGTGGGCGACCAGCCAGCCACCCTCACGCTGCGCTTCGGCAACAGCGGCGACGAGGCCGTCGAGATTCCGGCCGGGACGCGCGTGCTGGACGCGGAAGGCTCGGCGTTCCGTATGGACGAACCCGTGGAGGTCCCCGCCCAGGGCGAAGCAGACATGACGGCCACTGCGGAGTTCCCGGGCGTCCACGGCAACGTGCCCGCGGGTGCCGTGACCGTGGTGGAGGAGGCGCCCGAGGCGATCTCCGTGGCCAACATCACCCCCGGCGCCGGCGGCAGCAACCGCCTGGCGCGCGGCGTGAGCCAGGAGGACGTGGACCGCGTCCGTGACATCGCGGACGACGTACTGAACGGCATCGCCGTGGCCAGCCTGCAACTGATGGTGGAGGAGGAAGAACTCGGGACGCTCCTGGACTCCACCGTCACCGCTGCCGTCTTCTCGGAGCAGCCGCTGCAGTTGTTGGACGAACCCTCGGATGTCCTGGTCGTGGAGTACACGATCATCGCCTCCGGGCTGGTGGTGACACCTCGACAGGCCGCGGAGTACGGCGAACTCTTGATCCGGGAGGAACTGCCGGCCGGGCAGGCGTTGCTGCCGGGCTCCGTCACCGCAGAAGTTACGCCCCCCGCGGATCGGGGCGGCCGGCTCACGGTCAACGCCACCGGACGTATCGCCTCGCTGGAACCGATCGCGGCGATCGCGAGCCGCTTGACCGGGATGTCCCCGGGTGACGCCAGCGCCCTCCTCCAGGAGGAATTAAGCCTGGAGATGCCTCCGGAGATCGACATCCGCCCGAACTTCATTCCCTGGGTGTGGCTGCCGCGTCGCGCGGACCACATCGAGATCGTGATCGCCGGCCCCGAGGCCGAGGAGGAAGAAGCCGACGAGGACGAGGATCCGGACGCGACCGAGACGCCGGAAGTCCCCGGCCTGGACGACACGGGGACGGACGGAGGCAGCGCGGCGCAGCCCTCGGACGACGCGGCGGGCTGATGCGCTGGCTCGGGGTGGACCCTGGCGAGGCGCGCGTGGGCATCGCGATCTCCGACCCGGATGGACGCTACGCCCTACCGCTGGAGGTGGTCCCGGCGAGCGCCGCGTTCCCGGCCATCCGTGCAATCGTGGCGCGGGAGGACGTGACGGGCGTGGTAGTGGGCCTGGCGCGCCTGCCCTCCGGCGACGAGGGCGACGCCGCTCGGATGGCGCGCCGGCTGGGGGAACGCCTTCGGAACGCGCTGGACGTGCCCGTAGAATACGAGGACGAGACGCTCACCTCCCAGGAGGCGGAACGGATCGCAGGGCGGGGACAGGCCACGGACGACGTGGCGGCTTCCCTCCTGCTGCAACAGTTCCTGGACCGCCGGAACGCGCCGGCAAGGGAGGCCCCGCCGCATGCGGATGCGTGACCCGCAGACCATCGCCGTGCTGGTCATTGCCGCCTTTGTCGTGGTCGCCCTCGCCATGGGCGCCTCGCGCGTGCTGGGCACGGACGAGGCAGTGGCGGCAGGCATCCAGGACCGCACGCCGGTGACGGTGGGCAGGGTGTCCGTGGAGGGCACGGTGAACGTCCGTATCCGGGACGGCGCGCTGCCGGAGGAGATCGTGGAAGCCCTGGCGCGCGCCGGCGTGGTGGCGGACGCGGAGACCCTGCGCGCGCTCCTCTACTTCACCGGGACCGGTGGCCTGCTCCTGGCCGGCGAGTACGAGTTCCCCCTGGACACGCCGCCCGCCGAGGTCATCCGCCGCCTGCGAGGTGGCCCGGACCTGATCGAGCGCATCACGTTCCGCTCCGGCCTGCGCGTGCAGGAGATCGGCGAGACGCTGGAGCGCGAAGGCCTGTTCCCCGCCGCCGAGTGGGACGAGGCGATCCTCAATGCCTCGCGCCGCCCGTTCATGGGCGAGGAGACCGACTTCCTCGGATTCCTGATGCCCGGCGAGTACGAGATCCGCCCGGAGACCACGGCCGCGGACCTGCTGGAGGCGATGCTGGACCGCTTCGAGGAGGAAGTTACGCCGGACCTCGTAGCGCGTGCGGAGGAGCAGGGCTGGACGCTCTACGAGGTGCTCACGCTGGCCTCCGTGGTGGAGCGGGAGGCCGCCCACGACGATGAGAAGCCGGAGGTCGCGGCCGTATTCCGCAATCGGGTGGAGGAGGGCATGGCGCTGCAGGCCGACCCCACCGTGCAGTTCGCGCTCACCCTGGGCGAGGGTGGCCCGCGAAGCGTGGAGGAGTTCGGCTGGTGGAAGCAGGGCCTCACGGAGGTCGACCTGGGCCTGGACTCCTTCTACAACACCTACTACTACCCGGGCCTGATGCCCGGCCCCATCGCGAACCCGGACATCGAGTCCATCCGCGCCGTGATCGACCCAGCGCCGGTGGACTACCTCTACTTCGTCGCCTCCCCGGAGTGTGACGGCCGCCACCTGTTCGGCAGCACGCTGGACGAGCACAACGCCAACGTGGAGTTGTTCCGCGCCTCCGCCTGCGCCGCGGACGGCTAGCCCATGCCTGGTCAGCGGTTGATCGCCCTCCTGGGGCACCCCGTGGCGCACTCCATCTCGCCCCGCTTCCAGCAGGCAGCGCTCGATGCGCTCGGCATCCATGCCCGGTACGAGGCGTGGGACACGGCGCCGGAGGACCTCCTCATCGCCGTGGAGCGGCTGCGGTCAGGCGACCTGATGGGTGCGAACGTGACCGTGCCGCACAAGGTGGCCTGCATGTCCCTGGTGGACCGGCCGGACGCGCTGGCGGAGCGCGTGGGCGCCCTGAACACCATCCTCAATCGTGGCGGCGTGTTGGAGGCGACGAACACCGACGTGGCAGGGGTACTGCGCACCTTCCAGGGCGCCGACGTGCCGCTGGCGAGCAAGCGGGTGGCGCTCATCGGAGCAGGGGGTGCGGCGCGCGCCGTGGTCGTCGCGATGCGCACCGCGGGGGCGGGGCGCGTGACGGTGATCAACCGCTCCCTGGAGCACGCCATGGCGCTGGCGCCGCTGGCCGGGGACGACCTGGATCTGCGGTTTGCCCCCCTGGACGCCGAAGACCGTTCGATGCTGGGCGCGCTCCGCACCGCGGACGTGGTGGTGCAGTCCACCTCGATCGGCATGCGGCACGGCCCGGCGGAGGACGCCTCGCCCGTGCCGCAGGGCAGCGTGGGCGCGGGGCAGGTGGCGTTCGACCTGGTCTACGTGCCGGAGGAGACGCCGTTCCTGCGCCAGGCGTCGGCAGCAGGGGCCGTCGCCATTGGCGGGCTGGACATGCTGATCCACCAGGGGGCGGAGTCCTTCCGGCTCTGGACGGGCGTGGAACCGCCGCTGGAGGTCATGTTCCAGGCAGCGCGCGCCGCCCTGGCGGAGCAACAGCGCTCGACGTGAACCCGTCCGGCAAGGGACACTGACTCCCGGCTCGAACTGAATCTCAGACACGGAGGGAGCGGCGCATGGGGCTCGGCCTGGCCATGGTGATCTGCGTCGCGATCTTCGTGATCGTGGGCTTCATGGTGTTCCAGGCCCGGTTCGCCGCGCGCCACTGGCGCCGCGTCATTGCCGCCGGCGACGAGGCCGCACTCACGGAGTTGCTGGACGACACCTTCGAGGCGTGGCGGCGCGAGCGCCCTCGGCGGGGCACGCCGCCCGCGGACTGGCGCGCGCTCCACACGGCGGCGCTGGTCGCGGCGGACCACCAGCGGATCCGCGTCTCGATCCTCGCGGAGCCGGACGTGCAGGTGCGGGAGGGCCAGCGCGTGGAGGTCTCCACCGCCGCGGAGGTGGCGGAGCGCGCCGCCGTGCGGATGGTGGAGCGTCTGATGTACGAGGTACCGCACGTGTCCTTTCAGCACGCGCAGGTGGACGTGATGACGGAGTTCCGCCAGCCGGACCGCGCCACCGAGTCCCGCTGCCTGCTCACGACCCGCGTCACGCGCGAGCAGGCGGCGTACGCCGCCTGGGAGGAAGACCCGGCCACCGCGATCCTGGCGGAGTGGGACACCCACCGCGCCGCGGACGGCCGCTGGGCGGACCCGGACCGAAACGCCATCATCCAGCCCGGGGCTACCGAGGCCATCCGCGCGGCGGAAGACGCCCTGCGCGAGCGCAACGAGAAAGACGGCAAGGCATGAGCGGGTTCCGGTGGCTCACGGCAGGGGAGTCCCACGGCAAGGGCCTGGTGGCAGTGGTGGAGGGTATGCCCGCGGGCGTGCCGCTCTCCGCGGACCAGATCGCGGCGGACCTCGCCCGGCGGCAGCAGGGCTATGGCCGCGGCAAGCGCCAGCAGATCGAGCAGGACCGCGCGGAGATCATCTCCGGCGTGCGCCACGGCCTCACCATCGGCTCGCCCATCGCGCTCACGATGATCAACCGCGACTTCGAGAACCAGAACTGGCGCGTCCGCATGGCCACCGAGCCGGTGGACGAGGAGGTGGAGCGCGTCACGCTGCTCCGCCCCGGCCACGCAGACCTGGCCGGCACCCAGAAGTACGGCTTTGACGACGTGCGCCCCATCCTGGAGCGCTCCAGCGCGCGGGAGACGGCCGCGCGCGTCGCCGTCGGCGCGGTGGCGCGCGCGCTGATCCAGGAGGTGTGCGGCATCGAGGTGCACTCGCACTCGCTGCAGATCGGCTCCGTGCGCGCCAGCGTGCCGGACCGCATCGACTGGGCCGCCGTGGACGCCTCGCCCGTGCGCGTGGCGGACCCGGCGGCGGAGCAGCCGATGATCCAGGAGGTGGACCGCATCAAGGAGGCGCTGGATACCATCGGCGGCGTCTTCGAGGTGCGCGCCACCAACATGCCCTTCGGCCTGGGCAGCCACGTCCACTGGGACCGCAAACTGGACGGGCAACTGGCGCAGGCGATCATTTCGATCAACGCCGTGAAGGGCGTGGAAATCGGGGATGGCATCAGCAACGTGGAGAAGCCCGGCTCGGAGGTGCAGGACCTGATCCTGCCGGCGGACGCCTGGGAGCGCCGCAAGTGGGAGCGCGCGACCAACCGCGCGGGCGGGCTGGAGGCGGGCATGACGAACGGCCAGGACATCGTGGTGCGCGGCTTCATCAAGCCCATCGCCACGGTGCCGCGCCGCCTGCCCACCGCGGACCTGCTCACCGGCGAGGAGACCACGGCCTTCTACGAACGCTCGGACGTGGCCGTGGTCCCGGCCGCCGGCGTCATCGGCGAGGCAATGGTGGCCATCGTCCTCGCGGGCGCTGTGATCGAGAAGTTCGGGGGCGACCACCTGGCGGAGATGCGCCGCAACTTCGAGGCGTTCGAGGCCACGGTGGGGCCGCGGGAGCCGCGCTCATGACGGCCGCACCGCGCCAGATCGTGCTCGTGGGCCTGTCCGGCTCCGGCAAGTCCCGCGTGGGCCGCATGCTGGCGGAGCGCCTGGGCTGGCCATTCGTGGACACGGACGACCTGGTCACCGAGCGCGAGGGCAAGACACCCGCCGAGTTGATCCCGGAGCGCGGAGAGCCCGCCTTCCGCGAGATTGAGGCAAAGGTGGTGGCGGAGGCGACAAAGCGCGAGCCGGCCGTCATCGCCACCGGCGGGGGCGCCTTCCAGCGCCCGGAGAACCGTCGCGCGCTGGGCCAGCGCGGCTACATCTGCTACCTGGACGCCACTCCGGGCGAGATCGCCCGGCGCCTCCGGAACGACCCGGAAGGCCAGTCCCGCCCGTTGCTGGGCGAGGACCTGGAGGGCCGCCTGGAGGAACTCGGCCAGGAGCGCCGGCCGACCTATCTGCTGGCGGACCTCTGGCTGCCCGTGCAGTTGCCGGACCCCGAGGTCGCCGTCACGCGCATCCTGCGCGCATGGGCCTCGGAGGGGCCGGGCGTGCTGGAGAACCAGCGGCGGATGGAGCGCTTCGGCGCGGACGTCCCGCCGCGGGGCCCGGCCGCACTGGTGGACACCGGTGACGCGAAGTACCCGATCTGGGTGGCGGCTGGCGAACTGAGCCGCCTGGGCGACCGCCTGCGCCAGGTGGGCCTGGAGGGCCGGCGTGTCTTCCTGGTGTCGGACGAGACAGTGGTGCAGCGCCACGGCCAGGCGGTCGCGCGCGCGCTGGACGCCTCCGGCATCCCCGGTGCGTCCTACGTGATCCCGCCGGGCGAGTCCTCCAAGTCCGTGCGCATGGCCAACGAGGTCTATGCCTGGCTCGCCGCGGAGAAGGCGGAGCGGCGTGACGTGATCCTCGCGCTCGGCGGCGGGGTGGTCGGGGACCTCGCGGGGCACGTTGCGGCGACCTACCTGCGCGGGATGCCGCTGGTGCAGTTGCCCACCTCCACGCTCGCCATGAACGACGCCGCCATTGGCGGGAAGGTGGCCGTGGACCTGCCGGCCGGGAAGAACCTGGTGGGCGCCTTCCACCAGCCCACCGCCGTGATCAGCGACATCGACACGCTGCGCACGCTCCCCAAGCGCTCCTTCATCGAGGGCTTCGGGGAGGTCATCAAGCACGGCCTGATCCTGGACCCGGTGCTGCTGGGGCTGCTGGAGCAGAACGCGGCCGGGCTGTCCTCCGGCTCGCCGGACTGGGACCTGGTGGCTGAGGTCACGGCTCGGTCCGCGCGCGTGAAGGCGCTGGTGGTCTCCAGCGACCCCACGGAGCAGGGCCTGCGCGCCGTGCTGAACTACGGCCACACCATTGGCCACGCCATCGAGCAGGCCACCGGCTACACGGAGTACCTCCATGGTGAGGCCGTGGCCGTGGGCATGATGGGCGCCGCGCGCATCGCGGTGGAACTGGGCCTGATCGACCAGGAGATGGCGGACCGGCAGGGCGACCTGATCCGCGCCTTCGGCCTGCCGCTGGTCGCGCCCGGCGTGAACGGCACGGTGGTGCTGGACGCCATGCTTCGCGACAAGAAGGTGGAACAGGGCCGCCAGCGCTTCGTGCTGCTGGAGGGCGTGGGCCGCGCGACCGTCCGCTCGGACGTGCCCGCCGACCTCGTGCAGCGCGTCGTCGCCGCGCTCGTCCGAGGCTAGCCGTGGCTCCCGAGGCGTCCCGTGACCCTGTCGTCGCCCTGATGGGGCCGGGCGGGCAGGCCCGCGTCGTCCTCGACGCCGCGCTCGCCGTGGGCATCGAGGTCACGGCGCTGCTCGACGACGGCGAGGCGCGCGACTACTTCGGCATCCCCGTGGTGGGTGGCGTCGGCTCCTGGCCGCAGCAGGAGGCAGCGCGCTTCATCGTGGGGATGAGCGACCACCATCGCCGTGCGGAACTGGGCCGCGCGATGCGCGAAGCCGGCCGCGAGGTGCTGACAGTGGTGCATCCCGGCGCGTACGTCTCGCCTCGCGCGCACCTGGGGACGGGCGTGTGCATCCTGCACGGCGTCACCGTGCACCCGGACGCCCGCATCGGCGACTTCGTGATCGTGAACGCCAACACCTCCATCGACCATGACGACCTGCTGGAGACCGGCGCGCAGATCGGTCCCGGCTGCACGTTCCCGGGCGGCGTGACCATCCGCGAGTTCGCCTCGGTGGGCGCGGGCGTGGCCGCGAGGCCGGGCGTGACCGTCGGTGCGCGGGCCGTCGTGGGCGCAGGCGCGGTGCTGACCAAGGACGTGCCGGCCGGCGAGACATGGGCCGGCAACCCGGCCCGACCGCTGGGGGCGCACTGATGGTCTCGCGAGGGCGGCAGCGCCAGATCGTCGCGCTGGCGAAGGGGCGCGTGCAGGGCGTGGGCTACCGCGCGTTCTGCGCGCAGGAGGCGAGCCTCCTCGGCGTCGCGGGCTACGCGCGCAACCTCCCGGACGGCCGCGTGGAGGTGCTGGGCGAGGCTGACGAGGGCACGCTGCGGCAGTTCGTGGAGCGCTTGCGCGAGGGCCCGCCGCACTCTCGGGTGGAGACCGTCACCTTCCGCTGGGAGGACTTCACCGGCGACTTCGTCGGTTTCGAGGCGATCATCTAGCGAAGCGGCTGTCGGCTAGCCTCGCCGACGGAAGCGGCGCAGCACCCGACCGAACCCAAAGCCGCGCTCGATGCGGCGCTCGCGGCCGGGATCGGCGGGGGCCTCCGGCTCCGCCGCGTCGCCCAGCACCTCGCGTTGGATGCGATCCGCCAGCGGCAGCGTCTGTCCCGGCCCGCCCTGCGCGAAGCCAGCGGACAACTCCTCCGTGTCCACCACCGCGAACAGATCCTCCTCGGCCACGCCGTATGGCTCGCCGCCCTCCGGGCGGACCTCCACCGCGGGCAGGCCCGGCTCGTCGTAGCCCTCCGCGAACACCAGTTGCACGCTCGGGTCCACCCAGGAGGCGACGGTGGCGAGGTAGGACGCGGGTACCGCGCGGTCCAGCGTGGTGCGGCTGCCGGTGCTGAGCGTGATGGTGGTGGCGTCCTCGCTGCGCTGGACGGCGGAGGCGGTGCGGTAGCCGCGCGAGCGCAGCGACTCCGTGAGCGACGTGATGAGCAGGGACTTGCCTGCCCCCGGGGGCCCCACCACGCGGATCACCTCGATCGACTGGGCCATGACCACCTCCTCACCGCCGCTTACCCGACCGTAACGGCTTCCTCGATGGTAGGGGCTAGGATGCGGGCGCCCGTGGGCTCGCAGTGAGCCCCGCCCCTGGAGGTAGCGCCATGACCCGTCTCGCCCCGCTCAACCTGGACGAGCAGCCGCAGGACGTCCGCGAGGAGTACGACCACCTGGCCCGCGCGCGCCGCCCCCGCGAGGACGGCACGTTCGGCGGCCCGTTCGACACCTGGCTGCGCGCGCCGGAGATGTCTCGCGCGCTGCGCCGCTTCGGCGGCCTGGTGTGGGAGCGCACCTCGCTGGACCGGGGCATCGTGGAACTGGCGATCTGCATCGCGGGCCGACACTGGCAGGCCAACGTGGAGTGGGCCGCGCACGAACCTCGAGCGGTGGAGTACGGCATCCCACAGTCCGTGATGGACGACGTGCTGGCCGGCCGGGCGCCCTCGACGGACCGCGAGGACATCCGCGCCACGGTGGAGATCTCGGAGGCGCTGCTGGCCGGGAAGTCGCTCTCGCAGGGCCTGTACGACCGCGGCGTGGCTCTCTTCGGCGAGCGCGGCATGGTGGAGATCGCCGCGACGGTCGGCTACTACACGCTGGTCGCCTTCACCCTTCGCACCTTCGAGGTGGAACCCGCCGGCACGCGCTTCTTCGAGCGCCCGCCAGAGGCGTAGGCCCGGGCCACCGAGATGCCTCGCGCTCGCCCTTCGACAGGCTCAGGGTGAGCGGAGTGGGGGCGCCTGGATCGCGCGCCTAGATCGAGGGCGGCGGGATCGGGGTTTCGCGGTCCACCAGGATGACCTCGCACTCCTCGCCGGGCTCGATGGCGGGGACGTCCTCCGGGCAGACGGCGTAGGCGTTGGCCAGCGACATGCTGGTGAGGACGCCCGAGCCCTGGGGGCCGGTGAGCCGCACCTGCCAGCGGCCGTCGGCGCCCTGTGACGCCACGCCGCGCGCGTAGAAGCGGCGGCCGTCGCTGTTCGCGATGCGGTCCTGCGCCACCGCGCGCACCGAGGGCCTGCGCCACGCCTCGGCGTCTGCCTGCAGGCGGCCGAGCATCTTGAAGAGGGCGGGGCGACCGAAGAGTTCGAACGTCACCATCGCGCTCACGGGGTTGCCCGGCAGGCCCAGGTGCGGGACCGTGCGGCCGTCCGGGGCGCGGAAGGCGCCGAAGGCCAGCGGCTTGCCGGGCTTCATGCGGATGGTCCAGAAGCCCACCTCCCCCTCCTGGGCCAGGACGGTCTTCACCACGTCGAAGTCGCCGCGCGAGACGCCTGCGCTGGTGACCAGCAGGTCCGCGCGCGCCAGGCCCTCGCGGATGCGGCCCGTGAGCGCCTCCACCGTGTCCAGCGCGACATCGAGGATCACCGGTTCGCCGCCGAAGGCGCGCACCTGGCTGGCCAGCGAGAAGGCGTTGGCATCGTAGATCTTGCCGGCGGCGGGCGGGTCGCCGGGGCGCAGCAGTTCGTCGCCCGTGGACAGCACCGCCACCACGGGGCGTCGATGGCAGCGCACGCTTGCGAGGCCGAGCGACGCCAGCACGCCCACCTGCGCGGGCCCCACCACCGTGCCCGCGCGCAGCACCAGTTCGCCGCGCTGCACGTCCTCGCCCGCGCGGCGGATGTTCGCCCCCGGGCGCGCCGCCACGTCGATGCGCACCTGGTCGCGAGGGCGCTCCTGCCAGGCGCCGGGGTCACGGGCGGAGTCGTGGGTCGCCCAGTCGTACTCGTCGGTCTCCTCGAAGGGGACCACGGTGTCGGCGCCGTCCGGGATGGGAGCGCCGGTCATGATGCGCACGGCCTCGCCGGGGCCCACGGTGCCCGGGTAGACGTTGCCCGCCGCCAGGTAGCCGACGACGCGCAGCGTGCGAGGTGTCTCGTAGGTGGCGCCGTCCGTGTCCTGGCTGCGCACGGCGTAGCCGTCCATGCCCGTGTTCGGCAGGGGCGGGATGTCCAGGCCGGCGCGCACGTCCTCGGCCAGCGTCAGGCCCAGCGCCTCCAGCAGCGGGACGTCCGCCGCGGGCAGCACCTGGAAGCGTTCGAGGATCCGCGCGCGGGCCTCCTCCACGGAGATCATGTCGGCCGGCAGGATGCTGCGCGTGTTGGTCGAGGTGGCGGAGTAGGTCTGCTCCGCCTCGCCCTCGCGCGCCCCCTGAGCGCCATGTGCCCCGTGTTCGTGCCGGTGTCCGTGGTCGTGTGCCTGCGCCATGCCGCCAGTCTACCGCGCGTGTTGCCCGCAGCGGCATGACGCCGCCCCCGCCGGCCCGCCGCGTCGAGGGCGCACCGAACGCCCGGGGCCCCCCGTGCGTTCTCCCGTCAGACGCTTCTCCCCACGGAAGCAGGCCGACGTGGTCGCAAAACGCCAGCCCGCGGGCCCTGTCCCGCGCGGTACCGCCATCGCCCCCCACCTCGACGCCGACCCACGCGCCGAGGGCTTCGCGCTCCTGTCCCGCATCGAGCAGGCCCGCCGCGACCAGCCCCCCGGCTGGACCGGCGACCTGGACGCCCTCGAGTCCCTGGTCTGGCGTCTCCTCTTCCTCGACCGCGAGGTCTGAGGCGCCCCTGCCTTCCGACCTCCTTCCGGCTGCCGGAAGGATTGGGGTGGGGGGCTCTGCGCCACGCCTCATCGAGGTAGCCGCGCCCCCACTTCGACAGGCTCAGTGTGAGCGGATCACCTCTGGCCTCCTTCCGGCTGCCGGAAGGACCAGGGTGGGGGAAGTCCCGCCGAGTCCACCCGGAGCATCGAAGAAGGGCGCAGCACGCTGCGCCCCTACGGGGGAGCAGAGGGGTTTGCACCCGGCGCCTCGAGGTAGGCGCGCTCCCACTTCGACAGGCTCAGTGTGAGCGGACTTCTCCTCCCGGAGCCGCTACCCCAGGTTCACCGCCAGGCACGTCGTCGTCCGCTGCACGCCGGGGGCGGAGGCGATCTCCGCCGTGATCGTGCGGCCCAGCGCATCCAGGTCCGCCGCCTCCACCTGCACGATCACATCGAAGGGGCCGGTCACCGTGTCCACGGCGGTCACGCGGCCGTCGTCGCCGTCCACCTGGCGGATCTGCTCCGCCACCGCCTTCGTGCGTCCAACCTCGGTCTCCACGAGGACGAAGCCTCGGATCATCGCATGCCCTCCATGCTCGGGGTGCTCACGGGGTACCGGGACGGGGAGCATACTCGACGCATCGAGGGCCAGACGCGCGTCGAGGAGTGACCGATGCCGAGCGAAGCGAAGACGGTGGCGGAGTACCTGGCCTCGCTGCCGGAGGACCGCCGCAAGGCGCTGAAGGCCGTCCGCGCCGCCATCCGGAAGCACCTGCCGCGCGGCTACCAGGAGGTCATGCAGTACGGCGGCATCTCCTACGTGGTCCCGCTCTCGCGCCTGCCGAAGACGTACAACGGCCAGCCGCTGGCCCTCGCCACGCTCGCGTCGCTGAAGAACTACATGGCCCTGTACCTGAACAACGTCTACGGCGACCCGGCCCTGGCCGAGTGGTTCGCCGAGGCCTACCGCGCCACGGGCAAGCGCCTGGACATGGGCAAGTCCTGCGTCCGCTTCCGCCGCCTGGAGGACCTACCCCTCGACGTGGTGGGCGAGGCGATCAGTCGCACGCCGGTGGAGGAGTTCGTGGGGCGGTATCAGGTGATAAACCGAACGCGTAACAGCCCACAGTAACGATCTGGTGAGACTGAGTTGTGTTACGATATATCTCCAAAGGAACTAGCGCAGAGGTGCGTGGGATGCCGAAGACAAAGCTCGCTAACTGGGAAGACGTTCGCCCGCAAGCCTTTCCCACAAAGCACGCGCGTCCTTCGATTCTCCTCGGCAATGGCATTAGCGTGAACGTATGGCCGGACTTCTCGTATGCGAGTCTGAAAGATCATGCCCTCAACGGTGGCGAGCTCTTGGAATCAGACCTCGGAGTTTTTGAGGAATTTGGAACGAATTTCGAACGAATCCTCTCGAGCCTGTTGGTCACGGAGAGAGCCCTCCGAGCGATGGGCCGCAAGAAGGCTGCTGCGGCGGCCCGGGAACTCTACTTGAGAGTTCAGAACGCGCTCGTCAAGGCAGTGAAGGATGTTCACCTCCGTTGGAGCGACGATCAAGACTTCCAGGACGTCCTTACAGAGATTGGTGGGGAGCTTCGCCGCTACAACCGGGTCTACACGACAAATTACGACGTCCTAGTGTACTGGTCGATTCTGCATGTGAATGAGTACGAGAACCGCGATGTATTCAAGGATGCGTTCTTCTCTAACCGCTCAGGTGACGATACGGTCGAGTTCAACATCGCGGATGCCAAAGTATCGAAGAGTGCGTCGCTCGTTCTCTATCCCCACGGAGCCCTTCACCTTGTCCGCGCCAGCGATGGTTCAACGCACAAACTTTGCAGGCGCGAGGGCAGCAGACTGTTAGAGCGTTTCGGCGAAACAGTGCTTGATGACGCGGTTCCGCTTGTCGTGACCGAGGGGAGCTCGGAACGGAAGCGGGAATCAATCGCCCAGACCGAGTACCTTGCCTACTGCCGCGAGGAAATGGGGAACGACGACCAACCCCTCGTGATCATGGGGCATAGTCTGAGCGCCGAGGATGCCCACCTCCTTGAGGCAATATCCGACCGACCCGACTTTCGGAAGCGCGCGTTCCTGATCGGGATTTATCCCCCCGCCGGCGATATCGACGATCAGGTCTCCCACTTCCTCCAGCTATTCGCTGGTACGGTTCACACCGTCGCATTCTTCGATTCCCGGACTCACCCTCTGGGCGATCCGGAACTGCGGCTTCCTGCAACCCCCTAACCCGCCTCCCTCGTACACTGCCCGCATGAGCACCATCGACCGCATCGCGGAGATCGAGCGGGAGGCGCTGGGCGCCCTCGCCAGCGCCGAGGACGACGCCGCCACCGAGGCGTGGCGTACGCGCGTGCTGGGGCGCTCCGGCGAACTGACCGGCGTCCTGCGCGGCATCGGCGGGCTGGAGCCGGAAGAGCGCAAGGCCGTGGGCGCCGAGGCGAACCGCGCCAAGCAGGTGCTGGAGGCCGCCCTGGAAGAGCGCCGCGAGGCGATCCGGCGCGCGGCGCTGGCCTCGGCCGAAGCGGACGCCCTCGACGTCACGCTGCCGGGGCGGCCGGTGTCGCTGGGGCGGCTGCACCCGGTGACGCAGGTGCGGCGGCGCATCCTGGACGTGTTCGAGCGCCTGGGCTTCCAGGTGATCGAGGGCCCCGAGGTGGAACTGGACGAGTACAACTTCGGCGCGCTGCGCATCCCGGAGCATCACCCGGCCCGCGACATGTGGGACACCTTCTGGGTGGACGAGGAGGTGGACGGCCGCACGCCGCTGCTGCTCCGGACCCACACCAGCCCCATGCAGGTCCGCTTCATGCAGTCCCACGAGCCGCCCATCCGCGTGGCCGTCCCGGGCAAGTGCTATCGCTACGAGGCCACGGACGCCACCCACGAGTGGATGCTGGAACAGGTGGAACTCCTGGCCATCGACGAGGGCATCTCGATGGCGAACCTGAAGGGGACGCTGGAGGAGTGGGCGCGCCAGATGTTCGGCCCCAGCCGCAAGGTGATGCTGCGCAACTCCTACTTCCCGTTCGTTGAGCCGGGCGTGGAGGTGGCCGTCGACTGCTTCGTGTGCCCCGGCGACGATCCGTCGTGCTCGGTCTGCCGCGGTTCAGGCTGGCTGGAGATGATGGGTGCCGGCATGGTGCACCCGGAGATCATCGAGGCCGCGGGCTACGACTCCACTCGCTACACGGGCTTCGCCGCCGGCATGGGCGTGGAGCGCGTGGCGATGGTGCTGCTGGGCGTCTCGGATATCCGAGACTTCCACGCCAACGACCCTCGCTTCCTCGCCCAGTTCTGACGGGCGTTCGCCCGGCTCATTGCCTTCGCAGGCGTTCGCCTGGCCTATTGCCTTCGGCCCTGGTGGCGTGCGTCCTGGCTG
The DNA here is from genome assembly GCA_041690175.1 of Dehalococcoidia bacterium. Classification (GTDB taxonomy): domain Bacteria; phylum Chloroflexota; class Dehalococcoidia; order UBA2979; family UBA2979; genus W-Chloroflexi-9. The sequence goes on from JAWLHV010000002.1 coordinate 452,951, forward strand.
GTGAGCCACGCTCTGAGGCTGTCGGAGGCCCGCGCCATTCCGCTCACACTGAGCCTGTCGAAGTGGGAGCCGGGCTACCTCGATGCGGCCGCGAAGCCGATCCGCCGCGCGCTACTTGACCGAGAACTCCTCGTTGTTCACGACGCGGGAGAGGTGGGGGGTCAGGGTGTCGTGGAAGAGGTCCGGGTCCTGGAGCGTGAAATGGACCGAGAGCGGCTCCGGGTCTTCCGTGCTCACGAAACGAAACTCGCCACCCCTCGCGATGTACTCGGCGAGCGCGGCCGTCACCGCCCTCGCGTTCTCGCGTCGCAGGGGGTCGGAGGACTGGGGCATCGAGCCGCCTCTCTCAGGGGGTGACCATCTACGCCAGTCGAAGGACAAAGGTCGCGAGGCACCGGGTGTCACAACATATCGCATGGAGGACACCGGCCGCGGGAGGTTTGCCAACCTGCGGCGCTCCACACCCGCCGTATCTCACAATGTCTCCGCATCACGGGCCCGTGCACCGGGCCTGCGTTAGCATGCCGCGAGGCGCGCCCTCCGCCGCGCCGGGAGCAGGAAGAGGATCGCCATGCGCGAAGTCGCCATCGTTTCGCCGCTCAGGACGCCCGTGGGGCGGTTCCTGGGGTCGCTGAAGGACATCCCGGCCGCCGACCTGGGGGCCACCGTGGCCCGCGCGATCCTGGAACGCACGGGCGTGGACCCGACGCGCGTGGACGAGGTGATCGTGGGGCACGGCTACCCCAGCGGCGAGGACCCGGCCATCGGCCGCATCGTGGCGCTGAAGGCCGGCCTGCCCATTGAGACGCCGGGCTACCAGTTGGACCGGCGCTGCTCGTCCGGCCTGCAGGCGATCCTGAACGCCGCCATGATGGTGCAGACGGACAACGCGGACGTGGTGCTGGCCGGCGGCGTGGAGTCCATGAGCCGCGTGGAGTTCTACACCGGCCCGGAGGTCCGCTGGGGGGTGAAGCAGGGCACCCTGCAACTGCACGACCGCCTGGACCGCGCCCGCACCACCGCCGCGCCGGAGGAGGTGGTGGGCTACATCTCCGGGATGATCGAGACCGCGGAGAACGTGGCGAAGGAGTACGGCGTGCCCCGCGAGGCGCAGGACGAGTACTCCGTCCGCAGCCACCAGCGCGCCGTGGCCGCCCAGCAGGAGGGCCGCTTCGCCGAGGAGATCGTCCCCGTCGCCATCCCGCAGCGCCGAGGCGACCCGATCATGTTCTCGGAGGACGAGGGCCCTCGGGCGGACACGAACCTGGAGGCGCTGGGCAGGTTGCGGCCGATGATGGACGGCGGCTGCGTGACCGCCGGCAACGCCAGTTCCCAGAACGACGCCGCGGCCATGTGCCTGGTGGTAGCCGCGGACAAGCTGGGCGAACTGGGGCTGGAGCCCTCGCTCTACCTGCGTGGCTGGGCCTCGGCGGGCGTGCACCCCGCATACATGGGCATCGGCCCGGTGCCGGCGCTGGAGAAGTTGAAGGCCAAGACCGGCGTGGGCCTGGACGACATCGACGTTATCGAACTCAACGAGGCCTTCGCCAGCCAGGTGCTGGGCGTGCTGAAGGGCTGGGGCGTGGCGGACGACCGCGACTTCCAGGAGAAGTTGAACCCCAACGGCTCCGGCATCTCGCTCGGCCACCCCATCGCCGCCACCGGCGCACGCATCCTGGCCACGCTCAGCGGCGAGATGCAGCGTCGAGGTGGGCGCTACGGCCTGGAGACGATGTGCGTCGGCGGCGGGCAGGGCCTGGCGGCGCTCTTCGAGCGCCCGTAGCGCTCCCTGCCGCCGAGCCGCGGGCTGGCCGCTAGACGGCCAGCCCGGCGAGCACGTAGGCCACGAGGCCCGCGGCCAGCGAGCCGGAGAGCCCCCAGCGCCGCGCGGCCAACATGCCGGCCGCGACGCCCGCGATCAGCGGGAGCCAGGTGGCCATCGACGCGCCGGCGGGGTCCGCGGTGGCGGTGCGGGAGAGCACGCTCGCCAGCAGCGCCGCCAGGATCGCGGGGCGAGCGTGCGTCAGCCAGCGCTCCATGAAGGCGGCGGCGCCTCGACCGGCCGGGAGGACGATGAAGCCCGCCCGCAGGCCCCAGGACCCGGCGCCCAGCGCCGCGATCACGCCGAACTGCTGCCACGCGGTCATGTCGGTCATCGTGAGCCCTCGCTCTCTCGGGTGCCCCGGTGGTCGCCCACGCGGGTGACCACGGTGCCCGCGGCCATGCCCAGTACCGCCGCCAGGATCACGGCGTAGGAGCCGGCGATGTCCTCCAGCGCCAGGCTGCCGGCCGCGCCGACGATGGCGGCGACGACCGCCGAGCGCGTCTTCAGCCCCGGCGCCAGCAGCCCGGCCAGCGCCGCCGGGGCGGCGAACTCCACCGGCCACGACTCCGGGATCACCGGTCCGGCCAGGATGCCCGCGGCGATCGAGGGCATCCACACGGCGCCGATCAGCAGCGCCACGGTCAGGTAGTAGGTCCGGAACCAGCGCGGGTCGTCGCGCTCCTCGGCGGGGCGGGCCAGCACCAGCGCGAACATCTGATCCACGATGAAGTGCGGGGCGATCCAGCGGAACCAGCGCGGCTGCGCCTGGAAGTAGGGGCTCAGGGCGGCGCCGTAGACGGCGAAACGTGCGTTGATCGCCAGGCCGGTGGTGACCACCGTGATCCACGAGGCACCCGCCCCCAGCAGCGTCACGGCCGCCAGGTGCGCGGACCCCGCCCAGACCAGCGGGCCGCCGGACCAGCCGGCGAGGCCGGAGATGGGCGCCGCCGCGATGGCCGCACCGATGGCGACGGCGAAGGGGAACAGCGTGAGTAGGATGGGCCACACGTCCCGCAGGGCGGCGGTGGCAGCCGGAGAGAGGGCCCGCACGACAGGCGAAGCGGTGGCGGTGCTTAGTGTGGCCATGCGGACCCTCCCGTCCTGCTTCGCCACGTTACGCAGCCCCTTCCCGCCCGACTTCGGTAGTCAATGCCCAGATCAGGGCGTGCCACTGCCTAGATCAATCCCTGCGACATAACCATTCGCCCGAGACCGCCAAAACGGGCTCCGGCGAGGGGACGGCCGGCTGCGCCTGTATCATCACGGCTGCCGGCCCCTGGCTGTCTTAGCCTCGCACCATCGAGGCCCCGCACCATCGAGGCCCGGCACCACCGAAGCGTGGAGAGGATCGACGCATGACCACCACCGAGCGCGAGTACCGAGTCGTAGGCACGAGCCCTCGACGGCCAGACGGGGTGGAGAAGGTCACGGGGCGGGCGGTCTACGGCGCGGACGTGCGCGTGGCGGGGCTGCTGCACGGGCGCGTGAAGCGCAGCCCGCACGCGCACGCCATCATCAAGCGCATCGACACCTCGGAGGCGCTCGCGCTGACGGGTGTGCGCGCGGTGATCACGTTCGAGGACTTCCCGGAGCCCGCCGAGCCGATCATGCAGACCGTGCGCGGCCCCATGCCCTCCGCCTGGGACACCGAGCGCATCATGGCCCGCCGCAAGGTGCTCTTCCGCGGCCACCCCGTGGCCGCCGTGGCCGCCACCGACTTCCACACCGCGGAGGACGCGCTCGACCTCATCGAGGTGGAGTACGAGGTCCTGCCCGCCGTCACCACCATGGACGACGCCATGGCCGCCGCCGCGCCGATCCTCCACGACGACGGCAAGGCGGCGCTGATCGAGGGCCTGTTCGCCCCGGTGGACGGCCACCCGAGCAATATCGCCCGGACGCTGGAACTTGGCATGGGGGACATCGAGGCCGGGTTCGCGGAGGCGGACGTGGTGCTGGAGCGCATCTACGAGACCGCGTCCGCGCACCAGGGCTACATCGAGCCGCACAACGCCACGGCCGCCTGGAACGCGGACGGCAAGGTCACGATCTGGACCAGCACGCAGGGCGCCTTCGGCATCCGCGGCAACGTCGCCCGCACGCTGCGCCTTGCGCTGGGCGACCTGAAGGTGGTCCCCGCGGAGATCGGTGGCGGCTTCGGCGCCAAGAACGTGGTCTACCTGGAGCCGCTGGCCGCGCTGCTGAGCAAGAAGACCGGCCGCCCCGTGCAGATGACCATGAACCGCACGGAGGTGCTGGAGGCCACCGGCCCCACCTCCGGGACGCGCTCGTGGGTCCGGCTGGGCGCGAAGCGGGACGGCACGCTGGTGGCCGCGGACATCCGCCTGGAGTACGAGGCCGGCGCATACCCTGGCTCGCCCATGCCGGGCGGCGCCCGCTGCGCGCTTGCGCCGTACCTGGTGCCCAACCAGCGCATCGTGGGCTACGACATCGTCCTCAACAAGCCGAAGGTGGCCGCCTACCGCGCCCCCGGCGCGCCCGCCTCTGAGTTCGCCGTGGAGTCCCTGCTGGACGAACTGGCGGAGCGGCTGGACATGGACCCCATGGAACTGCGGCTGAAGAACGCCGCGGTCCCCGGCACGCCTCGCAGCGACGGCGCCACGCACGGCAGCATCGCCGCGCGCGAGGTGATGGAGGCGGTGGCCAACCATCCCCACTACCGCTCCGAGATCACCGGCCAGGACATCGGCCGAGGCGTGGCCGTGGGCTTCTGGCAGAACGGCGGCGGCGAGTCCTCGGCGTATGCCAACGTGCACTCGGACGGGCGCGTGACGCTGGTGACAGGCTCGGTGGACATCGGCGGACAGCGCGCGGCGCTGGCGATGCAGTTCGCGGAGGCGATGGGCATCGCCTACGAGGACGTGACCTCGCTGGTGGGGGACACGGACAGCATCGGCTTCACGGGCAACACCGGCGGCAGCCGCACCACCTTCGCCACCGGCTGGGCGGTCTACCAGGCGGCGATGGACGTGCGCCAGCAACTGGAGCAGCGGGCCGCGAAGATCTGGGAGTGCGCCCCCACGGAGGTCACCTACGACCCCGCCGACGCCACCCTGAAGGGCCCCGAGGGCAAGACCATGACCTTCAAGGAGGCGGCTCGCCGCCTCCCGGGGAGCGGCGGCAACATCCAGGGCCAGGCGGACATCGTCTCCACCAACGTGGGCAAGGTGGGCGCCTGCTACGGCGCGCACATCGCGGACGTCCACGTGGACCGAGAGACCGGCAAGGTGACGGTGCTCCGCTACACCGCCATCCAGGACGTGGGGAAGGCCATCCACCCCGCCTACGTGGAGGGCCAGATCCAGGGCGGCGCGGTGCAGGGCATCGGCATGGCCCTGAACGAGGAGTACGTCTACAACGACGACGGTCGGATGCTGAACTCGTCCTTCCTGGACTACCGCATGCCCGTCGCCAACGACCTGCCGATGATCGACACCGTGCTGGTGGAGGTGCCGAACCCCGGCCACCCCTACGGCGTGCGCGGCGTGGGCGAGGTACCCATCGTCCCGCCGCTGGGCGCGATCGCGAATGCGATCCATGACGCCATCGGCGTGCGCGTGTCGCGGCTGCCGGCCTCGCCGCGCGTGATCCTGGAGGCGCTCCAGGCCGCCGAGGGCGAACCGGCGGAGTAGGGAGCCGCGCTTGTGGCCGTGCTGCACGTACCGGCGTCCCTCCGCGCGGTGACAGACGGGCGTGAGCGTTTCGACGTCCCGGGTGCTACCACGCTGCGGCAGGTGTTCCAGGCGGTCGAACGCGAGTGCCCGGAACTGGCCGCGCGCGTGGTGGAGGACGGCGAACTCCGCGCGGACATGGCGGTGGCCATCGACGGCTCAATCATCGAGGACGGCGGTATCTACACCGAGGTGGACGACGAGACCGAGATCTACCTCGTCCCACCAATAGGCGGAGGCTAGGCCCCATGCGTGAGTTCACGGTCCAGAGCGGAAGCGCCATGCTGGCATGCGAGGAGCGCGGCTCGGGGCCATGCGTGGTGGCCCTGCATGCCGGGATAGCCGACCGCCGCTCCTGGCGCGCCATGGCGGAAGCCTTCGACGGCTTCCGGCTGGTGTCCTACGACCGCCGCGGCTTCGGGACCACCACCTTCGAGGCGGAGGAGTTCTCCCACGTGGATGACCTGGCCGCCGTCCTGGACGGCGCCCGCGTGTCCCAGCCCGTGGTGCTGCTGGGCAACTCGATGGGCGGCTTGCTGGCGCTGGAGTTCGCGCTGGCACACCCGGAGCGCGTGCGCGCGCTCGCGCTGATCGCCCCCGCCGTGAGCGGCGCCCCGTGGGAGCCCACCCCATCCGTCACGGGCGCACTGGAGGCGATCCAGGCGGCGGATAAGGCCGGCGACGTGGACGCCGTGAACCGCCTGGAGGCCCACTTCTGGCTGGACGGCCCGGTGGCCGAGGAAGGCCGCGTGTCAGGCGCAGTGCGCGAACTCCTCCTGGACATGAACGGCATCGCCCTGCGGGCCGCGTCCCCCGGCACCCAGCGGGAGCAGCCGGACGTGTGGGACCGCCTCGGCAGCCTGCAGGCGCCCACGCTGGTGGCCTACGGCGACCTGGACGAGCCGCCCATGCTCCCGGTCTGGGAGGCGATGGGGGAGCGGCTCCCGAACGGCCGCGTGGTGCGCCTCCCCGGCGTTGCCCACCTCCCGCAGATGGAGCAGCCGGAAGCCATCGCCGCGCTGATCCGCGAGGTGGCAACACCCGACTAGCGGGCATCAGCCGGGGGTGAGCCAGTCCCAGATCGCCTCCACCGCCTCCACGGCGGTGAACGAGTCCAGCACCTGCCAACCGTGGACCACCCACTCGTGCCCGAACTTGGCGAGGGTCACCGCGACCAGCAGGAGGGCGGTGGAGCCCAGTCGGTAGCGGAAGCCCGGCCACCAGAGCCGCTGCGCGGCCACGGCCAGGAACCAGAACTCGAAGACGTTGGGGAAGGCCAGCAACACCCAGCGGGTCTCGGTGACCTCGTACACCGCGAAGCCGGCCAGGCGGAACAGGTACAGGGGGAGCGCCACGGCGGCGGGGACGGGCGGCCAGCGCAGCGCCACCAGCAGGAAGAGCGCCAGGTAGACCTGGTCCAGCCACTTGTCCATGACCTGGTAGTTGGGCACGCCGCCCAGGTCCAGCAGGTTCATCATGAACAGGTCGGACAGGTCCACCAGGATCGCCAGGACGGCCCCGGCGAACGCCCAGCGCAGCACCGGCAGCGAGCCGATGATGCGCACGAGCGCGATGACCGCCACCTCCAGCGTCACGGGCGAGCCTCCCCGGGGCGATTGTGCCTGAGACCGCTGCCGGGCGCGCACTCGCCCGAGGGTGGCAGGCAAGCCCGTCCTGTTCGAGACTGCCAAGTAGCGGATGGGCAGTAGCCGGGGAGTCTCCTCCCTCGCCGCGCGTGGTCGCAACGGGAGCCGTGCATGCTGGTGTCGCTGAAGTGGCTGCGGGAGTACGTGGACATCCCCGCGGATGTCGACGTGGACGACCTCGCGCACCGACTGACCATGGCCAGCGCGGAAATCGAGGGCATCCACCGCCCCGGCGCACAGTGGGACCGGGACCTGATCCGCGTGGGCCATGTGCTGCAGGTGGATCCGCACCCGAACGCCGACCGCCTGCGCCTGGCCACGGTGGACTTCGGTGGGGAGGGACCGCAGACCGTCGTTTGCGGCGCACCCAACCTCGAGGCCGGCCAGCGCATCGCCTTCGCCCGGGAGGGCGCCCGCGTCCGCGACGGCCACTCCGGCAAGGAGATGACGCTCAAGCGCAGCAAGATCCGGGACGTGGAGTCCGCCGGGATGGTGCTCTCCGAGCGCGAACTCGGCCTTTCTGACCAGCACGAGGGCATCCTGGTGCTGCCGGCCGATGCCCCCGTGGGGACACCACTGGCGGAGTTCCTGGGCGACACGATCCTGGACGTCCACGTCTGGCCGAACCGCGCGGACATGATGAGCATGACCGGCATCGCCCGGGAGGTCGCCGCCGTACTCGGCACCGCCGTCCACACGCCCGACACGGACTACCCGACGAGCGATGCCCCAGCCGCCGAGGCCGTCTCGGTACGCATCGACGATCCGGCGCTGTGCGCTCGCTACGTGGCCACGGTGATCGAGGGCGTGCAGGTGGGGCCGTCGCCGGAGTGGCTGCAGGAGCGGCTGCGCGCGGCCGGGCAGCGCCCAATCTCCAACGTGGTGGACATCACCAACTACGTCATGCTCGAACTCGGTCAGCCGCTGCACGCCTTCGACCTGGACACGGTGCAGGGCGAGGTGGGCGTGCGCCTGGCCCGTCCCGGCGAGGCGCTCCGCACGCTGGACGGCGTGGAGCGCACGCTGGCGCCCGACACGCTGCTGATCACGGATGAGAGCGGGCCCATCGCCCTCGCGGGCGTCATGGGCGGGGAACACACCGAGGTCAGCGACGGCACCACGCGCATCCTGCTGGAGGCCGCGCGCTTCGACCCGGTGAGCATCCGCCGCACCTCCACGCGCCTGGCGCTGCGGTCCGAGGCATCCTCGCGCTTCGAGCGCGGCCTCTCCCCGGAACTGGCCATGGAGGCCTCGCGCCGGGCGACGCAACTGTTCGTGCAGGTCGCCGGCGGCACGGCCCGCGCTGGCGCGGTGGACGTCTATCCCGCCCCCGCGCCGCGCGCCGAGGTGACCGTGGCCCGCCAGCGGCTGGACACGGTCATCGGCGTGCACGTCCCGACCTCGGAGGTGGTGGGCATCCTGGAGACGCTGGGGTTCGTGGTGCTGGAGACGGACCGCGAGCAGTCGGACGGCACCTTCCGCGTGCGGGCGCCCTGGTGGCGCACGGACATCAGCATCCCGGACGACATCGCGGAGGAGGTGGTGCGCCTCGCGGGGTACGACCGCCTGCCGGCGGCCGCGATCCGCGCCGCCATCCCTGCGTGGGAGCCCGCCCCGCTGCCGGACCTGCGCGACCGCGCGGTGGACGCGCTGGCGGCGGCCGGCCTGCAGGAGACCATCACCTACTCGCTGACCACGGACGAGGTCCTGCTGCGCGTGATGCCGCGCGAGGACCTGGAGGTCATCCGCCCGCTCCGCCTCAAGAACACGCTCTCCTCCGACCGCCAGGTCATGCGGCCCACGCTGCGGCACGCGGTGCTGGAGACGGTGGAGCGGAGCATCCGCGCCGGCGCGGAGCGCATCGCGATCTTCGAGGCCGGCCGCATCTACCTGCCTCCACGCGACGGCGGCACCGAGGTGCTGCCCGACGAGCGCGAGGTGGTGGTGGGCGCGCTCTCGGGGCACGACCTGGACCGCTGGGGCCGCCCCACGGAGCGCGCGCTGGACTTCTATGACGCCAAGGGCGCGGTGGAGGCGCTGTTCGACGTGCTGCAGGTGCCCGTGACGTTCGAGGCGGACGCGGAACACGGCCTGATGCGCGGCCGCACGGCGCGCCTGGTCGTCGCCGGTGAGCCGGTGGGCGTGCTGGGCGAGGTGCACCCCGAGGTGCTGGACGCGTTCGACATCGAGCAGCCCGTGCTCCTCTTCGAGGTGGACCTGCCTTCGCTGCTGCCCCACGTCGGCGCCCGTCGCGCGGCGCAGTCCGTCTCGCGCTTCCCCGCCGTGGAGCAGGACCTGGCGGTGGTGGTGGACGCCTCGGTGTCTGCCTCGCAGATCCAGGGGGTCCTCGAAGGTTCACCGCTGGTCACCAGCGCCCGCGCCTTCGACGTCTTCCGGGGCGAGCGCCTGGGCGAGGGCAAGAAGAGCATCGCCTTCTCCATCCGCTACCAGGCACGCGACCGCACGCTGACCTCGGACGACGCGAACAAGGAGCAGGCGAAACTCCTGAAGCGCCTGGAGCGCGAGTTCGGCGCCACGCTGCGCGGGTAGCGGCTACGCTGCGCGCCACCGCTGAGGAGGTGCGCGTGACCGAGTCCAGCCCCGACACCCCCGACACCCTCGAGGGCGTCCCGGAACGCGCCCGGGCGCTACTCCGGGGCGCCATTGACCTGCACGTCCACGCGGGGCCGGACCCGTTCGCGGAGCGGAAGTTGGACGCGCTGGCGCTGGCGCGACACTACCGCGACGCCGGGCTGGCCGGGTTCGTCCTCAAGAGCCACGAGTACCCCACGCAGCCGCTGGCGTGGGCGGCCGAGCAGGCGGTGGAGGGCATCCGCGTGGCAGGTGCGATCGCACTGGACCACGGCGTGGGAGGGCTGAACCCGGACGCGCTGGAGACGGCGCTTCGGCTGGGCACGCGCGTAGTCTGGATGCCCACGTTCGACTCCGCCTGGTCGCGCGAGCACTTCGGGCACTGGAACAGCCGCCGCGAGCCGGTCCGCATCCTGGACGAGGACGGCGCGCTAGTCCCCGAGGCAGTCGAGTGCCTGGCCCTCATCGAGGAACACGAGGCGACGCTCTGCACCGGCCACGTCTCGCCGGAGGAGACGCTCGCGGTCGTCCGGGAGACGCGGAGGCGCGGCATCCGCACGGTGGTGACGCACCCCACGCCGTTCGGCATCCCTCGGGAGGTGCAGGAGCAGGCCGCGGCGCAGGGGGCGTACCTGGAACACTGCGCCAACTTCTCCTTCCGCGACGACGGCGGCGCCAGCGCGGAGGCGATGCTGGCGGACGTGCGCGCGCTTGGCGCTGAGCACTGCGTGCTCTCAACCGACCTCGGCCAGGCACACAACCCGCTGCCCGCCGTGGGCCTGGCCCTCTGGGTGGAGCGCTTCCTGTCCGCCGGGTTCAGCGAGGGCGACGTGCGCCGGATGGTGGCCGAGAACCCGCGAGCCGCGCTCGGCTGGTAGGGCCGGGCATAGACCGCTAGAGACATAATAAGAAGCCGCCCGAAGGGCGGCTTCTCGGTTCACCTCGGAGGGTGGGGGCTAGGCCAGGGCGGCCTTCGCCTGCTCCGCGATCCTCGCGAAGGCTTCCGGCTCGCGCACGGCCAAGTCCGCCAGGATCTTGCGGTCCAGTTCAATGCCGGCCTTGTTCAGGCCGTCGATCAGGCGGCCGTAGGAGAGGCCGTGCAGTCGCGCGGCGGCGTTGATGCGCACGATCCAGAGCCGGCGAAACTGGCCCTTGCGGTCGCGGCGGTGGACCGTCGCGTAGCGCAGCGCGTGGATCATGGACTGGTGCGCGACCTTGTAGTTGGTTCGGCGCTTGCCACGATGCCCCTCGGTGAAGGAGAGCACCTTGCGGTGACGGTTGCGGGTCTGGACCCGGGAGCGTACGCGTGCCATCTGGAACCTCTTGCGTTACGGCTGGCGGCTGGGGTGGAGGCGGCGAGCCCGTCGACCTACGAGTTGGTGCTCACGCGGGGCGAGCCCTGCTCGTTCGGCTGCTTGCTCGGCGCCGGCGTGGGCGACGAGTAGGGCAGGTTCTTCCGGATCGCCTTCACCAGCGTGGAGTGCGCCGCGGTGTCCTCGCGGTTCTGGTACATCTTCGACCGGGAGCGCTTGCCGCGCTTGGGGTTGAAGGTGCGGAGCATGACCTTGCCCGTCCCGGTAATCCGGACGCGCTTGGCCGTGCCCTTGTGGGTCTTCATCTTCGGCACGCGGGGTTCCCCTCGGTCGGTTCGGGCTGACGCGGCGGCTACTCCGCTGCGACGGCCTCCGTGGGAGCCTCGGCCGGGGTCTCCGTGTCTGCGGAGGCGGCCTGTGGCTCGGTTCCGTCGGTGGACGCTCGGCTAGCCTTTGCGTCCGCCTTCTTCTGCTTCTCTTCCGCCACCTTGCGAGCGGCCGCCTTCTTGGCCGGATCCAGGGTCATGCTCATGAAGCGACCCTCGAGCCGGGGCGGGCGCTCCAGATCAGCCACGTCCTCCACCTTGGCGTAGAACTTCTTGAGAAGTTCCTCGGCCACCTCCGGGTGCGTGTTCTCACGCGCGCGGAGCATGACGGAGACTTTGACCTTGTCGCCGTCCAGCAAGAGTTTGCGGGCCGTGCGGATCTTGAAGTCGCGGTCGTGAGTGTCGATCTTGACCTTCATGCGCACTTCGCGCAACTCGACCTGCTTCGCGCCGCGCCGAGCGTCCCGCTCCTTCTTGGCCTGTTCGTATTTGAACTTGCCGTAGTCCATGATCTTGACCACGGGCGGCGAGGCCGTCGGCGCGATCTCCACCATGTCCAGACTGGCCTCGTCGGCCAGGCGCTGCGCTTCGCGAGTGTCCATGACACCCAGTTGGTCGTCACCACGGATCACGCGCACCTGAGGGACGCGGATCTGCTCGTTCAGTCGAAGGTCCTTAGCGATCGGTCATTCCTCCACAGCCGCGGCCCCAGCCGTTCTGGGCCGCCTACACGTCCGTCATTCTAGCAAAGGAATGGGGCAAGGTGCCGCTCTTCTCGGCACGGTTGGTGAGGGTTTGGTTGGGACGTGGTTCCGGGGTCAGGAGCCACGGGTGCTGGGGAGGGGCGCCAGCGCGCTATTCCTCCGCTGGCTCGTACTCCACCACCACGTCGCCCTTCTCCACGCGGGCTCCCAGGACGGCGGAGATGCGCTTGACGGTGCCGGCCATGGGCGCCTGCACCTCGTTCTGCATCTTCATCGCCTCTACCACCACCAGCGTCTGGCGCGCCTCGAAGGCCTCGCCTTCCTTCACGCGGATGTCGACGACCACGCCGGCCAGCGGCGCGGAGAGCGAACCAGGCGGGTCCGAGAGGCCGCCCGCAGCCCCGCGCTGGCGGCCGGCCGCACCCACCGGGCCCAGGATGAACACGCGGCCGTCCACCACCACCCGCAGCGCCTTGCCCTCGCGGGTGACGTAGGCCTGCGTGGGGACGCCGTCCCGGATGATCGAGAACAGCCCGGGCACGCCGGAGGTGGTGGCGTCAACCTCGAAGGCTTCGCCATCGTCGATGCGGACCAGGATCTGGCCGCTGGACTCGTCTACCTGGACGGAGTGGTTGGCTCCGCCTACCTGGAAGCGCTGCCGCGTCGCCATCCGGACGTCCCCCCTTCAACACGGATCCCTCGGCGGGCCATGGTCCGGGCGGACCGCACCCAGCGCGTCAGGCCCGTGGGGCGGGCCGTCCCCTCCGCGGCGGCGCCGGCAATGATGCCGGCGGCCAGGCCGCCCGCGATCAGCGCCGTCTCCAGCCGCGGGTCCTCCTCCGGGAGGTCCGGCATGGTGAAGTTCGCCTCCAGCCAGGAGGTGTAGATGTCGCCGCTGCGGAAGTCCGGATGGTCCATCAGGGCCAGGTGGAACGCCTGGTTGGTCATGGGGCCGGAGACGATCAGGTCGCGCAGGGCGCGCTTCATGCGCTCAATGGCGCGCTCGCGGTCCTCCGCCCAGACGATGAGTTTGCCCAGCAGCGAGTCGTAGAAGACAGGGATGTCCAGGCCTTCGAAGAGCATGGTGTCGAAGCGGACGCCGGGGCCGCCCGGCAACTGGAGGAAGTCCACCAGGCCCAGGGAGGGGATGAAGTTGTTGAACGGGTCCTCGCCGTTGATGCGGCACTCGATGGCCCAGCCCACCGGGTTCAGGGGAGCGTCCGGGTCCGGCACCGGCTCACCCGCGGCCACGCGCAACTGCATCGCCACCAGGTCCACGCCGCCGTAGACGAGTTCCGAGACGGGGTGCTCCACCTGTAGGCGCGCGTTGACCTCCAGGAAGTAGAAGTTCCCGTCCCGGTCCATCAGGAACTCGACAGTGCCGGCGTTGCGGTATCCGCAGGACTTGGCCGCCGCGATGGCAGCGTCACACAGGCGGCCGCGCACTTCCGGCGTTACCGCCACGGAGGGCGCCTCTTCCACCAGTTTTTGGTTGCGACGCTGCACGGAACACTCGCGCTCGCCGAAGGCGCGCACGTTGCCGTGGCTGTCCGCGATGATCTGGACCTCGATGTGCCGGGCGGGGGAGACGTACTTCTCCAGGAAGATCGTGGCGTCCTTGAAGGACGTGGCGGCTTCCGAGGCGGAGGCGCGCATGGCGTTCTCCAGGTCCGCGGCAGTCTGCACCAGGCGGATGCCGCGGCCACCGCCGCCGGAGGATGCCTTCACCAGCAGCGGGAAGCCGATGCGCTCCGCCTCGCGGCGGGCGGTGTCCATGTCGTCCAGGGCGATGTCATTCGCGCCGGGGACGATGGGGACGCCGGCCTCCTCCATGAGGCGACGGCCGGAGATCTTGCCGCCCAGCGCGCGCATGGCGGCGGCGGGCGGGCCGACGAAGGTGATGCCGGCGGCGTCGCACGCCTCCACGAACTCCGGGTTCTCGGAGAGGAAGCCGTAGCCGGGGTGGATGGCGTCCGCGCCGGTCTCCCGGGCCGCTTGGATGATCTTCTCGATGGCCAGGTAGGACTCGGCGGACGGGCCCGGTCCAATGCAGATGGCGTGGTCCGCGTTACGCACGTGGAGGGCGTTGCGGTCCGCCTCCGAGTAGACGGCGACGGTCTCGATGCCCATCTCGCGGCAGGTGCGCTGGACACGCAGGGCGATCTCGCCGCGGTTGGCGATCAGCACTCGCTTGAACATGCGATTCCCGTCCGCTTGCGCCTGATACGCCCCGTGTGAAATGCCCAGAGCGAGGGCGCGTCTTCCCGACCCGGTGCCGGCCAGAACGCTGGTCAGACTGTCATGCGCGGCAGCAGGCGGCAAGGCCCGAGCGGCCGTCCAGACAACAGGCGAGGGGCCTCGTGGCCCCTCGCTTTCATCTACACCGCGGCAGGCGGAGAGGTTCCGCTAGGAGGCGTTCGGGTTCGTGATCTCGTGGATCTGCCAGCCCAGCGTCTCGTCCTCCAGGAGGCGCAGAATACGGACGTTCTCGCCGTTCACCTGCTGCTGGGCCTCGGCCACGTCCTCGAAGGCGATGATCCCTCGCGCGGCCAGGTCCGCGGCGGCGGTCTCCGAGTAGTTCAGGCGGATGGTGATGGTCGCCTGCGTCTCGCTGTCCTGGACGCTCTCCACGATCTCGTACGGGGGGGTGCCGTTCGGCGGGAACGGGAAGCCCACGATCTCGTTGAAGACACGCTCCAGGGGCTCTTCTGTCTGACTACCGCCGACCTTCGCGTTCGCCACCCGCTCGCCCAGGGCGCCGCCCAGGAAGCGTCGCGTCTGGCTGGCGACGATGGTGTCGCGCTGCGGCCCGGAGCCGCGCACCCACCCCTGGATGAAGCCGTCTACAGACCCCTCCGCCTCGGCAGCCCCGCGGCGGAACTCGCTGACGCCTCCGTCATCACCACCGCCGCCACAGGCGGCCACCAGCATGCCTGCGGAAACCATGACAACCACGCCAAGTGCAGTCCAGGACCGTCCGGCTTTCATTCTCAATCCCCCTGCGGATGCGTTCCCCCCGAATGCGAGCGGACTCTACCGCTTTGCATTGCGAATAGCACTATGACGCATGGGTGAGACTTCACCCCCTGGGCAGAACCGCGCAGACCTCTTCTACCGCGCCTGCGCCGTGCGGGTATCGCGCTCGTCCACCATGCGGTCCGCGACCTGGAAGATGGGGATGGCGCCCAGGTCGTCGCCCGTGCGGTCGCGGACGGAGGCGGCGTCCGCCTCCGCCTCCCGGTCGCCCACCACCAGCATGTAGGGGACCTTCTGCAACTGCGCCTTGCGGATCTTGGCGCCCATGCGGTCCGCGCCGTCGTCCACCTCCACGCGCAGGCCGCGCTCTCGCAGCCGCGAGCGCACGCGCTCCGCGTACTCCACGTGGCGGTCCGCAATGGGGATGACCACCGCCTGCACCGGCGCCAGCCACAGCGGGAAGTGCCCGCCGGTGTGCTCGATGTAGACGCCCAGGAAGCGCTCCAGCGACCCGAGGATCGCCCGGTGGAGCATCATCGGCTGGTGCTCCTGGCCGTCCTCCCCCACGTAGCGCAGCCCGAAGGAGCCGGGCATGCCCAGGTCGATCTGCACGGTGCCCAGTTGCCACGAGCGGTCCAGGGCGTCCTGGAAGTGGAACTCCAGTTTCGGCCCGTAGAAGGCGCCCTCCCCGGGGGCCAGGACGTACTCCTTGCCCTCGCGGGTGACGGACTCGCCCAGCAGGTTGGTGGCGTGGTCCCAGTCCTCCGGGTTGCCCACGGCCTTGCCCGGCCGGGTGGCCAGGCGGATCAGGGGCTCGCCCAGGCCCAGGTCCGAGTACACGCGGTCGATCATCCGGAAGACCGAGAACACCTCGGACTCGAACTGCTCGGCGGTGCAATAGATGTGCGCGTCGTCCTGGGCGAAGGAGCGCACCCGCGTCAGGCCGTGCAGCACGCCGGAGCGCTCGTTGCGGTGCAGGCGGGTGAACTCCGCCAGGCGGAGGGGCAGGTCCCGGTACGAGTGGTGGCCGCTGGCGAAGTAGTGGCAGTGCCCGGGACAGTTCATCGGCTTCACGCCGATCTCCTCGTCACCGGAGTGGAAGAGGTACATGTCGTCGCCGAAGTTCTGGTAGTGGCCGGAGGTCTTCCAGAGCTCCGCGCTGAACAACTGCGGGGTGATGACCTCGCGGTAGCCGTACTCCTCGTACAACTCGCGCATGTAGTCCACCAGGCCGTTGTAGAGGACCGTCCCCTTGGGGTGCCAGAAGGGCGATCCGGGGGCGATGGGGTCCAGGTGGAACAAGTCCAGTTCGCGGCCCAGGCGGCGGTGGTCGCGCTTCTCCGCCTCCTCCCGGCGCTCCTGGTACGCCTGCAGTTCCTCCTGCGAGGGGAACAGCAGGCCGTAGACGCGCTGCAGCATGGGGTTGCGCTCGTCGCCGCGCCAATAGGCGCCGGCGAGGCGGTCCAGGGTGAAGGCACCCAGTTGCCCCGTGGTCTCCGTGTGCCCGCCGCGGCAGAGGTCCTGGAAGTCCCCGTGCCGGAAGTAGCCGACGGTGTCGTCCTGGATGCCATCGATGAGTTCGAGTTTGTAGGGCTGGTCCCGGAAGATCTCCCGGGCACGCTCCTTGGAGATCGGCTCGCCGTGGATGGGCAGGTTGCGCTTCACCGTCTCGCGCATCCGCTTCTCCAGCACCACCAGGTCGTCCGGGGTCAGGGGGCGGGGCAGGTCGAAGTCGTAGTAGAAGCCGTTGTCCACGGGCGGGCCAATGGCGTACTTGGCCTCCGGGAACATCTCCAGCACCGCCTCCGCCAGTACGTGCGCGGCGGAGTGGCGCATGCGGAAGAGGCGCTCCTCCGGCGGCAGTTGGTCAAAGGGGGTGTCGTCATGGTCGCCCGGACGGGGCGCCTGGTCTGCGATCGGGTCTTTGCTCTCGAAGGTCTGGTCCTCTGACATCGGGCGGAACTCCTGTCGTGCCACAAACACACATGCGCCTCTGTCCCGACGGGACGCGAGGCGCATGCACGCGTGGTTCCACCCGACTTTCCCCGCGCGCGACACGACGCAGCACGCGAGGCTCGTTGGGCCCGGTAACGGGGGCAACCCGCCGCGGGTTCGCCCGCGGGCTCAGGGGTGGTGCCGTCGCGCGTCCTGCCCGGGACTCTCAGCGCCGCGAGTGGCCTCGCGGGTCCCGTTCTCTGCCGCAGGCGGTGCGCGGGGGCGTGTCCCCGTCAGCGCTCGATCTGGCGCGCCCGTGGGGCGCGGCTCCATCACTGTACGTCAACTGGGGATCCGACGCTTGGGTTAACGGGAGGCCGGTGGTTTGAGACGCCTTCTGCAGCCCTCCGCCGATCCACTTATGCCCGGGCCACCCACCCCGCGTTCGCCTGAGCCCGGGGTCAGGCCATGCCCCTTTGCCGATTGCCTCCCACCGAGGCGCGCGCCCCCGGACGAGAGGAACCGTCATGCCCGCACCAGCGGCCAACCATCCCTTCCGCGCCGGGCGTGTCTCGCTCGTGCTGGGCCTCCTCGTGGCCCTGGTGCTGGCAGGCTGCGACGAGGCGGCCTCCTCGGACGACCCGGGCGAGGGCACCTCCACGTCCCCGTCCACGGCCGCGGAGGATCAGGGCACGTTCCATGGTGCGATCACTGCCGTGGTGGAGGAGGCGCGGCCATCTGTGGTCCACATCACCTCGCAGCATCCGGTGGGCATCCGCGGGACGGAGGCGCTCGTCCCGGCGGGAGTAGGGTCCGGCGTGGTCATCGACGAAGCGGGGCACATCCTGACGAACAACCACGTCATCCAGGGAGCGGCCGGACTCATGGTCCGGCTGGAGGACGGCAGCGAACTGCAGGCCGAGGTCGTGGGGCAAGACGCGCAGACGGACCTTGCGGTCCTCCGCGTCACCCAGGGCGACCTGGCAGTGGCAGACATCGGGCGCTCGGGTGACCTGGAGGTCGGTGCGTGGGTGGTCGCCATCGGCAACGCGCTGGGGCTGCCAGGCGGCCCCACGGTGACCAGCGGCGTGGTCAGTGCGCTGGGGCGCACCATCCAGGAGCCCCGCCAGCCGGACGGGAGCCCGGGGCCGTTCCTCTTCGACCTGGTGCAGACGGACGCGCCCATTAACCCCGGCAACTCCGGCGGGCCGCTCCTGAACCTGGACGGCGAGGTGGTCGGCATCAACACCCTGGTCGCAGGCGGGAACGAGGTGCCGGCGCAGGGCATCGGCTTCGCGATCGCCATCGACACGGCCATGCCGCTGGCGCAGGAGATGATCGAGACCGGTCGGGTGTCCCACCCGTACCTGGGGATCGCATACGTGCCGCTGAATGCGCTGGTCGCTGCGGAACTCGGTGCGCCTCGTCAGACGGGGGCGCTGGTCCAGGACGTGGCCCCGGGCTCACCCGCGGCGGACGCGGGCCTGCAGCCGGGCGACGTGATCGTCTCGTTCGAGGGCGACCCGGTGGCCGGTGAGTCCGACCTGCCGAGCGCGCTGAACGCCGCCGATGTTGGCGACGAGGTCACCATGGAGGTCGTGCGCGGGGGGGAAACCGTGGAGGTCACCACGGTCCTGCGGGAGCAGCCGGCGGACGGGTGAGGAGGGGAGTCTGGTGGGCGGTACTGGATTCGAACCAGTGACCTCAGCGATGTCAACGCTGCGCTCTAACCAACTGAGCTAACCGCCCGAGCACCGCTGTCGCCGGGGCCTCCGCGCTGCGGGCACCGGCCGAACCGGACGCTGACGCTATGGTACCCTGAGAGCAGGGTCAACGGCAGCGCCCCTCGCACCGAGGCTGCTCCGCGGACTGCGGGATTTCGCTGTCGTTGGGGCCTTCAGACGCAACGCCGCCCGCACGTAGCCGGGTGGCGCTAGTCAACGGGTCATCAGATTCGTTGACACGTCAAAACCCCACTGCTACGTTCCTGCCGAGTTCGGGCCTCTAGCTCAATGGTAGAGCAGCTGACTCTTAATCAGCCGGTTCAGGGTTCGAATCCCTGGGGGCTCACCACTCGACTCATACCGCGGCGGGGAAATCGCGGTTGAGGCCGTTCCGAGCGGGGAAGTGTCGGAACTGGCAGACGAGCGTGATTTAGGATCACGTGCCGCAAGGCGTAGGAGTTCGAGTCTCCTCTTCCCCACCACGGCTCAACGGTGAGCCAGCGAACAGGGTCACGTGGAAGGCGTCGGAACACCACCGGCGCGGAGGGGTCCATGGCGAGACTGCTCGAGGTGAATAACCTCAAGACGTACTTCTTCACCGACGAGGGTGTGGTGCGCGCCGTTAACGGCGTCACCTGGCACCTAGACGAGGGGGAGACGCTCGCCCTGGTGGGCGAATCCGGTTGCGGCAAGTCCGTGACAGCAATGTCCATCCTGCGCCTCATCCCGAACCCGCCGGGACGCATCGTGGACGGGTCCATCCTCTTCGAGGGCAAGGACCTCCTGAAGATGAGCGACGCGGAGATGCGGTCCATCCGCGGCAACCGCATCGCCATGGTCTTCCAGGAGCCCATGACCTCACTGAACCCGGTGCTCACCGTGGGCGCCCAGATCAAGGAAGCCATCCAGCTCCACCTGGGCCTGAACGACGAAGAGGCGCACACCCGCGCCATTGAGCTCCTTGAACTCGTCGGCATCCCAGAGGCCGACCAGCGCGTCAAGGACTACCCGCACCAGTTCTCCGGCGGCATGCGCCAGCGCGTGATGATCGCCATGGCGCTGTCCTGCAACCCCAAGTTGCTGATCGCGGACGAGCCCACCACGGCGCTGGACGTGACCATCCAGGCACAGGTCTTGGAGATCATGGCCCGGCTGGCCACGGAACTGGGCACGGCCGTCCTGGTCATCACCCACAACCTGGGCGTGGTGGCCCGCTATGCGGACCGCGTGAACGTCATGTACGCCGGCGAGATCGTGGAGAGCGGCTCCGCCGTGGAGGTCTTCAAGCGGCCTCGCATGCCGTACACCGTGGGACTCATGGCCTCCGTCCCCCGCCTGGACGCCACCGAGAAGGTGCGCCTGGCGACCATTGAGGGTCAGCCGCCGCTCCTCATCCAGGAGATCCAGGGCTGCCCGTTCCGTCCTCGCTGTGACTGGGCGATCGACAAGTGCGCCACGGACCACCCCGAGCTCGAGGAGAAGCAGCCCGGGCACTGGGCCCGATGCCACCGCAATCCCCAGACCGACGAGCGCACCCGCATGCCGGCCGGCGCAGCCGCCGCCGCGGGCAACTAGCGCGAGAGGACCATCGCGATGACTACCCAGTCTGCTCAGAGCGCACGGGCCTACGAGAGCACCGTCAAGGACGGCGACACCCTGGTGGACGTCCAGGGACTGAAGATGTACTTCCCGGTGACCGCCGGGCTGTTCATCCAGCGCAAGGTGGCGGACGTGCGGGCCGTGGACGGCCTGGACTTCAAGGTCGTTAAGGGCGAGACGCTCGGCCTGGTGGGCGAGTCCGGGTGTGGCAAGTCCACCACTGGCCGCGCCGTCCTCCAGCTGTACCGCCCCACCGCGGGAACCGTGAACTTCGGTGGCACGGAGCTGACCAAGCTCAAGGGCGGCGACCTGCGCCGCTTCCGCCGCCGGATGCAGATGATCTTCCAGGACCCGTTCTCGTCGCTGAACCCGCGCATGAGCGTGGGCCAGATCATCGGCGAGCCGCTGGCGATCCACGGCCTGTACAAGGGCGCGGAGCGCCGGGAGCGCATCCAGTACATCCTGCAGGCCGTGGGCCTGAACCCCACCTTCGCCCGCCGCTACCCGCACGAGTTCTCGGGCGGCCAGCGGCAGCGCATCGGCATCGGTCGGGCGCTGGCGGTGGAACCGGAGTTCATCGTCTGCGACGAGCCTGTGTCCGCGCTGGACGTGTCCATCCAGGCGCAGGTGATCAACCTGCTGGAGGACCTGCAGGAGCAGTTCGGCCTCACCTACCTCTTCATCGCCCACGACCTGGCGGTCGTCCGGCACATCTCTGACCGCGTGGCTGTGATGTACCTGGGCCGCATGATGGAGCTGGCGGATCGCAACGAGCTGTACGAGAACCCGATGCACCCGTACACCAAGGCCCTGCTGTCCGCGGTGCCCATCACGGACCCGGAGTTGGAGCGCAAGCGTGAGCGCATCATCCTGACGGGTGACGTGCCCTCGCCGCTGCGGCCGCCCCCGGGCTGCGTGTTCAATACCCGTTGCCCCATTGCCGTGGACGAGTGCCGCGAGCGCATCCCGGAGTGGCGGGAAATGGCCCCCGGACACTTCGTGGCCTGCCACCGCGTCTAGCACGCACCCCTCGAGGGATACCGAGAGGCCCCGCCGGAGCGGGGCCTCTTCGTTCCCGTCTCCGCGCCCGTACGCACCCGCACCCGTAGGATGAGTGTGTGGATCAGTCGCACATCCGGAACTTCTCCATCATCGCCCACATCGATCACGGCAAGTCCACGCTTGCCGACCGCATGATCGAGGCCACGGGCGCCGTCACCGCGCGCGAAATGCGCGAGCAGGTGCTGGACTCCATGGACCTGGAGCGGGAGAAGGGCATCACCATCAAGGCCCAGGCCGTACGGATGGACTTCCCCGCGGCCAACGGCGAGCACTACCAGTTGAACCTGATCGACACGCCCGGCCACGTGGACTTCGGTTACGAAGTCTCGCGGGCGCTGGCCGCCTGCGAGGGCGCGATCCTGGTGGTGGACGCCACCCAGGGCATCCAGGCGCAGACGCTGGCGAACGTCTACCTGGCGCTGGACCAGGACCTGACGCTGATCCCCGTAGTCAACAAGGTGGACCTGCCGTCCGCCGAGCCGGAGCGCGTCAGCAGGGAGATCCAGGACGTTATCGGCTTCAATGCGGACGAGGTGCTGTACGCGTCCGGGAAGAGCGGCATCGGCGTGCGCGAGCTCCTCCAGGCCGTGGTGGACCGCGTGCCGCCCCCGCGCGGCGACCGCAACGCGCCGCTGCGGGCGATGGTGTTCGACTCCAAGTTTGACGTCTTCAAGGGTGTAATGGCCTACGTCCGCGTGGTGGACGGTCGCATCGACCCGAACACGCGCCTCCGCACCATGCAGACCGGCACCCGATTCGACCCGGTGGAACTCGGCTACTTCAAGCCTACCCTCCACAAGACGGACACCCTGGAGGCCGGAGAGGTGGGCTACATCGCCACCGGCCTGAAGGGCGTGGCGGAGAGCCGCGTGGGCGACACCATCACGGTGGACCAGCACGGCGCGGCAGAGCCGCTGCCCGGCTACAACCCCGCGAAGGCCATGGTCTTCGCCGGCATCTACCCCACGGACCCCGACCAGTACGCGGACCTGCGCGAGGCGTTGGAGAAACTGTCCCTGAACGACGCGTCCCTCCAGTGGCAGCCGGAGACGAGCGCCGCGCTGGGCTTCGGGTTCCGTTGCGGGTTCCTGGGTCTCCTCCACATGGAGATCGTCCAGGAGCGCCTGGAGCGCGAGTTCGACCTGGACCTGATCGCCACCGCCCCCTCCGTGGAGTACGAGGTCACCCGCACCAACGGCGAGGTCATCGCCATCGACTCGCCCGCGGAGTTGCCGCCCTCGAACGAGGTGGAGGAGATCCGCGAACCCTGGGTGGCCGTTTCGATCACCGTGCCGGCGCGCTACATCGGCGCCGTGATGGGGTTGGTGGACGAGCGCCGGGGCCAGTTCGAGAAGATGGAGTACCTGGACCACGCCGAGGACGAGGGCGACAGCCGCGTGCTGGCGAACTACCGCCTGCCCCTGGCGGAGATCCTGGTGGAGTTCTACGACCACCTGAAGTCCCGCACCTCCGGCTTCGCGGCCATGGACTACCAGATGGAGGGCTACCGCGCGGCGCGCGTCTCCCGCCTGGACATCCTGGTCAACGGCGACCCCGTGGACGCGCTCTCCGCCATCATCCCCACGGAGGACGCCGCCTCCCAGGGCCGGAAGTTGGTCTCCGCGCTGAAGGAACTGATCCCGCGTCAGATGTTCGACGTGCCTATCCAGGCAGCCATCGGCGGCAAGATCGTCGCGCGCGAGACCGTGAAGGCCATGCGCAAGAACGTGCTGGCGAAGTGCTACGGCGGAGACATCACCCGCAAGCGCAAACTGCTGGAGAAGCAGAAGGCCGGCAAGAAGCGCATGAAGATGCTCGGCTCCGTGGAGGTTCCCCAGGAGGCCTTCATGGCCGTCCTGAAGATGCACGACTAGTACCACTAGCCGTCCACCGGCACGCCCGATACCGTCACCTCCTCAGCCTCGAATCATGGAGGCGTAGCGGGGAGACTCACATGCACATCATCAGCACGCCTGTCCGGCACACCGGGCGCCCTTTCGGGGTGCTCGCCCTCGCGGCGTTGCTCGCTGCCGCGGCGGTCGCGGTTGCCGCGCAGCCCGCGGGCGCGCAGACGTCCGCCCCGTTCACTGCCTACGGCACGGGCCTGACGCCTGGCGCGACGGTGGAAGCGCGCATCGATAGCAAGGTCTGTGGCGACACCGAGGTGGACGCGGATGGCAACTGGCTGCTCTACATCGTGAGTGGCGGCCCGTGTACACCCGTCGCCGGCAACACCATCACCTTCCGCGTGGACGGCAAGCCCGCGGAGGGCACGGCGACCTTCTCCATCGGCGGCGCGCCCGCGGACGTGGCGAACGGCATCACGCTGGTGGTCTCGGAGAGCACGCTCGCGGGTGGCACGTTCAACGCCCCGATCGCCAGGGGGCTGAACCTAGCGATGTTCTCCGGCGGCAACGTAGAGGGCGCCATCGAGGCGGCACCAAACGCGACGTCGTTCTGGATCTCCGTCGGGGGCGGCCTGGTGGGCTACCGGGTGGGCGCGCCGACCTTCGTGAATGGTCCCTTCTTCGCGGCCTTCCCGGACGGGGACATCCCGGCCAACACCTTCATGGTGGTCATCGCCGAGTAGCGGAGCGGCTCACGCCTCACGCGCGACGTCAGACACCACAGGCGTTGCGCGCGAAGCGGTCGAACACGCCGGCACAGCGGTCCGGTACCACCGCATTGGGCGAGTGGTCCACGCCGTGGAAGACGTGCAGGTGCCGCACGTCCCGGGGCAACTCCAGGTAGCCCTCCGCTGACGACCCGGGCGGGACGGTGCGGTCCTGGTCCCCGAAGATCACCAGCGTGGGGACAGCCATCGAGCGCAGCGCCGGCTGCAGATCCTCCGGGAGGGACTGGGCTCCGCGCATGCGCGCTTGCGGCACGCGCTGCCAGTCCTCCCAGAGCGCGGCGCGTACCTCCGGCTTCAGACCGGTGTGCTCGTGCCCCCAGTAGTCTCGGTTGATGTTGCCGGGGTAGCCCTCGATGTTCGCGAGCCAGCGTGCCCGCTGCTCCGCCGTCATCTCCGCCCGCGGCGCAAGCGATCCGCCGGACATGAGCACGAGGCCGGCGAGTCGGTCAGCGTGGTCGCGCGCGTAGTGCATGACCGTCCGCGCGCCCAGCGAGTGCCCGGCGAGGATGAACCGGCCGAGGCCCAGGGCGTCCACCGCTGCGGCGAGGTCGCGGGAGAAGTTCACGGGGGCGTAGTCCTCGTCCGCCTCGGAGCGATCGGAGCCCGCTGCTCCGCGCATGGAGATCGCCACGCTGCGGTAGCCCCGGCTGGCGAGGTCGTCCTGCATGGTGTCCCAGATGCGGTGGGACGAGCGGTAGCCGTGCACGAGCACGAACGGCGTTTCCCGCGCCTCTCCGGAGGGCGCCCGCTCCTGGTACTCCAGGTCTACTGAGCCAGCCCGAACGATCGCCATGGCGTTCCCCGCATCCTTCGCACGCTCCCCAGACTGCGGGATGGTACCCCAAGCGGTGCGGCGCCCCGCCACGGGTCGCTGCTGCCCTTCGACCTGCCTCGGACGTGCGATAGAGTGCCCGCGGGGGCAGTGGGGAGTTGGCTCATGTCGAAGCAGGTCGTCCAACCGCGGATCCGTGGCTTCATCTCGCTCACCGCGCACCCGGACGGCTGTGCCGCCAACGTGCGCGAGCAGGTGGAGGTCATCGAGCGCGGCCACCTCGAGGGCTCGCTGGGCACCGCGCTCGTGCTCGGCTCCACCACCGGCTACGGGCTGGCCAGCGCGCTCGTCACCTGCTTCGGGTACGGCGCGAAGACCCTGGGCGTCGGCTTCGAGAAGGCGCCGGAGGGCGACAAGACCGGCACCGCCGGCTGGTACAACGCCGCAGAGGCGTCCCGTCTGGCGAAGGAACGCGGGCTCACCTACCGCACGGTCAACGGCGATGCCTTCTCTACAGAGGTGAAGGCGGAGGTGGTCCAGGCGCTCCGTGACCTGGGGCCGGTGGACCTGGTGATCTACTCGCTGGCCGCGCCTCGCCGCCGCGGGCCAGACGGCACCATCTGGAACTCCACCCTGAAGCCCATCGGCGGCCCCTACCGGGGCAAGGGTTTCGACCTCCGCAACGAGACCGTCACCGAGGCCTCCATTGAGGCGGCGACGGATGAGGAGATCGAGTCCACCGTGAAGGTGATGGGCGGCGAGGACTGGCTGGACTGGATGCGCCTGCTCTCGGAGGAGGGTCTGCTGGCCCAGGGCGCGCGGGCGATCGCGTACTCGTATATCGGGCCGGAGGTCTCCGCGCCGATCTACCGGCGCGGCACCATCGGCAGGGCAAAGGAGCACCTGGAGCAGACGGCTCCGCAGGTAGACGCACTGATGCGGCGGCACGGCGGACGCGGGTGGGTGAGCGTGAACAAGAGCGTGGTGACGCAGGCGTCCAGCGCCATCCCCGCGGTGCCGCTCTACATGTCCGTGGCCTTCAAGGTGATGAAGTCCCAGGGCGTCCACGAGGGCGTCATCGAGCAGATCGTGCGCCTCTTCAAGGACCACGCGGGCCCCGGCCGAGAGCCCGCCACTGACGCCGAGGGCCGCATCCGCCTGGACGACCGCGAGATGTCAGACCCCGTGCAGGTGGTGATCGCGGAGTCCTGGGAGCGCTTGAGTACCGAGACGCTGGCGGAACTCGCGGACTGGGACGGCTACAAGCAGGACTTCCAGAAGTTGTTCGGGTTCGGCGTGGACGGCGTGGACTACGACGCCCCCACCGAGGTGGACCGCCCCCTGAACGCCTGACGCATCCAGATGTTGAGCCCATCCGCCGCACCCTGTAGGGGCGCAGCACGCTGCGCCCCCACAGGGGAGTGGACGTGAGCGGGCTACCCGGTCGCCTCGGTCGGCGCGCCCTCGGGCGCTGACTCCGGCGCGGAGGGCTCCTCCGCTGGTGCGGGGGGCGCTTCCGAGAACAGGTCGTCGAAGTCGACCACGCCGTTCGTGGTCGCGATGCGCCGTCGGCCCTCAGCCAGCATGTCCTCCGGCGCGCCGGCGAGTGCGGCGTGCGCCAGGCGGTACAACTGAGGCGCCGTGATCAGCGCGTAGCCCACGGCCTCCGCCGCCACGCGCAGCGCGTCCACGTACTGGCGCTTCCGCTCCGTGGGGTGGATCAGCCGCTGTCCGTTCGCCACCACCAACCCGCGCGGCTTGATGGCGCGCGCTTCGATGATGCGGTCCAACCGCTGCCGCAGGCGGTAGTGCGGGCTCATGTCCACGGCCTCGGTGGAGCCATGGACTACCAGTTGGATGGTGGTGGAGCCATCGGTCAGCACCGGCTCGCCGTTGGGGTCCGTGGATCGCTTGAAGCCCACTGCCTCCGCGCAGGCCAGCACGCCCGGCAGCAGCATCGTGTCCCCGGACGCCCACAGCGCCGCCCGCAGCGACAGCAGCGACTCCGCCTGGGACTCCGCGTCCTCGAGGGTGGCCCGAGCCTGGTCCAGCGCGGCGCGTGCCTCGCGGATGGCCGCCTCGTGCGTCTCCAGCCCGGCGGGCATGAACTCCCTGGCCCAGCGCGGGTCGTCCTCCTCGCGACGGCCCAGCACCTCCGACATCGCCTCCACCATCGCCGCACCTTCCGCGGCGGGCAGCGTGGTGGCGCCGGGCTGTCGCGGGGCGGGCATGAAGATCACGCGGCCGTTCAGGACGGGAAACTCAACGCCTACGGGGTCGCCGCCGGTGGCGCGGAGGAAGGTCTGCGCGTACTTGCTGAATCCAGGCGCGCGCTGGTTGAAGACGCCCCGGTACAGGACTGACTTTTCGTAGGTCCCGTACACGCCGACGAAGGGGTGGCCGTGCTCGACCACTGCCACCTGCAAGCCCTCTGAGCCACGGATGGTCTCGTCGTCCCAGGCCATGCCGTCCGGCGCGGGCAGCAGGAAGTAACGGTCGTACCCGCCCAGGCCGTTGACGCCGTGGAAGCGAGACTGCGCGGACATGAACACGCAGACGGTGGCGCCGTTGTCCAGCGCCCGCACGAACTCCTCGCGCCGCCGCTGGAGCAGGCCGGCCAGGCCGGCCGCGCCCTCCGTGGAGTCACCGTTCACCACCTCGGCGCCCGCCATGGTCGTGAACTCGCCCTGCGCGCGGGCAGCGTTGCGGACCACCTCGAACGTGCCAGCCACGTCCAGGACGATCGCCGAGTAGTCGGCGACGTTCGGCGCGTTGAAGATCGTGTGGTTGTCCACCAGCCGGTGCTGTAGGCGGTGGCTCAGGGAGAGGATGCGCACGGGGGAGTCCTCCATCGGCTCAGAGCCGCGCGCCCAGTGTCCGGGCGCGCGAGATCATCGGCCAGAGGCTACGCCCTGCGCGCGGTGGGCGCGACGCTGGCGGCAAGGCCCCACGCCTCCTGGCCCAGCCCCGTCACCACCAGCGAACCGTCCACGTGCGCCGCGCCGCCCTCGAGGCGTGCCATGACGCGCTCGAGCGCCGCTCGGAGGGCGCCCGTGTCGTCGCACGGCACCTCGAACGCCGGGCCCGCCTCCGCGAGCAGGTTGCGCGCGGCGGGTACCGGCAGCAGGTGGCCGTGCAGTTGCGCCACGTCCAGGCGCACGCCGACGTTCACGGTGAAGACCCGCTCCGCTGCGGGCAGGGCACGTGCTGCAGCCTCCGCCGCGCGGATCATCGATGCCAGGGCGCCCTCATCCCCGCGGGCGTGAAGCATGGCCAGGTCGCGCACCCGCTTCCGGGGCACCACCACCACGTGATCGCGCACCTCCGGGCGGGGATGGCGGAAAGCCACGGCCGCCTCGGTGGTCGCGAGGCGTCGGGCGGGCAGGGCCCACGGCGCGCGCCGCACCACGGTGGCAGCCAGCCACGCGCCCGCCTCCGACTGCGCGAAGGCGTAGGCCATGCGGCCGGGCGCACGTATCGCGTTGCGGATCAGACGGCGCATGCGCCCTCCACGGCCGGGAAAGGCCCAGGGGCGCACACCATAACGCAGGCGTTTCGACCGACGAGCCCTCGGCATATCACGGCAACTCCACGCGGGCGCTGTGCCCAGCACGGCTGCCGCTGATACGATCGACGTGGTCGTGCTAGGCGGGGCGTTAGCGGTGCCCTGTACCCGCAGTCCGCTACAGCGGGGCTGAATGCCCGTCCGAGAACGATCGTGGAGGGACTGCGAACGCCAGGCGGCGTTGAGAGCCTGGTCCCGTGCGGCGACGTCTGGTGAACCCCGCCAGGGCCGGAAGGCAGCAACGGTAAGCCAGTAGCGTCGGGCGCCACGGGGTCGCCGGGCTTGAGTCGGCCAGCGAGAGCAAGCCTGCAGGATCGTCCGACGGCGGGGCACGGCCACCCTACCGAACCCATCGCCCGGCCGAGGAGGCGCACGTGAGCCGCCGTCGATCGTCCTCGGCTGCGCGCCGCCAGCCCTCGCACGGGCGGGGCGGCGCCAAACAGCGGCGCCCGGACGCGCCACCGGAACCGCCCGAGTACCTCAAGCGCCTGGGGGTGCACCCGCGCAAGGCCCTGGGCCAGCACTTCCTGGTGGACGAGTTCCTGCTGGGTGACATCGCCCAGGCGGCGGTGCGGGACCGCGAGACGCCCGTGCTGGAGATCGGCGCCGGCCCGGGCGGCCTCACCGAGGAATTGGCGCAGCGGGCGGACACCGTGGTGGCCGTGGAACTGGACGAGGACCTGTCCTCGCTCACCCGCCAGCGCCTGAACCAGTACGACGGCCTGACCGTGCTGGCGGCGGACGTCATGGACTTCGAGGCCGTGGAACTGCTGGCGGAGGCCGGCGTGCCGCCGGAGGCGCCCTACGTGGCGGTGGGCAACCTGCCCTACTACATCACCCAGCCGATCGTCCGGAAGTTGCTGGAAGCGGACGCGCCGCCGGAGCGCATCGTGATCCTCATCCAGCGCGAGGTCGCCCAGCGCATCGTGGGCGGCCCGGGGCGGGAGTCCCTGCTGTCCATGAGCGTGAAGATGTACGGGGAGCCTCGCATCCTGTTCCAGGTGCCCAAGCAGGCCTTCTGGCCGGCGCCGAAGGTGCAGTCCGCGGTGATCGAGATCGAGCGCTTCCCGCAGCCCGCTCTGGACCTGTCGCCGGGGGAAATCGAGGCGTTCTTCCACATCGTGCGCGCCGGCTTCGCCCAGCCACGTAAGCAACTCCACAACAGCATGGTGGACGAGAGCGGGCTGCCCCGCGAGCAGGTGCTCGCGATGATCCGCGACGCGGAGATCGACCCCGTGGCGCGGCCTCAGCACCTGGGGCTGGAGGACTGGGAGCGCCTGTTCCGTTCGTTCATGCGCCACTTCCCCGGCGAACTGGACATCTCCGAGCACACCGACGAGCCGCCGCCGCTGGACGCGGACTTCCAGGGCGCCTTCGACGATGACGTCCCCGACGAGACCGCGGACGGCGAGGACGACTCCGATGGCTGAGGCACTCGGCCTTCGCCTGAGGGCGCCCGCGAAGATCAACCTGGCGCTGGAGGTGCTGGGCAGGCGCCCGGACGGCTTCCACGAGGTGGACACGGTCATGACGACCATCGATCTCGCCGACCGGGTCACCCTGCGCCCCCTGCCTGCCGGGTCCGGCCTACAGGTCACGCTCACCGGCGAGTACGCCGCAGGCATCGATCCCGCGGATGACCTCTCGCGGCGCGCGGCGATCCGGCTGGCGGAGGCCGCCGGACGCGAGCCGGACGTGGCGGTGGAGGTGGAGAAGCGCATTCCCTCGCCGGGGGGCCTCGGCGGTGGCTCCTCGGACGCCGCGGCGGTCCTCAGGGGGCTCGACCGCCTGTGGGGGCTGGGCTGGAAGATGCCGCGACTGGAGGCGGTGGCTGCCACGCTGGGGTCAGACGTCCCGTTCTTCCTGCACTGCGGCACCGCGCGCTGCACCGGCCGGGGCGACGTGGTGGAACCACTGCGGGACATGCGCCCGCTCCGCCTGCTGGTGTTGGTCCCACCCGTGCCGGCCCTGGAGGAGAAGACGGCGAAACGCTACGCCGCCCTACACCCGCACGACTTCACCAGCGGCGACCGCTCTCGCCGCCTGGCTGCCCGCATCGCGCGCCACGCCCCGCCCCCGACGGGTGACCTGGTCAACGCGTTCGAGCGCGCCATCGAGCGCACGGATCCGGAACTGGTGGCGCACTATGCGCGCTACGGACAGGCTGGCGCGCTGCAACTGCACCTGGCGGGAGCGGGCCCTGCCGTGTACCTGTTCATCCACGAGGATGCGAAGGCCTCCGAACTCCGCCGGGACTTCCGCGCCGTTGGCGCAACCGTCTTCGAGGCCCGGACACTGCGCCGCCCGGACGCGCTGGCCGTGGAGGAACTCGCGGCGCAAGGGGCCGGGTGAACACGAACGTCCTGCAGAGCCTGTTGGCCGGCTGGCTGTCCGGCGCCGCCGCGGGCATGGCTATCACCGTGCTGGTCCTGGCATGGCTGTCGCGCCGTCCGGACCTGGCTCGGCGACTGCCGTTCCAGACGCGCCTGCCAGTCCTCGGCATCGTGGTGGTGAACGCCCTCGCCTTCGGCCTCACGCTCGTCGGGCTCGTGGTGGGCGCGGTCTACCACACCACCAGCATCGAGGCCGGCGGCGGACGCTTCCCGTTGGTACTGCTCGGCATCCTGCTGGCGGCGGGAGCGCTCTTTGTGTTCGTGCGCGGGCGCATCCGCGGAGGGGGCGCGCCGCTGGTGCTGGGTTCGCTGGCCGTGTGCGGGTTGGCGTTCGGAGTGATGATGCCGTGGCTCGCGGGCATCGAGCGCTGACGGTACGGCTAGCCCCAGTGGGGGCGGCCTCGTAGACTGCGAGCCTCGTACCTGCCGTGCCGGGCGCCACCTCGATGCTCTCGGGGGCGCACCGCTGCGAGCGCACCGCCCGGAGGAGGGTCCCGCTGGAACTCCACGACGGACTCCAGGGTTCGATCATCGAGATGCACGTCCACACGAATCCGACCTCGTCGGACTCGATGCTCGACCCCCACGAACTGATCGAGATCGCCCAGGGCATTGGCCTCAGCGGCGTGAACCTCACCGAGCACGACAAGGTCCTGGAACCGCACCAGCAGAAGGCATTCCGCGACCAGCACCCGGGCTTCTTCGTGAACTTCGGCATGGAGGTCTCCACGGACCTGGGGCACATGATCGCCGTGGGCCTGCCCACGTACCTCCAGGGCATCCGCAAGGCCGCGAAGCTGCGCGAGGAACTGGACCGCCTGGGCGGCTACCTGGTGGTGGCGCACCCCTTCCGCCGTCTCTTTGACCCCGTCACCGCCATGCGCACCGGCGAAAAGTTCGAACTGACCCCGGAGCAGGCCGCGGAGACCATGCCTGTCTTCAAACTGGTCCACGCAATCGAAATCGGCAACGGCGCCAACACCCCGCAGGAGAACTACTTCGCCGCGGAGGTCGCCCGCATCCTGGGGATCCCGGGCACCGGCGGCTCGGACGCCCACTCCACCAGCGGCATCGCCACCTTCGCCACGGGCTTCGAGCGCAAGGTGACCACGCCCCAGGAGTTCCTGGAGGAACTCCACAGCGGCCGCTTCGAGGCCATCCACCGCACCCGCGAGGGCCGCTGGGTGCGCCTGGAGGAAGGCTCCATCGAGGAAGCGACCGGCCAGGTCGACTAGCCTCCGCCCCACCATTCGTCCACTCCGGGCGGCGTGCCACGGCGCCCTGCGCCAGCCCGGCGCGCCTCACGTATGATGAACGCGCGCCCGGGACCCCACCGCGCGCCTGGAATCGCCGGCGCATGCTCGACGAATTCGTCGCACTCGACCTCGAGACCACCGGGCTGAGCCTGGAGTCCGACCTCATCATCGAGGTGGGCGCCACGCGCTTCGACCGCTCCGGCCGCTTCGAGAACTACCGCACCTTCGTGAACCCTGGCCGGCCGATCCCGGCGGAGGTGGTGGAACTCACCGGGATCTCCAACGCGGACGTCGCGGAGGCCCCGCGCTTCACGGAGGTCCGGGAGGACGTGCGCGCCTTCGTCGGCGCGCGCGCCGTGGTGGGCCAGAACATCGCGTTCGACCTCGCGTTCCTGGGCGCGGAGCACATCACGCCACCCGGGCCCTCGTTCGACACTTGGGAACTGGCCTCCGTGCTGCTCCCCACGGCGGACCGCCTCGGCCTCGGCGCCATCGCGGAGATCGTGGGCGTGCACATGCCGGTGGCGCACCGCGCCCTGGCGGATGCGGAGGCCACGCGGGACGTCTTCCTGGCGCTGCTTCGTCGCCTGGAGGCGATGCCGCGCTCGCTGCTGGTGGAACTGCACGGCTTCGCCGGGCGCGCCGGCTGGTCCGTCACGCCGCTCCTGGAGGACGCCCTTCAGCGCGCGGGCGAAGGCGCGATCAGCGAAGCAGAGGCGCTGGCCGTCATGGCCACGCTGCCGGTGGTGCCGCCTCGCACGTCCTACCCGGCGCTGGTCCCGCGCGAGCCGCGCATCCCCGTACAGCCACGGGAGGTGGAGGACGTCTTCGCCCTGGCGGCCTCGCGGCCGGATCTCGCCCCCGGCCTGGAGCGTCGCGCCGGGCAGGAGCAGATGGCGCGGGCCACGGCGGAGCACCTGCGGGACGGGGGCTACCTGGCCGTGGAGGCGGGGACGGGCACCGGCAAGTCGCTCGCCTACCTCGTGCCGGCGCTGCTGCACGCCATCCGCAACCAGGACCGCGTGGTGGTCTCCACGCACACGCTGAACCTGCAGGACCAACTGGCGCAGAAGGACGCGCCGCTGGCGGCCTCGATGGTGGAGGCGTACCTGGACGCGCCGGGCGCGGCGCGCGTGGCCGTGCTGAAGGGGCGCAGCAACTACCTCTGCCTGGAG
This sequence comes from Dehalococcoidia bacterium, assembly GCA_041690175.1. GTDB lineage: Bacteria > Chloroflexota > Dehalococcoidia > UBA2979 > UBA2979 > W-Chloroflexi-9. Next base: position 486,141 of record JAWLHV010000002.1, read on the forward strand.
CGCTGGGCGCAGGTCCGGCAGGACCCCGCCCCGCGGGGCGAGGCGGAGGTGCGCCTGTTCGCGCGCGTGGCCGCCTGGCTGCCGCAGACGGAGACCGGCGAACTCTCCGAGCTGTACATGACGTCTCAGGAACAGCCCTGGTGGCCGCAGATCTCCGCGGACAGCAACGACTGCCTGGCGCGGCGCTGCGCCTACGTGCGCGAGGGCTCCTGCTTCCTCTGGCGGGCGCGTCAGCGGGCGGCGGCGGCGCACGTGGTCATCGCCAACCACTCCCTGCTGCTGGCCAACGCCGCGCGGGCCGACCAGGTGCTCCCGCCCTTCAACCACCTGGTGATCGACGAGGCCCACCGCCTGGAGGACGTGGCCACGCAGCACTTCGGCGCCACGCTCTCGCTGCGCGAACTGCGGGACCTGGTGGAGTCGCTGGGTTCGGCCGACAAGGGCGGGACACCGGGCTTCGCGCGACGTCTGCAGGGCCTGGCCGCGGGCGGCGACGCGCTGGCGCTCTCGCCGGCGGCGGGCCTCGCACCCGTGGCCCAGCAGATTGAGACCGCCAGCACGGAGACGCGCGAGCACGTGCGCGCGCTGCTGGACGCCCTGCGCGCCTTCGTGGACGAGGCCAACTCGGACGGCGAGCCGCAGCGCCGGGACATCTCGCTCACCTCGGCACGCCGAGGACAGGCCTCCTGGGAGGAGGCGGAGGTAGTGGCGGTCACGCTGGACCTCGCCCTGCGCATCCTGGGCGAGCGCATGGAGCAGGTGCGCGAGACCGTGGCCGGCCTCGCGGAGTCCGGCGTGCCGCTGCCGGAAGACCTGAAGGCGGAGGCCGTCCGCCACAGCGAGGCGCTGTCCGCTGCGCGCGAGACGCTCCGCCACACCGTGCTGCGTGCCAACCGCGACGAGATCGCCTGGGTGACCCGCCAGGAGGGCGACGTCCGCATCGGGCGCGTGCCGCTGGAGGTGGCGCCGCACCTGGCGGACCACCTCTGGGCCGGGCGGGAGTCCGTGATGGCCACGAGCGCCACGCTCACTGCCGCCGGTTCGTTCGACTTCGCCCTCCAGCGTCTGGGGCTAGACGAGGCGGACACGCTGCTGGTGCCCTCGCCGTACGACTACCGCAGCGCCGTGCTGGCGCTGCTGGCGGAGGAACTGCCGGACCCGCGCATGCCCTCCTACGACTCGTCCCTGCAGCAGACCATCGCCTCGCTGGTGCGGGCCAGCGCGGGGCGCACGCTGGTCCTGTTCACCTCCCACCAGGCCGTACGCGCCACGGCGGCGGCACTGCGCGACCAACTGGCGGAGGACGACATCACGGTCTTCGCGCAGGGCCTGGACGGCTCGCCCACGCGTCTGCTGCGTCTGCTGCGCGAGCGCCCCCGCTCTGTGATCCTGGGCACCGCCGCCTTCTGGGAGGGCATCGATGTCCCGGGCGAGGCGCTCTCCCAGATCGTGATCGCGCGCCTGCCGTTCCCCGTCCCCACCGACCCGATCTATGAGGGCCGTTCCGGCCAGTTCGACGACCCCTTCGGGGAGTTCGCGCTGCCCCAGGCCGTGCTGCGCTTCCGCCAGGGCTTCGGGCGCCTGATCCGCGGTTCCACCGACCGCGGCGTCTTCGTCGTCCTGGACAGCCGCATCGTCCGGCGCCAGTACGGCGAGGCGTTCCTGGACGGCCTGCCGGACTGCGAGGTGCGCGTGCTGCGCGCCGCGGACCTGGCCGGGCACGTGGAGCGATGGCTGGCGTGACCCCGTCCGGAAGAGCATCCGCCGGAAGCCGGACCGCCCCCTGGGCGCGCTACCTCGGCGTGACGCTGCTGCGCACCACCCCGCAGGAGGTGGCCGCCTCACCGTCGTTGCTGCGCGCCCTCACGGACGGTTGGGACCGCGCCGCGGAGCCCTCGCTGCCGGAGACGCCCGCCGCCGCCGAGTGGTACCGCATCCGCGAGGGGGGCGCGGACGCGGGCGTGGCGATCGTGATGCGGGAGTGCCCTCGCCCGGGAGAGGCGACGCTCCTCGCGGTGGCGGTCGCACGGGAGGCTCGCGGCCGGGCGTGCGCCACCAAGGCGCTGCTGGCCGCCGAGCGGCGGCTGGTGGCGGAGGGGGCGAGCCGAATGCTGGCGCGGGTGCCTCGGACGAACGGACGCGGCCTGTATTTCATGCTGCGCGCGGGCTTCACGCCGGTGCCGGCGGGGGAGCGCCCGGATGAGCCGGGCGACGCCACCTGGTTCAGCCGCAAGGGGTCCAGGCGGAGTGGCCCTGCCAGGGAGCGCTAGGCGCCGTCCTTGCGCTTCGCGCTGCGCGCGCGGCGCTGCTGGCGTTCCAGGGCATCGCGGCGGCGCCGCTCGAAGGTCTCGCGCGCCCAGGAGCGCCACGCCCACACGATCGTGATCGCCAGGCCGGCGACCATCAACAGGTCCACCGCGTCCAGCGCGCCGCCGGAGAACTGGCTGGACGCCAGCCGCCCGACGAAGACGCCGAGCACGAAGATGAACAGGTACCGCATCCGCGAGGGCCGCCGCGGCGCAGGATCGGCCATGTGCTACTCGTCCTCGACGCGGCGGAACGGGCGACGTTCCGCGGGGGCCGGCGGCGTGGGTGGGGGCAGCGGCAACTCCTCGCCGAAGAGCGAGTGCACCATCCGCTCGGCGCGGGCGCGGTCCGGGCCCAGCGCGGCCTCCGCGGCGCGGCGCTCGGCCTCCAGGCAGTCCGCGCAGTAAGACTCCACCCCCAGCGTCTCGCCCAGCAGGGCGTCGCCGCAGTCACGGCCGGGCCGGTTCTGGTACGGGTTCAGGTGGAACGCGCGGCCACAGTTGAAGCACTCAGAGAGCCAGGCGGCGGACTCCGCCTCCTCGCCGCAGACGGCACAGGTCAGGTCTTCCACGGGAGCGCCGGGCATCAGTCCCACCCCTCGCCACGTTCCAGGCGGCGGAGCACCTCCGCGCGTGCGTTGCGGCGGACGGCCGCGCCGTCCCCCAGCGTGCCGAGATAGCGCGCTCGGCGCAAGCCGCCCAGCGTGCGGCCTACCTCCGGCCCGCGCGGCACGCCGAGGGCGATCAGGGTGTCCGCGTCCAGCGCCGGGCGCGTGCGCTCCCAGCGGGAGAGCGCGCCCTGGAGCGGCGGCTGGCACTCCGGGTCCAGCCAGCGGGCGGCGAGGCGTGCCTCCGCGCGGGCGCCCTCGAGTGGTGCGAGCGCCCCGGGGGACAGGGGGCCGCGCCCCGCCTCCAGGAGCCGCGCGGTGTCCTCCACGGTCAGGCGCACCTCGCGAGGGGCGGACAGGCGCTGAAGGATGGCCGCGCGCTGGGGCAGGGGGGCGAGCAGGACGGCGGCCAGGCGCCCGGCGGGCATGGGCCGACGGCCACGCAGGGCGCGCGCGGACTCGGGAGGCAGCGTCCAGCCGGAATGGGTGCCGCGCAGTACGCCCCATTCGTCCAGCAGCGCCACCGTCCGCGCCGGGCGTCCGCGGCGGGCGGTGTTCGCCAGTTCCGCCCAGAGGCGCTCGCCGGAGATCGACTCCAGCCAGCGCGCGCCTTCCTCGATCAGCCGGCGGGTCGTCGGATCCGGCGCCAGGCCGAAGAGCGAGGCGGTACGCGCGCCGCGCCACAGGCGCGTGGCGTCGTCCACGAACGACCGCTCATGGAGGACCCGCAAGACGCGGTGCTGGAGGTCGTCCAGCCCGCCGAAGGGGTCCACCACGCGGCTGCGGTCGACCCCTGCCAGGCCGAGCGCCACGGCGTTGACGGTGAAGTCCCGCCGGCGCAGGTCGGCCTCGATGCCGTCCGTCAGGCGGACGTCAGGGAGGGCACCGGGGACGACATAATTCTCGGTGCGCAGATGGGCGAGGTCGGCGCGGTAGCCCTCGCGGTGGACGGTGGCGGTGCCGAAGCGCTGGGCGTACTCCACCTCCACGGCGTCCGCCGCCGCATGGCGGGCGAGGGCGTCCACCAGGGCGGGGAGCGGACCGCGGACCGCCAGGTCCAGGTCATGCACCCGGGCGCCCACCGCCAGGTCGCGCACGGCGCCACCCACGACCCACAGGTCGCACCCGGACTCGATGGCGGCGGCCTCCGCGGCGCGCATCAGACGTGCGAGCGGGGGATCGAGGGCCGTGCGCAGGCCGGTCAGCGTAGGGCGCTTATTCATTTGAGCGTTTCTTGACACTGGGGAAGCGCGGTTCCTACGATGCCCGGACTAGCGGCGTTCTCTCCCCGACCTTGCCGCTGGGGCTGAAGTCAGCACACATCGTACGCGCGGGTGGGGCGCGTGCGTGAGATTGGGTCGGGCTTGCGCACCTTGGCTCCTGACATGAGACCCACCGATCAGGGCCCCACAGACGGGGCCGACACTCCGCCCCCCTCCGGGCTCCCCGGTGGCAGCGTGGCGGACCTGGAGCGCCTGCTGGGCGTGCAGTTCCAGGAGCGCGACCTGCTGCTGGCGGCGCTCACGCACCCCTCCTTCGCCAACGAGCACCCGGAGGACCCGGCCCCCACCAACGAGCGGCTGGAGTTCCTGGGCGACGCGATCCTGGGCGCCGTGGTGGCGGAGGCCCTGTATACGCGCTTCCCACAGGTTCAGGAGGGACGTCTCACGGAGTGGCGCTCCGTGCTGGTCTGCGGCCCCACGCTGGCGCGCGTGGCCACGGAGGGCATTGGCCTGGGCCCGTGGCTCCGCCTGGGCCGCGGCGAGGAGCAGACCGGCGGCCGCGAGCGCGAGGGCAACCTGGAGCGCGCCTACGAGGCGATCGTGGGGGCCATCTACCTGGACCAGGGCCTGGAGGCGGCGGCGGAGTTCGTCCACCGCACGCTGGGCGACGAGTTTGACGCCCTGGCACGCGACCCCGGGGTGCTGAACCCCAAGGGCGCGTTGCAGCAACTGGCGCAGGACGCGCTCGGGCGGCCGGAGTACCGGCTGACGGCGCAGGACGGGCCCGAGCACGACCGGCAGTTCACGGTGGAGGTCTACCTCCACGGCGAGCGGCTGGGACGTGGCCGGGCCGGGACGAAGCAAGAGGCGGAGAAGGAGGCGGCGCGGCAGGCGCTGCCACGGGTGCGCGAGATGCTGGGCCGCGCGGGCGGGCCGGGCGCATCCGATCGGATCGACCAACCGGGGGCGGGGGAGCACGGGACGGCCGGTGGCACGGCAGTCCCCGGAAGTGGATCCTAGGTGTACCTCAGACGGCTAGAAGTCCACGGCTTCAAGGCGTTCGCGGACCGGCAACGGTTCGAGTTCGGACCGGGGATGACCGTGATCGCCGGGCCCAACGGCTCCGGCAAGTCAAACGTGGCGGACGCGATCCGCTGGGCGCTGGGCGAGCAGTCCGCGCGCCAGATCCGTGCCCGCAAGACGGAGGACGTGATCTTCTCCGGCTCGGACAAGCGCCGGCAGATGGGCCTGGCGGAAGTCACGCTGATCCTGGACAACTCGGAGGGCTGGATGCCCATCGAGTTCTCAGAGGTGTCCGTGACCCGTCGCGCGCACCGCTCCGGCGAGAACGAGTACCTGATCAACGGCCAGCAGGTGCGGCTGACGGACGTGCTGGACCTGTTCCGGCGCGCCCAGGTGGGCCAGAACTCCTACGCCCATATGTCCCAGGGACTGGTGGACGAGGTGCTGGCGCTGAAGCCCCAGGACCGTCGCGAACTGATCGAGGAGGCGGCGGACCTCCGGCGCCACCGCCACCAGTTGACGCTCTCCGAGCGGCGCCTGGTGGAGACGCGCGACAACCTGGGCCACGTGCGCATGTTGATCCGCGAGGTGGAGCCGCGCATCCGCGCCCTGCAGCGCCAGTCCAAGCGGGCGGCCCGCTACAAGGAACTGGCCGCGGAACTGGGCGACGCTCTGGAGGTCTACTTCGAGCACGAACTGCGCGACTCCCAGGAGGCGCGCACGCGCGCGCAGGCGGACCACGACCAGCGTGCCCAGGCCTTCGCGGAGGCCCGGGACGGGCTGGCGAAGATCGAGGCGCGGCTGGGCGAACTGACCGGCGTGCTCGCGGAGCGTCGCGCCACGCTGGAGACGCTCCAGCGCAAGGAGCGCGAACTGGCCGAGGAAGGCCTGCGCCTGGAGCAGGCGGTAGCCCTGGCGCAGCAGCGCCTGGAACTGCTGGCGGAGCGCCGCACCGAACTGGAGGCGGCCGTCGCGCAGGCGGACGTGCCCGAGGACGACAGCGGCTCCTACGACTCACTGCTCGCGGACCTGGACGCGCGCGTGGCCACGGAGCAGACGCGGCTGGCGCGCGAGCGCGAGGCGCTGGCCTCCGCGGACGAGGCCACCCGCGCGGTCTTGCGGGACCTCTCGGAGGCGGAGGCTCGCCGCGCCCGCCTGGAGGCAGAGCGGGAGGACCTGGTCCGACGCATCCAGGAGGAGCAGACGCGCCTGGAGCGCCGATCCACGGAGAAGGCCGAGGCGCAGGCGGCGCTGGAGGCGCTGCAGGTGGACTCCATCGAGCAGCGCCGCGCCCTGGAGGCGCACGCGCTGGAGGCGGAGGCCCGCACGGAGGCCGCCCGCATGACACGCGAGCGCCGCGAGTCCGCGGAGCGGCGGCTGGAGGAAGCCCAGCGCGACCTCCAGGCGGCGCAGGGCGCGCTGCGGGAGGCGGAGGACCGCGTCCGCACGCTGCAGGAGCGGCAGTCGCTGATCGAGATGCTGCGAGAGTCCCTGCCCTCCGCCACGGGCGGCGCGCAGGCGCTGCTGGAAGGCAAGGAGCAGCCGGCCCCGGAGGGGGAGGACCACCCACTGTCCGGCGTGGTGGACGCCGTGGCGCGCCTGATCCGCGTGCCGGAGGGCATGGAGACCGCCATCGAGGCGGCGCTGGCGGAGCACCTCAGCGCCATCGTGGTGGAGAAGTACGAAGACGCCGTGGCGGCGCTCCAGTACCTCCGAGAGGCGGGCGCCGGCACGGCCACCGTCTACCCGCTGGCCACGCTGGAGCAGCGCTACCCGCTCAACCTCTTCAACGAGCGCGGCGTGGTGGGCATCGCCTCGCGGCTGGTGCGCTGCGAGCAGAAGTTCCGCCCGCTGGTGGACACGCTGCTGGGCCGCACCATCGTGGTGGACGACCTGCGCGTGGCGGAAGCGATGATCAAGCGCGGCCTGGGCGCCGTGGTGACGCGGGACGGCGTCCTGCTGAAGCCCGGCGGTGCGATGTACGGCGGCCGCGCGGGCGCGATGTCCGAGCGCTTCTCGCTGGAGCGCGAACTGGAGGCGCTGCCGGCCCAGGTCGCGGAGGCGGAGGCCGCGCTGGCCCCGGCCCGCGCGAAGGTGGAGCACCACGAGGCGCTGGTCGCGGACGCCCGCGATGCCGTGGCCGCCGCCCGCAAGACGGTGGACGAGGCGGAGGAGGCACGTCGGGAGCACGAGCGCGGCCGCGCCGCCATCGAGCGCCGCCAGGCGGAGATCGACTCGGAGGTGCGGGCCGTCACCCGGCGCCTGGAGGACGACCCGGCGGACGCCGGCAGGGCCCCTGAACTGCGCGAACGCGCGGAAGCCGCTGCGGCCACGCTCGCGGAGGTGGCGGAGCGCATCGTCGCGCTCCGTGACCGCTCGACGGCCGTGGGCGCAGAGCGGGACACGGTGGCGCAGCGCATGGACGCCGCCACACAGGCGTTGGCTGCCGCGGAGGCGGAGCGCCGCCAGATGGTGGCGCAGCGCGAGGAGCGCATCGCCGCGCGCAAGCAGGCGCTGGCGCAACTGCAGGAGCGGCGCGCCTCGCTGGAGGCGATCGCCCGCGAGCAGCAGGACCTGGAACTGACGCTGCGCGACCGTCGCGAGCGCCAGGCCAACCTGCGCACGGAACGCACGGACGTGCAGGCCCAGATCGGCCCGGCGCACGCCACCGTCGCCGAACTCACCGAGGAGGAACGCGGCCTGGCCGCCTCCCGAGGGGACGCCCAGCGCGGCCTGCTCACGGCGGAGCGGGAGATGCTGGAGACCGAGAACCGGCTGCGCCGCGAGGCGGAGCGCGTGCAGGCACTCCAGCGCGAGATCGCCGAGGAGGGAATGCAGGTCCTGGAGGACGGCGCCGTGCGCGCCGTGCCGAAGGCCGCGCCGGACGCGGAGGGCAACGGCGCCCACGCGCTGGCGCTCGACGAGGATGACGAGGACGACGAGGGCGCGGAGGCGGAACTCGCCGCGGCGGGCATCCGCGGCGGCGCGGAGGTGGACGTCCCGGCGCTGCGCGAGCGCATCAGCGAACTGCGCAGCGAGATCCGTGCACTCGGGCCCGTGAACGTGGAGGCGGTGGAAGAACTGACCTCCGAGCAGGAGCGGTTCGACTTCCTCACCGAGCAGGTCGCCGACCTGGAGGGTGCGGAGGCCGAACTCCGCGAGGCCATCCGAGACCTGAAGAAGTTGATCCGCGAGCGCTTCGTGGAGACCTTCCACGTGGTCAACGAGCGCTTCTCGATGTACTTCACCCGCTTCTTCGGTGGCGGGCAGGCGGAACTCCGCCTGATCGAGGCGGACCCGGACGACCCGGACTCCGAGCCGGGCGTGGACATCTTTGCCCAGCCGCCCGGCAAGCGGATCGCCAACATGACGGTCCTCTCGGGCGGCGAGCGGTCCATGACGTCCGTGGCGCTGTTGTTCGCGCTGCTGTCAGTCAACCCGGCGCCCATGGTGGTGCTGGACGAGGTGGACGCCGCGCTGGACGAGGCCAACGTGGGCCGCTTCGTGGACACGCTGCTGGAACTGCGGGACCGCACCCAGTTCGTGGTCATCTCCCACAACCGCCGCACCATCGAGGCGGGGGACGCCATCTACGGCGTCTCCATGGGCGACGACTCCACCAGCCAGGTGCTCTCGCTGCGGCTGGCGGACCTGCCAAAGGCCTCGTAGCCGGGGGCTGGGGGGGCCCGGTCAGCCCGGGCGTAGACGAGCGACTCGCGGGCGGTGCTCCGGTAGCATGGGGCACCGCCCGCTGCGATCCCAGCCAGTGCGAGTCAGCGACTCGAGTGTCAGGAGGCACGCGTGCCGATCTTCGGCCGTGGACGCGACCCGGAGGCCCAGGAGGCCACAGACGCGGCGCTGGAGAAGACCCGGCGGTCGTTCTTCGGCCGCATGGGCGAGATCTTCGCCGCCGACGTCACCGAGGAGACGTGGGAGTCGCTGGAGGAAGTGCTGATCGGCGCGGACGCCGGCGTGCAGACCACGCTGGAGGTCATTGAGCGCGTGCGTGCCATGAACCTCCGCAAGGCGGACGAGGTGCGCCGCGCCCTGGCCGCCGAACTGACGGCCATCCTGGAGGCCGCCGACGAGCCGCGGGGTCGCCTCTGGGGCCTGCCGGTGGAAGCGCCCGAGCCGGAGCGTCCCTGGGTGGTGCTGGTGGTGGGCGTGAACGGCACCGGCAAGACCACGGCCATCGGGCGGCTGGCCTACGCCTACATGCAGCAGGGCCGGCGCGTGGTCGCCGCCGCCGGGGACACCTTCCGCGCCGCCGCCATCGAGCAGATCCAGGGCTGGGGCCAGCGCCTGGGCTTCGAGGTGATCGCCCAGGGCCAGGGCGCAGACCCCGCCGCGGTCGCCTTCGACGCGATCAGCGCGGCGCAGTCGCGAGGTGCGGACATCGTGCTGATCGACACTGCGGGGCGGCTGCAGAACAAGCAGAACCTCATGGCGGAACTCTCCAAGGTCCGCCGCGTGATCGAGCGCCACGTCCCACGCGGCCCGGACGAGGTACTGCTGGTGCTGGACGCCTCCACCGGCCAGAACGGCCTCTCCCAGGCGCGCGCGTTCGCGGAGGCCGTGGACGTGACGAGCGTGATGCTCACGAAGTTGGACGGCACCGGGAAGGGCGGCATCGTCTTCGCGATCGCCCGTGAGTTCGGGCTGCCCGTCCGCTTCGTCGGCACCGGCCAACGCGAGGGCGACCTCGCGGCCTTCGACCCGCGGTCGTTCGTGGCCTCGCTGCTGGGCGAGCCCACGGCCAGCGAGCGCTAGGGCCGCGCGCGTGGCGGAGGCGGCCGCCTGGTACGTGGCGCTGCTGATCGTCGCAGCCACCGGCCTGGTCCCGGCCGCGCTCCTCTTCGACCGCCTGGAGTCCCGGGGCGCATTCCTCGCCCGTCCGCTCGCCCTCGCTTGGGCGGCGCTGGCCACCTGGCTCCTCGTGCGGCTCACGCCATTCACCTACGGCACGGTCGTGGTGGTGCTGGCGTTCGCGCTCCTTGTCACCCTCAGCGTGTGGGTCGGCTGGCGGCGGCCGGCGCTGGTCGCAGACCTGGTGGCGCGCTGGCGACGGATCGCCGTGGCCGAGGTGCTGTTCCTCCTGCTCTTCGTGCTGATCGTCGCGCTGCGCGCCCAGACCCCGGACGCCGTGAACACGGAGAAGCCGGCGGACCTGATGCTGCTGGTGGCGGTCCACCGAGCGGAGGAGTTCCCGCCACCGGACCCGTGGCTCTCCGGCGAGCGCATCTCCTACTACCACCTCTCGCACGTGCAGATGGACGCCGTGGGCCGCCTCTCCGGGAACCCGCCGGAGGTGACGTTCAACCTCGCCACGGCTACCGCCGGCGCTGCGGCGGGTGTTGCGGTGCTGGGGCTGGCGCTGGACGCGCTCGCGCTGTCGGCCGTCCGCCGGCGCCGCTCGCTCGTCCTCGGCGGTGCAGTGGCGCTCGGCGGCCTGCTGCTCGCGGCGCCGCTCGTGGGGCCGGTGCAGATCCTGGCGGCGAATGGCGTGGGGGGCGAGGGCACGTGGGGCTGGCTGGGCGTGGAGAACGTGCCGGTCGCGGCAGAGGCGGAGCGGCTGGTGCCCACGGCGTTCTGGTGGTGGTGGTCCACTACGCGCGTGCTGGGCGGGGTGATCTCGGAGTACCCGGCGTTCTCGATCCTCCTGGGCGACCCGCATCCCCACCTGCTGGCGGTACCCCTGGGCGTGGCGGCGCTGACGCTCGCCGTGCAAGTGCTGCAGGGCGGCGAGCCGCTGACCTGGCGCCGCTGGCTGCGCCAGCCGGAGCGATGGCTGCTGACCTCGGCGCTGTTCTCCGCGCTCGTGATGACCAACTCCTGGGACGTGATCTCCTTCGGCGCCATCTGGGCGCTGGCCGCCTGGTGGGCCGCCTGCCGCACCGGGTGGCCCGCGCTCCTGGCCGGGTTCATCGCCGCGCGGTGGGCGATGGTGCCGGCGGCGTTGAGCCTGCTGCTGGCATGGCCCTTCCTGCAATCGCTCGATCCTGCCCCGCTGGGCGTAGCGCCCGTGGAGGGCGTGGCCTCCGACCCGCGCTGGTTCCTGGTGTGGCTGCCCGTGCTGCTGCCGTCGCTCGCGGCGCTGCTGCTGCTGCGTCCCAACCTGCGCCCGCACCTCCGCCGCGGCCTCCCGGTAGTCCTCGGCGTGGCGGTGCTGCCGGTGGCGCTCTGGGCGGCGTGGCTGGTGGGGCGCGGACAGGCCGGCGAGGTGCTCGCCCGCTCCTGGGGCTGGCCGGCGCTCCTGCTACTGGTGGCAGGCGTGGCCCTCGCAGCCCTCGCCAGCACCGCCGCGGAGGCGCGCGACCGCGCGACGGCCACCGGCCTGTGGCTGCTGGGCGCCGCCGGTGCGCTGCTGCTCGCCACCGAATTAATCCACGTGGACGACGCGTTCGCCGGGCGACTGAACACCGCGTTCAAGTTCTGGTATCACGCGTGGGTGGTGCTGGCCGTGGCCGGGGGCGTCCTCGCGGGTCGGGCCGCGGACCGCTGGGAGCGACGCCCCACCGCTGCCCCTGTCCGCGAGGGCCATGAGGGTGGCGAGGGTGCTCGGGTGGGGACGCGGGGTGGGAACCGTGCGGCCGGCGTAGCCGTCATGGTGGGAGTGGCGGCCTGCCTCTCGCTCTGGCTCGTCACCATGCTCACACCGGCGGCGATGGCGGTCAGCCGCAGCCGGGAGGGACAGGAGCGCGGCCTGAACGCGATCGCGTACCTTCAGTCGTACGACCCCGCGCTGGCCGAGACCGTGGCGTGGGCGCGTACACACCTGGACCCGGAGGAACACGTCTTGGTGCAGTCGACCGGCGAGGCCTACTCCACCGGCAACCGCCTTTCCGCCGCCTCCGGCATCCCCACCCTGCTCGGCTGGTCCGGCCACGAGCGCCAGTGGCGCGGCGAGATCGCCGAGCCCGCGCGCCGGGAGGCCCTCGCTCGGCTCTACGACGGCACCGGGGTTGAGGCCCGCGACGCCGCCCGCCAGTGGGGCGTGACGCACGTCTACGTGGGCCGCGAGGAGCGCAGCGCCTACGGCCCGGACGCCGGTTCCGCGCTCAGCGGCTGGCCCGTGGCCTTCTCCTCGGGCAACGCCACCGTGTTCGAGGCGCCTCGATGAGCCAGGTGCGCATCGAGGAGCGGCCGGCGGGCGGCGGCTGGCGCGATGCCGCGGTGGAGCGCGTGCGCTCCGTGGACCGCGTGACGTGGGTGGTGCTGGGGATCACCGTGGTGGCGCTGCTCACGCGCGTGGTGGGCCTGGGCGTGCGGGCGCTGCACCACGACGAGTCGCTCCACCTGACCTACGCGTGGTACTTCGCGGAGGGGCGTGGCTACGAGCACAACCCGCTGATGCACGGGCCACTGCAGTTCCACCTGATCGCGGGCTTCTTCAAGGTGCTGGGGGACTCGGAGTTCGTCGGCCGGCTGCCCCACGCGTTGGCCGGGACGGCGCTGGTGGCCACGCCACTGCTGTTCCGTCGGCACCTCAGCACGTGGGCCGTGGTGCTGGCTTCTGCCTTCCTGCTGGTCTCGCCGGTGATCCTCTACTACTCGCGCTTCGCCCGGAATGAGCCCTTCGTGGGGCTCTTCACGGTGCTGATGCTGCTGGCGGTGCTGCGCTACCGCGACCGCGAGGGCGGCGGCCAGTTCCGCTGGCTCGTGCTGTTCTCGGCCTGCCTGGCGCTGCAGTTCGCGGCGAAGGAGACCGCCTACATCGTGGCGGCGCTCTTCCTGCTCTACCTGAACTTCACCACCGCGCACGAACTGTTCTGGCAGCCCCGCCGCGCGCGTGGCGAGCAACCGCCGCCCTGGCAGCAGGCGCTGCACGGCCTCTGGCTCATCCCCTCGGCGTGGGCGATCGCCGTCGCCTGGCCGGCACTGGGGCGGCTCCGCGAGCGCTTCGGCTGGGGCGAGCGACCGCGCGAGGCGGACCTGCTGGTGGTGACCGGCACATTGGTGCTGCCGCTGCTCGCAGCGTTCGTGCCGCACGTCCCGGAACCGCTGCGCGGCTGGGGCGGCACGGTGCTGGGCCCGCCGCTCCACGGCCTGGTGGACGCCGTCACGGGCCTCTTCGGCGCCACGGTCACGGAGGAGGAACGCACGGCGGCGGCGATCGTCCTGGTACTCCTGCTGGCAACCGGCGCCGTGGGCTGGTGGTGGGGTCGCCTGGAGTGGGCGATCTGCTTCGCCGTATTCACGGTGATCCTGGTGCCGCTCTACTCGGCGTGGGGCACGCATCTGGAGGGCGTAGCCGGGATCTACTGGACCTCCCTGGACTACTGGCTTGACCAGCAGGAGGTGAACCGGGGCAACCAGCCGTGGTTCTACTACCTGATGATGATGCCGCTCTACGAGTCGCTGGTGCTGATCCCGGGGCTGCTGGGCGGACTCTGGTACACGCTGCGGCGGCGCGATCCCGTGGCGGCGCTCTTCCTGTGGTGGTTCCTGGGTACGTTCGCGGCGCTCTCCTACGCCGGGGAGAAGATGCCGTGGCTGAACTTCCACCTGGCGCTGCCGCTCTGCTTCCTGGCCGCGCACACGCTGGGCCACCTCCTGCCCCGCGCGCTGGAGGCCGCCCGCCGCGGCCGAGGGACGGCCCTGCAGTGGGCCGGCGGCGCGGTGGGCCTGTTGCTGGTGGCCATGCTGGGCGTGCTGGCGGTGCGGACGGACGTGGGGCTGAACCGCGGGCATCCGGACACGCCGGTGGAGCCGCTGATCTACGTGCAGACCTCGCCGGACGTCCCGCCGCTGGCGGATGCGATCCTGGAGACGGTGCGGCAGGGCCACGCGACCCGGGTGGTGATCGAGACCGGCCAGTCGCTGACCTGGCCGTGGGCGTGGTACGTCCGCGAATTGCCGGTGCTCTACGTCAGCGCGGGCGACCTGGACCGCGAGACGCTCAACCCGGACGACATCGTCATCACGAATGCGCATGCGATGCCCAACGGGGCCTCGGTGCGGAGTGACTATGAGTCGCCCGTGCCCTTCGTCCACCGCTGGTGGTTCCCGGAGGCGGGCTACCGCTCGATCACCTGGGGCGGGCTGCGCCAGGGGGTGCTGAACCTGTCGCTGGTGGACGCGTGGGCGGAGTTCGTGATCCACCGTGGCCAGGAGTCGGACATCGGCGCGCTGCGGGGCGAGGTGTTCGTGCCGGAGGGCGTGAGCACGCTCTCGGGCGTCCTCGGGCGGTAGGACGCCGCGCGGGGCAGGGAGTAGGCGTTAGAAAACCGCCACGCTTGCCGTGTTTCGTGATCGCCGTTGACCCCGCACACTGGATCGCAGGCCGGCGCGGGGGCCGGAGGGAACAGGCAGGCCGTGCGACCACTCCGCATCCTTGTCGGCGTTGGCGTCAGCGCACTCTTCCTCGTGCTGCTGCTCGCCAAGGTCGACCGCGCCGAGTTGCTGGAGTCGCTGCGAGGCGTCTCTCCCGCATGGATGCTGGCGGCGCTGGCGTTCTTCGGCGCCTCCGTGTGGGTGCGCGCCCAGCGCTGGGCGGCGATCCTGCGCCCCATCACCCCGCTCGGGCAGGGCGAGGCCGCCTCCCTCATGACCATCGGCCTGGCGGCGAACAACGTGCTGCCGGCCCGCACCGGGGAGATCGTGCGCGCCGTGCTGGTGAAGCGGCGGCACGGCACCTCCGGCTTCGCGGTGGTGGCGACGATCATCGTGGAGCGCATCCTGGACGGCCTCGTACTGGCGCTGTTCCTGGCCGGGACGATCGCGCTGGCGGGCGGCACCAACGTGCTGCGCGCCTTCGCGGCGCTCGTGGGCGGCGCCTTCCTGGCGCTGACGCTGATGACCATGCTGCTGGCCATGCGACCGGCCATGGGCGAGCGGCTGACGGGCCTGGGCCTCCGACTCCTGCCGGGCCGCCTGCGTGAGCGCGCGGCCGGCTGGGCGGAGCGCTTCCTGTCCGGCCTCGCCCCCATGCGCACCGCCCGATCGTGGGTGGTGGTGGGCGGACTGACGGTGGCCTCGTGGTCGCTGGAGGTCCTGTGCTGCTGGGCCGTGGGTCAGGCGTTCGGCCTGGGCCTGCCGCTGGGCATCTACTTCGGCGTCTGCGGAGCCGCAAACCTCTCCATGGCCGCGCCCAGCACGTCCGGCGGCATCGGCCCGTACGAGTACTTCGCGCGGGAGGTGGTGGGGCGCTTCGGCGTGGCCACCGCCACCGGCACGGCGTACGCGCTGGTGCTGCACGCCACCGTGCTGGTGCCCGTCGCCGTGGTCGGCCTGCTGCTGGTGTGGCGGCAGGACCTGGGCCTGCGCACGCTGGCCACCACGGACATGGGGGACGTGGCGGAGCCTCCCGAGGCCGCCCCCGCACCGGAGCAGCGAGAACCTGAACCCACCTCGGCCCGCTGAGGGCCGGAACAACCCGGCCGCGCCCGCGGGTGCGGCCGGAGACTGAAGGACCGTCCATGAAGGTGATCGTCGTCGGAGGAGGGGTCGCGGGGCTGGGCGCCGCGTACGAACTGCTGAAGCGCGGCCACGAGGTGGCGCTGTACGAGGCCAGCCCGGAGTTCGGCGGCCAGGTCCGCACCTTCGAGGTGGGCGGTGGCCGCCTGGAGATCTTCTACCATCACCTCTTCCAGTCAGACGACGAGGCCGTGCGCATCATCCGCGAACTGGGGATGGAGGACGACCTCACCTGGATCGACTCCAACGTGGGCCTGCACGGCGGCGGCAAGAACTACCCCTTCGTGGGCGCGCTGGACCTGCTGAAGTTCGACCGCGTCTCGCTGCTCTCCCGCCTGCGCCTGGGCCTGACCGCCCTGTGGCTGCGACGCATCCAGGACTACCAGCGCTACGAGGGCACCCGCGCCGCCGAGTGGATCCGCGCCAAGGTGGGCAAGGAGGGCTACAGCCGCGTCTGGGGCCCGCTGCTGCGCGCGAAGTTCTCCGAGCACGCGGAGGACGTCTCCATGGTGTGGTTCTGGGGGAAGATCTACCTCCGCTTCGCCTCGCGCCCCAAGACGGGCCTGCCGCTGATCGGCGGGCTGCTCGCGAAGGAGCAACTGGGCTACCTGAAGGGATCGTTCGGCCGTCTGATCGACGGCCTGGTGGAGGCCTGCCGCGCGCGTGGCGGGCGCCTGGAGGCCGGCACGCCCGTGGAGCGCGTGATCATCGAGGACGGCCGCGCCGTGGGCGTGCGGCTGCCGGACGGGCGCGAGGAGCGCGCGGACGCGGTGTTGGCCACGACCCCCAGCGGGCTCTTCCAGAAGATCGTCCCGGACCTGGCGGAGTTGGGCCCGGAAGGCGCGCGGTACGCCTCGATGCTCGGACAGGTGCAGTACCAGTGGGCCACCGTGATGGTGCTGGCGCTGGACCGCCCGGTGAGCGACATCTACTGGCTCACCATGACGGACGACGATGCACCCTTCGTGGTGGCGGTGGAGCAGACCAACTTCCTGCCGCCCTCCACCTACGGCGGCAACCACATCCTGTACCTCTCGGACTACATGAGCCCCGGCGACCCGATGGTGGACATGACGGCGGACGAGTTGCTGGACCTGTACGAGCCCTGGGTGCGGAGGATCAACCCGGACTTCGACCGCTCCTGGGTCCGGGACAAGTGGGTCTTCCGCGACCGCGCCGGCCAGCCCGTGGTGCGGATGGGCTACCACGAAATCATCCCGCCGCACCGCAGCCCCGTGGACGGCCTGTACCTGGCGAACACCACGCAGATCTACCCGGAGGATCGCGGCCAGAACTACAGCCTGCGCATGGGCCGCCGGGTGGCCGAACTGGTCGAGAGCGACTTCGGTGGTCGCACGCCGAGCGCCGAGCGGACCGCCGCACCAGTCGAGGGCTGAGTCGCCCGGGGGCCTGCTTTGCCTTTTCCCCAGCCGCCCCCGCTGGTAGATTGCGGGGGCACTGTGAAATCGTGCACGAGTTGCGGGTAACACCCGTGCGGGTGAGGGGCTGCCCATGCCGCTGGAGACCGAGTCCAAGGCGCGCGTCCGCGCCCTCGTGAGCGAGTTCCGGCCCAGCCACGGCGACCTGCTGGCCGCCCTCCACAAGGTCCAGCACGAGTTCGGCTACCTCTCCCGCGAGGCGATGGAGGTCATCGCCGAGCAACTCGACCTCTTCCCCGCGCACGTCTACGGCGCCGCCTCCTTCTACGAGGAGTTCCGCTTCGAGCCGCCGGCCCGCACCAACATCCGCTGGTGCTCCGGCCCGGCCTGCCGCCTGCGCAACAGCAACGGCATCCGGGACGCCATGCTCGCCACGCTCGGGCTGGACGAACTGATGGAGCAAACGGACGACGGCCGCGTGGGCGTGATCAACGGCCAGTGCAACGGCTGCTGCGAACTGGCGCCGATGGTCTGGCTGGAGCAGCACGAGACCCACACGGTGCTGCCGGTGGGCAACCTCACCGCCGCCGGCGCCATCCGCATGGCGCGCGCCCTGCGCGACGGCGCGGAACTCCACGCCGCGCTGGACAGCGCCGGCGTCCACGCGCCCGCCGCCTCGACGATCGCCACGGAGGGCCACCATGCCTGAGACCCCCGGGACGGCCACAGACCGCTCCGTCGCCCTCGACCGCTACGAGGCGCTCCGCAAGGACGCGGACGCCGCCTACGCCGCGTGGCGCAACCCGGAGCGCCCGCGCATCGACATCGCCACCGACACCTCGTCGCTCGCCAACGGCGCGCAGGCCACGGGCCGCGCGATCGCGGAGGTGATGCAGCGCGCGGCGGCCGCGGTGGACCTGGGGCAGGTGCACGGCTACGGCATCCAGTGGCTGCACCCCACCGTGCAGATCACGTTCCCGGACGGGGCCACCATCCTCTACGGCCCGGTGACGGAGGCGGACGCCCCGCGCATCGTGGACGAGGCCAGCGGCATCTGGGGCGCGGCGGCGGACCTGCGCATCGGCATGATCACCGGCGAGCGGGAGGGCATCCCCTCGATCCGTGACCACGAGTTCTTCGCGCTCGAGCCGCGCGAGCGGCGCCTGATGCGGAACCTGGGCCTCACGGATCCGGACAGCGTCCAGCACTACCTGGCGCGGGACGGCTACCGCGCCGCCGCCCGCATGCTCGGCCGCCACCAGAGCGAGGAGGCGGTCCGCAACGCCCTCAACGACGCCGGCCTCACCGGCCGCGGCGGCGCCAACTTCCCCACCGGCGTGAAGTGGAACTTCCTCTTTGGCGCACCCGGCGAGGTCCACTACCTGGTCTGCAACGCCGACGAGGGCGACCCCGGCGCCTGGGTCAACCGCGTGGTGATGGAGGGCGACCCGCACCTGCTGCTGGAAGGCATGCTGATCGGCGCCTTCGCCACCAAGTCCAGGGAAGGCTTCATCTACCTGCGGGACGAGTACCCGCTCTCGATCGAGCGCATGGAGCACGCCATCCGCGAGGCGGAGCGCGTCGGCCTGCTGGGCGACGACATCCTGGGCACCGGCATGTCCTTCCGCCTGCGCGTGATCCGGGGCGCCGGCGCCTACGTCTGCGGTGACGAGACCGGCCTGCTGTCCTCGATCTCGGACGACCGCGGGATGCCGCGTGTGAAGCCGCCGTTCCCGGCCGCCGTGGGCGCGCTGGGCAAGCCCTCCAACGTGAACAACGTGGAGTCCTACGCCAACGTCCCGCTGATCGTCATGCACGGCGCGCAGTGGTACCGCGAGTACGGCACGGAGCGGCAGAGCGGCACCAAGATCTTCTCCTTCTCCGGGGACATCCCGCGCGTGGGCTTCATGGAACTGGCCTTCGGCACCCCGTTGGCCAAGGTGCTGGAGGTCTGCGGCGGCTCCCAGGGTGGGGCGCTGAAGGCGATCCAGCCGGGCGGCCCGCTGGGCTCGCTGGTGCCGGGCCACGTCATCGACAAGTTGGTGCTGGAGCCGGCCTCGTTCGCGCCCTATGACGCGATCATGGGCGGCGGCGGCATCGTCTTCTGCAACGACCAGACCAGCGTGATGGTGCTGGTGGAGATGTTCTCCGAGTTCGTGGAGGTGGAGTCCTGCGGGCGCTGCACCACCTGCCACGGCGGCAACCAGCGCAAGACCGAGATTGTCCGCCGCATCATCGACGGCGAGGGCCGCCGCGAGGACGAGCCCAACCTGCAGATGATCGACCGCACGATCCAGTTCTCCAACTGCGCGCACGGCCAGTTGAGCCCCAAGATCATGCGCAACATCCTGCAGCACTTCCACGACGACTACGAGCGCGCCGTGCTGGGCGTAGACCCCACGCTCACCGCCAAGGGCCTCTACGAGCTGGTGGTGAAGAGCCAGCGCGACCCGCAACTGCCGGAGGCCGTGGCGATCTGCCCGACCGGCGCGATCCAGGGCGAGGAGGGCCGCCGCAAGGTGGTGGACCCGCTCTGCATCCGCTGCGGCGCCTGCCTGGAGGTCGCCCCGAACGCGATGGCGAAGCAGGCGAAGACCGCCCGCCCGGGCATCCTCGCCCTGACGTAGGCCGAGCCGGGGCTGCGCCTGCGCCGGGAGAGGCAACCGTGGCCGGACTGACGCAGACGGCCACCATCCGCGCGGCCCAGGCTGCCTTCGAGTCCGACCCGCCGTCCTCGCGATGTGGCTCGAAGGCTCGCTCGCCGAGGGCGAAGGCGACGCGTGGTCTGACGTGGACCTCCACCTCGCGGTCCGGGACGAAGCGTCCCCAGGCTTCACCGCCGACCATGCAGCCTGCTGGGGCGGCTGGGACAGCCCATCTCGTGGCTCGGTTCGTCGACACCCGGGGTGCTCCTGCTACCGGGCACCGTCCTCGTCGACGGCCTCCTGAGCCGGGTCGACCTCCTTGTCGAACAGCGGTCGCGCGTCGCGGCACGCCCAAGCGGGTGCCCGGGCGCTTCCTGTTTGACCGCGACGGCGTGGCTGCGGAGACCGCCGTCGCCCCACCAACCGGCCTGGGACGCCGCCGGCTACCTCCAGGGGATCATGCGCACGTGCTTCTTCGGCGCAATGTGGCCGGCGAGGATGATCGGCCGTGGCGACTGGTCCGCCCTGCTCTGGAACGCGGACACCGTGATCGCCCAGTTCATCATCCCCTCCTACCTGATCGCGGACGGCTCACCAGAGTTCCACCGCGAACTCACCACGCGGCCGCGATTCCTCTCGCCAGAGCGGACCCGGACCGTGCGTGCCCTCCAGGGATCGATGTTTGACGCCTTCGCGGGCATCGAGCATGGGGCGCCCGACGTGGAGCGGCTCAAGCCCTTCCACCGACGGATGCTGGAGATGACCTTCGAGGCGTTCCGGGAAGCGTGTGGGGTGACAGGCGTCGAGTACCCGGCCGATAGTGAGGCTGCCTTCCGGTCGTACTTCACGCGCGAACTGGGGCTCTGGAGGAGATCCTGATCCGGGAACCCGCACGCGGACACCTGCTGGAACTCCAGGCGGAAGTCCGCCGGCTGCTCGAGGAGTGACGATGACACGTGCTAGGCTCAGTCCGTCAGCCGGAGGGAGCACCGCATGAGCGCGATCACACCGAACCGACTGTGGGTGGGGCTGTTCCTGGTCGCTGCGCTGGCGTTTGCCGCCTGCGCCACGGGCGCGATGGACTGCGCCGTCGGCAAGCCGATCGGCCTCTCCGCCGCCCTCGGTGCGGCATTCGTGTCGCTCTTCGACACCGGCGCACCGCGCAACGAGGGCGCCGAGGAGCGCGTGGAAGAGCGCACCGAGGCCTAGCCTCCCGAACCTCCTCCGTCGCGCGACGCCCCCGCCTTGAGGCGAGGGGTAGGCGCTCCTACACTCGCAGGGCCGACACCGAACCCGTCCGCGCCTCCCCGCGAGAGGGCCACGCGCCCTGGCCACCCCGGCACGACAGCAGTTCCTGGACCTGAAGGCCCAGCACCCGGACGCGCTCCTGCTCTTCCGGATGGGCGACTTCTACGAGACGTTCGACGAGGACGCCGAGGTCGCTGCGCGCGTCCTTGGGATCGCGCTGACCTCGCGGCCCATGGGCCGGGACGAGGGGCGCATCCCGCTGGCGGGGATCCCCCACCACCAACTGGACCGCTACCTGGACCAACTAGTCGCCGCCGGCTACCGCGTCGCCATCGGCGAGCAGGTGTCCGTGCCGCCCTCGAAGGGCGGCGAGCCCGGCCTCGTGGAGCGGCGCGTCACGCGCGTGGTCACGCCCGGCACCGTGGACCACGGCGAACTCCTGTCTGAGCGCGGCCACAACTGGCTCCTGGCGGTCGCCCCCGTCGAGGGCGGGCGGCGCTGGGGACTCGCCGCCTGCGACGTCACCACCGGCGAACTGGAACTGCAGGTGGTGGACGCGGACGCGCTGCCGGGCGAGTGGGCGCGCATCGTTCCGCGCGAGGCGCTGCTCCCGGAGGGCACGGACGCGCCGGTGGCCTCCGGAGTGCGACGGGACACCATGCTCACCTCGCGCCCGGCGCGCGACTTCCGGCAGGACCGTGCCGCTGCGCGGCTCGCCGAACGCCTCGGCGTGGCGGGGCTGGAGGGGTTCGGCCTCGAGGGGCTGGAGCCGGCGGTGGGCGCGGCGGGTGCGCTGGTGGCGTACCTGGAGGAGATGTGGCCCCAGGCGCTGGCCCACCTGAGGGCGCCCCGTGCCGTCCGCGGCGCCGAGGTGGTCTACCTGGACCCACAGACCCGCCGCAACCTGGAACTGTTCGACACCGCCGGTAGGGCACGGGACACCGCCGCCGGCGGCGCGTCACTCGTGGAGGCACTGGACCGCACGCTCACGCCCATGGGCGCGCGCCTGCTGCGCCTGCGCCTGGGCCGGCCGCTGCGGCGCGCGGCCGACGCCGATGCGCGCCTGGACGAAGTGGAGGCGTTCGCCTCCGCCACGCTCGCGCGGGAGGCGCTCCGGCAGGCGCTCCGCGGGATGCCGGACCTGGAGCGGCTCCTGGGGCGGGTGCGCGCCGGCACCGCGCACGCCCGCCACCTGGTGCAACTGCGTCGCGGGCTGGAGCGCCTCCCCCAGGCGCGGGAGGCCGCCGCCCGTGCCGGGGAGTTAGCCGACCAGGCGGCGACAGGCCTCGGCGGTGCGGACGAGGTGGCCGCAGCCATCGCCGCGGCGCTGGACGACGACGCCCCCGCCGAGGTGGGCGACACCCCCACCGTGCGCGCGGGCTTCGACGCCGAGGTGGACCGCCTGCGCGGGCTCACCACCGACGCCCGGGACGCGCTGGCCGCCCTGGAGACGGCGGAGCGCGAGCGCACGGGCATCGGCAGCCTGAAGGTCGGCTACAACCGCGTCTTCGGCTACTACCTGGAGTGCCCGCGCTCGCAGGCGGAGAAGGCGCCCCCGGAGTACGAGGCGCGCCAGACGCTGGCCAACGCCCACCGCTTCCGCTACGGGCCGCTGTCCGAACTGGAGGCGGATATCCTGGGCGCGAAGGACGCCCTCGCGGACGCCGAGCGCGGCGTGCTGGAGCGCCTCTGCGCCCAGGTCGTCGCCGCCGGTCCGGGCATCGAGCGCGCGGCGGAGGCAGCCGCGCGCCTGGACGTGGCGGCGGGACTCGCCGTACTCGCGGTGGACCAGGGCTACGTCCGCCCGGAACTGCACGAGGGCGGCCCGCTGGAGGTGGAGGGCGGCCGTCACCCGGTGGTGGAGCGGCAACTGCCGCGCGGCGCCTTCGTGCCCAACGACGCCTTCCTGGGCGGTGGGCACGCGGACCTGGTGGTGCTGACAGGGCCGAACATGGCCGGCAAGTCCACCTACTTGCGCCAGACGGCCCTGATCGTGTTGCTGGCGCAGTGCGGATCGTTCGTGCCCGCCACGCGCGCGCGCATCGCCGTGGCGGACCGCATCTTCAGCCGCGTGGGCGCCCAGGACGACATCGCCGCCGGGCAGTCCACGTTCATGGTGGAGATGCTGGAGACGGCCACCATCCTGCACAACGCCACAGAACGCTCGCTGGTGATCCTGGACGAGGTGGGCCGTGGCACTTCCACGTACGACGGCCTGGCGATCGCGCGCGCGGTGGTGGAGTACCTCCACCACCGGCCCGGCGGCACGCCGCGCACGCTCTTCGCCACCCACTACCACGAACTGACGGCGCTGGCGGCCACGCTGCCGAGGATCGCCAACCGCTCCGTGGCCGTGCGCGAGGAGGGTGGGGAGGTGGTCTTCCTCCACCGTATCGTGGACGGCGGCGCGGACCGCTCCTACGGCGTGCACGTCGCCGCGCTGGCCGGCCTGCCGCGCGCCGTGGTCTCCCGGGCACGCGAGTTGCTGGCGGACCTGGAGGCGGGCGCCGCCACCGCCGCTGCTACGGGGGCGCCCGCCCGCCAGCCCGGCGCGCAGATGTCGCTGCTGGCGGCGGAGGACGAGGCGCTGCTGCGGGCGCTGGCGGACCTGGACCCGGACGGCATGACGCCCATGGAGGCGCTGCAGCGGCTGTACGACCTGCGCGCGCAGGCGCGCAGGCGCCTGGCGGTGGAGGGCTAGCGTGCGCTCAGTCCTGCGGGGCCGGGCCGGGCGGGCCCTCGGCGCCGGCCGGGCTACGGGCCACGCCGGGAGCGGCGGCCGTGCTGAAGACGCGCTCCAGCGCCGCACCGACGTCCAGCAGGGCGCTGTCCGCCACGGTGGCGCCGGGCTGGCGGGCCCCCAGCAGGATCGCCACCAGGAAGTCCCCGGACGTGCGCGGATACTGCGCCCGCATCAGCGCGATGGCGCCCGCCACCACGGGGGTGGCGAAGGAGGAGCCGGTGCCGAAGGCGTAGGGACCCTCCACGCAGGTCCAGCCGTCATGGCCGCAGCGGGCCGGCGGCAGCGTGCTGAGCAGGTCCACCCCCGGCGCCAGGAAGTCCACGTCCCCGCCGAAGTTCGCGAACGGCGCGGTGGCGCGGTAGTCCACACCGTCGAACCGCGCGAGCCCGCTCGCAGCCACGGAGACCACGCCCTCGTAGCGGGCGGGGTAGGTGATGCCCCGGCGGCCGTCGTTGCCAGCGGAGGCCACGATCACGGCGCCCTGGCGGCGGGCGAAGTCCACGGCCTCGCGCAGCACCGGCGAGTCCGTGAGCGTGCCAAAGGAGACGTTGATGACGTCCGCGCCCATGCTCGCCGCGTAGCGGATGCCGGCGGACGCGTCCGAGACTCGGCCCGTGCCGGTGCAGTCCAGCACCTTCACGGGCAGGATGCGCGCGCGCCAGGCCAGGCCGGCCACGCCCACCTCGTTGTCCCCGCCGGCGGCGGCGATGCCGGCGACGAAGGTGCCGTGGCCCTCGTCGTCATGCGCGCGCCAGTTCGGCGGGTCCTGCCGGTAGCCGCAGGAGGGGTCCGCCGTGGCGAGGCTCACGAAGTTGCAGCCGGCGATGTCGTCCACGCAGCCGTTGCCGTCGTCGTCGCGCCCGTTCATGAACGTCTCGGCGTGATTCACAAAGATGCGGTCGCTGAGGTCCGGGTGGTCCCAGTCCACGCCGGTGTCCACCACCGCGATCACGACCGAGGAGTCGCCCGTCTGGCGGGCCCAGGCGTCCGGGGCGCGGATGATGTGCAGGTAGCGGTGCTGGCCGAAGGCGTAGAGCGGGTCCGCGGGCTCCCCGGTGGCGTGCACCACCTGGTCGCCCTCCACGCTCCGCGCGAGGCCGCTCGCGGCGATGCGGTCGGCCAGGGCGGCGGCGTCCACGTCCGGCCCCACGCGCACGCGGTGCCCGCCGGCGCGCGGCTCGCCCGCCACCTCCACGCCGAGCGCGGCGAGGCCGTCCGCGAGGGCGGCCTGCTCCACGCCGGGCGCGGGCAGCACGAAGAGGAAGTCCGCGCCCTGCGCATTGGACACGGCGACGCGCGGGGTGCTGGCGTCCGCGGCGAGCAGGGTGGTCGCCGCGAGCAACAGGCCCAGGAGGAGGCTTGCTGCGAGCGGTCGCCGGTCGCTCAGGTCGCCCATCCTTGTCTGCGCAGGAATATTTGCACGAGAGTAGCCAGCCTCGGATCCGCCAGCAAGCAGCCGCCACATTCCGTCATGGCCCGCCAGGCCCGACCCGGGGCCGTTCCGTGGTAGCCGCACGCCCCCGTATCCAGCTGCTCCCACCGGAGGTCGCCGCGCGCATCGCCGCGGGCGAGGTCATCGAACGCCCCGCGAGCGTGGTCAAGGAGTTGCTGGAAAACGCCCTGGACGCTGGCGCCACGCGCGTGGAGGTGGAGGTGGACGGCGGCGGCGTGGACCGCATCCGCGTGCGAGACGACGGCTGCGGCATCCCGCCGGACCAGGTGGCAGACGCCTTCGAGCGCCACGCCACCTCCAAGCTGCGGTCCGAGCACGACCTCTACGCGGTGCGCACGCTGGGGTTCCGGGGCGAGGCGCTGGCGGCGATCGCGGCGGCGGCGGACGTGGACCTGACCACGCGCCCCGCCAGCGACGACGCCGCTTCCACCGTGCGAGTGCGGGACGGCCGCGTGCAGCGCCAGGGCGCCGCCGCCAGCGCCGCCGGCACCTCCATCGAGGCGCGCGACCTCTTTGCCGCGCTGCCCGCGCGCCGACGCTTCCTGCGGCAGCCCCGGGCGGAGACGCGCGCGGTGGCGCAGGTGGTCACGGACTACGCGCTGGCGTACCCGGAGGTGGCCTTTCGGCTCACGGCGGACGGCCGCGTGGTGCTGCAGTCGTCCGGTTCAGGCGACCCGCGCGACGCCGTGGCGGCGGTCCACGGGGCGGAAGTGGCCTCGGCGCTGCTCCCCGGGCACGGACGACGCGAGGGCGGCCCCGCGGAAGAGGCCGAGGGCGGCGCGGGCACCGCGGGCAGCCCCGTATGGGCAGAGGTCACGGTGCTGGCGGGGCCGCCCGCCCTCCACCGTGCCAACCGGCAGTACCTCCACCTGGTCGCGAACGGTCGGGCGATCGTGTCGCGCTCGCTCTCGCACGCCATCGAGCAGGCGTACGAGGGGCTGATCCCGGCGGGGCGCCACCCGGTGGCGCTGGTGCGGATCACCGTGCCGCCCGACCAGGTGGACGTGAACGTCCACCCGACCAAGGCGGAGGTGCGCTTCCGGCACGAGCGCCTGGTCTACTCCGCCGTCCACGCGGCAGTGCGCGCGGCCATCGCAGATGCCGGTGTGGCCTCGGCGCCGCTACCGCGCAGCCACGCCGCGCCCGGCGGCGCACCCGCGCCTGCCGCCTTCCCCTGGCCCGCTGCCGCCCCGTCCGCCAGCCCGCCCGGGACGCTCGCGGGCCTGCCAGGGGCCGATGCGGACCCCGCTGACGGAGAGGATGCCCCTGGCGACCATGACGCAGGAGCGGCGTCCGGCCACGGTGCGGGCCGGGCGGTGATCGCGTCGGCACGGGCCGCCTCCGCCGTCGAGCCAGCAGAAGCGGCTGGGACGTCGATGCACGAGCGGCTGCCGGCGCTGCGCCCGCTGGGGCAAGTGGAGTCGACCTACATCGTGGCGGAGGCGCCGGACGGGCTCTACCTGGTGGACCAGCACGCGGCGCACGAGCGCGTGCTGTACGAGCAGGCGCTAGCCCGCCGTCGCGAGGGCGTGCCGGCCTCGCAGCCGCTCCTGGAGGCGGTGGTGGCGCACCTGTCCGCCCCGCAGGCCGTGCTGGCCGGCGCAGAGGCCGAGGCGCTGCGCGGCGTCGGCTGGGAACTCGAGGAGACGGACGGAACGGCCGTGATGGTGCGCGCCGTCCCCGCAGACCTGCGGCGCCGTGACCCGGCCCGGGCGCTCATGGAGTACCTCGACCGCCTCGGCGCGGAGGAGCGGCTCACGGGGCCGGACCGCGCCGCCGCCACGCTCGCCTGCCGCGCGGCGGTGATGGCCGGCGACCGGCTGGAGGCGGAGCAACAGCGCGCGCTGCTGGTGGCGCTGGAGGCCTGCGAGACGCCCCATACCTGTCCGCACGGCCGCCCGACCATGCTCCACCTGAGCCGCTCCGCGCTCGACCGCTCCTTCGGGCGCACGTAGCGGTTCGGGCGGGCCGGCCGGCCCGCTAGAACGTCACGGTCGGCGGGTCTGCCTTGCGGGCGGGGTCGAAGACCAGGCGCCATGCCTCGCGTAGCGGGGAGGGGGCATCCTCCGGCGGGGGAGGGGCGAGCAGGCCGGCCTCCAGCGCCTGCGACACCATCACCAGGTAGCCCTCCACCTCGTCCCGTGGCGGCGTCTCTCCGGCGCCGATGCGCGCCGCGCGCAGGCAGGCGCGTTCCTCCACGGGCAGGATCAACGCCGTGGCCCCCGCTCCCGCGGCCGCGGCCGCGTACAACTGCCGCAGCGCCGCCCCCACCTCGCGCCCGAGGCCGTGCGAGACGTTCCCCACCGCCACCAGGCGCTCCGCGTAGGGGATGGCCTCGCGGTAGCGTCGGAGCAGCTCCAGCGAGCGCCGGCACCCGGCCGCGTCCAGCGTCGCCGGCCACGCGAGGGCGTCCACATAATGCGGGCCGGGGACGCCCCAGCCGCGCGCCTTCTCCACGGCCTGCAGCGCCTCGTGGACCACCCACTCCGGCTCGGCCCCGGCCACGCCGCCGCGGTCCACCATGCGCGGTGAGATCACGAGGCCCGCGCCCTGACGCGCCGCCGCGGCGAGCAGCGCACCCTCTGCCGCGCCGAGCGCTGCCCCGGCGGGGAGGGCGTTGGCGACGAGCGGGCCGGGGATGCCGGCGTGGGCGCAGCCCTCCAGGGCCGCGGCCAGTTCCGCCGCGGAGCCGCCGTCCAACCAGAGTTCTGCCGTGACGCCGCCTCGGCGCAGCGCGCCCGCCGCCCAGCGGAAGTCGTCCGCCCAGCCCTGTGTACCGAGGTTGACGTCCAGCGCCTGCGCGCCCGCCTCCACCTGCCGGCGGGCATGGTCCACCAGCGGGGCGGGGTCGCGCGCGGCCAGTGCCGCGTCCAGCGGGCGGCGGTGGAGTTCCAGCGACTGGCCGACGATCAACATGGCCCGCCCCCCGCGGCCGTCCTCAGACCACCGCGGGCAGCCCCGCGCGGCGGGCGCGCCACTCCAGCACGGCGGAGATCGCGCGGGCGGCGCGGTGGATCGAGGGATAGACGGCCACACCGCGCCGGTACGCCTCCTGCGCGAAGCGCTCCATCTGGTCCGACTGTGCGCCACGCATCAGCACCACGAAGGGGACGCCCGTCTCCTCCTGCAGGCGTGCCACGCGCTCGGCGGCGGCGTCCGCCTCCTCCAGCGCGCGTTCGCGGTCGCGCTCGGTGTCCGGCGGCTCGTCCGGGTTCGCGGGATTGACGCGGCCGAGTGGCGGGTTCGTGACCACCACGTCGATGTTCGCCGCCGCCGCCACGATACGCAGGGTGCGCTCGGTGGTCTCGGGCGTGCCCATGTTGGTGTCGATGGGGTTGTTCACGCTGGTACCGGCCACGGGGATGAACTCGTGCAACTGGCGCTTCGTCTCCTCCGGCGTGGGCGGTACCTCCAGCCCCGCCGCTGCCAGCGCGTCCGCGGAGAGCACGGCGATGCCGCCGCCGCCGCCCACCAGCGCGACCCCGCGCCCGGCCACGTCCGCCAGGCGAGTGGTCACGGCCACGGTGACGTCGTGCAGGTCGTCCATGGTCTCGGCGCGCCAGGCGCCGGCCTGCCGGCACATCGCGTCGAAGATCTGCGTGGAGCCGGCGAGCGAGCCGGTGTGCGAGTGTGCGGCGCGCGCGCCGGCGCCGGTGAGGCCGCCCTTCAGCAGGATCACCGGCTTCTCCGCGGCGGCGCGGCGCACGGCCTCGAAGAATCGGCGGCCGTCCTGGACGCCCTCCACGTAGGCGGTCAGCACCTCCGTGTCGGGGTCGGCAGCGGCGTAGTCGAAGAAGTGGTGGGCGCGGAGGTCAGCGCCGTTGCCGAAGGAGACCACCTTGGAGAAGCGCACGCCCCGCGCGCCCAGCCCGCGGATGACGTCCGCGGCGTTGGCCCCGGACTGCGAGACGAACATCACGTTGCCCGGCTCCTTCGGGAAGTTGGGCATGAACGCGATCTGCTCGGCGGGCACATAGAGGCCCATGCAGTTCGGCCCCAGCACGCGGATACCGGCCTCGTTCAGACGCCCGACCACCTGGCGCTCCATGGCCGCCATCTCCTCGTCGCCCGTCTCGGAGAAGCCGGCAGTGAAGAAGTGGACGGAACGGACGCCCTTGGCGATCGCCTGGTCCACGAGGGTCGGGACGGCGCGCGCCGGCACCAGGGAGATCACGTGGTCTACGGGATCCGGGGTGTCCGTGAGCGAGGCGTAGCAGCGGACGCCCTTGATCTCCTCCGCCTTCGGGTTCACCGGGTACAGGCCGTGGCGCTCCTGGAAGCCGTGTTCCAGCAGCGAGGTGAAGAACCCCTGCGAGACGTTCGCCTGGCCGGAGGGCACGCCCACCAGGGCGATGGCGCGCGGATGGAAGATCGGGTCCAGCGGATGGGTCATCGTTCCCCCTCGGTCGGAGTAGAGACGGTGCCCGGATGGTAGCAGCGCGCCCCCTTACGCCTCCTCGGCGCGCGCCCCTTCCTCCGGGATGCCCTCCCGCATCGCGCGCCCCACCAGTTCCGCCGTGCGGTCGATGTCCGCCTCGTTGTTGTAGACGTGCAGGGAGAGACGCACGGAGCCGGCCTGCTTCACGGAACGGCAGACCACCTGTCCGGCCGTCCACAGCCACGGCGCGAGCAGCGTGGGGTCCAGGTCGCCGGCGGCGAACAGGAAGAGGCCGCTGCGCGTCTCCTCGTGCCGCGGCGAGGTCACGCGCACCCCGGGGATGGCCTCGAAGGTGCGCTCGGCGTAGCGCGTGAGGTCACGCACCCGCTCCCAGACCGCCGCCGGGTCGTGCTCCAGGTACTGCTCGATGGAGGCGAGCATGCCGGCGGCGGTGGGCGTGGACATGGTGGAGACCTCGTACTTGCCGATGTCGTCGCGCTTGGGGACGAAACTGCCCTCGAAGTCGTACTCCTCGGCGGCACGGCCACTGACCTTCACCGGGTCCAGGTCCGCAATGCGGTCCGTGCGGACGTACAGCAGGCCCAGGCCGTCCGGGCCGCAGAGCCACTTGTGCGAGGGCACCGCGTAGGCGTCCACCCCGCTGGCGTGGACGTCGATGGGCACGTGGCCGGCCGTCTGCGCGCCGTCCACCACCACCGTGGCCCCGCGCGCGTGCGCGAGTTCCGTGATCTGCTTCGTGGGGAGGACCTGGCCGGAGGAGTACGCAATCTCCGAGAGGATCACGAGCGCGGAACGCTCGCCCAGCGCCTGGTCGAACTTCTCCACCACCGCGCCGGGCCCGTCGTCAGGCTCCAGCCGCACGATCGCCAGTTCTGCGCCGCGCTTCTCCCGTGCCCAGTAGGCCGGGATCATCCCGCCGCCGTGCTCCAGGGAGGTGGTGACCACGCGGTCGCCGGGGCGCAGGGTCACGCCGTTCACGGCGATGTTCACGCCCTCCGTGGTGTTGCCGGTGACCGCTATCTCGTCCGCATCCGCGCCCAGCAGGCGCGCGCCCGCCTCGCGAAGCGCGCTCATGGTGGCGACCTTGTCGTCCTGGACGGGGCGGGAGACCGGCCCCTCCTCCAGCTCCAGGTCCAGGCGGCGGCGCATCGCCTCCACCACCGGGAGCGAGAGTGGGCCGGAGAAGCCGCAGTTCAGGTACGTGTGCCGCGCCATCACCGGCGTCTGCTGCCGGATCCAGTCCCACCGCGCCTGCCGTGCACCCTGGTCGTCCATCTCGGCCTCCCGTCCCGCACCGGCGGCCCGTCCGCCGCGCCGATGTTACTCCGGCCCCGCGACCCCTATGCTGCCGCGCGGAGCCGTCGAGGGTTCCTCGGAGGACGGAGGCGGGCGATGGCGGAGGTGGCGGTCAGCCAGGGCGGCTGGGACCCGGGCCAGTACGACCGGTTCAAGGCGGAGCGGCAGCAGCCGTTCTTCGACCTGGCGGCGCTCGTCCAGCGCGAACCCGGCATGCGCATCCTGGACCTGGGCTGCGGCGCGGGCGAACTCACCGCGTGGCTGCATGGCGAACTGGGCGCGGCCGAGACGGTGGGCATCGATACCTCCCAGGAGATGCTTGCCCAGGCGGCGGCGCACGCCCGCCCCGGCCTGCGGTTCGAGCGCATGGACATCCTGGACGCCGTGGACACCTACGCCGGCCAGTTCGACCTGGTCTTCTCCAACGCCGCGCTCCAGTGGATCACCGGACACGAGGCGCTCCTCCCTCGCATTGCGCGCCTGGCGAAGCCCGGCGGGCAACTGGCCGTGCAGATGCCCGCCAACGGCGGGCACGTGAGCCACAGCACGGCCGCGCTGCTCGCGGGCGAGGAACCGTTCCGGACGGCACTCGACGGCTGGGTGCGGGAGGACCCCGTGCAGCCCGCCGACTGGTACGCCACCCTCCTCCACGACACGCTGGGCTGCGCGGAGCAGCGCGTACGGCTGGAGGTCTACGGCCACGTCCTGCCGGAGACGCGCTCGGTGGTGGAGTGGGTCAAGGGCTCGCTGCTCACGGCCTACCTGGCCCGTCTACCGGACGACCTGCACCATGCCTTCCTGCAGCGCTACACGGCTCGGGTCGTCGAGGTGGCCGGGGAGCACGCTCCCTTCTTCTACCCTTTCCCGCGTGTCTTCCTGTGGGGGCGCCTGCCCGCCTAGCCGCGCCCCGACGCTACGCGTGAGGGCACCGGCTTCTGCGCGTGTGCCAGGTCGGGAACAGAAATCTTTGGCCCGTCGTTTAACTTCTCGCGGTCGGTGACGTTATCCGACTCCCAGGGCCAACCCCAGTCCTGATCCAGCCGGCGCTCAGCACGCACCCGCACGAGGGCAGAGGCCCCGGGCGGAGTGGAAGGAGCAATGACAGTGCGCCTGTCTGACTATTACAGCCAGGTCGTGCGGGACGGCCGTAGTGGCCGCCCGTCGATCCACGAGGCCCGCGCCGACTTCCGGCGTGACCTCGCGCGGCAGCACAACGCCTTCCGTACCCGGTAACCCGGTATGTGTGCCTGCACACGGTACGGACGCCGCTGAGGCCCGGGGACACCCCCCGGGCCTCACTGTTTCTCCCGCCCTCGTGCAGCGGCGCGGCGGGGTCGCCCCTAGCCGAATGGCGCGCGGGCGGCGAGGATAGCGAAGGCGCCGCCACTCTCCCCGGCCGCGTCGAGGTCCGCCGATGCCCCCTCGCCGCCGCCCGCTGGTGCCGCGCGTGCCATTGGTCGCGTACGCCACCGTCGCCGCGCTCGTCTTGCTGGTCACCGTGGTGCTGCCCGCCTCGGGCGCTATCGGCGTGCCCTCGCTGCCCGTCGGCTCCGGTGACGTCCGCGAGGGCGAGGTGGCGGCGGTGCTGCTGGACGAGCGCCAGGAGTCCCAGCGGGGCACCGTGCGGCGCCAGGTGCTGGCCGTGGACGTGGGCGGCCAGCGCGTCGAGGTCGAGAACGTCGTGGTGGAGGGTGGCGCCGGTGCCCACGTCTTCGCCGAGGGCGATGACCTGCTGATCTCCGTGAGCGACACAGGCAACGGGCCGCGGTACCTGCTCCAGGACCGAGCGCGGCGCGCACCGGTGTGGATGCTCTCGCTGGCGTTCGCGGTGCTGGTGATCGCGGTGGGTGGCCGGCAGGGGGCGCTCTCGCTGGGGGCGCTCGCGATCTCGTTCCTGGTGATCGTGCGGTTCATCGTCCCGGCGATCTTCAGCGGCTGGGACCCGGTGCTGACGGCCATCCTGGGGGCGTTCGTGATCATGAGCGCGGCCCTGGTGATCGGCCACGGGCCCAGCACCAAGACCTGGATCGCCCTGGCGGGGACGGCCGCCAGCCTGGCGCTGACGGGCGCGCTCGCGGCGCTCGCCGTGGGCGCCACGCGGCTCACCGGCTTCGGGGACGAGCATGCCGCCACGCTCTCCTTCCTGGCGGCGGACATCGATGCCGGGGCGCTGCTGCTGGGCGGCATCATCGTGGGCGCGCTGGGCGTCCTGGACGACGTCACCTCCACGCAGGCCTCCACGGTGCTGGAACTGCGCCGGGCCAACCCCGCGCTCGGGACGGGCCAGTTGTTCGCCCGCGCGATGAACGTGGGGCGCGACCACATCGCCGCCACCACCAACACGCTCGTCCTTGCGTACGCCGGCGCGTCCCTGCCCCTGCTGATGATCCTGGCGGGCCAGTCCCAGCCGCTCGGCATCCTGGTCTCCTACGAGCAACTGACTACCGAGGTGGTCCGCACGCTGGCGGGGAGCATGGGCATCGTGGCGGCGGTGCCGATCACCACCGCACTGGCCGCACTGGTGCTGGGCGCGGGGCTGGTGGACCCGGCAGAGGCAGAGCGCCCGCCGCTGCGCGAGACGCCCGAGGGGTACCCCTAGGGCGCCGCCGAGTCCTCGGGATCAGACGCGCGGGCCGGAAGGGCGTCCGAGGCGTCCCACATGCGACCCAGGATCGCGCGGCCCTCGGCGCTGGCGGGCGCCACCCACTCCACGCGGTGCTGCTCCAGGATCGAGGTGGGGCGCAGGCGCACGCCCAGGATGCGCTCGCGCGTGACGCCCACCTCCAGCACGGCTCCCTGCGTGGTCTCCACGGACCAGTCCTGGTCGAAGATGAAGTTGCCCAGGCTGTAGGCCACGAACGCGCCACCGCGGTCTGTCGGGATCCACTCCGTGGCCTGCACCCAGTGCGGGTGATTGCCCACCACCAGGCTCGCACCCGCCTCCACGGCGATGCGCGCTGCCTCGCGCTGGCGGTCCGTGGGCAGCGCGACGTATTCCACGCCCCAGGAGAAGCCCACGATCACGTGGTCCGCCAGCGCGCTGGCAGCGCGGACGTCATCCCCCAGCGTCTCCAGGCGCAACGGCGCGGTGCCGGCGACGGCATCGGTGGCCCCGTAATGCTCTGCCGCGATCTCGTCGTAGCCGAGGAACGCGAATCTCACGCCCTGGACCTCGGTCACCACTGGCGTGCGGGCGGCCCCCAGGTCCTCCCCCGCGCCGGTCACCAGCAGCCCGGCGGCGAGGAGATGCTCCACCGTCTCCAGTGCGGCATCCGGGTACGCGCATCCGCTCCAACAGTCGCCCATGTGGTTGCCCACCGCCAGCGCCACGTCCACGCCCGCGCGGGCGGTGGCGTCCGCCGCTTCCGGCAGCGTGGACATGTTGAACGTGGCAGTGCAGGGGGTGGCCTCCGCGTCCACGATCGAGGGCTCCCAGTGCGCCATCGCGAGGTCCGCCGCCTCGATGCGGTCGCGCGTGCCCTCGAACATCGCGTCGAAGCCGCGCTCGTGGTCAGACAGCCGCTCCTGCACGCAGCGGGCCGGGATCAGTTCGCCCGTGGCGAGGAAGCCCACCGGGTCGTGCGGCTCACCCTCCCACCCCAGCACCGCGGCCACCGCCTCCGCCTCCTCCGGCGAGGGCGCCTCGATCCACCGGGCCTCCGCGAGAGGGGCGGCGGACGCAGGGTCGCGGTAGGGGTCCCAGCCCTCGATGGTGAGCGCCCGGACGCGCGGGTCCAGGAGCCGGGCGTCCACGAGACCGACGGTGCCCGGGTTCTCCACCACCGCGGCGAGCACGCCATCGGCGGGCATGACCTGGACGAAGCGGTTGGGGAGCGGCTGGGACACGGTCAGCCAGCCGAGCGCGTCCGGCTGCGCCACGAGCCGCAGCGCCCCCTCGTCCCGCGCATCCTCGCCGAGGAGCGCGTCCCACGAGGTGGCCCGCTCGCCGAGGATCGCCTCCGCCTGCTCGAGCGTGACGTCCAGGAGGGGCGCACGCGGATGGACGACGAGCGCCCACGGCGTAACGACATAACGCTGCGCAACTTCTGCTGCGGCGTCCGAGATGCGGACGGGGGAGGAGTTCTGCAAGACGTAGCCCGCGTCCTCCAGCAGTGTCGTCAGGCGGTCCCGCTCGCCCTCGTCAGCAACGTCGACGCGCACGGAGGGCGCCGTGGCCTGCGGCGGAGCGGCGCGGGCCACTCCGGCCGTCGCGGCTGCGGGCGAGGGCGCGGGGGTGGCCTCCGGAGCCGAGAGCCGGTCCGCGAACGGGCCGGCCAGGCCGAGCAGGGCAACGATGCCAAGCACGGCGACGAAGGTGGTGGAGCGGCGGGACACGGCTACTCCAGCAGCCAGCGCCGACGCCGGGGCGGGCGGGGCGGCCGGTTGCTGGCGCGGATCCCGAAGCGACTGATGGCCGCCTCGCGCATGGTGGTCACGGCCTCCTCCGGCGAGTCCGTGACCACGAAGCGGTCCAGGTCCGCCTGCTCGATCTTGCCCGTGGCGACCAGGCGCGAGCGGAGGAACTCCAGCAGGTCCTGCCAGAACGGGGCGTCCATCAGCACCACGGGGAAGTCCTGGATCTTCCCGGTCTGGATGAGCGTGGACGTCTCGAATGCCTCGTCCAGCGTGCCGAAGCCACCCGGCATCACGATGAAGCCGTAGGAGTACTTCACCAGCATCACCTTCCGGACGAAGAAGTAGCGGAAGATGACGAACTTATCGAGGTAGGGGTTCGGGGCCTCCTCCTTGGGCAGCAGGATGTTGGCGCCGATCGACCGGCCGCCAGCCTCGCGCGCTCCGCGGTTCGCCGCCTCCATTACGCCGGGGCCGCCGCCCGTGATCACGGTGAACCCCGCCCGCGCCAGGCGCGCGCCCACCTCGCGGGCCATCTCGTACTCGGGGTCGCCCTCGCCGACGCGAGCGGAGCCGAAGACGGTGACGCAGGGCCCCAGGAAGTGGAACGTTCGGAAGCCGCGCAGGAACTCCCACGCGATGCGCATCACGCGGAGGAACTCCGAGCCGCGGTTGTCCGGCCCGGCCAGGAAGACGCGCTCGGAGGCGTCCGAGGTGACCGGCCCCTCCACGGGGGGATGGCTGTCGCGGGCCATGGGACCTCCTCGCGCACGCGTGTTGGAGAGAGTGTGGCTGCTCCGTCCGCTCAGGGCGAGGGGTGCGGCGTCTCCGCTCGGTCGTGATGCCCTCCACCACAGCCGCATACAGCCAGCCGAGGGGAAGGGTGACGCCGCCGCCAGCGACCGCGGACGACAGACCTGGCGCCCAGCGTCAGACGCCCAGGACGCTCGCGGCCCACTCCAGCAGCGGGCGGGCGGCCCAGAAGTCCGCGCGGCCGTCCGGCCCCATCACGCGGTAGCCCACGTGCCCGCCTCGGTCCGCCAGGCGCACCTCCACGCGGCCGGAGGCGGCGCCGTGGTGCGGGACCACGATCTCAGGCGGCACAAACGGGTCGTTCACGGCCGTGACCAGCAGCGAGGGCACGCGCACCTGGTCCAGCAACGGGCCCGCGCTGGTGTCTGCGTAGTAGTCGTCCACGGAGGCGTAGCCGGCGGCCGGGGCGGTGAAGGCGTGGTCGAACCGCCGGACGGTGCCGATCCGCCACGGCGAGGCGGCCGGCCCGGGCATCTCGCGCAGGGCGCGTACCTCGTCCA
Source organism: Dehalococcoidia bacterium (assembly GCA_041690175.1). Lineage (GTDB taxonomy): Bacteria > Chloroflexota > Dehalococcoidia > UBA2979 > UBA2979 > W-Chloroflexi-9. The sequence continues at coordinate 522,546 of JAWLHV010000002.1, forward strand.
CCATCCGGCAGAGCGAGCGCACGAAGTTGTAGCGGTAGACCAGGTTGGCGCGGCGGTTGATCTCCCGCTCGATGCGGAAGAAGTCCAGCGCCGGGTTGAGGGTGGCCACGGCGTCCGCGCGGCTCGCCTCGCCCTCATGGGCGGCGTAGCGCAGCGCCATGTTCGCGCCCAGGGACACGCCCAGCACCACGTACGGTCGCGGCAGCCCCCAGTCCTCCATGGCCGCGAGCACCGCGCCGACATCTCCGCTCTGGGCGGCGTTGAAGAGCGTGGCGGAGAGCGCGGCGGTGCCTCCGTGGCTGCGGAGGTTCACGCGTAGGGCGTCCCAGCCGTCCTCCAGCGCCCGTGCGGTCATCGCCCGGACGTGGGGGCGCTCGGCGGAACCACCCAGCCCGTGTACTACCAGCACGGCGCCACGGGCCGGCTGCCGCGGGCTCCGGGAGACCCACGTCTCCACCGAGGAGCCGGGCTCCACCTCCACCGTCCGGCGCTCCGAGTCGAAGGGCGCCAGCGCCGGATGCAGGAACGAGGGGACGATGGTCTCCAGGTGCCCGCCTCGCAGCCACCACGGCACGGGGCCTACCTGTATCGACGGCGGGGGCGGAAGCGCGACGGTCATGACTCGAGTACACCATCACCGGCGTTTCTTCGCCACGGAGCAATCGTGCGTGCGGTTGACGGCTTCGTTACCGCTGGCGGGCTAGTCTGGCCACGGAGCCCCGGAGGCGAGGCATGAGTGATCGCATCGAGACCAGCACCGTGGAGCAGCGGCACGCCGACGAGCCGTACTGCTACGTGACCACCATTGGCCGCAGCAGTGGCCAGCCGCACGAGGTGGAGATCTGGTTTGCCGCCGTGGGGAACACGATCTTCCTGATGAACGGCGGCAACGGCGCGCCCGCCGGGCAGGCGGACTGGGTCCAGAACCTCCAGAACGACCCGGTGGTCACCGTGCGCATCGCGGACCGGCAGTACCGCGGGAGCGCTCGGATGGTGGAGTTCGACTCCGAAGAGCACGAGCGCATGCGGGACATGCTGCTCGGCAAGTACCAGTCACAGGCGGAGGGCGACCTCTCCAACTGGCGCGCCACCGCCGTCCCGGTCGCCATCGACGTGATGCGCGAGTAAGTCGCTTCGTCGTGCCCGGGGCCACTGGCGGCCTGCGCCCGGGGGCCGCACTCTAGAGGCATGGTCGCGCAGGACACGCTCGCCGGGCCCGTCGCCCTCGTCCCGTCCGGGCCGGGGCGCGTGCGGGCCTTCGCCTGGATCACCCTGGGGATCATCATCGCCACGATCGTGATGGGCGCCGTGGTGCGCGCCACGCACTCCGGCGACGGTTGCGGCCAGTCCTGGCCGGCCTGCGAGGGGACGCTGGTCCTCCCCGGCACCGGGGACGCCGCGCGCCTCATCGAGTTCTCCCACCGCATGATTTCCGGCGTCAGCCTGCTGGCGATGGTGGCGCTGGTGGTGGTGGTGCACCGCGCCTTCGCCGCGCCGCACCCGGCCCGGCGCGCCGTGCGCTGGACGCTGGCGCTCCTAGTGGTGGAGGCGCTCATCGGCGCGGTGATCGTGCTCTACGGCTGGGTGGCGGACGACCGCTCCGCAGCCCGACAGGTGTCCGTGCCGCTGCACCTGGTCAACACCTTCCTGCTCACGGCCTCCGTTGCCCTGACGGTCTGGCTCGTCTCCGGCGGCGCCATGCCCCGGCTACGAGAGGCGGGACGGCGCTTCTGGGCGCTCCTGGGGCTCGCGGGCGCGCTGTTGCTCATCGCGGCCACCGGGGCCACCACCTCGCTCGCGGACACGCTGTTCGCGGCGGAGTCCCTGGCCGAGGGCATCCGCCAGGACTTCGACACCGAGTCCGCCCTGATCGTGCGCCTACGCGTCCTGCACCCCGTGGTCGCCGTAACCGGCGGCTTGCTCCTCGCGTGGTTCGCGTGGCGTCACCACGACGAGGCCGAGGGACGCGGGCACCCGTGGCCGGCGAGGATCCTGCTGGGCGGGGTGGCGGTGCAGGCGATGCTGGGCTTCGTCCACATCGCGCTGCTCACGCCGCTGGTGACGGGCCTGGTCCACCTGTTCCTGGCGCAGGTGCTGTGGCTGGCGCTGGCGTTCCTGGCGCTGACACTGCTGGAGCCGCGCGACGCTTCCGCCAGGACCGGCACTGCGGTCTAGCGGCACTCCAGCCTAGCGCGACTGCACCTCGCGGCGCGCCTGGTCACGGGCGCGGTCCAGGGCGGTGAGGACGCTCACGGGGTCCGGGATGCCGTGCAGGACGAAGTTCAGTTGCTGGCCCGCCGTCTGGCAGACCAGGTCGCCGTAGTTCAGCACGGTCTCCAGTACGCCTTCGCGCTCCACGGAGGTGTCCTGCACGTCCACCAGGTCCGCTGAGGCAACCTCCTGGTGGAACCAGTGGCGGCGCTGGGAGTCCACCAGGCGCTGGTTCGTGATAAGCCATTGGTCGTGGCGGTAGCGATACCAGCCGAAGTAGGCGCGCACGCCCCAGTAGGCGGCCCACAGCGCTGCCAGCGCGTACACCGCCAGCCGGCCGTTGCCGCCGAGGTCCAGCAGGCCCACGAGCACCACCGCCAGCGCTACCGGCGCCAGCGCCACCATCGCGTAGAGCGCCATGAGCGGCCAGAGGTAGATCCAGTGCCGGCGGCACTCCAGGACCGGGAACTCGCCCTCCTGCAGTTGGACGGCCACGACGTGACTCCTACTCGCCCAGGCCGGCGACCGCCGCGCTCACGGCGTCCCGGAGGAGCGTGGCATAGGCGTCACGCCCGGAGGTGGTGAGGTGCACGCCGTCCGCGGCGAAGTAGTCCGCCTGGTCCGCGCTCAGGGCGTTCCAGTCCGCCAGCGAGACGCCGGGGAGGTCGGCGATGCGCTTGGCCAGCGCGTCATTGACCTCTGACTCCCAGCGCCGCGGCACGGTGACGTTCACGAAGACGACGGCGGGCACGCCATCCAGGGCATCCATCACCGCCTGGAACTGCTCGCCGGTGAAGGGGCCGTTGGCCCCCAGGTGGAGGACGACCACGTCCCCGAGCGCACCGCGCTCGCGCAGCCCCTCGATGACGGCGGCGGCGGACCAGAACTGGCGGCCGACCTCGGCGTCCAGCACGGCGCCCGGCAGCGCCTCGTCCAGGGCCGGGGCGGCGCCGAGCAGCACGGAGTCGCCGATGACGGTGACCGTGGCGCCCAGCGCGTCCGCCGCTGGCGTGGCCTCCGGCGTCACAGACGTGGGTGCGTCCTCGTCGGAGACCGAGGAGGAACTGCCAGAGGAGGAGTCGTCACCGTCAGTCTCACCGCTGCCCGTTGTCGGCGTGGCGGTCTCGGCTACCTCGGTCTCCCCGCCCTCGCTGGCGCCACCGGTGTCCGGTCGGGCGAGCACGGAGGCGGGTGACATCGGTGGCCCAGCGGTCGCCTCGGCCTCGGGGGTGGCGGGGGCCTGCGCGCTGCCCTCGGCTGAGGTCACCGCATCCGGAGCGTGCGCAGGACCGGCAGCGTCAGCCGCAGCGGCCTGGCCTGCCGACGTGGCGGCAGGCGCGAGGGCGAAGTCCGGAGCGCCCTGTGTGGCGAACCCGGAGCGCATCGGCAGGCCTCCCGCGATGGCGATCGCGATCAAGCCGGTGCCCACCACCGCCGCCGGGCGCGCCCACGGGCGTTGCCAGTAGGGGCCGCTACCCCACTCGAAGCGCGGCCATGCCGGCATGCGCCCGGAGCGGAAGCGGTTCTCCACCAGGCGGTAGGACAGTTCCGCCAGGATCAGCGTGGCGCCCAGGCGCGCGAGCAGCAGGCTGAGCGAGCGCAACTCGATGCTCAACTGCGGCTGGGTGAGCACGAACACCGGCCAGTGCCAGAGGTAGATCGAGTATGACCGCTCGCCCACCCAGCGCAGCGGCGGGAGCGAAAGGATACGGGCCACGCTGTTCTGGCCGTGGAGCGCTGCCAGCAGCACGCCGATGGTGGCAGTAGAGGCGAGGAAGAACCCGCCGCGGTAGATGAACGGGTCGAACTCGCTCACCCGCAGCACCATCCACGCCAGCACGCCGAGGCCAGCCCAGCCGCCCACCTCGGCCGCCACGCGCAGACCTCGACGGGCGGGGCCGGCGCTCAACGGGGCGGCGCCGGGGCGAGGGAGCAGGACGATGGCGACAGCGGCGCCCAGCAGCAGGCCAGCCACGCGCGCGTCCGTGCCGTAATAGGCGCGCGAGGGGTCACCCAGCGGGTTGTAGAGGGCAGCGACACAGAGCGTGGAAATCGCGGCAAGCGACACCGCCAGGGCGAACGCCGAGAGCCGCCCACCGAAGCGCAACGCGCCGATCAGCAGGACGGGCCAGAGCAGGTAGAACTGTGCCTCCACCGCCAGCGACCAGAAGTGGAGGAAGGGTGACGGCTGCGAGATGGTCTCGAAGTAGGACTGCTCGCCGAACAGGAAGAACCAGTTGGCGAGGTAGCCGAGCGCGAACAGTCCCTCAGAGGTGAGCGCCCCCAGCGAGCGTGCATCCAGCAGTGCGAAGACCAGCCAGGTCAGCCCCACGGCGCCCACGGCGGCCGGGACTAGGCGGAACAGGCGGCGGCGCCAGAACTCGAGGGTCTCCGGCTGCCCGGGGCCCTGGATGGCGTCCGCACGCGCCAGGAAGAGCGACGTAACGAGGTACCCGGAGATGACGAAGAAGACGTCCACGCCAAAGAACCCGCCCGGAGTCCGATCCAGGGAGGCGTGGTACGCCACAACCGCTACGACAGCGGCGGCGCGCAGGCCATCCAGCGCCGCCACGTAGGGCAACGCAACCCGTCCCCGTGGCTGGGTCACCAGAATCCTCTCGAGCCGCCCGCTTGTCCGTCAGAATGCGCCCAAATGCACGATCACTTCAACGCCTTTTCGTTGAAGTTTGCACTTTTTTCTTGCCGAACCGGGTTCGGGCGGCCGAAACGGGCTCACGGTGTCGCGGATCTTCCGCCCCGCCTAGGGCGTCACCATCTGCGCGATCCGGGTGGGCGAGGGCGCGGGTGACGCTTCCAGCACCTCCGCGGCCACGGAGCCAGCCCGCTCTTCGCCCAGGAGTGCGGACGTGAGCATGACGAACTTATCGGCCAGATCCGCGCCGCTCACGCCCGCCTCCGGGTCGCCACGGGGGTGGTCGATGCGCGCCGTGCGCTCGCTGCCGTCCCGGAGGCGTGCCGTGGCGATGCTGGGCCAGGCGGCGGGGAAGAGGCGGTCCAGATCGGGGTCCGGGGCGAACGTGATCCGCTCGGCGAGCGCCAGCGTCTCCGCGTCCGTGATGGTCTCCTCGGTGAAGCGCCCGAGCCCCAGGTCGCCAAAGCGCAGCGCGGAGGCGACGGCGAACGGCAGCGAGAACTTCGCCGCCCACGGGCTGATGGGCTCCACGCCGTCCAGCAGGTCCAGCCCCTGACTGTAGACCCGGACGTGGATCGAGTCGACGTCCTCCGGCCTCAGCCCGTCCTCGCGGAGGGCGAGCACCGCGTCCGCCGCTGGGTGGATGTGCCGGCAGCAGGCGTGGAACTTGAAGGAGACGTTGGCGATCCGCCAGTTCGGCTGCTCCTCTGCCAGGCCGTCCGTCAGCGCCTCCGGGTGCGGCTCGCGGGACATGGCCGCCAGCAGGCCCTTCGGCCCCTCCAGGATGCGCGTGGCGGCAGTGAACCCGCGCCGGGCCAGGAGGGCGGCCAGGATGCCGTCGTGCGCGGCCTTGCCGGGGTGGAGTTGCTTGGACATGGCGCCGTCCGCCAGGAACTCCCAGAGGCCGGCGGCGCTGGTGCCGGCGCTGCCCAGCGCGGCGACGGTGGCCTCTTCGTCCAGGCGCAGCAGACGGGCGGCCGCGGCGGCGGCGCCCAGCGTGCCGGCGGTGCCGGTGGTGTGCCAGAAGTCGTAGTGGCTGGTGCCCAGCGCCTCCCCCACGCGCACGCAGACCTCGTAGCCCACGGCCACGGCGTCCAGCAGCGCGTCCCCGTCCGCGCCCTCCGCCTCGCCAAGGGCGAGCGCGGCGGCGACCACGGGGGCGCCCGGGTGGGAGATCGAGCCGCGGTCCAGGTCGTCCATCTCCAGCACGTGGGAGGCGGCGGCGTTGGCGAGCGCCGCCAGCGGCGCGGAGGTGCGCTCGCCGGTAGCCAGCAGGGTGGCACGAGGCGCGCCGCCCAGTTCTTCCACCACCGCCCGCACGATGGAGGGCGGCTGCATCGAGCCGCCACCGAGGGCGGAGCCGAGCCAGTCCAGCACGTAGCGGCGGCTCACGGCGCGCACGTCGTCCGGGACACGCGCACCCGAGACGAACTGCGCGAGGCGGCGCGTGGCGCCCTGGGTGGATACGGGGGTGGTGCTGGTCATCGGTCGACCTCCTCGGTCAGGGACGGTTGCCCGCCTCGCCCGGCCCCGCTCACCTGGGCCATCTCATGTGGACTGCATCTCGGCCAGGAGGCGCTCCGCAAGCACCCGCCGCTGGATCTTGCCGTTGCGGGTGCGCGGCAGCGACTCCACGAATCGATAGAGGTGGGGCTGCTTGTAGCCGGCCAGGTGCGCCTGCGCGAACTCGGCCAGGTGGTCCTCCGTGGGCGCGGCGCCCTCCCGCGGGACGACGGCGGCGGCCACGAGCGTCTTCGAGGCGTCCACCGCCAGGCCCACCACCGCGACTTCCTGCACGGCCGGGTGGTGCGCCAGTTCCGTCTCGATCTCCACCGGGGACAGGCGCAGGCCAAACGACTTGATGATGTCGTCGGCGCGCCCGGCGAACCACACGTAGCCGTCCGCGTCCATGGAGGCCAGGTCTCCGCCCACGAACCACTCCCCCTGCATGACCTGCGCCTCCTCCTCCGGCCGGCGCCAGTAACCGCGCATCAGGCCGGGGTCGCTGCGGTGGACGCATAGCAGGCCCAGGGTCCCTCGAGGCAACTCCTCGCCGGTGGTGACGCCCGGCTCGTCCTCGCGCTCGCCCAGGATCGCCACGCGGCGGCCGGGCTGGGGCTTCCCGGCGGACCCGGGGCGCACCTCGGAGCCGGGGGGCGTGGAGATGTAGGTGCTGACCTCCGTCATGCCGAGTGCCTCGTACAGTTCGGTGCCGGCGGCGGCACGCCACTCCGCCAGCAGCGCCGGCGGCAAAGGCTCACCCGAGCAGAGGCCATGGCGCAGCCTGCCCAGCGTCTCCGGGCGGACGTCGCCGTACTTCAGCATCTGGCGGTACACCGTGGGCACAGCCACGAAGATCGTGATCCCCAGCCGCTCGATCAGCGCCGGCCAGCGGCCGGGGTCCATCGGCTGTTCCGCCAGGTGCGCGTGAGAGCCGGCGGCCCAGGCGTCCAGCAGGCCCACGCCCAGGGTGTAGGACCAGTTCAGCGTGCCCGCGTGCAGGGTGCGGTCCGCGGGCGTGAAGCCCTGCCAGGCGTCTCGCATCCAGCGTCGGGCGATCACGGTGCGGTGGGCCTGGTGCACGCCCTTGGGACGGGCGGTACTGCCGGAAGTGTAGATCAGGTAGGCGGGGTCCTCCGCGTCCGTCACGGGCAGCGGCCCCGGCCCGTCCAGCGCGGCGAGGTCGTCCGGGGTGATGGTCTCGCCTCGGAAGCCCGGGAGGCCGAGGTCAGGCGTGGCCACGAGGAAGGCCGCCTCCGCGTCCTCCACCAGGAACTCCGCCTCCTCCGCCGTGAGCGCCGGCGATGCCGGGATCGGCACGCCACCGGCCAGAGTGGCGCCCAGGAAGGCAAACGCGTACTCCGGCGAGTGCGGGAGGCGCACCAGGACGCGGTCGCCGGGGCGCAGGCCGCGCGCGACGAACCCGCGGCCAATGCGCTGCACCTCCGCCCACAGTTCCGCGAACGTCCACTCGCGGACGTGGCTGCCATCATCGGCCGGGACGAAGGTGAAGGCGGGGCGCGAGGCGTGATCCGGCGACTCCGCCCACGCCTCGATGCATGCGCGGGCCAGGTTCAGCGGGCCGGTGCGGGGCAGGTCAGCGGTAGGCGCCGGGTCGACCACGGGCGGGAGTCCTCCTGGGAGCACTGTACCGCCGCGCCGGCCGGGACGGCGCGAAACCGCCGCCGGCACGAACGCAGGGTTTCTGCCGCCTGGCACGGGGGACTTCCCTGATCAGGTGCCCCTGTCCGCCTCCGTAGCATCGAAGCGATGCGAACCGGCGCCCTGCGTGCGATCCGGGCCGTCGCGGCGCTCTGCGCGCTGGCGGCGGCCGCCTGGGTGGCCTCCCCCGTGGAGGCGGCGCCCGCGCCTTCGATTGCCTCCGTGAGCCCCGCGAGCGCACCGATGGCGGGCGGGACGGTGGCGACGATCACCGGAGCGGAGTTCGTGGCCGGGGCCACCGTGGACTTCGGAGGCGCCGCCGGGACCGTCACGAACGTCACGGACACCGCCATCACCGTCACCACGCCGGCCCGCGCCCCTGGCGAGGTCATCATCACCGTCACCAACCCGGACGGGCAGTCCGCCACCCTCAGCGGCGCATTCCGGTTCCTGGGCCCACCGCCCACGCTCACCACCGTGGCCCCGGCCACGGGACCGACCACGGGCAGCACGGCCATCACCCTCACCGGGACCGAGTTCGCCTCGGGCGCCAGCGTCACCGTGGGGGGGCGCGCAGCCACGGCCGTGGTGCTGGTCAACAGCACCACCGTCACTGCGGTGACGCCCTGGGGCGAGGTGGGCGCCGCGGACGTGGTCTACACCGGGGCGGACGGGCAGACGGTCATCCTGGCAGGCGGCTTCACCTACACCCAGGCGCCACCGCCCACGGTCAGTTCGCTCTCGCCCTCGCACGGCACCAGCGGCGGCGGCACGCTGATCACCATCACGGGGACCGGGTTCGCTCCCGGGGCCACGGTGCGCCTCGGCGGCACGGCCGCCACGGAGGTCTCGTACGTCAGCGCCACGACGCTGCGCGCACGCACGCCCGCGGGCACGGCCAGCCAGGTGGTGGCCGCCACGGTCACGAACCCGGACTCGCAGGGCGCCACGCGCGCCAACGCCTTCACCTACGTCACCACGCCCGCGCCCACGGTCACGGCCGTCAGCCCGGCCACGGGTGCCCAGGTGGGTGGCACCGCCGTCGCGGTCACCGGCACGAACTTCAACGAGGGCCTCACCGTCACCTTCGGATCGGTCGCGGGGAGCGTGGTGTCCGTCTCGCCGCTGCAGGTCGTGGTGTTCGCGCCCGCCCAGCCCTCCGCCACCAAGGTGGACATCACCGTGACAAACACGGACGGGAAGAGCGCGAAACTGACGGGCGCGTTCACCTACACCAAGCCACCCACGCTCACGAAGGTGACGCCCGCGAGCGGCTCCAGCGCCGGGGGCACCCAGATCACACTCACCGGCACCAACCTCCAGGCGGGCATGAAGGTCATGGTCGCCGGTATCCAGGCCACGGAGGTGGAGGTCACCAGTGCCTCCGCCGCCACGGCGGTGACGCCGCCGGGGCTGGTGTCGCTGGCCACGGTCACCGTCTCCAACCCGGACGGGCAGGGCGCCTCCCTGGCCGCGTCCTTCCAGTACCTGGCGCCCCCCGTGGTGAGCGCCGTCACCCCCGTGAACGGTCCAGACACCGGCGGCACGACGATCACCGTCACAGGCGCCGGCTTCGGCGAGGGCGCCCGGGTCTTCGTGGGCGAGGCGGAGGCCACCGACGTGGTGGTGGTCAGCGCCACGCAGGTCACCGCCGTGACGCCCGCCGTGGCCACCACCGGGACGGCGGCGTTCCCGCGCGTGTCCGTGGTGATGCCGGGCGGCCTCGCCAGCGTGGACGAGGTGACCTTCGTGGTCACGCCTACCAGCGGGCGGATTACCGCGGGCGCGATCCCCAAGTCAGGCTTCGGCCTGATCGTCTTCAGCGGTGGGACCACCTCCATGCTCGTCGCCACTGCCACGCAGGGTGGGTGCGCGGACGTTGGCCGCCTCTCGTTCTTCGCGGCGGACGGGAAGGGCGCGTTCGTCTCGTACCTGCCGTCCGCGCCCCCGTTCGTCAACGCCGGCTGGGAAGCGCTCTTCGCGGAGGGCATCCCGGCGAACCAGCCACTGGTGGCCCGCTGCGCGTAGCGGAGCAGGCGTGGAGCGACGTCCCGCGGGAAGGCTGTCCGAATCCTGCCAACCAGCGTGCCGAGGGGGCAATGTCAGGGGAGTTCCCATCCTGAGGACGGTGCCGGAAGCCGAATCCTGATGACACGGGGGCGGAGCGCCCGCCACCCGCCCGACGAGCAAGGACAGTGGCCCTCCACGGGAGGCGCTACGAGGGAGAGAGCGATGTCCGTGGAGGCCAACCGCACGAACACGGAAGAGCGCCAGTTGGTGGTGTTCGAACTCGGGGGTGAGACCTACGGGATCGACATCCACACCGTCCGCGAGATCATCCGGATGCAGAAGGTCACGTTCGTCCCGGACGCGCCGGACTGCGTGGAGGGCGTGATCAACCTCCGCGGGCGGGTGATCCCCGTGGTGGACCTGCGCCGGCGCTTCCGGATGCCCGCACAGGAGCGGGGCGTGGACGTGCGCATCCTGGTGGTGGACATCGAGGGCGAGGACATCGGCGTGATCGTGGACGCGGTCACGGAGGTGAAGCGCATCCCCGTGGACGCCATCCAGGCGGACGCCTCCATCGCCACCACCGAGGACTCCTACTACATCGAGGGCATCGCGCGGCTGGACGAGAGCCTGCTCATCCTGCTGAGCCTGCCGAAGGCGCTCGGCGACCAGGCGATGGCGGTGCTGGAGGCCGAGGCGGCCTGAGCCCCGCGCAGACGCACGACGCGTCTCATCCGAGCGGCGCGACGCCAGGGAAGGCGACGAACCGATGTCCTTCGAGGTAAGCCCGGACGACCTGAAGGTCTTCCTGCAGGAAGCGGAGCAACTCCTGGAGTCGCTGGACGAACAGGTCCTGCGACTGGAGCAGGAGGGCGCCAGCCCGGAGTCCGTGCAGGAGATCTTCCGCGTGGCGCACACGCTGAAGGGCTCCAGCGCCATGCTGGGCTTCGAGCGCATGACCGCCCTCACGCACGCCATGGAGGACCTGCTGGACCGCGTCCGCAAGGGCACGCTGGACATCACCGAGGAGATCATCGACGCGCTGCTGTTGAGCCTGGACGGGCTCAAGGTGCTGAAGGACGGCCTGGCCGCGGACGCGGACGCCGAGCCGCCGTTGGACGTGGACGCGATCGTCGCGGCCCTCCGCCGCACCGCGGAGACGGGCCCCGCCCCGGAGCAGGCCGCCGCGCCCTCGGACGAGCCGCCGGCCCTGGACGAGACCGCCACCGAGCGTGTGCGCGAGGCGTTCCGCGCTCAGCGCACCGTGATCCGGGTGCGCGCCTCGCTGGACCCGGAGAGCGACTGGCGGGCCGTGCGCTGCTTCCAGTTGCTGAACGAACTGGACCGCGTTGGCGACGTGGTGGCCTCCGTGCCCTCCCAGGCGGACATCGAGCGCGAGGCGGTGGGCAACCTCATGGACGCGATCGTGGTCCTGGGGCCGGAGACAGACGCCGGCGCGCTCTCGGAGACGCTCGGGCTGGTGGAGGACGTCCAGGGCGTGACCATGGAGCCGTTCGACCTGCGCGCTCCCCGCGAGGAGACGGCGTTGCCGTCCGCGCTGGACGCAGCCGCGCAGCCACGCGTGGAAGCGCTCCAGAACACCGTGCGGGTCGACGTGGAGCAGATCGACGCCCTGATGAACATGGTGGGCGAGCTGGTCATCGACCGGACCCGCGTCTCCGAACTCAGCCGCATCCTGAGCAGCCACTACGACGACGACTACGTTCGCTCCCTGGCGGAGACCGCCGGGCACATCGAGAAGATCGTGGACGAACTGCACGAGCGCATGATGCAGGTCCGCATGCTGCCGGTGGGCCTGCTGTTCTCCAAGTTCCCGCGGCTGGTGCGCGACCTCTCCCGGTCGTTGGACAAGTCCATCCGCCTGGAACTGGAGGGCGAGGAGACGGAGATCGACCGCTCCGTCATCGAACGCATCAAGGACCCGCTGGTCCACCTGATCCGCAACGCCTGCGACCACGGCATCGAGGGCCGGGAGGACCGCGCCGCCGCCGGCAAGCCGGAGCAGTCCATCCTGCGGCTGGCGGCACGCCACGAGCAGGGCCAGATCGTGATCGCGCTGGCGGACGACGGCCGCGGCATCGACGCGGATCGGGTCCGCGCGAAGGCCGTGGAACGTGGCCTGCTGAGCGCGGAGAAGGCGGACCGCCTCTCCCACGCGGAGGCCGTGGAACTGATCTTCGAGCCCGGCCTCTCCACCGCCTCCGCCACCACGGAGGTCTCCGGGCGGGGCGTGGGCATGGACATCGTCCGCCGGGACATCGAGGGCCTGGGCGGCCGCATCGAGGTGGAGACGGTGCCCGGCGCCGGCACCACGTTCCGGCTGCGGCTGCCGCTCACGCTGGCCACGTTCCAGGGGCTCCTCGTGGGCTGCGGACCCACCACCTATGCCGTGCCGCTGACCTACGTACAGGAGACGCTGCGGCCGGAGGAGGAGCAGATCCACTCCGTGAACGGGCGCCCCGTCCTGCACCTCCGCACCACGGACACGGTGATGCCGCTGGTGTGGTTGGACGAAGTGCTGCGTCCCGGGCGGCCTCGGGGCGGCGGGCGTACGGAGCCATACGTGGTAGTGGTCCGCGCCAGCGAGGCGGAGACGGATCTGCCGGTGGCGCTCGCGGTCGACCGGCTCATCCATCACCAGGACATCGTCGTGAAGTCGCTCAGCGGCTTCCTCGGCGGGACGCGTGGCGTCGCGGGGGCCAGCATCCTCGGCGACGGGCAGGTGGCGCTGATCCTGGACGTGCCGACGCTCATCAAGGCGTCGCGCAACGTCGGCGGAGGGGGCGCAGGGAACGGCTTCGGACAGGGCGAGCACTCGGCGGAAGCCGGCGCACTCGCGCTCGAAAGGATCGCATCGTGATCGACGCTACCGCCTCCGAGTGGGGGCACCTGGTCCGGCTGGGTACGGAACGCGCGATGGCGGGCCTCTCCGAGATGATCGGCGCGGAAATCGAGGTCGCGGACCTGGAACTGACCCGCGTGCCCGTCTCCGAGATCTCCAACCTCTTCGGAGGGCCGGAGACGCAGGCCGTGGGCATCTACCTGACCGTCTCCGGCAGCGCGGACGGCCATCTGATGCTGATGTACGAGCCGCGCATCGCGTACGCGTTCATCGACCTGCTGATGGGCGACCCGCCGGGCGCCACGGTGAGCCTCTCTGACATGGGGCGCTCCGCTCTGGGCGAGATGGGGAACATCATCGGTGCGTTCTTCCTGAACGCCATCTCCGACGCCACCGGGCTCTCTCTGCAGCCGTCACCGCCGGAGGTGATGACGGACATGGCCGGGGCGCTCTTCGACGTGGTCTCGTCCGAGGTGCTCATGGACCGGGACGAGACGTACCTGGCGGAGACCACCTTCCGCGCCAAGGGACATGACGTGAGCGGCGTCTTCATGGTGCTGCCCACGGACGCATTGCTGGACACGCTGGTCGCGGCAAAGGCGGCCTGATGGCCGTACAGGGGACGGAAAGCGTGACCGAGACCACGCTGAGCCTGGGGGAGTGGGCGGTGAGCGCTGACCCCACCTCCGTGCTGGCGTGCCTCGGGCTGGGGTCGTGCGTGGCGTTCATCGTCTACGACGCGACCAGGCACGTGGGGGGCATGGCGCACATGGTGCTGCCGGACTCGTCCATGGGCCGCGTGACGGAACTGACGCCCGCGAAGTTCGTGGACGTGGCCGTGCCGCTGGTGGTGGAGCGCGTGCTGGCGCTGGGCGCGATGCGCCATCGCCTGCAGGTCCACCTGGTGGGCGGCGCTCGGATGCTGACCGGCCACGCGGACCGCATGCACATCGGCGAGCGGAACGTGGAGGCCGCGCGCCAGGCCTGCCGTGGGCTGGGGATTGCGATTACGTCTGAGGACGTAGGAGGGAACACCGGGCGAACCGTGCGCCTGCACGTGGGGACCGGCGAACTGACGCTACGCGGAGCGGGCGCACCGGCTGCCCGGCTGGCCGCCTGAGAGGAACCGGCAATGGCGACCATCCTGATTGCTGACGATGCCGCCTTCATGCGCATGAAGAGCGCCAACCTCATCCGGGAGATGGGGCACGAGGTGATCGAGGCCTCGGACGGCGTGGAGGCCGTGGAACTGTTCAAGTCCGCGCGGCCGGATGCCGTGCTCATGGACATCACCATGCCCAACAAGGACGGCATGGAGGCCCTGCGCGAGATCGTGGCGCTGGACCCGGGCGCGCGCGTGGCCATGGTCACGGCCATGGGGCAGCAGCAGATCGTCATGGAGGCGATCAAGAGCGGGGCCAAGGACTTCGTGGTGAAGCCCTTCAACCCGGACCGCATCCAGTCCGTGCTCTGGAAACTCATCGGCTAGCCGGATGTCCGCCACCCTGGACACACCGCTGCGGGTCGTCCTGGTGGACGACTCCGCCACCGTGCGCAGCATCCTGCGCCGAGCGCTGGAGGGCGCCGGCATCACCGTGGCCGGCGTGGCCGGCGACGGCATCGAAGCGCTGGAGGTCATCGCCCGGGAACGCCCGGACGTGGTCACGCTGGACGTGGAGATGCCGCGGCTGGACGGCCTGGCGACCCTGCAACGCCTGATGGCCGCGCAGCCGGTGCCCGTGGTGATGGTCAGCAGCCTGACCATGGAGGGGGCAGACGCCACCATCCGCGCGCTGGAACTGGGCGCCGTGGACTTCATCGAGAAGCCCTCGCTCGCCTCGCTCGCCGGGGACGGCGTGCTGCGGATCATCGAGCGCCTGACGCACGCCGCGCGCGCCAGGCTGGTGCGCCGCGCACCGCCGCTGGCGGCACCATCCACCCCACGGCGCCCGCCCGTGCCCGCGCGAGGCGGCACCGCGTGGCGGCGGCGCGTCCTGGTGATCGGGGCCTCCACCGGGGGACCGCAGACCTTGAAGGAAGTGCTGACCGCGCTCCCCGCGGACTTCGGACTCCCCGTGGCGGTGGTGCAACACATGCCGAAGGGCTTCACCCAGTCGCTGGCGCAGCGGTTCGACTCGCTCGGGCCGCTCCCGTGCGTGGAGGCGGAGCCCGGCATGGCGCTGCGGGCCGGACAGGTCATGCTGGCGCCCGGGGGCCTCCACCTGGAGTTCGACGCGCACGGCCGCGCTCTGCTGACAGAGGCGCCGCCCGAGCACGGCGTACGCCCGGCGGTCAACGTCACGCTGGCCTCCGTGTGCGCGCTGCCGAACGCGGACCCGCTGGCGGTCATCCTCACCGGCATGGGCCGGGACGGCGTCCGCGGTTGCGGGCTGGTACGGGAGGCCGGCGGCACGGTGATCGCGCAGGACGAGGCCACCTCGATCGTCTACGGGATGCCCCGCGCCGTCGTGGAGGCTGGTCTGGCGCACGAGGTGGCCCCGCTGGACCGCATGGCGGAGGCCATCGTGCGCCACGCAAGCCGGCCGGTGGGCGCGGGGGCAGACCCTGCCCGCATCGGCGGGCGATAGCGGTGGACGACACCGCCTTCCCCCGCGTGCGCGACGCCTTGGAGCGTCACCTGGGCCTGGACCTGCGCGCCTACAAGCAGCAGCAGATGCGCCGCCGGATCGACTCCTTCATCGCGCGCCACTGCGAGGGCGACCTGGACGTCTTCCTGGCACGACTGGGCACGGACGCGGAGTTCCTGCAGGCCGTCCGGGACATGCTCACCATCAACGTCACGGAGTTCTTCCGTGACCCAACCCAGTGGACGATGCTGGAGCGCCAAGTGCTGCCGCCGCTGCTGGCGGACCGCCCGCGGCTCCGCCTCTGGAGCGCCGGCTGCTCACACGGGCAGGAGCCGGTCTCGCTGGCAATCGTCCTGGACCGCCTCGGCGGGCTGGGGGGCGCTTCGATCCTGGCCACGGACTTTGACCGTGCGGCGCTGGCGCGCACCCAGGCGGGCGGGCCGTACCGCCCTCCGGAGATGGCCGGCGTGAGCCAGCCGGACCGCGACCGCTACTTCGTCATGGAGGCGGAGGGGTACCGCGCGCTGCCGCGGCTGCGCTCGCACATCACCGCCCGCCAGGTGAACCTGCTGGCAGATCGATTCGACCGCGACTTCGACCTGATCGTCTGCCGTAACGTCATGATCTACTTCGAAGGTGACGTGAAGACAGACTTGATCCGACGCTTCCAGGCGTCCCTCCGCCCGGGGGGCGTGCTCTTCATCGGCGCCACGGAGGCGCTCCTGGGCGCTGACCTCCAGGGCTTCGAGCGCATGGGCGGGAACTTCTACCGCCGCTCCGCCCAGCAGGGCGTGCGCGCGGCCTGATCCCCCGGCCCTGCGGGTTCGCATCGAACGTCTCGAGGGACGGGTGGGGGCCGCTAGGCGGCCTGTGTCGCCTGCTCGCCGGTGGCGCCGCCGTCGGAGGCCTCGGCAGCCCCGAACGTGGCGATCATGTGCTCCAGGGCGCCGGCCATGTAGTCATGGCAGGTCCGGCAGATCGTCATCACCTGCAGGCCCGCGGGCCGCGCATCGATGCGCCAGCGCTGCTGCACCAGCAGCGCGACCTGCCCGTGGCGCATGGTGAGCCGCACCACCTCCTGCCCCAGTGGCTTCGCACAGAGGTCGCACGCGCGCGAGGAGATCACGGCGCCACCGCCTCTCCGCACGCGCGGAGCACCTCCACGCAGCGGGTGAAGTAGGCGGAGCAGGGGCCGCAGAGGAGGTACTCGTCCGGCTGGCGGGCCGGGACGAAGCGGGACTCCATGTTCTCGCCCAGCAGGACGGAGCCCAGCGCCAGTTCCACCTCGAACACCTCGCGGCGGTCCAGGGTGGACTTGCAGACGTCGCACAGGAACAGCATTGCCATGTCGGGATATTCGGCCGGCGCGAGCCGGCCAACAGCCCCCGGGGTCAGGCCAGGCCGGGGCTGGCGGCGCCCCGAGGCAGGGAAGTCCGCCTCGGGGCACGCCGCCCGGCTGCGCCGCGAGCGGCTCCTCGGTTGGCCCGCCATCCTCGAGGCCCGCGGGGGCGTCCGAGGACAGGCGGAACCGCTGGATGAGCGCCCGCAGCGCGTCTGCCATGGAGCCCAGTTCCTGCGTGGAGGCGGAGATCTCCTCCACCTGGGCGGACATCTCCTGGACGGAGGCGGACGTCTCCTCTGCCGAAGCGGAGTTCTCCTCCGCGATTGCCGCGATCGAGGCGGCGGAGTCGTTCACGGTGGCCGTGACCTGGCGCATGGCCTCCGCGGCGGACTGGTTCTGCACCGCGATGGCGCTGACCTGCTCCAGCCGCTCCGCCATCTGGTCGCCCTGCGTGCGCAGCAGGCCCGCGCGCTCGGAGATGGTCCGGACGCGCTCGGAGACATGCTCCACGGACTCCAGGATGCGGCCCAGCGCCTCGCCGGCCTCCGTGGCGGCCGTCATGCCGCGCTCCATCTGGTGGTTTCCATCAGACACCGCCTGCACGGAGGCCTCCACGCCGCCCTGCACGGCGCCGATGAGTTCCTCGATGTCCTTCGTGGCCGTGGCGACGCGGCTGGCCAGGATGCGGACCTCGTCCGCCACCACGGCGAAGCCGCGGCCCTGGTCGCCTGCGCGCGCGGCCTCGATGGCCGCGTTCAGCGCCAGCAGGTTGGTCTGCGCGGCGATGTCGTCGATGACCGCCACGATCTTGCCGATCTCGTTGGACCGCGCGCCGAGTTCCGTGACCGTGGCGCCCGCCACGTCCATGGACTCCTTGATGCGGCTGATGCGCTCGATCGTGCGCCCCACGCGCTCCGCGCCGTCCCGCGCCACCTCTCCGGCGGCCTCGGACGCATCCTTCACGGTCTCGGCCTCCTGGGAGACGGAAGCGGCCCCCGTGCTGACCTCGCGACCCAGCGCCGCTGCCTCATCCACGGCGGTGCGCTGCTGGAGGGCGCCGCCCTCCACCTGAGCGACGGCCGCCGCGAGTTCGCGCATGCCCTCCGCCACGTCCTCCGCGCCGCGCGCCTGCTGCGCCGTGCCGGCGGCGACCTGCTCCGAGGCGCGCGAGACGTCCTGGGTGGCGCGGGCGGACTCCTCCGCCACGCGCACCAGTTCCACCTTCGCCTCCGCCAGGGACTCCGCGGTCTCCGCCGCGTCCGTGATCACCGTGCGGATGGACTCCGCCATCGCGCGCAGGGCGTGGCCCAGCGCGTCACGCGTGCCCACCGGCTCCACCTCCACGGTGAGGTCGCCCTCCGCGATGGCGTGGGCGGCAGCCACGTCCCGGCGCAGGTAGTCCTGCATCCGCACGAAGGCGTTGCCCAGCGCGTCGCGGTCGCTTCGCGGGGTGACCTCGTGGGAGACGTCCCCGGCGGCCACGGCGTCCGCCACGGCGGCCATCTCCGTCAGGTAGTCCACCATCTCCCGCATGGATCGGCCCAGGTCGCCGATCTCGTCGCGAGAGTTCGCGGTGACCTCCTGCGCCACGTCACCGCGGGCGATGTTGCGGGCGGCGCGCGTCACGGCGCCGATGGGCGCGAGCGAGCGGTTGAGCCACAGCGTGAACACGGCGCCCAGGAGCACGGCCAGCACGCCCGCGCCGGCCACCACGTTCCGCGTGCGCTCGTTGATCGCGAGCATGGACTGGTACTTCGCCGCCTCCAGCGCCTGGCCGGCCACCAGCGCCTCCGCGCTCGCGCCGTCCATGCGGGTGATCGCCTCGCCGTACTCGGTGACCGCGGCCTGGATGTCGGCCTGCACTCCGACGTACGCGGTGAAGGCGCCCTGGTAGTTGTCCGCGTCGTCCAGCGCCCGGGCCTTGTCCGCGGGGGAGAGGCTCATGGTGCGGATCTGCGTCTTCAGCGACTCCACCTCCGCGCGCAGCGGTCCCACGATGTCCGCGCTGCGGGTGGCATCGAACTCCCGTTGCAACGCCAGTGCGCGGAGATAGTGGTTCTCCGCCTGCGACCACCGCTGCGCCTCCGCCAGGACACCCACCGCGCCCAGCGACGCGCGCAGGCTGCCGGCGCTCACCGTCACCTCGGCGTCGTCCGGGGCGCCCTCCAGCGCCTCGAGCGACTGCGATGCCGCGGGGCCGTGCGCCTGCGCCGCCGTCACTTCCGAGGACTCCGCGCGTGCGAACAGCGCGACGAAGCGCCCCTCCGCGCGGCGCAACTGGGACTCCGCTCCGCTGGTGTCATCGCCGTGCAGGCGCAGCGCCTGCTCCAGGGAGGCGTAGGCCTCGGATAGCGCCTCCACGTCCGCCTCCATGGAGGTGAACGCAGCGCGGTCCGCCGCGTCCAGCGGCAGCGCCTGGGCGCGGCCCAGGTCCTGCTGCATGCGCGCGACCAGCAGGTCAAAGCGTTCGCGTTGCACGTCCAGGGCGGTGAGGCCCAGCGTGCTGAACTCCTCCACCAGGCGGACCTGCACCGTCTCCAGTTCGCGCTGCGTGAGGCGCAGTTCCGTGGCGATCTGGGAGAGGGCGGCGCCCACCTCCAGCGAGTCGCGGGCTGCGTCCTCGCTCTGCGCCTGCGCGTAGAGGGCCACGCCCGCCACCGCCAGCGTGAGGGCGGCCGTGACGGCGGACACTGCCATCAACTTTCGTCGCACCGTGAACCGGAACCCACGTCCCGTGAGCGCACCTCCGTCGGACCTTGCCTCAGCGGGGGCCTCCGCGGGACGGCTGTCGCGCCGTCGGAAGGGGGAGGAGATGCGCCACCAGCGGGCGCGCGGGCCAGGAGCCGTCTCGGAGGACGGTCGACGCAGTCTGAGCATGGAGCGGATCCCTTCAGGCATCCCGAGGCGCCCTGGTTGAGATACGGCACGCGTCCAGCCCGGCCAACCGAGGGAAAACCCGGAGCAAGTCTGGGAGCCACGCGACAGCGGCCGACTTCTGCGGCCGCTTCAATTCTGACAAGCCAGACAGGGTGTTACATCCGTGATTACCCGCACGCGGCGGCCGCGGCGCCGCGCCGCGGGATCACAGCAGTGTCACGGGCTCCCGGCTGCCAACACGCCTTCGATATGCCCTCGCACGTACGTTCCACGCTCTCAGAGTCGGCAGCCCGGGCAACACGCCGTGGGGCCGAGCACGGACGGAGGGCCGCGTGGGCGAAGTGGCACGTGTGACGGAGATCACGGCGCGCTCAGAGGTGAGTTTCGAAGACGCCGTGAAGGTGGGCATCCAGCGCGCCACGGAGACGCTCCGGAACGTCAGCGGCGCGTGGGTCAAGGAACAGAAGGTGGAGATCGAAGACGGCCGCATCACCGCGTACCACGTGGACATGCTGATCACCTTCGTGCTTGACCCGGTGACGGCGTCCGGGGCATGAGCGCCATGCCAGCCCACATCAAGACCGCATCACCGCCGACCATCTCGTCGCGCCTGTGGACCCTGCGCGAACTCTTCTCTTGCCTGCAGGAGGACGCCCGCTACGCCGAGTCCCGCGAGGAACTGACCGAACTCCACGGACAGGCCGCGTACTTCGTCCGCCTGGCGTGCGGAATCGGCGCGGCCGCGGAGCCGCCTCGTGCCCGCGCGGCCCTGCAGGCGCTGGCGCACCAGGAGTTCGCCCGCGCCACGGATGCGCTCAACCACCGCGGACAGGAACTCGGCCTCACGCTGGACCTGTCGCCGGGCTGGGCCGGCTAACACATGCCCAGCCGGGCGAGCATCGGCGGCCATCCCCTACACCCGGCCGTGGTGCCCGTGCCCATTGGGTTCCTTCTGGGCGCCCTGCTGGGGAACATCGTGTTCACCGTGACGGACATCCTGGCCTGGTATGACGTGGCCTTCTGGGCCGCCTGGGCAGGCGTTGCCTCGGGCCTGTTCGCAGCGCTGCTGGGGTTCGTGGACTACGTCACCGTGGTCGGGCCTCGGGAGCGCCCTGCCGCCACCATGCACATGCTGCTGAACGTGGGCGCGCTGGTGCTCTTCGCGGCCGCCGGGATGCTCGCGATGGACCGCGGAGCCGCGGAGGGCGGCGAACTCGGCTGGCTGCTGACGCTGCAGGTCGCCGCGTTGGCCCTGCTCGCAGTGGGCGGATGGCTCGGCGGCGAACTCGTCTACCGCTTCGGCCTGGCCGTGCACCCTGCGGACCCGGATCGCGTCCCCGAGCCGGCAGCCGAGCGAGGGCAGGAAGAAGCCCGCGCGTGACGCCATCCCACCGTTGCCCGGAGTGCGGGGCGACGTTTGCCCTGCCGTCCGGCCTCCGCGCCCACGAGGCCGCGCGGCACGGCACGGTGATCGAGAACGAGCACTCCCTGACCGACCAGGAGCGCGTGGACATCGAGGCCGCCGACTCATTCCCGGCGAGCGACCCGCCCTCCTCCACGCCGGTACAGGGCATGGGCACGCCCGCCCGCCGGCCCCGGGAACCGTAACCCGGCCCCCACGTCCGCGCGCTAACGCGACACCACGGGCAGTAGCAGCGCCACCTCCGGGTCCGGTGCGGGCGACGGCTCCACCAGGCTGAGCGCGGCGTCCACCACCTCCTCCGGCGTCACCTGACGCAGGCAGTCGTGGTGACCCTGCGGGCACACGCTCGAGTAGCAGTTGCGACAGGGCACGTCATAGGAGAGCACCCGGCAGCGCACCGCCCACGGCGTGTGCTGCGGATTCGTCAGCGCGTACAGGTCCACCACGGGCGTGCCGGCGGCCGCGGCCAGGTGCGCAGGCAGGCTGTTGTTGCAGATCACCACCGGCGCGAGCCCCACCAACGCGGCCGTCTCCTCCAGGCTCAGCCGCCCGGCGAGGTCCATCGCCCCCGGCGCCACCGACGCCAGGGAGGCCGCAGCCTCCTGATCATTCGGCCCGCCAGCCAGCACCACCCGCCACCGGTGGTCGCGGGACAGGAGTCCCAGCACGCGGGCGAAGTGCTCCAGGGGGTAGCGGCGCGAGGCCGCCGTGGCCCCCGGGTGGAGCACGCACCACGGCTCGCCGTCATCGATACTGGCATCGCGAAGCACCTCCCGGACATGCTCGCGCGCAGCCTCTGAGGAGCGGAGCGAGAGGCGTTCGTCCGTGGCGCCTGCGCCCACCGAGGCCACCAGGTCCAGTTGCCGGCGCACCTCGTGGCGCGTCCCGGACTCGGGCTCGGTCTCCGGCACCCAGTCCGAGAGCAGCCCGTAGGGCTTCTCGCGCGAGTGAGCCAGCCGCAGGGGGATCCCGGCGAGCGTGCAGAGCAGGGCGGCGGCGTGCGGGCTCTGGGTGTAGACCGTGAAGATCGCCGCCGCGTCGAAGGCACGGGCGCGGAGCGCCTCCACCATCTCAAGGTGCCCGCGCGGGTCAGAGGACGCCTCGGGTTTCATCCAGGGGGCGACGTACTCGATCACCTCGTCCACCTCGGGCACCAGCCGGCCGACGGCGGCACCCGCGGGCGAGGCCAGGAGGGTCACATGACGGTCCGGGCGCTGCTCCTTCAGGGCACGCAGCGCGGGCGTGGTCATCAGCACGTCGCCCGCGCCGTCCAGGCGCACCGCGAGGACGCGCCTGGCATCCCGCCAGGCTGTCGGGCTCGGCTCCGGTACGTTCATCCGACGGGGATCGCGCCCGATGACCGGCCGCGGATCTGGTCGATGATCGTGGTGGTGGAGTTGCCCTCCACGTATGGGAGCAGACGGACCTCGCCGCCCAGCGCCTGCACCAGCGGGGCCTCGGGAAGCGTCTCCACGGAGTAGTCGCCCCCCTTCGCGTAGACGTCCGGGCCAATCAGGCGGATCAGCGCCTCCGGCGTGTCGTCCTCGAAGGGCACAACGTGGTCCACGCTGCTGAGTGCGGCCAGCACCTGTGCGCGGTCCTCGAAGCCGTTCACGGGCCGATCCTGCCCCTTCAGGCGGCGGACGCTCTCGTCCGAGTTCAGCCCGACGATCAGCACGTCGCCCAGCGCCTTGGCCTGGCTGAGGTAGGTCACGTGGCCTCGGTGGACGATGTCGAAGCAGCCGTTGGTGAAGACCACGCGGACGCCTCGCTGGCGATAGGCAGTGGCCAGGGTGCGCACCTGCTGGACGTCCGCCACCACCTTGTCCACGCCCACCACCGCCGCTTCCAGTTCCTCCGCGCTGCAGGTCGTGGTGCCGTCGCGGCGGACCACCACGTGGGAGGCCGCCGCCGCCAGTTCGGCCGCGGCATGGATGGGCGCGCCCGCTGCCAGCGCCACGGCGATGGTGGCGACGAAGGTGTCTCCCGCGCCGGCGGCGCGTGCATGCGGGGCGGGCTCGGCATAGGTGCGGTACCACTCGCCGCCCCGGTCTAGGATCACGGCCCCTTCCTGGTCCAGCGTCACCGCGACGTACTGCGCGCCGGTGCGCTCGAGGAGCCGCTGCGCGCGGCGTACCACGCCGCCGGCCCGGTCGCCGCCGGCGATCCGAGGTGCGCCACCAAGGAGCCGCGCCGCCTCCTCGAAGTTGGGCTTGGCGCAGGTCACGCCCACGTGGCGGTATCGCTGGAGGTCCTTGGAGTCGACCACCAGCGGGCGAGGGGCGCTGCGCTGCAGGTCCGTCAGCGCGGCGATGACGGCCGGCGTGAGGATCCCGTAGCCATAGTCGGAGACCACCACCACGTCCGACCGCAGGTAGAGGTGACGCAGGCGCGCGATGAACTCCGCCTCTACCTGCGGCGAGAGCAGTCCGGTGCTCCCCTGGTCCACCCGGGCGATCAGTTGCGGCCCGGCCACCACGCGCTGCTTCGTGAGCGTGGCGCGGTCGCGCGTGCGGATCGCGTGTTCCGCCCGGATGCCGGCGTGCCCAAGGCACCCCAGCAGCCGGTCACCGTCATCGTCATCTCCAAACACGGTGAGGAAGGTCACGTCCGCACCCAGGGCGCGCGCGTTGGCCGCGGCGTTGCTGGCGCCGCCACAGGCGTCCACTCGCTCTGCCACGTCCACGATGGGCGCGGGCGCCTCGCGGCAGAGGCGCGTGCTGGTGCCGACCAGGTAGGAGTCCAGCATCGCCTCGCCCAGCACCAACACGCGGAGCGAGGGGAACCGCGCGACCACGTTCAGCAGGTCCGTGCTCATCGCGCGAACCCGGGGACGGCGGTGGCAGCGGGCGGCCCGATGAGCCCGTCCGCGCGCAGGATGACCTCCACCGCCGCCGGCAGGTCCGGCGCCATGTGATGGGGGCGGCGGAGCGGGCCGGGCCGCCACTCCGTCTCGTGGCCCACGTCCAGCAGCACCGTGCGGCAGCCTGCGCGGCGGCCAGCCTCCACGTCGTCCAGGATGTCGCCCACCATCCACGAGCGGTCGAGCGCCAGGCCGAGGTCTGCAGCCGCCTGCCGAAGCAGGCCGTCGCCGGGCTTGCGGCACGCGCAGGCAATGGCGAGGCCGTCCACCACGCCCTCCGGGTGGTGCGGGCAGTAATAGGCTCCCGCGAGTTGTACGCCGAACGCGCGCAGCAGCGACTGGAGGCGTTCGGTGACTACGTCCAGGGCCCCGATGTTGAAGAACCCGCGTGCCGCGCCTGACTGGTTGGAGACAAGGACGCACGGGTAGCCTCGCGCGGTTAGCCGGGCCAGCGCCTGGCCCGCGCCGTCCGCCAGGCGCACCTGGCCCGGGTCCACGTTGTACGGCACGTCCTGGACCAGCGTGCCGTCCTTGTCCAGGAAGATCGCGGCGGTCATGCCGGCACCTGCCGAGCCGCGTCCGCCACCGCCTCCGCGGGATCGAAGTCACGCTCGATCAGTTCGCAGATGAGGTGGATCAGCAGGCCATGGACCTCCTGGATGCGCTGCGTGTCGCACGTGGGAACGACGACCGAGGCGCTGGACAGCGGCAGCAGGTGGCCGCCATCGCCCCCCAGCAGCCCCACCGTGTGCATCCCTCGCGACCGCGCTCGCTCAAAGGCGCGCGCCACGTTCGGCGAGCGGCCACTCGTGCTCAGCCCCAGCAGTACGTCGCCGGCGGTGCCGAAGGCGTCCACCTGCCGGGCAAAGGCCGTCTCGTAGCCGATGTCGTTGGACCACGCCGTCAGGGACGCCATGTCCGCCCCGAGCACGATCACCGGGAGCGCACGCCGCTGCGTCGAGCGGTAGCGCGATACCAGCTCTGCGGCGAAGTGCTGCGCGTCCGAGGCGCTGCCGCCATTGCCGCAGACCAGCACCTTGCGCCCCTGCGCGAAGCAACTGCTCAGTAGCCGCGCCACCAGCACGGTCTCCGCCAGCAGGCGAGAGCGGTTGGTGATCAGCGTCTCCACCAGGTCGTCGAACCCGCGATCCACGATCTGGCGCTGGTCCCGCGCGGAGCGGAGCGGGGAGGCCTGCTCCTGGACCACGCGCTCATAGACCTCCTGCAGTGCCTCCACAACGCCGTCCCACGTGAAGAGGTCGCCCGCGCGGCGGACCGCATTGGCGCCCATGCGGCGTCGCTCACCCTCGTCCAGCAGCAGGCGCGCGGCCGCCTCGCCCAGCGCGTCCGGGTCACGCGGCGGCACCAGCAGGCCCGTGACGCCGTCCGCCACCGTGTACTGGATGCCGCCCACGCGGCTGCCGATCACCGGCGTGCCGCAGGCCATGGCCTCCACGGGGGTGATGCCGAAGGGCTCGTACCAGGGTGTGGTCACAAAGAGGTCCGCGGCGGCGTACCACTCCTTGAGCTCGGCGCGAGGGCGCCGCCCCACGAAGTGGCAGGCCTCTCGCACGTCCTCCGCGTCCGCCACCTCCATCAAGCGCGCGATCTCCGGGGTGGCCTCCGGGTCCGGGTCGTCCGTCTCGCCGCCGGCGATCACCAGCAGCGCATCCGGCACGCAGCGGCGGATGCGGGAGAAGGCGCGCACCACGTTGTCCGCGCCCTTCCGCGGCACCAGCCGCCCCAGTTGCAGCACGATGGGCGCGTCCGATGGCAGCCCCAGCCGACGACGCGCCTCCGCGCGGTCCACGGGGTGGCACTCGGTCGGGTCATACCCGCACGGGACGATGGCTACCCGCGCGGGGTCCGCGTTGTAGAGCGAAAGCAGGTCCACCTCGTCCTGGGGGCATTCCGCGATCACGCGGTCCGCCTGGACGACCAACATCTCCTCGATGTGCTCGCGCTCCGGCGGGAACTCGTCGCGGTCGCCCTGGTGCTGGCGCCGGACCTTGCCCAGCGCGTGAAAGGTGATTACGAAGGGGATGTCGAAGCGGCGCTTCAGCTCGGCCGCGACCATGCCGGACATCCAGAAGTTCGCATGCGAGACGTCGTACAACTCCGGCTGCTGCGCGGCAAAGGCCGCCACGCGCTCCGTGAACTCCGGGATCAACGGGAGCAGGTCTTCCTTCCGCACGAAGGACGGCGGGCCGGCATCCACGTGGACCACGCGGTAGCCCTGGTGCTCCACCACCTCCGGCTGGTCCGGGGCGTCCCGGCGGGTGAAGACGTCCACCTGGTGGCCCTCCCGCGCGAGGCGGCAGGCGGTCTGGGCCACGTAGACGTTCTGACCCCCGCTGTCCACGCCGCCCACCAGGGCCAGCGGCGAGGCGTGCTCGCTGATAATCGCGATCCGTCGTGGCGGAATCCCAGTCATCTACCGAGTCCTTTCGCTGGCCCGGCGCCCGCGGTGGCCATGGACCGACGGCTGGCCACCTGGGTCAGCGTCTCCAGCCAGTCCTCGCGGAACCGGTCGATGTTGAATCGGTCCAGGGCATGAGCGCGGGCGGCCTCGCCCAGGCGGGCGGCCTCCTCCGGCGCTTCGCAGAGATGTCGCATGTCTTCGATCAGGCGGCGGACGTCCGTGGAGGCGTAGCCGGAGACGCCGTCCTCCACCACGGTGGCAAGTTCGGCGGTGGCGAGGCCCACCACGGGGAGGCCCACCACCATCGCCTCCAGGACGGAGAGCCCCAGGCTGGTGTAGCGGATGGGGTTGAAGAAGAAGCGGTGCGTCGCCTCCAGGCGCAGCAGGTCCTCGTGGGGCAGGTCACCGAGGCCACCCAGTGGCGCCGACTCCATGCCGGCGAGGTGCAGGGGCACCTCGCGGCGGGCCTGCTGGTAGACGTCGTAGCCCAGGCGGCGACCACGGGCTGCGATGTTGTTCACCACCACGATGCCGCGGCTGCGCGAGCCCAGGTAGCTCACGTCGTCTGGGACCATCACGCCGTGATCGATGACGCGAGTGGGCGTCCGCCCGGCGTCCCACATGAGGTCGTTGAAGTGCGTGACGTGCACCAGCAGCACGTCCGGGTCGTCCACCAGGTGGCGGGTGTCCGTGGGGTGTTCGCGTGGCGGATCGTGCTCCAGGTAGATCCGGGGGAGGCGGCGCTGCCGGTCGCTGAGAATCTCGTACTGGTCGTGCAGGTAGTTTCGCGGCGCCTGGAAGAGCACCGCGTCCAGGTCCAGGTCACGCACGTCCTCGGCGCGCACCTCGCGCAGGTTGTCCGGCCAGTTGAAGTGGCCTCCGCGGCCGCCGTACGCCTCCGGGCGACCCTCCTTCACGGGCACGATGAACTCGCACGGCGTCTGCGCCAGGTAGTAGAGGTAACTGCCGTGGACGTGCCACGTCAGCACCCGTGGCGCCTGTTCGAGAGCGATCACGCTGCGCCCCGGCGAGCCCGGGCCGGCGCCCGCAACAGCGCGTCCGCCGCCCGGATGACCTCCGCGGGGGCCACGTCCAGGCACTCGAGGCCGTACGGACACTCGATGGCGAAGCACGGCGAGCACTCCACTGCGCGCGAGAGCAGGCGGACCGGAGTGCGGCGCGGGGCCCAGTGGCCGTGAGGGTCCGTACCGGCATACGTCACCACGGAGGGCACGCCCAGCGCCTCTGCCAGGTGCATCGTGAGCGAGTTGTTGGCGACCACCAGGGCGGCGCCCTCCACCAGCGCGGCCAGCCCGGACAACGAGGTGCGCCCCGCGACGTCCACCACCCCCGCCGAGCCGCGCCCCGCGACGCTGGCGGCCAGGGCTCGTTCCGCCTGGCTGCCCGCCACCAGCACCGGGAGGCCGGTCGCGTGATGCAGACCACGCGCGACCACCGCGAACGCCGGGGCCGGGTAGCGGCGGGCAGGCGCGGAAGCACCAGGCGCGAGCACGATGTACCGGCCTCGCACGTGCGCCTCGGAGAGCACGTCGCGCGCCTCCTGCCGGGCGGCATCCGGGACCGAGACGTGGATGGCGCGCGACGGCGCCGAGAAGCCCAGCCCCTCCACCAGCCGCAGGTTGCGCTCCGCGTGATGGAGGGCGTCGGGTGGAGGGGGCACCGCGTCTGTAAGCACCTCGCCAGAGAACGGGCCACCGAACCCGGCGCGCAGGGGGATTCCGGCAAGGAAGCACGCGTACGCCGCGGCCACCGGCGTCTGCGAGGCGGAGGTGAAGACCAGCGCGGCGTCGAACGCCTCGTCACGGAGGCGTCCCATCAGGGCGCGTTCGGCCGCCGGGGCGACGGCGCCAGGCCGCAACTGCTGCCACGACGCGCGGTGGACCATCACGTCGTCTACCCAGGGCAGGAGCGGCGCGGCCAGCGCGCCACCCGGGGAGGCCAGCAGCGTGATGCGCGCGTCCGGCGCGCCTTCCGCCAGCGCCGCGAGAGCGGGAGAGAGCAGCACCACGTCCCCGGCGTTGTCCAGGCGCACCACCAGGATCCGGCGCGCGGTTCGCCAGTCGCTCCGCGGGCCGCCGTGGGGAGGGAAGGGACGGCCGGTCATGCCGCCCGTCCGAGCAGTGCCCGCGTGGCCCGGATCACCTCGGTGGGGGTGGGGCCGGGGGCGCCGTTGCCGGCGCCCAGGGGCCGGTGACGCTCGCGGTCCAGGGGCGCCCAGCGGGCAGGGTCGGAGCCGGTGAAGATCACCGCGCTCGGCGTACCTACGGCGGCCGCGAGGTGAGAGACGCCCGTGTCATTGCTGACCAACACACGCGCGCCCTGGACCAGCGCACCGGCTCCGCCGAGGGAGGTCCGGCCCACCAGGTCGATCGCTGGCGCTCGCATCTCGTGCCGGACGGCGTCCACCACCTCGCTCTCCGCGTCCGTGCCGGTGAGCACCACCGTGCAGCCCTCCGCGGCCAGCGCGTCTGCCACGGCGGCGAAGCCCCCGGGTGCCCAGCGGCGGTCGGGGGAGCGCGAGCCCGGGTGGATCAGGACATAATCCCGAGGCACCTCGACGCCCTGCGCGTGCGCGGCTTCCCGGAGCGCCCGCGCTGCTTCCCGGTGGTCGGCTTCGTCCAGGGGGAACTCCATCTCCTCGCCGCGCGCCTCGATGCCCAGGTGCTGGAGGAGCGCCACGGGGCGGAGCCGCTCTGGAAGATGTGTTGGATAGGGAGTGAACAGAGGCGTGGGGTACTCTTCCGCAGCCGGGGCGAAACCCGCACAGACCCGGGCGGGGATGGAGCGCACAAAGCCGTTCATGACGCGGCCGTCGCCGTGCATCTGGAGCACCAGGTCGTACGGCTGGCCGCTGCAGGAGGCGTAGAAGCCGCAGAGGCGTGATCGTGCCGGCTCGCGCTCGGGGATCCCGGGCCAGCCGGGGAACGGGACAAAACGGTCCACGTAGGAGCGGAACCGCGCGGCGAACTCCAGCGCCCACGGCAACCCCACGAGCGTTACCGGGGCGTCCGGGGCGGCCGCACGAAGCGCGCGGAGCGCTGGTACCGCGCAGAGCAGGTCGCCAAGGTACAACGGACGAACGACAGCAATGCCCTGGCCGCGCAAGGCAGTCTCCTCGGGGGTGCCGGGTCAGATAAGTGCGGGCCGGTCAGCAGGGACCGGGCCGAAGGACTCCGCGGGCCTGACCGTACGAACGGCAGCATCCCGCCAACGTCACACCGCTGGCAGGCCCATGACAGCGATCTTGCAGTTCTCCTCGGCCCTCTGCGCCCGGCCCGGGATGAGACTTTCCCGCCGGCGACCCTCAGGAGGCGCGGCGCGGGCGCTCCGTGCAGACGCGGTCGATCGTGGTCAGCAGATCGTCCAGGTCGAAGGGTTTCAGCAGTTCCGCCGCGGCGGAGAGTTCGCGCATCCGCGACTCGGTCGCACGTGTGGCGCTCACCACCACCACGGGCACGTCCGCGGGGGCTCCGCCCAGGCCCTGCTGAGCGCGACGGAACGCCCAGCCGTCCATGCCGGAGAGCATCAGGTCCAGGAGGATCACGTCCGGCAGCCAGTCGTGCAGGACGTCCAGCGCCTCCTGCGCTCGGCTCGTGTGGCGCGCCCAGTAGCCCTCGTCGGCCAGCGTGTCCGCCAGGATGCGCGCGATCATCGGATCGTCCTCCACGATCAGCGCCCGGCGGTCGTGGGTGGGCTCAGGACTAGTCATCGTCGGTCTCCCCGCTCCGGGTGCAGGGGAACCAGGCGAGCATCGCCGTCCCCCGCCCCTCGCCGTCGCTCTCCGCCCAGAGCCGCCCATCAGTCTGCTCGGCGATACGACGACAGATGTACAAGCCCAGGCCCATGCCCGGGACGTTGGCCGAAGTAGCGTTCGGCGCCCGCCCGAAGGGGCGGAAGATCTCCTCCGCTGCGCCCGGAGGGAGGCCCATGCCCTGGTCTCGCACTTCCAGCAGCACGCCGCCCTCGCCCGGGCGCAGGCGCACTCGGATGGGATCTGGCCCAGGAGCGTACTTCTGAGCGTTGTCCAGGAGGTTCCCCAGGATCTGCTCGTAGCGTGCGGGGTCCACCCAGGCAACGCAGGGATCGTCGTCCGGGATTTCCAGGTGGCAGCGCGATCCCGAGGGGTGCCCGGCCACGAATCCTTCCGTGAGGGCGCTCAAGCCAGCGAGACGGGGACGCATGGGGAATTGGCCGCGCTGCAGCCGCGAGACGTCCAGCAGGTCGCCCGTGAGTTCGGAGAGGCGCTCGCTGGCCTCCAGGATCGAGCCCAGGTAGGTCTCCAGGCGCTCCTCATCCAGGGTCCCGCGGTGCAGGCTGCGCATCAGCAACTGCGCGGAGCCGCGCACGGCGGCCACAGGGTTCCGGAGTTCGTGCGAGGCGATCGAGAGGAACTCGTCCTTCAGCGCGTTCGCCTCGCGGAGCGCGCGCTCTGAACGCTTCATCACGGTGATGTCCGTCAGGCTCAGGCCGAGCCCCAGCAGCCGCCCCTCGCGGCCGGTGACGGGGTAGACGCGCACCAGCAGGTCGCTGTCCTCGCCGCCATTGCCGCGGTCGGGCAGGGCCACCTCGAACTCGTCCGTGTCCAGGACCTTGCGCGCGTCCGCCGAGACGGCGGCGTTGAAGTAGGGGGCGATCGCGTCCCAGACGGTGGGGTAGAACTCCTGCACCGATCGTCCGATGAGCGCCCGGCGCGGCACGCCGGTCAGCCGGGCGAGTTGGTCGTTGACGTGGACGTAGCGGCCTTCCGGGTCCACCAGGGCCATCGCGTCCGGGGAGGCTGCGAGCAGTGCGTCCAGCGACACCCGCGACGACGGGGCCCGCGCCACCGCTGCCTCTCGCCGCGGCGCGCTGAAGGCACGCACCGCGGCCTCGGCGAGTTCGATGCCGCTCTCGGTGGCAGGGGCGCTGGTGCCGGCTTCGGGCTCGGTCACGGGTGGTACTCCGTCCACGCGCCACAGCCGGAGGTGCCCTGCCACGCGCCTGCCTTCGCGAGCCGATTCGATCGCACGCTCCAGCAGAGAGCGCCGCTCGGGGGCCAGTCCACCACCGTCGCCACGTTGCGGGGCCACAGGGGCCCAGCCCTTTTGAGAATCCACGCTCGTGAACTCCCTCCGCGCCGAACCGAACTAGACCAAACGCTGGTGTCCATCAAAGGTCGAGCCGATGCCCCGCCGAGTACACGTGAGGACCTGTTGATACTCCGCGGACGGCGTTGGGCGCCGCCAGTATGCCACTCAGTTACTCCGCCCGGTTTCGGGTCGCCCTGATTGATATGGGATTGCGATATCCCTGACCGTCAGGAAGCCGCTGCCTACCTAACACGCCGTGAGAACCAGTTTCGCGAGCGGCTCAGGATTGATACTGATGCAGGCGCGCCCCATCGCCGGGTGCGACGCCTTCTCCAGCAGCAGAGACCTAGCGTGCCCTCCCGTGACCATCCCCAAGCCAGCAACCGCGACACCGGCGGACCTCGCCGGCGCCGTCGCCCTCGTGACCGGGGGCGGGCGCGGGCTGGGCGCCGCCACCTGCCGCGTGCTGGGCGCGGCGGGGGCGCGCGTGGTGGTGGCAGACGTGCAGGGTGCGTCCGCGGACGAGGTCGCGCGCGAGGTCCAGGCCGCGGGCGCCGAAGCCCGGGCGATGGCCGTTGACGTCGCCGACGCGGCAGCGGCGGAGGCGTGCATCCAGGACGTGGTGGCGGCGCATGGGCGCCTGGACGTCCTGGTGAACGCCGCCGGCGTGGACGTCACCCTGCCGGCGGACGAGATCGCGCCGGCGGAGTGGCGCCGCATCCTGGGGGTGAACCTGGACGGCCCGTTCTGGATGTCTCGCGCTGCGCTTCCTGTGATGCGGGAGCAGGGCCACGGGCACATCGTGAACGTCGCATCCACCGCGGCCAAGCGCGCATGGGCGAACGCCGCCGCCTATCACGCCAGCAAGTGGGGCGTGCTGGGCCTGAGCCACGCGCTGCACGTGGAGGCGCGAACGTACGGCGTCAAGGTCACCGCGGTGGTCAGCGGCGGCATGCGGACCCCCTTCCTGTTCGACCGCTTCCCTGACCTGGACCCGGACCTGCTCCAGCCACCCGAGGCGGTGGCGGACACCATCCTGTTCGTGCTACGCCAGCCGCCCGGGACGGTGATTCCTGAGATCACGGTGATCCCAATGCGCGAGACCTCCTGGCCCTAGCGGAGCGGGATGACCCCCTGGCGGTCGTTTCCCTTGGCCAGGTGGTCATCGCGGATCAGACGGAGACGTGGGCATCCTGCGCGTCCTGGACATGGAGCGCCGGGTAGCCGCCCCGGACTCCGCCCTACGAGGCGAGCCGCGCATCCTCCAGCGTCACACGGGCGACCCGGCGCCCACGCGCCTGCAGCGCCCGGCGGTCGCCCTCCGCCTGCGCGTCCCGCAAGGTCGCGAAGTCGTAGTTACGTCCGGGGACGGCCAGGTCAGGCGTGGCACGGTCCGCGATCTGCAGGAAGGCGCCGCGGCGGAACCCGCCCTTGTGATACTGGCCCGTGGAGTGGAGCAGCGAAGGCCCATACTCCAGCGTGGTGGCCACGCCGCAGCGGGTCGCCAGTTCCCGCCGGAGTTGCCTGAGCCGCTCTCCCGTGCGGGCGGAGCGCGGGAGATACGCGTGGATGGCGACGTACTGGCCTGGCTCCACGCCTTCCAGCACCTCCTCCGCCACGCCACCGTCGCCGTCCAGGCCGTACGCGCCGGCGTCCAGGATTTCGCGCGTGGCCTGCTTGGAGGCCTCCACGTCCGGCTGGTCGAAGGGGTTGATCCCCAGGACTCGCCCGGCGAGCGCCACGGCGAACTCCCAGCGGAAGTACTCGCCCCCCAGGGCGTAGGGGTCCGCAGCGTCCAGGCCTGGCGAGGCCCCGGCGATGGTCCACAGTTCCCGCAAGTCCACGGCATCCACCGGTGACAGCCCCAGCCCCTCGCCCACGGACGCGCCCACCACCGGCAGGATGCCCGCGTGGCCCTTGCCGGTGGACTCCGCGATCAACTGCTCCAACCACGCGCCGAAGCCGGGAAACTCTGAACCTCGACGCAGCGCGAGCAGGTCACGGCCCATCAGGGCTGCCTCCGCGAGCGCGGCTCCCAGCCGCGCGCCCGGGTTGGTGGCGGGCGCCACCTGGCTGCAGGCGTCGCGCATGACGGCCGCGCTGCCCAGCAGCCTGGGGAGGTCCACGCCCAGCAGCGCCGCCGGCACGAGGCCGTAGTACGACAGGGCCGAGTAGCGTCCACCGATGTCCGGCGGGTTGAGGAAGACCTGGCGGAACCCTCGCTGCAGCGCCAGTGACTCCAGGGGGCTGCCCGGATCGGTCACCGCCAGGAAGGACCGCGGATCCGGGTACCGCTCCCAGAAGTAGTCCAGCAGGCAGCGTGTCTCCACCGTGGTGCCGGACTTGCTGGATGCAATGAACAACGTCCGTCCGGGGTCCAGGCGCGACTCCACGGCGCGGATGGCGTCCGGCACGGTGGAGTCCAGCACCTCCAAGCGCAGGCCGCCGGACTGGCCGGAGAAGACCTCCGCGAACACGCGCGGGGCAATCGCGCTGCCGCCCATGCCCAGGAGCAGCGCGGTGGTGTATCCCTCCTGCTCCACTCGCGCGGCGAAGTCCTGTAGTCCTGGTGCGCGCGCCGCCATCAGTCTGTCCACCTCCAGCCAACCCAGGCGGTCAGACACGCCATCCGGCGTGGGCTGCCAGAGCGAGTGGTCGCGCGCCCAGGTGCGCGGCACCGTCTCGTCCTCCTCGAACCAGCGGAGGCGAGCGGCCACGCGGTCCTCGAGTTCCGAGCCGAGGGGGGCGGTGATGCGTGGTCGCGGAACTTCCAGCGCCACCGCCGGCGGGGCTGGGCGGCCGGCCCCGCGCAGGTCGCGCACGAAGGCCTGCCGCCACTCCCGGCTCGTCCGCTCGTCCACCACCTCGCGCAGTCGCTGCGAGCGCTGGCGGCGTTCCTCCGGCGGCATCCGGAAGGCCTCCCACATCGCCTCCGCAATGGCATCCACGTCACCGGGGGCCACCAGCAGGGCATCGCGGAGTTCCTCGGCAGCGCCACAGCCATCGGAAAGGATGAGTACGCCGGGGTTGGCGGCGGAGTGCAGGGCGGCGTACTCCTTGGCCACCAGGTTCATGCCGTCCGCCAGTGGCGTGACCAGGCAGACGTCCGCCTCGCGGAGGGCGGCGCCCACCGAGTGGGGCGGGTGGCCCTCCACGTGCACGCGCACGGCGTCCGGGAAGGCGCGGTGCGCCTCCTCCGCCGCGGCCAGCACCGCCTGGTGCTCGCGGTGGTACTCGGGAATGCCGGCGCGGGAGGGAGCCGCCCACTGCAGCAGGCGCGCGTGCTCCACCATCTCCGGGTGCCGATTCAGCGCCTGCTGGAAGGCACGGATCCGCTGCGGGATCCCCTTGGTGTAGTCCAGGCGGTCCACGCCGAAGTAGAGCGTGCGGCCGTCCGCAGGCACGGCCAGCGCGTCCCCACGTGCCGCGGCCGCGCGGTAGCGGACCGGGTCGATGGAGATCGGATACGCGCGGACTCGACCCGAGATCGCCGGGGCAATGGTCCGCAGGCGGGAGGCATCTCGCTCGGTCTGGACTCCCACCACGTCGTAGGCGCCCAGGGCCTCCGCCAGGTCGCCCCCGCCGGGGATCGCATCCCAGACGTGGGACTCCGGGATCGGCGTGTGGTGGAAGTATCCGAGCCGTCCGCCCCACCCCAGCCGGCGCAGTTCCAGGCCGAAGGGGATCAGGTGGTAGTCGTGCACCCACACCAGGTCGTCCGGCTGCAGCAGCGGGAACAGCGCGCGCGCGAACCGCTCGTTGACGGAACGGTAGACCTGGAGGGCTGCGCCGGCCTCGGGGGCAGCCTGGTCGGGGAGGCCATGCAGCAGCGGCCAGAGGATGCGGTTGCAGTAGTCCTGGTAGTACCCGGAGTGCTCGGCCGCGGAAAGCGGAACGGTGGCGTACTCCACGCCTCGAGAGGTGGTACGGCACGGGGCGGCGTCACGGTCGCCTCGTTCGCCGCTCCAGCCGAACCAGAGTGCACGGCCGGCGGACTCCAGGGCGGGGCGGAGCGCCGCGACCAGGCCGCCGCTGGGCGCCTTGCGGCCGTCCGGCCGTGGAGCCGGGACTCTGTTGGAGACGACGACCAGGCGCGGGCTCGCGGACTGTCGGCGGTGGGCTTGCATGTTGCGTCTTCCGGTCTGCTTCCGGGGGCGGCCGGCCTCGGCCGTGCGCGCACACGAACGGACGGCCGGCTGGCCGTGGATGTCTGGGAGAGCACTGGTGTTGAGGCACGTGAGGGTGGCCACGTGGTCGGATAAAACGTAACGAGGAACCGCTGCCGGGTTCGTCGCCCTGCCCATCCAGTCCGTAGCAATTCCGCAATCGCGGGCTGTCTAGCGGGCGCCGCCTCCGTCCGCGATCGCCGCCAGCCAGCGGACCACCTCTGCCACGTCCTCCAACCGCATCCGCGCCCAGGTGATCGAGGGCTCCCCAACGACTACCCCGAGGCCGTCCGCCATGACCTCGCGGAAGGCGTCCTCGTCCGTCAGGTCGTCGCCTACGTACACCGGCAGGTCGGCCCCAGTCCGGTCAGCAATCTCCTGGAACAGACGGCGGACGGATCGGCCCTTGTGCCAGTCCAGGTCGGGCCGCAGTTCCAGCACTTCCTTGCCGCCCGAGACGCGGAGGCCGTCCACCGCCGCCGCGACCTCCATGACCGCCTCGCGCACGTCCGCGACCCTCAACTCCGGGACCTGTCGGAAGTGCGCTGCCAGGGCAAAGCGCTTCCGCTCCAGCCGCGCACCCTCCACCGGGGCGAGACGGGCGTCCAGGCGATCCGCCGCCTCAGCCAGCACCGGGAGGAAGGATTCCGCGCCAGGGACGGTGGTGCGTCCGCCGTCCGGGTGCTGAACCTGGAAGCCGTGGCTGCCGACGTATGTCAGGCCGGGGATCCCCACGCGCTCCAGGAGGTCGTCCAGGTCGCGCCCACTGACGACGGCAGTGGGGACGGTCTCAGAGAGCCGCTGCACCACGTCGCGGGCATCGTCGTCCAGGACCGCCAGGTCGGGCGTGGCCACGATCGGCGTGAGCGTGCCGTCGTAGTCGAGGAAGACGGCCAGACGCCGGGCGATCCGTGCGCCTACGAGGTCCGGGACTGCCTCGAAGGCCGTGGGCAGCGCGGCGGCCGGGCCGGGCGCTACCGGGAGATCACGGGAGACCGGCGCGCTCACATCGTCAACTCCAGCATGTCTTCACGAGGCCGCTCCCGGGGTCGCCCCCGCGCGCTAAGCGGCCTGTGGCGTGATGTGGGCGGGACTGACGTCCACGTCCAGGTTGGGCATGATCTCTCGCTTGAAGAACTCGAAGAACCCATCCTGCTCGGGCCCCACGTTGTGCAGGTAGACATGGTCGAAACCGGCATCGACGTACTGCCGGATGCGCTCCAGGTAGGGATCGGGGTCCGGCCCGCAGGGGGCGTCCTCCGCCACCTGTTCCTCCGACAGCGGCTTCGTGGCCGCCTCGAAGTCGCGCGGGAGCCGCAGGTCCTGGCCCAGCGAGCCGCCGAGGCCGGCGTTGGGCCACTGCTGGTGCAACAACTCGCGGGCAGACTGCTCGTCCTCCGCCCAGCAGCAGTGGAACAGGCCCAGTCGGGGGCCATCCCCACCGGCACCCGCGAAGGCCTCGACCGTTTCGGACTTGGGGGCGGTGGAGATCAGGCCATCGCCGGCACGTCCGGCCAGCGCCGCCGCCTTGGGGCCGGAGGCACCCACCAGGATCGGCGGCGGCTCGTCCGGCAGGCTGTAGATGCGGGCGTCCTCGACAGTGAAGTAGTCACCGTCGTGTGACCTGCGGCCACCTTCCCAGAGGTGGCGGATCACGTAGATAGCCTCCTCCAGCATCTCGTGACGCTCCGTGATGGTGGGCCAGCGGTCGCCCAGGATGTGCTCGTTGAGGTTCTCCCCGGAGCCGACGCCCAGGAAGAAGCGTCCGGGCATGAGCGTGGCCGTGGTGGCGGCAGCCTGGGCGATGATCGCGGGGTGGATGCGGATGGTGGGGCAGGTCACGCCGGTGCCCACGTCCAGCCGCTCGGTGGCCTGCGCGATGGCGCCCAGGACGCCCCATACGAATGGGCTCTCACCCTGCGCGTCCACCCACGGGTGGTAGTGGTCCGAGACCAGCGCGAACGAGAAGCCTGCCTCCTCCGCCCGCTGAGCGTTCCGCACCAGTCTGGGCGCGTCGTGCTCCTCGCCCGCAAGCATGTAGCCAATGGCGACCATCAGCGGCCTTCCTCCCCGGCGCCGGCGCGCTGCGGCCCGCCGTCCTCTTCCTCTTCCGTGAGCCCCGCCACCTCGAGTTCCTCCGCCACCTCCATCACGCCCGGCACGCGGGCAGCCACCTCCTCCGCGCTCTCCACGTCCAGGAGGTCCTCCACCGCACCACGGAGGCGCACCACCCCCTGGTTCACCTCGACCTCCAGCACCAGTCCCGTAGTGGCAGCGTCTTCTCGGAGTTCGCGGCGGACCGCGTCTGCGATGGCCTCGTCACCCAGCGTGCCGTCACCTGAACGCTCGACCTCCAGTGAGTCCATGGAACTGGCCGAGAAGCCGCCGATCACCTCGCGATCCGTGCCCACCGGGTCCGTGGGCGGCACGTAGACCGCATCGCCCTCGGTGACACGATGGTCGTCGCGGGTCAGTGCGCGGGCGCCGCCACTGAGGCTTCCGGGCTGCACGTCCAGCGGCGAGGTCACGCGCTGCTGGTCCGTGAAGTCGCCGGGCATGCTGCTCTCGGCGTCTGAGAGCCCCGGCTCCGCGCCGGCAAAGCCACCCACCTCCACCTCGCTCAGCGAGGCCTCCTGCATCTCTGCCGGGTAGGCGCCGGCCACGGAGATGCCCGGGTCCACGCGGACACCCGGCGCCACGCGCCGCAGGATGTCCAGCACCGCGTCCCGGTCCGCCTCGCCGTTCACGATGCCGCTGACCACCAGGGCGCCCTGGTCCTCCTCCACCATCAGCGGGTAGCCGGCTTCCTCCAGCGCGCGCTCCGCCACGGCGGACAGGCGTTCGCGCGTCTCCCGTCGCTCTCGGTCGGGCATGGAGGACCTCCTCTATCACTCCAACGGTCGCGCGAGGGAAGTCCGGGCGGCGTAACAGGTGAAGCGGCCGCGGTCACAAACGCGCGTCAACGAGGGCCGCGTGCAGTCCGCGTCCACTCCGTCGTGCCGCCCGGGCGGGCGGCCGAGACGAACACGCCCGCCTTGTGCAGCACGAACCGCGGCGCAGCGCGCAGCGCCAGCAGGTCGCGCCAGCCCGCGCGCGCGGCAATGAGCCCCAGCGCGACGTAGGCGACGAGGCTGGCGGGTGCGAGCGCCAGCAGCCACGGCGCCACGCCAGCACCGAGGAAGGCCGACCCGGCCACCAGCAACGCGGCCATGGCAAGCGCGCTGAGCGGCGGGGATGCCACCTCCAGTGCCGCCGCCAGGCAGGCGGGCTGGCCACGACGCGCCGCGCCTGCGGCAGTCCTCAGCGCACGGCCTGCGAGGCCCAACCGACCGCGCTCCCAGCGATGGTCCTGCACTTGGGCATCCCTGTAGGACGAGGCCATGTACCCGTGGACACGCGCGCGCGGCGCGAATGCCACGGCCGCCCCGCGATCGGCGAGGGCGAGCGTCATCGCGGCGTCCTCCGCGATGCCCTCGCTCCCCAGGCCGCGCCGCGCCTCCTCCCAGCGGAAGGCCATGCCGTTGCCCTTAAGGCCGGAGGCGAGCCCCAGGCGCTGGAGGCCCAGTGGTCGGGCCCAGTGCACGAGCATGAACGCCAGCCGGCGCAGGCCAACCAGCGATGTACCGCCCTCCAACGGGCTCCTGTCCGGGGAGGCCACCTGGTAGTACGCCTGCGCCACGGACGCCCCGGAGCGGAACGCCGCCTGCAGGGCGACGAAGAATTCAGGCTCCACCACGGAGTCCGCGTCCACGAAGGCAACCGCGTCCAGGGACTCCGCCTCCGCCAGGTGCGCCATGGCGTGTGCGAGGGCGTAGCCCTTCCCGCGGTGCTCGGCGTCGCGTCGCTCCAGCACCCGCGCCTGGTGCGCCAGCGCGACTTCCAGCGTGCCGTCCGTGCAGTTGTCCGCCACCACCAGCACGAGCGGTGTACGCGGTAGGCGCTCGCCGGCAGCGTGGAGGCTGTCCACGCACTGTCCCACCAGTTGCTGCTCGTCGTGCGCGGGCACCACCACCGCCCAGCGCCAGCCCTCGGACGGCGCGTCCTCGGCGCGCGTCGACGGTCGGCGGGGCGCCTTCAGTGCCACGGCGGCAAGCAGTGTCCACCACCCGCACCACGCGACCACGGCCGCGGCCAGTCCCAGGCGCGCAGCCTCCAGCACGGCAAGCGGAACGTCGCTCACGGTGCGGGCTCCGGCACGGCGGAGGCCACGGGCGGGCTCACACGCAGGGCCCACGCGACCTCCTCCACGTATCGAGCCAGGGGGAACGCCGCGCGGGCCGTGCGGCGGCCGGCGTCGCCGAGCGCGTCGCGAAGCACCGAGTCGGCGAGCAACCGCGCCAGGGCATCGCGGAGGGCAAGGGGGTCGCCGGGCGGGACGTAGAACCCCGTGGTCTCGGCGTCCGCGGCGCGGTCCAGGCCCTGGAGCACGTGCGGGCCGCGGTCCGCGGTGGCCGCGGCATCCACGCCGTCAGCCGTCACCAGCGGCCCCACGACGCACTCACGCTGACCCTGAGAGGCAGTGACTACCACGGGGCGGGAGACGCTCATCGCTTCCAGGATCGTGGTGACCCCTGACTGGTTCGGGACGTCCACCAGCGGCACCACCACGATGTCCGCGCGGCGGTACCACTCGCGGAGGGCCGAAAAACCCAGCGTCTCATCAAGGTACGTGACGTTCTCGGGTGCACCCGCGCCGACCTCGGCACGACGCCGCGCCCACCGGCTCCCCGCAGCGATCACCACCCGCGCGGGCAACCCCTCGACGGCCCGTGCCAGCGTCTCGTAGTCGCGGTGCTCGGACCCCACCGCCAGGATCAGCGGCGTGTCGTGCTTCTCGATGGCGGACGCGGCAGTCCAGAACTCTGTATCCACCTGGTAGGGCACCAGCACAGCGCGCCAGCGTCCGCCCAGCCAGGGGGCCACGCGCCGCTGCTGCTCCACGCTGTGGAGGAGCAACGTGCCCGGTGGCCCCAGGCGCGTCAGCACAGCCAGCGCCAGCCGCTTCCACCACCGTCCCGGCAGATGCGCCAGGATCACCACGCGGTCCGGCCGGCGGCGGCGAAGCCGCAGCCAGACCAGCAACGGGATACCCAGGTGCTCGCTGTCCGCGAAGGCCACGTCACCCTCGCGGGTGCGCCCCGCCATCCGCTGCGCCTGCCGCCAGTGCGCGCCGAACCAGCGTTCGAGGCGCCCTCGCGGAGGGCGCTCGTCCTGGACGAACAGGCGGCCGCCCACCGCGCGACGGAGCGCGAAGAAGTCCCGGCGCGGACCGGCCACGCGCAACGCGCGGGCCTGGCGGGCGGTGACACTGATCCCGAGCAGCGCTCGCGGCCGCGGCGTCATGCGGTCACCGCCGCCGCTCGCTCTTCCGACACGGAGCCGAGCAGGTCCAGGATGCGGCCAGCGTTGCGGCGGGCATCCATGTGCCTCTCCGCGTGGCGGCGCGCCCCAGCCGAGAGGGCGGCGCGGTACGGCTCGTCGTCCACGAGGCGCACGAGCACGTCCGCCAGCGCAGACGCGTCTCCGGGCGGCACCAACACGCCCGCGGTCGGGGGCACCCATTCCGCGTTGGATCCGATGTCCGTGGTGACCACGGGCAGGCCGGCGGCCATCGCCTCGCCCAGCGCCACCGGGGTGCAGTCTCCCAGGGTGGGGAGGCAGAAGATGTCCGCCTGTGCGAAGGCGGCCAGCAGTTCCGGCGTGCCGGGCCGGATCCCGCGGCGTAGCGCGCCCGGGGGCGCCGCCGGAACGTCGTCCTCCGTGACCAGCACTAGGTCTGCGCGGTCCGCCACGGCGCGATACGCCTCCAGGAGATGATCGCCACCCTTGCGCTGGAACTGCCCGCCGACGAACAGGATGCGCGGGCGCCGTCCCGGGGCCTGGCAGCGGCTGCGGCCCGCCTCGAAGAAACCGGGGCCTGCGCCGGGGTGCGCCACCAGCGCCCGAGGCGGCTCCACCTGGTACTCCTCGCGGAGCGACCGCAGCGCCCAGTCAGACCAGGTCACGACCCCGGCGGCGCGGTTCAGCACGGCCCGGTACCAGCGCCGCTTGGCGCCCTCCAGCAGCGGCGCCCGTTCCTGGTGC
Source organism: Dehalococcoidia bacterium (assembly GCA_041690175.1). GTDB lineage: Bacteria > Chloroflexota > Dehalococcoidia > UBA2979 > UBA2979 > W-Chloroflexi-9. Next base: position 564,300 of record JAWLHV010000002.1, read on the forward strand.
TCGTACCAGCGACCCATGCGGTCGATCTGCAGCGGTGTGGCGTCGACGCTGACCACGTAGGGCGCGCCCCTGGTGGCGAGGGGGGCCATCAAGGAGATCGTCTGGGTGTGGAAGAACACGGCGTCGTACGGATCTGCGCGACGCAGTGCCATGAGCGCAGCAATGCTTCCGGAGAGCGCCCACGGCACGGGCATGCGCATCCCCGCACGAGGCGGCGAGGGAGCGATGCCGATCATGTCCACCTGCGCGCCCGCGGAACCAGACAGCGCCTCCAGCAGGTTCAGCCCGTGCGCGCGGTGGCCCAGCGTCTCCTCGATGCAGAGCGCGTAGCGCGGAGAGGGCGGGGTCACGTGAACCGCCCTTCGGGCTCGGTGGCGATGGGATCAGCCTCAATGGGCCCGGGCGCGCCCTTGACGCGGCGGAGCGCGCGCCGGAACGACGTCTCGTAGACCAGGTCGTAGGCAAGGCTGAGAAGGGCGGCCGACGGGCCGTGCGCCCCCAGTCCGTGCAGTCCCGCAGCGGCCGAGGACAGCGCGAAGGCCAGGAGGGCGGACGCCGGCTCCGCGCCGGCCGCGAGCCGCACCGCCCGTACGGCCGGGTGGCGGTGGGCGCGTTCGCGCCGCACCACGCGCAGCCACCGCGCCTGAGGGTGCAGGCGGTCCATCAGCACATCAAACTCCGCGTAGGCGGCGGGGATGCGCAGCCACGCCTGTCGCGTGCGATAGGCATCGTGCCAGCCGACGGCGTTGGGGTTGAACACGAAGTGGTGCCCGCGCAGCGCAGCGCGCAGCGCGAACTCAATGTCCTCCGCGCGGGTGAACTGCTCGTCGAAGCCGCCGGTGGCCTCGAAGGTCTCGCGGGCCAGGAAGGCGTTGCCGGTGTGAAACTGGCGCCACGTGGGGGTGTACTCGCCGCGGGCCATGCGCGCGTACTCCACCTCCAGTTGTTCCGCTTCCCAGCGGTTCCAGGCCGTGGGGCGCCAGCCCTCCGGCGCGCGCAGCGGGCCGATCAGGATCGCTCGCGGGGAGCGCTGGGCGAGCGCCAGTTGGCGCGCCACCAGGTCTGCCTCCGCCCGCACGTCGTCATCGATGAACGCCAGGAAGGGCGCGCCGCCCGCCGCCACGGCGCGGTTGCGCGCTGCGCCGGGCCCGGCCGAGCGCTCATTCCGCACCACCAGGATCTCGAGTGCGTCCCGCAGCGAGGGGTCCAGCACCTCCTCCACGGCGGTGCGGCTGCCATCGTCCGTGATGACCACGCGGAACCGACGGTCGGACTGGCAGGCCAACGCCCGCAGGCAGGCGTCCAGCGCGGCGTGGCGGTCTCGCGTTGGCACAATCACGTCCACCAGTGCGGTCACAACGCCTCCTCGGCGGCGCGGCGGGCCTCCCGGCCCCGTGGCGGCGTCCATGCCGGGAGCATGGAGAGCGCCAGGCCGAGGCCGACACCCAGCGGCACGGCGCTTCGCGTCGCGGAGAAGGTGATGTCCACGCTGGCGAAGAAGAGGTACGCGGTGAACAGACCACCCAGCACCAGGGGCAGCACCGGCATCGGCCCCCTTCGAGGTGCCGTGGTGAACGCACGCACCACCCGGCCCATGGCGATCAGCCACACGCCGAGCACCACCGCGATGCCCACCACGCCCATCTTCAGCCAGAGCCAGAGGATGTTCTGGTGCGGCGTGTAGTACTGAAGCGGCCAGAAGTCGAGTTGCGGGAGGCCACCCCAACTGAAGAAGGGGCGCCCGAAGCCCACCCCCAGGGCGGGACTGCTATCGATGGTGGCGACGATCGAGGCGCGCTCCAGGGCGCGGTACTGGTCCGAACTCTGGTCGCGGAGGTTGGGATCGAAGTAGGAGCGGACGGCCCTCGCCGGCTGGGCGACGCCGCCGTAGGACTGGTTCCAGTACGCGGCCAGGTATACCGATCCGCACGCGAGTAGGGCGAGGCCCAGGATCGTGGTCGCCAGCGGGCGGCGACGCCAGAGCAGGACCAGCATGACCGCGCCGGCCACCAACAGCACCAGCGTGCCCGCGCGCCGGCCGGTGACCAGCGTGGCGGCCACCATCAGCATCCCGTGGAGCGCCAGGAGCGTTCGGTCCAGGGGCCCGTGCGCCCGCAGGAAAAGCGCTCCCGCCAGCACGAGCCCCACCACCAGGAAGATCACGCTCTCGTGGGCGTAGGCGAACTCCAGGGGCCGCCCGATCTCGCCGCCTCGCGTGTAGGCGAAGTAGCGGATCAGGAGCAGCACGCCGAGCAGTCCCGTCACGGCCAGTGCGAGCAGCGCGGCGGCCCGTGGCGGCACCGTCCGCAACTCCACCGCGAGCGCGAAGGCGATCATCGCGAACACCATTCCGCGCATCTCGTGGTAGGCCAGCCGGTGGTCCGCTCCCTTCGCCATGCCGTACGCCAGGCCGAGCAACACCACCACGGGCACGGCTAGGGTGAGCCAGGGCACGCGTCCCCAGCGCTCCCGACGGCCACTGATGCCGCGGAGCAGGACGGAGCCCATGAGGAGCAGTGCGAAGCATTCGATGGGCGAGATGGTCAGCGGCATCACGGGGGCGATCCCCAGCGGCATGTAGTACAGCGCGCGGCTCAGCGGCCCCGTGAAGTCCAGCGCATTGGGTTCCACGATGATCAGCGTGGCGAGCAGGACGATGGCAAACGACCGCGGCCTCAGCACGGCCCACACCGCGGGGGCCACCGCCAGCAGCACCGGGAACGCCGCCAGTTCGTACCGGGCGAGCGCGTAGGCGATGACTAGGGCGGCCACCGTCAGGCATCCGGCCGGTACGGCAAGGCGAGCCAACGGCGTCAGCGCCTCGATGCTCTCGGCGACGGCAGGCAGCGGTCGGCCGGAGCGGGGGCGAGCCGTGCCAGGCCGGATCATGCGAGCCGCCCGAGCAGGTAGAGCGCGGAGACCAGCGCGCCGGTCGCGCAGAGCGCGATCACGGACTCGCTGGGGACCACGCGCCGCGCGACGGTCAGCGGGACCGCCCACGCAAGCGCCAGCATGGCGACGGCAAGCAACATCGCCGATCCTTCCTGGCAGGCCGTTCGTTCAGTGCGCGCGGTAGCGCGCGGCTACGAGGCGATCCCCAGCGCACGCTCCAGCCAGCGCGGGACGTGGGACTTCCAACGGTTGACCACCACGCCCAGCACCCGCACGCCCTCCAGGCGTTCGAGCGTGCGTTCCAGGTCCCCGCTGCTGGTCTTGCCGGACTGGGTCACCACGATCACGCCGTCACAGAGGGGCGCCACCGTTCGGCCGGCCGAGGAGTTAAGCATTCCCGGCAGGTCCAGGACGACGTACCGGTACTGCTTCTTGAGGCGGTCTACGAGGTTCACGAGGTCGCCCGAGCGTGCCAGCCGGCCGACATCCGCCGGCATGCTCCCGGACGCGACGACGTACAGCCTGGTGTTGGGGATGCGCGTCACCACGGACTCCAGCGACAGGCGCCCGTCCAGCACCTCCGCCAGTCCGCCCTCGCCCGCGAGGTCGTACTCCACGCCCAAGGAGTGCGTCTCGAAGTCCGTGTCCATCAGGACCACGTCCACGCCCAGGTCGCTGGCCAGCAGGCCGGCCATGGCCATCGCCAGCGTGGTCTTCCCTTCGCCGTGCGAGGGGCTGGTGACTCCGATGACCACCGAACCCCGGCGCTGGGCCAGGTCGCCCAGGGAGGCAGCGGCCAGCGCGTCTCGGATTGCCTCCTGGAACTCGCGGTGTTCCGGGCGCGGCGGCTGGGTGATGCGGGTTCGTTGCAGGAGGGCCATTTACAGTGCCGCCTTTCCGGAGAGCGAGGCTGCCACGCGGCGGGCATGGTTACGGTCGCGCCGGATCCAGGCCGCCAGGCGGCCGAACAGGCCGTGCCGGCGCCGGATGCGCGGCGTGTAACCCAGGAAGCGCACCTGCGCCCCCGCCAGGTCCTCGCGCGAGTAGACCGAGTGGTCGGTGTAGAACACGACGAGCAGGTAGCCAGCGGAGACCATCGCGCCCAGGACGGCGGCCGCCAGCGGCATGCCAAGTTGCTGGGTCCGGGAGACCGTGTTCGGGTGTTCGGATAGGGCCGGCTGGTCCAACACGTTGAAGCGGGCGGCCAGCCCCTGGCTGGCGGAGACGGCGTTCAGGTGAGAGCCCTGCAGCGCCTCGCCAATGCCCTCCACCACGCGGGTCTGGGACTCCACGCGCCCGATCAGGAGCGCGTATTCGCGGTCCACGGGCACCTGGTCGGCACCGGGATGCGCCGCGAGGTAAGCATCCGCCGCAGCCTTGCGCTCGGCGAGTTCGGCCTCCGCAGCCGTCATCTGCTCGCGGAAGTAGTCCGCGGCCACGGCGGACTGCCGCTGCGCCTCGACCTCGAGGCGGCTGCGGTAGACCTCCACCACGGAGCCCACCAGCGCGACCGCCACCTGTTCCGTCGGCGCCTCGCCAACCACCTGCAGCAGGTTGGAGCCGGCGGCGTCTGCGTATACGGAGCGACCGATGACCCGGACGACCGAAGAGCGTTGCTCCTGTGTCAGTGAATCGCTGGAGCCTGGCAGGAGGCCGGCGTGTTCCGCAACCTCCAGCCGGAAGCCATCCGTGGTGAGCAGGTCGTTGATCACCTCGGACTGCCGCTGTGCCGGGCTGAGATAGGGGTTCTCGATGGTCAACGGGCTCTGCTGAATCATCGGCGGCTCCAGCACCCAGATGGTGGCTTCCGCCACGAACTCGTCCTGGGCGGACCGCTGCTGCAGGAACATGGTGAGCGCCGGGGCGAGCAGCACCGGTATCAGGAGGAAGGGGAGCGCCCGGATGATCCGGGCGGCGAGTTTGCGAGGGACCACGGCTACCTCTGCATTCCAGGGGGCTTGCACTCCAACGACAGGCGGCCGCTACCGGCCGACGTGATGCGACGCTACCGATGCGCTGTACAAGAGAGGTTGAGTACCTCGATCAAAACGTCGCTTCGCAGCAGGAAGGTCAACTTTCCCGCCGAATACCCTCACCGTCGGGGTTCGCCGAACAGTGCCGTTAGCGCGGCGTCGATCGCGTCCGACAGCGCCCACCGAGGGCGCCACCCCACCAGCCGCACGGCCTTCTCCACGCTGGGCAGGCGCAGTTGAGCCTCCGGGTCCGCCACCACAACGTCCGTCTCCGCGAGCCGGGGGAGCGGGGATTCACCGTCCCAGTAGCGGTCCCGGTAGCGCCCCAGCGTGCGCCGCGCCAGATCCGCGGGCGACACACGGTTGGCGGGATCGCCGATGTTGAGGACTTCGCCGGAGGTGCGGCCATCCTGGTCCTCCACCACCAGGCCCACCGCTTCCGCGGCGTCCCGTGCGTACACCACCGTGCGGACGTACAGGTCAGCCGGCTCCAACCTCACCGTTCCACCCTCGCCCGTGGAGAGCGCCCCCAGCACCTGCGCCAGCGGAGTCGGCCGCTCGCGGTCCGGCAGGCACTCCAGGAGCTCGCCCAGGACGTCGAAGACGCGGAGGATCACGAAGTCCAGCGCCTCCCGCTGGCCGTAGGTGTAGATCAAGTGCTGCGTCATCCGTTCGTGCGCAGCGGCCAGGTGCTCGTCACCCACGGGTCCGGAGACCAGCGGCGCCTCGTCCTCGCGCACCTGGCGGTCGGCGTCGGTCGTTGGCCCTGCCCGCACGGCGAGTGGCCAACCGTGCCCGTAGACCTCCGCGGAGGAGACGTGCACCAGCCGGCGCCCGCGGTCCGCGCAGAGACGCACAATCTCCGTGCGCACGCGCAGCTGATCTTCCAGTTCGGCGACGGACGGGTGCTCTCGGATGGGCTGCTCCAGCGGACTGAGGTCTACCACCGTGTCCGCGTTCTCGATGAGCGATGCAACCAGGTCCGAGTCCTGGTGGCCGTCCAGCGTGTAGAAGGAAAAGCGCGGCTCCCCCAGCAGGTCCGCCAGGCGCTCGTGGTTACTTCCGCCACCCACGATGGCTGTGTCCGAGTGGGCCAGGAGCCAGCGGATCAGCGGTGGTCCAAGTACCCCACCGCAGTCCATCACAAAGACACGCACTCTTGCCCCCGTCCAACCTCCTCTCCGCGAGGACCGCCTGCGGTCTACTGCTCCCTCGTTCGCGTGCTACGCACGTCGAGGCCCCCGTCGCCCGATCAGTGCGCCCCGCGCGCGAGGAGGACGGCGGGGATGGTCATCAGGATGATGCGCAGGTCGCGCTGGAACGTGATGTCCTCCAGGTACTCTAGGTCCATCTGGAGCATCTCCTGGAAGTCGTGGCGATGGCGGGCACGCACCTGCCAGAGGCCGGTGATGCCGGGTACGCCCCGCAGCCGCGCCCAGTGCGCCGGCTCGTAGCGCTCCACCTCGGACGGGAGCGGGGGCCGCGGGCCCACCAGGCTCATCTCCCCCCGCAGCACGTTCCACAACTGCGGGAGTTCGTCCAGGGATGTCTTGCGCAGCAGCTTGCCCACCCGCGTACGGCGGGGATCGTCCTTCATCTTGAAGATGTGCCCGTTCGCCTGGTTCTTCTCCGCCAACTCCGTCAGGCGCGCTTCCGCGCCTTCGTGCATTGAGCGGAACTTCCAGCAGGTGAACGGACGGCCGTTCGCGCCCAGCCGCACCTGGCCGAAGAACGCAGGCCCGGGGCTGTCCAGGCGGACAAGGAGCGCGAGCACCCCGAACAGGGGGGACAGGACCGCCAGGGCGACGGCGGCGATCACCACGTCCATGGACCGCTTCCACCAGGGCAGGGGCCGCGAGCGCGGCACGAAGCCCACGGGCATCGCCGGGCGGCGCAGGGGCGCCGCGACACGGGCGCGGCTCACGGCTGCCTCGCCGCGGCGCGCACGCCGCCTCGCATGTCCGCCGCAGCGCTGCCAGCGGCGCCGCCGATGACCTCTACCGAGGGGTCACCCTCTGCCACCTCGCCCACGCCGAGCAGCGAGTCGCCCTCGAAGGCGGGGCGGCCGATGCAGCGGTAGGCGAAGCCGGCGGAGCGGATGCGGTGGGCATCCAGCACGTTGCGACCGTCCAGGATGAAGGGCCGGCGCATCACCGCCGCCAGGTCCTCCAGGGGGAGTTCCAGGAACTCCGGCCACTCGGTGGCCAGGATCAGCGCGTCCGCGCCTGCCGCCCCGCGCAACAGGTCGTCGCAGACCTCCAGGCCGGGGAACGCCTGGGTCACCACCTCCGCGCGGACGTGCGGGTCATAGACGGCCACGCTGGCTCCGGCCAGTTGCAGCAGGTCGGCCACCTCCAGCGCCGGCGACTCGCGGATGTCGTCCGTGTGCGGCTTGAACGCCGCACCCAGGACCAGCACGCGCTGGCCCTCGATGGCGCCGAGCGCGCCCCGCACCTTCGCCAGCACGCGTCGGCGCTGCTCGCGGTTGATCTCGATGACGTCGCGCAGCAACTGCGGATGCGCGCCGAAGGTGGAGGCCGTGTGCTCCAGCGCCGCCACGTCCTTCGGGAAGCAGGAGCCGCCCCAGCCGATGCCCGCACGCAGGAAGTGGCGACCGATGCGTTGGTCCAGGCCCATGCCCCGGGCCACCTCGTCCACGTCCGCTCCCACGGCGTCACAGATCGAGGCCATCTCATTCACGAACGAGACCTTGGTGGCCAGGAAGGCGTTGGAGGCGTACTTGATCATCTCGGCGGTACGCAGGTCCGTGAGCAGGATGGGCGCGTCCAGGGCCTCGTACAGGCCGGCCACGCGCTCCAGGGCCGCGCGGTCAGAAGAGCCCAGCACCACGCGGTCCGGGTGCAGGAAGTTGTGGATCGCGGAGCCCTCCTGCAGGAACTCCGGGTTGGACACCACGGAGACGTCGCGCGCTCCGGCGTGCCGCGCCATCTGCGCGACCATGTCGCCCGTGCCAATGGGCACCGTGCTCTTGTTCACGATCACGGCGCCCTGGCGCAGGGCCGGGGCCAGCGAGGTCACCGAGTCCCGCACGGCGCGCAGATCAGAGGCGCCCGCGGTGGACGCCGGCGTCCCTACCGCCAGGAAGACGAACTCCGCCTCCAATCGGTCCGGGATGCCCTCGCACGGGACGATGCCGCCGGCGTCCACGCCGGCCCGCAGGAGGTCGTCCAGGCCTGGCTCGTAGATGGGGGACTGCCCGCGGCGAATCTGCTCAATCCGCTCGCTGTCCACGTCAATCGCGGTGACCTGGTGCCCCAGCGAGGCGAAACAGGAGGCCGCCACCAGTCCGACATGCCCGCATCCGACTACTGCGATTTCCGCCACGCTGCTACCTGCCCTCTACGGGGAACTGCGCCTCGGATGGAGGCCGCTCCGCCTGCTGCTGCACCGGTGGTTGCTGCCCCGCCCATCCGACCAACCGACCTGCCGGACTCGAATGTCGCGGCGGGAGATTCATGGGGCGTTGAAGTGTGGTCATCGGATCCGGGACACCCCCCGCCGATAGGTGGAGCGATGTGCCAGAACGTCGAACGCGACCAGCGGAAGTGACGGAATGTCCCGGCCCAGGTAGCGCCTCGCCAGGCGGCCCGGGTCCTGCACCAGGCGCACGAGCCACTCCATGCCCAGGCGCTGCACCAGCGGTGCGGCGCGGCGCCTGTGGCCGGCCACCATCTCGAAGGTGCCCCCCACGCCGATCCAGACCGCGTCCGGGGCGGCTGGGTAGTAGTCGCGGATCCGGCGCTCCTGCTTGGGACAGCCGAGGCCCACCAGCACCAGGTGCGGCGCGGCCTCGCGGATCGCGGCGCGCTCCGCGTCCTGCTCCTCCGCGGTCAGGTCCCGGAACGGCGGCGAGGTGCGAAGCACCACGCGCGTGCCGGGTGAGAGCGCCTCGAAGCGCTCGGCGGCGATGTCCAGCGTGTCCGGCCGCCCGCCGTAGAGGGCGACCCGGAACTCCGAGTCGGCGCCACCCGCGCGGCAGAGCGCCACCGCCAGGTCCACGCCCGGCGTGCGCTCCACGCGGCGGGCGCCGGCCATGCGCGCCAGCGCGACCACCGGTGAGCCGTCCGCCACCACCAGGGTGGAGCCCTGCAGGTCGTCCAGGAGCCGGGGGTCCTGGCGCGCCTGGACCAGGAAGTCCAGGTTGGCGGTGGCGACCCGCGCCCCCACCCGCAGCCGGGCCGCCCTCAGGCACACGGCCAGGGCGTCCGCCGCCGTCCCGTCAAAGACGGGGACCGCGGACACGGGCACGTGGGCCAGCGGACGGAAGACCTCCGCCTCTACGGGGGTTGAAGGTGCCTGCGCGGTGGAATCCAGGATCGTCATGCCCGGGAGTGTGGACGGGCTGCGTGGAACTGCCGTTGAGCCGCCGTCCGCGGCGCCCCCACTCCACCGGAACGCTCAACCGCGGGGCGTCGCTCGCGGCCGGCGGACGTGAGTCGCGGCGCCTAGGAGCGGCGAGAGGGAAGCGCCCGGGCGAGAAGCACGCGCACCTTGTCGCGGCGGCGCCCCGTGAAGAGGAACGCCGCCAGCCCACCGCGCAGGACGCCCGTCTCCGGGGCGAACTGCACCGCGCGACGCATCCGCCAGCGGCGACGCGGCACCAGCGCCGCCACCTCCGCTGGGCGCCACGCGCGGTGGAAGAGCCAGCGGGACAGCCGGCTCCGTCGGGCCAGGAGACGCTGGGCCTCCGGCGGGAGCGGCGTTTCCAGCACTAGCACCAGGTACTCCAAGGCGGCGGCTAGGCTCTCGCGACAGCCCTCGGCGGCGGCGAGTATCTCCACGCGCTCCCAGTCCAGGTGGCCGCGGCGGACCATGAGGTCCAGGTCCTTGAACCACATCAGGCGCTCGAAGCCATGCCGGTGCAGGTGGACGGCCAGGTGCACGAACAGGTCGTGGTGCTCCAGCACGCGCGCAGGGGCTGTGTGGAACTGCACCGGCCGCGCGCGCTCCCAGATGTCGCGCATCGCCACGGGACGCAGGCCAATCTGCAGATGGTTGGCATGCACCTCCACGATCTGGCGCGTCCGCGGGTGCATGTAGATGTGCTGAAACTCCGCGTGCTCATGGTGCACCGGGTCGTCATGGTCGGAGGGCTTCCGCAGGTAGCCCGCGTCCTGCAGGCGACGGCCCAGCGGGCCGAGGTGTTCGTCCGCGACCAGCAGGTCCAGGTCGCCGTAGGGGCGCAGGTCTGGCAGCGGGTACCACTCGTTCGCGATCGCCGGCCCCTTGAGCACCACCACGTCGATCCCATCCTCCGCGCATCCGCGGAGGATGCGGATCAACTCGACGTAGTGGGCGAGGGTGCGCGTTACATAATGTTCCGAGGCGCCGTGGACGGCGGTCCAGGCGGCGGTGGGCAGGCGATCCTGGTGCGGGGCCAGCGCGGCGGCCACCCAGGGCGCCACGCGATGTCGCACCAGGAGTTCCACCACCTGGTCCAGGGGCAGGCTCGCGAGTTGCCTGATCACCGCCTCGTCCGCCTCCGGACGCTCGCCACGCACCAGGTGGCGCACCCACCGGGCAACCCGAGGGTCGAATGACTCCGCGGCGGCAGGCGCCTCGTCGGGGGCCAGTGGGAGGTGGCTCATGGTCTGCGCTCCGTTTCATCCATGGCGTGCGCTGGCTGCCGGACTGCTCAGTACTGGGCGAGCGTGCCTCGGCGCCGCGCATGCTCGATGGCCCAGTTCAGCGCCAGCAGGCCCAGCGGGAAGGTGAGGGCGAAGGCCGCCGTACCGAGCGTGGGGGTCAGCAGGGAGACGTCCGCGTCCCGCAACGTCAGTCCGCGCAGGAGTTCCAGGATGTGGGTCATGGGCAGCAACGGGGACACCGCCTGCACCCAGCCCGGCAGGACCTCCACGGGATAGAGAACCCCGGAGACCACGCCAGACAGCGACAGCAGCGCGATGGTGAACGGCTCGTTCTGCCGGGTGATGATCGTGAACGCCGCGGAGAACAGGCCGAGCCCCACGAAGGTGGCCATCGCCAGCACCAGCGCCGCGACCAGTGCCAGCGGCTCGGTCGCGCTGAGGCGCGCGCCCATGAGCAGGCCGATCAGCATCATCGTCACCAGGACGCGGAAGGAGGCCATCACCACGGGGTACCCGCCGGCGGCAAGGCCAATCGTGAGGGGATGCGCGCGGGTTGTGAGCATGGCCTCGAAAGTGCCGACCAGTTGAGCCTCTCGGATGGCGCCGCGGAAGGCCGTGAGCGCCGGGTAGGCCAGCATCTGAATGCCCATGCCGATCAGCGCGAAGGAGAAGTAGTCGCCGCCGTACTGACGGAGCGACTCGTTGGTGCCGCCGGAGATCAGTTCGCCGATGAAACGCGTGGTCAGCAGCGTGAGCAGCACGCCGGCGTGCTCGAAGAAGAAGGCGAACCGGTAACTCCACGCGACCAGCAGGTCACGCCGAAGGAAGGCCGTGGCCGTGTAGTACATCAGACCGCCTGTCGTTCCACGGCTGCCACGTCCGCGGACAGCACCACCTGCTCCTGGACCGCCTCGATGGCCCCGCCGTGGCGGGCGAGCATTCGGAGCAAGCCGGCCAGCGAGGCCTCGCGTCCGTCCGCGCGCACCTCCAGCACCTGTTCGCCCGCGCGGATGCTCACCGGCTCCACGGAGACGATGCCGGGCACGGCCCGCAGCGCTTCCATGCCGGCCGGGGCGACCCCGCGCGCGACGATCACCAGCCCGGCGCTCGCTGGGCGCTGGTAGCGGACCGAGGTGTCGCGGCGCAGGACGCCGTCCTTGAGGAGCCAGACCTGGTCGCAGTGCGCGGCGGCCTCCTCAGGCCGGTGGGTCGCCAGCAGGACGCTGCCACCCCGGCCGGAGACTTCGTCCTGGATCACGGCCCACGCTTCCTCCGCGTGGTTCGCGTCCAGCGAGCGCGTGGGTTCGTCCAGGAGCAGCACCTCCGGTTGTGCAAGGAGCGCCCGCGCGATGGCGAGGCGTTGTCGGATGCCCGTGGAGAACTCCCCGAAGGGCCGCTCGGCCTGGGCGGACAGGTCCAGCGCCTCCAGCAGGCGGTCCACGCGACGCCGCGCGGGCGCTCCTCGCAAGCCCTCCAGCGCCGCGAAGAACCGAAGGTTCTCCCGCGCTGTCAGGCGCCACTGAAACGAGCGCTCGTCGGCCAGCGAGTAGCCAACGGCGCGACGGACGGCGGCCGGGTCGTCCCGGACATCCACCCCGGCCAGGCGGACCGTGCCGCTCTCGGGGCGGACCAGGCCCGCCACCATCTTCAGGATCGTGGTCTTGCCGGAACCGTTGCTCCCCATGATCGCGAACCACTCGCCGCGCCCGAGGGCGAACGAGACGTCGCGCAGCACCTGCCGGCGCGGCTTGCGGCGCACTTTCAGGCGCGCCAGCGACCCAACGTGCAGGCCGCCGCCAAACGAGCGGTGGACGTCCTGGAACTCGACGTGTGGGTCCGTCAACCGGCCACCGCCATCCCCGGGGCGCGCAGGTAGTCCAGGAGCGCGCGGCGCAGGTCAGGCAGCACCCCGTAGTCGCGGTGATACGCGGCACGCACCACCGGGACGCTGTTCGCCAGGTGCGTGCTGGCCTCCAGCGCGCGCACGGCCCGTGGGCCGCGCAGGGTCTGGGGCGAGTAGACGCACGCCTGCAGCAGCAGCACCGCGTCCATGCCGGTCACGCGAGAGAAGTCGATGGGCTGTCGCGGGTTTGCCGATGGGTTCAGGAATACGACCGTGCGGAGTGGGGCGGCGGCCAACGCCACCGTGCCCCAGCCATCGCCCACGCGGTGGCGTTGCTTGTCGAACCAGGAGACCGCCGGCTCACCCCCGGGCGCGGCCTCTCCGCGTAGCGTGCGCAGCGAGTCCTCCCGGAGTTTGGTGCGCGGGAAGTATGGCTCCGCCAGCGGCCCCTGCGAGGTCCACCGCAGCGGCAGGATGTCGTCCGAGGCGAGCGGCAGGCCTGCCTCGATGAAAGACGCGGCCAGCGTGGACTTCCCCATGCCATGCGGCGCGCTGAAGGCCACCACCCCGCCGTCCACCAGCACCGATGATGCGTGCAGGAGGGTCTCGCCGCGCTGCTGTGCGGCCACGCCCAGGACGGGGCCCAGCAACAGGCTCTCGGCGTCCGCGAGCGAGGCGTCCGGTGTCAGTGCGTAGCGGACGCGCCAGCCCGTGGCGTCCAGCCAGAACGTCCCCAGGCCGTCCACCCGCCATTGCAGGCCGTGCTCGCCCTCGTACACGGAGAGCAGGTGCTGGCCGGTCAGTGGGTTCTCCAGGTCCCGGATCAGGTCGCCCGGCTCGGGAAACGCGCCGTGATGGGCCAGCACTTCCACCGGCGGCAGGTCCTCGCCGTCCTGCCAGCAGTGCGGGGGCAGATCACGGAAGGCAAAGTCTGTCAGGACGGGCGCCAGGATGCCCTGGAGTTTCCGGATGGGCCGCGAGGACATCTGCCCCGGGCGAAGCCCCCTCGAGGGCGCCGCCGCGGCAGGACGTGCGGGCCTCATCTCACCGTGGTGGCTCCGCGCTGCAGTGGTCATACAAGGCTCCGAACCTGTCAGAACTCGTGAGAGCGGCTCCCCGGCCGAGATTCGCCGCCGCTCCCCACCCCACGCCCGTGCGCTACGGTTGGATCCCTTGATGCGTCCGGTCCGGTGCTGACCCCTGTCCGCGCCGGGCCGGGCTGCTAGCCGGCTACGGCTACGAGGCCTCCGGCCCCAGGAAGTCGAACAGCGAACCGAAGTCCAGCGACTCGTTCGGGGAGCCGCTGGCGGTGATGGTGCGGATGTCCCCACGCTCCACGAGCGAGGGAGACACGTACGTCTTCTTCATCCTCAAACCTCCATTGCTTGCGCTTGACCGGCCGGGGAACGGCGATCAGCCGTGCGGGATGCACGGCGCAGGGTCTCGAGTTGTCGCAGCCACATGCCCAGGGAGATCGCGCGCCAGGGCGCTGACCAGTACCCGTGCCGGCTGCCCAGGAAGTCCTCCACGTCCGCGCGCATTACGTCCGCGCGTACGCCGGGGAGAGCGGCCGCAGCCTCCACGGCTGCGGCCACCCGCTCCGACTCGCGCTCGCGCAGGCCGAGGAGGAAGAGTTCGTCGTACAGGCCATGGTCCAGGCGGTCGCTGATGCCGGGCACGCGCCGGGCCAGCGCCTCGCGCAGGATGTCCTTGCGACGACCGTGGAAGCGCTTCGTCCACTCCGGGATCGACGCGAGCAGTTCCACCACCCGGAGGTCGTTCAGCGGCGAGCGCCGCTCCAGCCCGAGTGGCTGATCTATCTGCCGATCCCGCCAGTACATGTCAGGCAGGTTGACACGCCGATGAATCCGCCAGGTGGAGCGGTAGTACCCGTCGCGGTCGTAGGGAGAAAGGTCGCGCAGCACGGCGGGCGTGCTGTCCCACCCGTCATCGACGCTTACGTAGGAAGAGAAGTCGAAGCGCGTGACATCACCACGGCCGATCGCCCGGTGGATCAGCCGGCGCGCGCGCAGGGGAGCGAGGCCGCGGTAAGCCTCCCGTACCAGCAGGCGCGGCGCGGCGATGGAGCGCGGCGCGGCGCGGGCAATCCGCCAGGCCTGCAGCGGGTGGCGGTGCAGCAGAGCCTCCGCCAGGAAGAAGGGTGCGCCGGTGAACCACTCGTCGCCGCCGATGCCATCCAGCACCACGCCGGCGCCCTGCTCCGCCGCCACCTGGGCGGCGCGCCACTGTCCGGCGCCCTGGCCGGGATGGTGCGGCTGATCAAAGGTGGCGTCCGGCAGGTGGCGAGCGCTGAGGGTCCAGCAGTCGCTCACGTCCACCAGGAAATGATGTGAGCCCGTGGTCTTCGCCACGATCTCCGCGTAGTGGCGCTCGTCCGTGCGCGCGCCTCCCGGCGCGTACGCGTTCACGGTGATCGGCGTGGTGTAGTCAGAGGCCACGGCCGCGACGTGCGAGGAGTCGATGCCGCCACTCAGCAGCACGGAGACCGGCATGTTCGAGCGCACCCGCGTCCGGATCGCCTGGTCGAAGACCTCCTCGAAGGCCTCAACGCACTCCTCGAAGGAGCGAGGCTGAATGGCGGTGGTGCGCGGGTGCGTCCAGAATGCACGGACGCGCGAGCCGCGCTCGTCGGCCACCAGGATCGTGCCGGGGTCGACCTCCCGGACACCTCGGAGGTGCGTGCTGCCGTCCTGGGTGACCGCGTGCGCCAGGAAGCGGTGGACGTAGTCCAGGTCCGGCTCCGGCGTCACGAAGTCACCGGCAAACAGTTGCTGGGGCTCCGAGCACACGGCCAGTTGGCCGCCACGCTCTGCGTAGAACAGCGGACGCAGGCCGATGGGGTCACGCGCGGCGATCACGCGGTGGCGGATGCGGTCGTAGACCACCAGCGCCCAGTCGCCCAGCAGTTGCTCCGGCGCGTCCGCGTCCCACCGCGCGAAGGCGCGCAGCACGTAGGAGGCGTCCGGCAGCACGCGGGCGACCTCCGGGCGGATGCCCAGTCGCTCCGCGAGTTCGGCGCGGTTGTCCAGGCGGCCATCCCAGGTCAGCCAGTAGCGGCCGCTCGCGTCGCACTCGGGGAGCGACTCGTCCTCGGCCTCGGGTGTGCGGGCGCGGTGTACGTGGCCCAGCGCGGCGGCGGTCCCGGCCCACATCACGGGATGGCGGTCGCCTCGATGGGCGGCACGCTGCAGCATCTCCTCCGCCACCTCGCGGGCGACGGGCGTCCCGTCCAGCGACACCAGCGCGACAACACCACTCACAGCGGACCTCCCACACCTTCACCTGCCGCCTCGCCTGTCGGACCGCCTGGCGGTGCCGCCCAGTGCTGCCCCATGGGGAGGGGCTCGTAGGGCTCATCCGGCGACAGCGGATCCAGGACCACGCCCTGGCATTCCACCCACGCGTGGGCCAGCACCGCTCCGCCGTCCGCGCGCACGCCGAGTCGGACCCGGGACGCGCTCCCCCGCCAGGCGAGCACGCGGTGCAGCGCCAGCGCCGCCGGTAGGCAGCGGACACGCCACGGCACCACCTGTGCGGCGCGCGCGACTGCGCGAGTGCAGCGCCACGCGTCCGCCACACCGTGGCCGGCGTCCGGCTCAGCGCCCGCGAGGCGGACCCGCCGAGCGGCGCCGCGGCGCCCGCCCAGCAGGACGGCGACGGATGCTTCCGTCACCGCCGCCAGCGCCAGCGCATGGTCGACGAGCGCGCCGGCCTGCCTCATGCGGAGGCGGGCTGCAGCAGGCCGGCGTCCACCAGGCGGCGCACGGTGTCCTGTACGTCGGTCGCAACGGTGTCGCGGTCCGTCTCGTAGGCGTCGGCGATCGCCTGGACCACCTGGTCCGGCGTCTGGCCGGAGCACAGGCGTACCCAGATCTGGCTCCCCGTCTCGTTCAGGGAGAAGTAGGTGCCGTTCTCCAGGTCCAGCATCACCACGTCCTCTCCCACGGAGCGGAAGACGACATTCGCGGAGGGCTGGTACCGCACCGGGGCGGTGACGTCCGGGGAGGCAGGCTGGGGGGTGGTCGCGTGGGAGCGGGGCGCATCGACCAACTCGGGGTCCGCCTTTCCGTGAAGCGCGCCGCCGTGCGACGCGCCGAACCGGGTGGGGTCAAGGGACGACAGCGAACGGTGAGAGCCGCGCGTCGAAACCTGGAAACAGAAGTACCGGTGCGCAGTTGCACGGACGTTGAGGCACTGCGGTCAGTCGTCGCTTCCCCGTCGACGTGGCGTCACACCCTCGCCGCGGATGACCCCGCGTCCACGAGGCGTCAACCGCCACGGGACACGCTCGGGCGGCTCACGTTCTCCGGCACGCGCCGGCACGCCCAGGAGGCGACATGACCCTGCAGGAAGTTGTGCGGACGGCGACGCGCGTGGTGCGCGAACCGTGGAACCCCGATCCCTCCGGAATGCGGCACCGCATTGCCGCGCTACCGGAACAGGCGCGGGCAGCATGGCGCGTGGGGCTGGACTGGGAGCATGCCTCGCAGGCCGTGCCGCCCGAGCGCGAGGTGCGACGCGTGGTGATCGTGGGGATGGGCGGCTCAGCAATCGGCGGGCAACTGGTCGCCCGCATCGTGGAGCAGCGGTCGCCGGTGGCGGTGGAACTGGTGCGTGACGGCGTGCTGCCCGCGCTGGATCCGCACACGCTCCTGGTCGCCTCTTCCTTCTCGGGCGAAACCGAGGAGGTCCTCTCCGCCCTGCGCGATGCCGAGGGCGCGCCCTGCATGAAGATGGTGCTCACGCGCGGGGGCACGCTGGCGCGCGAGGCCGCAACCTCTGGTATCGCCACCCTCTGGTACGAATGCGAGGGCGAGCCGCGCTCCGCCCTGGGCTACGGCACGCTCACTCTGCTGGGCGTCTTGCACCGCGTCGGCGTCTGCGCGATGACAGAGGACGAGGTGGAGACGGCCCTCCAGGAACTGGAGGCGGCCTGCTCTGAACTCATGCACGAGGACCCGGCCCGCGAGAACCGGGCCCAGGCCCTGGCGCGCGAGATCCGGGGGAGCGTCCCCGTGATCCTTGCGGACGCCCCACTGGAGCCCGCCGCCGTGCGCTGGCAGACCCAATTCAACGAGAACGCCAAGTGCTGGGCGTTTGCCGGCATGCTGCCGGAGGCCCTGCACAACGTGGTGGAGGGCATTGGCCGGTACGCCGCCGCTCCCGGCAGCGCGCCCTTCTACGTGGTGATGCTGGAGGATGCTTCGCGGCCGGCGCGCGCACGCGCCCGCATCGCCGCGGTGCAAGAGCACCTCTTTGACTGCGGCGTGTTCTGCACCCGGCTGACCTTTGCAGGCAGCAACACCCTGAGCACGCTCCTGCAGGCCTGCGTCTTTGGCGACTGGGTCTCCTACTACCACGCCATCGAGTCCGGCATTGACCCCTCGCCCGTCCCGACGATCACGAGCCTGAAGCGCCGAGTGGATCAACTGGCGGACGGCGCGAGTGGCAATGGGCGCGCGCGCCCGGACGGGCACTCGAATGGGGCCCACGCATGACGGAGTCCGCGCTCGTCACCGGGGTGTCGGGGTTCATCGGCGGGCACCTGGCGCGCGCGCTGGCAGAGAGGGGAGTCCGCGTCGTCGGCCTGGACCACCGCCCGCCCGCCAGTCACCTCCCGCTGGACGACTTCCTGCGGGCGGAACTGGGCGATGCAGACGGCGTCCGCGAGGCGGCACTCGCTGCGCGCGCGGACGTGGTCTACCACCTGGGCGCACAGTCCTCCGTGGTGGTCGCCCAGCGGGAGCCGGTGGCGACGGTGGCCACCAACGTGCTGGGCGCAGTCGCGCTCGCTGACGCTGCTGCGGAGGCGGGTGCCTGGCGCTTCGTCTTCTTCTCCACCGGCGGCGCCATGTACGGCGACCCACCACGCGAGTGCGTCACGGAGGAGGACGCGGGCTCGCCGCACTCCATGTACGGCGCGACCAAGTTGGCGGCAGAGCAGGCCCTGCGTGTGCTCTCGGATGCCCGAGGGCTGCCCGTGTCCGTGCTCCGTCCCGGCAACGTCTACGGCCCCGGCCAGGACGGGCGCGGCCCCTCCGGCGTGGTGGCCATCTTCACGGAGCGGATGCTGCGGGACGAACCCGTGACCATCTACGGCGACGGTTCCGAGGTCCGCGACTACGTCCACGTGAGAGACGTGGTCGCGGCGGCCATCCTCGCGGCCCACGAGGCGCCCGCCACGTGCCATGTGAGCAGCGGCGTGCCCGTCACGAACCTGGAGATGTTCCGCGTGGTCGCGCGCTGCGCAGGCTACGCGCGGCCGCCTATCTTCGAGCCGGCGCGCCAGGGCGAGATCCGTGGCGCCACGCTCTCCCCGGAGCGTGCCCGTCAGGCCTGGGGCTGGACGCCGACCGTGGACTTCGAGCAGGGCGTGGCCGAGACCGTGGAGTGGTACCGCGCCCGCGTACACGCCGGTACAGCCGCCTAGCCCTCGAGCGCCCAGTCTTGAGCGCCCAGCCCTTGAGCGCCCAACCCTCGAGCGCCACGCCTCCGCGTGTCATCCAGGAGCGTGTCTGGCCGCGCTCGCCGGGACCCACGCGGGCGCCGGCAGTGAGCGGCGCAGCGCCATGGCGGCGTGGCGCCCCTGGCGCAGCGCCGCCATGGCTCGTCCTCGGGTGGCGTCCTTTGCGGCCCAGCGTGCGCGGAGCGCGGCCGTGCGACGCCATTCGTACCGCACGCCCTCCTGCACCAGGCGCCGCCGCTCCGGGGTGGCCGCCCGGCTCGCAAGCCAGCGCCTGACGTAGGCATCCGCCTCGCCCATGTGGGGGTTTGCTCGCGAAGTGGCCTGCGCGGCGTGGCGGCGGTAGCGGAGCACGGGACGCGGCAGGAAGGCGAAGGGCGTCCCACCCTCCGTCAGTCGGAGCCACAGCAGCCAGTCGTCGGCAGGGAACGCCATCTGGTCCCACAGCAGCGGGCCCAGGGCGTCGAGCGCCGCGCGGCGCACCAGCACCATGCCCGGCGTGGGGATGGGGCAGGACACCGCGAACGCCTCGAACGGCGTGGGCTCGTGCGGCGCCAGCCGCCGCCACCCGCGCGCATCGATCACCGGGCGTTCCAGTCCCACGATGTCGCTTCCGCGGGCATCCACCAGCGCGCGGCCTTGTTCGTCCATGTTGCGGCCAAAGCCATGCGCCGCGGGGGCCCCCGGCGCTGCCTCCAGCGCATCCAGCAGGACCTCCAGCGCATCCGGCTCCCAGGTGTCATCCGAATCCATGAAGATGGCGTAGGGTGCATCGCCTTCGCCCAGTGCCAGGTCGCGAGCGCGGGCGGCGCCCAGGTTCTGCTCCGAGGCGATGAACGAGATGCGCGGCTCCGCAGCCGCCGAGGCCAGGATCCGGTCCGCCGTTCCGTCCGTGGATGCATCGTCCACCACCCAGGCCCGCCAGCGCGGCATGGTCTGCCGGCGCACGCTCTCCAGCGTGGCCTCCACGTAGCGGGCGGCGTTGTGCGCCGGAATGACAATGTCCACCAGGCCCACGGTCAGCCTCCCGACTCCGCCGGGCCGATCCGGGACTCCAGGTACGCGCGATCCCAGGGCCGCATCCCGAAGCCGGCGCCGATGCCCGCGAGCAACCCCGCGACCTTCGCCACGCCGGCGGGGCGGCCTCTCCGCACCAGGCTCGCGGCCATCCCGCCCAGCACCAGGGCGAACTGCTGGGCCAGCAGCCCAGCGGCCCACGGGTCGCCTCGCCTCAGGTGCAGGGCGTATGCGGCGCCGATGCCTCGATAGGTGCGGAACGCGTACTGGCGTCCCTCCGCCCATGCCCGGACGCCATGGTGGTCAACGACCGCGTCCGGCACATGCAGGACGGCGTACCCGCGGCGCAGCAGGCGGTAGGCCAGTTCGCCGTCCTCGCAGGCCGCCAGGTGGACGCCGGCGCCCAGCCGCTCGTCAAACCCGCCAGCCGCCAGCACCTCGTCACGGCGGACGGCCATCAGTGCACCGATCCCACCGTCCCAGAACTTGCCACCACGGCCGCGCAGTACGCGCGGTTGCTGCGGGTGGTAGGTGGGGATGAAGCCTTCATCGACGTCGCGAGCCGTCACCGTGCCAAACGCCACGGCGGCGTCCGGCGTGTCCTGCAGCACCTCCACCAGCCGCTCGACTGCGCCCGGTCGGAGCGTGCAGTCGTCGTCCACGAACACCACCAGGGGGGTCCCGGCGGCCTGTAGTGCCACGTTGCGCGCGCGGGACGCACCCCGGCCGGGGTCTCGATGCCAGGTCACGCAGGCCGCGCTGCCCAGCGGGCGCGGGCGGTCATCTCCCAGGACCGGGGCCTGGTCGCCCTGGTCCACCACCAGCACGGACACGCCTCGAGGCGCCACGCGCAGCACCGAGGCCAGCGCACGGCGGAGGTCTCGAGGGCGGTTGCGCGTGCAGATGGCGATCGTCACCTCCGCGGCCACGCCGGGACGGCCCGGGGTGTCCGCCCCGGGCGGCGCTGCGTCCTCGCGGACGGCGGTGTCTTCTGATCGCATCGCGGTCATGCCAGGAGCACGCGTTCGTAGGCGGCGGCCATCGCGTCCTCCGTGAACCGCTCGAGCGCGCGCGTCCGGGCCTGTTCGCCGAACCGGCGCCGCAACGGCTCGTCCCTCACGAGTTCCGCCAGCGCGGCCTCCAGCGCGTCCACGTCGCGCGGCGGCACCAGGAGACCGGTGCGTGCGTCCTCGATGGCGTCCGGGACGCCCCCGACGGCGGTGGCCACGCTGGGTACGCCCTGTAGCGCGGCCTCCAGGTACACCATGCCGAAGCCCTCCAGGTCCGAGGGCAGCGCGAAGACGTCCATGGCCCCGTAGAGCGGCTCCGGGTCCGGGACGTATCCCAGGAAGCGCGCCCGGTCGCCCATCAGCAGGGCCGCGCGGGCCTCCAGGGCAGCGCGCTCCGGGCCGTCGCCGCCCACCAGCAGGAAGGGCGCCGGCGTCGTCCTCCCGGCCAGGCGGGCGACCGCCTCTAGCAGCAGGTCGATGCGCTTCTCCGGCACGAGGCGCGCGAGCGTGCCGATCACCATCGCGTCCTTGGGGACACCGAGCAGGGCGCGTGCCTCCGCGCGAGGCCAGGTGTGTCGCGGCGCAGGCACACCGCAGGGCACGAGCGAAAGGCGGGACGCGGCCACCCCGGCCGCGCGGCACTGTTCGCGCGTCGCCAGCGAGTTCACCACCACGCGGCGGGCGAGCCGCCCGGCCAGCGAGGTACTGCGCCGAGCGCCGCTGTTGGCCTCCGACCACCCCGAGGGGTGGTGGACCGATGCGACGCAGCGCCGGCCGGCCAGGCGCACGGCGAGCAGGTCTTTCAGCGAGATATGGCTGGCGCCGTAGTGCAGGTTCACCACGTCGCAGCCGGAGCGCTTCACCAGCGCGCGGAGCGCGGACACGTCACGCAGGGTGCGTTCGCGCCCCAGGTGCACGAGGGCTGGACTGAACTCGGCCGCGACGCCCTCCGCCGCGACCCAGTCGCGCAGCGGCTCGATGCCCGGGCCGTCCGGGAAGACGGTGTGCACGTCCCAGCCGCGGGCGGCCAGGCCGCGCGCCAGGCTCACGGCCACGCGCTCCATGCCGCCGACGCGGGTGCCGGTGCAGAGCAGCAGGAGCCGGCCGGACCTCCCGGAGCGCTGTGCGGCAGCCGCGCGCGGCTCGGTGGGGCCAGCCGCGCTGGGCGGCGGGACAGGATGGGGGCTGATCGCCACGGGGGCCTCCTCGCCGGCTCGCCGAGTGTGCGGCAGCAGTGTTGAGGCGCCGTTGTCCCTGCGTGGTCGGGCCGCCGCGCTCAACGCCCTCTCCCCCCGCTGAGGCTCCGGCGCGGGATCCCTCGTGGGAGGGTGCGGATCACGCGTGCGGGCTGCCCAGCGACCAGCGTGTCCGGCGGCACGTCGGAGACCACCACCGAACCGGCAGCCACCACCGCGCCCCGGCCGATGGTGACCCCCTTCAGGACAATCACGCGGCATCCCAGCCACACGTCCTCCTCGATGACCACCGGCCCCAGCGGATCGCCCATCCCGGCGCGTTCATGCTGGTCCGTGTCCAGGATCACGGTGTCCCACCCCACCACGGATCGCTGTCCGATGGTGATGGCGGACTCGCAGGTGATGCGTACCCCGCGGTTCAGGAAGACGCCCTTCCCCAGCGCCAGGCGCGCGCCCGGCGCCACCTCCAGGAGCGTGCCCGCAGAGAGCGTGCAGCCCTGCGTCACCAGGACGCCGAGGTTGCGGATGCGGGGCGCGGGGAAGCCCTCCACCCAGACCACCGCACCGGCCGCGCGCGTGAAGTGCCGCCGGAGCCACATCCCGCCGAGGTACGCCGGGAGGGGGTGACGGCGCAGCGCCATCCTGATCCGCTGCACCCAGCCTGAGACGGCCGGGGGCACGATTGCGGCGGTCATGCGACTCCGAAGTCCGCCGCAGTGGCCTCCGCCTGGAGACCGCCGGACCGCGCCGCGGCCGGCATGCCCGGCACGCTGATCGAGACCGAGGGAGAGGGAGCCGTCACCACCCGGGCGGGGACACCCACTACCGTCGTGTCCGGCGGCACGTCTCGGAGGACCACAGCGCCCGCACCCACCCGTCCACCGGCGCCCACGCGGATCGCGCCCAGCACGCGGGCGCCCGCGCCCACCATGCAGCCGTCCTCCAGGACGGGGAAGCCATCACCGGCGCGCTGGCCAATGGTCACGCCGCCTTGCACCTCCACGCCGATGCCCACCGCTTCCGCGTGGATCACGCTGCCGGCGGTATGGGGCATGTAGAAGCCCGGGCCTACCGGGATGGAGGGCGACATCTCGATGCCGTGGAGCGCGAGGTTCGCCGCCTGCAGGAGCATGGGGAGGCCGGGGATGCGGTTGACCGCCGCCCAGTGCGCCACGCGATGGACCAGCGTGGCGCGGAGGCCGGCGTGGCGCAGCAACAGGCGGGCGATGGCGGTGGAGCCGAGGCCTGGAGGGCACCACCCCCGCGCACTCCAGGCCTCGACATCCGCCAAAAACGGTCGAACGACCAGGTGTCGCATGCTGTCCATGAGTACACCCCTCGCGACCTGACTCCTCGGGAGCCTAAGCACGCGTGGTGGAGCGCTCGATGAGGGCGCGTGATGACGGGCGATAGCCGTGCGGAGGGCTGCACGTTGGGTGGCGCTTAGGGCGCCGCCACTCCCTGCGGGGCCAGCGCGGACCAGATGGAGAAGTCGCGTGCGTGGAATGGGCCGCGATACCAGCCGTCCTGAGTGAACCGAAAACGCGCGCTTGTGGCGCCCTCCGGCACGGGCATCCAGTAGGACGATGCGTGCTCCGGGTGGTAGGCGCCTTTCAGGACGCTGTCCTGCTTCTGCGCGGGGTTCCAGTTCCGGCCCCCGTCGAAAGACACCTCCACCCGCCCCACCGCGCTAAAGCGAAGGAATGCGCCCCGCGGCGCAGCGTGATCGAAGGTCACGCGCGAGTCGTCCTTCACCATGCGGGTATCGGTGGCGGATATCAGTGCCGGCCGGGCGGGGGAGATAGTCACGTTGTCCCAGTGCCAGGTGGTGGGGGCACAGTCCTCCGCATCCATGGGGGAGTTCGCCTCGTGGCAGTCTTTCCGTGGGTTGTAGGAGTGGTGGCCCAACTGGACGACGCCGGCGTCGAAGCCCAGGTCCACCGAGGCCTCCGCCAGGGTGAGGTTGTAGTCCGGCATCCACAGGCGCACGCCGGTCCGGGAGATCCGCAGTTCCAGCGTGTCCCGGCGGCGGGCGTCCGGGACCAGCACCTGGTTCCAGTCCGCCAGTCCCCAGCAGCCCGGGCTGTCGCCGTACTGACGTCCATCGCGGTACCAGGTGAGCCGGAAGCCGCTGCAGCCGCGGTCCATTTCCAGGTGCACCGCGTTGCGGGGCGCGCCCTGGAGGTCCACGTCGCCCTCGCCGGGGTTGAACGGCAATGCCATCTGGTCGTCGAACGCGGTCACCCAGAGGTCGATCCAGTCGCGCCCGGAGGCGCGGAAAGTGGACACGTCCACCCGCACCACCGCCTCGCCGCGGGAGAAGTCCACCAGGGCATGAGGCGTCAGGTACGCCACCGCGTACCCGGAGGCGTTCACGGCGGTCATCAGGTGATCCGCGCAGACAAAGACCGCGTCCTCGTACCGGCTGACCTCGTGGGTGGCCAGCGGGGCCTCGCAGCCCGGGCCGTGGTGGGCGTCCATGGCCTCCAGGACGGTCCACGTGTCCGGATCGCGCGAGGAGAGGTTCACCGACCATGCCGGCGAGGAGAACGCCTCCGGGCTGGAGGGGGTGCCATCGAACGTCTCCACGAAGCGGCCGCCGCGGACGAAGTTCGCCTCGGCCCCCGCGGGCGGGCGCACCGGTTCGGGCCCCAGCGCTGCCACGGAAGAGTCCGCTCCCTCGCGTTCGGCCTGGCGTGCCGCCGCGATGGGGTCAGCGGCTGCGGGCGGTCCGTCGCCCGGCCGGAGCACGCCGAGGATCGCCAGGGGCACCACGGCCAGCGCGAAGACGGCGGTGGCGGCGAGCCACGCACCACGAGGTCCACCCGGCATCCGGCGCATCCGGCACCACTTCCGCGCGACCCCGCGTCCCGGTTGCCCACCCCGCAGTTGCTAAGCAGTACACACGCTAGGGGATGACCGTCTCGAAAGCGTGGACGCCCGGTCGAGGAGCAGTCGCCGGCGGGGCCCCGCCTTCAGGCGGTGTCAGGGATGCTGGTCCCGGCGCTCGTCCTCGCCCTTCGCGGTTTCCAGCGCTTCCGCCCGCTCGAGGGCAGGGCAGGGACGCTTGCCGCAGTCTTCCTGCGCCATGGTCCGGACCGCCGCGCGGAAGAACATGACCGGGTGGAACGGCTTTCGCTGGATCATGCACACGCCCAGGGAGGGCCCCAGTTCCAGGTCGTCGGGGATGGCAGGCTTCGGAGGCGTCGGAGCCTCGGACGGATCGCCCATGTCCCCCGCCGTGTCCGAGGCAAGGGGGGCCTCGGTTTCGAGCAGCAGGAAGATGTGCGAGCCGGGAAGTAACCGGTGGAACTCGCCCAGCCTGGACTCCACGTCCGCGGTGACCTGGACGGCGTCCAGGATCAGCGCGTCCGGGCGCCTCTCGCGGGTGTCGCCCAGGTCCCAGCCACCGCCCGGAAGCGGTGCCGGTAGGGCAACCTCGAACCCCTGGCGGAGGGCCACGCCCTCCAGGACGCGCGCCTGAGCGTCGTCCACCGTGAAGATCGAACAGTACACATACGCCTCGGTCTCAAGGGCGCCGGGGCGCCCGGAAGTGCGGCTTATGGGCCATGCGCTGGAACAGGTGGCTGCCGCATGGGCGGCGCGTATTTCGCGCCGCTGCGCCATCGACAACCACGGCTGTGAACGTAATGGACAGTTCAAGACTTGGACATACCCAACTGCAATGTCTTTGAGATTTGCAGTGGCCGGACGCTGCTGCTCTGGGAGGGGCCGTCGTCTACTACTGCCTACAAGAAGCAACTGACGGCCACCGGACGGCTGGCTGTCTCTGCCAATCAAGGCCCACAGCGAACGTCTGGACGAGAGGCACTAACTCGGTGCGACCGCTCTCTGAGTCCCACGCCCGCTCCTTCACCACGCAGCTGGACGGAAGTCCGCAGGTGCTGGTGCTGGACTACGACCGAGAGTATGCGGAGATCATCGGCGACACGTTGAGCCGAGATCGTCGTTCCGTGCGCGTGGCCCCCTCCGGAAAAGTCGCGCTGGAATGGCTCCGTCAGTCTGACCATCAACTACTCATCGTGGACTACGACCCCACGGACGAGCCGTCCGCGTTCGAACTCATCCGCATCGTCCGCCACCTCCAGCCGGAGATCGGCGTCATCGTCACCAGCCAACGCCGCCTGTCCGTTGCGGACACCGTGGCCTGCTTCGACGCCGGCGCGGACGAGTTCATCGAGAAGCCCTTCCACCCTGCGGAGTTCGCCGCGCGCGCGCGGGCGATCCTGCGCCGCGTGAACGTTCCCGGCCGCGGGGCGATGCGCGCGGACGTGACCAACGGCAGCTACGAGCAGGATGACGGACTGGACGTGGACCTGGACCTCCGCAACGGCACGGCGGTCCACGCCGGTCGCAGGCTGGACCTGACTGCCACCGAGTTCGTCTTGCTGCGTGAACTCCACCAGGCCCGTGGCCAGGTGCTGTCCTACGAGACGCTCAACGGCCGCGTGCTGGGCGCCAGCGCATCCGAGGGCGCCACCCGCCTTAAGAGCCACGTGAGCGCCCTGCGGCAGAAGTTGCGCGCCGCGGGCGCCGATCCGGACCTGGTCCGGAACAGCCGTGGCATCGGCTACGTACTGGCCCGGCGGGAGCCATGAGGTTCCCATGACGTCCGCCAACACCCGGAACGAGCCCGCCGGCCTCCGTACGCTCCCGCGTCCTTCGCGCGTGGGCTTCGTGCTGGGCGGAGCGCGGCTCCGCAACCGGGCGATGCTGCTCGAGCGAGCGCTCAGCACGGCGGAGGTGATCTGCCTGGCCGGGGAGTCAGCAACGTGGCTGACCCTGGAGCGCGCTGGCGTCCGCTCGCTGCATGCCGAACCGGAGGAACGCGCCATCCTGGGCCGCACCGTCAGGCTCCTGGCCGCAGCGGAGCGGCGTGGGGCGCAGGTCCTGCTTCCGCGGGACGTGATCGCTTACCGGGACTACCCCAGCACACGCGCCTACCTCTCGGCCGCCCCCGAGGACCTCCGTCCCGGGTGGTTCCCGGGTGACGTGGGGCACCGGACGCTGGAGGCCTTCCGGGACGCCCTGCTCACCGTGGACACGGTGGTCTGGAGCGGCCCCCTGGGCCGGGCTGCGGAGCATCCCTTCGCACGCGGCTCGATCGCCCTTGCGCGGCTGCTGTCGCGATCCAGCCGGGAGGAACCTCCTCGGCTGGTGGTGTCCGGCCGCGACACGGTGGACGTGGTGCGGGCGGCGGGCGTGGAGGTGATAGCCGGCGGCAGCGCGAGCGACTGGTGGCAGCGCGCGCGCCGTGGACTTCGCACGTCCGCTGCCGGAGACGGCAGTCTGCCGCGAGAAGCGGACGGCTCCGCGACCGACTGACTCGGCGCCTGCACCGGCGGCGATCAGCTCGCCGGTATGGACTCCATCGAGGTGGTAGGAGACGTGGCGGGCCCCGCACCCGCTCGCCAACCGACGATGCGAGCGGGCACGCCGGCGACGATCGCGCCGGCAGGCACGTCCGCGCGCACTACGGCTCCGGCGGCGAGCACCGCGTCCCGCCCCACGCGCACACCGTCCAGGACGGTCACGCCAAACCCGATCCAGACGTCGTCCTCCACCACGATCCCGCCCGCGCTGACGTGCGGCTGATCCACCAGGCGGCCCGGGCCCAGGTCGTAGTCGTAGGTGTAGAAGCCGCAGTTCGGGGCGATGTGGCAGCGGCGACCAATGCGGAGGGGCCCCGCGTACGAAGTCAACCGGCAACCCGACTGGATGTGCGTCTCTTCGCCAATGGCCACGCCGCCGCCTTCACCGACCTCGATGATGGTGTCGCGCATGAGGTGGACGTGGTCGTCCAGCACCACGGGGCCGGCGCCGTACCAGTCCTGGTACACCACCACGCGCTCGTCCAGGAACACGTGGCGGCCGAGGACGATGTCCCGACGCCGGTGGAGGCGTGCGGAGGGGGCCACGTACCCCTCCGGGAACGCGGCCAGGGTGATGCGCGCCTTGAAGGGCGGCATCCCCAGCGCGGCCAGTTGCGCCGTCAGCGGCCCCACGACCGGGAGCCACCTTTGGCGGAGCCAGAAGCGGCGCCAACGGCGCACCATCGCGCGCGGTGACATGTGCTGCCCGACCCGCCCGGCTAGCGGCCCGCCGGGACCTGTTCAGGGCCGGCCGGCGCGTTGGCCAGTTCCTGCCGACGCTGCACCAGGTCAGGGCTCTGGGCCTCTTCCGGGTGCTCCAGGTAGAACTGCATGGCGTCGCGCAGGGTGGTGGTCAGGTCACGGGTGGGCTTCCAGCCCAGCGCGCCCAGCTTGGAGATGTCCGGCACCACGCGCCCGTTGTCCTCGTAGCCCTCCCCGTAAAACTCGTCGCCGGTGACCACCTGCAGTTCGTTCTGCGGGGTCTCGCCAGTCAGCTCGGCGTAGATCTCCTTCATCTGCACCGCCAGGTCGGCAATGGAGATGTCGTTCCCCGGGTTGCCGATGTTGTAGGCCTGGCCGCGGGTGCGCTGATCCTTGAGGACCACGTCCAGCGCCTCGTTGGCGTCCGCGATGTGGGTGAAGGAGCGGCGGGCCTGCCCGCCGTTCACCAGGAACATGGGGCCGCCTGAGATCAGGGCGGACATGAAGTGCGCGAAGACGCGCGGACCGCCTCGGGTGCCGGCTGGGACCAGGTAGTCCGCGCGCGGGCCCACGAAGTTGAACGGGCGAATGATCGTGTAGTCCAGTTCCCCGGCCATCCCGTGGGCGTGGATCACCCGCTCCAGCAGTTGCTTGCCGCACGCGTAGATCCAGCGCTGCTTGTGCACCGGGCCGTAGACCAGGTCGCTCTCGTCCTCGGAGTAGCGCTCCTGCCCCTCCTGCGGCTTCCCGTAGACCTCCGCGGTGGAGTACTGGATCAGGCGCCGTCCGTGGCGGATGCAGGACTCCACCACCTCCAGGTTCGCCATGAAGTTGACGCGGAAGACCTCCAGCGGCGCGGTGACGTAGACGCTGGGATTGGCATAGGCCACCAGGTCGATGACCACGTCCACGTCCCGGATGATCTCGTCCGTGCGGGCGACGTCGCGGTGGACGTTGGCCAGCGTGAACGTGAAGCCCGGCCGGTCCAGGAGGTGCGCGATCTTGTCGTAGGCGATGTCTACGCCCACCACCTCGTGCTCGCCCTGGTCGAGCAGGAACTCCACCATGTTCGAGCCAATGAACCCGCCGGCTCCCAGCACGCCAATCCGCATCGCCGCCTCCACTCAGGTTGCGCGTCAGTCACGTTGGAGCGGGCGCGGCATATGCCGAATCGTGCGCCGACCCGCGTGACAAATCTGAAGCAACGAGATTGAGGGTGCGTGCGCCAATCGTGGCGAAACGTGACCGGCGCGGCCAGCCGCGTCGCGGCCTGCGGGGCGCCGCACTATGGCAGTGGGAGCGGCCCCAGCCGGTAGTACGCGCGGGCGCGGTCACGGAAGAACCCACCATCGTCGTCCGCGCTGAGCGAGGTGCGCGCGTTTCCGTTCACCGCCGGCGGGTCAGTGGCGCCGTCTCCGTTCGCGTCCGAGGCGTCCGTTGCCCCGTCCGCCCCTCGACCGAAGAGCAGGGCGATCACGCCCGCGTCCCGGTACGCGCGGAGGTTGGCGCCGGAAGGATCGTCCAGCAGCCACTCCACGCGGTTGTCCTGGAAGTGGTTCCAGGTGTTGTCCACTGCGCGCATCCGCGTGTTGCCGTAGGGGATCTGCCACAGCACTACGGGCTGCCCCGTCGCCCGCGCGAACCCGTCCACGTAGCGGACGTGTCGCGCGAAGTCCTGCTCGTCCCACCAGGCCTCGTCTCCCATCCCGTAGACGTGCTGGTAGAAGCCGGAGTCTCGGTCAGCGATGTCCGTGAACGTCAGGTCGAAGGGTGCCCCGAGCGAGCGATAGAACGCCCCGGCTGCGCCGGCCAGCGCATCTACGTGAGACATGCTGGCGTTGCTGCGCATGGGATCTTCGCCGCTGCCCCAGTGGCTCAGGTGGTAGGCAACCTGCACGTTGGGCGCCAGGCGGTCGCGTAGGTCCAGCACCGCGCGGGCGAAGCCGGCCAGCGTCTCCTGGTATCCACCGCCCACCACGTCCCGCGCGCCCTCCATGGCCACGCGCACGTCCGAGGCGTCCCCGGCAGCCTGCTGCGCGAAGCCCCAGGCGTCCGGTTCCAGGTGCAACACCACCGTGGAGGAGGCCGCGGATGCGCGGAAGAACTCCTCCAGTTCGCGGAAGTAGCCCTCCATGAGGCCCGGGTCGCCGAGCGCCATCAGCAGGCGGTCCCGCTCCGCGAGTGCGTCGGGGGCGGACTGCACGAGCATGTAGTAGGTGAACACCGGGACCAGGCCCGCTGAGTCTGATTCGTGGACATAATTCCGGACGAAGTCGCCGCCGTTGCTCCAGGTGGTCCAGCCCTGGCCGACGCCACCGCTCAGGTACTGGTAGCGAGCGCTGGCCACCCCGTCCGCCGCCAACTGCGCCGCGCCACCCGGCCGGTCTGCCATGCCGATCACCAGTGAGCGCCCCCAGAGAGCGGGAGCCGGCGCCGCCGTTGCCACGGGAGGGGGCGGGATCGCCGGGGTAGCGGTCGTCGCCGCGCCGGGCGTCGAGGTGGCCGTCGGGGTCGCCGAGGTCGGAGTCGCCGAGGTCGGAGTCGCCGTCGTGCCGTCAGCGGTCTCAGTCGGAACCGCGGACGCGGCGCCGGCGGGCGTCGCGGTGGACGTGGGTGGAGTGGCGGAGGCTCCGGGGCCAGCCTCAACCGGAAGTGCAGACGTCGCGCTGGGGCCACCCACCCGAGCCGGTGTCCCCTCGGGTGGGGTCTCACCCGAGCATGCGGCGAACAGGGCCGCGATGAGGGTGCCGGTGAGCAACGTGAGGGCCGCCGCCCTTCGGCGGCGGCCCGGGTGTGCGAATGATGGGCTCACGCGGCGTCCGGCAACTCCAGGACGTACCCCAGCATCTGGCGGGCACGGATGCGCACGGGCATGCCGCCCGCCTCCCGCAACTTCTGCCGGAGGTGGGAGATGTGCGTCTTCAGGCTGGAGGTGGCCAGGTCCTCCGAGTCCCACCCGAACGCCATCAGGCGCTCCGTGGGCGCCACGCGCCCGTGGTGCTGCAGCAGGCAGTAGAGCAACCGCAACTCCATGCGGGTCAGCATCAGTTCGTGGTCTGCCTTCACGGCGCGGACCTGGTCAAGGTCCACCTCGATGTCGCCCACGCGGATCGCGCCGCTGGGGCGGTCCGAGGACTGCCGTGCCGGCAGGGCGAGTTCAGCGCGGACCACCACCTCCCGCGGGAGGATGGGCTTCAGCAGGATGTCGTTTGCGCCGGCCTCCAGCGCGGCGATCGTGGACCGCGCGCTGGCGTCCTCCGCCACCAGGTAGATGAGGGAGTCCGGGTGTGCCTCGCGCAGGCCCTGGACCTGCGTGGTGGCCTGCTCGTCCAGCCTGCCCACGCCCAGCACGATCGCGCCGGGGGGCGAGGCGAAGGCGTGGCGGATCTCCGCCAGGTCTTCCAGCTGGCGCGCGGTGTGGCCCCGGCGGCGGGCCACCG
Organism: Dehalococcoidia bacterium; assembly: GCA_041690175.1. Classification (GTDB taxonomy): domain Bacteria; phylum Chloroflexota; class Dehalococcoidia; order UBA2979; family UBA2979; genus W-Chloroflexi-9. Next base: position 595,859 of record JAWLHV010000002.1, read on the forward strand.
CCACCATGAGGTAGGCAAACAGGTCGTCTGAGTTATCGGTGACAGCGATTTGCATCGTCGGAGAGCCTTCTCTGCCGGGAGCGGTCCAACCGCTCCCGAGGAGCCGGGCGACACACCGGGGGATACCCCCGGCGGTCTTCCGGCTGCCCGGGTGGACACGTGGTCCGTCCGCTGGACGGTTGGCGCTTATGCGGACAGGGCGTACCCCACGCCGTACACGGTGCGGATGAGGTGGGTGCCGAAGCCCGCGGCGCGCAACTTGCGCCGGATGGAACTCACGTGCCCCTTCAGGAGCGTGCTGTCAGACAGGTTCGGGTACCCCCACACGCGCTCGTTGAGGAACGCGTGCGTCAGTACCTGGCCATCCATGGACGCCATGGCGCTCAGGATCTGGTATTCGAGCCTACTACAACCAAGATCGGTCCCGTTGTAGTACGCGCGCTCCCGGCCGTGGTCGAATTCGAGTCCCTCGCCGGTCAGGCCGGACTGCGGTGGCGCCAGCACCGTGACGCCCTCCGGGGCGTCGTCCTCCAGCCCGCGCGCCTCGGACGCCCCGTTGGCGCTGGACGCCTCAGCCGCCCGCTGTTCCTCCGCGAAGCGGGCCCAGGACGCCGGCGCCGGCCGGCCGATGGGCTCCGCTGGCGAGTGGCCGTTGGTGTCCGCCTCCGGGCCTTGCTCTGCACTGATTCGCGCGCGGCGGGCCACCGCGTGGACGCGGGCGGCGAACTCACTGGGGTGGAACGGCTTGCGGACGCAGTCGTCCGCTCCGGCCTCGAAGCACCGGGCGATCTCCGCGGGCCCCTCTTCGTCCGTGAGGACGATGATGGGCGCGGACTGCTGACGGCGGAACTCCGCCACCAGGGGGGCGGCCGTCCCGTCCACGATGGACGTGCTCACGATGATGAGGTCTGCCCTCGAACGTGCGAGGAACTGGCGCGACGAATCCGCGCCCGCGGCCAGGACGACCCGGTGCGACTCGCGACGAAGCAACTCCCCCACTACCTCTGCGTATTCCTGTTCTGCGTCCGCGACCAGTACCAGCATGACGTTCGATCCTTTTCCACTCCCATCGCTGAGCCCTGTGGGCATGCTGGACGGGCGGGGTTGAGGGATCGTTCAGCGACGCTGGCTGTTCCGTAGAGAGATAGTGGACGCGTTGACAAACGTCACCTGCGCGACGATTCCGGTAGAGGAGTTGTCCACAGCCGGCCCAGGTCCACGACCAGGTCCGCCACCTTCGCATCGTTGCGGGCGCCGTCGAAGTGCGATATGGCCCGGCACCGCGCGGCATCTCCCATCGCCCTGAGGGCCGGCCGCTGGCGTTCGATCGCGTCCAGCCGGGCGACCAGCGAGCGCGCGTCTGGCGAGATCAGCCACCCGGTCTGCCCGTCCACCACGATCTCCCGGGAGGCGCCCACGTCAGACACCAGCGCAGGGAGGCCCGTGGCCATCGCCTCGATGGTCGCCAGGCCGTAGCACTCGGCGAGCGAGGGCATCACGAAAAGGTCCGCGCGGTGGTACAGGTCCCGCAGTGCGTCCGTGTTCGGTTCCGCGCGGTGCAGCCGGACGCCCGGCCTGGCTGGGACGTCGTCGCGGGTCACGATGTCCAGTTCCACGCGGCCGGAGAGCGGGCCGCGCAGCGCCTCCAGCAGCAGTTCGCCCCCCTTGCGACGGAAGTCACCACCCACGAACAGGATCCGGAGCGGGCCCTCCGAGGGCGGGCGGCAGTCCGGCGGGCGCCACCACTCCACGTCCACGCCCGGCGGCATGACTCGGATGCGTGCGTCCGGCACTCCACGGGCACGCAGTGCACCGGCTGCCCACTCCGACCAGGGCGTGAAGACGGTGGTGGCACGCCACACCGCGGCCTCGCGCATACGCGCCCAGGCGCGCGTCACGCCGCGCCGCGGAGGACGCCCGAAGTAGGCGGGCGCCAGCGACTCGCGGAGGTCCACCGTCCAGTCCAGGTCCAGCACCAACGGGCGGCGGAGCGGCCCAACCTGTGCCCACGTGTGCGGCGCCAGGTCCGGCCCGGCGGCCGTCCAGATCACGTCTGGGCGGGGCAGGCGGGCCAGCGGGGCGCCCTCCAGGGTGGCGCGCAGGCGGCCACGCACCGAACGCGGGAGCGGGGTGAGTCGTTCCAGCAGGTGTCCGGGCCGCCAGCCCGTGACCAGTCGCCAGTCTGCGTTGAGCCGGGAGTCCGACTCCAGGTGGCTCCGCAGATTAGTAAAGCGCGTCCTGTGACCGGCGTATCCAGAGCCGAGGAACAGGGCTTGTACCGCGTTGCTCTCTTGCCCACGTGAATTCACGCCATTTGTCCCATGCATCCCAATGGAGACTCCGCATGGAGACTTGGCCGATCACGATTCTCCGAAGAAGAATATTTTTGCAATGAGTCGCCCATAGCGTATTACGGCCCTTAAAGTAGCGGCGCTCCCCCCAGAACCGGTTGAGGGAAGGTCAGGGAAGCCTCCGAGCCCCGACATGCGGGCCCGACCCAACCGGCAGGAAGGTGGTCAAGGTTGACCAGGAACATGTCCGGGCGCCGGAGGGCCGCACTCGCGGTACTTGCGCCGGCCGTAGCCGTGGCGGCGGTTGCCCTGATCCTCGTGAGTCCGCTCCGTGGATCAGGATCCGTGTCAGCGGCAGACGGCTTCTTCTCCGGGTTCGACGGACAGCCGTCCGCACCCGCTTCAGTGACCTCACGCAACACCCCCGGGTGGGACGTCACCGTCCACACCCGCGGCGTCCTGGGCGAGTCGCCCTCCTCCACCTGGTACCAGGTGGAGGCCATGGACGCGCAGCACGGCCCCGCCTGCGAGGGCCCCACCGTCACGCACCGCATCACCGCCTTCGAGGACACGGTGTTCCGGTGCAAGGACCACATGATGTCGGCGCTCAACGCCTCCGGGTATGGGCTGCTCTATCTCATGCCGAATGCCATGGTGGACTTCACCAGCCAGGAGGCAACGATCTCCTGGGACATGAGCACGTTCCGCTCGTCGCATCGCGACTGGGTGGACCTGTGGATCACCCCGTTCGACCAGCAGGTCCAGGCACCGCTGGAGGACTCCCTCCCGGACCTGAACGGTGACCCGATGAACGCCATCCATGTCCGGATGGACACCTTCAACGGCGAGACCCTGTTCGATGTCTACGTGATCCGAAACGGCGTCCGCACCAGGCTGGAACGTACCCACCGCACCTACGAGGAAGTCCTGACGCCTGACAAGGCGCGCCGGGACAAGTTCGAACTTCGCATCTCGCGTGGCCGTCTCTCCTTCGCGATGCCGGACTACGGCCTCACCTGGTACGACGGCGCCATCCCCGACCTGGGGTTCACGACCGGCGTGGTGCAGTGGGGCCACCATTCCTACACGCCCCACAAGGACGGCGGAAACGGCCCGAACACCTGGCACTGGGACAACTTCACCATCAGCCCCTCCATCCCGTTCACCATGCTGCCGGCAGACCGTCGGTACGTGGACGAGGATTCGTCGCGGACGGTGAACTTCGGGAACGGCGCTCCCCAGGACTCGCACCTGCGCTTCATGGGCATCGGTAGCCTCGAAGTCTCTTTCGATGGCGGCTCCACCTGGCAGGCCGCCCGCGAGCAGGCGAATCTGCAGAAGCGCGCACCGGAGCACTTCCGGTCCTACTTCATGCCCGTCCCGGCGGGCACCCGCTCCGTGACCTTCCGAGGTGGCCCGGACCAGTACCAGCCCGCCTGGCACGTCCGCGACATCTCAATCGTCTCGCGGGCGGGCGGTTCTGCGGCGCGGCCCTCGGTGCCCGCGCCACCGGCGGCCAGCGCCACTGCTAGCCCCACTGCTAGCCCGACGGCCAGCCCCACCGCCAGCCCGACGGCCAGCCCCACCGCCAGCCCGACGGGCAGCCCCACCGCTAGCCCGGCGGCCAGTCCCACCGTCAGCCCGACGCCCACCGCGACTGCCGCCCCAGAGGGCGGCACGGACGGCGGGTCGGGCTGGTGGGGCTCGAAGGACCGGAGCGACCGCCTGAAGTCGCCGCGCGCCCGCGCGGTGCTGTGGTGGTGGTGGTTCGGGAAGCACGCCGGGAGGTGATGGGCCACCGGACCGGCGTTGCCCCGGCGGGCTGAACGCTCTTGCTCGGCCCGCCGATCCCGCTGATGCCACGCCGCCTCCGCACCTCGCCCGCTCGCGCTGGGCGGCGCGAGGTGCGGAGAGGCTGGCGCGGTGCTTCGGCCGTGTCACTGGTCGCCCTCGTCCTAGGGGTGGCCTGTGGCACGGCCGCGTCCGCTCCCTCCGGCACGGAGACGGGCCTCCTGCGCGTCCACGACGCGCGGTGCCTCACCACCACGGTGCACGTCCCCGCGACCGCGCCCTCCGAGTTCGTCGTGGAGCACTCCGGCCATGAGCCGGTGGTGGTGACCATCCCTCGACAGGCGATCTCCGTGCAGGTGCAACCGGGAGGCCGGGTGGTAGTCCCGCTGAACCCCCACCTGGCCGGCGAGTTCGACTACTACTGCATCGACGAGCCAAGCCACGCCGCCCTCGGCGGGCACGAGGGGGCGGGCCTGCTGACCTGCCCGCTGGACCCCGGCGCGCTCATCGAGGCGGGCTCGTCACAGGGCATGCTGCACCTGGAGCGGCACGCGACCCAGTAGGCAGATTCAGTAGGCAGACCGGCGGGCACCTTCGCCCAACCGGCCCTTACCTCCGCGATTCCCTCGGCTGCACCCGGCGTCCTACGGTGGACATGGCCCCGGGCATCGCGGGCTGGACGGGAGCCGCTGGTGGAACCTCGACGCGTGGTGATCATGGGCGCGGCAGGGCGCGACTTCCACAACTTCAACGTCGCCTACCGCGACCGGCAGGACGTCCTGGTGGTGGCGTTCACCGCCGCCCAGATCCCCGGCATCTCCGGACGCCGCTACCCCGCCGCCCTGGCCGGTGAGCGCTACCCGGAGGGCGTCCCCATCGAGGACGAGGCCGACCTGGAGGCGCTCTGCGAACGGGAGCGGGTGGACGAGGTGGTCTTCGCCTACAGCGACGTCACCCACGAGACCGTCATGCACGCCGCCTCTCGCGCGCTGGCTGCCGGCGCCGACTTCTCGTTGCTGGGGCCAGCCAGCACCATGCTCCAGGCGGAGGTACCGGTGATCGCCGTCTCGGCGGCCCGCACCGGGACCGGCAAGTCCCAGACCTCGCGATGGCTGAGCCGCCGCCTCCGCGAGCGCGGCCTGCGGGTGGCAGTCATCCGCCACCCCATGCCGTACGGCGACCTGGCCGCCCAGCGCGTGCAGCGCTTCGCCAGCATGGAGGACATCGCCGCGGCGGACGCCACCATCGAGGAGCGCGAGGAGTACGAGCCCCACATCGCCGCCGGCACCGTGGTGTTCGCGGGCGTGGACTACGCGGCGATCCTGGAGCAGGCGCAGCGCGAGGCGGACGTCCTGGTCTGGGACGGCGGCAACAACGACTTCCCCTTCCTCCGCCCGGACCTCCACATCGTCCTCACGGACGCGCTGCGCCCCCTCGACGCCGCCCGATATCACCCCGGCGAGGCCACCTTGCGGATGGCGGACGTGGTGGTGGTGGCGAAGGTCAACGCCGCTGCCGCAGCAGACATCGAGCAGGCCACGCGAGAGGCGAAGCGGCTCAACCCCAGGGCCACCATCGTGCGCGGCGCGTCGCCGGTGGTGCTGGACGATGCCGAGTCGGTCCGGGGCCGCTCCGTGCTGGTGGTGGACGATGGCCCCACGCTGACGCACGGTGGCATGGCCTACGGCGCCGGGTACGTCGCGGCGGTGGAGGCCGGTGCCACGGTGGTGGACCCGCGCCCCTACGCCGCGCCCTCGATCCGCGAGGCGCTGGACCAGCACCCGCACCTAGCGGACGTGCTCCCGGCACTGGGGTACGGCGCTGCCCAACTGGAGGCGCTGCGCCAGAGCATCGCTGCTGCGCCGGTGGACTTCGTGGTGTCCGGCACGCCCATTGACCTCGCAGCGCTGGTGGACGTGCCCCAGCGCATCCTGCGCGCGCGCTACGAGTTCGAGGACGCTGGCGAGCCCTCGCTGGGTGCGGTCGTGGATGCCGCGCTGGAGCGGATGCTGAAGGACCAGGGACGGAGGCCCTCATGACCACCGACGACACCGACCTGCTGGAAGGCGGCCCGGAGGACCCCTGCGCGACGTGCGGCCACGCCGAGTCGACCCATATCACTCGCGACCACGAGTTGGAGGGTCGCACGGTGCGCCTGGGCTACTGCGAAGAGTGCGACGACGAGCACGACTTCGTGCCCCTGCCCGGGTAGGGCTACCGGGGTAGGGCCGATCAGCAGCCCAGCCGGTCCGCCAGCGCCTCCAGGCTGTCCGCCACCACGTCGAAGTCGGCGCGCAGCGTCACCTCGGCCACACGGTCGGGGCCGTACTCCAGCGGACGGGGGATGAAGGCCGTGCGGACGCCGGCGGCATCTCGAGCGGCCACCAGGTCTCCCTGGTGCGCCGCCACCATCATGCACTCCGAGCCCTGGAGGCCCAGCATCCGGCAGGCGGCACGGTAGGACTCGGGTGCCGGCTTGTAGTGCCCCGTGACCTCGGCTCCCAGCACGCAGTCCCACGGCAGCCCGGCGCGCTTCGCCATGTTCACGATCAGTGCGACGTTGCCGTTGGAGTGGGGCGCGATGACATAACGGGACTTGAGGCGCGTCAGCCCGGCGACGCTGTCCGGCCAGGGGTCCAGCCGATGCCAGGCGAGGTTGAACTCGTCCACCTCCGTGCCCGGCAGGTCCCGGATGCCGAACTCTGCCAGCACCGCCTCCAGGTTCTCCCGGTGCAGGGCGTCCAGGGGGACGAATGGGCGACGGCCGCTGCGCACCTCCTCCATCGCGGGCTGGTAGAGCGCGCGCCAGCGGTCCGCCAGCGCGGCCCAGTCCACGGCAGGCAGGCCCAGGCGGGCGCCCAGCGCCTCGCCCTCGCGGGCAACGCCGGAGCGCCAGTCCACCACGGTGCCGAAGACATCGAAGAGCAGGGCGCGGACAGGAGGTGCGTTCACGCGCGCACTCTACCTAAGTCACGACCCCGCCGCGCGGGATTCGTCGGATTGTGATGGCCCGGACTCGCGGCGTTATCGACGCGTGTCACGGCATGCCTAGCGTGTATGCATTGTCGCCGGCGGAAGGAGGGCGCGATGAGCGCATGCCTGGAGGCCGTGGAAGCGCGACTTCGCGACAGCGGCTGTCAGTACGAGGTGCTAGAGCACCAGCCGGTGCCCACGACACAGGAGGCCGCGGGCGCGGACCGCGTCAGCGGCTACGCCTTCGCCAAGGCGGTGATGCTGATCGCGGACGGGCAGCCTCAACTGCACGTCCTGCGCGCGGCAGACACCGTGGACCTGGAGTCCGCCCGTGCCGTGCAGGGCGCCCGCGACGTGCGGCTCGCCCGGGAGAGCGAGTTCATGCATCTCTTCCCCGGCTGCGAGGGCGCACCCCCACCCATCCCGCTGACGCGGGACCACCTCGCCGTGCGCGTGGACCGCCGGCTGCAGGACTCGGAGCGCATCACCTTCGAGGTGGGCGATGGTAGGCACTCCGTGCGCATGCGCATCTCGGACTACCTGCGCCTGGTGCCGCACCAGGTGGCAGACTTCGCGGAGACGCCGGCCGGAGGGAGGAGGAGGCCGCAGTCCCGACCGTTCGAATGGGGCGCGTGGGCCGGCCGCGGCGCGCTGGCCGCCGGCGGCGTGTTCACCCTGCTGATGGGGAGACGGCTGATGGGGCAACTGCTGCCCAACCGTACCAGCCGCTCACTGGCGATCGGAGCGGCAGCCGGGGCGGTGGCCGCGGCGCTGGCTGACCCTCAGAGCGGCGCGAGGCGGCGCCACCTCCTGTGGGACCGCACCGGGGCGTTGGTCCGGCGGCTCACCGCACGCTCGCAGCAGAAGGGCCGCTACTGGGGAGGCCGCGTCCAGGGGATCCGCCACAACGTGCGCCGGGTCATGCCAGAGGGCTAACCGGACCGGCAGCGGCGGGCGGCGGCGGCAGCAGGCGGGGCGGTGCGCGGAGCGCACGGGGCAGGTGCGGGACCACTCGCCGCGACAGGTCGGCCGCGACGCTGAGCGTGGCGGCGCGGGCTGGCCCCCAGGTGAGGCCGTACTCGTCGCGGAGCAGCGGCGGCAGCAGGCCGGACGTGGCTTCGCGCACCAGCGGCATGGCAGGTGTGAGCCAGGGCGCGGCGGGCGAAGGCGCGAACAGGTCCCGCGCGATCAGGCGGGCCTCCCGCGACACCCGCAGGGATGCGGTGGTCGCCAGCACGTAGTCGTGAAACCCCTCCAGGTCCGCCGGCAATGCGTCGCCCGGCATCTCGAGCACCTCGCCGATGCGCCGCATGTCCTGGTAGTAGTCGCGCTGCACCGCCAACGGTAGCGGGGACACGAACCGGTGATGCACCAGCAGCGCCGTATCGATCAGCGTGGCCATCACCCAGGCGAGGAGCGCCGGGTCCCCAGCGCGATAGCCGCGGCCGCGGACCCCCTCGTGCACTCCTCGGATCGCGGCTGCCGCGCGCGCAGCCTGGGCCGGCGTGCCGAAGGCCATCGCGTACATTGGCCGCAGCGTGCGGAGCAGCCGGCCCACCGGGTCAGTCCGGAAGTCCGAGTGCTCCGCAACGCCGCGCGCCACCTGTGGGTGCGCCAACTGCATCAGCAGCGCCCGGCCGCCGCCCAGCAGCAGGATGCCCTCGCCCTGGACCTGCCGGATGGCCGCATCTGGAGTGAACACACCGCCAGTCTAGGGCGCGGCGCGGGGCGCTACGGCAGCGCGATGCGGTACGCCTTGCGCGCGTACTGCAGCATCATCCGCTCGGAGTTGAAGAACGAACCGTTCAGCGCAATGGCCGTCCGCATGACCTGGGCGTAGGCGTTCGGCCGTCCGTAGAACATCGGCAGGATCACTGCCTCCAACTTCTCGTAGAGTGCCGCCGCCTCCCGCGCCGGATCCGGCTCTGGTTCCCAGGAGTCGCCAATGGACCAGCCCGTGGCGCCCTCCACGTGGCCCTCGATCCACCATCCGTCCAGGATGCTCAGGCTGGGGACGCCGTTGAGCGCAGCCTTCATGCCGCTGGTCCCGGAGGCCTCCATGGGGCGCAGCGGCGTGTTCAGCCAGAGGTCCGCCCCCGCGCAGACCGCGCGCGCGAACTCCATGTCGTACTCCGGGACGTACACCACGCTCACCGCCCCTTGAAGGGCGCCTGCGGCCTCGAACACGCGGCGGATCTGCGCCTTCCCGCCCTGGTCGTGGGGATGCGCCTTCCCCGCGAACACCACCTGCAGCGGCCCCACCTGCAACGCGATCCGACGCAGGCGCTCCAGGTCCGTGAACAGCAGGTCGTGTCGCTTGTACGGCGTGGCCCGCCGGGCGAAACCCAGCGTCATCACGTCAGGCGACAGCCGGTTGCCGGTGCGCTCGCGGACCTCCGCCAGCAGGACTGCCTTCGCCTCCTCGTGGGCGGCGCGCACCTCCGTCGTGGGCACGCCCACTACGTGCCGGAGGTCCAGGTTGTCCCGCCGCCAGCCGGGAACGTAGCGGTCGAAGAGCGCGGCAAAGGGGCGGGAGGTCCAGGTGGACGCGTGGACGCCGTTGTTGATGGAGTTCACCGGATAGCGAGGGAACATCCCCTGCGATACCTGGCCGTGGCGCATGGCCACGCCGTTGACGTAGCGAGACAGCGCCAGGGCCAGGTGGGTCATGTTCAGCACGCCGTCCACTACCCCCTCTGCCACCTCCAGCAGGGCGCCCCGCTCGGCGCCCAGCACGGCGCTGACGAGTTCGTGCGGGAACTGGTCCATTGCGGCGGAGACGGGGGTATGGGTGGTGAACACGCAGCGGCGCCGCACCGCCTCGCGGTCTTCATCCGTCACGTGGTGGGGAGGGCGCCCCGCGATCTGGCGCTCAAGCAGCGCCAGGGCCAGGAAGGCGGAGTGGCCCTCGTTCATGTGGTAAGCGGTGATCTCGGAGTAGCCCAGGACCTCCAGCATCGCCACGCCGCCCAGGCCCAGGAGCGCCTCCTGGCACAGGCGGTACCGCTGATCGCCACCGTACAGCGCGTCGGTCAGGCGGCGTGCGTCCCGGTCGTTCTCGGGTAGCGCGGCGTCCAGCAGGAAGACGGGGATCGGATGGCCCACCACGCCGGGCACGTCATACCGCCACGCGCGCAGCACCACCGGACGGCCCTCCAGCGTCACGGTCACGCGCGGCTCCACGGGCAGCAGGCGCTCCTCCGGCCCCCAGCGTGCTGGCTCCTCGGACTGGCGTCCGGCCGAGTCCAGGCGCTGACGGAAGTAGCCGGTGCGATGGATCAGGGTCACGCCCACCATGGGCAGGCCGAGGTCCGCGGCGGAGCGCAGCGCGTCCCCGGCCAGGACCCCCAGGCCCCCCGCGTACGTGGGGATACCGGGCTCCAGCCCGATCTCCATCGAGAAATAAGCCACTGTCACGGGCGCGCCTCGACTCCGACCGCCCATCGAGCGTCCGAGCGTGGGGGTGAGCCGACGTGGAACACGAGTCCCGGGTACATTCAGCGCTTCACGAGCGCACCTCCTCGTCCTCCTCAACGCTCGCTAGCCTGAGCGGCAGGTTGGAAGGTGAGATGGCCCAACTGGACGCCGGCCACCCCGCAGAGACGGTGGTGGACAATCCCCATGCGTTGCCCGTGGACGAGGTGCTTCGCGCCCTGGCGTCCGGCCGCGCGGGCCTCTCCGTGGAGGAGTCCGCGCGGCGACTGGAGCGCCACGGCCGCAACGCGCTGCCCAGCCCCGCGCCACGGGGGCTTGTTGCCACCATGCTGCGCCAGTTCCGCAGCCCCATCATCTACATCCTGGTCATCGCCGCCGCCGTCTCCGCGCTGACCGGGGAATGGACGGATGCTTCCTTCATTGCCGTGGTGCTGGTGCTCAACGCCGTCATCGGAGGGGTGCAGGAGCACCGGGCGGAGCGGAGCGCGGCTGCGCTTCGCTCGCTGGTGGTGGTCAGCGTGCAGGTCATCCGGGACGGCGATCCACTGGAGGCGCCGGGCGAGGACCTGGTCCCCGGCGACCTCGTGATCCTGGAGGCCGGCAACCGTGTGCCGGCTGACGTCCGCCTCGTGGACACAGTCAGCCTGGAGGTGGACGAGTCCCTGCTGACCGGTGAGTCCGTCGCGGTGGCCAAGGATGCAGGCGCAACGGTGCCCGCGGGCGCCCCGGCGGGCGACCGACACACTATGGCGTACGCCGGCACCATCGTCACCCGGGGCCGGGGGACGGGCGTGGCGGTTGCCACCGGCGCGGAGACGTTGCTGGGGCAGATCGCCTCGGCGCTCCAGCGGGGCGAGGCCACGCGCCCGCCCCTGGTGCTGCGCATGGAGCGCTTCACGCGCGTCATTGGCCTGGCCGTGGCCGGCGTCGTGGTGTTGCTCTCGGCGGTCCAGGCGATGCAGGGGACGGGGTGGCAAGACATCTTCCACGTGTCCGTTGCGCTGGCGGTGGCGGCGATCCCGGAGGGGCTGCCCGTGGCTCTGACGGTCGCGCTGGCCGTGGCGTCGTCCCGGATGGCCCGCCGCAACGTCATCGTCCGACGCCTGGTGGCGGTGGAGTCGCTGGGTTCCTGCACGTTCATCGCGTCCGACAAGACGGGGACGCTCACGCTGAACCAGTTGACGGTGACCCTGGTCGCCCTGCCCGGCGAGGAGCCCTGGGCCGTGACGGGCAGCGCGACCGAACCTGGGGGAGAAGTGAGGATCCCGGGCGGCACCGATCCCGGGCGATTCTCGCGCTTCGCCCGGGCATGCGTCCTCTGCAATGACGGATATCTGGAGCGCCGCGAGGGTGCGTGGGTGGGCCAGGGGGACGCCGTGGACGTGGCGTTGCTGGTGATGGCGGGGAAAGCCGGGCTGACACGGAGCGCCGCACGCCAGGACTACCCAGAGGTCGCGGCCATCCCTTTCGAGTCCGTACGCCAGTACGCGGCAACCCTGCACCGGGGCCCCGGGGGAGAGTCCGTCGCCTGCGTGAAGGGCGCCATCGAGCGCGTGCTGGAGATGTGTTCAGCAGAGGCGGGGCCCGGGAGCGACCGGCCCCTGGACCGGGATGCGGTCCTGCGTCGCGCCGACGACCTCGGAGGCCGCGGATACAAGGTGATTGCGGTCGCGGATGGCCGCGTGGACGCGGAACGCGAGTTCGACCATGAAGCCCTGCGCGATCTGACGTTCCTGGGGCTTGTCGCGCTGATCGACCCGCTCCGTCCGGACGCGCGGCAGTCCGTCCGGGCAGCCCGCGAGGCCGGGCTACAGGTGGCGATGATCACGGGCGACCACCCCACCACGGCACTGGCGATCGCGCGCGAACTCGGACTGGCGGACTCGCCGAGCGAGGTCGTCACGGGCCGCCAGTTGCGGGAGGCGGAAGGCGACACCGGCGCGCTGGCGGACCGGGTGCGCGACGCTCGAGTGTTCGCCCGGGTGGAACCGGACCAGAAGCAGCAGATCGTCCACGCCCTGACCGCCGCGGGGCACTTCGTGGCGGTCACGGGCGACGGCGTGAATGATGCGCCCGCCCTGCGAGCCGCCCACGTGGGCGTCGCCATGGGGGAGTCCGCCACGGACGTCGCCCGGGAGGCGTCCGACCTCATCATCACGGACGAGAACTTCGCATCGGTGGTTGCTGGCATCGAGGAAGGGCGAGTCGCCTATGCCAACATCCGGAAGGTGGTCTACCTGTTGATCGCCACCGGCGCCGCGGAGATCGTCGTCGTCTTCCTGGCGGTGGCTACGGGCTCACCGCTGCCGCTGCTCCCGGTCCAACTGCTGTGGCTCAACCTGGTGACCAACGGCATCCAGGACGTGGCGCTCGCGTTCGAGCCCGCGGAGGGGGACGAACTTCGGCACTCGCCGCGCCCCCCTCGCGAGCGCATCTTCAACCGCCTGATGGTGGAGCGTGTGCTGCTCTCCGCGGCCATGGTCGGCCTGGTGGCGTTCGGCACATTCCGGGTGCTCCTGGAGCGCGGCGTAGCGCTGGAGGCCGCCCGCAACCTGGTGCTGCTGCAGATGGTCCTCTTTGAGAACGTGATGGTGGGGAACGCCCGGTCGGAAGAGCACTTCGTGCTGCGCCTGAACCCGCTGCGGAACCGGGTGCTGTTCTTCGGGACGCTCGGCGCGCAGGCGCTCCACCTGCTGGCCATGCGCCTCCCTGGCCTGAGCGACCTGTTGGCGCTCCAGCCGGTGTCGCTCAGAGAGTGGGGGGTCCTGCTGGGCTTGGCCCTGTCGGTGTTCGTGGTCGTGGAAACACACAAGTGGCTCCGCGCCCGCAGCATGGGGGCGGAGCGGACGGCTGCGGCGGGCGCTCGCTAGCGGAAGAACCAGCCCTCTCGGCGCCCGGCCTTCGCCAACCGGGGCACCAGGAGCATCAGCACCAGGCCCGCCAGGAGCGTCCCGAAGAACACCTCGAACATGTCGTCCCAGTCCATAGGCACACGATCGTACCGGGCTGTCAGTGCGAGGTGGAGCGGCGGCGTGACTTCACTTCCGCGGCGCGGCATCTGCGCCGGCGCCCGGCGCGAGGGAGGGCGCACCGGCGACACCCTCCGGGGCAGCGGGGCCCGCGGCAGTGCCCGCGCCAGCGCGAGAGCGGCGCACCGGCTCGGAGCGAGCGATCAGGGGCCACAGCACGGCGGTCACCAGCAGCGTCAGCAGCCCCAGGGCCACCAGCGTCGCCCGCTCCCCGAAGAAGTCCGCGGCTAATCCCACGGGGAGTCCGGCCAGCATGAAGCCGGCAAAGGCGAGCGAGGTCAGCGAGATCACCCGCCCGTAGTAGGCCGGCTCGGACTCCGTCACGATCACGGCGGAGTTCAGGGTCTGGAATGCCCCGGTGCCCAGGCCGAAGAAGAACATCGGCGCGTACACCAGCAGGTAGGTGGGGGAGATGCCGGTCAGGACGAGCGAGACGCCGCCCAGGATCGCGCCGCTGGCGTAGATGGTCAGGGCGCGGGGCGATCCGGCAATGGCCGCAACCGCCAGGCTGGCCAGCAGGCCGCCCACGGCGCTCGCCGCCTGCAGCAGGCCGTACTTCTCCACGTCCTCGCCCAGTTCGTTCTCCAGCAGGCCGGGCAGCACCGTGGTGGACGAGAGTCCGAGGACGATCACCGCGAAGAACAGCAGCAGCATCCAGCGCAGGCGAGGCTGCCGGTAGACATAACTGACCCCGGCGGCCATGTCCTGCAGCACGGAGCGGCTGCGGGCGTTCTCGGCGGGGCGGGAGGGCGGCAGCAGCGCGAGCGAGAGGCCAGTGGCGGCGTAGAGCGCGGCCATGAGGAAGTACGCGCCCCCGGCGCCGATGAACGAGATGGCGACCATCAGCCCGCCGAGGGCCGGCGCCCAGATGCGGGCGGCGTTCAGCGCCACCTGGTTGAGGGCCACGGCGTTCGGGCGCAGTTCCTCGCCCACGAGTTCCACGACCCACGCCTGCCGAGAGGGGCCCATGAAGGCGAACATGGTGCCGATCACGAACGACCCGGCCGCCAGGTGGTAAAGCGCGATCCGGTCCAGCACCAGCAGCAGCCCGATCACGAGGAACACTGTGGCGATCACCGCCTGGCAGATGGCGTTCACCATCCGCTTGGACGCGCGGTCCGCCACCGCGCCGCCGAACGGCCCCAGCACCGCCATGGCGATGCCCTGGCCCAGCAGCACGAACCCCACCGCGCCGTTCCGGCCCGTGAGGTCGAATGCCACGATCGCCTGGACCACCGTGGACATGAAGAAGGCCGTGAACGTCCCCAGCGACCCCAGCCACAGGATCGCGAAGTTGCGGACGGAGAGCGCCGCGAAGGAGCCGCGCACAGGGTCTCCTGACACCAGACCGGGGGTGGTAAACCGCGGGAGGATCCGCGGAGGAAACGCCCCACGCGTAGGGTAGCCCGCTCTACCCCCTGGCGGTCCGGACGGGTGGCACGTCTGCCGCTCTGCCGGGGTGAACGGCATAATAGACGCCCTGTGGAGGAGGACTACCGTCTTCCGAAAGGAGGCTCCAGGTGCGCTACGAAACGTCGATCGAAATCGATGCCCCGTTCGAACGGGTGTGGGACGTGATGAAGGACGTGGAACGCTGGCACGAGTGGACGGCGTCCATCCGAAGCGTGGAGTACCTGGACGGCGGGACGATGCAGGTGGGCAGCCGGGCGCGCGTACGGCAGCCGAAACTCCCGCCGGCCACCTGGCGCGTCTCCAGCGTGGACGAGGCCAGCGAGGGCAAGCGCTCCTTCACCTGGACCGCAGGCGGCCCTGGGATGCGCTCGGTGGGGACGCACTCCGTGGCCGCGCGCTCGGACGGCGGCACGGTGGCCACGCTCTCCATCGAGAACACGGGGCTCCTCGCGCGCCTGTTCTGGACGCTGCTGGCCGGGACTACCAGGCGCTACGTGGACATGGAGGCCGCCGGCCTGAAGGCACGCTCGGAAGCGGCGACTACTGCCTGACGATGCCGGCCCGCCCCGCAGGGGGCTGACCTGGGATCGCACCCCTCGCGCCGAGTGCTTGCGCACGCCCCCTGAAGCGCGGCACTCGGGGCGCTAGCATGCGCGGGATCGCTGGTGCAGCGCCCGTGGAGGTGGACCATGGCCCAGGACGGCAGCCCGAACTACACGACCGACTTCCCTTCGATCCGCGATCACGTCAGCCCGGAGGAGTGGCAGGCCCGAGTTGAACTGGCCGCCTGCTACCGGCTGATGGACCGCTACGGGATGACGGACCTGATCTACAACCACATCACGGCGAAGGTGCCGGGCACTGAGCACTTCCTGGTGAACCTCTACGGCCTCCTCTACAAGGAGATCACCGCCTCCAGCCTGGTGAAGATCGACCTGGACGGGAACATCGTCTGGAAGCCGGAGACGGACTACACGTACAACCGCTCCGGCTACGTGATCCACGGCGCGATCCATCGAGCGCGCCCGGACGTGGGCGCGATCATCCACACGCACACGCGGGCCGGGATGGCGGTGTCCGCACAGAAGCGCGGCCTGCTGCCGCTCACGCAGACGGCCATGCGCTTCCACGGCCACATCGGCTACCACGACTACGAGGGCCCGGCGATCAACTTGGAGGAGCAGGTGCGCCTGGTGGACGACCTGGGCGAGCACAACGCGCTCATCCTGAAGAACCACGGCCTGCTCACGTGCGGGCCGTCCGTGCCGGAGGCGTTCAACCTGATGTACCAGTTGGAGAACGCCTGCAAGTCACAGATCGACGCGCTGACGGCGGAGGTCACGATCCCGGACGAAGAGGTGGTGGCGTACACCGCGCTGCAGTACCAGCCGGGCACGCGCCGTCCGTACGGCATCCTGGAGTGGCCCGCGATGATCCGCCGCCTGGACTACGAGCGGGACGGCTTCCCGCCCTACGACTCCTAGGGCCGTCTGGGTGGGACGCCGCGTCCGCCGGGGCGTAGGGCCGCTCCCGAGGCCAGTTGCCCCGACCGCCACGCAGTCGCCCGCCCGACTGATTCGTTGGCACACCACGAAGCGAACCGTTGGTAGAGAAACGGTTGAGGGGTCTCCCTGATATCTCCATTCGCGTCCGCGAGGGCTAGACTTGTCGTGGAGTCCATCGCGTACGTGATGCCGCCTACGTTGATGATGGACGACGGGTTCCCGGGAGTTGGGCGCAGCAGGGCATCATTGGATCCCTGGGCGACATAAGCGTCGGGGTGCTGACCCCACCGAGGTTCACTCGTGCGTCCACACGTGCCAGCGACACTTCGCTCGGTCTCGTTCGCGGCGTTGACGCTGGCCCTGGTGTTGCTCGCCCTCTCGCTCTCGCAGCAGCCTGTCTCCGCCGCCGCCTACACCTCCGCCGCCAGCGGCAACTGGGGAGACGCGGCCACGTGGTCTCCGGCAGGGGTGCCCGGGGCAGGCGACACCGTCACCATCGGCGCCGGGCACACCGTGACGGTGGCAGCCCCGGCGACGGTGGACGCGGTCTCCGTCTCCGCCGGGGGCGTGCTGCTCAACGCCTCCACGCTCACCATCAGCGGCGCACTCGGTGGCGCAGGCACCCTCACGCAGGGGACCGCTGCCACGCTGATCCTGACCGGCGCTGCCGCGCCCACCCTCACCACGCTGGACGCCGCCTCCAACCAGCCGAACACCGTGAACTACGCCGGGGGCGTGCAGACGGCGGCGTCCTACGTCTACTCCAACCTGACGTTCTCCGGCAGCGGCGTGAAGACGTGGATGCCCTCCACGGTCTCGGGCGCGCTCACCGTAGCGGGGACGGCGGAGTACACCGCCGCCACGGCGCTGGCGGTGGGCGGCGACCTGAACGTGCAGGGCGGTGTGCTGCGTAGCGGCAACACCATCACCGTGAACGGCGCCACCACGCTGAGCGGGGGGGGCACCTTCCAGATCACCGCCACCACGGGGACCAAGACGTTCAACGGCGACATCACCGTGAACGGCGGCACCTGGGACAACACGCTGGTGGCGGAGCCAGTAACGCTGGGCGGGAGCGTGACCCTGGTGGCCGGCGCCTTCAACTCCGGCACGCCGGTCTACACCATGAACGGCCCGGGCGCCGTCCTCTCCGGCTCGCTCACCATCACCGCGATCACGGTTTCCACCACCGGGCACCTCACGGTCCAGGGCAACGTCACCATCGGCACGCTGACCATCACCGCGCCGAGCACGGTGACCAACCAGGGCACGCTCACGGTGCTGACGAGCCTGACCGGCACGGGCACGTTGACCAACGGGCTGAACCGCACCGTGCACATCCAGGCCACCACCGCGCCGGCCGCCGGCGTGACCTTCGACATGACCAGCAACGCGCCCAACACCGTGAACTACAGCCGGAACGACGGCGCCGCGCAGGCGATGAAGATCAACACCACCTACCACCACCTGGTGCTCTCCGGGAACGGGGCGAAGACGGGGTCCGCCGGCATCGAGGTCAATGGCACCTTCACCCTGGAGGGGGACGCGACCTATACGCCCGGCGCCGGGACCATCACCTTCCTCGGCAACTTCGTCAACAACTCCACGGCCGTCACACCCGTCACGGCCGGGACCACCTCGATCCTGACGTTCGACACGCCCTCACCCGCGGCGCCCACCAGCATCTCCGGCAGCAGCGCGCAGCCGCTGACGCTCACGCTGCTGAACTTCAACAACGTCGCCGGCGTGAGCAGCGCCATGACCATCAACCCCACGGTGACCACCGTGGGAGGCGGGGCGTCCTTCACGAACAACGGCTCGATCACGCCCACCACGCTCACCATCAACGGCGCCGGGACGTTCACCAACAACAGCAGCGTGGTCACCAGCAGCACGCTCACGGTCAGCGGCTCCGCGACGTTCACCAACAACGACTCGCTGACCGCCGCCTCGCTGACCGTCAGCAGCGGTGGCACGTTCACCAATGCCGCGGCGGGGGTGGCGAACGTCACGGGCGCCCTGACGGTGGGCAGCACCGGCGAGTACGTGAACCACGGCACCACCAGCGCCGCCGGGACGCTGCTCGGCGCCGGACGCTTCACCAACCGCGCGAACGCCACCCTGCAGTTCGGCGGCGCGGCGGCGCCCACGATCACCACGCTGGACCTGATCACCCACACGCCCAACACCATGGACTACAACCGCGCGGCCGTGCAGACCGTGCGCGCCGGCGCGTACAGCAACCTGCGCCTCAGCGGGACCTCGATCAAGACCGCGCTCGGCGGCCTCACCGTGAACGGCACGTTCACGATGGAGGGCGACGCCGCCTTCACGACCGGCGCCTTCACGCACACCTTCGCCGGCTCCTGGGTGCACGCCACGAACGCGGCCACGCCGCTGGTGGCGACGGGCAGCACGGTGAACTTCATGGCGCCCTCGCCCGCGGCGGCCACCTCGATCAGCGGGGCCGGCGCCGGGACGCTCGCGTTCGCGGTCCTGAACCTGGGGAACGCGTCCGGGCTCACGGTCAGCAAGACGCTCACGAGCACCGGCCCGGTCACCGTCACCGGAGCGCTTACGAACGCCGCCGCAGGGTCGATCACGGTGCTGGGCGGGGGCGCGCTGACCATCGCCAACGGGGCGTCGGTCGCGAATGCCGGCGTACTGGACCTGAGCAGCGGCGGCACCATCGTGGTGGGGCCCACCGGCGCCGCCACCCTCACGAACACTGGCACGCTGACCGCCGGAGGCCTGATCGATGGCGCGGGCTCGTTCGTCAACGGCGCGGGCGGCACGCTGAACTACCAGAGCGCCACCGCGCCCACCGTGGCCTCCGTGGACTTCGGCACGCACGCGACCAACACCGTGAACTACAGCCTGGCGGGCGGCCAGACCGTGCGCGCGGGCACGTACGCGAACCTGGGCCTGCAGACGTCCGGCGCGAAGACCGCCGCGGGGGCGCTCAACGTGAACGGCACGTTCACGCTGGGCGGGACGGCCTCCTTCGGCGCGCTGGGGTTCACCCACACCTTCAGCGGAAACTGGGTGAACGGCCCCACCACCAGCGTGTCGTCCGCCGGACTCTTCATCTTCACCGGGCCCAGCGCGACCATCTCCGGCGCGGGGACGCTTTCGATGATGGACGGCCGCATCGACCCCGGCGCGAGCGTCAACAGCCTGGTGACCCTCAACGTCTCCGGCACGCTGACCGTCCGGGACGGCGGCGCCCTGACGCTGGGCGGGATCGTGACGGGCACGGGCGCATTCGAACTCGAGGCGGGGGCCACCCTCGGCAGCCGCTCCGCTGCCGGCATCGCTGCGGCCGGCGGCTCCGGCAGCGTGCAGACCGCCGGTAGCCGCACCTTCTCCACGGACGCGAACTACGTCTTCAACAACAACAGCGGCAACCCCCAGGTCACCGGCACGGGCCTTCCGGCAACGGTGCGCCGCCTCACCGTGGACAACCCCAACGGCGTCACGCTCACGGCCCCGGTGACCGTCACCGAGGGGTTCACGCTCACCTCGGGGGCGCTGTCCAACCCCGGCGCCACGATCAGCATCACGGCAGTCCCCGTCGTCAGCGGCACGACGACCGTGGGCGAGACGCTCTCGACGACGGACGGCACCTGGGGGGGCGCCCCCACGTTCGCCTACCAGTGGCAGCGCTGCGACACCACCTGCACGGACATCGGCGGCGCAACGGCGAACACCTACGTGCTGGCTACCGCTGACGTGGGGTCCGAGGTGCGCGTCAACGTCACGGCGACGGACGGCGGCACGCTCACCGTGAGCAGCGAGCGCACTGCCGAGGTCACGGGCGCCGCGCCACCGCCTCCACCGCCACCGCCGCCGCCGCCGCCGCCTCCTCCTCCGGCGGCGACTCCGACACCCACCCCCACGCCCACGACGCCCTCGACGGTTGAGGAGCCGGGAATCGGCAATGTGCCCCTCGACCAGGAGCGCTCGGCCGTCTCCACGCTGGTCGCTGACCTACCGACGACCACATCGATTACCGCCGGCCTCGGCAGCGTGTCTTTGGTGGTCCCGGTCGGGGCGCTGCCCGCCGATACGGAGGTGCTGCTGGGCGCCGTCGCAGACGTCAGCACGCTGGGGGACCTGGCCCGCGCGCCGGCCGGCAGCCAGTTCCTGATGGGGTTCGTCGCGCAGGCAGTGGGCCTGGACGGCGCCGTCATCCAGGGCGACTTCGCCAGCCCGGTCCGCTTCGCCCTCACCGTACCGGCAGAGGGCGTCCCGGGCGGGGGCGGTACGGATGCGTTCGCCCTGGCCTTCTGGAACGGCGCCGAGTGGGAGGTCACACCCTCGACGATCACGGTGGAGCCGGATGGCACGCTCTCGGTGGTGGCGGAGGTCGCCCACTTCACGGTATTCGCCGTCATGCAACAGCCGCCGCAGCCGTTGGGGCCGGGCCTGCCAGCACAGGGGCTGGCGCTGGTGACCTGGCGAGGGCTGACCGGCACAGCGGCAGAACGCGCGGCCATCCTCGCGGGCACGGACGTCACCGCCATCTGGCGCCTGGACGCGCAGAACCGCTTCCGCGGATGGGTCCGCGGCGCGCCGGCGTTCGTGAACCAGATGGCCCCACTCCGGTCCGGTGAGCCGCTCATGATCCGCGTAGGCGACCCGCCGCCCGCCGCCACGCCGGCCCCTGCCGGCCCGACACCGTCCGCTCCGCCAACCTCGCCCACGCCCACGACCACGCCCACGACCACGCCCACGACCACGACCACGACCACCACGTACACGGTCACCGCGGTGGACACCCTGATCGGGATCGGCGAGCGGTTCGGCGTGGACTGGCTGGACATCGCGGCGGCCAACGGCATTGCCGGGCCGGACTACTTCATCCACCCGGGCCAGGTGCTCACCATCCCCCAGCCTGACGCCGCCCCGAGCGCCTCGCGCACGCACCGGGTGACCTCGACGGACACGCTCTCCGGCATCGGTGCGCGGTACGGCATGGACTGGCTCGTGATCGCCGAGGCGAACGGCATCGCCGGACCGGACTACTTCATCCACCCCGGCCAGGTGCTCGTCATCCCCGACGTGGACTAGGGTCCGCGGCCGCGGGACGCGGAAGCCCCGCGGCTACGGCTGGGGCTGTTGCGGTGACGGCACGGATACGGCGGGCGCGCTTCCGTCCCGACGCATCCCCGTAAGCGCGTCCGTCAGGGCGCTCAGGATGTCCAGCGGCACCGGGAACACAATGGTGCTGTTCTGCTCGGACGCGATGGTGGTCAGCGTCTGCAGGTAGCGCAGTTGCATCGTGGCCGGCACGGCGCTCAGGACGACGCCCGCCTCGTGCAGGCGCTGCGCTGCCTGGAACTCGCCCTCCGCGCTGATCACCTTTGCCCGCCGGTCGCGCTCCGCCTCAGCCTGCCTCGCCATGGCGCGCTGCATGTCCGCGGGCAACTCGACGTCCTTGACCTCCACGATGGTGACCTTCACGCCCCACGGCTCGGTGGTGTCGTCGATGATTTCCTGCATCCGCTGGTTGAGCCGTTCGCGCTCGCCCAGGAGTTCGTCCAGGTCGGACTGGCCCACGACGTTCCGGAGCGTGGTCTGGGCGATCTGGAAGGTCGCCATCTGGAAGTCGTTCACCGCAGTGACGGCCATGTTGGAGTCCACGATCTTGAAGTAGAGGACCGCGTTGACGCGGATGGTGACGTTGTCGCGGGTGATCACCTCCTGCGACGGGATGTCCATGGTGACCACGCGCAGGTCCACCCGCACCATCCGCTCGACGAACGGGATGATGAAGAACAGCCCCGGCCCGCGGGCGCCCATCAGGCGACCCAGCCGGAAGATCACCCCGCGTTCGTACTCCGCCACGATCCGAACTGCCGAGGCCACGACCACGACGATCAACCCGACGACGATTGCCCCGATGGTGCCCAGGACTTCCATGCTCTTCCTCCTTGGGGGCCGCGGTGCCCTGCGCGGCCCGTCCTACCCTTCTGTTGTCTGCCGTTGCTCCGAGTCGTCCCCCACGTCTGCCTCGGTCGCGGCCTCGCCCCGTGATGCCTCCTCGGCGGCCGGCTCCACGGTGAGACTCAGCCCCGTTGCCGAGGTGACCACCAGCCGGTCGCCCGGTTCCACGGCGCGGCCCGCTGACGAAGCGCTTAGCCGCGCGCGCCAGCGCTCGCCCTGCACGGACACCCACCCCTGGTCCAGGGTCACGGGGCCCAGCGCCTCGGCCGGGAGGCCCACCAGCGCGGAGTGCCCGATCTTCGGCGCGTTGCGGCGGCTGCGAAGCAGCAGCGCGCCCAGCGCGGCGAACATCGCCCCGAAGACCGCCGGCAGGCCGAAGACCAGCCAGCGCGAGACCTCGAACTGGGGGTTGCCGGTGGTGGTCAGGAAGAGCCCGCCGAACATCATCACCGCCACGCCGGCGATGCCCAGGATGCCGCCACTGGCGATGAAGAGTTCCGCGGTGAGCAGCCCCACGCCCAGGAGCACCAGCCCCGCTCCGGCCCAGTTCGTGGGCAGCGTCCCCAGCGAGAAGAACGCGACCAGCAGCGCCAGCGCCCCGACGGCTGCCCCCACCCCCGAGGGGTTGAAGAGTTCGATGATGATGGCCAGCGAGCCGATGGAGAGCAGCAGGAACGCGATGTTCGGGTCGCTCACCACCAGCAGGAACCGCTCGATGGCGGTCATGCCGTTCGCGTGCTGCTCCGCGCCCGCCGTCCCCAGCGTGGCGGTGGCGCCGCCCGCCAGGGTCACCTCCCGGCCGTCGACTTCCTCGAGCAGGGCATCGAGGCTCGCCGCCTCCAGGTCCACCACGCCCTGTTCCACGGCCTCCGGCGCGGATGCCGAGACACTCTCCCGCACGGCGCGCTCCGCCCAGTCCGCGTTGCGGCCCCGCGCCTGGGCGATGCTGCGGATGTAGGCCGCGGCGTCGTTCTCGGCCTTCAGTCGGGCGTCCCCGCCAATGTCCTCACCGGTGGCGGACACGGGGTGCGCCGCGCCAATCGCGGTGTTCGGCGCCATGGCCGCCACGTGAGCAGCCATGGTGATGAACGTCCCGGCGGACGCCGCCCGCGCGCCAGAGGGCGAGACATAGACGATGACCGGCACGGTGGAAGCGTTGATGCGCTGGATCATGTCTCGCATCGAGGAGTCCAGCCCGCCGGGCGTGTCTAGGCGGACGACCACCGCCTGGGCGCCGGCCTCCTCCGCCTGGTCGATCCCCCGCTCCAGGTAGTTCGCGACCACGGGACCGATCACACCCTCGACTGTCAGGACGTGGACCCCGCCGGACGGCACGCCGGGCCGGCACGCCACCAGCAGCGCAACGCTCAGCACCACCAGCAGGGTGCCGGCGCGAGTAGCGGTCGGTGCATGTCGAGGCATCGGCGCCTCCAGACCTCAGCCCAGCCCTCAGCATAGACGGAGGTGTAGAGGCGCCATGGGCAGCAGGTGAGGCCGTGCGGCTACGCGTCCTCCACCTCGAGGACGCCGACCACGTTCCCGCCCGGGTCACGGAACGTGGCGACGCTGACGGCGCCGCCGTCACCTGCCGGGCGCGCGGCCTCCAGCACCTCGCATCCACGCGCCTCGATCTCCTGGAGCGCGCCATGAATGTCTTCCACCGAGACATACAGCAGCACCCCGTCGGACGAGGGTCCGAGCGCGGCCACGAACGCGCCGGTCAGCCCGTCTGTCCCGTCCCTGAACGGGACGCGCTGGTTGTCCCGCGGCCCCAGCATCCAGGCGACGCGCTCCGCATCCGGCGGGCTGAGCGTCCAGCCGAAGACTGCTTCGTAGAACACCGCCGAGGTGATCGGGTCCCGCGCGGGGATCGCGATGTACGCGATCCGGCCGTGGGCAAGGTGCGGCGGCGCATCGTCGGGCATGGTCGAACTCCCTCAACAGGTCACTCGACACTACACGAGGAACCTCGCGCAGGCCTGGCGGAGGGGGACGGCTGGAGGAGTGCTAGGAGGAGGACTCGCCCACGGCCTGCAGGGAGATGGGGCGGCTGACGACCAGCCGGAAGCGGCCGCGGGCCACCTTCTCCACGCGCAGGGCGTCCGTCCGCTCCTCCAGGCGCTTGCGGAGCAGGATCAGGCGCGCCTCCAGGTTGTCCTTGATGTCCGGCAGGTCCAGCGTGGGGTCCAGGCGCAGTTCGCGGTTGCTGAACTCCTCGCGGCCCTCCTCCACGTAGGTCCGCAGTAGCCTCCAGAGGATTCCGCCAGCCACGCCCTTAATCAGGTACTCGTTGTCCAGGAAGACGCTCTCGTCGTCCGGGTAGTACTTCACCACCAGGGAGGTGGTGGCGGCCGCCGGCGCGGCCTCCGCCGGGGCATGGTCATGTGAGAGCAGGGTCATGTTGGTGGCCGCCTGGCTGCAGAGGATGCCCACCAGGCACTCGTCAGCCGCCTGGAACGCGCCGATCGACTCGCTCTGTAGGACCAGCATCCCCGCCAGGTGCCGGTGGGCCAGCATGGGCGCCACCAGTTGGCTCTGCACCTTCGGCAGGCCGGGCAGGGGAATGTCCGGGGCCTGCTGGTCCGGAGCCACCGTCTGCATGGCAGCGTGCGCGTAGTGAAGGTCCCGCGAGACGTGCGTCAGGCGCACCAGTTGCCGTCGCGCTGCCGCGAGGCCCACCAGGCCAACGCCGACCTCGATCTCGGAGCCCGCCCCGGAGTCCCCGTACCCCATGCTGGCAACCGTATACAGGCGTCGCCCGGTCTCGTCCGCCAGCATGACGAACCCGTGCTCCGCACCCACCAGGTCACGGCAGGACTCCAGCGTGGCCTGCAGCAGTTCGTCCAGGTCCTCCGCCATGCCCACGCGGCGCGTGGCTGCCTCGATGCGCTCAAGGGCAACGGTGCGAGGCGGAGTGGCCTCGGGGAAGTCGCAGGGCACTGCCACGCACTCGTCCACCTCGCAGATGTCCACCCCGCGGAGGTGGAAGACGTTGGACATGCCCTCGGAGGCGGCCACCGCGTCCAGGTGGGTACGCATGCGTTCGAAGAGCGGCCCGGACGTCTCCGTGCGGACGTAGTGCGCGTCCAGCGAGAAGACACGGCCATTGCCTGGGTCCTGCACGCCCAATTGCACCAGCGGGCTCTGGGCCGGGTTCTGGAGGTTCTCCTCCGTCTTCTTGAAGAACTGGCGGGAGAGCGCCACGTGCCGCTCGTCCACGCGATGCACGATCGAGAGGTACGTCACGTTGGGCATGCCGTCCGGACCCACGGTGCAGATCAACGAGGGCAGCACACCCTCGAAGCAGGCGGTGATGTCCTCCAGCGGCACCTGGAGCGGACGGAGGGCGGTCATAGCGGCATCCCCGCGTTGGGGCCCGGCGTCTGGTCGAACGCCTGCTCCACGTCGAAGTCCACGCGCACCACCGGCGCTTCCATCCAGCGGTTCCGCACCACCTCCGGTGGTTCCCCCACGAGCGCGACGGACGTGCGGAAGGCGTTGCGATGGCGCTCCACCCACTGCTCCTCCGCCTCATTGGCGTCACCGATGTGCGTGACGTGGCCCTTGAACTGCACGGAGCGGTAGGACACCGGGTCGGCGATGGTGAGCGCGATGCGGCCGTTGGCGCGGAAGCCGGCGAGCACCGGCTCGGCGCGCGGCCCGTCCAGGTAGACCGTGATGCGGGTCCCGCCCTCGTGGACACGCGGCCCCCACGCGGCGCCGGACTGAGGACGCCCGTCCGGGCCCACGGAACCCACGTTCGCGGCTACGCCCGCCTCCGAGAATTCCTTGAGTTCGTCGTCGATCTGGAACATCGGGTCTCTCGCTCAAGCCCTGGCCTTGCGCTGCACCCACCATGGTCCGGAGGGCCGGATCGCGGCGGTTAGGAATCTTATCCGATTGCCTTAGTGAAGACTTAGGGAGCGGTAGGAGGCCCTTAGGAACGCGTGAGCGGCCCATGGCCAATTCTGGGGACGTACCCGAAAGGACGGACTCAAATGACCATGATCGCGACCAACACCAGCACCATCCGACTGCCCGAGGACGCCGCAGCAGCCCTGCGCGCCGCCGTCAGCGGCGAAGTGGTGACACCGGACTCCGCCGTCTACGACGGCCTCCGGCCGCTCCACAACTTCGTCTTCGACCAGAACCAGCCCGCCGCCCTGGTGCGCGCGACCTCTACCGAGGACGTAGCGGCCGCAGTCCGGGTGGCGCGGACCCACGGACTGCCGATCGCCGTGCGGGGCGGCGGCCACTCCATGGCCGGCCACAGCAGCCCGGACGGCGCCGTGGTGATCGACCTCCGCGGCATGAAGGCGGTCTCCATCGACCCCGTTTCGCGGACCGCGCGAGTGGGCGCCGGTGCGACCTCGGCCGACCTCGCCGTGCCGGCCTCGGCATTTGGCCTCGCCCTCTCCACGGGAGACACCTCCACGGTGGGGCTGGGCGGCCTGGTGACGGGCGGCGGCATCGGATGGATGGTGCGCAAGCAGGGGCTCACCATCGACAATCTGCTGTCCGCCACGGTGGTGAGCGCGGACGGCGAGGTCCTGCGGGCCTCGGCGGAGTCGCACTCGGACCTGTTCTGGGCAATCCGCGGCGGAGGCGGCAACTTCGGCATCGTCACGGAGTTCGAACTGCGCCTGCACCAGGTGGGGATGATCCAGGCGGGGCTGATCATGCTGCCCGCCACGCGGGAGGCGCTGCGCGGCTACCTGGACTACACGCCTACTGCCACGGACGACCTCACGACCATCGCGTTCCTGACGCACGCGCCGCCCGAGCCCTTCGTGCCGCAGGAGGCCGTGGGCCTGCCGGTGCTGATGGTGGCGGTCTGCTACACGGGCGACCCCACCGGCCTCGACGCGGCACTCGCGCCACTACGGGCCCTCGGGACGCCCATCGTCGACATGGCGGACACCATGCCGTACCCGGCGATCTTCGCCTTCACGGAACTGGCGGCGAACCGCCACGGCGCGGCCATCCGCTCGATGTTCACGGACGACCTGGACGACGACGCACTGGACGCGATCATCGCTGCCAACGAGGCGTCCACGTCGCCGGTGAGCATGGTGCAGTTCCGCGGCCTGGGCGGGGCCATGAGCCGCGTCCCGGCCGGCGCCACGGCCTTCCCGCATCGGGACCGCCGCTACCTGGTGGCCGTCATCGGCATCTGGCTGGACCCCGCGGAGGACCCGCGCCCGCACCAGCAGTGGACGGAGGCGGTCTGGGACCGCATCTCCGACGCAGCGACAGGCGTGTACGTGAACTTCCTGGAGACCGAGGGCGACGCCCGCATCCGGGACGCGTACCGCGGCGAGACGCTGGCGCGCCTTGCGGACGTGAAGCGCGCCTACGACCCGGCCAACGTGTTCCAGTTCAACCAGAACATCCGGCCGTCGTAGCCGCACTCGGGAGTCAGTGCCGACAGGGAGAGGGTTCGCCGTCTGGCGGACCCTCTCTGTCAGCATCGGTGAGGGCTTACGCGCCCACGTAAGCCGCGAGGTGCTCGCCCGTGAGCGTGGACCGAGCGGCCACGAGGTCCGCGGGGGTGCCCTCGAACACCACGCGGCCGCCGTCGTGGCCGGCGCCAGGGCCCAGGTCGATGATCCAGTCGGCGTGGGCCATCACGGCTTGGTGGTGCTCGATGACGATGACGGACTTGCCGGTGTCCACCAGGCGGTCCAGCAGGCCCAGGAGTTGCTCCACGTCCGCCAGGTGCAGGCCGGTGGTCGGCTCGTCCAGGACGTAGATGCCGCCCTTCTCCGACATGTGCGTGGCCAGTTTCAGCCGCTGACGCTCGCCGCCCGACAGCGTGGTCAGCGGCTGGCCCAGCGAGAGGTAGCCGAGGCCCACGTCCGCCAGCCGCGACAGGATCGTGTGCGCGGCGGGCGTCTTGGCCGGGCCTTCGGCGAAGAACTCCTCCGCCTCCGCGACCGACATGCCGAGCACCTCGCTGATGTCTTTGCCGCCCAGGTGGTACGTGAGCACCTCCGCCTGGAAGCGCTTCCCCTCGCACACCTCGCAGGGGGTGGAGACGGTGTCCATGAAGCCGAGGTCGGTGTAGATCACGCCGGCGCCCTTGCAGGTGGGGCAGGCGCCCTCCGAGTTGGCGCTGAACAGCGCGGGCTTGACGCCGTTGGCCTTCGCGAAGGCGCTGCGGATGGGGTCCAGCAGGCCAGTATACGTCGCCGGGTTGCTCCGCCGTGACCCTCGGATGGCTGCCTGGTCCACGGACACCACTCCCGCCGAGGCGGGGATGGAGCCGTGGATCAACGAACTCTTCCCTGAGCCGGCCACGCCCGTGACCACCACCAGCACACCCAGCGGGACATCCACGTCCACGTCCCGGAGGTTGTGGGTGCTCGCGCCCCGGATCTCCAACGCCCCGGTGGGCGTGCGCACGGTTGGCTTGAGGGCCGCCTGGTAGTCCAGGTGCCGGCCCGTCAGCGTGTCGCTGGCCCGCAGGCCCTCCACGCTGCCCTCGAATACCACCTCGCCGCCTGCCGTGCCCGCTCCCGGGCCCAGGTCGATGACGTGGTCGGCGATGGCGATGACCTCTGGCTTGTGCTCCACGACGAGGACGGTGTTGCCCTTGTCGCGCAGCCTCAGCAGCAGGTCGTTCATGCGCTGGATGTCGTGAGGGTGGAGGCCGATGCTCGGCTCGTCGAAGACATAAGTGACGTCAGTGAGCGAGGAGCCCAGGTGACGGATCATCTTCGTGCGCTGCGCCTCGCCGCCCGAGAGCGTGCCGGTAGGGCGGTCCAGCGACAGGTACCCGAGCCCGATCTCCACGAACGAGTCCAGCGTGTGGCCGAGCGCTCCGAGGAGTGGGGCCGCCTGCGGCGCCTCCAGTCCGCGCACCCACTCCGCGAGGTCGCTGATTTGCATCGCGCACACGTCCGCGATGTTCTTGCCGGCGATCTTCGACGAGCGGGCGGCCTCGGCCAGGCGGGTGCCGCCGCACTCGGGGCAGGTGGTGAAGGTGACCGCGCGCTCCACGAAGGCGCGGATGTGCGGCTGCATCGCCTCCTTGTCCTTGGAGAGGAAGGACTTCTGCACGCGGGGGATAAGGCCCTCGTAGGTCATGTTCGCGCCCGCGAACTTCACCTTCGTGGGCTCGTGGTACAGGAAGTCGTTGAGTTCCTTCTTCGTGTAGTCGCGGATCGGCTTGTTGGGGTTCAGGAACCCAGACTCGCTGAAGAGCCGCACGTTCCAGCCGTCCGCGTTGTAGCCGGGGATGGTCAGGGCGCCCTCGGCAAGCGACTTCGAGTCGTCGTACAACTGCGTCAGGTCAATGTCGTTGACCTGGCCCATGCCCTCGCAGCGCGGGCACATGCCACCGGTGACCGTGAAGGTCTTCTTCTCCGTCTTGCCCTTCCCGGGCCCGCGCTCCACCGTGATTGCGCCGGCCCCGCTGACCGAGGGCACGTTGAAGGCGAACGCCTGCGGCCCACCGATGTGTGGCTGCCCCAGCCGGCTGAACAGGATGCGGAGCATCGCGTTCGCATCCGTGGCGGTGCCCACGGTTGAGCGGGCGTTCGCTCCCATCCGCTCCTGGTCCACGATGATCGCCGTGGTGAGGCCCTCGAGGACGTCCACGTCCGGGCGGGAGAGCGTGGGCATGAAGCCCTGGAGGAACGCGGAGTACGTCTCGTTGATCAACCGCTGCGACTCCGCGGCGATCGTGCCGAAGACGAGCGAACTCTTGCCCGAGCCCGAGACCCCGGTGAACACGGTGAGCCGCCGCTTGGGGATCTCGACGCTGATGTCCTTCAGGTTGTTCTCGCGCGCGCCGCGTACCCGGATCAGGTCGTGGCTGTCAGCCGCAGGCGGCGCGGGTGACTTCGTCGCGGTCTTCGTGGCTTTGCTCAATCGACTCTCCATGCCTTGCGCCCGGGAGGCCCGGTGGACCGCCCTCCCGGGTCAGCCGCTGCGCCTAGGGGTGCTGCTGGAGGCGGATCATGTTGCCGGCGGGGTCGCGGACGGCGCAGTCGCGGACGCCGTAGGGCTGGTCTGCCGGCTCCTGGATGACCTCCGCGCCCGCAGCCTGGATGCGCTCGAAGGCCGCGTCCACGTCAGGCGTGCGCAGCACTATGCCGGCGTAGGTGCCCTTCGCCATCATCTCGGCGATCGTGCGGCGTTCGTCCTCGGTGATGCCGGGGTCGCCGTCCGGCGGGTTCAGGACGATCGCGACGCCTGGCTGGCCGGCCGGGCCCACGGTGATCCAGCGCATCCCCTGGTACCCGACGTCGTTCCGCACCTCGAAGCCGAGGACATCCCGGTAGAACGCGATGGCCGCGTCCCCGTCGTTGTGTGGGAGGAAACTTGAGTGAATCGTGATGTCCATAGCAGGGTCCCTTCCCTCCGAACCACTATGGCAGTCACGCTACTCGGCGACCGGGGCGGGCGCTTCTCGATTCCTGACCGGTCTGGTCACCTGCTTCGCCACGCAGGAGGGGATTCCCTCGGTGGCGGGACCGGCATCGCGTCGGTAGACGCTGGGCGGTACGCCGACCAGTTCCGTGAAGCGCGTGCTGAAGGTACCCAGCGATGAACAGCCGACCGCGAAGCAGACCTCCGTGACGCTCAAGTCGCCCCGACGAAGGAGCGCCATGGCGCGCTCAATGCGACGGGTCATGAGGTAGGCGTAGGGCGACTCCCCGTACGCGCGCTTGAACTGCCGGCTCAGGTGCCCCGCTGACATGCCCACGGCCCGGCCGAGCGCCTCCACGTCCAGCGGCTGGGCGTACTCCCGGTCCATGCGGTCGCGGACACGCCGGAGCCGCGAGAGGTCCTCCAGGTGCAGGGAAGCGAGGTCAGTGCGGGTCACGACTCGAACGTGCCATCTCAGCCCGGAGTTGTCCAGAAACCGGCGCCCCTCACCATGCGCGGGGCTCTGAACGCGACAGGCGCTGAACCCGACAGGCTTGGAAGTCTGGCTAGTATGAAGCCAGGGGAAGCGCTGCCGAACGAGCGACCGCCAAGGGAGCGTGAATGGCCGAGGACCAAAGGCCCGCCGGTCACGGTGCGCCCGCTTTCCCGCCGCTCCAGGCGATCGTGGAGCCTATGACCGAGGCGGTGTTGGTGCTCGACCACGCGGGCATGGTGGTCGCCGTCAACGAAGCGCTGCTGACTCTGCTGGACGTGAGCGACCGCGCCACCGCGCTGCGCCCGCTCGCGGAGTACGGGCGCTTCATCCGCGAGTGGCGGGTGGGCGAGGACCCTTTCCTGCCGGAGGACCTGCAGCGTTCGCTGGCCGGGGAGTCCATCCGCAGTCAGCGCGCGACGCTCACCACGGTTGCGGGCACAGAACGCATCATCGAGTTCAGCACGACGCCCATACGCGACAGCGGGGGGGGCGTGCAGTTCGCGATGCTCGTCGCGCAGGACCTCACGGTCGAGGAGCGCACCGGTGTCTACTGGGAGGCCGTCGGGACGGCCGCGCAGGGCCTGACCTCAAGCCTCAGCGTTGAGAAGGTGCTCCAGTCGGCGATCGACATGATCGTCGCATCCTTCGGAGACCGCGTGGTGCTGGGGATCTGGCGCCTGGACGAGACGCGGCAATACCTGCAACTCCAGATCCATCGCGGCATCAGCGAGGCGACCGCGGACCTCCTCCGTACGCTCCCGGTGGACGGCCCCTCTTTCATCTGTGACGCCGTCCAGAAGCGCGAGCCCCAATTCATCGAGGACGCACACGCGACTCCGCCACCGGGCGAGATCGACCGCCGCATCGTCGCGGACGAGCGGTTGTCGAGTTGGATCGCAAGTCCTCTTCTGACCGGGCTCAACATGATTGGGTCGATGGGCTATGGCCTGCGGACGCCGCAGCGCTTCTACCAGCAGGATTTGGAGGCCGTCCGCACCATCGGGCGCCTGTTCGCGGTAGCCATCGAACACGCGGTGTTCTACGAGGACAGCCAGCTGAAACGCGAGTTGCTGGAACAGGCGGCGCGGGAACGGCACCAGTTCGTGTCCATGCTCGCCCACGACCTGCGCACGCCGCTGGCGAGCCTGAAGGGCAGCGCACAGCTGGTGGCGCGCTCGTCCCAGATGTCAGTCGAGCGGCGCAATGAGTACCTGGCCGCCATGACCGATCAGGTCGACGTGGTCGCGCGCCACGTGGAGGACCTCTCGGGGGTCTACCTGACCGATGAGCCCCAGTACGGACTGGAGCGCCAGCGCATTGACCTCGTCTCGGTGCTTGAGCATGTGGTCACGGTCGTGCGAGCGTCCCCATCCGGGCACTATCTCCACATCGACGGGCCGGGCGAGGTGCTAGGTGAATGGGATCCGCACCGGCTGGACCAGGTGTTCACGAACCTGCTCTCTAATGCAGTGAAGTTCTCCCCGCCTCAGAGCGAGGTACGCGTGCGCGTGGACGCGCAACCCCAGGAGGTGCTGGTCTCCGTCACGGACCGTGGCGTGGGGCTACGCGCGGAGGAACTCCCCAAGCTCTTCCAGCCCTACACCCGCGTCGGTACGCCGGAGGAGACGGTGGGCACTGGCCTCGGTCTCTACATCGCGCGGAGCATCGTCGAAGCGCACGGCGGCAGGATCTGGGTTGAGAGTGCGGGGCCAGGTACCGGGACAACCGTGTCGGTCGCGCTCCCGTACGGGTGGGAGTCCTGAATGCCCCCCGCAGCCGAGAAGGCCAGCCCATCGCCATCGTGGAGGACGCCGCCGTCCCGCCGGAGCGCCTGGGCGACTTCATCAGAGGGTCTCGCACCCTTGAGGTGAGCGACCGTACCGCGCGGCCGGGGCTCAGTCTCCGCGCGTGGCGACGTCAATCGGGCCGAACGAGCCGTTGTTGGTCAGTTCGGCCGAGCACGCCGTGACACCCACCACCAGGTCCATCTCCGCCCGGAACTCGATGAAGTCGCCGGCCTTCGAGGGGGGCGGATCGATCCGTAGTTCGCCAGACGGGAGCACGTTCACGTTCATGAAGATGTTGAATGCCGTGGGCACCTGGTCCGGCTCGATACCGAACTCGGCCAGTGCGTTGGCCAGGTTCATGAAGCAACTCGGGTGCTCGCCCTCGTAGCCGTAGAGGCGCTGGAACATCTCCGGGCTGCAGGGCGCCAGCAGGAAGTCGTGCCGCCCCACGCGGTCCTCGGTGATCGTGAGCATCGGGTTGCTGCGGTTGGAGAACAGCACGTGCCCCTCCGTCAGCGCGATCGTGTTCGCGTAGTCGATCGTCCGGCCGGAGGAGAGCCACTCGCGCGTGTCGTCCAGGGCGAACGCCGTCAGGTCTGACACCTGCCCACCGAGGGGATCCGTGACGCGGATCGTCTCGCCGCGCATGACCGTGAAGGCGGTCCCGGTCTGGGGTTCAAGCCGCCGCTGTATCACTGGGCCTCCGTCGTGCGTCTGATGGGCGTATCACGCTCAGTCGAACCGTACGGGACAGCGCCAGTCGTCGCCCACCTCGCGGCCGGAGTACTGGCGTGCCTCCGTGTGGGCACCGTAGTCGGCAAGGTTCGGGTTCAGGTCGCCCTCCAGCAGGACGTCGCGCGCTCGGACGGTGTCGCGCAGGTGCTCGAACCGGCCGTCGGCGCGCAGCCGTTCGAACTGCTCGTGCGGGTTGAAGGCCAGCGTGGGCCAGGGCAGACGCCGCCCCCAGCGGGCGCTCGTCGGCGACAGCCCGACGATGAAGAACGCCTTCCCGGCGAAACTGAACGAGAACCGCCCGTCCTCCGGCTCGCGACTGACCGAGGGGTCCCAGGGGGCATGGTCCACCTCGTGCAGGCGCCTCAGTTGCGACCACAGGCGCACCTCGAACTCCTCCGGGGTGATCACCTTCGGGCCCCCGAACGCGGCGATGAACGTGGTGAACTCGTCGCCAAGGTGCGGCGTTTCGAATGCGAACCTGCGGAGGTCGCGCGCGAGGCCGCGGGTGGCCTGCTCCGAATCCACCTCGTCATAGAAGGAGAACCGGTAGGTGGCCCGGTTCACCGCGGCGCGGGCGCCTACGCAGGGGAACTCCGGGTCGAGGATGACGGCACGCACGCCCGCGTGGACCTGCTCCGCCAGCCTGTCCACAGGGCCCTCGACGCCCACCAGCCTGCCGTCTCGCCAGCCGCTGTAACGGTCCGGCGTGTCGGGCTCATGGGCTGGCCGAGCATTCAAGAGGGCGTCCTCCGGGTGCCGACCCCGCGAGTGGCGGGGGCATCGGGACGCATTCGACGTTAGGCCCGCGCCAGGCCCTCCCGCGGGTACGGGCGGGCCCTGTGCGTGTCGAAAGCAGTACAAGCGTCCGGTGTCTCTTCCTGAGCCTCGCGCGCACGCTTCCCACGGATCGCTCGCACGGAGTGCGCGGCGGTCGGCAGCACAGTGCCGCCGTAGCGCACGCCGCCCCAGCGGACCCGCTGCCAGACGGCCAGCCACGAGCAGACGCCCCGCTCCAGGAGCCAGAGCGGCGCCAGCCACGATGCGCTCGCGGGGAAGTAGCGCGTCCCGCCGTGAAGGCGCCGCCCGTACTCGGCGACCGCGACGGCGATGA
Source organism: Dehalococcoidia bacterium (assembly GCA_041690175.1). GTDB lineage: Bacteria > Chloroflexota > Dehalococcoidia > UBA2979 > UBA2979 > W-Chloroflexi-9. The sequence goes on from JAWLHV010000002.1 coordinate 630,750, forward strand.
ACGGCCCGGCCAGCAGCACTCGACCGCGGCGCATCAGTACCAGCCCGAAGAGTGCCGGAAGGACGGCCAGTTCCGCGAGCAACACGGGAGGGCGCGCGAACTCGTCGAATGCCTGCCGGACGCGCTGCGACCAGAAGTGGGAAGCCTCCGGCGGGCGTCGCAGCACGTAGAGGTCGAGGGGCGCCGCCTGTCGCCCTCCCGCTGCCTGCACCGTGCGCCACAGTTCCAGGTTCTCGAACATCACGTCACCGTCGTATCGGTCGACCATGTCCGCCCGAAGCGCGAGGGTGCCGGGCCAGTCGCCGCCGAACGCACGGTTGATCAGCGTGCGCGCCGTGTCCCAGCGTGCGTGCCACGGCTGCGGCTCGAAGTAGTTCTGCGGCCGGACCACGTGGAACTCGTGGAGCCGCGAGACCACCCCGCGAAGTGACGCCTCGTCGTAGCGCACGTCGTCGTCCGCGATGACCACGCGAGCGTGCGAGGCGTGGCGGAGCCCGGTGTTCACTCCCCAGACCTTGCCGTTGGGGCACGCGAGGTCGGGGTCCGGCCGGAGGTGGCGAATCGCCCCGGGCCACGCCGAGGCGTGGTGGTCAAATACGGCCGGCGGCGAGCCGTCCACGACGATCACCTCCACCAGCCCCGTCAGCCACTCGAGGTAGATGGCCAGTTCGTCCCCCTCGACGATGGCGGTCCGACGGATGGGCAGCAGGTACGTCGCCTGGAGGCGTTCAGCCACCGCTCGCCACCCCCGCCTTGTGGCCGACGGCCAGGACCTGCAGTTCGCAGCCGTAGAACTCCGGTCGCCGCACGTAAGCCGCGGCTGCTTCCGGATCCGCCACCTCGGCCCACGTCGCCAGGTCGCCCTCCGGGACCCCCTTCTCCGCTGCGAGCCCGGCGAGGTAGGGGAGCCACGCGGACCAGAAGCGCAGCGCCGGCCCCTCCAGCGGCCCTTGGTACTCGATGGCAAACGTGCGCTGCGAGGTGTCCCGCAGGCCGGCTCGCTGCAGGAACCCCCGCAGCGCCCGCCCTCTGACTGATCCGACCGATTCACTCGAGACGGGCGGCGTCACCGCGCAGGCCTCGGCGAGGTGCGGGCCCAGGAAGGCGCTGCCGGGGAAGAATCGGAATGCGGACATGTCCACGTCCTTCACGGCGACGAGGGCGCCCGGCCGCGCTACGCGCGCGGCCTCGCCCAGCAGCACCTCGAGGTCGGCGTCGCCGAAGTACTGCGTGAGGTTCGCGGACCACACGGCATCGAACGAGCCGTCGCGGAACGGCAGGTGCAGCGCGCTGCCGACCACCGCGCCCGTGGCCGGATCATGCCGGCGCACCTGTCGTACGTTCGCTGCATCGAGGTCGAATGCCACCATGCTCCCCGCGGGCCCCAGCGCCCGCCGCAGCAGCGGCGCGAAGGTGCCGGTACCCGAGCCCAGGTCGAGCAGCCGCCCGCCCGGCTTGAATCCCGCTGCCCCAACCATTGACGCGTACTCCTGGTCGCAGGCAGCGAAGTGGTCGTCCAGCCATCGGCCGGCGCTCAGCACCGTGCCAGTCCCTGAGCGGTGGGCAGAGTCCTCGGACATGCGTCGAGCGTAGGAGCGGGAGGGCGGTGGTCACGTCGCACTTCTGTGACAACCGCGCGCGAGGGGTAACCGATCCAGTGTCCGACTGGGGTCCGAACCGGGAAGGCTGCCGCCGTTCAGTCCGCGTATCGGACCTCCGTGACCCGGACGTCCTTCCTGCCGGTGAGGCTGCCACCGTGACCGGCGCGGTACCGTCCGGAGGTGGGCGCCACGTCCCCGTAGTCCCGGCCGACCGCCACCGTCAGGTAGGTGAGGTCGGCGTGGCACCCATGGGTCGGGTCGAGCGCCCACCCCTCGGCGGTCGGCGATCCGTCTGCCGCGGGGAGGAGCACCTCCACCCAGGAGTGCGTGCCACCCTCGCCGAGTTGGTGGCCGGAGACGTACAGGCTTGGCAGTCCCAGCGTGCGGCAGATCGAGATCATCACGTGCGAGAAGTCCTGGCACACCCCGCCGCCGATCTCCAGCGCTCCGGCTGCAGTGGTGTCCACGCCTGTCACGCCGCGCACGTACTTCATACGCCTGTGCACCTCGCCATTGACGAGTTCGGCCAGGGCAAGGCCCTCCGCACCGCTCCCTCGGAGGCCGTCCGCGATGGCGACGGTCACAGCGGTCGCGTCCGTGCGAGGGGTTGTGCCCAGCAGCCGGGGGTCGGTAAGCCATGACGCGGGGAGCGCACGGGCAACGGGCGGGCCCGAGCGCTCAAGCGTGATCTGCACGTCGAAGATCAGCGACCGGTGCACTACCGGGATGCGGACATCGATCACTGTGTTGGCGAAGCCATCCAGCCGGGTGATCAGTTCCCCGGCCTCGGAGATCTCCAGGCGATATGCCGTCCGACGTTGGTCCCCGAAGGTATCGGGGGGCATCACCATCAACTGGTGCCGTAGATCGTGGATCTCGGCCGGGTACTCGTAGCGGAACTGCTGGCTCACCAGGTACTGGCTCCTCGAGACCCGGGGCCATTCGATGCCTGCGGGCTCGATGGGAGCCGGGTGCTGGGCATCACGCATCGGTTGCGCCGCCGGCCAGGTCGTCGGGGGTCGCTTCCAGGGCGCCCGCGATCTCGTGGGTCCACACGGTGAAGCCGATCATGCTGGCAGGGCCAAATGTGTGGCTCAGCGGGACGTCCGCAGCGTCACGGCCCCGTGCGATCAACACGCGGCCGATCCGCGGTTCGTTGTTCCGGGGGTCGAACGTGTACCAGCGCCCGTCCAGGTACGCCTCGAACCAAGCCGCGAAGTCCGGCACGCCCCAGGGGGGCGGCGTACCTATGTCAGACAGGTAGCCCGTGCAGTAGCGCGCGGGGATGTTCATCGCCCGACAGAGCGCGATGCCCAAATGGGTGTAGTCGCGACACACGCCGACGCGCTCGTCATATGCCTGCGCCGCGGTCCGCGTCGACGTGGCCTGCTGGTAGTCAAAGGCGATGCGGTCGTGCACGAAGTCGCAGATCGCCTGCACCCGCGTCCAACCCGGCGGCGTACCGCCGAACTTCTGCCAGGCCACGGTCCCCAGGAGGTCGGTCTCGCAATAGCGGCTGGGCAGCAGGAACTGAAGCGTGTCGCCGGGGAGGTCCTGCACGTCCGTCTGCCGTGCGGCGGGCACCACCTCGTCCCGAGTGCCGTGGTCGCGCACGACTGCGTTCGAGGCGACTCGTGTCACGCCCGGCGGCACCACGATCCGCGAGCAGAGATTGCCAAAGGAGTCATAGTACGAGCAGATGGGCGTGGCCGGATCGACGGTCACCTGGTCCGGAACGACCAGGTCCGCCGCCCGGCTCGAGTGGATGCTCAGCGCGAGCAGCATCGGAGTGGGTTGCGTGGACTCGTACGTGAGTTCGTAGCCAGCCTGGAGCAGCATGGTCAGCCTCGTGTGCGCGGCGGCCTCGGAGTGTCCGGCCGCGGCATTCGCCTGGTGGTGATCGCCTTGCACCAAACGCGGCGCATGGTTCATCGAAGCCGGCCGCGTCCGAAGAACCCGCCCAGGGCGAGCGCCGCGACCACCACGAGGATCACGATCAGCGTGTTCTGCGTCAGCGCGAAGGCGCCACCGCCGAACACGAGCAACAGCACGAGCAGCAATAGAAGCAACTGCACAGGGTTCCCTTCGATGTCCAGGCAAGAGGGCCGGACTCGGGTCGAGGTTTCTTGCGTGGTGCGCCGGAAGGCGCTTGCTAGCCGGGCGGTGCCGTTTCCTGCAGCGGCGCGGCCTCGCGGTCGACCGCCGCGGCACGGTCTCGTGCCTCGGCCTCATGCTGGAGGCCACGGCGCTGACGCATGCCGCGGAAGCGGCCAGGCACCGACACGATCCAGCCCAGCAGGACGCCCAGGAGCACGGCCACCGCCAGCGCCAGGACCGCGGGGGTGGACGGCGTCTCCCATGCGAAGACGCGGAAGGTCACGGACTGTGTGTTCTGCGCTCCGAACACAACCAGCCCCGCGGCAATCAGCAGCCCCACGGTGAGTTTCAGTACGTTCATGGGTGTCTCCGGAGGCGGCTAGAGCCGCTCCTCCGGCTGACGGGGCTCGACGACCACTTCCTTGCGCGCGAGGGGGGCGAACGTGCTCCAGAACAGCAGCGAGAGCGCAACGCCGACCAGCCCGACCACCATCAGGATCACGCCGACGACCTTGATGTCGACCCCCGCTACCTCCGCGCTGACCGCCCACGTGAGGATCGCCCCGACTGCAACCAGGAACAGACTCAACCCGATGTTCATGTTGGCCATTTGACTTCACTCTCTCCCGCGTCGCCTCAACCCCTACAACGTCCGCTGGCGCGGATGCGTGAGACCGAACTGATCGTCAGGCCGAGCCCGTCACAGCAGCGTTGCACCGAGTGACTCACGTGACCGGTGGCTGGCCTTCGACTCCCGGGATGCTGTCACGGTGGTGTGACGTGCTCCTGAGACCATGTTCTTCCTTCAAAGGAGCAACGAGGTGGCGCGAGGCGACATACAGGTTGGACGGACGCACACCAGTCTGGCACTGGGCTGCCCAGTTTGCGGGCTGGGACACTTGGCCCTCGCCACCGGGGACGCGTGCGCGCAGTACCGCGCTGCCAGGGCCCCCAATGCGGAACTGGCCGCACGGCGCGGCCTCAAGGCGGCGGCCGCCACTGAACGGGGTTAGATCTACTGGGGGGCGACGGGTACAGGGGATCGGCACAGGTTATGGTTGGTCACATGGACAGGCCGCTGCTTCTGACGCAGGACAAGGACTCCGCTGGCAACGTCTCAACGCTAGACGGACGCCTCCGCCTCTCCGTGTTGGGGAGTTTCGACCTCCGACGTGCGGACGACTCAGCGTTCCGTCCGGCGCTCACGCCCGAGGCACAACACCTCCTGGCGCTGCTGGCGATCCGAAACCGTCGCGTCTCGCGTGCCTCTATCGCCGGCACGCTCTGGCCGGAAGCCTCCGACCGACACGCTCACGCCAGCCTGCGCTCCGCGCTGTCGCGCCTCACTCAGATGGCCCACGACGCAGTGGTCATCACCGACACCGACCTCGAGTTGTCCTCCACTGTGGTGGTGGACCTGCACGAGGCACGGCGCCTGGCACACGCCCTGAACAACGCGTCGCCCGACGACCCATTGCTCTCCAACGTCGGCGCTGATGCCGTGGAGCAACTGTCGCTGGACTGCCTCCCGGACTGGTACGAGGACTGGATGCTCGTGGAGGCAGAGGAGTGGCGACAGCTGCGGCTGCATGCGCTCAGCGCGCTCGCGCACCACTTCTCGGAGGCGGGCCGGTTCAGCGACTCGATCGCAGCCGCACTTGCCGGAGTGCGCGCAGACCCGCTGCGGGAGACCGCATGGGCGATCGTGATCGAGATCCACATAGCCGAGGGGAACCAGTCCGAAGCCTTCCGCAGTTTCGAGCAGTATCGCACCCTGCTGGCGGGCGAACTTGGCATCGAACCTACCTCCGCGCTTCGGTCCCTGCTGCCGGAGGACCGGCGCCCGTAACACCCGGGTGACGGCGGCGGTCGCAGGGTGGAGTCATGGCCACCGAACGTACGGCAGTCCTGATTCTCAGAGCCTGGTCGGTGTCACAGCCGTCCGGCCTGCGGGCCAGCATTCGGCACACCTCGGCCGCCGGCACGGGGCTCTGGCACACCGTGCACCTCGCAGACTCACGGGCTGTGGAACGCTTCATCAGCACGTGGCTTCGCGAGATGGATGAGGCCGGGCCGTTGAGCCCACCGCCCGCTGTCGAGGACGAGGCGGTGGACGGCGCGGCGCCCTGAGTGCAGTCGCGGCGACCCAGGAATGTGGGCCCGCCTTGGTTTCGCTCTACGCCAGGCCGAGCGTGCGGCGAGTCGTCCACCCGGGCAGTCAGTACGAGCGAGCGACCTCGCGGGACGGCCACGAGCCCCCCACGGGAGCGCGTCCGGCGGACCTCAGCAGGCGATCCGCCGGCGAGACAGAACTGTCTGCGACTGAGCACTCGCTGCGGTCGCTGCGACGTCGAGGGTTCCACCGCCCGCTGCTCTGCTCAGCACGCGAACGTTCCCGGGGCAACGCGCAGCCGACTGCCACGTCCAGCTCGCTCTGCCCCGAGCGCCTCGACCTGCGGGCGTTGCTGTAGTCAGTCCTCGAAGTGCTCACGGAGGCCCCGATCCCGCGGCGAAACACATCGTCGCCGCCGCCGAACCGGGCGTGTCCGGTCCCGCCTAGAGCATCCTCAGGAGTGCATCACGCCGACGTTACGAGGCTTGTTCCGACGCTAATTCGCACCGTACCGGGAGCGTCCCGCTCGGCGGTGGGCGGCCGATGCGGTGACGGCGGCGTGATGCACTGGGGACGAAGGTGTCCTTGCCTATAGGAGGCCATTGTGTCCACGACAGCCCCATCCCGCGCTGACAATTCCCGCGCCACGCCAACACCCACCGAGGCCCCGACATCGGCCAGTACACAGTGCAGCGACGATGCCGCGAGCAACGTCGGCGAGTCAGGCGTCGCCCCCGAAGCAATGCTCCTGTTGGTCGTGACCGCCGGGCTTCTCGTGGGTGACCGCACGATCGGACGGCGCCGGCCGGAAGCCACCTCCCGAGTCCGCCCGGACGCAGGTCCTGCCGAGGAGCGCCGAGATGTTTGAGGCGTGGACTTTGGTCTGGCTCATCCTCGGTACGCTGCTCAGCGCGGGCGCCGGGATCTTCTTCCTCGCGCCGGAAAGCCGTAAGTCCCGGCCGCCGCGTCGGATCCCCTGGGCGCTGGCGGTGGACTTCCCCGCGGACGCCCTCGCCGCGCGGTCCGTCCGCCCGCGCCCGGTCCCTCGAGGCGCTCCTTCCCGAACCCTCCACCCCGCCCTCGACCTTGGCATCGAGAGCCCAGGTCGGCTCGCGTCGGCGCCCGCGCAGTAGGGCGCAGGATCGAACCAACCGTCAGTGGGCAGGATGCTGGCGGCCAGCCTCCACCCTCGCTCGCACAGCGGTCGTGCCGGTCAGGCCGGAGGAGTTGCTGCGGCGGGAGCGTGGCATCGCTGACTGGAAATCCGCTCTCATGCCCCCGCAGAGCGGGTGGAGCCGTCACTCCGGAGCCCCGCTGTCACTCCCTCCGATCCTCGAGCCCAAGCCGCTGGACCGAGATGATCGTCACCCCCAGGTCGCGCATGCGGTTGAGCACGCCGTGGAGTGCCGGCTGGTCGGCGAGCGCGCCGCTGAGGGTGGTGGTGCCGTCCGCCTCGTGCGTGAACGTCAGCCCGTCCACCCAATCGGCCCATCGGGCGTCCAGGAGTCCCTGCACGCGTATCTCGTAGGCCTCGGACCCTTGCCGAGGTTGCGGCGAGTCCTGTCGTGCGGTCATGAAGGACCTCCTCCCATCCGTCGCGTCGCCTGTGCGGGGAGCGCGTCTGGAGCGGCAAGGAGGGTGGGCCTGCGGACAGGCCCACCCTCCCACTGCCACCCGGGTGCCCGACTCGTGTCCTACGCGTCCCGCCGCTTGAGCAGGAAGTAGGCCGCGCCGACGAAGGCAACCAGCCACACCACGACGATGGCGACGCCCAGCGCGGGGTCCGAGTACAGCGGCGACTCCGCGAAGTGCGCGACCGTCAGGCTGTCCGCGCCGGACTGCGGGGCAAAGCGGAAGAGCTTCTGCGGCCCCGCCGGCAGCAGTTCGCCGAAGACCTGCGGCAGCCACAGCATGCCCATGACCGCGGTGATGGCGCCGGCCGTGCTCCGCAGAATGACCCCCAGCGCCACCCCGAAGACCGGGAACAGCGGCGTCGCGACGCCCAGGCCAAGCACCAGTCGCTGGACACCGGAGTCGCCGAGGCCCCCCATGGGGATCCCGTAGGACTCGAGCACGGCCTGTCCGACCAGGAACATGGCCACGGTAGTGATGACACCCAGCACCAGCGTGATCCCGGAGACGAGCAGCAGTTTCGCCAACAGGACCTGCCCGCGTCTTGGCGTCGCCGTTAGCGTGAGGCGGATCATGCCACTCGAGTACTCGCTGGCAACGGCGAGGGCCCCAAAGACGGACGCGGCGATGAGCAGGATCACGTTTCCCGACATGGTCATCAGGACGGGTGCGAACTGAGCCTGTCGCTCGGCCGACCAACCGTCCCAGGTGCTGCCTACCGCGAGCGTGACGACCGCGGTCATCACCACCGAGAGCACCACGCCGGCACCCATGGTGATGAACGTGGAGCGGAGCGTGATCAGCTTCACCCACTCCGAGGTCAGCGTGTGCATGAACGTTGTCGGTCGGGCGATGGAGTCCGTGGTGAGCGCCGCCGCGCTCGTCATGGGTTCAGTGTTCATCGTCCCTGTCGTCATGATCGCGTCCCCGTTCCGGCGAGGGCCCGCGCGGTCTCAGCGACCGTGGCGTCCGGCGTCCCGCCCTGGTAGTCCAGGCTGTCTTGAGTGAGTTCCATGAACGCTGCTTCCAGGCTGGCCCGGCGCGTGCTCAGTTCGTGGACCTCGATCTGGTGCTGCGCGGCGACCCTGCCGATCAGAGCCGCATCCAACCCCGTCACGATCAGCACGCCGTCCGCGACGTTCACCGTGCCGCCGGCCTGCTCCAGCAACGGTGCGAGTTCCACGCCCCTGGGCGAGGAGACGCGGACGTGGCTGCTGGCACTGCGCTGCGTGAAGTCCGCGATGCTGGTGTCCGCAATGAGGCGGCCTCGGCCGATGACCACGATGTGGTCGGCGGTCTCCTCCATCTCGCTCATCAGGTGGCTGGAGACAAAGACCGTCCGGCCCTCGGCAGCCAGCCGCTGCAGCAGCGACCGGATCCAGCGGATGCCCTCGGGGTCGAGGCCGTTGACCGGCTCGTCGAAGAGCAGGATGCGCGGGTCGCCGAGCAGCGCGGTGGCAATGCCAAGCCGTTGCGACATCCCCAGGGAGAACCCGCCGGCCTTGCGCCCGGCCACGTCCGTCAGTCCCACGAGGTCGAGTACCGCCTCGATCCTGGTCCGGGGAAAGCCGCCCGCCTCTGCAATCCAGCGCAGGTGGTTGTAGGCAGTTCGCCCACCGTGGATCGCCTTCGGGTCCAGCAACGCGCCGATCTCGTTCATGGGGGCCGGGAGCCTGCCGTACGGGCGGCCGTTGACGGTCACCTCGCCGCTGCTCGGCGCGTCTAGGCCCAGGATCATGCGCATGGTGGTGGACTTGCCGGCGCCGTTCGGCCCGAGAAAGCCCGTCACCCGCCCGGGGGCGATGGTGAAGGAGAGGTCGTCCACGGCGACCGTGTCGCCGTACCTCTTCGATAGGTTCCGCAGTTCGATCATGGACGCGTTCCGTTCCTGCTTGCTCGTGCCCGGCGGCCGTTCCACCGGGTTCGTTGCAGGAGCTACTCTGCCGCGTCGCGCAGGAGCCGCACTCAGCCAAAGGGTGCAACCTGGGGGTGCAACTTGGGGGTGTAGGAGACCGACCGGACGGGTGAGGGTGGCCTCGTCCAGGCGGTGGAGGCCGTCCGCTAGAGGATGGCTAGTTCGTTGGCCCGCACCATGGCCTCGGTGCGGTGGCTGACGCCGAGTTTCCCGTAGACGTTCGCAATGTGGCGTTTCACGGTGGGAAGGCTCACCACCAGGCGGTCAGCGATCTCCTGGTTCCTCATGCCACTGGCGATCAACCGGAGCACCTCGAGTTCACGAGCCGTCAGCGGCTCGGCGAGGGCGCCCTGCCTGGCGGCCCTTGGTGTGGGATCGGATTGCTCTGCGAATGCCGAGAGCAGTCTCCGGGCGTAGGGACCTCCCACGCCGGCAGCCACGGCCTCCCGCAGCAGGTCCCGCACGGGCTCGCCTTCGTCCGTGAACGTGAGGACATAACGCTCGGGTTCCGCCAGCGTGAGAGCGCGCTCGAGGTGTGCGAGGGCAGCAGGGAGGTCCCGTAGCCCCTGGGCGACGATCGCGCGCAGGACCAGGATCTCGATCGCGGTGCCGGTCCGTCCGCCGGCCTCGGCAGCCTCCAGCAGGCGACCCAGGAGCCCGTCGACCTCGTGCCACTCGCGGGTCCCAGGCCGGCCGGACGCCTGCGCGATGAGCACCCGCGCGAGGGTGATGTGGACGTACTCCTGCGTGTACCGGAGTTCGTCGGCCACCGAGAGCCCCGACTCCTCTGCCCAGCGGGTGGCATCCGAGAGTCGGCCCTGCGCGAGCCATAGACGCACCCGCATCGCCTGGACGGGGCGCACGTCGGGGGCGGCCCCACTGATCTGACTGGCATCCGCCTGCTCCAGCATCGCGAGCGCGCCGCCGAGGTCTCCCTGCGCGCTCAAGAGGCGAGCCCGGGCGAGGCAACGCCGGTACGCCACCCTGGGCAGCCCGGCAGGGTTGCCGACGGCTTCGCCCACCTGCAGGTGCCGGGCCGCCGCTTCGAGGTCTCCCCACTCGCAGTGCAGTTCGCTGAGCCCGAAGTGCACGCTTGCGGTGCCGGGCGTCGCCGCCTCGCCGTACCCGTGGGCGAGGTCGAGTGCGTGCTCGTAGTCGCTCCTGGCCTCCGCGAGGCGACCTCGGGCGATCAGGCGCTGGCCACTGTGGTAGCTCGTGCTGATCGCGAGGATGACGTCGCCGGCGCGCTCGAGGCTCGCGACGGCATCGGCATGGTGACGGTCGGCAGTCGGCAGATCGCCGGTCCTCCAGTAGGCGAGCGCGAGCAGGCCGGAAGCAGCCCCTCGCCAGTGGTGCTCGTCGGGGGGCAGAAGGTCGAGTGCCTGCCGCGCGGGCGCCACCGTGCCGGCCACGTCGCCGGACGCAATGCACTGGTATCCACGCGCGAGGGCCATCCGCGACGGGAGCACGGCGAAGCCGGCATGGTCGAAGACGAGCATCTCGGCTCCGTCAGTGGACGTACCCGGGGCTCCCTCGTCGCCGAACCACCGTTCCGCGTCCCGCAGGCGCGACTCGGCCGCCTCGACCTGTGCCAGCCCCTGCAGGGCAAGCGCGTAGAAGGTGCTGAGCACGGGCATGCGTCGGATGAGGTCGTCGGGGATCGGCTTGAGCCATTCCGCCAGGCGATGGGGCTGGTGGACGCGGACGATGGCCTCCGCCTCCATCTCCACGAGCCCCGCAGCCCGCTCAGTGTCATTCGCTGCCAGGGCATGCCGGATCGCCTCGGACGGCTGCCGATGCTGCTCGAACCAGGCGCTCGCGCGCCGGCGGAGGACAGGGACCGCGTCCGGTTGCTCCTCGCGTAGATGGGCGTGCAGGACATCGGCAAAGAGATGCTGGTAGCGATACCACTCGCGCCGGTCGTCCAGGGGGACGACGAAGAGGTTGCCTCGCTCCAGGCGCTCCAGCATCCCCTTGCCGCCGCTCGTCCCCGTCACCGCATCGCACAGTGGCCCGCTGAGCCGCTCCAGGATCGAGGTCTGGAGGAGGAACTGGCGGATGTGGTCGGGCTGCCGGTCCAGGACCTCCTCGACGAGGTAGTCCACGATGTAGCGGTCGTCGCCAGAGAAGGCGCCAATGAAGCCGGCGAGGTCCTCGCGGCCTTGCATCGAGAGCGCGGCCAGTTGGAGGCCGGCGATCCAGCCCTCGGTGCGGGCATCCAGCCGGGCCACGTCCGCCCCGGTGATGTCCAGCCCCATGGCCTCCGTGAGGAACGCAGCGGCCTCGTCCGGCGTGAACCGGAGGTCAGCGGCACGCAGTTCGGTCATCTCACCTCGCCCCCGCAGGCGGGCGAGCGGCAGCGCGGGGTCAGCCCGCCCGGTGATGACCAGGTGCAAGTTCGGGGGGAGGTGCTCCAGGAGGAAGGCGACGCCCTCGTGGATCGAGCGCGACTCGATCAGGTGGTAGTCGTCCAGGACGAGGACGATGTCCTCTGCGGTCGTGCCGAGGTCGTTCAACAGCCCGCTCAGCAACGTCTCAATGGGGGGCGGCCGTGGCGACTCCAGGAGGGCAATGGCAGCAGCGCCAACACCTGGCCGGACCCGCTGGAGCGCAGTGATCAGATAGGTCCAGAACGTCGACGGGTGGTCGTCACCTCGATCGAGGGAAAGCCAGGCCACCGATGGCGCCTCGTGCCTGGCGGCAGCGAGCCATTCCGCCAGCAACGTCGTCTTGCCGAACCCCGCCGGCGCGGAGACAAGGGTCAGCCTCGACGCGATCCCTCGCTCCAGCCGCTCGAGCAGCCTCGGGCGGGCAACCAGGCCAGCGCGCCACCTGGGTGCATAGAACTTGGTCTCGAGTAGCGGGCCGGTCGCCATCCTGCTCCTGGTCGGTGAACCACGGGGAAAACCGCGTGCTCCGCGGACGCGCACTCGGGAGAGTACGACCTACAGGACAGTACCGCTCACGGCCGTGGGAAACCTGCTGCGGGCCCCACGGCGGTGTTGATGCAGCACCTTCGACGGTGGGTCACGGCATTGCCGAAGCCACTGAGTGCGCGGCGAGGTGGGCCTGAGGTCCGCCCGCCAGTTAGACGTAGTGGTTCACCGCAAAGCGGGGAAGGCTTCGCTTTGCATGGTGCGACGGCCTGGCATCTCCGCGTTGCTCTTCGGCGCTCCGCTGATTGTGCCCTCGCTAGGCAGGAAGAATTACACCCCCTACCTGCATCCTTCGGCTGAGGGTGCCGCCCTCGCGGCTGGCCAAACTGAACTCATCGAAGCACGAGCGAGCGGGCACTGCCCGCGAGCGAAAGGAGTGAGCGATGGGTACCAAGGCGAACACCACCGACCACGCCGTCTACGAGATCCGCGTCAAAGGTCACCTCGACGCGCGGTGGGCTGGTCGGGTCGACAGCGTGGCGATCAAGCACCGGGCGGACGGCTCCACCACGCTGCGTGCCGCCGTGCCGGACCGGCCTGCCTTGCACGGCCTCCTTGCGCGGATGCGAGACCTCGGCGTGCCGGTCATTTCAGTCTGCCGGGTTGGCGAGGACGGCCACGAGGGCAGCGCACTGATGCAGGCGATCGTGCAGCGGAACTACGGCACGGCCGACCAGCTTGAGCTCGCTGCGATCGAGAGGCCCGCTATCGGTGAGCACCAGGTCCTCGTGCGGGTGCACGCCGCAACTGTGGACGCGGGCGTGTGGCACCTGATGGCCGGTCTGCCTTACATCGTCCGCGCGGGGTACGGCCTACGCCGTCCGAAGAGCCCGGTCCCCGGCATGGACCTTGCCGGCACCGTGGAGGCAACCGGCGCGGCGGTCACTCGCTTCCGTCCCGGCGACCAGGTCTTCGGCAGCGGCGCCGGCGCATTTGCGGAGTACGCCGCAATCTCCGAGGACAAGCTCGCCAGGAAGCCCTCGAACGTCTCGTGGGAGCAAGCAGCAGCGATCGGCAACTCTGCGGCCGCTGCGCTCGAAGCGCTGCGCGACGTCGCCCAGGTGCAGCCGGGACAGCGCGTCCTGGTCATCGGCGCCTCGGGCGGCGTGGGGAGCTTCGCCGTCCAGATCGCGAGCGCACTCGGTGCGGAGGTCACGGGCGTGGCGAGCACCTGCAAGGTGGAGCTCGTCCGCTCGCTCGGCGCGGTGGACGTCATCGACTACACCCGCGAGGAGATCACAGACCAGGGCGTCCTCTACGACGTCATCCTCGACATCGCAGGGAACCGCTCGCTCACCACGCTACGCCGGGCGCTGGCCCCCAAGGGCACGCTCGTGATCGTCGGCGGCGAGGGCGGCGACAAGCTGATCGGTGGCATCGACCGCCAGATCCGCGCCCAGGTTCTCTCGGCGTTCGTCAGCCAGAAACTCCGCTTCTTCATCTCGAAGGTCGGGGCGGACGACCTCGAACTCCTCGGCCGCATGGTCGAGGGCGGGTCGGTGACGCCCTCGGTCGACCGAAGCTTCCCGCTCACCGAGACGCCCGATGCGATCCGCTACTTCGAGTCGGGTCAGGCGCGCGGCAAGGTCGCGATCACGGTCTAGGCCACAGCAGGGCGCAGTAGAACGAATTCACACGATTGGAGAACCAGCATGACTGCTACCCAGTTTGCGACGACATCGAGAACGACCACCTCGACTCGCACGGCGGCTGTCGTCGCCGGCATCGGCTACGTCGCAATCTTCTTCCTCGCGATCTTCGCGAACTTCATGGTCCGCGAGGGCCTTATCGAGCCCGGTGACGCCGCAGCGACAGCAACGAACATCAGGGACTCCGATGCCCTCTTCCGTGCCGGCACGGTCGCCTTCCTCGCCGTGTTCGTCATCGACATCGCGGTCGCATGGGGGCTCTGGATCGTTTTTCGGCCAGCCAACCGAGACGTCTCGCTGCTCAGCGCCTGGTCACGCCTGATGTACACCGTGTTCCTGGGCGTCGCCGTCGTCTTCCTCTACATGGTGCTCGAACTCGTCAGCGGAGCGGACTACTTCGAGGCGTTCGACGCCGGCCAGGTTGACGCGCAGATCATGCTGTTGCTCGATGCATTCAACTTCACGTGGCTCGTCGGCCTGGTCGCCTTCGGCCTGCACCTCATGCTCGTCGGCTACCTGATCCTGAAGTCGCGCCTCGCGCCGAAGGTGCTCGGGTACGTGCTCATGGCGGCCGGCACGGCCTACGTCGTGGACACGCTCGCCGTCAGCCTCATCGCCAACTACGACGACTATGCCGACGCCTTCCTCGCGATGGTCGCTGTGCCCTCGATCATCGGTGAGATGTGGCTTGGGCTCTGGCTCCTCCTGCGCGGAGGACGCGCGGAGGTCGGCAAGGGCACGCCCCCGACCGCCTCGCGGGGATGACCGCCCGCCAGTCTTTGAGGAGAGCCCGCCGAATGGCGGGCTCTCGCTTGGTGTCGTTGAGCAGCGACCGAGCGTTCGTCCACGCAGATGAAGAGCAACCAGGGACCACGTCGCGAAGGCCCCTGTGGATGATTCAAGTGCGAGGCGGATAAGCACCTTGGTGGAGACGGGGGAGAGTTGAACTCCCCGTCCAGAGCACGCCAAATACGAACGTCTACGGGTGTAGCCACAACGGGTTGGTCTCGCCGGCGCCCATCCGGTGGCGGTTGAGGGCTGGCCCGGCCAGTCTCAGTTGGTCTTTCGCATGGCGACCCTGAGACGCAGGTCCATGCGGCACCTCGGCTAATCGTCGCGGCCACCGGAACCGTCGAGGTGAGATCCGGGGCCACGTCGCTACGTTAGTTACGCAGCGAGGGCGAGCTTGTTTTCGCCGTTTATTGTTTTGCCGCCTGATTTGTGAGGGTGACGGCACCTCAACCCGCGATCCGTACCCAAACGTACCTGTCGAATCCTGTCGTCCCCATGGGTACCGGCGACATCTTGTCGCCTGCAGTGCAGTATACGCGATTCCTCCGGCCAGCCCCGGAGATTTAGCCGGTTGCCCCGGCGCCCCGCGGGAAGCACAGCGCGACCTCCGTGCCCTCGCCCAGGCGAGAGCGGGCGGCGACGGTGCCGCCGTGCGAGGCCACGACCGCGGCGACCACGGCCAGGCCGATGCCCGCGCCCGGCGCAGCCCCGCCCTCGGCGTCCGCGCGCGGGCGGGCGGGGTCCGCACGGTAGAAGCGCTCCCAGATGCGCGGGAGGTCGTCCTCTGCGATGCCCTCGCCGGTGTCGCGGACGCGCACGGTGACTCCGTCCACCCCGTCCGTCCCCTCCGCGCGGCCGTCCACTACCTCCACCTCGATGCGCCCGCCCCGCGGGGTGTGCTCGATCGCGTTCCGCAGCACGTTGCCCAGGGCGCGCTCTACCCGGGGGCCGTCCAGCCGCACCGGGGGAGGGGAGCCCAGGACCGCGACCGAGAGGTCGATACCGGCACGGGCCGCCTGGACGGACATGGCGTCCGCCACCTCGGCGACGATCTCCTGGAGCGGCAGCGACCGCAGGTCCAGCCGCACCGCACCCGCATCGAAGCGCGCGAGGTCCAGGAGGTCATCCACCATCCCGTCCAGGTGGTCCACCTCGCGGCGAGCGATGGCCAGGTAGCGAGCCACCTCGTCCGGGTCCTCCACCACGCCGTCGTGCACCGCCTCCACCACGGCGCGGATCGTGCCGAGGGGCGTGCGGAGGTCGTGCGAAATCGCGGCCGTGAGGTCTGCGCGCTCCTGCTCAATGCCGGCCCGTTCACGGCGCGCGGCCTCGAGGGCTGCCTCCAGCCGGCCAAGCGCAAGCGCGAGGCGCGAGAGTTCGTCGGCGCCACCGCCGATCGCGGGCGACGCGGCGGGCGGGGTGCGACCGCCAGCCGAGGGGACCTCCTCGGTGGCGGCGAGCCGCATGACGGCCGTCGAGAGCGCACGCAGGCGGCGGGCGGTGACGAGTTGCACGGTGAGCACCACGCCGGCGCTGGCGATTCCGCTGCTCACAAGTAACGCGACCAGCAGTGGGAGGTCGTGCTCGACGTTGACGAACATGAGCCGCGCGAGGACGGCCACGGCCACCGCCGGCACGACCACGCCGACGGCGCTCGCGGCGACGGCGCGCCCGACCAGCGCGTCGCGCAACACGCGCGAGAGCAGCGCGACCAGCGCCATGCCAGCGACGAGCGCGACCGCGCCCACCCCGGCCAGTGCGCCGACGAGGCGGGCCGCCTCCGCGCCGGTCATGGGGAGCAGGAGCGCGGCCAGCCACGAGCCGGCGGCGACGCTGACCAGGAGGAGGGCGCCCGCCCCCGCGATCCGCCAGGCGCTACGGTTCAAATTTGTACCCCACGCCCCAGACGGTCTTGAGGTAGCGCGGACGCGAGGGGTCCACCTCCAGTTTCGCGCGGACACGCCGGATGTGGACCGTCACGGTGGCGGGTTCCGCCTCCGTGGCCTCGTCCCAAACGCGCGCAAGGAGGCGATCGCGGGAGAACACCTGCCGGGGCTGCGACGCGAGGAAGTAGAGCAAGTCGAACTCCCGCGCCGTGAGGGTCACGGCGCGCCCGCCGTTCCGCACCTCGCGCGTGCGGGGGGCGATGGTGAGGGCGCCGAACTCGAGGAGCGCCTCTCCGTCCGAGGACAGCTGCTGCGGCAAGGCCCGCCGGAGCACGGCCTGGACGCGGGCGGCGAGCTCCCGAGGGCTAAACGGCTTGGTCACGTAGTCGTCCGCACCGACGCCGAACCCGACTAGCCGGTCCACTTCGTCGCCGCGCGCGGTGAGGATGATGACGGGCGTCGGCCCGTCCGCGCGGATGCGACGGCAGACCTCCAGGCCGTCCAGGCCCGGCAACATCAGGTCCAAAACCACCAGGTCCGGACGAAAGGCGCGCAGTTCCTCCAGCGCGGCGAGGCCGTCCGCCGAGACGCGCACGTCGTGGCCGTCTCGGCGGAGGTAACGCGCGACCACGTCCGCCATCGTGGACTCGTCCTCCACGACCATGATGCGCTTCGCGACAGACGGCGCGTTCATCCGCGCAGGATAGGGTCACGTCCTTACGGAAGGATGAAGCGCCCCGTTCACCACAGCGTAAGAAACGGCAGGGTGGCGTAAGCGAGCACGGGTACGTTCCGGCCTCCCATCACCCCCACGTTCCTGCGACGGAGGACCGGACACATGCACCGACCACTCGCCACCCCTGTCTCGCACGCGCTCTCGCGGCGCGCGCTACTGCGCGGCGCCGTCCTGGGCGCGGCCGGCCTGGCGGGCGCAGCGCTCCTGGGTTGCGCGGACGACGAACCGGACGAGGCGGCCACGCCCGACCAGGCGACCCAGGCGCCGGGCGGAGGCACCGCCGGGGGCGCCAATCCCGGGGACGCGATGTCCGCCGCGAGCCTGGACCTCGGGCCCGCGAAGCAGTTCGCCCTGGTCTCCGGGTGGTACCGGGACGAGGAGGCCCGCTACTACGACTTCGGAATGGCCTCGCCGGTGACGGCGTCCGGGGCGGTCGGGGTCGCGCCAATCTGGGCGTTCATCACAGGGATGGCCGCGGACGGCTCGCCGCAGTTCGTGGAGGGACAGCACAACGTGGTGGCCGTCGTCCCCGGCGACGAGGGCTACTCCGACCTGTGGGAGGTGCGGCTGGTCACCGTCCCGGCGGACTATGAGGCGGACCGCATCCGCAGTGCCGCCGAAGTGGAGTCCTCCGGCTACCCGGTGACGCCAGCCGGCCTGTTCGTGAACTGCCCCGTCGTCCCCGCCGGCAGCACGTTGGAGGGCGGCGAGGAACTGGTGCAGGGCTGGTACCGCGGCGAGCGGGTCTTCTACCCGGACTTCGGCGCGAACCCGCCGGCCGCCATCCCCATCTGGGCCTTCGCCACCGGGATGGACGCCTCCGGCGCGCCGGTGTTCGTCGAAGGCCAGCGCAACGTCATCGACTCCATTCCGGGTCAGGCGGGCTACTCGGCGTTCTGGGACGTGCACCTGGTGATGGTGGACGAGGGGTACGAGGCGAACGCGATCCGCTCCCGTGAGGGCGTTGAGATGTCCGGGTTCGAAGTAGTGCGGCCGGGCCTCGTGGTGAACTGCCCGGTGGTCAGCCCCACCGCGTGACCACGCCCTGACCCCGGCGCCGAGGGCCCCGAGGCGTCCGGCTAGCGCTGCGAGTGGCGCAGCGCGCGCTGGATGGAGCGGTCCGCCTCGCGCTTGGCGATGGACTCGCGCTTGTCATAGGAGCGCTTGCCCTGAGCCAGGCCGATCTCCACCTTTGCCTTGCCGCGCGCCAGGTAGAGACGCAACGGGATCAGGGTGGCACGCGGCTGCGTCTCCAGCAGGTGTTCCCAGTCCGCGATCTGCTTCTTGCGCAGCAGCAACTTGCGCGGCCGCCGCGGCTCGTGGTTCTCGCGGGCGGGACCGTAGGGGCCGATGTGGACGTTGTAGAGCCACATCTCACCGTCGCGGATGCGCGCGTAGCCCTCCGCGATGGAGCCGCTGCCTTCGCGCAGCGCCTTGATCTCCGTGCCCACGAGGACGATGCCCGCCTCGACAGACTCGAGTATCTCGTAGTCGTAGCGAGCGCGGCGATTCACGGCCAGGGCCTTGCCCTGGTCGCTCGCAGCCTCACGAGAGGCGGTCGATGAGCCTGACTTCTTCGCCACGGACCTCTAACTCGGCTACTTGCGACAGGACATAAGTGTGCAGGAGTCTACCCTCGCGACTTCGCAGGATAAGGGCAGGGGGCCCTGCGTACGCGGCCCCTGCGACTTACGGCGTAGCGGTCGCGAGCGCCGGCGCGGCGGTGGTTGCGGAGTCAGCCGGCTCCTCGCCGCGGAGGAGGCTGATGGCGCGCTGGACTGCCACGTCGCGGCCGGCCTCGATGTCTTCCAGGGTGAGCGAGATCTCCACGTCCGGGATCACGCCGCGGCCTTCGATCTGGTGGCCGTCCGGTGTGAGCCAGCGCGCGATGGAGACGTATACGGCACCGCCGTTGGACAGTTCCACGGCGTGGTTCACGGTGCCCTTGCCGAACGAGCGTGTGCCCACCACCTGCGCGCGTCCGTTCTCCTGCAGTGCGGCGGCGAGGAGTTCCGCGCCAGATGCGGAGAACTCGTCCTGCAACACCACCAGGGGGAGGTCGGTAGTCATCCCCGGGCTCGCGTTGGCGGTGCGGGTGGTGCCGCTACGGTCCACCTGGCTGTAGATCGCGCCGCCATCCAGGAACATGTCGGATATCTCGATGGTCTCGTTCAGCAGGCCACCGGGGTTGCTGCGGACATCGAGGATGATGCCGCGAGCGCCGGCGGCCTCCGCCGCCTCGATCTGCGCCTTGAGTTCGTCCGGCGTGTTGCGCGCGAACTGCCGGATGCGGATGTAGGCGATGTCCTCCGCGGGCTCGCCGTCCTGATCCAGCAGCACGCCTCCGGGCGGCGCCGTGTCCACGGAGGTCACCGGGATGCTGTCGCGCTCGATGGTGAGCGTCTCCTCCGTGCCATCCGGGTGCCGCACCGTCAGTTCCACCGTGGTGCCCCGGGGGCCGCGGATGTTGAGGACCGCCTCCTCCACGCTCCAGTTCTCGGCGTCGCGGCCGTCCACGGCCAGGATGACGTCGCCGGCCTGCAGGCCGGCCCGCTCCGCGGGGGTGTCGGGGAGGGCGCGGACGATCACGACATAATTATCCTGCCGCGACACCGTGGCGCCGATGCCTTCGAACGCGCCCTCGAAGTCGTTGCGGGACAGGGCGAACGTCTGCGGGTCGATGTAGGTGGAGTGCGGGTCATTCAGCGCGTCGAACAGGCCCTGGATGGCGCCTTCGCGCAGGAGTTCAGGCGAGATCCGTCCCGGGTCCACGAAGTCCTGTTCCAGGACCGTGGCGATCTCTGCCAGGAGATCGAAGTCGTCCTCGCTGCCCGCCGCGCCGTCCGAGGATGCCTGCGCCGGCGTCTGCGACGCCTCGGCGGGTTCGGTCACCACGCGCACCAGGAAGCCCGAGGCCACCAGGAGGACGGCGATGAGCGCGGCCGAGAGGCCGATGACGACGCTGCGGGCGGTCGAACTCACGAGAAGTCTTCTTCCGCGCGGCGCGATCGCCGCGTTAGAGGTGGCGAGGACGGCTACCAGTCTACAACTCGATGAGAGCGCTCGGGCTCAACCAGGGGGGGGAGTGGCCCCTCCACCCGCCGAGGGGCAGCCGTGGTCGTGCCATAGGTGCGATTTCAACATAACGGAGATAGTGCGAAGTTGTCGCTCCGGTGTGACCTCTGTCCCTCCTTCGCCGAGGGTGCATCTCCGCCCACCCCGCGCGTCGATGGCCACCTGCGGCCAGGAGCCGCCGGAGCCCTGTTGGCGTCGCAATCTACCGCCCGCCAGTAGCGATCGCATCGCCACGCCAGCACGGCCGGGGTCCAGCCGCGTTTGACTCATCAGGAGCAACGCTGCACCGCGTGGGCCAGCCCCTGCTCGAGAGAGGCTGCCGCACGTGCCCCAGCGCTCGGCCGACACGAGTGAGAGTTATGGAACCAACCACTTGCGAAACATACCCCGGATGGGTATAGTCCGCGCATACCCCGGACGGGTATCAGAGAGGAACGACAGATGACCATCGCACTCACCTACCGTGGCGAACTGCGGTGCTTCGCGTGCGGGCGCTACCTCGGCGAGTTCGAGTCGCACCCGGAGGCACACGGTCGCGACGACCTGCACCTGCTGACGCCAGAGGGCGGCCAGGCGGTCGCCCAGCCGCTCCGCACCGAGCGCGGACTGCGATGCCCCGCCTGCCAAGGCCGCGTGGTGGCCTCCGAGGTGGACCGCGTCGCCGCCTGACCAGCACTTCACGTTCCTGCTGGCGCGTGGCGCGCTGATGCTAACTAGCACAAGACTACACGTGGAATCCATTGCTTATGTCCCGGCATTCCGTCTCGTAGGCCAGCCGTAACTCGCTATCTGACACAACATCCACAGCGAGGGTGCCAGCAGGCGACCGGGCCCGGGAGTCATCCCGGGCCCTCGTTCTGCCTCGAGGGCCTCCTGTCGGCCTAGCCGTTGAGGAGCGCCAGCACCTGCTCACCGTGCCGCTCGGCCTGCACCCGCTTCCACACCTTCGTCAGCCGGCCGTCGGGTCCGATGACGAACGTGGAGCGGATCATGCCGATGACCGTCTTCCCGTACAGCACCTTCTCTCCCCAGGCGCCGTATTCGCTGGCCACCTGGGCGCCCTCGTCCACCAGCAGCGGGAACGGAAGGTCGTACTTCTCGCGGAACTTCTGGTGAGAGGCGGCGTCGTCTGCGGAGACGCCGAGGACCACCGCCCCGGCCTCCTCGATGGCGGCGTGGTTGTCGCGGAAGGAGCAGGCCTCCTTGGTGCAACCTGGCGTGTCGTCCTTGGGATAGAAGTACAGGACGACCGTCTGCCCCGCGTAGTCGGACAACCGGTGCAACTTCCCGTCCTGGTCATTCAGCGCGAAGTCCGGCGCCCGGTCTCCTGCCTCCAGGGTGATCGCCATCTGTCCCTCCTCGTCACCGGTCCTCGTATCGACGGGCCCGAGGATACCCCGCCACCGCGGCGCGGCTGCTATCTTCCGGCCCGACGTCTCCGCGTCCCATGTGACCCTTCCCCGGACGTGACCAACTGAGAGGCACGTACGCATGACCACCGCTGTTGAACCGAAGCACGACACCGCGACCATCAATGGCCTGAAATTGCATTATGTCGATTACGACTCTCCCTCCCCGGCCGCCCCGGTGATGGTGATGCTGCACGGCCTCACGTCCGCCTGGGGTGCCTGGCGCCGCGTGGCCGAGCGCTTCGCACCTCGATACCGGGTGATCGCCCTGGACCAGCGAGGCCATGGTGAGTCCGACTGGGCGCCCGAGGACGGCTACGACACGGCGTCCTACCTGTCCGACCTGGAGCAGTTCGTGGATGGGCTGGGCCTCGACCGCTTCGTGCTGGTGGGCCAATCCATGGGCGGCCACCACACGATCGCCTACACGGCACGACACCCGGAGCGGGTGATCGCGGCCATCGCCAACGACATCCCGCCGCGCATCAACCGAGGCGGCGTGGACCAGTCGCAGGCGTACCCGGGCGGGCAGCACCGCGTGAGCGCGAGCGTGGAGGAGTGGCTGGCGCCCCGGCGCGAGCAGAATCCATTCTCGCCCGAGTGGGCCCACGAGTTGGCAGCGCGCGAACTCCTCCGCCCCGTGGAGGGCGGCTTCGTGCCGAAGCATGACCCCAACGCCCCGCTGCGCTGGCAGCCCGAGGACCTCTGGGACGAGGCGAAGGCCATCACCCGTCCCATCTTCTTCATCCGTGGCGGTCGCTCTCGCGTGCTGGAGGCGCAGACGCTGCAGGACATGGACATGGCCATCCCCGCCGCCCGATCCGTCACACTGGAGAAGGCTGGGCACCTGACGTACTGGGACATGGAGCACGAGTGGCTCACCATCGCGGACGCGTTCCTCGAGGCGCACTCGCGCTGACCGCCACCCCGCCACGCCGAGGGCTCGCATGAACGCGTCCGCGCCGCTGGAGCCGGCGCCTCGCTGGGGCGCGCTGTCCTACCCGCAGTTCCGGCGCTACTGGATCGCGCAGTTGTGCCGGGTGCTTGGCCTGCAGTTCCGCATCATCGCGCTGCCATGGCTGGTCTCGGTCGAACTGGACCGGTCGCCCGTGTGGCTGGGCATCGTCGCGCTGGCGGCCGCCCTGCCGACGATCCTGCTCAGCATCCCCGCGGGCTCGCTCGCCGACCGACTGGACGATCAGAAGGTGATCGTCTGGTCGCAGGGCTCGTACGCCCTCGCAGCCCTGGTCTTGCCGCTGCTGCTCTTCGCGGGGCTGGTGAACATCTGGGTGGTGATCGCGTGGGCGATCATCACGGGCATCCTCGCCGCCATCGGCAACCCGGCCTACCAGTCGCTCATGCCCCGCCTGATCGACATGCGCGTGATGCCGAGCGCCGTGGCGCTGGGCTCGATGGTCTGGTCCTCCATGCGGATCATCGGACCGGCGGTGGCCGGTGTGCTCCTGGGCCTGGTGGGCACGGGCGAGGCCTTCTTCGTCACCGCCATCGCGATCGGCGTGGCGACGGTGATGATGGCGACGCTGAAGCCGCGCGCACGCATGACGTACGCGCCGGTCGAGGGCGAGCGCGACGACATGTGGACGGGCATCCGCTACATCCTCGCGGACCGTGTCTTCCTCGCGACCATCGGCCTGTCGTTCTTCACGTCGGTCTTTGGGATGTCCTACCAGTTCCTGCTGCCAGTGTTCGCGAACGACATCCTAGACGTGGGCGGCGTGGGGTTCGGACTGCTGGAGGCGGCTACCGGGGTGGGCTCGGTGCTCGGGACGCTCGCGATCATCAAGGTCGGGGCCGGTCGCCGTGCCGGCTCGGTGATGGTCGGGACCGCCGCCCTCTTCGGGCTGCTGATCGCCGCCTTCGCCTACAGCCGCTCGATGCCGCTCTCGATGCTCCTGCTCTTCGCCGCGGGCTTCTGTTCCGCCATGTACCTGAACATCGGCATGACCACCCTGCAGATGCGCGTGCGCGACGACCTTCGAGGGCGCGTGATGGGCGTGTGGTCCATGACGTGGTTCCTCGCGTCCGTGGGCGCGCTGCCCGCGGGCACGGTGGCGGAGTTCCTGGGCGCGCCGGCCTCGGTGGCCCTCGGTGGCCTGGCGGTCGGCGGCTTCGCGGTGTTCGTGTTCCTCACGTCCCCGGAATTGAGGGACGTAGACCTCTCACGGGACGCGGAGCCCCGACCGGTCGCCGCGGGCTGACACGCGGCTCCTGACTTCAGGCCGGGAAAGCCACCAGCGAGGTCGTGGACTGGATGCCGTCCAGGCTGCGGATCTGTTCCTGCAGGATCCCGGGGATCTGCTGGAGGCTCTCGGTCTCGATCTCCGCGACGATGTCGTAGGGGCCCATGACCTCGTGGACCTCTGTGACCAGGTCCAGCCGTCGAATCGTTTCGACCAATCGCCTGGTCGCGCCGGGCTCGGTCACAATCAGGACGTACGCCTTCACCACGGGGCACTCCTCGCCGGCACGGGCGCCGGAGCGGGCATGACGCGCCGCCCGGGCCGTGATCGCGCGATTCTACGCCCGTTCGTGAGTGTGCGCCCGTCCGTACGCACGGTGCGGGGAGCGCCCCCGGCCTTGCTATTATCGTCTCAGGAGCGCCCCGGTTTGAGCCTACCGGCCCCCGGGGCCGATAATGCTGACACAGCGCGCAGACGCGTGAAAACGATGGCGTCGCGTGCGGCCGTGAAGGGTAACTCGCCCGGTCGGGGAACCGGCTGCGAGATTGTCCAGGGGTAGCCGGTCCAGGGAACGGACCTCAGGCCCGCTCCCAACCCGTGCCCGTGGATCCCCCCTTCTCGTCCGCTCGTGCGGCGGGCAGGGGAAACAGGCACTTCATGAGCAAGAACTTGGTTGTCCGCTTCGCCGGCGAAGGCGGACAAGGGGTGGTGGGCGGCGCCGAACTAATGGCGTCCGCCGCGGCCCAGGGTGGCTATCACGTCCTGACGTTCTCCACCTTCCCCTCCCAGATCAAGGGCGGCCCCGCCTGGGGGCAGGCGCGGATCTCCTCCGAGCCCATCCTCACCCCCGGCGACTACCTGGACGTCCTGGTCTGCCAGAACCAGTACGCCTACGACGCCAACCTGGCCGACCTGCGCGAGGGCGGACTGGTGGTCTACAACTCCGAGGAGTTCGAGATCGCCGACAACTCTCGTGCGCTCGGCATCCCCGCGGACCGCATGGCCCGCGAGGCCGGCAACCCCCTGGCCTCCACCATCATCCTCATCGGCGCCGTGGCGAAACTCGCGGGCGTAAGCATCGAGGCGCTGGAGTCCTTCATCACCAAGCGCTGGAGCCGCGGCCGCCCCGGCGACGAGCAGATCGTCGCGGGCAACATCAACGCCCTGCACATGGGCGTGGAGCAGGCCGCCAAGACCGGCCTGCAACTGGAAGACCTGGACACCCCGCCCACGCACCAGAAGCCGCGCATCATGATCCGCGGATACGAGGCCTCCGCCATTGGCGCAATCGCCGGTGGCGTGGAGTCCTTCATCGGCTACCCGATCTCGCCGGCCACCACCATGCTGACCTACATGGAGGCCAACCTGGTGGGCAAGGACCGCTTCGTCGGCCAGGCCTCCTCCGAGATCGAGTCCATCACCGCCCTGATCGGCTCCGGCTACGCCGGAAAGAAGACCATGACCTCCACCGCCGGCCCCGGCCTCTCCCTGATGGGCGAGGGCCTGGGCCTGGCCTGGATGGCGGAGATCCCGCTGGTGGTCGTGGACGTGCAGCGCGGTGGCCCGGCGACGGGCCTGCCCACCAAGACCGAGCAGTCCGACTTCATCATGGCCATGAACCCCGGCCACGGTGACATGAGCGTCCCGGTGATCGCCCCCGGCAGCATCGAGGAGGCGTTCTGGGCCTCCATCGCCGCCATCAACTGGTCGGAGCGCTACCAGGGCCCGGTGATCCTGTTGTCCGAGGCGGCCATCGCAGAGCGCGCGCAGGACATCGAGATGCCGGACCTGTCGCGGGTGCAGACCGAGTCCCGGCTGGTCTCGCAGGGCGAAGCGGGCAACCGCCGATACGCCGGCGAGGGCCGGAGCCCGTTCCCCGTCCCCGGCGGCCCGGGCGCCTACGTGGCGAACGGCTCCGAGCACGACGAGCAGGGCGACACCACCCACCTGCCGGACATCCACGTCACCATGACGGACCGGCGCTTCAAGAAACTGGAACTGCTGGACGACGGCACGTTCGAGGCGGAGCGCACGGACGCGGCCGTTGTGCTGCTGCCGTGGGGCGGCACCAAGGGGCCGGCCCGCGCCGCCTGGCAGGAACTGACCGACGAGGGCGTGGACGTGGGCTGGTGCTTCACCATGTTCCTGAACCCGCTGCCCTCCGCCCTGCTGGAATCCCTGCGCGGCAAGCGCGTACTGGTGCCGGAGTTGAACTACCTGGGCCAGTTCGCCACCTACCTCCGCTCCAAGGGGATCAATGCGGAGGCCATCACCCAGTACACGGGGCTACCCTTCAAGGTGGCGGACCTGAAGTCAGAAATCCGCCGCCGGCTGGCCTAGGCCCGCCGATCGCAGAGAGGTCAGGAAGACAACATGGCCAAGCGAAACCCGCTCTACGACTTCAAGTGGTGCCCCGGCTGCGGCGACTTCGGCGTGAAGGTCGCCCTGGAGCAGGCGCTGGCGCGCCGCATGGCGGAGCGCGGCGAGTCCATTGAGAACACCGTGATCGTGGCCGGCATCGGCTGCTCCGGGAACATGGTGCACATGATGGAAGGTCCGCAGCCGTTCGGGATCCACGGGATCCACGGCCGCGCGCTGCCCATCGCCTACGGCATCAAGTCCGCGCGGCCTGACCTGAACGTGGTGGTGGTGGCCGGCGACGGCGACTTCCTCTCCATCGGCGCGGAGCACATCGGCCCGCAGGCTCGCCGCAACCTGGACATCACCGCGGTGGTGATGGACAACGGCATCTACGGCCTGACCAAGGGCCAGGCCTCGCCCACCACGGAACTGAGCGTGGTCACGTCCACCACCCGCTTCGGGAAACTGGACGAGAAGATGAACCCCTTCCTCTTCTACCTGGGCGTGGGCGTCCCCTACTTGGTGTCCCAGTTGTCCTCCCGCGTGAAGGAACTGGCGGGCGACATCAAGACGGCCATGGAGTACCCGGGGTTCTCCATCGTCCACGTGCAGTCGCCGTGCACGACCTACAACGACACGTACTCGCTGCTCAAGGGTGACGAGAAGAAGGGCATCGAGCCGCTCGCCTACCCCATCGGTGACGGGCACGACCCGGAAGACATCGTTGCGGCGGCCGCGCTGGTCCGTGACCGGCGTATCCCGATCGGCCAGATCTACCGCCGCGCGGGCGAGTCCGTGGCCGCACACCAGCGGCTGGCGGAAGCCAAGGCCCGCGCGAACATCGAGCAGTCCACCGTGGAGGAACTGCTCACGGCCATGACGATCGCCTAGCCCGCGCGTCATACTCGACCCAACCGCACGAGGGCGGCCCCGGTGGCCGCCCTCGTCGTTCGTCCCGGGGCCGCCGGGGCATCAGAGGGGACACGCCATGGCCGTCCAACGTCACGTCACGGTGGAGCGCGTCCGCCTCAAGTTCGCCGCCGCCCACATGGCCACGCTGGGCGACGACCTGGAGCCGCTGCACGGCCACAACTACCTGGTGCGCGCGCGCGTGGACGGCGACCTCACCGCGGACCGCTGGGTGATCGACTTCTCCGCACTGAAGCAGTACGTGCGCGAGGTCTGCGACAACCTGGACCACCACTTCCTCCTCCAGCGGGACTCCCCGCTGCTCCAGATCGAGGAGCGCGAGGCCTCCTGGGTGGTCCGCTTCGGCGAGCGCGAGTACACCTTCCCGCGGTCGGACGTGGTGGCGCTGCCGCTCCAGAACACCACCGCCGAACTGCTGGCGGAGTACATCGCGGAGGCGGTGGTCACCCGCCTGGACGAGGCCGGACACGCCAATATCCGGCGCATCAGCGTGGACGTGGAAGAGATGCCGGGCCAGGCCGGCGGCTACGCCCGAGACCTGCCGTAGTCGTCCACGCGGGGTCCGGGAGGCCGTTTGACAGGCGGATCGCCCGGACTAGGATCGATGTTGAAGAGGAGGTCTCTGCCGTGCAGATCGACTGGGAAGAGACCATCAACAAGATCTTCGGTGACGTCCTCTCCTGCCCGCGTTGCGGCCTGGACCGAGAGGCGCTCATCATTGGCTACTCGCGGAAGCCGTCCCTCAACAACTTCGCGCCGCGGCACCGCAACTGTCCCCGCGGCGACGAGTGTGACGCCCGCAAACTGATCACGCTCTGCGAGGCGTGCGCGCGCGCTGAGGGCCTGCACGGCACCGCCGGCGACGCCATCCAGGCGCTCGAGACGTACATGCTGGACTGCCGGCGTGACCTGGAAGAGTCGCTGGACTACCTGGCCGAGTACTGGCGGGACGACTACGAACTCTCCCCGGAGGAGGTGGACTCCAACCTGGAGGACGTGGATCCGGAGGTCTTCCGCGAGGAGTCCCAGTGGCGCCAGCGGCTGGAGGAGGAGTACCTCCGCTACCACCGCGAGTTCCGCGACCGCCACCGCCGCATCCCGACCGCGGGCTGGCGGTCCGAGTACGTGGAGGAGATCCGCGCCCTGGGGTATGACACCGTGCTGGGCGACTAGCGGGACCGGCCCTTACGCAATGGTCCAGCGCGCCCGCCTTACGCCGCCCCTGCTCTACGCCGCCCTCTTCCTGGGCGTCCTGCTGCTCTCCGGCGTAGGCGGTTATGTCTACTCACACGAGCCACAGCGCGACACCCTCCTGCTGCAGATCGAACGCACCCCGGAGCCAGCGCCGGACGCGATCTCCGGCTCCGTGGTCGCCATCGACGGCGGCTCGCTGACCCTGGCGCAGGCGGACGGCAGCACGGTCATGCTGGCCCTGTCGGCGGACGTGCCGGTGGAGGACCTTGCGCGGCTGGAGGCGGCGATCCCGGACGGCAGCCCGGTCAACGTGGGCGTGGACAACACCCAGTTCGGCCAGGTCCTGACGGGCGTGGTCTGGGTGGGGTCACAGTAGTGGGCTCCCGGCTGGTCACCCTGGGGGCCATTGCGGGCCTGGTGGTCGCCGCTCTCGGGGGCGTGGTTGGCGGCATGCGCCTGGCCGAGCGCGTGAACGAGCCCGGCACCAGTGTGGCCACCGTCGCGCATCCCGCGAGCGCGCCACGCGCGGAGATCGCGCTCCGCTCCCCGGCCGGCTTCACTGGCTTCGAGGCCGGCGCGCTGGGGGGCTCCGTGACACGCACCGGGGCGATCGCCGCCGGCGAGGGCGCCGCCTTCGACGTGCGTTCCGGCGCCTCCGCCATGACGGTGCGCGCGACCTCCACGGTGCGGCTGTACCGCATCCAGGACACGGACCGTCCGCTGGCCCCCGGTGACGTGGTGGTGGTGCGCCTGGACGAGGCAGGCAGCGCCACGGCTGTGCTGCGCATTCCCCCGGACCTCCGCGAGGGCGACTCGCGCTAGGGCGCACGCTCAGGCAGACGCGCGGGGTGGCTACTGCGTGACGCGCAACTCCACCGTGGGCGAGCGTCGCATGGTGGCAGCCCAGGCCAGCACCAGGCTCGCCAGCACGACTCCCGCGAGCACCCCCAGGCCCATGCCCAGGATGCCCCAGTCCGTGGCCAGCACGAACGGTGGCACCACGGGATCGCCGCCCTCCGTGACGTTCAGGAAGCCCAGCATGATGCGCGCCACGCGACGGCCCACCAGCGCGCCGATGAACGCGCCGGCCACCAGCACCACGCCCCACTCCAGCAACATGGCGCGGAGGATCTCGCGACGGGACGCGCCCACGGCGCGGAGCACCGCGAACTCCGTGGCGCGGCTGCGCGCGCCCACCACCATGGTCACCACGAAGCCCACCGTGCAGAGTCCCAGCACGGCCACGAAGGCCACGCCCAGGATGCCGGCGCCGGACGCCTGGAGCGTGGGGTCCTCGTCCACCGTCCTCACGTTCTCCGCCTGCAGCGCCCAGCCGTGCTCCACCTGGGGCTGCGCCCGCCCTGCCCGCAGGTCCTCGGCGAGGGTGCGCTGCGAGGACAGTGACGCGGAGGCGGCGAAGTCCACCCAGAGTTCGTTGGGGAAGGTGTAGGAGTCCACGTCCACCAGGCCGGCGGCGTCCTGCAGGTGGGCCAGGTTCACGATCACCATGCTGCCGTCCGGGTCCATCGTGGGGAAGTAGTCCACCACCGCGCGGACATGGACCGGCACCACCACCTGGTCAAACTGCGCCACCCCGCGGCCCTCACCGTCCACACGCAGGTCGCCCAGCGTGCGCGAGTTGGTGATGATCGAGAGCGGGATGGCCGGATCGCCGGGGGCGAGCACGCGCTTTCGCGTGGAGATCAGCGGCTGCCACTCCCACGTGAGCGCCTGCGCGCCTTCGAAGGCGTCCTCCGTCGTGACGCCGAAGGTCTCCTGGGTGTCCGCGGCGGCGAGCATCATCCAGCGGAACGGGCCCTCGAAGCCGTCCAGCAGCGTGCGCTCGCCCCCCTCGCGGAGCACGGCGAGCGAGTCCATGGTGAGGGAGCCCTGCACCCGCAGGTTCTGGCCGGTGCGGTCACTGACGATGAAGCCGGCGAACGTCATGGGCCCGGGGCCGAACGCGATCTCCGCGCGCCCCGTCAGCCACTCCTCACCGCTGTCGATGATCTCCAGCGGGCGGCTGGAATAGTGGCCGTCGGCCGCCCGGTAGCGCGCCTGGACGAAGATCCGCTCCGGCTGGTTGGAGCGCAGACGCACCTCCAGGGCGCGCGCGTCCTCCGGCAGTGGGTAGCCCCCGCCCGGCGGCACGTCGCTCTGGAGGAGGCGCATCAGCCCGTCCAGCGGGCGCTCCGTGAAGTCGTCCCGCCACCACAGCGCAGCCTGCGCCATGGCGGGATCGATGGCCAGCATCTGCACCTCGCGGCCCGTGGTGGCGCGGAGCATGCCGCGGATCACGCCGCGCGCCGCGTCCACCCCCTCCGTGCCGTCCAGCGCGGCTAGTTTCTCCTGCACGCGGCGGTCCTGGTCGTCGTAGAGGGCGGCGCGCAGGTCCACGCCGGCGTCGTAGCGGGCGCGGTGGGTCAGCGAGAGGTCCACGGTGGGCCCGTAGGAGGCGGCGAACGTCCCCACTGCCACGGCCATGATCACCAGCAGCGCCACGCGCGCATAGGACGCGGGCGCCCTCCCCGCGCGGCGGAGGCCAATGGCGGCGGCCGTGCTGCGGAAGACGAGCATCACGCGCACGGCGAGGCGCACCAGCGGCGGGTAGAACCGCAGCACCATCAGGGAGACCGCCGCCGTGATCGCCAGGGGCGCGGCCAGCAGCAGCGGGTCGCTGGACCAGCCGCCCACCGAGTCCGGGTCGAACACGGAGCCTCGCTGGCCCAGTTGCCAGAGCAGCAGGCCGGCCAGCGCCACGACGGCGAAGTCCAGGTAGTACCGCTGCAGCAGGTTCCGCTCCGCGGGGCGAGACTCCTCCCGCTTCACGTCCACGATCCCCCGCCGCACGATCACGAAGGAGGGCAGCAGCACCGCCAGCAGCGAGAGCGCCCCGCCGCCCACCGCCAGCAGGTACGCCTCCGGCGTCACGGTGGCGGGCAGCATCGCCCCGCCGGTGATCTGCTCGAACGTGGGCGTCAGGCCCAGCACCCGCACGACGGCCGCGGCGAGCCACGGCGCCAGCAGCAGCGAGGGCACGGCGAACGCAACGCCCTCCACGAAACTCAGGCCGACCAGTTGCGTGGTGGTGGCCCCGCGGCTGCGGTACACGCCGATCTCTGACCGCTGCCGCTCCAGCAGCATGGCCATCACCATCATCACGTAGTAGACGACGATGCCCACCACCTGGAGCAACACCACCAGCAGCGGCACGGCGGAGAAGGACTGGGCGTTCTGGAACCCGCGCAGCGTGTCCAGCACTCGAGTGCGCGCGGGGGCAATCTCCTCCAACCCGCCCCTGATGTCGGCCAGCCAGGCCTCCATGTCCGCAACGGCGTGGTCCACCTCGCCCAGGCCCAGGCGGGAGACGTCCACGTACACGCCGGCGCGGTGGTGCGATCCGGTCTCCGCGAGCAGCGGCCGGAAGGCCTGGTCGAACTGCTCCTGGGAGGTCAGCATCAGCATCTGGCCCACGCCCAGGAAGACCAGGCCGCGCGTGGGGTCGGCCTCGTCCACGTCCTCCAGGCGCGGGTGCAGCGGCTCGTCCGCCACGTCCCACACGCCGTTGAAGATCGTCCAGCGCGGGTCCGCGGGGTCCTCCGGCCGCACGAAACCCACCACCGTGGCCTCCACGGACGTGGACACGCGCGTAGTGGGACGGCAGCGCACCTCTTCCGCGGCCTGCTGAGGGTCTTCCGAGGGCGGGATGTTCGGACAGTCGGTGAAGCCACCCGCCCCCAGCAGCACCGTGTCCCCCAGCGCCGCATGGCGCTGGAAGCCGTCCACCAGCACCACCTCCGGCCGGGCTGCGGCGTCCACGGGCCCGGGGAACCGCCCCTCCGTCACCTCCACGTGCTGCTCCCACCCGCTGAGGTGGTACACGAATCCGCCCCACCACTGGCGGAGCGGATCGTCCGTGCGCTCGGTGACCGCGACCGGCTGCTCCACCGGTGAGTGGTCCGGGAAGGAGACGTCCAGGCGGTGCGTGCGGTCCTCGGTGAGCACCTCGTCACCCAGCCAGCCGATCCGCTCCTCCGTGATCTGGTCGATGGCGCTGGCGCCCGCGCGGTCCACCGGGTCGCCCAGCAGGAACGGGTCCACCTCGACGTAGGTGAGCGTGTCGCCCTGCTCCGGGAGTTCGCCGTCCAGGCGGAAGCGGAGACCAAGGTCCGACATGGAGGCGGCGTAGATGGGGGTGATGGCCAGCAGCGTGGCCGCGACCAGCACGCCCAGCGCCGCGACCAGCATGAACCGCCAGCCCGCGCGCAGCCGCTGCAGTGCGAATCGCCATCCGGCAAACAGGTCTGACATCAGCGCCGGGAGTGTATCCGCCCGCCCGGGGCGATGGCACGGCACCCGCGGTGGCACGTGGCGCTAGGATGGACGGCGGCTCGGGGCGGCGAGAAACCTCGGAGCCTGTTGGTGGGAGTGGCCGTTGCTACCGAGACGTTCGCTGAAGATCGCCCTGGCCGCCGGGCTCGCCGGCCTGCTGGCCGGGTACGTCTCGCACCGCAGCGAGCGCCGCGCCCGTGCGTTCGCCCTGCTGCAGGCTGCGGACTGGTTCATGGCGGCCGGCGGCGGCGCCCTCCTCACGGACCTCCTACGGCGGGCGCTCGCTGAGGCAGAGGACGCGGGCGCAGCGGAAGTCACCGAGCGGTTCGTCCAGACCCGCCAGGCGGTCGTGGAACGCTCCCCAGAGCGATAACGGGCTCATGGCGGGCACCCTCGGTTGCTGGCGACCAACCTCAGCCACTGCTACGTTGAGGCCCGCCTGCCAGTACCCCGCAGCCGGGGCCGTCCCGCGCGCGGATCGACCGATTGGAGCCCACATGCCCGCACCCTGGAGCGCGTACGCGGAGGTCGTAGACCACATCTTCCGCGTGGCGCCGGAGGCTACGCCTACCCGCTCTGACTTCCTGGACATCTGCTACGCGAACGACATCGACGACGAGGTCATCGACGGGTTCGACGCGCTCCGCGAGGGCGCCATGTTCAAGAACTCGGACGAAGTGAAGGCCGCCCTGCAGCAGGCCGGTCAGATCTCCGACTAGATGGCCGAGGGCCCCGCTGACGCGCTGCGCGAGCAGGCGCGCGAGTGGGGCCGCGGCCTCCTGGCCGCGCCGCCCTGGTCGGACGTCTCCGACCGGATCACGCTCCTCCTGGTCTCGCCCCCCGTCGGCCTGGATGAGGACGTCACCGCCGGCCCGCCGACCCTGTGGCTCACGCTGGACGGCGGCGCCGCCCGCTCCCTGCCCACCGAGTACCGCACCCCCCTGACTTCCGACCGCGGCGTCTTCGAGCGGCCCCGCGTGAGCGGCGACCTGGCCCGTCTCACGCTGGCCGTGATGACGGACGACGCCCTCCACCGGCTCCTCCAGGGCACCTCCCGTCCCTCGCTGGAGGCGCGCTGGCAGGTCCGACACCTGGAGGCTGTCTCCGACCGCCTGCGCCGCGCAGAGCAGTACGCGCTGCGGGCCGGCCTGCTCCCGGACGACGCACCGGAACGCGTGAGCCGCACGCTCTGGCTGGAGGCGGTCCAGGCCGCTTCCGCCATCGACGTCCTGCCCGTCGCGCCGGGGGCCGCTGCCCTACCGGCGGGCGAGGCCGCCGCCGCGCTTTGCCGGCTGGCGTGCTTCGACGACGCCGGCGCCTACCCCCCGGCCGCCTACCTCCGTGCCGCGGCGCGCGGGACGCGCCTCGGGCGCCGCATCGCCACCTGGCTGGACGACCTACCGCGCGCCGTGGGCGGGGACGAGGCTGCCGCGCGACGCGTGGTGGCCGCCCGCGACCAGGTGCTGGAGGAGGCGCGCACGGTGCTGGGCGAACGCTACCGAGGCCGCCCGTGGCTGCAGGAGCCGGAGGCCTTCCTGCTCCGCCCGCCCCGCTAGGATTCCCGTGCCCCTGGACGCGCCCGCCGTCGCCTGGCTGCTGACGCCGGAGGGCGCCCGCGCCGCCGACCGGGCCGCCGCCGCACTGGCGCAGGGCACCTCCGCGCTCGCCATCCTCGACGGCCTGAGGCGCGACCACGGTGGCGAGGGCGCCCGTGCGGCGCTGGCGCTGGCGGAAGGCCGCCGGGCCGCAGCCACGAAGTTCCCGGACGCAGCCACCCTGTACTTCGACCGAGAGGCGGCGGAGCAGGCCACCAGCGCGTTCGTCGCTTCCCACACGGCCGCGCGGTTCCGGGGATCGAGGCGCATCGCCGACCTCGGCTGCGGCGCCGGGGCGGACATGCTCGCGCTGGCGGAGGTAGCGCCCGTGCTAGCCGTGGACCGTGACCCCGGCCGCGTGGCGCTCGCCCGCGCGAACGCCGCCGCTCGGGGGCTTGCGGACGTCGAGGTGGTGGAGGGCGACGCGCTGACGGTCGACCTGCCAGTGGAGGTGGACTCCGCCTGGCTGGACCCTGCCCGCCGCGACGAGCGCGGTCGCGTCCTGGACCCCGAGCGCTGGAGCCCGCCGCTCTCAAGCGCGCTCCGAATCGCCTCGAAGGTCGCTCGCGCAGGCATCAAGGTCGCCCCGGGCATCGACCTTGTGGCCGTGCCCACGCAGGCGGAGGTGGAGTTCATCTCGCTGGACGGTAGGCTCGTGGAGGCGGTGCTGTGGCTGGGCACGGCCGTCACATCGCCGCGCCGTGCGACTGTCTTGCCCGCCGGCGAATCGCTGGCAGGCGAGCCGGACTCGGTGGTTACGGCCCTCCGCGCCCCGGGGGCGTATCTCTACGACCTCGACCCGGCAGTGGGCCGGGCGGGGCTGGTGGACGTGCTGGCGCCGCAACTGGAGGCTGGGCTCCTGGCGGAGGGCGTGGCCTACCTCTCCGGTGACCGCGCGGTGGACAGCCCCTTCGCCCGGCGGTTCCGCGTGCTGGAGACACTGCCGTTCTCCGAACGCCGGCTGCTGGACGCCCTCCGAGGGCACGGGGCAGCACGCGTGGACGTCATGCGGCGGGCTTCACCGGTGGAGACCAACCCGCTTGAGGTACGGCTGAACCGCGCACTCCAGGGCAGCGGCGCGGGCACACGCGCCCTCACCGTCGCGCTCACGCGCGCGGCGGGGGAGCATGTCGCCCTCGTCTGCGAGCGCGAGCGCTAGCCCTGCGACCCGCCCTCCTGCGACCGCGACTCCTCGCGACGAGACTCCTCGCGGGCGTGGCCGCTCGCCTGCTGCTGGCGCCGGTCGGCGAAGCCCTGGAAGACGTCGCGCGCCATGTCCTCCATGTACGGCCTCAGCGGCGACATCATGGTCGCGCCCAGGCCGGAGAGCATGCCGCTCGCCGCCCCCATCGCCGAGCGTCCGTTGGAGTCATGCTGATGGCCGGCGTGGCTCTCCGAGCCGCCACCGCCGCCCATCATCCCGAGGGCAACCCCGAGGCCCACGGAGCCCGCGAGCGCGGCGATCGGGTGCTCCTGCGCCTGGTCCATCACCCTCTGACCGCCCGGGAAGAGTTCCGGCAGGTGGGTGACGTGATGCGTGACGCGCTCTCGCGCCACCTGCAGGTCATCCCCCAGGCGGACCTCCAGGTCCCCCACCTTGCGCTCGATTACCGCCCGCTGCTCCCGGACGCGGCGCTCTGCTTCATCAGTCTGCGAGCCCATGCGACATCCTCCTTCAGCGAGGCAATGGTGCGTTGCGGTGTTGGCGAGAAGGCCTTGAAGCGGGACCGAGCCACCAGGCCGGCAATCGCCGCCAGGAGGAGCCACGCCCCGGCCGTGGTGAGCGCTGCGAGCCAGTCCGGCCAGACTTCCATCAAGCCGAACATCATCGCCAGGCCCAGGAAGCCCAGGATCCAGAAGGCGAACACGGCTGCTGCCGCTCCCGCGCCGGACCCCATCATCAGCCGCTGGCGGTTGTCAGCGATCTCCGCCCGCGCCAGGTCCAGTTCCAGCCTGGCCAGTTCGCGCAGTTCCTGCGTAACGTCCGCGGTGCGGGATCCCAGTGACCGCATTTCCTCGCGGCCGCGGGCCATGTCCTCCCGGACCTGCTCGCGCCCGGCCTCGGCTTGCTCGCCTGAACCAGCAGTAACGGCCATGGGGCTACCTCAGGATCCGGCCGACAAGGAAGCCGGCCGCCACTGCGCCGGCGATGCCCTGGACCGGATGCTCCCGCACGTAGTGCTCGATATCGCCGAGCATGGCGGGCGCATCGTGCTCGCGGAGGTAGCGGGCGGTCTTGTCCATGCCCTCCGCGGCCTTGTCACCCGCGGCGCCCACGGCGCCGTCGCCCGTGCGCTCACGCAGCATGGTGGCGGCCTGCTCCGCCCCCTGTGCGGCGCGGTCGCGTCCCATTTCCTCTGCCCGCGAGGCCTGCTCGGAGGCCTGGTTGGCCATGGAGCCCGCCCGCTCGGACACCTCGGATGTCGCCTGCTGCGCGCGCTCGCCCATGCCCTCCTGGCGCCCCATGTCCGTGGGGTAACCACCGGCGGTGCCGGACTGCAGGCCGGTGTGTGTCCCGGTCTCCATTCCGGCTCGTTCTTCTCTCAACCGTTCTTCTCTCAACCGTTCTTCTCGTGACCGTTCGTCCATCAGGTCATCGCCTTTCTCAGCGTCCCAGGCCGCCCTGGGTCTGCAAGCCCATCGTGCGGTCCGTGCATGGACCCGTTGACTGACACATCAGCGCCACAACCTGACCAGCACCACGCCGGCCACCAGCGCGCCCAGCGCGCGCGACAACCCACCGACCGCCGGCCGGCCGACTTCGCGAGGCTGACGACGCTCCACCTGGACTTCCTCCGGGACGCCGGGCTGGCGGCGAGTGCGCTGGGACGACTGTCCGCCTGTCCCCGCCTCGCGGCCCTGTGCGCGGCCCTCATCGGTCTGGCGCATGCCCTCGGGCGCTTCACGCCCGATCGCGTGTCGCTCCAACGCCACGTTGAACTCCGCGCCCAGCAGGAGCACGAAGGACGTGATGTAGAGCCAGGTCATGAGGATGATGACGCCGCCCAGGCTGCCGTACGTGTTCTCATACGCACCGAAGTTCGCCACGTAGAAGCCGAAGCCCAGCGTGGCAATGAGCCACGTGACCACGAAGAGCGCCGCACCCCAGGAGAACCACCGCCACGGCAGGCTCGCTGCGGGCGCGGACCAGTAGACGAAGGCAGTGGCCGCCACCATTAGCAGAAGCACCACCGGCAGGCGCGCCCAGGACACTACCGTGGCCCACTGGTCGCCCACGCCCAGGTTCGCCGCGATGTCCTGGCCCACCACCTGCCCCACCACGAGCACGATGGCCGCAGCGAGGAAGGCGAGGCCGCCGACAAGCGTGAGCAGCAGGCCCATCGCCTGCTTCTTCAGGAACGGCCGGGCCTCCTCCACGTCATACGCGCGGTTGAGCGCCTTCATCACGGTCTTGGTGCCGGACGAAGCGCTCCACAGGGCGAGGATCGCCGTGACGGACAACAGCCCGGGGTTCTGGTTCTGGAAGATGCCCCGGAGTTGGGACTCCAGGATGCCCGCCGCGTCGTTCGGCAGCGTCTCGCCCACCTCGTTCAGGATGTCCTGCGTGGGATTCTGGATCCCCAGCCACTGCGCGGCGTAACTGCTCAGGGCCGCCAGAAAGATCAGGAACGGGAACAGGGCGAACAGGAAACGGAAGGCGAGCTCGGCGGATACGCCGGGCACGTCATCCTCCTGGATGCGAGTGAAGAGGGCCTTCAGGAAGTCCACAGCGCGAGGCTAGGTGCGCCATCCTCGCAGGAGCGTTACACCGGCGGGAAGTGGCTCGCCCACTCCGTTGCAGCGGCCGCCCAAACGCCGCCCGTGTTAGCCGGCGGCGTACTCTCGCGGCTGGACCTGCTGGGCGCGAGCGTCTGCTTCACGCGCCTCCGCCGGCGCTCCGTGCACGGCGTCTGCGCCGAAGAACTCGTACATCAGGCGCTGCCGCAGGCGGTCGATGCCCAGCCCCGTGGTGGCGGAGGTCAGCAGCACTTCCCCGTCCAGCCCCTCCAC
Source organism: Dehalococcoidia bacterium (assembly GCA_041690175.1). Taxonomy (GTDB): domain Bacteria; phylum Chloroflexota; class Dehalococcoidia; order UBA2979; family UBA2979; genus W-Chloroflexi-9. The sequence continues at coordinate 669,215 of JAWLHV010000002.1, forward strand.
GCCCGCGAGGCCGGCCGCGCCCTCGCGCTCCAGCACCAGCAGGTCCGCCTCTGACTCCACCGGCGAGCCGTCCTCCAGGAGCAGGCCGTCCGCCTTGTTCAGGGCGGTGAGCGTGGGCATGTCTGCCAGGCCCAGGTCCGCCAGCGTCTGCAGCACGGTGCGCACCTGCGCGTCGCGGGTGGCGGCCGTGGCGTCCACCACGTGGAGCAGCAGGTCCGCCTGCCCGAGTTCCTCCAGCGTGGCCCGGAACGCGGACACCAGTTGCGTGGGCAGTTTCTGCATGAAGCCAACCGTGTCCGTCAGCAGGAACGCCTCGTCCCCGCCCGTGCCGATGCGGCGCGTAACCGGGTCCAGCGTGGCGAACACCGCGTCCGCCACCAGCACGCGCGCTCCGGCCAGCGCCCGCATCAGCGAGGACTTCCCGGCGTTGGTGTAGCCCACGAGCGCGACGGTGGGCAGCCCCTGCCGCTGGCGGCGGCTGCGCTGCAGGTCACGCTGCTTGCGGACCTGCTCGATCTGGCGCTTCAGCCGCGCGATCCGCGCGCCGATCAGGCGCCGGTCCGTCTCCAACTGCGTCTCGCCGGGGCCGCGGGTACCAATGGCGCCCTCGGTGCGTTCCAGGTGCTGCCACTGCCCGCGCAGGCGCGGCAGCAGGTATTCGTGCTGCGCCAGTTCCACCTGCAGGGACGCCTCACGGGTGCGCGCACGGCGGGCAAAGATGTCCAGGATGAGTGCGGAGCGGTCCAGCACCTTCACGCCCAGCGCGCGCTCCAGGTTGAACTGCTGCGAGGGCGAGAGCGCGTCATCGAAGACCACCATGGTGTAGTCCAGCGCGCCGCGCTGGGCCACGATCTCCTCGATCTTGCCGGTGCCCAGGTAGTAGGCGGGGTCCGGGTGCGGGCGGCGTTGCGTCACGCTGCCCACCACCCAGCCGCCTGCGGTGCGGACCAACCGTCCGAGTTCGCGCACGGACTCGTCCGTGGTCATCTCACCGGGGCGTGCGCCCGAGTCCAGCGCCACCAGGAACGCGCGCTCCTGCTTCGGCTTCGTGCTGTGGGGAGGGAGGCTGCGCCTCGCGCCATCCCCCTCCGGTGCATCGGAGGCGGGCGGCTGGAAGCGGGGTCGCTTGCGTGGAATAGGGGCTGTTCTCCTCGTGGATCGCTGGATCGGATGTCCTGGATCCAGTGTAGGGCGTGTGCCTACAGCACCTGCTCGCCACGGGCGAAGCGGCCCAGGCGCTCCAGCGCCTGGGCCAGCCGCTCGTCCGGCGTGGTGAGCGAGATGCGGATGTAGCCCTCGCCGGCGTCGCCATAGGAGGCCCCCGGCGTCACCACCACGCCTGTCGCGTCGATGAGCCGCGCGGCGAAGTCCGCGGAGGAGCGTTCGCCCTCCGGCAGGCGCGCCCAGACGTAGAGGGACGCCTTCGGCGGCTCCACGCGCAGGCCTAGCGCGCGGAGCACCTCCACCGCGCGGTCGCGGCGGCGCTGGTAGATGGCGTTGTGGGAGGTGATGGCGTCCCGCGGGTCCGCCAGCGCGGTCATGGCCATCTGCTGGATGGCCTGGGGAATGCCGCTGTCCAGGTTGGTCTTCACGCGCATCAGGGCGTTGATCAGCGTGGCGTTGCCTACCGCCATGCCCACGCGCCAGCCGGTCATGTTGAACGACTTGGATAGCGAGTTGAACTCGATCGCCACGTCCCGGGCGCCATCCACCTCCAGGATCGAGGGCGGCACGTAGCCGTCGTAGGAGACGTCCGCGTACGCCAGGTCATGGGCGATGACCACGTCATACTGCTTCGCCCACGCCACGGCGCGCTCGAAGAAGGCCCGGTCCGCGATGGCGCCGGTGGGGTTGTTCGGGTAGTTCAGCCAGATCACCTGGGCGCGGCGCGCCAGGTCCGGGTCCACCTCGTCCAGCCGCGGGAGCCAGCCGTCCTCCTCGCGCAGCGGTAGGCGGACGGTCTCCCCGCCCGCGAACATCGTGCCGATCTCGTAGACCGGGTAGCCGGGGTCGGTGACCAGGGCCACGTCACCGGGGTCGATGAGGCACAGCGGGAAGTGGCCGATGCCCTCCTTGGAGCCGATCAGCGGCAGCACCTCCCGGTCCGGGTCCAGGTCCACGCCATGCCTGTCGCGGTACCACTGCGCGATGGCGGCGCGGAACTCCGGCAGGCCGTCTGACTCCGGGTAGCGGTGGTTCGCGGGGTCATCCGCGGCGCGCTTCAGGGAGTCCAACAGGTGCTCCGGGGTGGGCAGGTCCGGATCGCCGATGCCCAGCGAGATGACGTCCACGCCGGCCGCGCGCTTCTCCGCGATCAACTGGGAGATCCTCGCGAAGAGGTACGGCGGGAGTTGTTGCACGCGCTGGGCCAGCCTCACGGGGCGGTCCCTTCCTGCTATCGGTCCTGCTGATATTGGGCTGTCCGGGATAGGAACCGTGAGGCTAGCGCCACTTCCCGAAGCGGGCCTTCACGCCGGCGATGCGGCGCTCTTCGCGCTTCTGGGCGATCGCCTCTTCGTCCACGCTGCGGCGATACTCCACGCCCGCGCGCGCGAACTTGAAGCCCAGGTCAGAGCAGGTGCGGAGGCTCTGCTTGATGTCCGGACGCACCTGGATGGTGGCGCGCACCGCATCGCTCGCCGCCAACTGGTACACGGCCGCGGACACGATCAGGCGGCCGTAGCCGTTGCCCCACGCTTCCGGCGCCACGGCGGCCGCCAGGATGCGGCCTTCCGCGCGCTCCGCCGCGGAGTTGAATGCGAAGGCGACCACGTTGCCCTCCGCGTCTTCAAGGGCGCCGGCCCAGGCCGCCTGCTCGGTGAGCCAGTCGAAGGTGGCGGGGCCGTCTGCGTACTCGCCGTAGGCCTCGGACCAGATCTCGTACATGCGCTCCAGGTCGGCGTCGTCCGCCTTCCGCATGGTCACGCCCTCCGGGAACTCCGGGACGGCGTCCTGGTCCAGGTCCGGGTTGGACATGTCCATCCACTCGGCGAAGAACTCGAAGTCCGCGTCACGTAGCAGCGGGTCGAGCCACTCTCGTGTGGGCAGCCCGGACACGTCCGTGGCCACGTAGTCCACCTCGTCACGGTCGATGTGCTCGCGCGCCTGCTGCCAGAGGCCGGCGAACTCCTGGCGCATGGACTCGATGTCCCGGAACGCCCAGAACAGGCGCTGCTGTCCCTGCACCGGCGCCAGGATGACCTCGCCAGCCTCGCCACGCGCCAGGAATGAGCCGGGCTCCTCCAGGAGACGCTCACGCTCCCGCGGGCTCAAGGGCGTGTTCTTCAGCACAAGTGCGGCGTCTGCCGCTTCGATCCGCCGACGTTCGTTCATCCGACCCACTCCGACTCGAACACCCTCTCGGCCGGGCCGGTCAGGTTCACGTGGCCCGCGCCCGGCCACTCAATGAGCAACGTGCCCCCGGGAAGGCGCACGTCGACTGTGTCGTCTACCAGGCCGCGGACGTGGGCCGCGACCATCACCGCGCAGGCGCCGGAGCCGCACGCCAGCGTCTCGCCCACGCCGCGCTCCCACACCCGCATCTCCAGGGTGTCCCGGTCCAGGACGCGCACCACCTCGTAGTTCGTGCGCTGCTGGAACGCCGGGTGGCGCTCCATCAGCGGGCCAATGCGGTGCAGCGGGTACTCCGCTGGGGCGTCGTGGATGAACTGGATCGCGTGGGGGTTGCCCATGGACACGATGGCCACGCGCTGCTCGGACTGGCCGAGGGCGTCACGCACGGTCACAGGGAAGTCCAGCACCGGCGGCGACTGCTCCACCCTTACGCCGGACGCAGCCGGGTCCAGGTCCGGCACGGCGGCCGTGACGCGCACGCGATCCACGCGGCCTTCCGCATCGAAGTAGGCGCGACAGGGCATGGGGCCTGGCCCCGTCTCCACCACCATCTCACCGTCCGGGTGCGTCACCAGCCCGCGGTCAAAGCAGAACTTCACGAAGCAGCGGATGCCGTTCACGCACATCTCGCCGTCCGAGCCGTCCGCGTTGAAGATGCGCATCTTGCGGTCCGCGGTGGTCGAGGGCTGCACGAGGATCAGGCCGTCCGCGCCCACGCCGAAGTGGCGGTCGCAGATGCGGACCGCCAGGGCGCCCCATTCGTCGTCCGTGACGGCGGGCGCGTCGACCTCGGCCACGACGAAGTCGTTGCCGGCGCCGTGCATCTTCCAGAACGGCAGGGGACTGGGGATGTGGGACATCGTCGGATGATCCTACGGGGCGCCCACCCCGGTCACAACCGCGGCCACCACCGCCTCCAGGTCGTCACCGGCGACCCATTGGATGCGCGGATCGTCCTCCCCGAACCACGTTGCCTGCATGCGGATGAGGCGATGCGTCTCGATCTTCGCGCGCTCCACGGCCCCGTCCACCGTCATCGTCCCGTCGAGGACACCCAGGGCCTCGCGGTAGCCGATGGAGCGCAGCGCCTCGAACTCCCGGCCGTACCGGTCCACCAGCGCGCGTGTCTCCTGCACCAGGCCGGCGGCGAACATTGCCTCCACGCGCCGGTCCGCGCGCTCGTGCAGCACGTCTCGAGGCCACCGAAGGCCCACCACGCGCCAGTCGAAGCCCGGATCGCGCGGCCCCAGCGAGGGCACCGGGGCGCGCGTGGCGTCCACGATCTCCAGGGCGCGCACCACCCGCCGCACGTTCCGCGCGTCGATCCGCTCGGCCGAGGCGGGGTCCACCGCAGCTAGGCGGGCGTGGAGGGCCCCATGCCCCTCGGCGGCCGCGAAGGCCTCCAGGCGCTCGCGCAGGGCTGGATTGGGGGGCACGGCGGGCACGTCCCAACCCTCCAGCAGCGCCCAGACGTACTGGCCCGTCCCCCCGATCACCAGCGGGAGGGCGCCTCGAGCGTCGATGTCGCGGACGGCCTCCCGCGCGCGGGTCAGCCAGTCCGTGATGGCCCAGGGCGCGTCCGGCGCCACCACGCCCACCAGGTGGTGGGGCACTGCCGCGCGCTCTGCCTCCGTGGGTGCGGCCGTCCCGATGCACATGTCTGTGCGAACCTGCCGCGAGTCGGCGGAGATGACCTCCGCCGGCACACGGCGGGCAACCTGGACCGCGGCGGCGGTCTTACCGGAGGCCGTGGCGCCCACGAGGGCGACGACGCGAGGTCGGACGGGTGCAGTCATGGATGGAGGCTAGCGGAGACGGGGCTAGAGGACGCAGGGCTAGAGGACTCAGGGCTGGAGGACGCGGGGGCTAGAGGGCGCAGGCGCGGCAGATGGCGGCGAACGCCTCCGCGTCCAGGGACGCGCCGCCCACGAGCGCGCCATCGATGTCCGGCTGCTCGATGAAGCCGGCGATGTTGCCGGGGTTCACGGAACCGCCGTACTGGATGCGGATGGCCCGGGCCGCCTCGTATCCGTAGCGGTCCGCGATCACGGAACGGATGAAGGCGCAGCGCTCCTGGGCACCCTCCGGCGTGGCGGCCTCCCCCGTGCCAATAGCCCAGACAGGCTCGTAGGCGATCACCAGCCCCGGCGGCATGGCCGCGATGCCACGCAGGCCCTCGTTCACCTGGCGGCGGAGTGTCTCGTTGGTGCGCCCGGCGCGCAGGTCCGCCTGCGGCTCGCCCACGGCCAGCAGCGGGGTAAGGCCGGCATCGCAGACCGCGCGCATCTTGTTCGCGGTCTCCCACACCGTCTCCCCGAACACGATGCGCCGCTCCGAGTGCCCCACCAGCACGTGGCTGGCCGTACCGCGCAGCATGGGCGCGGCTACCTCTCCCGTGTACGCGCCCTTCGGCTCCCAGTAGACGTTCTGGGCGCCCACCTGGAGCGCGCTCCCCTGCAACGCATCGTGCACGTCCGCCAGCCACGGGGAAGGCGGGAACAACACCACCTCCAGGCCGGCGAGGTCCACCAGGCTGGCGCGCAGCGCCGCGGCCAGGTCGCGCGCCTCTGGGCGCGTCAGGTGCATCTTCCAGTTGCCACCGACCACGGGGATGCGCGTCATGGCAGCCCCTCAGGCCCCGTACTTGGCGAGGCGTCCCGCGTGCGCGAAGGCGATGGGGAGCACCTCCTTGGCAGGGATCGTGCCCAGTTCGCCCAGCGCGCAGGAGGGCTCCGAGAACTGGTGGACGTGATCGCGCCGGACGTGGTCGCCCCAGATCAGCAGGGGCACGGGGTGCCATGAGTGCACGGCCATGGGTGCGGGCGTGGAGTGGTCGCCGGTGACCACCACGACGTTGGGGTTCAGGTCCAGCAGGCCTGGCAGGCCGGCATCGAACTCGGAGATGGCGTCCACCTTGCGGCGGAAGTCGCCGTCCTCCCCGGCGCTGTCCGTGTACTTGTAGTGCACGAAGAAGAAGTCGTAGTCGTCCCAGTGCTTGCGGACGAGTTCCACCTGCTCCGAGAAGTCGTGGGCGCCCTCGATCGAGTCCATGCCGCACAACTTCGCCACGCCGCGGTACATGGGGTAGACCGTGACGGCGGCGGCGCGGAGTTTCCACAACTCCGGGAACGGCAGCATGTTCGGCCGCTTGGACCAGCCGCGCAGGAGCACGCCGTTTCCGCGCTCCCGCCCGCCCAGGATCTCCCGGGCCCGTGTCACCCACTCGCGGACGAGCGCGGAGGTGCGGTCACCCTCGGTGGAGAGCGCTACCGCCTCGTTGGGGGGGACGCCCTCGCGCTGGGGATCCGTCTCGGCCAGAGACTCGCTCAGGCCCTCGCCGCGCAGGACGAGCACGAAGCGCTGGTCCTGCACCGGCTCCACGAACACCTCCACGCCCGGGAGCGCGATCTGGCGGAGGGCCTCGCAGACCTTCGCGGTCTCCTCGGTCGGCAGGCGGCCGGCGCGTCGGTCCGTAATGCGGCCAACCGCATCCAGGTCGCACAGGTTGCCGCGGGCGGCCAGGTCGTTCGGGCCCATCTCGAAGCCGATGCCCGTCGTCTCCAGGGCGCCGCGGCCGATCTCGTACTGCAGCGGGTCGTAGGAGAAGAGCGCGATGTGGCCCGGCCCGGAGCCCGGGGTGATGCCGTAGCCCACGGGCAGCGTGCGGCCAACGCTCCCCACCTCCGCCATGCGGTCCAGGTGGACGGTGTTCGCCTCCTCCAGTTCGGTGCGGCCGCGCGGGCCCTGTATGCCGCCGAGCCCGTCCATGACGAGCAGGATCACCTTGGTGTCGGCAGGCTGGGAGAGGCGTCGGATGAGGTCAAGGTCCATGGGCGGATACTACCGGTGCCGCGGCGCAGGGTCTGTTGCGGAGTGCGTGACGGCCACCGGCGTCAGCGATCCCGCAGGATCTCCACGCCCGGAAGGGGCATGCCCTGCAGCATCTCCAGCGAGGCCCCGCCGCCGGTGGAGACGTGCGAGATGCGGTCGCTCACGCCCGCCTTTGCCACTGCGGCGGCCGTCTCGCCACCACCCACCACCGTCATGGCCCCCACCAGGTCCGCGAGGATGCGCGCGATCTCGATGGAGCCGCGGTCGAACGGTTCGCGCTCGAAGAAGCCCACCGGGCCGTTCCAGACCACCGTCTTCATGGGCGCCAGCGCCTCACGCATGTCCTCGATGGTCTGGCGGCCCAGGTCCAGGATGCGGAATCCCGGGGGGATGCGGTTCACTGAGACGTTGTTGATGCGCTCACCAGCGGCGTCCGAGATCACCACGTCCGTGGGCATCAGCAGCCGCAGGTCGTCCCGGGAGGCCGCCAGGCGCATGATCTCATGCGCGTCGTCGATACGGTCCGCCTCCACCAGGGAGGCACCCACGTCGATGCCCTGCGCGCGCAGGAAGGTGTTGGCAATGCCGCCGCCCACGCAGATCAGCGAGGTGCGGTCCACCAGGTTCTTCAGGATGCCAATCTTGTCGGCCACCTTGGAGCCGCCGAGGATCACCGCCATGGGGGGCTCGCCGTCCGTGGCCACGCGGCCCACGTACTTCAGTTCTCGCTCCATCAGCAGCCCTGCCACCGCCGGGAGGTAATAGCCCACGCCCACCACGGAGGCGTGCGCTCGGTGCGCGGTGCCAAAGGCGTCCGAGACGAAGACGTCGCCCAGGGCAGCCAGGAGGCGGGCGAACTGCGGGTCGTTGGCCTCCTCCTGCGGGTAGAAGCGCACGTTCTCCAGCAGCAGCAGGTCGCCGGGCTGCATGGCGGCCACGGCAGCCTCCACCTCCGGCCCGACACACTCCGTGGCGGACGCCACTTCGCGCTCGATAAGCGAACTGAGGTGCGCGGCAACGGGGGCATTGCGGAGTTCCTCCACCACCTTGCCGCCGGGGCGGCCGCGGTGGGCGCAGATCACCACGCGGGCGCCGCGTTCCACCAGGTAGCGGATGGTGGGAAGGGACTCGCGGAGGCGGAAGTCGTCCAGGATGCGACCGTCTTCGTCAAACTGGACGTTGTAGTCCACGCGCAGGAAGACGCGCTTCCCGCTGACATCCACATCCCGGACGGTCTTCTTTTCCACGGACTTCCTCCGGCGTGCGCCACTGTCACCCTGCGAGGGTCACCCGGTGGGCGACTCGATGCCAACGGAGACGCGGTGCGCCGGGGAGTGGGGCGCGACCGTGCCGATGATAGGGATCGGCCGGTTGATGCGGCAATGAGCGACCGTTGCCGACCCGTCGCGATCCCGACGATTCAACGCGAGCCCTCAGGAGACGCGCCCCACCGCCGCCTCCGCGTACTCCTCCAGCAGGGCCAGCACGTCATCACTCAGACCGGCGCCTCGGGCCGCGGCCAGCGCCAGCGCGAGTTCCTCGCGGGCCCGGGCCTCCGTGGCGGAGCGGGCGCCCGTGGTCTCGATCCAGCGCGCCATGGTGTCGATGCGGTCGCCCACACCGGGCTCAACGGCGTAGGCGCGCCGGAAGGACTCGCCCGCCTCGTCCTGCGCTGCCAGCGCGGAGATGACGGGATAGGTCATCTTGCGCGAGAGCAGGTCGTCCCCCACCGGCTTGCCCGTCACGGCAGGGTCGCCCCAGATGCCCAGGATGTCGTCCACCATCTGGAAGGCCAGGCCCACATGGCGGCCGTACTCGCGCATGGCGTCCACGACCTCCGGGGGAGCGCCCGCGATCGCGGCGCCCACCGCGAAGGGCGCCGCGAACATCGCAGCGGTCTTGCCGCCGGCCATCTCCACGTACTCCGGCAAAGTCACGTCCTGGCGCGTCTCGAAGGAGATGTCCATGTATTGCCCGTAGACCAGGCGGATGCAGGCGTCGTCCACCTCGCGCATCACGGCCAGGGCCCGGTCCGGCGGAACGCCCGCGTCCGCGAGCCCGTACTGCGCCAGGCGCGCCACCACGAACATGCCGTCGCCGGTGTTGATCGCCTGCGCCGCCCCCGCGAACGTCCAGAGGTTCTTCCGCCCGCGCCGGAACTCGCTCGCGTCCTCCACGTCGTCATGCAGCAGCGAGAAGTTGTGGACGAGTTCAATGGCCGCGGCGGCGGGCACCGCGCTCTCCGCGCGGCCGCCCAGGAGTTCCGTGGCCAGCAGCACCCCCACCGGGCGCATCATCTTGCCGGGGGACGCCTCCACGGAGGCGCCGTCCTCGTCCTCCCAGCCCAGGTGGTAGCGCATCCACGCGTACAGGCCCTCCGGCGCCGCGCCCACCACCGAGCGCATCTCCGCCTGGACCAGCGCCCGATAGCGGGCCGCGCGCTCCTGCAGGTCGGTCACTCCGCACTCCCCGGGCTTGCGACACCGCCCCGCTCCAGCACCAGCCAGGACTCGGCGGCAGCCTCCACGGCCTCGCGCGAGTACAGCAGCGGACGGTACCAGCCCGAAACGTACTCCTCGATGCAGTCGTCGTAGCGGGGGTGTCCGGGGATGCCACTGTTGCCCGTGGGCACCATGAACACGGAGCGGTCCCAGTCCCCCAGGTCCAGCACCTGCCGGTAGCCGGGGGCGATGCGTACCTGGTTCACGTCCGTCCAGGTGACACCCTGGGCCTGCACCACGGTGTTCACGTCGCCCCCGAAGGGCCGGTCGCCGCGTGAGAACCAGCGTCCCAGGCCCGGCACGCCGTGCAGCGGGTGCTCCAGGGGCCAGCGCTGGATGTCCCCCAACCGCCAGCGCAGCGGGTCCTCGTGGGAGCGCTGGCGGAGCAGCCCGCCGGCGCGCTCCACGGCGCCCCGCAGGCGCCGGTCACGCTCCTCGGGCCCGGAGAACCACGGATGCACCGCGCGCTCGGCAGCGGTGACGAGCGCCCCCTGGGCGCGGTAGGAGAACGCGGAGTTCACGGGGATGCCGTCCACGGCGTGCCCCAGCACCACGCGTGCCAGCGGCCCGGCGAGGCGCTCCGTGACGTCCGTGGCAAGCGCACGGTACGTCGCGTGGAGCAGCGCCCCGGCGGGGTTGTCCGGGTCGAGCATCCCTTCCCACCCCTCCGCCAGCACGCGCTCGATACCGTCTACCGCATCCTGTGCCAGCAGGAGGTCCCGCAGGCGGATCAGGTTGGCCGAGTAGCGGTCGCACTGGATCGTGGTAAACGAGGCCACGCCGTGCCGCTCGCGGCGGTCCAGGAGGTCGCGGATGCGGTCCGCCCGGGCCGGTTCGCTCCACTCCTCGCCCAGGTCCAGGTCGCCGTTGGGTGCGTTGTTGGCGGACACCACCACCCCGGAGGCCGGGTCCACCACCCGCGGGAGCGAGGCGGCCGCCCGGTGCGGCGGTGGCCCCTCCGAGGTGGCGCCGTCCTGGGGGAGCAGCCCCTGGGCAGCGCTGCGCTGCGGCACCTGCCCGACGAAGCGGTAGGCCACGCGGTCCTCCGTGCTGGCCAGGATGAAGTTGAACGTGGTCCCCGGCCACTCGTCGATTGCCCGTTCCGCCTCCACCAGCGAGGCCGCCCGCCACAGCGCCACGAACGGCGTGGCAATGTCGCCGCCCTCGGTCACGGTGGTACGCAGAGCAATGGCGCGGCGCTCGCCGGGGAAGGCAGGGCTCACCACGGGGCCGTGGCGCGTGACCAGCACCCGCTCCTCCGTGGGCGGGGCGCCCTGCACGACGATGCGCTCCGTCACCTCCTCCGCGTGCGCCCAGCCGGCGGGCGTCTGGTAGCGGCGACGGTCCTGGGTGTCGAACTCCTCCACGTAGCAGTCGGAGACGTCCGCCATGCCGGCGGTCACGCCCCACGCGAGGTCCCGGTTGTGGCCCAGCAGCGCCCCCGGCACGCCGGGGATGCCGGCGCCGGCCAGGTCGAACTCGCCGCCGGAAACGTGCGCCACGTGGAAGATCCCCGGCAGCCGGACGTCCACGTGCGGGTCAGACGCCAGCAGCGGCGCCCCCGTCTCTGATCGCGCGGAGGTGACGGCCCAGGCGTTCGAGGCCAGGCCGGACGGCAGTCCGGCCTCCAGGGCCGCCTCGTAGGCGCGGATGAGCCGCTCCTCTGCGCCGTGGTACGCGTGGCCGGTGACGGTGGAGGTAGGCGGGTGGACGGGGTCCAGCGCGCTCGCGAGGGCGGGCCCAAGCGCCGCCGCCAGGCGCTCCCGGACCAGTTCCGTGTTCCAGTTCCCGGCGAAGCCGAACATCACGAAGCGCGCCATGAGCATCACGTCGCGCACCGTCCAGGGCTCGAACGTGTCGCCCAGCAGCGCGAACTCCGGCGGCAGCGCCTTCAAGTGGCGCACGCCCTGCCCCACGCCACGTGTGTAAGCCTCCAGCAGGCCGCGCACCTCGGGCCCCACGGTGGCGGCGTCTCGCTCCGCGGCGCGGTGCAGCCCCACGCGGCGCATGAGGCGATCACTGCCCAGCGCTGCCGGCCCCACCACTTCCGCGAGGCGGCCGGAGGCCAGGCGGCGGGCGCCTTCCATCTGGAACAGGCGGTCCTGCGCGTGCACCAGCCCGTGGCCGAAGAAGGCGTCACGGTCGGAGGAGGCGAGGACGTGGGGGACGCCGTGGCGGTCGCGGATGACCTCCACCAGCCCGTCCGTGCCCTCCACGGCCAGGACGCCGTCCACCGGCGGGAAGGAGGTGTGCGCGGCGGCCCGGGCCACGGCCCGCCCCAGGCGAGAGGCGAGCGCGGCGCTGTTGCGGGCAGCCCCGCCGGCGGCGGCTGCCATGCTCATCCGGGGCTCACGTATCAGGCGCCGGCGTCGGCGCCCGCGGAGCCCGCGGACTGCCGGGCGCGCATGGCGTCGTCCACGGCCTTCACCTTGCCCAGCCGACGCTCATGGCGACCGCCCTCAAAGGAGGCGGAGCGGAAGGCGCGCATGACCTCGGAGGCCGCTCCGCGGCCAATGGCCCACGCGCCCATGCACAGGACGTTCACGTCTGTGTGCTCCCGGGCTCGGCGGGCGGAGAAGGTGTCGTGACAGATCGCGGCGCGGATGCCGTGGATCTTGTTGGCCACGATGGAAGGGCCGACGCCGTTGGAGCAGATGAGGATGCCGAAGTCGTGCCGGCCCGCGGCCACCGCCTCCGCGAGGGGCACCGCGATGTCCGGGTAGTCACAGGACTCCAGGGAGTCCGTCCCGTAGTCCGCGACCTCGTCCCCGAGTTCCGCGAGTTCCGCCCGCAGGATCTCCTTGAGTTCGAAGCCGGCGTGATCAGAACCGATCGCGACGCGCATGGGAGCCCTCCGTTCCTCATGCTACCGCACCCCCCGGCTTGAAGCCGGGGGCGCTCACGCCTGGCGCGAGCGCAGGAGCGAGAGCGTCCCGCGCTCCTCCGCGCTGAGCCTCTTGGACGCCGGCATCGTGTCCATGACCTCGCCGTCCAGGTAGGCCTCCACTACCGAGGGGTGGACGTAGGCCTTCCGGGCGACGGCGACGGTGTTGCCCAGCACGCCGGCAACGTGCTCGATGGCCGCATTCACCCGTCGCTTCGCCTCCGCCTGGGGGGACGGTGCGCCGTCCGCAAGCATGGACTCTCGGAACGCCGTGGCCGCCAGCACGGTCCCCCACCAGGTGCGGAAGTCCTTGGCGGTGAAGTCGCGGGAGGCGGACTCGCGGATGAAGTCGTTCACGTCGCCGGAGCCCACCACCTGCCGCTCGCCCTCCTCGTCCAAATACTGGAACAACTCATACCCCGGGAGTTCGCGGCACCGCCGGACGATGCGCGCCAGGCGTGGGTCGCGCACGTGAATGGTGCGCTGCTTCCCGCTCTTGGCGCGGAACGAGAGCACGAAGCGGTCGCGGCCCGCCTCCACGTGCTTGTTGCGCAGCGTGGTCAGGCCGTAGGAGCCGTTCTCGCGCGCGTACTCCGGGTTGCCGATGCGCACGCCCGTGGTGTCCAGCAGCCGTACCACCGTCGCCACGACCCGCTCTCGAGGCAGGCCGCGCTGGTTGAGCGCCTCGTCCACCCGCCGGCGGATGCGCGGGAGCGCCTCCCCGAACTCGACCAAGCGCCCATACTTCGTCTCGTCGCGCATGTCCCGCCAGGCGGGGTGGTAGCGGTACTGCTTGCGCCCCTTCGCGTCGCGTCCAGTGGCCTGCAGGTGCCCCTCTGGCCGCACGCCGATCCAGACGTCCTCCCACGCAGGGGGAATCGCCAGCGAGCGGATGCGGGCCAGCATCTCCTCGTCCGACAGGAGGTTGCCCTCCGGATCCTCGTACTCGAACCCACCGCGCGAGCGGAGGCGGCGGATGCCGGGCTCGGCGTCCGTGACGTGGCGCAGTCGTACCCGGTCCTCCGCCCGCGGCGCGGACGCCGAGGCGGGGTGCGCGCCGTTGCTGCTCAAGCGTGGGGACACGCTCGGACGCCTTCGCCTCCTAGAGGGCGCCTGCCGGCGGGTTGCCTGGACCATGGAGTGGCTGCCGATCCGCTCTCGACCGTAGGAGAGGTCCAGCGTCACACCCGCCGAGTTGCGGGCGCGTCCGGGAGGCGCGCGCATCGGTTGCGATTACGTCTCGTGACTGCCCAGGGGCGCTGCTACGGCTGGAGCCAGCGGGTGCGCCAGGGGGCGCCCAGCGTCTCGCGGACGTACTCCAGGCGCTGGTGCAGTCGGTCGTCCTCGTGCTGCCAGAACTCCACGCGGAGCGGCTGCACGAGGATACCGCCCCAGTGCGGCGGCCGAGGGATATCCGAGACGCCGGCGAAGCGGCGCTCGACCTCGGCTCGGCGGGCCAGCAGGTCGTCGCGCCCCTCGGTGGGCTCGGACTGCTCGGAGGCCCAGGCGCTCAACTGGCTCCCGCGAGGGCGCGTTCGCCAGTAGTCGTCCGACTCCTCATCCGGTAGCCAGGCGACCGGCCCGGCCGCGCGCACCTGCCGCCCCAGCGGCTTCCAGTGCCACGCAAGCGCAGCCCACGGCTGCGCCTGCAACTCCCGCCCCTTGCGCGACTGGCGGTTGGTCTGCAACTCGAACCCTCGGGCAGACCAGCGCCGCACCAGCAGCACGCGGTTGGAGGCGTGGCTGGCGTCGTCCGCGGTGGCCAGGCTGGCCGCCTCCGGCTGCGGGTCCACCTCCCGCGCTGCGGCGAACCAGGCATCGAAGTGTGTAAACGGGTCCACGAAGACCTCGATGGCATCGCTCACGCCGACGCCCCCGGGCGCACGCCGGCCTCGAGGTAGACCGGCGCGACACCACCGCGGGCGTCCAGGGCGGCTCGCACCCTCGTCCACAGCCGCTCCGGCAACCGCTCGCGGGCGACCTCCAGCGAGACGAACGCATACCCCGCGAGTTCGTCCGCGGGGAGGCGGATGGCCGTGATCTCCGCCTCCGTGAACGTGCCGCCATCGAAGATGAAATGCAGGCCGTCCCCGAAAGGTCGGCGCGGCGGGCGCCACTCGACGACCAACAGCGGCCCAACCGGGCGGTCCAGCGCCAACTCCTCCAGGATCTCGCGCCGACACGCGACGGAGGGTGGTTCGCCCTCCTCGGCGATGCCGCCGGGGATCTCCCAGTCCGGCTTGTAGGTCGGGTTCACGATCAGGAGCCGACCGCCCTCGTCAGTGATGATCGCCGCGCCGCTGACGAGTTTCGCCGGGTAGGCGACCGGCCCGTCGTCCGCGGAGCCGGTCACGACTCGATGCCCAGGTCCGTGGCGGAGATGGGGCCCTCCCGGAGCACGCGCGGGCGCTCGCCGGTGACGTCCACCACGGTGGAGGCCAACCCGCCGGTGCGTCCGCCCCCGTCCAGCACGAGCATGGCCTCGCCAAACTCGGCCTGCACCTCCTCCGCGGAGGTGCAGGGGGGCAGCTGGTGGTGGTTCGCGCTCGTGACGGCCAGGATGCCGCCGCAGGAGCGGATCACATGACGCGCGAAGCGGTCGTCCGGCTTGCGGACGCCCACGGTGCCCTCCGCCGTGACCACCGGTGGCAGCAGCCCTCCGGGCTTCGCGCGCACGATCACCGTGAGGGCGCCCGGCCAGAAGCGCACGTAGGGATCGAGGGCATCGACCACCTCGAGGTAGGGCATGGCATCCGCCACGGAGTCGATGAGCGCGGCGATGGGCTGATCGCGGTCGCGGCCCTTGAGGTCCGCCAGCGCTTTCAGGGCCGCCTCGTGGGTGGGAAGGCACGCCAGTCCGTACACGGTGTCCGTGGGGATCGCGACGATCCCACCGCCGAGGATGCGCTCGACGACCTCATCGATGCGGTCAGGACCCAGGATCGGCAGGGAGCGACTCCCACTGGCGCCTCGCGGCGGCGTTCGTTGACCCGCAATCTACCCACCGATACGATCCCTGCCTAGCGGCCTCTCCCCCGAGCAGGACCCCCACTTGAGCACGGCTGAGCCTTCTTCGTCCCCCGCGCAGGCGGGTCGCGTCCGCACCTCCGGCGACACGGAAGTTGCGACCTACCTGGAAATCGCGGAGGCGCGTGAGCCGGGCCAGGCCCTTACCCCCGCCCCGAATGCACCGGAGGCCGTGGTCATCCTGGACTACGGCTCGCAGTTCTCCATGCTCATCACCCGCCGAATCCGCGAGGCGAACGTCTACTGCGAGATGGTGCCGTGGAACACGCGGCCCGAGTCGCTCAGTCACCTGAAGGTCAAGGCCTTCGTGCTCTCCGGTGGCCCCTCCTCCGTGTATGACGAGGGCGCACCGACGCTCCCCGCTTATGTCATTAACGCTGGCGTCCCCATCCTGGGCATCTGCTACGGGATGCAGTTGCTGATGCACACGCTGGGCGGCGCCGTGGAGCCCGCCGGGGAGCGCGAGTACGGCCACGCGATCCTCAACGTCACAGAGTCCGCGCATCCGTTGCTGGAGGACCTGCCCACCTCGCTGTCGGTCTGGGCCTCGCACGGGGACAAGGTGTCCCAGTTGCCGCCCGGGTTCCGCTCCCTGGCGCAGTCTGACAACGCCCCCTACGCGGTGACCGCGGACGACCGAGGACGCATCGGCATCCTGTTCCACCCGGAGGTGGTGCACACGCCGCAGGGCGACCAGTTGATCCGCAATTTCCTGTTCAAGGTGGCCGGCTGCACCGGCGACTGGACGGCAGGGAACTTCATCGAAGAGTCGGTGGAGGCGATCAAGCAGGCGGTGGGCGACGGCCAGGTGATTTGCGCGCTCTCGGGCGGCGTGGACTCCGCGGTGGCGGCGGCCCTGGTGCACGCCGCCGTGGGCGACCAACTCACCTGCATCTTCGTGGACAACGGCCTGCTCCGCCTGGGCGAAGCCGAGCGCGTCGTCGAGACGTTCACGAAGCACATGGCCATCAACCTGCGCCACGTGGAGGCCACCGACCGCTTCCTGCGCGAACTGGCCGAGGTCACCGACCCCGAGACGAAGCGCAAGCGCATTGGCGAGACCTTCATCCGTCTGTTCGAGGACGAGACGAAGTCGCTGGGCCAGGTGGACTTCCTGGTGCAGGGCACCACCTACCCGGACGTGATCGAGTCAGCCTCCACCGGCAACGACGCCGCGGTGAAGATCAAGAGCCACCACAACGTGGGCGGCCTGCCGAAGGACATGAAACTCACGCTCATCGAGCCGCTGCGCAACCTCTTCAAGGACGAGGTGCGCCGCGTGGGCAAGGCGCTGGGCCTGCCGGACGAGATGGTCTTCCGCCAGCCCTTCCCCGGCCCCGGCCTGGGCATCCGCGTGATCGGCGAGGTCACCCGGGACCGCCTGGACGTGCTCCGCCAGGCGGACTGGATCGTGATGGACGAGATCCGCAAGGCCAACGTCTACTACGACCTCTGGCAGGCCTTCGCCGTCCTCACCAACACGCAGTCCGTGGGCGTGCAGGGCGACTTCCGCACCTACGGCCACACCGTGGCGCTGCGCTGCGTGACGGCGGAGGACGCCATGACCGCGGACTGGGCGCGCCTCCCGTACGACCTGCTGGCCAAGATCTCCAACCGCATCACCAACGAGGTCCCGGAGATCAACCGCGTGGTCTACGACATCACGTCCAAGCCGCCCGGAACGATTGAGTGGGAGTGACCGGGTGAGCATGAACGTCCTCCTGATCGGCTCCGGTGGGCGCGAGCACACCATCGCCTGGCGCATCTCCCAGAGCCCGCTGCTCTCGAAACTCTGGATCGCCCCCGGCAACGCCGGCACGGCCGCCCTCGGCGAGAACATCGACGGCGTCTCCCCCACCGACCCCGACGCCGTCCGCGACCTGGCGCAGCGCTTGCAGGCAGACCTGGTCGTGGTGACCTCGGACGACCCGCTCGCCGCCGGCGTGGTGGACGCAGTGACCGCGGCCGGCATCCCGGCCTTCGGCTCCACGCGGGCGGCCGCCGAAATCGAGTGGTCCAAGGCTTTCGCGAACGACCTGATGGCGCGCGCCGGCATCCCCACCTCCGCCGCCCGCACCTTCGAGGATCCGGACGAGGCCACCGAGTACGTCCGTGGCGTGGGCGGGCCGGTGGTCGTGAAGGCGGACGGCCTCGCCCTCGGCAAGGGCGTGACCGTCTGCGACGACGTCGACCAGGCCGTGGCGGCCATCGATGCGGCGATGCGGGAGGGGGTGTTTGGCGCCTCCGGTTCGCGCGTGGTCATCGAGGAGCGGCTGTACGGCCGCGAGGTCAGCGCACACGCCTTCAGCGACGGCGTCACGGTGCGCCACATGCCGTTCTCCTGCGACCACAAGCGCATCTTTGACGGGAACGTCGGCCCGAACACCGGCGGGATGGGGGTCTACTCACCCCCTGCCTGGCTCACCCCGGACACCGCCGAGGCGATCCGCACGCAGGTCAGTGAGCCCGCCATCGCGGCCATGGCGGAGATGGGCCGCCCGTTTGCGGGCGTCCTCTACCCCGGCGTCATGGTCACCGAGGCGGGGCCGCGAGTCTTCGAGATCAACGCACGCTTCGGCGACCCCGAGGCGCAGGTGCTGCTGCCGAAGTTGAAGACGGACCTCCTGGCCGTCATGGACGCGTGCGCGCACCAGCGCCTGGCGGACATCGACCTCGAGTGGGACGACCGCGCCTCGGTGGGCGTGGTGATGGCATCCGAGGGCTACCCCGGCACATCGCTGACCGGCCGCCTCATTGAGGGCATCGGCGACGTGGACGAGGACGTGCAGGTGTTCATCGCCGGGGCGAAGCGGGTGGACGGCCGCCTGCTCACCTGGGGAGGGCGCGTGCTCTGCGTGGTCGCGCAGGGCGAGACCATGGCCGCGGCGCAGGCGAAGGCGTACGACAACGTCACCCGCATCCGGTTCGAGGGCGCGCAGTATCGCCGGGACATTGGCGACACCGCCGCGGCGCCCCTGGAGTTCGCCCGCTAGCGCCCGTCGGGGAGCGGCTGGGCCCGCCACCACCACCACAGCACCGCCAGCAGTACCACCACGCCCACGAGCCAGAACGCTAGCGCCGCGATCCCCAGGCCGAGGGTCGCACGCATGGGCGTGGGCATCAGCAGGACACCGGCGACGGCCATCGCCCAGGACGGGTAGAGCAGCGCGGGGCCCAGGGAGAGCGCGACAGCCCAGGCGAAGACCATGAGCGGCAGCGCCAGGACGAAGCACAGGTCGCTGGCGAACGCCCGGACGCCGCGCATCCGCCCCCCTCGCGCGCCCCTAGCGCGGCATCCCCAGGAACGCCTCCACCGCGCCGTACTCGCGAGGGCTCCCGCTGTACCCCCCGAGCCCGATGTCCGTGCCCGCCTCTATCCAAGTGTGGAACGCCAGCACCGCGTTGCCGTTCCAGTAGACGTGCCCGCTGGGTAGGCTGCACCCGGAGGTCCGAGGCTGCACCCGCCCGCTCGAGGTCGACCAGTCCGCCTGCATCGCTGCCGTGTTCGGGTAGACCCAGAGCGTGAACACCGGCCCCAGGTCGGACGCGCTGGAAGCCGTCCACACCGCGGCGCCCGGGACGGAGGTGTTCGGGCACAGGACGCCCACCTGGTCCGTCACGCGGCGGAACAGGTAGCCGGCGGCCTCCACGGCCGCGCGCACGTCCGCGGTGGAGTGCGGCGATCCGGACAGGTCACCCTCCGCGGTCGCGGGGTCATCCGAACCTTCCTGGACGCCCGGCCGCGGCGCTCCCAGGATCCCCCATCGAGGTGTGCCGTCCTCGGCCTCTGGAGTGGACGTGGGCTCGGGTGTCGCCGTGGCTTCGCCGACCTCGGGGGCGGCGGGCTCGGCCGTCGAGTCAGCGGGCGCGGCGTCCGCGCCGGTAGCCGCGGTGGGACTATCACCGAGGGTGATCTCACCACCGCCCTCCGCGACCACGCGTGCGTTGCCCTCGCCGCCGCAGGCGAGCACCACCAGGGCGAGCACGGGCGCGAGGAACGCGAGCAGGCGTGCGCCACCGCGGCGCGGGCGTGCTGCAGGAGACGGTGCGCGTGTCATCGCGCACTCCTTCCCTGCCGCCCCGCTGGGAGCGCTGCCTCCAGCCTACCCCACGCCGCCAGTCCCCCCCGCCCGCCCCCGTCGGCCCTCCTACACTGTCGCCATGGCCTCCGTCCGCTGCCCCATGCCCGAATGCCGCCGCGGCATCGACCTCGACGACCTCGAGGCGATCCCGGCGCCGCCCGCGCAGCCGGCGGCGGAGCCGTGCCTGCACTTCCTCGCGGCCTGGGGCGGCGAGCGTGGCGGGATGGCGGAGGCGGTGCTGTGGGGGCTGGCCGGCAACCGCGAGTTCCTGGCCCGCAGCCTGCGCCCGAAGGACATGCGGGCGGAGCGCATCGACGAGGAGCGCCCGCGCCTGGAGTGGGTCGCGCACCAGCACGCGCACGTCGTACTGGCGGAACCGGCCGACGAGGCCGGCCCCGGCGCGCTCTTCGGCGACCGGCACGAGGCGAACCACGTAGCGCGGGAGTACGCCCGCTACCTGCTGGGGGACGACCCAGTCCTCGGAGGAGGCTCGATCTAATGGCCGAACCACGGTTCCGCGACTTCGGCGACACCAAGCCCGTCGAGATGTTCCCAGGCGTGGTGCGCCGCACGCTCGTCTCCGGCGACCGCCAGACGCTGGTGCGGATCGACCTCGCGCACGACTCGCGGGTGCCGGAGCACACCCACCCGCACGAGCAGGCCGGCACGGTCATCACCGGCCGCATCCTGCTTCGCGTGGGCGACGAGGTGCAGGAACTGGACGAGGGCGCGTCCTACCTCATCCCCGGCGACGCCCCGCACTTCGTCCACGCCCTCCAGCCCACCACGCTGGTGGAGGTCTTTGCGCCCGTGCGGGAGGAGTTCGCGGGGGACTGAGGGCACGGCACTCGCACCGGCCGCCTGATTGCCCGCGATGCGGGCGATCTCTAGACTTCACCCGTGAACCCACCCCCGAACGCACGCACCCTCACCACAGGACGCTCCGCCGCCCTTGTCTGCGTGCGCGCCCGCCCCTCGAGGCCCGCTCGGAGCCCGCGATGATCCCCCGTTACGCGCTGCCGGAGATGACCGCCGTCTGGTCGGACGAGCGGAAGTTCGAACTCTGGCTCAAGGTCGAGGTGGCTGTCGCGCAGGCCTGGGGCGACGAGGGCGTCGCCCCCGCCGAGGACGTGCGGCTCATCGAGGAGAACGCGCGCGTGCACGTCCCGGACGTGATGCGCTACATCGAGGAGACCCACCACGACGTCACGGCCTTCCTGCGGTCCGTCGCGGACTCGCTGGGGCCGGAGTCGCGCTGGATCCACTACGGCCTGACCAGCAACGACGTCTGGGACACCGCCACCTGCCTCCAGATGCTGGAAGCGCTCGACATCGTCGAGGCGAAGACCAAGCGCCTGCGCGAGGTCATTGCCCGGCAGGCCGTGACCCACAAGGACACTATCTGCATCGGCAGGACCCACGGGGTGCACGCGGAGCCCACCACCTTCGGCATGAAACTGGCCGTGTGGGTAGAGGAACTCCGCCGCCACGAGGAGCGCATTGACCTGGCGCGGAAGCAGATCGGTGTCGGCCAGATGTCGGGACCGGTGGGCACGCACGCCTCCGTGCCGCCCTCGGTGGAGGAGAACGCCTGCAAGCGCCTGGGCCTGGAGGTGGCGAAGGTCACCACGCAGGTGATCCAGCGCGACCGCCACGCGTTCTACCTGGGCGTCATCGCCGGCATCGGCGCATCCCTCGAGAAGTTCGCCACGGAGATCCGAGGGCTACAGCGCACGGACATCCTGGAAGCCGAGGAGCCGTTCGACGAGGGCGGCCAGACCGGGTCGTCGTCGATGCCGCACAAGCGCAACCCGGAACTCTGCGAGCGCGTCTGCGGCATCGCCCGCACGCTGCGGGGCTACGGGACCACCGGGCTGGAGAACGTGGCGCTCTGGCACGAGCGCGACATCAGCCACTCCAGCGCGGAGCGCATCATCCTGCCGGACGCCACGGGCCTGCTGGACTACGCGCTGCACATCTTCACCGGCGTCATGGACGGCCTGGTCGTGTACCCGGAGCGCATGCTGCGCAACCTGGAGCGGACGCAGGGCCTCATCTACTCCTCGAAGGTGCTCAACGCCCTCATCGAGTCCGGCCTCAAGCGCGAGGCGGCGTACGAGATCGTGAAGTCGAACAGCATGCGCGCCTGGCGCGAGGAGGTGCCGTACCGCGGCCTGCTGGAGCAGGACCCCCGCGTGCAGGAGCGGCTCACCTCCGAGCAACTGGACGGCATCTTTGACCCGCGCGCATTCCTGAAGCACACGGACGAGACCTTCCGCCGTCTCGGCCTGGCGTAGTTGGGGGTGGCGTAGTGCCCGGCGAGATCATGCTCACCACGGACCTGGATCTACCGAAGATTCACCAGGCTAAGGTGCGCGACCTCTACGCGCTGCCACCGGACGCCCGGGGCGAGCGCCTGCTGCTGGTGGCCACGGACCGCATCTCCGCGTTCGACGTGGTGATGGAGAACGGCATCCCTCGCAAGGGCGAGGTGCTGACCCGCATCTCCGAGTACTGGTACCGCAAGACGGAGGCCGTGGTCCCCAACGGCTTCATCGCCCTGCTGGACGAGACCAACGCCGAGGAGTTCGGCGTGACCGACCCGCGCTACTTCGGCCGCTCCATGGTGATGCGCCGCGCGGAGGTCCTGAAGGCGGAGTGCGTGGTGCGCGGGTACCTCGCGGGCTCCGCCTGGAAGGCCTACCAGGGGGACATGGCCGTCTGCGGCATCCCGCTGCCTGTGGGCCTGCAACTCGCCTCACGCCTGGACGAGCCGCTGTTCACGCCCTCCACCAAGGCCGAGCCCCCCGCCCACGACGCCCCCATGACCTACGAGGAACTGGAGGCGCTGCTGGGCGTGGACATGGCCAACGCCGTGAAGGTGAGATCGCTGGCCCTCTACCGCTTCGGCGCGCAGGCCTGCCGCGAGCGCGGCATCCTGATCGCGGACACGAAGTTCGAGTTCGGCCTGATCGACGGCGAGCCGGTGCTGGTGGACGAGGTCATGACGCCGGACTCCTCGCGCCTGTGGCCGGCGGACGGCTACCAGCCCGGCCGCGAGCAACCCGCCTTCGACAAGCAGCCGCTGCGCGACTACCTGGACGCGCTCGACTGGGACAAGCAGCCACCGGGCCCCCTGCTCCCCGCGCAGATCGTCCAGCAGACCAGCGAGCGCTACATCGAGGCGCATCGACGCATCACCGGCGAGGAACTCCCCGCGCCCCCAGCCTAGCCCCGTCAAGCCCGCTCGAACGCACGGAGCACAAGGAGCACAGCCATGCCCACCTACCTCGCCCACGTCAACGTGATGCTGCGGCCGCTGATCAACGACCCGCAGGGCCTGGCGGTGCGCGACGGCCTCCACAGCCTCGGGTTCGAGGGCGTCTCGGCCGTGCGGGTGGGCAAGCGCATCAACATCACGCTGGACGCCGCCAGCGCCGCGGACGCGGAGGCGGCCGTGCGCGACATGTGCGCGAAGTTGCTCGCCAACCCCGTCATCGAGGACTTCGAGTTCGAGGTCTCCGAGGTGGCGACTGCGGGGTAACCTCTCACCGGCCGCAAGGCCAGAACGGAGGCCGGCATGTCTACCCCGACGTCAATGTCTGATCGCTTTCAAGACCTGATCACCACTGAGGAAGAACTACGCGCGGTGCTGGGGCGTCCCGGCCGGGGCGCGGTGGCGAAGGCGTTGGACCACATCGACGGGCACTTCGCCGGGTTCATCGCCCAGTCCCCGTTCGTCCTCATCGGTTCCTCTGATGCCGCTGGCAACCAGGACGTCTCGCCAAAGGGCGATCCCGCCGGGTTCGTGCTGGTCCTGGATGAGCACACGCTGGCCATCCCTGATCGTCCCGGCAACCACCGCGGCGACACGTTCAGCAACGTGCTCCAGAACCCCAACGTAGCGCTGTTCTTCATGGTGCCAGGTGTGCGCGAGACGCTCCGCGTGCAGGGTCACGCAACCATCGTCCGCGACCAGGCGCTCAGAGAGCGCATGGCCGTGGGGAAGAACATTCCCGAACTCGCGTTGGTGATCGAGGTCACGGAGGCGTTCATGCACTGCGCGAAGTGCGTGGTGCGCTCCCACCTCTGGCAGCCGGATGAGTGGCCGGACCCGGCGGACGTGCCGAACCTGGCCGCTGCGCTGGTCGAGCAGATCAACCTGTCGATCACCAGGGACAAGATGGTTGCGGCTGCGGAGAAGGACGCGCGAGAGAACCTCTACTAGCGCATCGTCCCCACCACCCCGTGCCTCGACGCCGTCGGCCTCACAGGATGAGCTGCATGTCGCCGAACTCATGCCACAGGTAGCCCTCCGCCAGCGCGCGCTCGTACGCGATACGCAGGTGCTGGGGGCTGGCCAGGGCGGCCAGCATCTGCAGGTGGCTCGCCCTCGGCTCGTGGAAGCCCGTCAGCATCCCGTCCACCGAGCGCACGCCGCGCTCCGGGGTGATGATCAGGTCCGTCCATCCCCTCGCCGGCCGCACCTCGCCGTCTTCGCCCACGGCTGACTCCAGCGCCCGCACCACCGTGGTCCCCACGGCGACCACCCGTCCGTCTCGAGCCCGGGCGGCACGGACCGCATCCACGGCCTCCGGGGAGACCTCGAACCACTCCTCGTACGGCGGCTCGTGGGACTCGAGGCTGGCCACGCCGGTGTGCAGCGTGACCGCCGCCGCCTCCACGCCCCGCACCTCCAGCGCCGTGAGCAGTCGCAGGGAGAGCGGGCGCCCGGCGGAGGGCATCTCCGCCGACCCTCGGTCGCGGCGCGGGCGGGCGTACACCGTCTGGTACGTCTCCACGGGCCAGGCGCCGTGGAGGTAGTCGTATGTGACCGGCCGGCCGTGGCGGCGGATGTACGAGAGCGCAGGGCGCGGCAACGAGAGCCTCGCCACCCACAGCCGCGAGGAGCCGCGATGCGGGTGGAGCAGGCGAGCCCGGCCGCCTGCCGGTAGCGCCAGCACCGCCCCGGCCGCCAGCGCCACCTTCCGAGGCTCGACGATCCATCGCTGCCGTGAGAGCCGCGTCGAGAGGTGCAGCGCCACCTCGCGGCCGTCCTCCAGGCGGGCGGTCAGGGCAGCGGGGAGCGTCTCGGAGTCGTTCACCACCAGCAGGTCACCTGGGTCCAGGAACCACGGGAGGTCCCGGAACGTGGAGTGCACCATGCGGTTGCCGCGACGGTCGCTGACCAGCAGGCGCACCTCGTCGCGTGCCAGCCCTCGGGCCTCAGGGGGCGCGTGTGCCTCCAGGTCCGGCGGGAGTGTGAAGTCGACCAGCGCTTCCAGGGTGGGCGTCGAGGTCATGCCCGCACCTCCGCCGTCAGTCCCTGCTCCTGCACGAGCGCCTGCGCCAGCACTCGCCGGTACGGGGCATCCTCGTGCGCGACGAGCCACGGGAAAGCGGGCGCGGCGGCCTCGGGACCGGGGAGGTGAGAGAGGTCCTCGCCGGGCTCCGCCAGGCGGTGCATGTCTGTGTCCATGTCTCCGGGGTCGACCGCGAAGACGCGGATGCCCGTGCTCTCCAGTTCCGCCGCCAGCGTGCGGGACAGGTGCTCCAGCGCCGCCTTGCTCGCGCCGTAGCCGCCCCAGCCTGCATACGCCTCCACGCCGGCGTCCGAGGTGACGTTGACCACCACCCCCTGGCGGCGGGCGCGCATTCCCGGCAGCACCAGTTGCGCCAGGTGCAGCGGCGCTAGCACGTTCACGCGGAGCACCCGTTCCAGGTCCTGCCAGCGGTACTCCTCCAGCGCAGGCATGGGGCTGGGGCCGAGTTCCGAGGCGTTGTTCACCAGCACGTCCACCCGCCCGAAACGGCGGATGGCCGCCTCCACCACGCGCTCGGCCTCCTGCGAGACGTCCGCGACCACGGCTTCCACCTCCGTTGTGGCGGCGAATTCGTCGGCGACGGCACGCAGGCCCTCGGCGCCGCGGGCCGCCAGCACCAGGCGCGCACCCTCGTGCGCGAACGCGCGCGCGACCTCCCGGCCCAGGCCGCGCGAAGCGCCCGTGACCAGCACCACCTGGCCCTGCATACTCACCTCCTGGGGCATCGACGGGGTCATGGCTGCTCCCTTCCCCCCGGGGCCTATCTGCCCCGATCTGAGTCGTTGGCACGACGCTAGGACTTCAAGCGCACTTGAAGTCAAGCACCGCTGGGAGACCGCTTGGCTCGCTCCGCCGTTCGCATGCCCTCGATCTTCAGCCGCCCCGGCTACGCCGCGCTGTGGGTGGGCGCGGTTGGCTATGCGTTCGGCACCTGGACGCAGCGCGTAGCGGTGGGCTGGTACGTCTTCGACGCCACGGACTCCGCCTTCGTCACCGCGGCCGCCACCGCCGCCGCGTCCGCACCAGCGGTGGTGATCGGGCCGGTCGCCGGGGCCATCGCGGACCGCAGTCCTCGTCCGGCGATCCTCGCGATGGCAGCACTGACCAACGGCGCCGTCCTCGGGGGCATCGCGCTGCTCGCCGTGCTCTTCGAGGCGCCCGTGGCGGGGGTGCTCGTGCTGGTGACGCTCGGCGGCGTGGGGAGGACGTTCCACCTCTCCGCGCTCCACACGCTCTCGGGCGACCTCGCGGGGCCGGAACGGCGGGCGAGCGCCATCAGCACGGTGTCCATGGGGCAGCGGGCGGTGGCGGCGGTGGGCGCGGTGGGGAGCGGCGTGGTCATCGGCCTAGCCGGGGCCGCGTGGGCGTTCGGCATCGGCGGCGCGGCGTTCCTGCTGGCGGCGCTGGCCTACCGCTCCGTCCACGAGCCCGCCGCCCGGCAGGGGCGCACGGCCTCGCTGCTGGCGGACACGCTGGAGGGCCTGCGCCTGGTCACCCAGTACCGCATGGTGGCGATCCTGCTGGGCCTGATGGTGGTGGCGGAGATCTTCGGCTTCTCCTATGACGCGCTGCTCCCAGCCCTGGCGGACCGCGTGCTCGCGGTGGGGCCCACCGGCCTGGGCGGGCTGGTAGGCGCGGCGGGCGCCGGTTCCGTGGGCGGCATGCTCTTCCTGGCCGTCGCCGGCGACCGAGTGCGCCACGGGCGGCTGTTCATGGGCGTCTTCGCCGCCTTCGGGGTGTTACTCGCGGCCCTCAGCACGTCGCAGGTCTACGCGGTCTCGCTCGTGGCCGCGGCTGGCATCGGCGCGTGCGCGGCGATGGTGGACGCGCTGCAGTGGATCATGCTGCAGGCCAGCGTCCCGGACCGCCTTCGAGGGCGCGCGCTGGGAGCATGGAACGTCGCCATCGGCTTCGGCTGGATCGGTCCGCTGGTGCTGGGTGCGATCGCGGACGCCGCCTCCGTGGGGCTGGCCCTGACACTGGCCGGCGCGATCCTGCTGGCCACGGCCGCCGCTGCCGCCGTGACCTCACCGCGCCTGCGGGGGGCATAGCGGATGGAGCGCCTGGAACTGCTGGCGCGTCCGGGAGGGCTTCCCGTGGCCGCCGGCTACGTCCAGCGGGTGGCCCACGGCTACCGAATCTACCCCGCCGCCGGGAGCGGCCCCCGATGGCTGGGCCCGCGGCAGCCGGTGCGATTCCTGGACGGGAGCGAGGCGGTGCTGGTGGTGACGGAACTGCGCACGCGGGCGGTGCGCTGGGTGGCCGCCCGGGAGGCGTAGCGCTAGCGCTGCGACGGGGCCGTGAGCAGCGCCAGCAGTTCCTCGTGCACCCGGCCGTTCGAGGTCACGGCGTGCCCCTGGTCGATGCCGGGACGGCCCTGGTCGTCCGTGAGCCGGCCGCCGGCCTCCTCCACGATGACCAGCAGCGCCGCCAGGTCCCACGCCTTCGGGCCGTACTCGAACATCGCCTCCGCGGCGCCCTCCGCCACCAGGCAGTGCGCCCAGAAGTCGCCGTAGCCGCGGTCGCGCCACGCGAGGTTGTTCACCGCCTGGGCGTTGGGCCAGCGCATGAGCGCGTACTTCATGCCGCCGTTCAACACGTGGCTCTCGGCCAGCGTCCCCACCTCCGAGACGTGGATACGTTCGCCGGCGTGCCCGCCGCCGGTGGCGCCTCGATAGGCGCCCAGCCCGCGTGCGGCCCACCAGCGCGTGCCCAGCGCCGGCGCGGAGGCCACCCCGAGTTCCACCACGCCGTCCCGCTCGAAGGCGATCAGGCTGCCCCAGATCGGCAGGTTCCGGGCGAAGCCGTGCGTGCCGTCGATGGGGTCCACGATCCAGCGTCCCGTGCCGTCCGCCCCGGGGGTGTACCCCTCCTCCTCGCCCAGGATGGCGTGGTCCGGGTAGCGCGCGGCCAGCATCTCCCGCAGGCGCGACTCCACGGCCTGGTCCGCCAGCGTGACCAGCGAGCCGTCCTGCTTGGCCCTGGTCCCCAGTTCCCCGCGGTAGTAGGACATCGCCACGCGGTCCGCCTCGCCCGCCATCTCAAGGGCGAATGTGAGCAGGTCGCGCGTGGGGGGAGCGGCATCCGTCTGCGTCATACGGCGAGGCTAAGATACGGGCTCGATAGGCGCTCGCCCGGACGCGGTGGGTGAAGAACGTCAGGGGCTGACCGTGCGACTCACCACCGCTCAGGATGCCCTCGCGCCGCTCCGTGATGGCCAGCGCATCTACCTTCATGGCGGCGCCGCCACCCCCACGCCGCTGCTGGGGGCGCTCGCAGAGCGGGCGCGCGACCTGCGTGCGCTGGAGACGGTGTCTCTACACCTCGAGGGACCGGCGCCGCACGTGGACGCGGCCCTGGAGGGCCACCTGCGGCACAACGCGCTGTTCATTGGCGCGAACGTGCGGGAGGCGGTGCAGGCCGGCCGGGCTGACTACACCCCGGTCTTCCTCTCCGACATCCCCCGCCTGTTCGAGCGCGGAACGCTGCCCCTGGACGTGGCGCTGGTGCAGGTCTCCCCGCCCGACCGGGACGGCAACTGCTCGCTGGGGGTGTCCGTGGACGTCGCGCGCCCCGCGGCCCAGCACGCGCGCTACGTGGTGGCGGAGGTCAACCGTCAGATGCCCCTGACCTTCGGGGAGTCCACGATCCACGTCTCCCAGGTCGACGCCGCAGTCGAGACAGACCGCCCGCTGCACCGCACGGAGCCGCGCCCGCCCTCCGAGGAGCAACTGCGCATCGGCGAGTTCGTGGCGTCCCTGGTGCGGGACGGCGCCACGGTGCAACTGGGGATCGGCGGAGTGGCGGAGGCGGTGCTGTCATCGCTGGGGCAGCACCGTGACCTGGGCATCCACACGGAGATGTTCTCGGACGGCGTGGTGGACCTGGTGGAGCGCGGCGTGATCACCGGCGCCCGCAAGGCGCTGCACCGCGGCCTGATCGTCTCCTCCTTCGTGATGGGCTCCCAGCGGCTGTACGACTTCGTCCACGAGAACCGCGACGTGGCGATGTACCCGTCCTCCTACACCAATGACCCCGCCGTGATCGCCCAGCACCCGCAGATGACTGCCGTGAACTCCGCCATCGAGGTAGATCTCACCGGCCAGGTCTGCGCGGACTCCATTGGGCCGCGCTTCTGGAGCGGCATCGGTGGCCAGGTGGACTTCATCCGCGGCGCCGCCCGCGCCCGGCGCGGCGTGCCGATCATCGCGCTGCCCTCCACCGCCCTGGCCGGGCGACAGTCGCGCATCGTCTCCGAACTCCAGCCCGGCGCCGGCGTGGTCACCTCGCGAGGTGACGTGCATTATGTCGTCACGGAGTACGGCCTTGCCGCCCTGCACGGCCGCTCGGTGCGCGAGCGCGCACAGGCGCTGGTGGACATCGCGCATCCCGCGTTCCGCGAGGTACTGGCCGGGGAAGCACGGGCGCGGTACGGGTTTGCCCTGCGCGTGTAGCGTTAGCCCTCGGAAGGATCGGGCCATGACGCTGTACCTGTCTTCCACGGGAGTCCCACGGCTGGAGCGGATGCTGGAGTTGCGCGCGCCCGGCACCCGCACCTGCCTCCTCACCACCGCGTCCCGTCACCTCCCGGACCGCGACCACATCGTTGCCGCGGCCCTGGGCGCGCTGGCCGAGCAGGGCCTGGACGTAGAGGTGCTGGACCCGGACGAGGACAATCCGCGTCCGCTGGAGGCGCTCGGCTCCCCTCGCGACTACCACGTGGTCGCCGTCAGCGGCGGCGACCCGTTCTACCTCCTGCGCCGCGTGCACGAGATGGGCTTCGACGACTTCGCCCGGCAAGCGGTACAGGCCGGCGCGCTGTACGTGGGCATCAGCGCCGGCGGGATGATCGCCGGCCCCTCCCTGGAACCGGCCACCATGGTGAGCCCCTTCCAGCCCGAGGAGGGCCAGGACCTGGCCGGGCTGCACCTCACGGACACGGTGATCCTGCCGCACCACGACCACCCCGGCCGCGCCGAGCGCCACGAGGCCATCATCCAGCACTACGAGGGCTACTACGCCATCGAACCGCTCTCGGACGGCGAAGCGCTGGTCATCAGCAGCGACGGCGTGGTGCGGCTTAGCGAGCCGGTCACGGCGGCGGACTAGTCCCGGCGCGAGCCGTCCCCCAGCGTCCGCAGGTACTCCACGGCCGCCCGCACGCCCGCCACCTGCGTCTCGAGCGGCATCGAGGGTGTCCCCATCCGCTTCCCTTCCGCCTGTTCCGGCAGGTAGGGGAGGTGGATGAAGCCGCTGGGGCGGTGCCGGGCGGTCAGCGCGAAGTGGTGCTGCATCGCGTAGAGCACCTCGTTGCAGATGTAGGTCCCCGCGGAATTCGAGACCACGGCAGGCACGCCAGCCGCCGAGATGTGCCGCGCCAGGTCGTGGACCGGCAACTGGGAGAAGTAGCCCGCCGGCCCGTCCTTCACGATCGCCTGCTCCGGCGGGCCGTCGTCA
This sequence comes from Dehalococcoidia bacterium, assembly GCA_041690175.1. Lineage (GTDB taxonomy): Bacteria > Chloroflexota > Dehalococcoidia > UBA2979 > UBA2979 > W-Chloroflexi-9. The sequence continues at coordinate 699,675 of JAWLHV010000002.1, forward strand.
CGGTCATCATCGCTGGCGCGGTCCACCAGGACGTTGATGCCCACCCGCTCCACGGAGAGCGCCACGCGCGCGCCGGCCTGCCCCAGGCCCAGCCACGCGTCGTAGTCGCCGTCATCGAAGGCGGGCGCGAGCATCCCCAGGCCCACGCCGGAGCGTACCGGGAGCACCAGCGGGGTGACCTCCGCGCCGGCGGGTGGCGTCTCCGCCAGCAGGCGCACCACCTCCTGCGAGGGGTTGATGGACTCGCCACCGAAGGGCTCGAAGCCGGTCAAAAGGAGGCGCATGCCTGCACCATACCTGACGGGTGAGGGCGCCTACGGGTCCAGGTTCACCAGTTCGCCGGTCTCAAAGTCCAGGCGGCGGTAGTAGCAGTTGCGCGGCTCGCCGGCGGCGTTCTTCGTGTGGCAGATGCCGCCCCGCTTCGGTCGGACCACGTAGACCAGCGAGTTCTGCTCGCAGTTCACGCGCACTTCCAGCAGGTCGAACGTCTCGCCGGAGGTCTTGCCCTTCTCCCACAACTCGTTGCGGGAGGTGCTCCAGAAGACCGCTGTGCGCGTGTCGATCGCGACGCGGAGCGCCCGGTCGTTCACGTAGGCCACCAGGATCACCTCGCCGGTGTCCGCGTTCTGCACTGCGCAGGGCAGCACGTCCGCTGACGCCGCGGCCTTGGCGAGTTTCTGGAAGTCCAGCGTGAGGGTGGCACCCTCTTCGAGGGCGTTGGTCGAGGTCATGTGAGTCTCCGTGTCAGGGCCCGCGTGCGGGCACGCCCGCCCTACGCGGTGAGCGTCTCCTTGGTGGAGGGCACCTGGCCCAGGATGCGTGGGTCGTACGTGGTGGCGGCATCCAGCGCCCGGCCGAGCGCCTTCATGGTCGCCTCCGCGACGTGGTGGTCGTTCGCGCCGGCCAGTTGCCGCACGTGCAGCGTGATCCTGGCCGTGGTCGCGAACGAGCGCAGGACGTGCGACACCATCTCCGAGGGCACGTCTCCGATGCGCTCCCCCAGGAACTCCAGCGACGTGGCCGCGAACGGCCGCCCGGAGATGTCGATCACGGCCTGCACGAGCGCCTCGTCTAGGGGCACCAGGGCGTCGCCCATCCGCACAATGCCCTCGCGACCCGCGAGCGCCTCGTCGAAGGCCTGGCCGACCACCAGTGCCACGTCCTCCATGGTGTGGTGGGCGTCGATGTGCAAGTCGCCGGTCGCCTGCACGTCCAGGTCGAAGCGGCCGTGGCGGGCGAAGGCCGTAAGCATGTGGTCGTAGAAGCCCAGGCCCGTGGAGACGCGGGCGACGCCCGTGCCGTCCACGTCCAGGCTGACGCGCACCTGCGTCTCCGCAGTGTTGCGCTCCACCGTCGCGCGACGTTCGCGCTGGATCAGGTCAGGCATTGGCGGTCTCCTCGCCGATCTCCCGGAACGCCTCCAGGATGCGATCGTTCTGCTCCGGCAGTGCAATCGAGATGCGGATGTGGTCCTGCAGGCGAGGATGGTTGATGTAGCGGGGGAAGATGCCTCGCTTCCGCAGCCCGTCGCGCACCTGGACGCCCGTACGGCCGTCCAGCCGCATCAGCAGGAAGACCGCCTCGCTGGGGTATGGGCGCACCCATCCGAGGTCCGCGAACGCCGCCGCCATGCGGTCGCGCTCGCCACTCAGGATGCAGGCGCGCTCGTCCAGGACCGCCACGTCCTCCAGCGACGCCAACGCTGCAGCCTCCGCGGCGACGTTGATGTTGTACGGGTCCTTGGCCTGCATCAGCATGGCCGCAGTGTCCGGGTGCAGCACGGCGTAGCCGATGCGCATCCCCGCCAGCCCGCCCCACTTGGAGAACGTGCGCAGCACCACCAGGCCCGGCGTCTCTCCCGCCCGCTTCGCCAGCGAGGGCTCGTGCGAGAACTCGATGTAGGCCTCGTCCACCACCAGCATGTTGCCGGTCTCCAGCAGGCGGTCCACCACGGAGACAGGCAGGGTGTTGCCGGTGGGGTTGTTGGGCGTGGGGATGAAGGTGGCCTTCGCCTGCAGCGCAGCGTCCACCAGACCCTCCGTGTCGAAGGCCCAGTTCTCCAGCAGCGGGACGTCCACCACCTCCGCGCCGGCGACCTGCGCGTTGAAGGCGTACATCCCGAACGTCGGCGAGGCCGTGACGATGCGGTCGCCCTCCTCCATGAACAGGCGGAAGAGCAACTCGATCAGTTCGTCCGAGCCCGCGCCCGCCACGATTGCCTCCGGCGGCACGCCGAGGTGGCGTCCCAGCGCGGCGCGCAGCGCCTTCTGGTCGGCGTCGCCGTAGAGGTGCGGGTCGTACTGGACGCCGCGGAGGGCCTCCAGCGCCTTCGGGGAGGGGCCGAACGGGTTCTCGTTCCCGTCTACCTTGACCACGTCCGCCAGGTCCAGGCCATAGCGCGCGGCCACCTCCGCGGGGTCCTCCAGCGCGGCGTACTCCGGCAACGACTGCAGCGAGCGGCGCAGAGCCGCCTTCGGGTCAAACGTGCCCACGGTCAGCGCCCCTCCAGCCGTCGCTCGATGCTGCTCGCGTGTGCGGTCAGGCCCTCCGCGCGCGCCAGGCTGGCCGCGTACGGCCCCAGCCGCTGCACGTCGTCCTCGGACAGTTGCACCACGGACATCACCCTCAGGAAGTCGAGTACCGATAGTGGCGAGGCGAAGCGCGCCGAGCCACCGGTGGGCATGACGTGGCTGGGGCCGGCGGTGTAGTCGCCCAGCACCTCCGGCGAGGACTCGCCCACGAACACCCCGCCCGCCGAGCGCACGCGCGGCAGCAGGGACTCCGGCTCCGCGACCAGCAGGCACAGGTGCTCCGGCGCGAACTCGTTGGCCAGTTCCAGCGCCTGGTCCATGTCCGCCGCCACCACGGCGCCGCCGCGCTCGATGGCTGCCCGCGCAATCGCCTGGCGCTCCAGCAGCGGCAACTGCTCCTCCACCTGGTCCGCGATCGCCTCCGCCTGCGCGCGGGAGAGCGTGATCAGCACCGGCGTGGCCAGCACGTCGTGCTCCGCCTGGGCCAGCAGGTCCGCGGCCGCCAGGTCCGGCGCCGCGCTGTCGTCCGCCAGCACCAGCGTCTCCGTGGGCCCGTACAGGGCATCGATGCCCACGCGGCCGAACAACTGCTGCTTGGCGATGGTCACGAAGACCCCGCCCGGCCCGAAGATCTTGTCCACGCGCGGGATGGTCTCCGTGCCGTAGGCCAGCGCGGCGATCGCCTGGGCACCCGAGGCGCGGAAGATCCGCTCGATGCCGGACAGCCGCGCCGCCACCAACTTCAGCGGGTTCACGCTGCCGTCCGCGCGCGCGGAGGTCACGCCGATGATGTGGTCCACGCCGGCGACCTTGCCGGGCACCGCCGTGTGCACCACGGAGGATGGCAGCGCCGCCTCCGCGCCGGTCATGTAGACGCCCGCGCGCTGGATGGGCCGCACCATCATCCCCGTCCCGCGCGAGACGAAGGAGGTGGGGGCGTGCTCCATCTGCATCTTGTGGTAGCGCTGGACCCGCTGCACCGCGAAGGCGATGGCGTCGTGCTGTTCCTGCGTGACCTCCTCGAAAGCCGCGGCGATCTCCTCCGGCCCCACCTCGATGGAGGTGTAGGAGGAGCCGTCGAACCGCTCCGTGAAGCGCCGCACGGCGGCGTCGCCCTCCGTGCGGACGGCCTCGATGATGCGGCGGACGTGCTCGGCCGGCGTGACCGGCTCGCCCCAGAGTTCGTTGATGGACTCCTGGACGGCGGGCGGCAGCGCCGGCTCCGAGACCGGTTCGCGTTTCAGCACGGTCTCCCGCGCCTGGGCGATGTCCTCCACGATGCGAAGGCTGCGCCCCGTGGCGGGGGAGGTTGGGGTGGTGGTCATCTGAGGTAGCCCCTCACGCGTTCGGTCATTCGTTCGCCGGCGTCCTGCCAGAAGCGCGCGATGCGCTCCTCCGGGACGATCTCGAAGGCCTGTCGGACCAGGTCCAGCGGCGCCTCGCACTCTCGCTCGATCGTCGCCTCGTCGTACCCGGCCATCTGCAGGTGTCTCATCATCATGCGCCGAAACCGGCTGTAGTCCGCCGGCTGCGCCGCCACGTCCTCCGAGACGATCGCCCACTCCACCAGGTGCTGGTCCTCGATGAACGGGATGCCCTGCACCGGCGCCGTCCGGGCGATGGCGGCGCGGATCTCCTCCATGACCGGCGTGTCCTCGCGGTCACGTCGGTCCAGTTCGTACTGCAGCGCCCGGTCCAGCACGTTGGCCCGCGGGTCACCGTCGATCTCCGAGAGCGCCCCGAAGTGCGGCCGGTAGATCTCGCCGATGAACGTCTCGTCCAGCACCAGGTGCGTCAGGTATCCCGCGATGAACGCCGTGGTGGCCGCGTCCAGGCCGCCTGGCGTGGCCAGTCCCGGGTTCTCGCGGAACATACGCTCCACCGAGTCCTGGTCGTCCAGGTCGCCCAGCCGGAAGAAGTGCGTGACCTCCCGGTCCAGTCGCGTGATCACCCGGATGTCCGGCGCCGTCGCCCCCAGGTAGAACGCCCCCCGGTCCGCCTCGATCTCCGGGAGGTCGAGGCGGTCCGCGACGATCCGCGCCCGCGCGAGGTGCGATCCGAGCGATGGCATGTCGAGCGCCGTCCCCGCCCCGGCCGCGCTACCCGGCCACCGCGGCGGCGCCGGCCATGCGCGCGACGAAGTCGTCCCGCAGTTCGCCTCGCCGCCCCGCCGGCCGTGTGGCCGCGCCGATGGCGCAGTTGGTGGACTCCATGATCACGTCAATCATAGTCAGCCGGTTCGCCCGCAGCGTGGTGCCGGTCTCCGTGCCTTCGATCAGGATCTCCGCATCCTCCGGCACGAAGCCTTCGGAGGCGCCGGAGATCGGGATCACCCGGTACTTGCCCAGGTGCCGGGAGCGGGCGTACTCGTCCGCGAGTGACACGTACTCGGAGGCCACGCGGATCGGCCGCTCGGGGTCGTCCCGCCGCCAGTAGGCGATGGCGTCCTGGATGGTCTCCGCGGGCAGGTCCTCGCTGACCACCGCCCCCAGGCGGTACTTGGAGCGCTTCAGGTCGCACAACTCCACCACCGGGGCCGCTGGGAACGTGGCCAGGAACGCGCGCAGCCAGTCTCGCCCCGTGAGCGCCAGGTCCACCTGGCCCAGCGCGACGGCGCGCGGCATGTCCTGCGGGCGCATCACCTTGACCTGCACGTCCGGCATCCCGGACTCCGGGTACCGCTGCGCCGAGTCCTCCGCGTAGCCGGGGAACGCGATGCCGGCGTCCGCCAGCGCCGCCACGGTGTGCCGCTGGGCGTGGCCGTCCGGCACCGCCATGCGGAACACCTCCCGCTCCGGCCGCGGAGCGGCCGCGCGCCGCACCGTAGCGGCCAGCGGCTGCGGCACCACGAGCCCGCCGGACTCCGAGGCCCGCGGGATGCGCAGCAACGGCTCCAGCGCGGCGGAGAGGTCCCGACCCGCGAGCGACTCGCGGTTGGCGATCAGCCAGACGCCGCCTCGGTGGACCTCGCCGTAGACCGCCAGGCCTTCCTTCTCCACGGCGCGTCGAGGCGCCACGGCCATCTCGGCGTCCTGCGGCGGCCAGGCCTCCGCCTGCGCCCAGACCTCGAAGAGCCGGTAGTCAGGCACGCGGGCGTGGGCCAGGTAGTGCTGCGCCAGGTTGGGGTACTCCGTGGCCACGCGCACCGTGCCGGCCGCCGCGACCTCCGCGAGCGTGCTGCCGGGCGCGCCCGCCGCCACCAGGTCTTCGCCCGCGACATCGATCTGGCGGAGCGGGACTACCGAGTCCAGGCGGTGCTTCACCAGTAGCTCATCGATCCAGGTGCGGCTGGCAATGCCCAGGTCGTAGTGGCCCAGCGCCACCTGGATCGGGATGTCCTGGTCGGAGAAGACACGCACGGCGATGCCCGGCCGGCGTTCGACCTCGAAGCGGTAGGTGCGGGCTCCGGAGCCGTAGCCGTCCACCTCGAAGTCCACGGTGCGCAGGTGCGCGTCCACGGGGCTCCGCAGGTCACCCCGCGGCAGCGCCACCCGCACCGGGCGGGCGTCCACAACGCTCTCGGGGCTCACGAGGCGGCCCCGTCAGTCGGTGCGGAGTCGATGAGCGTGAGGACGTTTGCGGCCCAGCCGCAGCCGGGCGCGGACGGGCCGCCCAGCGTCTCGGAGAGGCGGTCGTAGCGGCCGCCCACGAGCACCGTCCGCCCCTCCGAGAGGAAGCGGAAGGTGATGCCGGTGTAGTACTCGAAGTTGCGGGCAGTGCCGGCCAGCACGCGGTAGTCCACGCCTGCCGCGTCCAGCGCGCGCGCGGCGCGCTCCAGGTCCTGCAGCGCCGGCTCCACGTCCCCGATCACGGCGGGCATGGCCGCGCGCAGGTTCGCGATGTAGCCCACGGAGGAGCCATCGATCTCTGCGAGCAGCCGCACGGCAGCGGCGGCTTCCGGGTGGCTGGCCGCCAGTTCCGCCGTCACGCCGGGGTCGCCCTCCAGCATCCGGCCGTAGGCTGCCAGTTGCTCCTGCACGCTGAGCCCGGCCGCGGCGAATGCCGCCCGCGCCAGGCCCGCGTGCGCCAGTTCGCAGGTGACGTCCGCCAGCCCGACCGATGCCAGGAACTCGCGCGCCAGCGTCAGCAACTCCGCGTCCGCAGCGTCCGAGGGCGCACCGAAGAGTTCCACGCCGCACTGCCAGACCTCGCGGTCGCCCTCGGCGGCGAAGCGGAACACCGGCTGCACGTAGGAGACGCGCTCCTCGCCAGGGTCACGGAGGTCGCCGTACCAGCGAGCCACGGCCACGGTGGTGTCCGGGCGCAGCACCACGCGCTCGCCGCTCCAGCCGTCCCAGTCCAGGAAGGAGTAGACGCGGTCAAGGGCCTGCGGCGACAGGGTGCCAGAGGCGCTGTAGAGGTGCAGTGGCTCAATGGCCGGGGTGCGGACCTCGCGGAAGCCTCGGGCGGCGGTCGCGTCCAGGAAGGCGCGCTCCACGCCGCGGAAGGCGGCCATGTCCGCCGGGCCCAGGTCACGCATCCCGTGGCTTCGCAGACCGCGGTCCGGCATGACGTCCTCCTGGAGCGGGGTGGAATCGGGCGCCGAGGGTTCGGCAGTCGGGCTGGCTGGCATCATACGTCCCTTCGCGGTTACGCCGGACGGCGGTCCGAGGGGCCTGCGCGGTGGACGCCGAAGATGCCGGCACGCCGCGATCAGCCCCACGGGGGGCGCCGTCGCGGCGGTCGTGCTTGCTGGTGCCGGGTGATCCGAGGTGGAACGGGCTAGGCGAGCATGAGCGCACGCGACGGCGCGACATGGTGATGACCATGCCCGTGCAGATGAGCCTGCGCCGCGTGCGAGTTCCGTTCCATCGTGCTGAGCAGGCTACGGAGCGGCGCGGTCAGGATCAACCGACCGCACAACCGGCCGCGTGGTGGTGACGTCGCCGGCGGAGAACGTGCGGCGCTCGCCGCCCACCTCCACCACCAGCGCGCCGTCCTCGGCCACGTCCACGGCCAGCCCGTCCACCGCGTTGCCGTCCGGGAGCGCCAGCCGGACGCGCTGGCCCAGCGTGTTCAACCGCGAGCGCCAGTCGCGCACCAATGCCGCGGGGTCGGCTGCGGCCTGCTCCGCACGACGCTCCAGCGCACCGGACAGCGCCACCAGCAAAACCTCGCGCGCGGGCGCGGGCCGCCCCTCCTGCTCCACGCTCGTGGCCAGCGTCGCCACCTCCGGGGGAAGTCCGGAGGGTGTGCGCAGGTTCACACCAATGCCCAGGAACACGTCCGTGGCGCCCTCCGGGCCCGGGCGCGCTTCTGCCAGCACGCCCGCCACCTTGCGGCCACCGTGCTGCACGTCGTTCGGCCATTTCAGGTCGCAGCGCAGCGCGGACGTCTCCTCGAGCGCCTCAGCCACCGCGAGGCCACCGGCCAGGGAGAGCAGCGGAGCGCCCTCGCTCTGTCGGAGGTGGTACGTCACCCACAGGCCGGCACCCGGCTCGGAGACCCAGGAACGGCCCATGCGGCCGCGCCCGGCCGCCTGAGCGTCCGCGAGGTATGCGGTGCCCGGGGGCCACCCCACCTCGGCGCCGGCGCGGGCGTCGTCCATGGTGGAGCCGGTGGTCTCCACGTGGACCACCTCGGCCCCCACCACGCGGCTGCGGCGGAGCGTCCCGTAACGGTCGAGGTCGAACGTCATGCGTGCAGGGTGCCACGTCCACGAGGCGTCCGGTACACAGGCCTGCACACAACCCCGCACACAAACAGAGAGGGCGCCGCCAACGCGACGCCCTCTCTCGTTTAGTCACTCTTGTCGGGGGCTAGGTTTCGGCCACCTCCTCGAAGATGCCCGACCCCTTCGACGTGTGACTATGACTGGCATCAGCCACGAGCATCACCCCCTTTCCTGCTGCTCAGGCTACGAAAGCCGTCAAGGGTTGTCAATCACTCGCTCACCACGCTGATCATTTTTATTACGTCTTGTCATTCCCACCCCCGGCGGCCCGTGCGGGTGCCCCGGCTACACGCCGGTGACAGCGCGTACGGCGGCGGTGGTCGCCTCCACCATCTGGTCCACCTCGGAGGCGTTGATGACCAGCGGCGGGGCGAACAGCACGTTGTCGCCGACGATGCGGGTGATGAGACTGCCCTCCTCGCGCATGTGCTTCTGGACCGCGAGTCCCATGCCTCGGGCCGCGTCGTACGGCTGGCCCTTCGCGGCGTCCTCGGAGAGCGTGAAGCCGGCCATGAGGCCCAGGTGGCGCAGGTTGGTGACGTGCGGGTGGCCGTCCAGTGCGGCGTGCAGGCCCTCGCCTAGGCGGTCGCCCATGGTCTGCGCGTTCGCGACCAGGTGTTCGTCCTCCATGATCTGGAGGTTGCGGAGCGCCACCGCAGCGGCCGTCGGGTGGGCGCTATTGGTGTAGGCGTGCATGAATCGCGCGTCCGGCGGCGTCTCCTTGAGCGCGTCAAAGATCGCCTGCGAGACCACGAAGGCCCCCATGGGGATGTACCCGGAGGTGATCGCCTTGGCGATGGAGAGGATGTCCGGCTGCACGCCCCAGCGCTCCAGCGCGAACCAGTGGCCGGTGCGGCCGAAGCCGGTGATGACCTCGTCCGCGATCAGCAGCACCTCGTACTTGTCGCAGATCTCGCGGACGCGCTGGAAGTAGCCGTCCGCCGGCGTCCAGACGCCGCCGGCCCCCTTCACTGGCTCGCAGATGATGGCCGCCACCGTGTCCGGCCCCTCCCGGAGGATGGCGTCCTCGATCCAGTGGGCGCACTCCGCGTCCGTGTTGGGCTCGCAGTCGCACTCCAGGTTCTCCGGCCGGCGCGTGTGCACGATCTCCGGCACCAACGGGCCGAAGTATTTCCAGAAGGGAGGCAGCCCGGTCATGGAGGACGTGGCGAGCGTGCCGCCGTGGTAGGAGCGCTCGCGGGCGATGAGTTTCACCTTGTTGGGCCGGCCCTGGAGGTTCCAGTAGAAGCGCGCCGTCTTGAGGGCGCCCTCGTTGGACTCTGACCCGGAATTGGTGAAAAAGACGCCGGCCATGTTGTCGTAGGCCAGGTCCACCACCTTGGAAGCCAGGCGGATGGCCGGGACGTTGGAGAAGCCGACGTAGTTGTTGGTGAACGCCACCTTGCGGATCTGGTCGGCGGCCACGTCTGCCAGTTCCCCGCGGCCGTGGCCCACCGCCACGTTCCACAGCGAGGACAGGCCGTCGATGTAGCGCTTCCCGCGGATGTCGGTCAGCCACACGCCCTGGCCTGACTCGAAGATGACGGGCTGAGTGTGGTCCGGGGCGTAGTACTGGGGGTGCAGCAGGTGCGCCTGGTCCTCGCGCGCCAGCGCCTCGTAGGTCTCCTGGTCGACTGTCATCGTGCCTCCCGCGCTGCCGGCGGCCGGCCGTTCCGGCCCTTCGCAGGAGTCTAGCGCCGCCCGGTCCCAGGAACGCCGGGCGCCGGCAGCCACCACTCATACCCTCACGTTGACGGTAGATTTCGCCGGGCGTAGCGTTCCCGTTCTCTCCCGATGGCGGCGCAGGCGGACTGGTCCGTGGAAGGCAGCACGGTGGCCCAGGCCATCGACCGCGACGACGATCAACCGACGACCCTTGAGGCCGCCTCCACCCCCGCGAGTCCTGCCCGCCTCCCTGTCGCGGACGAGACCGTGGGCGCCACCGCGCGCGCCGAGAGCCAGCACGGCATCTCCACCTTCCGGTCCCTGCGGCACCGCAACTACCGGCTGCTGTGGATCGGGACGCTGTTCTCCTCCAGCGGCCTCTGGCTGCAGCAGGTCACCATCAACCACCTGGCGTTCGCGTTGTCCGGGTCCTCGTTCGTCGTGGGCCTGGCCAGCGGCTCCCGCTCGCTGCCGCTGCTGTTCCTGGGCCCCGTGGGCGGGGTGATGGCGGACCGCTACGACAAGAAGCGGCTGATGTTCCTGACCCAGATCGCGCAAATGCTGCTCACGCTGGCATTCGCGATCGTGATCATCGGCGGCTGGGTGGAGGTCTGGCACCTGGTCCTGTTCGGGCTGTTGAGCGGCGTGTCCTGGGCGCTCAACATGCCCGTGCGCCAGTCCGTGGTGCCCACCGTGGTCCCGCGCGAGGACATGATGAACGCCATGGCGTTGAACTCCGCGGGGTTCAACATCACGCGTATCGCCGGGCCCGCGCTGGCCGGCCTGATGATCGCCACCATCGGCCCCGGGGAGAACTTCTTGCTCCAGACCGTGGCCTACGCCGGCGTGGCGATCACCGTGGCGCAACTGGCGCTACCCGCCTCCCGCAGCGTGGCCCGCGCCACGGGCAGCGTGCGCGCGAACCTGGGCGAGGGCGCTCGATACGTCTGGCGCCACGCCACGATCCGCACGCAGATGATCCTGGCCTTCGTGCCCGTGGTGATCGCGCTCCCCTACATCTCCATCCTGCCCCAGTTCAACGAGGTGGACATGGGCGGAGACGCCACCACCTTCGGCCTGATGATGGCGGCGCCGGGGCTGGGTGCGGTGGCAGCCACGCTGGTGCTCGCTTCGCTGGCAAACATCGAGCGCAAGGGCGTGTTACTGCTGGGCGCGATCTTCGCGCTCGGCCTGTCGCTGATCGCGCTGGCGTTTGCCCCCAACCTGTGGGTGGCGCTGGCGGTGCTGGTGGTGGTGGGCGGCGCGCAGATGGCCTACATGACCACGAACCAGACCATTCTGCAGTTGAGCATTCCTGACGAGTACCGAGGCCGCGTGATGGGCATCTGGATGCTGAACCAGGGGCTCCTGCCGGCCGGCTCGCTCTTCTCCGGCACGCTCGCGGACGTGCTGAGCGCGCCGACTGCGCTGGTGATCATGGGCGCGCTGGTCTCCGCGATCTCCGTGCTGTTCTACCTGCGCGTGAAGACCATCCGCGACATCGTCACAGCCTGACGCCGGGGCGGCGTCTACTCCCCGCCGAAGCGCTCTACGACCAACTCCCGCGCCACCACGCGGTCGTCCCACGGGCGCGGGCCGTCCGCGTACTCGATGGTCGTCTCGTGCCCCTTGCCGGCGATCAGCACCAGGTCCCCCGGCGTCGCGAGGGCCAGCGCGCGGTCGATGGCAGCCCGACGGTCCGGGAGGCGCTCGAAGCGCTCGCCCTCCGCGGCGCCGGCCGCCGCCATCGCCTGCGCGATGTCGTCGATGATCGCCTCGGAGGGCTCGGAGCGCGGGTCCTCGTCCGTGAGGATGGCGTAGTCCACGCCCTCCGCCGCGGCCTGGCCCAGGCCGGTGCGCCGCTCCACGGCGCGCTCCCCGGCAGCACCGAAGACCGCGATCAGGCGGCCGTCCACCACCGGGCGCAGGGTCTCCGCCACCTGGCGCAGGGCGTCGCCCGTGTGCGCGTAGTCCACGATCACCGTGAACGGCGCCCCGTCGATGCGCTGCATGCGCCCCGGGACGCCCTCGCAGGACGCCACGCCCGAGGTCGCGCCGTAGATGTCCAGCCGCAGCGCCGCGGCGACGGTGATGGCGGCGGTGGCGTTCGCCACGTTGAAGCGGCCGGGCAGGCGCACGGAGGCCTCCACGGTGTCCTCGTCCGCCGTGACGGTGAAGGTGGAGCCGTCCGGCCAGAGCATCACGTCGTCCGCCACCACGTCCGCCTCGCGGTCGTCCAGGGCGTAGGTGGCCACGCGCGCCCTCGTCCGGCGGGCGAAGTACTCCCAGTTGGGGTCGTCCCGGTTCAGCACGGCGATGGCCGGGCGCTTGCCGTGGGCGGTCTTGGGCAGCATCTCGAACAGGCGAGACTTGGCGGTGCGGTAGGCCGCGAAGTCCCCGTGGTAGTCCAGGTGGTCCCCGGAGAGGTTGGTCATCACCGCCGCCGCGAACTCGCACTCGTCCAGTCGGTGTAGGTCCAGGCCGATCGAGGTGGCCTCCACCACGGCGTGGGTGCAGCCCGCCTCCGCCATCTCCGCCAGCATCTTCTGGATGTGCGGCGCCTCCTGGCTGGTGAGGCGCGTGGGGTTCGCCACCACGCGGTCGCCGATGCGGGACTCGATGGTGGTGAGGAGCCCGGCCGTCACGCCGCATGCCGTGAGCGCGGCGTGGATGAAGAAGCAGGTGGTGGACTTCCCGTCCGTCCCCGTAACCCCGATCACCGTGAGCCGCCGCGCCGGGTAGCCCTCGTGTGCCGCGCTCACGCTCGCCAGCGTGGCGCGGGGGTTGGGGACCTCCACCACCGGTACGCCGAGGGCCGCGAGGTCAGCGCCGCGGCCTTCCTGGCACACCAGCGCCACCGCGCCGGCGGCCACCGCCTGCGCGGCAAAGTCGTGCCCGTCGTTCCGCTCCCCGCGCGCGCAGACGAAGAGGTCGCCCGCCTCCACCTGGCGCGAGTCGAACCGCACCTCGCGCACCGCCGGCAGCCCGGCGCGGTCGACCGTCTCGGGCAGGCCGTCGCGCCAGTCGCCTCGAGGGGTGTCGCTTGAAGCAGGAGAGTCCGTCATGTGGCGATCCTAGGCGCGCGGGGTCCTGCCGTCAGGGCGCCGGAGGTGCTTCCCCTGGCGCTGTAGAATCTCCAGCGCCCGCACGGGCACCCCGGGATTGCAGAATGGAGCCAGGATGGCGGTTGCGCTGACGGACGAGATGCAGGAGGCGATCAACAGCGCCTTCACGGACGGCTTCCCCATCGTCTGGGCGAGCGTGGGAGCGGACGGGCAGCCGGTGCTGTCGTTCTTCGGGACCACACAGGCGTTCAGCGAGCGCGAACTGGCCATCTGGATGCGCACGCCGGAGCGCGGCTTCCTGTCCCGCATCCAGGAGAACCCGCGGGCGTCCATGCTCTACCGCAACAGCAAGACCCGGCTGGGCTTCCAGATCCACGTGGAGGCGCGCCGCGTGGACGACCCGGACGTGAAGCAACGGGTGTGGTCCAACTCCGCGGAGTTCGAGCGCAACCAGGACCCGGAGATGAAGGGCACGGCGGTGGTGGCGGAGATCGTCCGCGTCATCCAGCGCGGCCAGGTGGTGATGGAGCGCGACTAGCCGCGCGGGGCCCGAGAGCGAGAATGGCCGAGGCCCCCTCGCGGGGGCCTCGTCGTAGGGCAACCAGGGAGCCGATACGCCGGATTCTGTACCGCACCTCGAGCCCACCGAGGCGCGGCGACGGCCATCCATCTAGGACCGCGGTTACCCACGGCCTCCAGCGGCCTACCCGGGGACAGGGCCGGGCGTCCCGTATGTCCCCCTATTTGACCTTGCTCCGGGTGGGGTTTGCACGGCCGCCGTGTTGCCACGACGCCGGTGCGCTCTTACCGCACCATTTCACCCTTGCCGCACCGCCCGAAGGCGGCCCGGCGGTATGTTTCTGTTGCACTTTCCGTCGGCTCACGCCGCCCGGCTGTTAACCGGCACCCTGCCCGGTGGAGTCCGGACGTTCCTCCCGTCCAACCCTCGTGAGGGAAGGACCGGCGACCGTCTGGCTCCCTGACACCTACAGGATAGCCCCTCCCACGCACGGGGCGGCCGGGAACGAGCACGTGGCCGGCAGCGTCCCAGGAGCGCGCCCATGACGTTCGGTCGGGTAGTGCCTTCCGGCACGCTCCACCCGATCTTGCTCCCGAAGTACGCGCCCGAACGAGGACCCCGGCCATGACCACGGAACGCCTGCGCACCCGCATCGAGGAAGTGACCGACCGCCAGTTGGAGGTCGCGCGGCTGGTGGCCGCCGGGCGCACGAACCCGGAGATCGCGGGTGCGCTGGGCATCACGCTGGACGGCGCGAAGTACCACGTCTCCGAACTCCTGGGCCGGCTGGGCCTGGAGCGCCGCGAGGAGATCGCGGAGTGGTACCGGCAGGAGGCGCCCTCCCGCCGCTCGCGCTGGCTCCGGGCGCTCACCGGCGCGCCGCTGGCGGCCGCGGGCGGCCTGGCCGCCGTGGCCCTGGTGACGCTGGCGCTCTGGGTCGCCCTGGACGGCGGTCGCGCCGAGCAGGGCAGTCCCGCCGCCACCCCCACACCGACGCCCACGGCCACCGAGGTGTCAGAGCGTCCGCAGGGCGTCCTCCCGGGGGCCATCGCGTTCGGCGACGCCTCGGACATGCCGGACCACCTGCAGACGGTCGAGATGGCGCTCCGCCAGCGCCTTCAGACGAGCCCACTGGAGGTCGTGACCTGGGAGCGGCACGACTGGCGCGACGGCTGCTTCGACCTGTCGTTCCCCGGCGGCTGCCCGCTCTCCGTCTCGCCCGTACCGGGTTACCGCCTCACGCTGCGCGCCGCCGGGGGCGACTACGTCCTGCGCACGGACGCCGAGGCGGCCCGCTACCGGGTGGAGGCCGCTCCAGCGGTGGACATCGGCCCGGTAGCGTTCACGTGGCAGGGAGGCGAGAGCATCGAGTGCCTGGACCTCCAGATGTCCGAGGACGGACGGGGCGCCATCGCCGGCTGCGGCGAGCCACCGACGGCCTTCGACCTCGCCCAGACCGGCGTGGGGCAGTCCGGGATGCTGGAGCACCTGCTGAACTACCGCATCAGCGCCGTGCGCGACCCGGACGCCGCGTGGGAGGAACGCGTCGCTGTGCGTGGCCGCGAGGACGGCACGGGGCCGGGCAGCGAGCGCGCGGCCCTGGAGTACGGGTCGTTCCTCGCCATCGAGGCACACGCGGGGACCTCCGGAGCCTCCTTCGCGCTCGCCGTCGCGTGGGGGGACCCGGGCGCGGAGGTGTGCACCGCCATGGAGGTGCAGTGGTACGGGATGGCCCACCGCACCTGCAGGGACGCCTCGGAACCGTCGCGCATCTACTTCGCCGAGGACTCGCTACGGCAGATGTACGACTGGCTGGACACCTACACGCAGTGGACCATTGAGGACGAGTCGGGCCCGCGCACGTTCATCTTCAACGGACGAGCCCCGCAGAACCCGCACCCCGACGCTCGGTACCCGGACAACGAGACCGCGCTGGAGATCCGGGAATGGTTCCAGGGCTTCACGGAGTAGCCCTACCGGCGGAGCGCGATACGGACGTCCTGGCCGGTGACCACGACCTCCGCCACGGCGGCGCGGAGCAGCGTGCGGCGCTCCGCGAACTCGAGTGCGTCCCACTCGCGCACGAGTTGGCGGCGCGACTCCTCCGCGGCGGGGGAGATGTCCACGGCAGGCTCCTCCTCGGCCTGCAGGTCGCGCACCAGCGAGCCAACGCGGCGCACCAATTCCGCGTAGCGCCACTCGCCCGCCGTCCAGCGCTCCACCGCCTCGGTCAGCCGGCGCTCCAGCCGACGCCGCCGCAGGCGGCCGTCCGGGGTCGCACCCGGCCGTGCGGCCACGGGGTGCTGGCGCGACGCCGAGGCGAGGTCCTCCCGGATGGCTTCCAGCAGCACCTCCTCGCGCTGGCCGCGGGCGCGGCAGCGCCCCTGCGCCGTCGCCGCCTCGCAGCGGTAGGAGATCGCCGTCCCGGCGTCCGTGGATCGCCGCTCGCCGATCATGGGGTTGCCACAGCGCCCACAGCGCAGCAGGCCAGCCAGCAGGTACTCGTGGCGCTCCTGCTCCAGCCGGGACGTGCGCCGGGCGGACATCCGGCGCTGCACCGCGTGGAAGGTGGCGCGGTCCACCAGTGCGGGATGCGCGGCCGGGACCGCCACCCCCAGGCGCCGGTACAGGCCCGTGTACGTGGGGTTGCGGAGCACGGTGCGCACGGAGCCCGGCGTCCAGGGGCGCCCCAGGTGGGTGCGGATGCCGTCGCGGTTCAGGCCGGCGGCAATGCGCCGCAGGCCTTCGCCCTCCTCCAGGTACTCGCGGAACATGCGCTTGACCACCTGGGACTCGCGCGGATGGGGCGCCAGCACTCGGTCTTGCACCTCGTAGCCAAAGGGCGGGCGCCCCAGCACCAGGCCGCGCAGGGCGCGGCTGCGCATCGCCTCGCGGGCGCGGTCTCGACGCCGCTCCGCCTCGGGCCTGCCCTGCCAGTCCGCCAGCAGCGCATCCTCCGGCGCCAGGCCGTCCGCCAGCACCAGCCGTGCCCCCAGGAACTCCAGCAGCAGCGCGCGCCGCGTCCGCTCCAGCGCGGAGTCGCCCAGCACCGCAAGCGTGGCGACCACCACCGCAACGCCATCGCCGGCGGCGGCGTCCTGCTCCACCTGTCGCGCGAGGTGGCCGAAGGCGCTCCGGCCTTCCGGCGCGCCCTCCTCGAAGATCTCGGGCGCGCCCAGCCCCTCGCCGCGGGCGCATGCTCGCACGGCCGTGCGCTGGATCGTCTCGTCCAGGGACGGCTCCAGCCCAGGGACGACCCGCACGTACGCGTAGAGCGCCACGCGCGTCCCGGCGTCCCGTCCGCCCCTCGCCCGTCCCTGCACTTCCATCGCCTTCGAGGATAGACCTGCACTCCCCGCATCGAGCGCCCGCGGGATGTCGGGTCCCCTCGCGAGACGCGGGAGGCGCGGTACGATGGAGGAAGCCCACCGGGGGGCGGTGCCCAGTGCTCATCAACGTCGCCACGCTTGCCCAGGAACCCATTGGACACGCCCGCCGGTACCGCGCGACGCGTGAACCCGTTGCCGTGCCCGAAGTCGGCTTCGAGCAGAGCATCACGGGCGACGTCCGCCTGATCCGCTCGGAGCGGGGAGTGCTGGTCTCCGCCTCGCTGGACCTACAGCCCGTGACGCTGGAGTGCGCACGCTGCCTGAAGGCGTTCCAGGCCCCGGTGCACCTGGAGTTCGACGAGGAATACGTCATCGCGCGGGACGCCACCACGGGCGCGCGCATCCAAGCCGGCCCGGACGAGTTTCTGGTGGACGGCACCTGGCATCTCGACCTCAGCGAGGCCGTCCGTCAATATGAGGAGTCGGCCCTGCCCATCCAGGCGATCTGTCGCCCGGGCTGCCGAGGCCTCTGCCCCGTCTGCGGGCAGGACCTGAACGAAGCGACCTGCGGCTGCGATACTGCGGCCGGTAGTGACCGGTGGAGTGCCCTCGCCTCGCTGGCGGAGCAACTCAGGGACCAGGAGAACAGCGATGGCGCTCCCGAAGCGTAGGACCCCCAAGGCGAAGCGGAACTCGCGTCGCAGCCACCACGGCGTGGCCGTGCCGAACCTGGTGCGAGACCCCGCGACCGGCGGCATGAAGGTGAACCACACCGCCGGCGGCACCCGCGACCGCAAGGGCCGGCCGATCGAGGACGAGGCGTAGGCGCCAGACGTCCCACGACCGCATGACTGACCTCGCTCAACTCCACACACTGCCGCCCTCGAACGGGACGGCCTGGCTCTTCCCGGGCCAGGGCGCCCAGGCCGTGGGCATGGGCAAGGACCTGGCGGACGCCCACCCGGCGGCCCGCGCGGTCTTCGAGGCCGCGGACGCCGCGCTGGGCGTCCCGATCTCGCGCATCTGCTTCGAGGGGCCGGATGACGAACTCACCCGCACGGTGAACACCCAGCCGGCGATCGTGACGCACTCGATCGCCGCGCTGGCGGCGGCGCTGGCCTCTGGCGCCATCACGGAACGCCCTGCCTTCGTGGCCGGCCACTCGCTGGGCGAGTACGCCGCCCTGATCGCGGCAGGCGCGGTCTCCTTCCAGGACGGCGTGCGCCTCGTCCGCGAGCGCGGCCGCCTGATGCAGGAGGCCTGCGACCGCGAGCCCAGCACCATGGCCGCGGTGCTGGGCGTGGAACCGGACGCGCTCCGCGAGATCTGCGCCGCCCACGACGCCTACGTCTGCAACATCAACGCCCCGGGCAACATCACCATTGGCGGTACGGCCCCCGCGGTGCAGGCAGCCTCGGAGGCGGCGACCGCCGCCGGCGCCTCGCGGGTGGTGCCGCTGACGGTCTCCGGCGCCTTCCACACGCCGCTCATGCAGAGCGCGGCGGACGGCATGCGCCAGGTGCTCGCGCAGGTCGCGTTCGCGGATCCGCGCATCCCGGTGGTCTCCAACGTCACCACGCAGCCGTTGACGTCCGCCGGCGCGCTTCCGGACGAACTCGCCACGCAGATCACCAGCCCCGTCCTGTGGGCGGACTCCGTCCGCACCATGCAGGGCCAGGGGGTCACGCAGGTGGTGGAGTTCGGTCCCGGCAAGGTCCTGACGGGCCTGGTGCGCCGCATCGACCGCTCGCTGGGCGTGCGCAACATCGGGGTTGCGGAGGAGGCACAGCCATGACGGACGCGAAGGACCCTCGGTCGCTCGTGGGGCGCACGGCGCTGGTGACCGGCGGCGGGCGCGGCATTGGCCGGGCCATCGCCACCGAACTGGCCCGGGCCGGAGCGACCGTGATGATCACCTACCGCGAGAACCAGTCCCTGGCGGACGCGGTGGCCCGCGACCTGCAGACCACGTGGCACGCTGACGTGCGCGCCGTGCAGTGCGACGTGCGCTCCAGCCAGGACATCGAGCGCGTCATGACGGACGTGCGGCAGGCGTTCGGCCCGCTGCACATCCTGGTGAACAACGCCGGCATGACAGCGGACAACCTGGTCATGCGCCTCTCCGAGCAGGCGTGGGACGACGTCATGGACACCAACCTCCGTGGCACTTTCCTGGCCTGCAAGGCCGCGCTCCGGCCGATGCTCAAGGAGCGCTGGGGACGCATCGTCAACATCACCTCGGTGGTGGGCGTGGCCGGCAACCCCGGACAGGCCAACTACGCCGCGGCCAAGGCCGGCATCATCGGCTTCAGTCGCTCCCTTGCCCTGGAGGTCGCCTCACGCGGGATCACCGTGAACGCGGTGGCTCCCGGCTTCGTACAGACGGACATGACATCCGGCCTCTCTGACGAGCAGAAGGAGGTCATCCGCGACCGCATCCCCATGGGACGCTACGCGGAGGCCGAGGAGATCGGGCCGCTGGTGGCGTTCCTGGCCTCGGACGCTGCGTCCTACATCACCGGGCAGGTGTTCAATGTGGATGGCGGGCTGGTGATGGCCTAGCGGCCGCGTCGCCTTCCCCCTCGCCCCTGTCCGCCCGGACTGCACCTGACCGGACCGCCCTCATGCCCGAATCCAA
Organism: Dehalococcoidia bacterium; assembly: GCA_041690175.1. Classification (GTDB taxonomy): domain Bacteria; phylum Chloroflexota; class Dehalococcoidia; order UBA2979; family UBA2979; genus W-Chloroflexi-9. Next base: position 719,097 of record JAWLHV010000002.1, read on the forward strand.
GCCGGCCCAGTCGCGCCGCCGCTCCCGCATCCTTGCCTTCCGCGTGCTCTTCGAGGCGGACGTCTCCGGCCACCCCATCGAGGTAGTGCGCGTCCGCCAGTTTGCAGAGGCGGGACTGAGCAAGGACGCCCTGGAGTTCACCGCCACGCTCATCGATGGCGTGCGCGAGCACTGGGACGAGATCGACGAGACCATCCGCCGGCTGGCGCCCACGTTCCCGCTGGAGGACCTCTCCCCCGTGGACCGAAATGTCCTGCGCCTTGCAATCTACGAAGTTCGCTTCGATACTCGACGCGCTCCGCTCAGGGTGGCCATTAACGAGGCCGTCGACATCGCCAAGGGCTATGGATCGGAGTCTTCCGGGCGCTTCGTCAATGGAGTGCTCGGGGCAGTGGCATTAGAGGCCGCCCGACAGCATGGAGCGGACGGGTCCCCTGGGGACTCCGAAACGTCGGGCGATTGAGGGAGGGACGCACTCAGTGGCTTCGATCTTCGAGCGGGTCCGGGGTCTGATTGTCGAGCAACTGGGCGTCGAAGAGGACGAGGTGACTAGCAACGCCTCCTTCGTCGACGACCTCAACGCTGACTCGCTCGACCTCGTGGAACTCATTATGTCCATCGAGGAAGAGTTCTCGAAGGATGGCGCCAACCTGGAGATCTCGGACGAAGACGCCGAGAAGATCCGCACCGTCCAGGACGCCATCGACTACCTGAAGGACCAGGGGATCGAGGACTAGCGAGGCATCGCAGCCCAACACCTCCGAATCTCCCGGCTCACCGAGCCGGCGCAGGCGAACAGTGCGCCCCGGCAGTCCGTAGGACTGACCGGGGCGTATCATTTAGCAACATGAATCTATTTGGCGTCGGCGCAGCAGAGGCGGGCCTGGTCTTCGTGATCGCGCTGATCGTCGTCGGTCCGCAGCGGTTCCCGGAGATCATGCGCCAGGCCGGGCGCTGGTATCGCGTGGCGCGCGCCTACTCCAACGAGGTCATGAAGGACGTCCGCGCCGCCGTGGACGAGATCGAGCAGGAAGTGAAGGCGGAGACGGACGACATCCGCTCCGTGGGCGACTTCTCTGACCTGAAGGGCGATCTCATCGAGGCGCGCGAGTCCGCGGAGGACATCCGCAAGGACACCACGGCCGCCGCACGGACGGGCCCCGTCCGCCCGAGCCAGGCGAAGACCCCGCTGAAGTCCGAGACTGCTACCCCGGCGCCAGCGGCCGGCGCCAGCGAGACTGCGGACACCTCCGAGCACGCCGACTCCGAGGATGAGGGCACGGCCGGCAAGCCGGGGACGCCCTCCACTCCCGCGGCGAAGCCCGCGCCTGCCAGCGCCGCCAGGCCGGCGACCCCCGCGGACCCACCCGCCTCGTACTACGAGGGCCGCGACCCCTCCACGTACGACCCCTTCAAGGCCAAGGAAGCACGGGAGCGCGAGCGCGCCGCAGCGCGCGACGACGCCGAGTCCACCAACGGCACATCGTGACCACCGAGACCCCACCCCGAGTCGACGAGGCCGAGGAGCCCGAAGTTCCGCCGGAGTCCGGCGGTGAGATGACGCTGATCGAGCACCTGCTCGAACTGCGCTTCCGAGTCACCTGGATGGCCCTTGCCGTGATCCTGGGGATGATCCCGTTCTTCATCCCGCCCATCGGCTTCCGCATCATCGAGGGCCTGCTGAGCCCCGCCCGGGCCTCGGTGCCGGACTTCCGCCCCCAGTTCATCGAGCCCATGGAGAACATCGCGGTCTACTTCCGCGTGGCGCTGCTGGGCGGCCTCACCCTGGGCATGCCAATCATCGTCTACCACGTCATGCGCTTCGTGACGCCGGCACTGACCAACCAGGAGAAGAAGTGGGTCTTCCCGATCATGTTCGGGGCCACGCTCTCGTTCCTGGGCGGCCTGGCCTTCGGATTCTTCGTCGTCCTGCCCTTCACCCTGGAATTCCTCCTCACGTTCGGTGACCAGTTCGCCCAGCCGGACTGGCGGATCGGGAACTACATCGACTTCGTGACCCGCATCCTGCTGGTGATGGGGCTGGTATTCGAGACGCCGCTGCTGGTGATGGGCCTGGCGAAGTTCGGCGTGGTGACGGCGCGCAAACTGCTCGCCTGGTGGCGCTACGCGATCATCCTGGCGTTCATCATTGCCGCCGTGGTTACGCCCACCATTGACCCGGTCACGCAGGCCTTCGTGGGCGGGCCGATCGTGGTGCTGTACTTCGTCGGCATCGGACTCGCCTGGCTGGTCCGCCGCTAGGGGCACCGGCGTACTGATTAAATGATAAAGCCGATGCGCGGATGATTGCCTGCCGGACGGCGCGGTGTTACGCTCGACCTGATGCGTACCGTGGCGCCCACCCGCCCTGCGGCTCCCCGCGCGCCACGACCGGAGGTCGTCCGCGTGGCTGACCTGCGCGCCGCCGCACCACCCGCCCTGCGCCCGCTCTACGAGGTGCCGGTAGGCGCCGTGCCCCTCTACGAGGGCATCGCTGACTGCCCCCGCTGCCCGCTGGCGCGCACCCGCACCCAGACCGTCCCTGGCTCCGGCCCGCTGCCGGCAGACCTGGTGTTCGTGGGCGAAGGCCCCGGCCAGCGCGAGGATGAACTCGGGCTGCCGTTCGTGGGCCGCTCCGGGCAGTTCCTGGACGAACTACTCGGAGGCATCGGGCGGTCAAGGCAGGACGTGTACGTCACCAACGTGGTGAAGTGCCGCCCGCCCGGCAACCGTGACCCGGAGCCGGTGGAGATCGCCGCGTGCGGCGACTACCTCGATCAGCAACTCACGCTCGCCCAGCCCCGCGTCGTCGCCACCCTCGGGCGGTTCTCGATGGCGCGGTGGTTTCCGGGCGAGCGAATCAGCGACATCCACGGCCAGCCGAGAAGGTCTGGCGACCTTTGGGTGATCCCCATGTACCACCCCGCCGCGGCCCTGCGGAACGGCTCCCTTCGTGACGTCATGAAGGCAGACTTTGCGCGGATCCCGGCGCTCCTGGAAGCGGCAGCACCATGACCAACAACAACCGAGCGGACGCGGGCCCGGCGGACGGCGGCGTCCTGCGGGTGATTCCCCTGGGCGGCCTGGGTGAAATCGGCCGCAACATGATGGTCTACGAGTACGACGACACGATGATCGCCGTGGACGTGGGCTTGATGTTCCCGGACGCCGAGCACCCCGGCGTGGACCTGATCATCCCGGACTTCTCCTACGTCCTGGAGAACGCCGGCCGCCTGAAGGCCATCTTCCTCACGCACGGGCACGAGGACCACATTGGCGCGATCCCGTTCCTGCTCCGTGAGACCAACGCCCCCATCTTCTGCATGTCGCTTACGCGGGGCCTGGTGCAGGTCAAACTGAAGGAACACCGCCTGCTGGACAAGGCCGAAGTCAACGTGGTGGAAGCGGGCGACGTGATCGACGTGGGCCCCTTCTCGGTGGAGTTCTTCTCCGTCGCGCACTCCATCCCGGACTCTGCCGGGTTGCTGATCGACACGCCCCTGGGCACGGTGGTGCACACCGGCGACTTCAAGATCGACCACACGCCGCTCTTCAACCAGCACACGGACCTCTCCCGCCTCGCCTCCGTGGGCGAGGAAGGCGCCCTGCTGCTGTGCGCGGACTCCACCTACGTGGAGATCGAGGGCTACACGCCCTCCGAGCAGCGCGTGGCGGAAGCCCTGGACCGCTACATCGGCGAGGCCGAAGGTCGCGTGATCGTGACCACGTTCGCCTCGCTCATCTCGCGTGTGCAGATGGTGATGGACTCGGCGGCCAAGTACGGCCGGCGCGTGTTCGTCACCGGCCGCTCTATGGTGAACAACGTGGGCATGGCGCGCGACCTGGGTTACCTCAAGGTGCCGGGCAACGTGATGATGCACGCGGGCGAGATGCGGAACCACCCGGACTCCAAGACGGTGATCATCTGCACCGGATCCCAGGGCGAGCCCACCTCCGCCCTGACCCGCATGGCGAACGGCACCCACCAGCAGATCGCCATCCAGCAGGGCGACACGGTCATCCTGTCCTCCAACCCGGTGCCGGGCAACGAGAAGTTCGTCTACAAGAACATCGACCTGCTGATGGAGTCCGGCGCGCACGTGATCTACAACCGCCTGGCGGACGTCCACGTCCGCGGGCACGCCTCCCGCGAGGAGTTGAAGGTCATCCACCGCCTGACGCGCCCGCGGCACTTCGTCCCCATCCACGGCGAGTACCGCCACCTAGTACTGCACCGTGACCTCTCCATCCAACTCGGCATGGCCCCGGAGGACTCGTTCGTCCTCACCGACGGCGACGTGCTGGAGATCGACGCCGACCGCGCGGAGATCGCCGGCTCCGTGCCCGCGGACTACGTGTACGTGGACGGCGTCTCCATCGGCGAGATCGACGACTTCGTGCTGCGCGACCGACAGCGGCTGGCGGACGACGGCTTCGTGGTCATCGTGGCCGCGCTGGACCGCCACAGCGGCAAACTGGCGCGCCCGCCGCAGGTGATGTCCCACGCCTTCGCCGGAGCGGAGGAGGAGGCGGCGCTCATGGACGGCGTCCGCCAGGTGGTGATCGACGTCCTGGGCGGCGAGGACACCGCGATAGACTGGTCCGAAATCCACGAATCCCTCAAGGATGACGTGGCCGAATACCTGCACCGCCAGACGCACCGGAGGCCGCTGGTCATCCCGGTGACGCTGGAGGTGTGACGGAGCGCACCGGGAGGATCGTCCGGGACTGATGTGACCGATCTCAGACGCGCCGCCTGGCGGGGAAGGCGCGTCGAAGGAGAACATGGCTATGGCTCGAGCCAAGACCCGCCGCGCGCGCGCCTCTGCGCCTCGTAACGCCTCGCGCCGCGCTTCCAACCAGGTACCGGACATCCTGACGATCGGGCGGTTCCTCGTGCGTCCGGAGATCGCCGGCACGGCGCTGGTGGTGCTGGCCGTGGCAGCCATCCCATACGTGGTCCCCATCACCGGGGTGGTAGGCGACCTGCGAGACCGCCTGGTGGAGGCCTTCGGGCTCCACGTCTTCACCCTCATCGTCCTGATCGCCGCCACGGGCATCGTGCTCGCGCTGCGGCGTGGGGGCGCGCTGAAGCGCCACGCGCGGCACCTGGCCGGCCTGCTGGCGCTGCTGGTCTACCTGGCCGGGGTGTTCGGCCGGTGGTACCCGGACGCCTCCGTGGGCGCGGTGGACTTCGCCACCGTCTCCGCGGGCGGCGACGCCGGACGGTCGCTGACCTCCAACGGCTGGGCCGCCCTCGGCTGGCTGGCCATGCTCCCGCTGGGCTTCACGCTGCTGTGGCCGCGCACTGCCCAGAAGATCGCTCGTAACGCCCCTCGCTGGTCGCTGGAGACGCTCCGCTGGCTGTGGGACCTGGGACTCCACCGGCGTCTCTGGGCCGTCCTCAGGGCGCTCCCACGCGCCGCACGCGCACTGAACCGGCGCTTCGACGTCTCCCGCCCCGCCAACGAGGCGGACGACCTCATCGCGGTAGCACCTGCGCCGGCCGGTGGGCTGGAAGACGTGGCCGGCCCTGCGGACCCGGACCTGGCGGCGGCCGTCCCGGCGCGCGCCAAGCGGCGCAAGAAGGAAGAGCCGGTCGACGACAAGCCCCCCACGCAACTGGGCATGGACATGGAGACGCCCATCGAGCAGTGGCGCCACTCCGCGGACGGTTGGCAACTGCCCCCGACCAAGATGCTGACGCCGCAGCCGGCCGCGCAGGATCGAGCCACCGAGAACCAGCGCCGCGCCTCGCTGATCGAGCAGACCCTGGGTTCCTTCGGCGTGGACGCCAAGGTGGTGGAGATCAACGAGGGCCCCACCGTCACGCAGTTCGGCGTGGAGCCCGGCTGGGACGTAAAGACCCGCACCGTCACCGAGCGCGACGCCGCCGGCAACGTGATCCTGGACGCAGACGGCAACCCGCGTACGAACGACGTGGAAGTCTCCCGCACCCGCATCCGCGTGAACCGCATCACGGCGCTGCAGAACGACCTGGCGCTGGCGCTGGCGGCGCCCGCCCTCCGCATCGAGGCGCCCGTGCCGGGCAAGGCCATGGTGGGCATCGAGGTGCCCAACGGCTCAACCTCCATGGTCACGCTGCGGATGGTGATGGAGTCGCCGGCCTACCAAAAGGTGGCCACGGGCGGGCAACTCCCGCTGGCGCTGGGAGCGGGCGTCTCCGGGGACGCCGTGGTCGCGGACCTGGCCAAGATGCCCCACCTGCTCATTGCGGGCGCCACGGGCGCCGGCAAGTCCGTGATGCTGAACGCGATCATCACCGGACTGCTGATGAACTTCTCGCCGGAGCAACTGCGCTTCGTGATGGTGGACCCCAAGCGGGTGGAACTGACCGGCTATGGCCCCATCCCCCACCTGGCCTACTCCGAGATCATCGTGGACATGGACCGCGTGGTGGGCACGCTGCAGGCCGTGATTAACGAGATGGAGACGCGCTACCGCCGCTTCGCGCAGGTCGGCGTCCGCAACATCGAGCGCTACAACGAGAAGGAGCCGCGCAAACTCCCGTACTGGGTCGTGATCATCGACGAACTCGCGGACCTGATGCTGGCGGCGCCGTACCAGGTGGAGCACCAGTTGGTCCGGCTTGCGCAACTCGCGCGTGCGACCGGCATCCACCTCATCGTCGCCACGCAGCGGCCCTCGGTGGATGTCATCACGGGCCTGATCAAGGCGAACTTCCCCACGCGGATCGCCTTCGCGGTGTCCTCGCAGGTGGACTCGCGCACCATCCTGGACCAGGCGGGCGCGGAGAAACTGCTGGGCAAGGGCGACATGCTCTACCTGGCGCCGGATGCGCAGAAGCCGAAGCGCGTCCAGGGCGTCTACGTCTCTGACGACGAGATTGAGTCCGTGGTGAAGTTCTGGACGGACGACCGCTTCAAGAACCTGGTGCCGGAGAAGTTCGACCACCAGTTGGAAGAGGCCCTGGAAGCCGCCGAGCAGGCTGGCCCGGAGGCCCTGCCCGGCGAGAACACGGACGATCCGATGCTTGCGAAGGCCATCGAGGTTGCCCGGGAGGGCGGCACGATCTCCACGTCCATGCTCCAGCGCAAACTCGGCGTCGGCTACCCGCGCGCCGCCCGGCTGATGGACCTGCTGGAGGAGCGTGGCGTGGTGGGCCCGCAGGAACCGGGCGGCAAGGCGCGCAGCGTGCTGGTGGACCGCGACGGCGACCCGCTGGGCGGCGTGGACGCCGCCGCCCCCGCCTCGCTTGCCGCCCACGCGGCCGCGTTCACGCCTCGACGCAGCACCGGGGACGAGGACTCCGAGGGCGGGCGCCCGGTCCAGCCCCCCCGCCCGTTCGACGCCGACTGAGGCTGCGCCGCGCCCGTCCGTCCTCGTTCATTCGTGTTCGTACTCACGAGCACATCAGCGAGGAGAGATGAGGCCGCACCAGCGCTTCACAGCCGGTGAGCGCGCGGAGCGGTTGATCTCCGCGAGACGGCGGAATGGCGGCGTTGCTCGGCGGGCGCACAATGATTCCATCGGATGCAGGACAGGGTTGCGCCGGGAGGGAGGTCTCCGCCGTTGAAGCAAGAAGAATCACCGGCATCAAGGTCGTCCCGGGTCGCGAAAGGGATCCCCTCGCGACACATCGAGCGATAGCAGCCGTTTCAGTCGAGGCTCCGCGCTGACCTCGACTCCCGACCTCAAGAGAGTGCCTGCCGACTGCACTCCGGCTGACGCTCCAGGGCCACCGGACTCACCGGCCAGCCATGCGAGGACCTACAACGACCCGGATCGCAACGCCACCCCCGGAACGCCACCGGGGGTGGCCTGCGTTTGTCTCGCTTTCCTGGAACCTGGTGTCCGCGGGAACCCGGGTCAGCGCTCCCTCAGCGCCGGCGCCTCTCGCGGCCGCGGCTCCGGTGGACGACGGTGGCGCGCCCGCCGGACGGATCCCGTGAGGTCCTCCAGGTCCACGTCCAGCGCCTCCGCGATCTCCATCAGGATGTACACGGACACGTCGCGCTTCCCGTTCTCGTAGTTCGAGAGCGAGGACTGCGTGACCCCCACCTGCTCCGCCAGACCCGCCTGCGAAGTCCCGCGGCGCTGTCGCCATGTGCGGATGCGCTGCCCCAACTGCCGGCGCAGCACCGCCGGGTCGCGTCGCTCGGGCACCGTCGCAGGTGCCGCTCCTGGCGCCGAAGAGTCTCCGTCCACGCCACGCCCCTGCCCCGTTGCCCCTGCCCTGGGGCGCGCCTCTGGATTCATTCCCGAACCGTAACTCGCTGCGCGTAACACAGTTGCGATCAGACCTGATCGCAACTGTGCTGCTTCTACCGGCAAGGCGGTTCCGTTACGTTCTTGTCATACAGGGGCGCGCGCGCGGCACTGTTCTTTAATAATCCCACCCTCTCACCCACGACTGCACGTTGTCCCCATCTCGCGTGGAAATCCCCGCCAGCGGTGGGTAGGGGCCTTTGTGTGCTGGAACAGGAACGCCCTCATGCCAGCCGGATCGCGCGCCTTGCGCCGTGCCTCCCTATCACTCATCGCGGTCGGCCTGCTCACGGCGCTCACCGCCAGCACCGCCGGCGCCACTCCCCTGGCCGACGAGTGGACGGCCGCGCCTCCTCCACCTGCGTTAGCCTCCGTCCTAGCCGCCGTCCAGCCTCCGGCGCGTGCTCACTCCAGCCCGGTCGAAGAACTCCTTGAGGTCTTCGGCTGGAGCGTGGACGGCCTGCAGACGTCCATCGCGGCGCGGCTCACGCTCCCGCCTCTATCGGCACCCGCCGCCGCCTGGGCCCCGCCACCGCGGCTGGTCGAGGGCGCGCCACCCCCGCCTCCGTCCACCGCGAGCGCCGTGGTGGTGATGGACGAGGCGTCCATGGCCCTGCTCGCCCAGCGGGATCCCAACCGCCGACTGGCGCCCGCGAGCCTCACGAAGGTCGCCACCGCGGCGCTGGCCGTGCAGACGGGGCGCCTGGACGAGACCGTGCACAACAACGTGGAGTCGTGGGCGATGCCCGGGAGCAGCTTGATGGGCCTGCACCCCGGCGACCAGTTCTCCCTGCGCGACCTGGTCTACGGCCTGATGCTGCCCTCTGGGAACGATGCGGCCCTGTCCATCGGCCGCCACCTCGCCGGGGACGACGAACTGTTCGTCTACTACATGAACCGCATGGTGGATCACCTGGGGCTCGCCGACACGCACTTCACAGACCCCCATGGCCTGGGGGGTCCTGACCACTACTCGTCCGCCGTGGACCTAGCGCTGCTCTCGCGCTACGCGATGCAGTCAGTGGACTTCCGGCACGTGGTGGGCGCAATGGACTGGACGGCGCACGGCTCGCGCGCCATCGCCATGTCCTCGTACGTCGGGCCGTTTATGTCATGGGTTGAGGGCGCGGATGGCCTCAAGACCGGCTACACCCGCCAGGCGGGGCCCACGTTCATCGGCTCCGCCACCCGGAACGGCCATCGGCTGTACGTGGTGATTCTGAACTCGCAGGACCGCTTCGGCGAGGCCGCCGCCATGCTGGACTGGGCCTTCGAGAACCACGTGTGGTCCGGCGCACAGGCCGTATCCGCGACGCCCGCCGAGGATGACGCGGTGGTCCAGGCAGCGCAACTCAAGGAGTAGCCACCCTCCCCCACGTCCCCGTCAGCGCGGGGTGGTCGGGAACCGCTCGAGCAGCCCGATCACCCCGCGTTGAGCCCCTCCGCACGAGCCGCCCCAATGCGACCCCTGGGTGTGGTGGAGGGCTACCGCCCCGGGATCACCACCGCCGTCATGCCATCGCCGGAGGGGCCGAGCAGGTCCACGAACTTCCCGTCCAGCAGGTCATCCGTCAGCAGCACTTGTTCGCCGGTGGCTGAGAACGTGACAGCGTGGGCGATTAGCACTGCCGCCGTCGGGTTGCTGTCCACGCGCAGTTCGCCAAGCACCCCGGCACTGGCGCTGGGGGCATCGACAGTCCCGCCATGCAGGTGGACCGTGTAGGTCACGCCGGCCTCCAGGCCGTAGGCCTCCACCTCCAGGACGCGCTTGCCGTCCTGGTCGGTGCCGCGGGCAACCGTCAGCGCTGGGCCGACGGCGCTCTCGGTCAGTTCCGCGCCGGCCGGCGAGGAGTCCCGCAGCAGCACGAGTACCACCGCCAGGAAGGCCGTTACCGCCGCGACCAACAGGAACCGCGACCGCTGAGCCGATGTCATCTCGGTCTCCTTCTCGAACAGCGCCACCGCTGTACCAACAGAACGCTCCGCGGGCGCGTGAGGTTCCCGGCTTCAGAGCCCGTCTGGCACGCCGTTGTCACGTCCGGCCCTCGCCGGCGACTCTCCCGGTACGCCGCCTGGGGCAAGGTGTCGTTATGGAAAGCCCCATCACCGCCCGCAGATATCGCTCCACCGTCCGCCAGCGCGTCGGCGCGAAGCGCCCCGGAGGCCTTGGTGGCCTGCGCCGAGGGCTGGCCAATCTGGCGATCCTGCCGGCGCGAGGACTGCTCTGGATCTCCGGTGAGGTCGCGCGCGGGTACCCGCCGGTGGGCGGCGAGGCCCGCCGCCCGCGCTAGCCTGGGGACGCAGGGCAGCCTGAGCGCGCCCTGATCCAGGCGCTGTGCCCGTGGCGCTAGTTGTGCCCTCGGCGGGTGCGCCCTCCGCGCATCTTGCGCTTGTCGGGCCGCTTGCCGTTCGAGGGCTGCCCCATCTTCCGCAGCGACTCCGGCATCCCGTCGCCGATCTGCTCACGGCGCAATTCCACTACCTGGTCGCGCAGGAGCGCCGCGCGCTCGAAGTCCAGTTCCTTCGCGGCGGACTTCATCTGCCGCTCCAGTTCCAGGATCATCCGAGCGATCTCCTCCTTCGGGAGGTCGCGCGCGTCCACGTCGTATGACGTGGACTCCTCGGCTACCTGCCGCAGGCGGTCGCCGATGTCTCGGATGGTCTTCTGGATGCCCTCCGGCGTGATGCCGTGCTCGGCGTTGTACTCGGCCTGGATCGCGCGGCGTCGGTTCGTCTCGTCGATGGCGTAGCGCATCGAATCCGTGACGTGGTCCGCATACATGATGACCCGCCCCTGGGGGTGCCGGGCGGCGCGGCCAGTGGTCTGGATGAGTGAACCACCCGAGCGCAGGTAGCCCTCCTTGTCCGCGTCCAGGATGCAGACCAGGGAGACCTCGGGCAGGTCCAGTCCCTCGCGCAGCAGGTTGATGCCCACCACCACGTCATGCACACCCAGGCGCAGGTCGCGGAGGATGTCGATGCGCTCCAGCGTGTCGATCTCGGAGTGCAGGTACATGGACTTGATGCCCATCTCCTGCAGGTAGTCGTTCAGGTCCTCGGACATCTTCTTGGTGAGCGTGGTGATCAGCGTGCGCTCGTGGCGGGCCACGCGCTCCTGCACCTCGCTCAGCAGGTCGTCGATCTGGCCCTTGGTGGGGCGCACTTCGATCTCCGGGTCCAGGATGCCGGTGGGACGGATGACCTGCTCCACCACCTTGCTGGCGACCTCGCGCTCGTAGGGGCCGGGCGTGGCGGAGACGAAGACCACCTGGTTGATGTGGTCCTCGAACTCGGCGAAGTTCAGCGGGCGGTTGTCCATCGCGCTGGGCAGGCGGAAGCCGTATTCCACCAGGGTCCGCTTGCGTGACGTGTCGCCCTCGTACATCCCGCGCACCTGCGGGATGGCGATGTGGGACTCGTCAACGAAGAGCAACCAGTCGTCCGGGAAGTAGTCCAGCAGCGTCCACGGCGTCGACCCGGGGTCACGCGCGGCGAGGTGCCGCGAGTAGTTCTCGATGCCGGAGCAGTAGCCGACCTCTCGCAGGGTCTCGAGGTCGTACTTGGTGCGCTCCTCCAGGCGGGCGGCCTCCAGGATCTTCCCCTCCCGCCGGAAGATCGCGAGTTGCTCCTCCAGTTCGCGCTCGATGGAGGCCACGGCTGCCTCCATGCGCTCCTCCGAGGTCACGAAGTGCTTGGCGGGGTAGATGTTGGTCTGCTCCACCTCGGACAGCACCTCGCCGGTGAGCGGGTCCAAGGTCTGGATGCGCTCGATCTCGTCGCCGAAGAAGTCGATGCGGATCGCCAGGTCCTCGTAGGCGGGGTGCACGGTCAGGGAGTCCCCACGCACGCGGAACGTCCCGCGCACCAGGTTCAGGTCGTTGCGGGCGTACTGCATGGACACCAACTGGCGCACCAGGGAGTTGCGGTTCACATGCCGGCCCCGCCACAGCCGCGCAACAAACGACTCGTACTCACCGGGCTCGCCGAGGCCGTAGATGCAGGACACGGACGCGACGATCACCACGTCCCGCCGCTCGAAGAGCGCGCGCGTGGCGGCGTGCCGCATCTTGTCGATCTCATCGTTGATGTCCGCGTCCTTGGCGATGTACGTGTCCGAGCGCGGGATGTACGCCTCCGGCTGGTAGTAGTCGTAGTAGGAGACGAAGTACTCCACCGCGTTGTCGGGGAAGAACTCCCGGAACTCCTGCGCCAGTTGCGCCGCCAGCGTGCGGTTGGGGGCGAGCACCAGCGTGGGGCGCTGGTAGCGCTCGATGACGTTGGCCATGGTGAAGGTCTTGCCGGTGCCGGTGGCGCCCAGCAGCGTCTGTGCCCGCAGGCCGGACTCCAGGCCGGAGACGAGCCCTTCGATGGCGGTCGGCTGATCTCCCAGCGGGAGGAAGTCAGAGACGATGCGGAACGGTTTTGCCTGGACAGTGGGCGGTTCGCTGGTAGTCACGGGCTCCCCCGAGGTGTGCCCGTCCAGTGTACGCCGAAGGAGGAGACGCGAACAAACGTGCTGATTCCGCGCAGATCTCTCCGACAGCCCTACCCCGCCTCCGTCCCGAGGGGGGCAGGTTCCGCGTAGACGGCCACGCGGTCCCGTCCCGCGCGCTTCGCCTCGTAGAGGGCATGGTCCGCGCGGCGGATGAGTTCGAACTCGTCGTGGTCGGGCCCGACCGGGAGCGAGGCGATACCGATGGAGGCCGTAAGGCGCACCGGCGCCTCGCCGGCAGGCGGGGTGCCGCCCTCGCGGAACTCCAGGGCGGCGAGCGCCTCGCGGAGTTTCTCGGCGACGCGGAGTGCCTGAGCGGCGTCGCTCTCAGGCAGCGCCAGCACGAACTCCTCGCCACCGTAGCGGCCCAGCAGGTCGGACTCGCGGACGTTCTGCCTGATGGCGACGGCGACATCACGAAGGACATGGTCCCCAAAGGGGTGCCCCCAGCGGTCGTTGATGTCCTTGAAGTGGTCCAGGTCCAGCATCAGCACGGACAGGTCGCGCCCGTAGCGGCGGGACCGCCGGAACTCCACGCCCAACAGGTCGAAGCAGGCGCGCCGATTCGCCACGCCCGTCAGCGGATCCGTGCGAGCCAGGCGGTCCAGTTCCGCGGAGACCTCCCGCAACTGCGCGGCCGTGCGCACCAGGCGGCGTTCGCGCTGGAAGGAGGCTCGGCCACTCACGACCAATTGCGCCAGGAGCGCGACCACCATGACGGTGGTCGCCGCGGTCCAGGAAGACTGCCCCAGTCCCCGCACGACCAGCACCAGGGCGGCCGCGAGCAACCCCAGCCCGACGGGCCATCCGTTGCGCAGCCAGATCCTCACGGCCCGATGCTCACGGCCGTGCCTCGGTGGGCGCCTCGTGTTCCAGGACGGCGCGCAGCAGGTCCTCAAGCGTGTCGATACCTGGCCGGGCCTCCAGCGCGCGTTCAACGGCACGCTCCGCGTCGCGCCGCGAGTACTGCAGCGCCACCAGCGCGTCCACGGCGTCCTCGCGCAGGTCTTCCGGGGGCGGGGCGGCCGGCTCTCCGTCCGGCGCACCGCGGAGGAGTGCCTCCTGCGTCAACTTGCCGGACAACTGCGCCACGATCGTCTGCGAGAGGCGCTGGCCGATGCCGGGCAACTGCTGGATGGCCTTCACGTCGCCCGCCTCGATCCAGCGGGCGATCTCGGAGACGGGGCGGGTGAGGGCGCGCACGGCCTTGGTGGGGCCCACGTCCGGCACCTCGATGAACTTGCGGAAGAATTCGCGCTCCTGGCGGTGCTGAAAGCCGATGAGCAGGGGCGCCGGCTGCCGCTCCGAGACGTGGTAGTAGGTGTAGACGGTGGTCTCGGCCACGCCGATTACGGAGGTCAGCCACTCGCCGGCGAAGGCGGGCACGCGCACCTCGTACCAGACGCCCTGCACGTCCACCCAGGCCGTCGCCGTGTCCGGGTCGTAGTGGGTCACGGTCCCGCGCAGCGCGGCGATCATCGGCTCATCGCCTGCTCCAGGCGGAGGTCCGCGAGGCGGGTGAGGGCCAGCGCCGCCGCGTCAGAGACGTCCAGCGGCCCCGGCACCTCCGTGACGCCCAGGTGCACGGCCACCATCTGCGCCACCTGCTCCTTGGGGGCATTGCCCCAGCCGGCCACGGACTCCTTCACGGCCGCGGGTGTGAACTCGAAGACGGGGATGCCCGCGGCGGCGGCGGCCACCATGGCGGCAGCGCGCGCCTCGCCCACCGCCATGGCCGAGCGCACGTTCTCCGCGACGAACTGCTGCTCAATGGAGACCTCGTGCGGTTCGTACTCCGCCAGGAGCGCCGCCACCACGTCAAAGATGCGGTAGAGGCGCTCGGCCCGAGGAAGGGCCGGCTTGGTGCGAAGGTGGCCGGAATGGACCAGCGTTCCCCCGCTCCCGCGCTCGTCCACCACGCAGTAGCCGGTCACGGCGAGGCCCGGGTCGATCCCCAGGACCCGCCTCGGAAGCCCGGGAGGACGTCCGACCATGTCGTCCCCCTCTGGGCGACGGCGATGTTCAGGCCCCGCGGCCTACGCGAGCGCCTCCAGCACCGCGTCGTCCCAGTCGGCGTTCGAGTACACCCGCGACACGTCGTCGAGTTCGTCGAGCCGCTCGAAGAGCCGGAATGCCGCCACCGCGTCCTTCTCGTCCAAATGGACCTTGTTCTTCGGTACCGGCGCCAGTTCCGCGCTCTCCACCGTCAGCCCGGCGCCCTCCAGGGCCTCCCGGACGCGGTGCAGGTCGCCCGGCTCCGTCACGACCTCGATGGCCTCTTCGCCGGAGGCGTCCACGTCCAGGGCGCCCGCTTCGATGGCCTGGAGTTGCACCTCGTCCGGGTCGTGGCCGTCCACGGCCAGGGAGATGAGTCCGCGGTTGTCGAACTGCCAGGAGACGGCGCCGGCGTCCGCCATGTTGCCGCCCCCGCGAGAGAAGGCGTGGCGCACCTCTGCCACCGTCCGGTTCCGGTTGTCCGTCACCGCCTGGACGATGACCGCGGTCCCGCCGGGGCCATAGCCCTCGTAGACCACTTCCTCCAGGTTGTCCGCGTCTGCGCCCCCGGCGCCCTTCTTGATGGCGCGGTCGATGTTGTCGGAGGGCATGTTGGCCTGCTTGGCCTTCTGCACGGCCAGGCGCAGGGCGGCGTTCAGGTTCGGGTCGGGATCGCCGGCCTTCGCGGCCATGGTGATGTCACGGGCCAGCTTGGTGAACAGCTGACCCTTCTTGGCGTCCGTAGCCGCCTTCTTGTGCTTGATCGACGACCACTTGGAGTGACCGGACAACACCTACCCCCAACAACACCTCTCGAGGAGCCTCGAGACAGCGGCGATCTGCTCACCGCACTGCGCGATTCACTGGATCCGCATGGTAACAGCGCGCGCCGCGTACTCGAAACGTCCCCCCGGCCGCCTCCGCTAGCGGCTGGCCGCCGCGGATCGCCCTCGTGGCTGGCGGAGCACCAGGACGGCCCAGCCCACGGCGGCGGCGGCGAAGGCGGCGCCCACCAGCACCTCCGCGCGGCCACCCAGCACCTCGGGAGCGGAGGCGTCCAGGTAGAGGTAGAGCACGTAGACGCCGTACAGCGCGACGAACGTGAGGCCCTCCAGGCGCGCGATCACCCGGCCGGTGAAGAACGCGGGCAGGCAGAGCACCGCCACCACCAACATGACCGGGACGTCCATGCGCAGCGCGCTGTCCGCCACCGCAATGCCGTCCTCCGCGACCAGGCCGGAGACCCCCAGCACCGCCAGGATGTTGAAGATGTTGCTCCCCACCACGTTCCCCACCGCGATGTCGCGCTCGCCTCGCAGGCTCGCCACCACGGAAGTGGCCAGTTCCGGCATGGACGTGCCGGCTGCCACCAGGGTGAGCCCGATCACCAGGTCGCTCACGCCCAGCGCCTCCGCGAATTCCGTCGCGCCGCCCACGAACCAGTCGGAGCCCAGGACCAGCAGCCCCAGGCCGGCCACCACCAGCACCCCGTCCCGCGCGAGCCCCACGGCCGAGCGCTCGCGTGCGCCGAACTCTTCGCCGTACTCCGCCACCAGCGCGCTGCTCGCGCGCCGGCTGGAGATGACCGCCCAGCCGGTGTAGGCCAGGATGCCGGCGAACAGCAGCAGCGCGTCCAGGCGGCCGATGCTCCCGTCCAGGCCGAGCACCAGGACCAGCACGGACACGCCGATCATCAACGGCACGTCCACGCGGATCAGTTGTCGAGAGACGGCCAGCGGGACGATGGCGGCGGACACGCCGAGGATGAACAGCACGTTGAAGATGTTGCTGCCCACCACGTTGCCCACGGCCACGTCTGCATTGCCCTCAAGCGCGGAGGAGATGCTGACGGCCAGTTCCGGCGCGCTCGTCCCGAAGGCGACCACGGTCAGGCCGATGACCAGCGGAGAGATGCCCACCGTGGCAGCGATCCGGGACGCACCCCGGACCAGCCCCTCCGCGCCCACTACCAGCAGCACCAGCCCGGCCAGGAAGAGGAACAGCGTGAGGAAGTCCATGGATCCCTGTCTGTTCTCAGCCTTTGCGAGCGCGCGGCCGGGTGCTAGCCGCCGCCGACGCGGAGCACCGTGTTGTCGATGAGTCGCGCCCTGCCGAAGCGGACCGCCAGCGACAGCAGTGCGTCACGCTGCACCTTGCCCTCGCACTCCGACAGCGTCTCGGCGTCCGCCAGCGAGACGTAGTCGATGCGCGCGAGCGGCTGTCGCGCGATCTCGTCGTGCACCAGCCCGCGCAGGGTGGGGGCGTCACGCAGTCCGCCGAGCCAGGCCGCTTCCGCACGGCGCAGCCCCCGAGAGAGAGAGAGCGCCTGCAGGCGCTCGTCGTCGGAGAGGTAGACGTTCCGCGATGACAGGGCCAGGCCACCCTCGTCCCGGATGATGGGACAGCCGACGACCTCCACGGGGATGAGCAGGTCGCGCACCAGGCGGCGGATCACCAGCAGTTGCTGGGCATCCTTCTGCCCGAAGTACGCACAGTCCGGCTGGGTGATCTGGAACAACTTGGTCACCACCGTGGCCACGCCGTCGAAGTGGCCCGGGCGGGAGGCGCCCTCCAGGATCGTGGCCAGTTCGCCCACGCTCACGGTGGTGGACGCGCCCTCCGGGTAGACCTCGTCCACGGAGGGCATCAGCACCAGCGCCACACCTTCGTCCTCACACGCGCGGAGGTCGTCCGCCTCGGTGCGCGGGTACTGCGTGAAGTCCTCGCCGGGCGCGAACTGCGTGGGGTTCACGAAGACCGATGCCACCACCGAGGCGCACTCTGCGCGCGCTCGGCGCATCAGCGAGCGGTGGCCCTCGTGCAGGGCGCCCATGGTGGGCACCAGCCCCACGGGCGCGGGCAGGCGCGCGCGAAGCGCGCGGAACTCAGCGACCGTGCGGGCGATCTCCATGTGGGGCGGGCGCGCTCCGAGTGCGGGTGGGACTACTGCCGTAGCCGGCTACGTTCGGTGCCGGGCGCCGGGGCGTCCTGCAACTCGGACAGTACCCGCTCCGCCTCGCTCATGTCCTGCTCCGCCGCCGGGGTCATGCGCCGGATCAGTTCCAGGGCGTGCTCGTCCATGTAGAAGGACTCCGCCGCCGTGGGGAACTCCCCGGCGCGCACGGACTGGACGTACTCGCCCAGGGCGGCGCGGATCACCTCGCCGGCCTCGGCGAAGCGACGTGCGTGCTTCGGGCGCAGGTCGTCGTACATGCCCAGGATGTCGTGCCACACCTGCACCTGCCCGGACGCGAACGGGCCGGCGCCGATGCCGATGGTGGGGACCTTAACGCGCTGGGTGATCATGTGCGTGAGCGCCGTGGGAACCAGTTCCAGCACGATCGCGTAGGCGCCGGCCTCCGCCAGTGCGCGCGCGTCCTGGATCAGGTGGACGGCATCGCGAGGGGTCTTGCCCTGCACGCGGAAGCCGCCGGTCTGGTTCACGGACTGGGGAGTGAGGCCGACGTGCCCCATCACGGGGATGCCCGCCTCCACCAGGTGGCGCACCGTCTCCGCGGAGCGCTGGCCACCCTCGAGTTTCACGGAGCCGCAGCCGGTGTCCTTCATGATGCGGGTGGCGTTCTTCATCGCCTGCCGCCAGCCGCCCTGGTACGAACCAAAGGGCATGTCCACCACCACGTGCGCGCGCTGCGCTCCGCGGACGGCCGCCCGACCGTGGTGGATCATGTCCTCCACGGTCACCGGCAGCGTGGAGTCATAGCCGAGGACGACCATCCCCAGCGTGTCGCCCACGAGGATGAGGTCCACCCCGGCTTCATCCGCCATCTTGGCGGTGGGGTAGTCGTACGCCGTCACCATCGTGATCGGCTTGCCCTCGTCCCGCATCTTCTGCAGGTCGAGGATGGTTACGGGTCGGGCCATGAGTAAACGTCCGTCCGGGCCGCGTACCCGCGGTCGATCGACGTCGTCCGCATATGGGTCACGGTGGAAAGGCCTCGCCGCCAGCGAAGGGTCGACGGGCTCGTCCGTGTTATTGCGAGTATAGGAAGCGGGCCGAGCGCGTCAATGAACGTTCTGCCCACGGAAACAACCGTAATAACGTCGCCTGTGCCGCGCCTCAACCTGCGCGACCACCAGCCCGCCCGTCCGCCAGGCCGGGGACGCCGCCCAGGCGCTTCGCCTTGCGCACCCCGCTCAACACCGCGCGTTCCACGGCCCGCGCCGCCATCGCCTCGATCGAGGGGTACTGGTCGTCCGTGATCTCCACCTCGCCGGTGGCCAGCCCGAAGATCACGTCGCCGTCCGCCCGGGTGTGGACCGGCCAGATCGAGCGCGCGAAGCCGTCGTGCGCCACGGTCGCCAACCGGTTGATCTGCGTCTTGGTGAGCCGCGCGTTGGTCGCCACCACCGCGAGGGTGGTGTTCGAGGGCGTCTCCTCCGAGTGGGACGCCTCCACCTGACGTCGGCCGCGGCCAATGCGGAGCAGCGTGTCCACGTCCAGAAATCCGCCGTCGTCGCCTCGAGGCGCGGCGACCACCTCGCCCGTGCGCGAATCGCGGACGGAGCCCACGGCGTTCACGGCAGCGAGCGCCGCGACGATCACGCCGGTGTCCAGACGCTCGCTGGCCGTGCCCAGCCCGCCCTTCCACGCGCGCTCGATGCCGGCCATCTTCGCGACGGTGGCGCCGGCTCCGGCGCCCACCGAGCCCTCCGCCACCCGTCCACCGGTCGCTCGCTCCGCCGCCTGGTAGCCCGCTTCCGCGTCCGGCCAGTCCGCGCGGCCGACGCCGAGATCGAACAGGATCGCGGCGGGGACAATGGGCACCACGCCCGTGGCGTAGCGGAAGCCGACCTCGCGGGCGGCCAGGTAGCGCATCACTCCGGTTGCCGCCTCCAGCCCGAAGGCGGATCCGCCGGAGAGCAGCAGCGCGTGGACCTCCTCCACGAGGTTGCCGGGGCGGAGGAGGTCCGTCTCCCGCGTGCCCGGCGCGGCGCCGCGCACGTCCACACCGCCCACGGTGCCGGGCGGACAGAGGATCACCGTGCAGCCGGTGGCGGAGCGTCGGTTGGTCCAGTGGCCCACGCGGATCCCGGGGACATCCGTGATCGCGTCACGCAGGGAGTGGGAGCGGCTGGTGGGGGCCATGGCGCGCGCAGTCTAGGTCCGGGACGACCGATTCGGCGAACCGACGTGGCGAGGGCTAGACAGCCTGGGCCGGCTCCTGCGCGGAGAACAGCGTGCGGGCGGGCACCACCTCGTCGATGAACTGCAGGCAGCGGCGGACGTACGCCTCCGGCGCGCGAGCGTACGCCTCGGCGTGCCCGTCCTGGTCCGGCACGATCCAGACGCGCACGCGCGAGTCCAGCGAGGCAGCGGCCAGGTTCAGAGAGTGCGCGGCGGGGATGACGTCATCCGCCTCGGCGTGCACGAACAGGACGGGGACGGAAACCTTCTCCACGGCGCGCAGCGGCCGGAGCGAAGTGGGGTCGCACTTGAAGAGCCGGCGCGAGACCTGGACGGCCACCGCGAAGACCACGCTCGGCACGTGGCGGTGGTGAGAGCGGAGGAAGGAGCGCATGGTGGTGAAGGGCGAGTCCGCGATGATGCCCGAGACCTCCACGCCGCGCGCCACCGCGTCCAGCGAGAGCGCCGCGCCGTATCCGAAGCCATGAAGCAGGATGGGCGTGCGGGTGGAGCGACGGCGGACGTAGGCAACGGCGGCCTGGATGTCCAGGCGTTCGCTGCAGCCCAGCGTGTCTCGCTTGCCCCCGGACTCGCCGTGGGCGCGCAGGTCAAAGGCGAAGACGGAGAACCCCCGGCGGACGTAGTCACGCTGCAGCGGCAGGAAGTGGCGGTCGCGGTCAGCGCGGGTGGCGCCGGCCTCGTGCACTAGGACCACGGTGGCCCGGGCGCCGGGCGCCTCCATGAACCAGCCGCGCAGCGTGAGGCGGTCCGCGGTGAGGAACTGGATCTCCTCGTAGCGGAGGCCCACGTCGGCGGGCGTGCCCTGCACGCGCACGCGTCGGCCGCCCGACAGGGCGTCCGCGACGTACACGGCAGCGAACAGGACCACGAGCGCCGCCACACAGGCGAGCACCACGATCATCCACACCATCGGCAACTGTTTTCTCGCTCCGCGCCCAACCAAAGACTTCTTGTCTTCAGCACGAGATTTGCAACGGTATCAGCGCATTCTGTCCGCAGGCAATACCATTATGTAATTCATCGTGGGGGCATCCCCTACGGGATCGCTCGAATCTTCTGAGCGCGCGTCGATGTGTCACTCAGGCGCGCTGGCAACGCGGGCAGTAGTGCGTACCACGGCCGGCCACGCGGATCTTGCGGATCTCCGTACCGCAGCGCTCGCACGGTTGCCCCTCGCGGCGGAACACGTGGACGCGGACGTGGTGCAGGCCCTCGCCGCCCAGGCCGTCCCGGTAGTCGCTGAACGAGGAGCCGCGCGCACCCAGCGAGTCCTGCAGCGTCTCCAGCACGGCGGCGCGCAGCGCCTTCACCTTCGCCCGGGACAGGCTGCCGCCGGCCTTGCCGGGGTGGACGCGGGCGATCCACAGCGCCTCGTCCGCGTAGATGTTCCCCACGCCGGCCGCCACGCGCTGGTCCAGCAGCAACGCCTTCACCGGCGCCGCGCGGCCCTTCAGACGCGCGAGCAGCCACGCGTCCGAGAACGCATCGGAGAGCGCGTCCGGGCCGCTGCGCGTCATGGCCTCGGTGGGGTCTCCCACCAGGTGCCAGGTGCCGAACTTCCGCATGTCGTTGAAGCACAGCGTGCTGCCGTCGTCCAACTCCACGCGCGCGCGCTCGAAGCGATGCGGGGGCGCAGCAGCCGCGGCGTGCACCAGCGATCCCGTCATGCGGAGGTGGATGACCCACGTCTGACCATCGTCCAGATTGAGCAGCAGGTACTTCCCGTGCCGCCCAATCTCCTGCACGGTCCGCCCCGCGAGGGCGCGCTCCATCTCATGGGAACTGTGTGAGATAGCCAATCGCTCGGCACCTGCATGGACGCGGACGCGCACGATCCGTCGTCCCTGGAGCAACGGGACCAGGTCGCCGCGGATCGTCTCCACCTCTGGCAGTTCAGGCATGCCGGGCGCGCCTCGCCGCCGGCCATGCGAGGTGTTTGCGAGGCAGCCGGCGCACGCAGGACAACGGCCGCGATGCGCGGGTGGGCATGTTGGCGGCATGCCTCCTGCCCTCCACCGTCCCGTATTTCTCGCCGGCATCGTCCTGGGGATAGGCCTGGGCGGGTTCGTGGACGGGATCGTGCTGCACCAGGTCCTGCAGTGGCACCACATGCTCTCGGACCACGCTGACCACCCCGTGACCACGGTGGCGGGGCTGGAGTCGAACACGCTCGCGGACGGGCTGTTCCACGTCGGCACCTGGGTCGCCACGGTCGCGGGCATCGGCCTGCTGTGGCGTGCGCGCCTCGCGAGCCGGGCGTGGTCGGTGCTGGCGCTGCTCGGCGGCCTGACGGTGGGATGGGGCGTGTTCAACCTCGCGGAGGGCACGGTGAACCACCACCTGCTGGGCCTGCACCACGTCCGGGACGACCTTGGCGGGCCGCTCGGCTGGGACCTCGCGTTCCTTGCGTCGGGCGTGGTGCTGGTCGCGGTGGGCCTGGTGGTTGCGCGCGCGGCCCGGGTCAACGAGGCAGGACCGGCGGATGTGCACGTGGCGGTGGAGGCCAGCCGCTAGGGGCGAGCCGCTCACTCCATCTCGCCCCATGACCGGCCGACCTTCTCGTCCAGGTCCAGCGGCACCGCGAGTTCGATGGAGGGCATCAGGCGGTGCGCCACCTCGCGCACGTCGTCCAGTTCGGCGCGCGGCGTTTCGAAGATCAGTTCGTCGTGCACCTGCAGGATCATCCGCGCCTTCGCGCCCTTGCGGCGGCGCTCCAGCAGTTCGTCGTCAATGCGGTTCATGGCGAGTTTGATGATGTCCGCGGCCGTGCCCTGGATCGGCATGTTGATGGCGATGCGCTCCGCCGCTTGCCGCACCACGCGGTTCCGCGACTTCAGATCCGGCATGTACCGGCGTCGCCCCAGCAGCGTCTCCGCATAACCGCGCTCGCGGGCCTCCTCCACGGTGCTCTCGCGCCACTCCTGCACGCGCGGGTACGCCTGGAAGTACGCCTGGATGAACGCCTCCGCCTCGTCGCGCGGGATGCCCTCGCGCGTGGACATCCCGAAGGCGGTCAGGCCGTAGAGCACGCCGAAGTTGAAGACCTTGGCGCGGCGCCGGTCCTCCGAGGTGACCTCCGACTCCGGCTTCTTGAAGACGTTGGCGGCGGTCGCGCGGTGGATGTCCTTGCGCGCCTGGAACGCCTTGCGCAGTTCCTCGTCCTCGCTGATGTGGGCCAGCACCCGCAACTCGATCTGCGAGTAGTCGATGGCCAGCAGCACCGGGTCCTCGCCGCAGTCGCTGGCGACGAACGCCCGCCGCACCAGTTGTCCCACCTCGCTGCGGACGGGGATGTTCTGCAGGTTCGGGTCGTTGGAGGAGAGCCGGCCGGTGGCCGCCGTCACCTGCGAGAAGACCGTGTGGACGCGGCCGGTGCGGGTGTTCACCTGGCCGGGCAGCGTGTCCACGTAGGTCGACTTGATCTTCGTCAGTTCGCGCCAGTTGAGGATCGCCTCCACCACGGGGTGTGCGTTCCGGAGCGGCTCCAGCGCGTCCGCGTCCGTGGTGTAGCCGGTCTTGGTACGGCGCGTCCGCGGCAGGCCGATCTCCTCGAACAGGACGTGCGAGAGTTCCTGCGGCGAGCCGATCTTCACCTCGTGCCCCACGGCGTCGTACACGGCCTGCTCGGCGGCGGTGATGCGCTCCGTCAGGTCGCGGTCCAGTTCCTCCAGCACCTCGCGGTCGAGGCCAACGCCCCACTGCTCCATGCGCGCGAGCACGGGGACGTGGGGCATGTCCACGTCCTGGAACACTCCCAGCAGCGCCGCCTCATCCAGTTCCTGGCGAAGCGGCTCCACGAGGCGACGGATCATGTCCACCTCGATGCACGCGTAGCGGGCGACGTCCTCGATGGCCGCCTTTGAGAACGGGATCGCCTTGCTGGCGGTGCCCAGGAAGGACTTGGGGTCCACGGTGTCCTTGCGCAGCCGCGTGAAGGCGGCACGCTGCAGGGACATGTTCGCGTCCCCCAGGAGGTAGGCCGCCACCTGCGTGTCGAAGTCGTCCGTGGCCGGCCAGATGCTGGCGTCTGCCATGCCCAGGGCGAGCATCCCGTACTTGCTGTCGTGCGCGTAGCGCTGGATGCCCGGCTCCGTGAAGAGCGGTCGCAGCGCCTGGAAGACTTCGTCCCGAGCGAGTTGTCCGCCGCCGCCTTCGCCCTCGTCGGCGAGCAGGCGGCCCTGCTCCTCCACGGCGTGGCCGAACGGCACGTAGGCGGCCACGCCCTCCTCCGGCGCGATGGCGATACCCACGAGGCACTGCGAGGCGCGCACAGGATGGGCTGCGTCCGCCACCACCAGGTAGGCGAACTGTCCGGCGGCGCGGACCGACTCGACCAGCGCGTCCAACTCGGCCCGCGTGGTGACCGTGCGGTACTCGCCCTCGGGCTCGTCGGTCGGAACCTCGGCATCGTCGCCGTCGGAGGCGGGGAGTCGCGGGATGAGGGAGCGGAACTCCAGTTCGTGGAACAGGTCCACCACGGCCTGGCGGTCGTAGTCCTTCAGGCGCGCGGCGTCCATGTCCAGCATCACGTCCGGCACGTCTCGGATGATCGTGGCCAGTTCGTGGGAGAGGACCGCCTCGTCCAGGCCGTTCTCCAGCGCGGTGCGCGTGCGCTTCGGCTCGATCTCCGCCAGGTTGGCCAGCATCTCGTCCAGCGTGCCGTAGCGCTCAATGAGCGCCTTCGCGCCCTTCTCGCCAATGCCCTTCACGCCGGGGATGTTGTCTGACGTGTCCCCCAGCAGCGCCTTGTAGTCCACCATCCGCTCCGGCTCAAAGCCGAAGCGCTCCCGGACCACGTCCGGGTCGTACAGGATGTAGTCCTTCTGGTAGGGCCGATACATGTAGACGCTGACGCCCGGCCGCACCAGCTGAATCATGTCGTTGTCCAGCGTGACGATGATCACCGGGATGCCCTGCTCATGGGCCTGTTCCGCCAGCGTGCCCAGCACGTCGTCCGCCTCGTAGCCCTCCTTCATCACCACGGGGATGCGGAAGGCGTCCAACATCTCCTGGATGCGGGCGAACTGGGGCAGGAGGTCATCCGGCGCCGCGTCGCGCGTGGCCTTGTACCGCTCGTCCCTGTCCTTTCGGAACGTGGCGGACGAGGCGTCCCACGCGGCGATGACGTGCGTGGGCTGCAGTTCCTTGAACACGGTCAGCAGGCTGTTGGCGTAGCCAAAGACGGCGGAGATGGGCTCCTGTGTCCGGGTGGGCGGCAGGATGTCCCTCAGGGCGTAGTAGGAGCGAAAGATGATGCCGTGCGAGTCCAGGATCACAAGCAACTGGGACTCGCCGCCGGCCGCCTCCACCGTCTCCGGCGGGGCGGGCTGCTCAGAGGGCTCGGCTGGCTTGCGCGAGGTTGGCGTCACCCCGGGAGTATAGCCCGGGCGTCCCGGCAGTCCGGCCACCGCGCGACACCCCGCGACGCCGCCGGGCACGACTAGAATGCCGCGGATGATTGGCCTGCGATCCCTTCCTCGGCTGGCGCTGCGGCGCATGCGCCGGAACTGGCGCCTGTTGTGCAGCGTGGCCACGGGCACGCTGGTGGCCGCCGCGATCCTTTCGGCCACCTCGATCTACGCGGACGCCATCCGGGACCTGGGACTCCAGCACGCGCTGGACCACCAGGACGTCCGCACGCTGGACATCCGCGTGATGCAGAGCAACATCCCCGTCACCACGGAGACATACCAGGCCGCGAGGCAGCGCCAGGACTCCGCCGTAGCCCGCGCGACGCAGGGCGCCGTGGACAGCGTCATCCGCCAGGCCCAGAGCGCCACCTTCTACCCCACGCCGCCGGGCGGACAGGTGGACGAGGGGGACCCCACCCGCTGGCGGAGCAACATCCTGTTCCGCTCCGACTTCCAGGACCACATCCAACTCCTGGAGGGCGCGCTGCCCGCCACCATGCCCGCGGACACCGGCGATCCCATCGAGGTCCTCGTGGGGCCGGGCACGGTCGCGGAGGCCGGCGTGGCGGTCGGGGACGAGTTCGACCTCCACCCCTACTGGGCCGCCACCACGCCCCCCGTCCGCGTGCGCATCGTGGGCGTGGCCACCGAGGCCGACCCCGACGCGCGCTACTGGGGCGCCGTGGAGGAGCGCATCGACGCGAAGCCGCGCTCCTGGGTGACGGTGCGGTTCTGGGCGCCGGAGACCACCTTCTTCGGCGCGCTGCGTGAAGCGATGCCGACCATGGCGGCGGACTACTTCAACATCTACCCCGTCCAGACGGACGAACTGAACGCGCGCAACGCCTCGCCCATCGCGGGCGGGCTCTCCACGCTGGCACTGTCCCTCCAGGCCACGGAGGAGCGCCCGATCGTCACGAGCAGCCTGGAGCAGGTGCTCCGGACGTTCGACGAGAAACTGTTCTTCACACGTATCCCGCTGCTGGTGCTGCTGCTCCAGATCGGCGCCATCGTCGCGTACTACCTGGTGATGGTGTCCACCATGCTGGTGGAGCGGCAGGGCGCGGAGATCGCGACGATGCGCAGCCGCGGCGCCACCACCTTCCAGTTGCTGGGCATCTACGGGGTGGAGGGCACGGTGCTGGCCGCGCTGGCTGCGCTGGCCGGCCCGCCGCTGGCCGCCGTCGTGATCAGCCTGCTGGGGCCCACGCCGGCGTTCAGCGGCCTCTCGGACGGAGGCGCCCTCTCCGTCCACGTGGGCGGGACGGCGTACATCCTGGCGGGCATCGGCGCGCTGATCGCCTTCCTGTCTCTCATGGTCCCCGCGTGGCGGATCACGCACGAGAGCGTGGTGGAGTTCAAGCGCGGCGCCGCCCGGCCCCACCGCACGCCGCTCTTCCTGCGCTACTACCTGGACGTCGTGGTCGTGCTGGTGGTGGCGGTGCTCTTCTGGCGCCTGTCCCAGCAGGAGGAGTTGTTCACGGAGGGCCTGTTCGGCGAGACCTCGGTGGACCCGGTGCTGCTGGCCACCCCTGCCGTCTTCATGGTGACCGTGGGCGTGGTGTTCCTCCGCCTGTTCCCCGTGGCCCTGCGAGGCATCGCGTGGGCGGTGGGGTGGACCAAGAGCGTGGCGATCCTGGTGGGGATGCGCTCGCTGGTGCGGCAGCCCACGCACTACACGCGGCTGATCCTGCTGCTGATGTTCGCCACCGGCGTAGGCATGTTCGGCGCCACCTTCTCCGCCACGCTGGGCCGGTCCTACGAGGACCGCGCGGGCTACGAGGCGGGCGCGGACGTGCGCGGCCTGGTGGCCAACACCGGCTTCGCCGGCGGCGACGGCGCACTGCGCGAGGCGGCCGGCGGGGTCCCCTCGGAGGGGCGGAGCGTGGCGATCCGGCTGGGCGGGTCCGTGTCCGTCACGGTGCGGCGGGACGTGACGGTCAGCATCCTGGGCGTGGATCCCGCCACCTTCGCGGACGTCGCCTACGTACGGGACGACTTCGCGGACGACTCCGTGGACGACATGATGGCCGTACTGGCCGCCTCCGCCGTGGAGGCGCCCTCGGGCCCCGTCCTACCAGAGGGCGCGCAGCAACTGGGGATGTGGCTCCGCTTCACGGACATCCGCGGCCGCGTGGCCGCCGGGGTCTCCCTGCGCGACTCCACGGGCCGGATCTCCAACCGCGTGATCGCGTCCGTCGCCCCCACGGACGCCGGCGTCGGCGAGTGGCAGTTCTGGACGGTGGACCTCGCGAGCGGCGTCAGCCGGTTGGGGGCTCGGGCAAGCCAGCCGCCCCTCGAGGGCGAGGTGGAGGTACTGGGCACGTTCGTGGCGCCCTCTGGCCGCATCGCGCAGCAGCGCGGCGTGGTGCTCTTCGGGCCGCTGCACGCCTCCACGGACCCCGCGCCCGCCGAGGCGGTGCCGGGCACGGTC
Source organism: Dehalococcoidia bacterium (assembly GCA_041690175.1). GTDB lineage: Bacteria > Chloroflexota > Dehalococcoidia > UBA2979 > UBA2979 > W-Chloroflexi-9. Next base: position 746,846 of record JAWLHV010000002.1, read on the forward strand.
CGGGAGAGTGCCTGGCCGGGGTCCTCGCCGCTGGTGTCGTTCACGGAGCCGGGATTCCAGGTGGTGCAGGGGCTGGTCCCCACGCCGGTGGGTGACGTCGCGCGGCCGGACGCGGAGGGCGTCCCGGACGGGGCGGGCTCCGCGTTGCGCTACGAGTGGTTGGACAGCCGCTTCTCGCCCACGCTCCGCGGCGTGACGCTGGCGCCGCCTCGCTCACCGGCGCCGATCTACGTCGACCGCGAGACGGCACTGTCGCTAGGGGTCGGCCCGGGCGATCACGTCACGGTGGTCGCGAACGCGCGCTACCTGCCGGCAGAGGTCGCCGGGATCTTCGACTACTTCCCCACGTATGACCCGGCCGCACGGGACGGGTTTGTCGTGATGGATGCCACCCGCCTCACCGCCGCGGTGAACTCATCCCTGCCGGACCGGGCGCTGGCGCTGAACGAGGTCTGGTTCGACTCGGATGAGCCGGAGGCCACCGTCGCCGCGCTGGAGGGGCTGGGGATCACGCGCACGGTGGACCGCGCAGCGCTGCAACTGGAACAGCAGGACGACCCGCTGATCGCGGCGGGGTGGTCAGGCATCCTGGCGATCTCGTTCGGCGCGGTGCTGCTGCTCTCCGCCATCGGCTTCATCGTGTACTCGTACCTCACGGCGCAGCAGCGCGGCCTGGAGTTCGCCATCCTCCGCACATTGGGCTTCTCCAAGCCCCAGATCCTGTCCGTGGTGATGTTTGAGCACCTGTTCGTCATCGCCACCGGCATGGGGTTGGGTACCGTGGTGGGACTGCGAGTGGGGCGGATCATGATGGACTTCCTGGCCACGGACGAGACCGGAGCGGCGGTGGCGCCGCCGTTCATCCTGGGCGTCTCGTGGCCGCAGGTCTTCGCCGTCTGGGCGATCCTCGGCACGGTGTTTGTCGTTACCATCGGCGCCGTCGTGGCCCTCTACTTCAGACTCGCGGTGCACCGCGTACTCCGGATCGGCGACGCCTGATGACCCAACCTGCCGGCGCTGCCGCGCACGCGAGTGGATCCCCCAACGGGGCCACGCCCGCGGATGTCCCGTACATCCACTGCGAGGACCTCTTCAAGATCTACAAGAGCGAGGAACTGGAGGTGGTGGCGCTCCGTGGCCTGGACCTGCGCGTGGAGCGCGGGGAGATGATGGCCATCGTGGGGGCGTCCGGGTCCGGGAAGTCCACGCTGCTGAACATCCTGGCGGGGCTGGACCAGCCGTCCGCCGGGCGTATCACCGTGGGCGAGCGCAACCTGCTCACCGTCACGGACGACGACCTGGTGGAGTACCGCCGTCGCGACGTGGGCTTCGTCTGGCAGCAGACCGGCCGCAACCTCATCCCCTACCTCACCGCGGAGGAGAACGTTACCGTCCCCATGGCGCTGGACGGCCGCCCGAGGAAGGTCGCCGCGGAGCGCGCCCGACGCCTGCTGGAGCAAGTGGGCCTGGCGGACAAGCGCCGGCGGCGCCCCACCGAGCTCTCCGGCGGTGAGCAGCAGCGCGTGGCCATCGCCGTCGCGCTCGCCAACGACCCCCCGCTCCTGCTCGCGGACGAGCCCACGGGCGAACTCGACTCCGCCACGGCGGACGAGGTGTTCGAGGTCCTGCGCCGCCTCAACCGCGACATCGGCGTGACGGTGGTCATCGTGACGCACGATCGCGAGATCACCAGCCGCGTGGACCGCGTGGTGGCCATGCGCGACGGGCGCACCAGCACGGAGATCATCCGGCGGGTGCAGTTCTCGCGCGGCGAGGGTGACGCCACTGACGAGTACGCCGTGGTCGACCGCAGCGGCCGGCTGCAGATCCCTCGCGAGTACATGGACGAACTCCACATCGGCCGCCGCGCACGGGTGGTGCTGCAGGACGATCACGTGGAGGTGCGCCCGGAGGCCGACCCCGAGCGCGACGCACGGTGGCGACGATGACGGCGCAACCTGCCTCGGCGCGGGACGACGGCCCCATGGTGGAGGTACGGGAGGTCACGCGCGCCTTCAAGAGCGGCGGCAGCACTGTCACGGCCGTGAACGACGTATCCCTCACGGTGCCGCGCGGCGAGTTCCTTGCGGTGGTGGGCCGGTCCGGGTCCGGCAAGACCACGCTACTGAACTTGATCGCCGGCCTGGACCAGCCGGACCAGGGGCACATCACCGTGAACGGGCTGGAGGTCTCCCACCTCAACGACCGGCAGATGACGGAGTTCCGCCGCCACCAGGTGGGGTTCGTGTTCCAGTCCTTTGGCCTGCTCCCGCTGCTGTCGGCGGCGGAGAACGTGGACCTGGCGCTGCGTATCTCCGGGGCTGGCATCCGCGAGCGGGGTGAGCGCACGCGCGAACTGCTTGCCCTGGTGGGCCTGACGGAGCGCTCCAGCCACCGCCCCTACGAGTTGTCCGGCGGCGAGCAGCAGCGTGTGGCCGTGGCCCGCGCGCTGGCGAACAAGCCACACCTGATCATCGCGGACGAGCCCACCGGCGAACTGGACTCCACCACGGGCGCGCAGATCTTCGCGCTCCTGCGAGACGTGGCGAACGCCGGCGTCACGGTCATCGCCGCCACGCACGACCCCTTCGTCATCGAGCACGTGGACCGCGTGCTGGAGATGTCGGACGGCCACGTCCTGCCGGAGGGCGAGGGCGCGATCGTGGGCCAGCACCGCTCGAGGCGAGCGCCTGCCGCTCCCCCCACTCGCCCGGAGGTCCCGCCTGCGCGACGATTCATGCGATGACTCCCGCGGGGCCGTCCGCCGGCCAGGCTGCCACCTTCGTCGTCCACATCATCTCCGCCGCCCTCCGCCCTGACGCGGAGCCGGCAACCATCGATGCGGCGCTGGAGCGCGCCCGCGCGCTGGAGGCCGCCCCGGGCGCCCGGCGCGTGGTGCTCGCACGCTCGGAGGGCGCGCTGCTGGCGGCGATCTGGCTGGACGACCGCGCCGCCCTGGAGCCCTTCGCGGCCTCGCCGGAGCACATGGGCTTCATCATGCGCGGCCTGGCCCCCTGCATCGCCGGCATGTGGAGCGCCGCCGTGGAGACGCCCACGCCACCCCCTGCCGCGGACGACACCTTCGAGGCGCTCTGGGTCTTCGCGGTGCGCGCCTCGGACGGCGCGTTCGAGTGGCAGGTGCGGGACGTCCTCCGTTCGCTGGAGGCGCTCCCCGCCCTGGTCGCGGCCGGCCCCACCTTCGAGGAGCGCGACCGCTACCGCGCCGGCGGCGTCGCCTGCGTCCCGGGCGCCCTCGCGGACTTCGAGGACGCGCTCGGCCTGGTGCGTGGCCGGTGGGGGGAGATGGCGCCGCACATCGTGGAGGCGGCGGCGGCCGTGGTCCGATGAGCCGCCGCTACCCGAACCGCCGCCACGTGGACCTGGACGTCCGGCCACTGCAGCGACGCCGCCGCGCGCTGAACCGCGTGACCTACAGCATCATGGTGCTGTTCGTCCTGGTGATTGCCGGGACGGTCATCCTGCCCGGCCTGCTCGCACCTGCGGAGGACGCCCCCGCGGCGCCGGACGCCGTCACCCACCCCGTCCCCGGCGCGCTGCCCGTGCGCGTGGTGCGCATCATCGATGGCGACACGCTGGAGGTCCGCTCGGCTGAGACGTCGCTGACCGTCCGCCTCTACGGCGTGGACACGCCCGAGCGCGAGGAGGCGTGCTACCAGGAGGCGACCGACCGGCTGGAGGAACTCGCCGGCGGCACCGTGCAATTGCTGCCGGATGCGCGGCTGACCGACCCCTTCGACCGCCAGTTGCGTTATGTCTATACGGCCGACGGCACCCTCATCGACGAGGCGCTGGTCGCCGAGGGCTACGGCCTGGCCTGGACGGACGACGGCAGCATGCGCGAGCAGATCATGGCTGCGGAGGCCGAGGCACGCGCCGAGGGCCGCGGCTGCCTCTGGGGCGAGTAGCCGCCGCTACTGCGGCAGCAACTCCAGCACGGTCTCGCCGTTGTCCCAGCGCAGCACGCGGTGTGGCGCCTCCGCCTCGATCCACGCGCTGCGGACGGCGCGGCCGGTGCGGAAGAGCAGGCGGTACGCCTCGAACTCCCCGGCGGGGACGGTGACGGTCTCGGTCTGCGGGACGCGCAGGATGACCGCCTGCTGGGTGCGCTCGATGGGGTTCACGGAGACGTAGGCGGCCTCGTGCTCCTCGCCCAGGTCCACGGAGCGCCAGAGCCAGAGCGAGGACTCGTTGTCGTAGTGGTGGTCGCGGAGCCGCAGCGTGCGCTCGTCCCCGCCGTCGCGTGAGACCGCCAGGCGAGGCTCGTCGTCCTCCGTCCGGTAGGTCCACTCGTAGCGGCTCGTGGAGGTCGCCCCGCCGTCGCCCTCGCGGCGCACGATGGTGCGCTCGCCAGAGAGCGGGCGGAACGTGGCGGGGTCCACCCACACCAGCGTCTCGTCCGTCACGGGGGTGGCGCCGGCGGGCGTCTCCGCCTCCACGAAGGCCTGACGCAGGCCCAGGCGGCCGTCGCCGGCCTCCACGGAGAGCGTCCCGTAGCCCACCAGCACGCGCTCGCCGCCGTTGATGTCCACCACCTCGTACCGCAGCGACTCGCCGCCCTCGAAGGGCGCGGCCAGGAAGACGTCCTCCGTGGCCATGCTGGGCGTGGCGCCCGCGCAGCCGGCGAGTGCCAGCGCGGCCAGCAGCAGGCCCGCAGCGAGCGAGACCGCCCGCGCGGCCGAGGTAATGCGTGAGGTGTGGGTCATGAGGCCGCCGGCATCGCTTCCAGGACGCGGGCAATCTTCGTGATCGCCACGTCAATGTCCTCCGCGGTCACGTCCAGGTGACAGACCAGGCGGATGCGCTGGGGGTGCGTGCCCGAGCAGAGCACGCCCTCCTCCTTCAGGCGGGCGCGGAAGTCGTTCCCGTCCACGCCGTCCAGGGTGAAAAAGACCAGGTTGGAGTCCGTGCCCGCGGGGTCCATCTGGACGTGCGGCATCTCCGCCACCGCGTCCGCCAGCCGCCGCGCGTTGGCGTGGTCCTCCGCCAGGCGCTCCACGTTGTGCTGCAGCGCCCACAGTGCCGCCGCCGCGATGACGCCGGATTGCCGCATGGAGCCGCCCACCAGCCGGCGGTTGAACCACGCCCGCTCGATGAAGTCCCGCGATCCCGTCAGCACCGAGCCGACCGGGGCACCGAGGCCCTTCGAGAAGCAGAAGCCCACCGTGTCCGCGGAGGCCACCAGGGTCCTTGCGTCCGTCTCCAGCGCGGTGGCCGCGTTGAAGATGCGCGCGCCGTCCACGTGTACCTGGACGCCCGCGGCGTGCGCCACGTCCGCCACGGCCCGCATGTCGCTGGCGGAGATGGCCGCGCCGCCGCAGCGGTTCTGCGTGTTCTCCAGGCAGACCACGGCTGTCCGGGGCCAGGACGGGCGCAGTGTGGCTTGGACGGCCGCGGGATCGATGCGTCCGCGGACGTCGTTGGGCACGGCGCGGACGGACAGGCCGCCCAGCACCACGGCGCCCATGCCCTCGTGGTTCAGGATGTGCGACTCGGATCCGGCGATGGCCTCGTCCCCGCGCTGGCAGTGCGTCAGCAGCGAGACCAGGTTGGCCATGGTCCCGCTGGGGACAAAGAGGCCCGCCTCCTTGCCCATGGCCTCGGCGGATGCCTCCTCCAGGGCGCGGACGGTGGGGTCCTCGCGCATCAGGTCGTCGCCGACCTCGGCGCGGTGCATCGCCTCCAGCATGCCGGGCGACGGTCGCGTGACGGTGTCCGAGCGCAGGTCGATGATGCGGTTCACGGCGGCGAGCGTAGCACCGGCCCGCCTTGGGTTCTGCCGCCCCCAGACCGAGCGTTCCGGGCCACCGGCCGGGAAGGCGCTAGTCCCGCTTGCGCTCCCAGAGCGTCTCGTAGCCCTCGCCGCCCTGGATGAGCGCCAGGGTGTCCGCCCGCTCCAGGCGGCGACCCTCGCGGAACGCCTCGCGCGCCATGCGGGCGGCGGGTTCGCCTGCCACCTCCACCACGCGCTCCTCGATGGCCTCCCACAGGCCGGTGTCGCGCAGCACCGTGATGGAGCGCGGCCACTGGAACACCGTGATCTGCTCGGGCGGCGCCAGGCCGGGGCGCTCCCGCTGGAGGAAGCGGTAGCGCTCCTCCGGCGAGGACACGGGCGGCACGATCTTGATGTAGGGGCGCCCCTCGGAGTCGGGTCGCGCGTCCACCATCAGGCGATGCTCCACCAGCCCGAACCGCACCACGAACACGTCCGCGGTCCGGATCACCTGGCGGATCGCCTCGATGTCGACGCCCTCTGGTTCGGGATCGGCCATGGGCGGAGTCTACCGCCGGAGGGTGGGCGAATGGTCAGGGGACTCAGGCCGGAAGTTGGTACGTACGGTCCAGGTACGGGATATGCACGAGTCCAGACATCTGCATCCCGAACACCATCAGCACCACGCCGCCCAGCCGGGTCAGCATGTCCAACCGCTCCGTCACCAGGCTCCCGGCGAAGCCGGCCGAGGCGCCGATAATCGCGAACACCAGCGTGAACCCCACCACGAAGGCCAGCGAATTGCCGACGACGCGCATCCGGCCGGCAGCGCCCTCCGCCGTGCCCAGCACGGCCTCCCCGGCCACGTTCACCAGGTAGACCGGCACCAGCGGCAGGACACAGGGCGAGAGGAACGAGACCACCCCGCCGAAGAACGCGATGCCCGGCCCCAGCCAGCCGCCGATGCCGCTGCTCAGGCTTTCCTCCACGTCCGCCGTGCCCTCGAAGAAGAAGCCAGCGCGCTGGAAGTACTCGTTCAGGCGCTGGAACTCGCCCAGGAACATCAGCGCGCCCACCACGATGAAGACCGCGCCGGCGATCACCATCAGCCGCGGCAGGTGCGGCCCCAGCGCCTTCATGCGCGGGGACAGCCAGCCGAAGAACGCGCCGAACGCCATGAACCAAACGCCCAGCCCCAGCGCGTAGAAGACTAGGAGCAGGCCGCCCTGCTGCCACGACCCCGTGGCAGCGGCCAGCGTCAGCACCACCCCCAGGATCGGCCCCACGCACGGCGTCCACGCCACGGAGAACGTGGCGCCCACTACCCCCGAGCGCACGTAGCCGCGCCCGTTCAGGCGCTGCCACAGGCTTCCGGGAGGGCTGGACGGAGGCGCGGAACCGCTGGCCGTGGTCACGGGCAAGGTCCGATCAGGGCAGGGGCAATGACGTTGATGGCGTCAGTCCTCGATACCCAGCAGCCGCTTGCGGGCCAGGTCATAGCGCTCCTTGGCGCGGGCCTCGCGGTTCAGCAGGCCCTTGATCTGCTCCGGCGGGAGACGCTCGCCCTCCAGCAGCAGCCCGTGCACGCCCTGGAGGTGCTTCTGCCAGTTCTCGTAGGCCTCGCGGTACGCCTGCTTCCGGTCCGGCGTCGTCATGCATCGAGTGTATCCCTCCACCCGCGGAGGGACACCGCTCCGAGGACGCCTTGGCGCTGGGGCTTGGACGACAGGCCTAGCATCCGCTTGCGGGGCCGGATGGGCCTCGACGCAGCGGCCGGCGACCGCGGCAGTGGCCCAGACTGATTGCGGCATCGCGGTGGCGATGCCACACCCCTCCGCGCAACCGCCGGCTGCAAGAAGGAGGCGAGTGAAGATGGTCATCGACTTCCGTGTCGGCGCGCCCATTGCGGGCGAAGGTCCGGCGCACCGCACCCACAAGACCCAGTACGGGAAGGTGTACGGACGGATCACGCAGCAGGACAGTCCGACGACGGCGCAGGACCTCCTGGCGCTCATGGACGCGGAGGGCATCACCCACGTGGTGCTCCCCAGCGAGGACAACCGCACCTCCCTGGGGACGTGGATGCCCCCGGAGCGCCTGGCCGACTTCTGCTCCGCGGACCCGGAGCGGCTCATCGCCTTCGCGGGCGCGGACCCCTACCGCGGCATGGACGCCGTCCGTGACCTGGAACGGGCGGTGAAGGACCACGGGATGCGCGGCCTCAACATCGGCCAGTTCTGGCAGGAGTTGTTCCCGGACGATCGCCGCTACTACCCGCTGTACGCGAAGTGCGTGGAACTCGACATCCCCGTCATCCTGCACGGTTCCCAGAACATGAGCCTGGAGGTGTCCTCGGAGGTCAGCCACCCACGCTACATCGAGCGGGTGGCCACGGACTTCCCGGAGTTGACCGTGGTGGCCACGCACGGCGGCTGGCCATGGGTGAACGAGTTGGTGGCGGTCGCCTATCGGCGCCCCAACGTCTACATCGACCTGGCGGCGCAGCGCCCGAAGTACATGGGCATGCCGAACACCGGGTGGGGCCCGCTGCTGCACTTCGGGAACTCGGTGATCCAGGACAAGGTGATGTTCGCGAGTCGGTTCCCCATGCTCCCATTCGGCCAGACCATCCAGGAAGTGAAGGCGCTGCCGCTGAAGCCGGAGGTGCTGGAGAAGTGGCTCTGGCGGAACGCCGCTCGCGTGCTGAAGTTGGACATCTGAGGCGGCCCGGCGCTACCTCAGACTCCTGGGGCAGGCTCCGCTCACCCTGGGCCTGTCTAAGGGCGAGCGCGGAGTACCTCGATCCCCGTGGCGGAGATCCCCTCTCCCCAACCCTCCCCCCTCGAGGGGGAGGGTTGGGGAGGCAGCCCCGTGGTCGAACCCGCGAGAGCATCGAGGCCGGCCCCCCGGATCGAAGAAGGCCCCCGCAATGCGGGGGCCTTCGCGTTGTCGTGGTGGTGACCCATGCGGGATTCGAACCCGCGATCTCCACCTTGAGAGGGTGGTGTCCTAGGCCGCTAGACGAATGGGCCACGTCAGTGTGTCCTCAGTTTACCGGGGAACCCGCCATCCGGCCAAGTGCCCCCGCGCGCGGCATCCGCGCCGGGCGCCTCGCGGCCGTGCGGTAGCATCCTCCCGACTCTGGCAGGCGAGCGGGACGGAGCGGCGCATGGACCTGGGCGTGATGATCGAGGGCCAGGAGGGCCTGGACTGGGACCGCTGGCGGCGCATCATCCGTGCCACGGAGGACCTGGGCTACGAGTCCCTCTTCCGGTCCGACCACTTCTTCTCTCTCTCCGGCCCGCACGACCGGGACGCGCTGGAGACGTTCATCTCGTTCGTCCTGGTGGCGGAGGAGTCCAGTCGGATCCGCTTCGGCCCGCTGGTGGCCTCCATGACGTTCCGGCACCCCTCGCTGGTGGCGCGCATGGCTGCGCAGATCGACCAGTTGTCGGGCGGCCGCTTCATCCTGGGCCTGGGCGCCGGCTGGAACGTCCCGGAGCACGAGGCGTTCGGCATCGACTTCCCCCCGGTGCGCGAGCGCATGGACCGCCTGGACGAGTGCATCCGCGTCGTGCGCGCCCTCTGGGACGAGGGCCCCGTGTCCTACGAGGGCCGCTACTACCGCCTGAAGGACGTCGAGTGCTATCCCAAGCCCGCGCAGTCCCCGGCCCCCATCCTGGTGGGCGGCTCCGGAGAGAAGCGCACGCTCCGCATCGTCGCCGAGCACGCGGACGAGTGGAACGCGGTGGGCCTGAACCTGGAGGGCTACCGCCACAAGACGGAGGTGCTCCTGAAGCACTGCGAGGCCGTGGGGCGTGACCCCGCCACCATCCGTCGCTCCATGATGGCCGGCTTCATCGTGGGCCGTGACGAGGCGGAACAGCGCGCCCACCTCTCTCGCATCGCGGAGGCCCTCCCGATGCTGGGCCGCGGCGACCCGGCGGAGGTCATCCAGGGCATGCGCGCGCGTGGCTGGCTGGTGGGGACGCCCTCGGAGGTGGTGGAGGAGATCGGCCGCCGCCAGGAGGCCGGGGTCCAGCGCATCATGCTCCAGCACCATGCGCAGGCCGACTTCGACGTGATGGAACTGATCGCGAAGGACGTGCTGCCACAGGTGAGGTAGCGGGGGGAACCTGGACGCTGCGGCGCAACAACGCCGCCCTCACGGGCGGCGTTGTGATCGTCGTTGGTGGTGCTCCCAAGGGGAGTCGAACCCCTGTCTGCACCTTGAAAGCACGTCAGGCAACGTAATAGCGCGTCCATTGAGGCGCGGAACGTCCGTGCCTGAACCTGGGCCCGGTCTACTCGGTCCGTCCGGTGACGCTCTGTCCATGCTGTTCCGGCGCGTCGTGAACCCACTTTGAACCCAATTGCTCACCACCCGCGCATTTGCGCTGTGCGCGGGGCTGTTCCGGCCGCAACCGTTCGCCCTCGTTCGGGTCAAACCCGCCCGCGTTGCTGTCAGCGTTGCTGTCAGCGCCGCCCTCTGCTCCGTAGGCGGACGAGCGTTTGCCTACCCACCTGTTCACGCTCGAGGTACAAGCGATGCTGCACATCGCTGTACTCCTCTGGCTCCATCCCGTCCATCTTCCACGTGCGGCCGCGTCGACGCGGCCCGTACAGCCGGGCGAACTCCCCCTGAAACCGCTCTAGCGCCGCACGGTCCTCGGGACCTGACTCACCGTAACCGGGTTCACCCGGGCGACGTCCGTACTCATCGAAGGCGGCAGTCTGGCCACTGTCGAAGCCAAGGAACACTCGGCGCCCCACGTTCAGAGCGCGGGGATCGGGCATGAGCAAGTATCCGTCGCCGAAATTGGACCAGTCGCCTTTTTCCACATAGCGCTCTGGGTAGAGCCAGTCCTCCCGGGCGGACGCTAGAAACCTGCTAGCCCGACTCGCGAGGATGAAGTTGATTTCGCGAACCTCGCGCTCGCGAAGTCGCCGTTGAGTCTGAATCTCGAGGAAGTTGAATACGGCGTTGCGCAGCATCTGGGGGTTCGGGCGCACCCCAACCTCGCTTTGGTAAGGGTTGGTGGCCCAGGACTGGTTAGTCAGAATCAGGATCTTGTCGTGGGACAGAGGGAACAGGGTGTGCGTAGCGTGGAATGTTATGTCCGGATCGTTATCCCCTCTACACCACCTGGACCGCGGGCCGCACGCCCGGTTGTACGCCGTGACCGGATGGTCGGACAGGATGAACTTGGTCTCCGACTCACTGGCGTCCGCGATCTGCCACACGCACTCCATCCAAACTGCGCGGAACAACTCGCGAAGCTTCATCATCCCGGCGAGCGCAGCCTCCCGCGTAGGTGCCCCTATCTGACTACCGAGCCAGCGAAGTCCCCTAGGCGTGCGTAGCCTCTGGGTCCCCATGTATGTGAGCAGACCGAAGAACAGCCGTTCGTCCTGGTTCGTGTACTCATAGTTTGAGAACAGCTCGACTGCATCCTTGCCAACGGAATCGACGATGCCGAAGAACTGACGCTCGATCTCATCTGCGGTGAGGCCGGCCAGGTGCGCGGCATAGAGGTCTTGCTCGGAGAAGCAGGACCTAGTTGCTCGGCGAGTCACAGCGGGGTGCGTGTGAATCTTGCCCCTGCCGTCGCGAGAGGTTTGTGGCTTGAGGTCACGATAGAACAGTCGATCGTCGGGGCGATCTGGTAGCAAGAATCGCCGCTGGTACCATTGCGGGACGTAGTGGTGGTTTTGAGACTGCATGGTAGCTGCGATACTACGCGCCCTGCCGATCGTCGCTACTTCGGGGAGGCCGGCTCATCGCTCGCAGGCGATCCCGTCGCCGTCACCGTCCCTCGCGCTGTTCGCGGCGTATAGCTCATCGTCGAACACCGGCGTGACCCCGAACGGTCGGAGCTGCCCAGACACGGTGTTGCCTGTGACGCCCACGCGGGCGACACCGCCGGGATACACCTGGTTCAGCGCCGCGCAGTTCGGGAACACCTGGACGGACGAAGCCGGGCCGGCGGGCGTTGCCGTGGCAGTTGGCGAGACTGTCCCGGTTGGTGTGACGGTTGCGGTGGGGGTTGCTGGTGCGGGAGTCGCCGTGGGCGCTCCGCAGATCGGAAGCGACGCCAGGTCAGCCGCTACGTAGACATCCTCACGAGGGTGCCGGCCGTAGCCATCGCGGCTATCGTACCGCGCGATCGCGAACCCACCGCGGATGAGCTCCAGGCCCGCGTCGATGCCTTCCACGTCCACGTAGCGCAGGATCCGCCCGTACTGGTCACGGTCATCGCGGGCGCCGGCGACCAGCGTCACGTCCTGCCCCAGCGCCATCCGAGCCAGCGCGTCGGCCGCTTCCGCGAACCCGCACTGCCCGCGCTCCGGGGTGTCTATGCCCACCACGCGCACCGTTTCGGCCGCACCAGAGGGGCCGCTCACCTCCAGGGTGTCTCCGTCCACGATCCGTGTGACCCGCCACGCGGGCTCAGCGGGAGTGGACGTGGCCGTGGCGGCCGCGGCTGGGCTCGCCGTGGGCGCGCTAGGGCTCGCCGGGGCCGCTGCTGCAACCCCGGACGCCGTGGACGTGGCTGAGGGTGTGCTGCTGGCTGCGGGCGTCGCCTCGCTGGTGGACGTCGCGGCTGCGGCCTCGATGGTGGCGGTGGGTGCCGCGGTGGAGGCCTGCACAACCGCGGGCTCCGGTTCGGGCTCGCCCGAGATGGCGCCGGCGCACATCGCAGCCCAGAAGAACCCCAGCACTGCGAACGAGCTCACCGCCGCGACGCGCCGCCACGTGGCCGGCGGCCCCGCGAGCAGCAGCAGCGGCACCAGCACCGGCCAGCCCACGGTCCAGCACAGGACGCGGGCCCACAGGGGCAGGCGCTGGAATCGCGGCCAGGCCGTAGCAAGCCCTTTGTACTGGGGGGAGTCATGTGACATTCGGCTAGCTACCCCTGGGTGAAAAACCGAACAGGGGCACCGCTAATCAGGGCGAAGTACATCGCCCCAAACTCTTCGAGCGGGAGTTGGGGCAGCCCTGCCTCAGCGCGGACCTCGTTGAACGCCTCGCAGTTGATCGCGATGAAGTCAGGGCCGCCAAGGCCGGCCTTCTCGATCAGGGCGTTCAACTGGAGGATCGCCGCAGTCATCGCGTCCTGCTCGGCTGCGTCAACCCCGGGCGACGTCATGTCGCTGGGGTTGAAGGCGGGGTCAGTCACCCATCGCTCGATTGTCGTTGCCTGCTCGGTTGCCCTTATCTCGATCGCATCGAGCAAGTTGGACAGCAGCAAATGCACCTCTCGCTGGCGTCGCTCCTGGGGCTCAGGGAGTGCCTCGTGTAGCTGTCGCATTCGCTCGACTATGGCGATCTTCTTTTCGGCCGCAGGCAAGAGGTGGTGCTGGACTGCCGCCGGGCTCTGAAGGTTCACGCCCCACCGGGCGAAAGGGTTACCGGCGGGCATGGGGTTCCCGACGCTCGCGACCCCCGCAGCTGCAGTCATGCCGTCGTTGAACACTTCCATAGCGTGTTGTTGGTGAGCGAAGAGCATCTGACAGTGGCGGACAAATTGCCTGTCCTCATCGCGATCACGTCGGCTGAAAAACCACGCCATCTCCGCCTCGTCTCTGGCGCAGAAGTCAGCGCCGGATTGTCGGCTGGATGGTACATGCTTTTGCGTTGTGCTGAGTCACGGGGGCCTGCGGCAGCGCCGCCTCCCCCTCCGAGCTGGTCGGGCCCTGCGCCATCCTGCGAAGCGCGGAGAGGCGCACGGATGCGGCAGCCGGCAGGACGGGCTCAGGCGGACAGGGAGCGGGCGCTGCGTGCCCTGGCGGCGCTGCGCGAGGCCATCGAGGCCGGCGCCCTGGTCCACGTCGAGGAACGGCCGCCCCGCGGCGTCTACGCGAGCGAGGGCGAGTCCTGGCGCTGCGTGGCGTTCCACGTCGAGGCCCACGCCTACGACGCGCAGCACCGGGCCAACGGCTGACGCAATGACGCCCCCACAGTCTCCTGCCGGAGGCGTCGGGCCCTGCCCCGTGATGGCGGGGGCGAGGCGCGCGGGAGCGTAGCACGGGCCGTGTACCGTCTCACCGTCTCCCCGTGGTGAGGAGTGATCGAGTGTCCGAGTCCATCGTGGAGCGCGACATCTCGCTGGAGCGCGCCGCGCGCGAGCTGGGCCACACGCCCCGCACCCTCCGCGCCGTCTGGCACGAGATCCCCACCGCCTACATCACTGACGGTGGGCGCTACTGGGTGAACCCCAGCGGCCTCCGCGAGTGGCTCTACGGACGGGGTGGCAGCGGTGACTGAGATCGAACTGGCGCCACAGACGGTCCGCGAACTGGCCCGCCGTCTCGCGCGAGAGATCGCGCTGGAGTCGGCCACGGCTGACCTGCGCGAGGTCAGCGCCGCGGAGCTCGGCCGCATCGTCGGAATGACCCCTGAGCGGGCCGTCCGCATCCTGCGCGCCGGCGAGATCCCGGAGGCCTACCTCACCGAAGGCGGCCGCGAGTGGCGCGTGCCCACCTGGGCTATCCGCGCCTGGCAGGAACGCCGCGCCGGTGGGGGGCAGACCAACACCTGACTAGATTCGTCAGGTGTTGCATATTGCGAATAGCCTGCCATCCGTCGCATAATGCGACGGATGGAACCCGAGAAGCTCAGGCAGTGGATGGACCAGCACGGCGAGACGCCCGCAGGTCTGGCCGTCGCGTTGGAGGTCAACCGCGCGACGGTCTACCGATGGCTGAACGGCGCCACGCCGATCCCCAAGTCTGTCGAGCTCGCACTGGAGGTGCTCGGGCGGAAGTGAGAGGTGGCGACCGAGGAGCGGACACTCCCCGGCCGCCGTAGTGGGTACCCATGGAAGGAGCCCCCACCATGCCGAAGTCTAACAAGCAGGAGTGGATCGAGCGCCGGGTCACGGTCGTGTTCCGGCACCTGACGCCGGAGCAGGCCGCGGCCCTGCCGCCCGCGGATGAGCTCTACGCCGATGCCAGGGGCGCAGAGGCCATGACGGCGGCGCTCAAGGACCTGCGGCCGGAGGTGTTCTGCGTAGCGGTCAGGGACACCGAGGCGGACGGCGCCTGCCATCACGCGGAGTGGCACCACCAGGGCGGCGTCTGCGTCCTCTGTGCAGAGGATGACGAGCGTGTGGTGCGCAAGTACCCCGGGCCCGTGGATGTGAGCGAGCGCATCCTGTTCGCCCACGCCTACCGTCCGGGGCGCGTGTGCCCCGACGCGGACCAGCACGATCCCGACTGGAACGGCGACCAGGACACGGCCTGCCCCCGCTGCCACATGTTCGGGGTGACGCTCGAGGATGGCTCCGAGGCCATCACCGCGGCGCAGGCGTTCTACGGCAGCGAGGCCTAGGCGACACCGCCCACGCACCGCGTGGAAAGAATCGCCAGTCGCGCCGGGGCGTCCGCTTACCGAGCGTACAATCCGGCGCGGACACTGCACTCTGGAGGTGCAACATGAACCCGATTCGTACCCTCACCCTCGCCGTGGCCGCGGCCGTCCTGCTGGTCGCCGGCGCCCTCCTGGGCGGAATTGTGTCGGAGGCAGAGGCGCAGATTCCGCCAGGGTGCCGGTCGTTCGGTGCAGGCGGCATCACCTGCCCCGCACGCCCCTCGACGCCGACTCCTGAGCCGACGCCAGAAGCGACCTCGACCGCGGCGCCTGAGGGTGAAGGGGGCGGGGCGTCCGAGTCCCCGGAGGCGGTGACGTGCAGCCTCGTGGCCGGCTGCACCATCGCGGTCACCGATGCTGAGGGCGTCACCGTGAAAGTGATGCACGTCACCTTCACGGACGCCGGCGAGGCCGAGGTCAGCGCGGAATAGTCTCGCCCTGGTCCCGGGATTCACGCACCGCGGAGGCGGCCTCACGCATCGCGGTGGCCGCCTCTCGCATCTCCACGGCCGCCGCAGCCATCTCGCCGCGAGCCTCGTCCAGGCGTTCGATGGCGGCGCGCACGTCGGGGTGTGCCGAGATGCGAAACGCTGGATCGGTGGGCTGCGGCGCCGCCAAGGGGGTGCGCTCGGCCGGGATGCGTACTTCGTCGCTCATGCAAACACCGCCAATCCCTGCGCGCGTAGGATGTCGTTCTCCTGCTCCGTGTCGCCTGTCTTTCCCTGGAGGCGGACCCGGCTGATCTCGCCCTCGAGGCTGCCATAGGTCCAGGCGCCCACCTGTCCCGCCACGTAGCGCAGCGGCGTAGCGAACCCGGTGGCCAGCGGAGAGACAAACACCCGCTCCCCCACCGTCAGCAGCGAGCTGGAGGCGAAGCTGAGGGCGATCCCGGCCTCAGCGTTCAGGACGAGCCGCAGCTCCCTGTCCGCGGTGCCGGGCGTGCCCACGCCCTGTCCCTGGGCCGTGAAGAAGATCTCCATGGCCGCAGTTGCGGGGATTGCGAGGCCGCTCACGTCCTGCAGCGTCACCCAATCCGTGTGTGAGCTCGTCTCGCCCACGGTGGCATCCGCTCCCACCCGCTGCATCATGTTTGCGCGGTGCGACTGCTCCACGGGCATCTTCACGATCGGCTGGCCCGTGGAACGGTCCACGATCACCGGATCGCCCACCTGGACGAACCCGCTCACGCCGGCCTCGCACGGATACGGCCCCTGGGTTCCGGCCGTCGCGGGGTCCCCATATCGCCGGACTGTCACCGTCGTGCCGGACTTCGATGCCACCACGGCCAGGTAGTTCGCCTGGCGCGGGTGCGACACCGGCGGGCTGGTCAGCGTCACGATGCACCTCCCGTACTCACGCGGTGCTAGTCCTCCTCTTCGGGCGGAACCACGGCCCCGCAGAGCACGCACTCGCGGTCGCCCTCCGGCACGAGGTGCCCGCAGTCCTGCTCGGTGTCCTCAGTCGGTTCGACGTCAGTCGTCATGCGAACCTCCGCCCCGCCCGTGCCCTCGTGACCCGGGCGTACATCTCCTGCTGGATCTGGGCCCACTGCTCGCCCGGCGAGGGTGGGCGCTGCGCGAGGAAGGTCTCCATGAAGAGGTCCGCCTCGGCCTCTGCGGCACTCGTGTTCTTGTGGTGGCCGAGCACCCGGTGCCCGAGCTCGTGTGCGAGCGTCCGCTCGCGCTCCGGTTCGCCCAGGCGAGAGTTGATGCGGACCTGGTCCGTGATAGAGGACCAGTCGCCCATCAGGCGCCCGCCAAGGTCGAGGTATGCCACCGGGACGTTGAGGGCCCGCGCCATCCGCTCCGGATCGCCCTCGTACTCGCGCCCCAGGCGCTTCGCCTCGGATGTGGCGCGGAGCTGGTTCGCCATCGTGACGCCGCCAGCGGCCCGAAGCGCGGCGGTGAGCTCGTCAGAGACGCGGGCGGAAGCGGAGGGGCGCCCGGCCAGCAGCGCGCGCGTCTCCAGCTTCTGCTTGATGACGTCACGCGCGAGCGGCGCCTGCGGGCCGGGCATCATCAGGAGCGCCCCCCTCACAGCCCGCACCGTTCGCGCACCGGGGGCGGCCAGTCTGACGCGTCCGGAATGAACCCGCGGCGCCCCAGGTCTGCGACGAGATGGCGGAATCGCTCGGCCTCGGCGCCGGGGGAGGCAGGCACGGGGATCATCCTGAGGGCCGATGCCTCCGCCACGGCCGCCCGGTGCCCCTCCGCGATCTGGTCCAGGAGCGCGATCTCCTGCGCACGGAGCGCCAGGTACTCGTTCAGCGGCTCCGCGAGCTCGGCCGAGTGATTCCAGGCGTCCGCCTTCGCGTCTCGCTCCGCGGCGTGGGCCTCGCGAATGCGGTTCCGCACGGCGGTGGTGAGCTGCACCAGCTCCCCGCGCCGGCGACGCGACATGCCCGGGCCGTCCTGCTCCGCCGTGAACGCGCGCAGCGTCCCCTCGAGCGTCGGCAGGTCGCCATCAACGGCCCGCTCGAGCTCCGCGGCGAACTCGGCCCGCCGCCGCTCCGCCAGCTCTGCGGCGAACTCCTCCACGTCGGACTCTCTCGGCTCTGCAACCACCTCGGTACCTCCTAAATGCCGGCGAGTGCTTGGAACACCCGCACGCTGATTCCTGCTGTCAGGGCCGCCGCGAGCAGGCCCAGGGCCGCCGCCGTGAAGCGGAGGATCCACACCCCGATCAGGGCGAGTCCGGTGTCATCCACCGGGCTTTGTCCCCGTCAGCCGCTTGCGGCGCTCGTCCTCGAAGCTCGTCACCGGCGAGTCCGCCTTCGCCTTCTTGGGCGCGGACTCCTCGGGCTGCACGTACCGGATGCGGAGGTCGCGAACTGCCTCGAGGGTGGTGCCCATGCGGGCCTCACGGATACGGAGTTCGGAGGCGCGGACCAGGTCGCCGGCGACGAACGCGGCATGGATGCGTGCGGTATCGAGCGCGAACTGCCAGTCTCCCTCGCCCCACAGCACGCAGTGCGGCAGCCGCGTCACTGCGTCCCACCAGGCGCGCGTCTGCTGCGAGGTGCCCCGCGGCAGCGCCGGGCGCGCGCCGCGGTACGGCTTGTCGATCACGTCTACCCAGTCGTGGGTGAGCGGCGTGCGGGAGACGCGCTGCTCCTTCGGCTTCGGACCAGACACTGCCATCGAGCTACCTCGTTCGCTTCAAAAGGTTCGAAACCCGTACACACAGCGAGAAATCAACCACGACGGTTTCCCGGGGCCCTGGGCGCAGATTCTGGACTGGCCCCCTCCGGCGGCGGACGTGGGGGCATCCATCCCCACGCCGCCGCCGGGGGCCGCAGTACGCAGGCTGTGCCTGCGCCCCTCCGCGGACTCCGTTGGTGGTGGTGTTCTTCTGCATCTCCACGCCCATCACCTACACCGCCCGTCGCTGGGCCAGCTGCGGGGCCGGGACAGGGGCGCTCTTTAAGAGAGCGCCCCCCCTGTCCCCGATGGCCGCTGGCGTGCTGTCCCGACCTGTCCCGGCGCTGTCCCCGGATTCAGAAACAGGACTGTCCCCGGAACTGTCCCCGGCGAGGCGTTGAGCACCTGTCCCCGGGACAGTTTCAGGAGTGCCCGCGG
This sequence comes from Dehalococcoidia bacterium, assembly GCA_041690175.1. Lineage (GTDB taxonomy): Bacteria > Chloroflexota > Dehalococcoidia > UBA2979 > UBA2979 > W-Chloroflexi-9. The sequence goes on from JAWLHV010000002.1 coordinate 765,528, forward strand.
CCTGCTTGCGGAACCTGATGGCCGCCGTGATCAACTCGTTCCGCGCTCCATGGCCGGCCGCCTTGAGGGCGGCCTGGACACGCGGCCTACCGTGGTCGAGGGGGATGCCCAGCCCATCCATCACGTCGGCCAGCTCGCCCGTGCCCTCCGGCCAGGACTCCTGTGTGGTGGCGGTGGTGGTGCTGAGGATCACGAACCTCAGCGGGTCCGTGTGCATCTCCAGGTCTACGGTCCTCGGGATCCAGACCTGCCGGCCCTTCGTCTTCGTCAACGTGAACGTGTCGCCCTTGCGGGTGAGCTTCCACTCCACGTCCACGTCCGTCGTCTTGCCGTAGGAGCCGTAGGGCTTGTCCGTGCCGTGGTCCAGGCGCACCTGAGTTACGCCCAGCGCCTTGAGGAACTTGCCGGTGTGCTCGTGGTAGGCGGTGGACGTGTCGCTGGCGTTCTCCTCGCCCTCCACGAACCTCTTGAACGTGTCGGTGACGAGGACCACCTCGCGGCCCTCGCCGGCGCCGTGCATCCTCGCGAGGTCCACCATGGCCTCACCACCGGCCGCGGTGTTCCCGGCCGGCACATCGGGGAACTGGTACAGGTGGAAGTAGTCAAGCGAACCCGGCTCCACGCCCATCGCCTGCCAGCGCTCGATCCAGTCGTCCAACACCATCTCGCCGTCGAGGTAGATCACGCTGACCGGCCTGCTCTCGCCGCCGAATCCTCCGGCGAGGCCGGTGCCCAGCCACTGCGCCAAGAGCGACTTCCCCAGGCCAGGCGGCGAGAAGATGGCGTGACTCCGCCCGCGGGCGAGGATCGGCAGGCTGTTGCGCAACCAACCGGCCGGCTCCGGTGTGCTGGAGAAGTCCACCTTGGAGCTGGCGAACACGTCGGCCGGGCGAGGGACGGCGTCCCAGGCGGCCATGGTCGCGTCGAGGTGGTCGCGGAACTCTGCGCCCGCGAGACACTTGGCGCAGTCGCCGTTGCTTCCGTCGTCCTCCAGGGATACCGAGTGGCAGCACATGCACTCGAAGACCATGCGGCGCTGCTCGGGAGGCAGCCCGTATACCTCGCGGTGGGTGTCGAGGGCCTCCCGGGTGCTGATGCCGTGCTTGCGGCAGCCCAGGTTGGAAGTGCTCCGCCATTCCTGATCGGCGGTTGCGGTGGCGACGGAGGGCTGGTCAATCCTCAGCGCGTCTGCCATCATGGCCTCACTCCAGACGCCCTCCGCGCACACGGCCCGCCAGGCCGCGCGGGGGGCGTTGCTATGTCAGCCTCGTGGCCACACCCGGCCATCTCGGGGCCCGGCGCCCGTAGGAGGTCGTCCCGGCGGCACGCGGCCCCTCGACGGCCCTCCCGGAGCGGCGCTCGGATGCCGTCCGGTGGGCTGCTGGTGGTGGGACACGCCCTACGCCTCGACCAGCTCGCCGCGCAGCACGCGATCCGCCACCTCGCGAGGCACAACCATCCGTGTGCCTACGCGGATCACCGGGACGCCGGCGATGTTCCCCGTCTTCGCCTGCTGGTAGGCAAATCCAGGACTCACTCCGAGCAGAGCTGCCCACTGACGCACGCTGTACGTCTTTCTTGCCACGTTCTCCATGTCGTCGCCTCCTCTGAGCACAACGTCATCATTAGACATATGAGTGTCATTGACAACGCCAACAACGCGGAGATACCGTTTGTCCAGCGTTTAAGTTGAACATGCATCGGAGTACCGAGTGGAAGCGAGCACATGGTGGGTGGGAGTGCCGGAGCGTCCTTGGCTTCGGGGACCCGCCACCTATCGCGATGGGTGGATCGCGCTCAACGCAGAACGCGGATCCCTGTACTCCCCCTACCAGGACGCGGATCTCGCCTTTGCTTTCGCTCACCTCGCGCGCGGGGGGGCGGATGAAGCAGTCGCCTTTGTTCAGCGATTCGGGCTCCTCAGTCACGGCCCCGAGGACGAGGTGCACCGCGAACGGCTGGAGGACATCCAGCGTGAGGCGCGTGTCGTCGAGCTGCTGCTGACCACCCATGCAGCGCTCCAGCGGGCGGTTGCTGGAGACACGGATGCAGTCACCGTCACAGCCGCGTTCAGCCGCGAGTATCTGGAGCCCCTGCTTCGCGAGAGGGGGCTGAATCTCCCAGTCGGGGAACAGCCTCGACTAGAGGCCGTGGCCGGATGGATCGCCGAGCAAGTAACTCACGGTTTAGCCGAGGGGGATGTCCGCGAGGCGCTCGCCTCCGCGGTTGGGACGACGTCGTGGTCCTCGCAGCCCACGGCTGCTGACTTCGTGATCACCGCCGATGCGCGCGACCTGCTTGGGTATATCTACCACCACCTAGCGACCCTGTTCGTCAGCCGAGCGCGGACCCGAGCATGCGAGGCGTGTGGCCAGTTCTTCACCGTTGCCGACAGGCGACAACGCTTCTGCTCCACAACCTGTAGCAATCGGAAGCGGTACCGCCGTTGGAAGGACAAGCAGAGCGACGGAAGCACCAGCCCGAGAGGAACAAGCTGATGGCAACTTCACCCGACCAGCAGCGTCGCGTGGAGGGCCGCATCGAGTGGCGCGGCCGGCAGTCCTTCCGGGTCCGCGTCCACAACGGCTTTGACCCCGTGACCAGGAAACGGCGCTACCTCTACGCCACCGGGCGAGGCAACCAGCGTGCCGCGGAGAAGGTGCTGCGCGAGCTGCTCACCCGCAGGGACAACGGCCTCGACGTGCAGCCGGAGCGCATGACCACAGCGCAGTGGTTCGCCCGCTGGCTGGAGGCCCGGATCGCTGACGGCGCGCTGTCGCCGCGCGTGACCACGAACTACCGCGGGATCCTCGCCCAGCACGTCGGGCCCAGCATCGGCGACGTCCGCCTGCAGGAGCTCCGCACGGACCAGGTGCTCGACTTCAAGACCACGCTGCTGGAGGCCAAGCTCGCACCGGCGACGGTGCGGAAGGTGCTCGGCCTGGTAAAGCAGGGTCTCGAGGCGGCCGTGGTGGCGGGCCTACTGGCGAGGAACCCGGCAGCGGCCGTGCCCCTGCCCTCGCCGCAGCAGGGGCGCACGGAGCGCCGGTCGCTGACAGAGGATGAGCTGCGCGCGATCCTCCAGGCCGCGGAGGGCACGCAGTACGCGACGCTGGTGCGCTTCGCGGTGGCCACCGGCCTCCGCCAGGGCGAGATGCTGGGCCTCCGCTGGCAGGACGTGGACTTGGAGGCCCGCACGCTCCAGGTCCGGCAGACGGTGCAGCACGTCAAGGGCGAGGGGTTCCAGGCGCTGCCGCCCAAGACCAAGAACTCGCGCCGCACCGTGGAGCTCTCGGCCGCGCTGGTGGCGCTGCTCAAGCTGCACCGCAAGGCGCAGGACGTGGAGCGCGAGCGCCTGGGCGAGACGTGGCACGCCAACGATCTCGTGTTCCCCGGTCCGGACGGTCGCCCGCAGTGGCAGAAGGCGCTGTTGCGCGGCTACCGCGACGTGCTCGACGCCTCAGGCATCACCGAGCCCGAGACGGTGAACTGGCACACGCTGCGCCACACAGCGGCGAGCCTCTGGATCAAGGCCGGCGTGGAGATCTTCACAGTGTCGCGGCGCCTGGGCCACAGCAGCGCGGCCTTCACCATGGACACGTACGCTCACCTGCTACGCGGGCAGCAGAAGACGGCAGCGGAGGCGCTGGATCACCTACTTGTCGAAGTTAGGAGTGGGGCGGTGCGACGAAGCCCTTAGAGCGGAGTGCCGCGCGCACGAGCGCTTCGCGTGCGGCATCGACATCGAGGGAGCCAACTAGCGCCCCATGCACCTGCGGCTCTCCCGCGAACTTCACGTCGTCAGCTCCGACCGGGTCTGGTACAGCGTCGAACCACACATCTCCCTGAGAGAGTCCGCGTACATCGCGTCCGAGCCAGGTGAGGTGCCCGTGCGAGCTCCATCGCCCGAGGAACTCCGCCTCGTCGCAGCTGACTCTATCCAACAGAGCCACCGAGTGCGTGCCGGGGTCGAGCGGAGACCCCTTCAGGGCTGAGCCGGTCGGTAGCCCCGTGGACCGCTTCAGCATATTGCGGTGCACCATCGCGACAACGCGTTCGTCGTCATTGACGGGGTCGCAAGAATCGGACGTCAAGACGCCGCCTCTCTCCGGAGGAGGGCGGCGAGGGTAGCGATCCCTCCCTTGACCGTTTCGACCTCCAGGCCGTGCACGGCGATGGATCCGCGGAGCCCGTTCGCGTCTACGAAAGCGGAGACCGATACGTCCGGCGTGAAGTCCCAGACGAGTTCAATACTCCCGTCGGGGACTGGAATCGGCTCCGGCTCGCGGACCACTCCCGCAGTCGTCGCCGCGATCCGCGTCGCCGCCTTAGCCGCTTCGCTCGAAATCGCTGCTGCACCCTGATCGTCCCAGTTGGTGCCCCAACTCACCATGTCCAGGAGGCGCATTTGGAAGGCAGCAGAAACCCAAGGGCCGGGCTGGATCCCCTCAACGGAGGCTTGGAGAGTCTGAAGGCGCTGCGCGGTTGACTTCTCAAAGGCACGAACCTTCACGGCGAGCTCGGTGTGCGACTTCCGAACTTCCTCCAGGAGACCTGTCTGCTCGAGAACCTTGTTGCTGAGTCTCTCGTGTCGTTCCTCGATGTCCGAGAGCAGCGCGTCGACAGGTCTGTTGGTGAGTGGATCGATCTCCAGCCACTCGGGGCCCGTGAGGAAATCGTCCTGTCCACCGATTCGGTGAACGTATTGCGGCGACGCGGCCATACGGGCACCACGGACGCGGTGCCCCTTTATCTGGGGCCCGAAAGTCATCTCGTACTCGCCGCGCATCATCGCGTCTTCTCTTTCTCCGCGACCGTAATCGCGGTCAGAGCACTCACTGCGGCCTCCCACGAGCTCTCAACCACGTCCGAAAAGGAGCACGTCTTCTTGAATGACATGACAACGTGCACATCATCGTCTCTGACGTCAATAGCTGCCCACGCCTCGCTCAGTCCTCGTCGTCTGAGCTGGAATCGCGCTCCCATCAGGTCACCCAGAGGCAGCGCTCCATCGACCCATAGTCTGATTGGCAGCCGCACGACGGGCTGAACGCCACTTGGCAGGTCGATTTCCGCCGAACACCGGAACGGGAGTGAGGCAGGCAGAAAGCTCTGAATTAGGTCAAAGAACTCGTCCGTCGACAAATGAGAGAGGGCGACGTCCGTCTCTTCAGCACGCTCCGGCTCCTCGGTCGCGGCAGATGTCCCTAGATCCTCGCCTTCGCCCTCGGACTCGTCCCTCCACGCTGCGGGCGTCGTAGCGAAGCGCACCCACACCTCGTCGGCCGATTCGCGCGGGGTGATGAGCAACGAGATGACCTGGTCCCGATCACCCAGGATGTGACGGTGTGCCTCGAGGACGCCGATCTCGTCCGGGTCGACACCGGTCTTCGAGCACAGCTCAGTGAACGAGATCGGGAGCTTGGCCGGCGCCACGCACGTGAAGTGCTCGAACGGCACTCCATGGAATCGTCGGAGGCTGAACTCTTCCAACGTGTTCTCCCGGGCTTTCAGAGCGGCATCGCGCAATGTACCCCAACCATCGTACGACCACTCCTCTCTTGACTCGTTGAGAACGCATGAGGGCGCTCCCTGATTGTGCCGGATGAACCCAAAATGAACCCAAATGAGAAGCCCCCTGCGCCGATCTCTCAGCGCGGAGGGGGCTTCTCAGGTTCAAATCCTTGGTGCTCCCAAGGGGAGTCGAACCCCTGTCTGCACCTTGAAAGGGTGCCGTCCTGACCGCTAGACGATGGGAGCCTGCCCGCAGGATACCAGCGGGTGGCCCATCGATCTCGTCCCCGCGGCCTACCGCGAGGTGTGCGGCGGGGTGGCGCTTCGAGGCAGGTCCCAGGCGGCGCGCTGGGCCGGACGCGTGGCCGTCCACGCCTCATACACGCTCGCCGGGCCGGTGCTCGAGGGACTCGACGTGCTCGAGGCACCTGTGTTCGAGGCGCTGGGGCTCGAGGCGCTAGGCGCCGCGGACGCGGACTCAGCGCGAGGGGACTCGGCGCGGGCGGGCTCGGCGTGCTGCGCCTCCCCGCGGGGCGCCGCTGCGTCCTGGTGCAGGGTCTGCTGCGGAGCAGGCGGGGCGACGGGGTGGTGCCCCAGCGTCCCGACCGGAGCGCTTACCGGCTGCTGCTCGCTCGCGGGATAGCCCGCGGGCGCGGGCTGCGACGGCGAGCGCCAGTCCGGGGTCTCGTTCGGCCTCGGCGAGTCGTCCGCAGGGGAGGAGCCGCTGGGAGCGGGCGACGCCGGCTCCACGTCCGGCCGGTCCGGCTCGGTCATCAGGTACGCGGGCTCCTGGTCGCGACGGATGAAGAGCAGGTAGGCAGCCACGCCGGCGGCCACCGCCAGCAGCGCGATCAGCAGGAGGGGCTTCTTGCTGCGAGAGCGCTTGCGGCCGCTGGCCTGCATCGCCCGTTCACGGGCGCGCTCCACCACCGGCTGCGCCTGCTCGCGCAGGTCGTTCATGACCTCTTCCGGCTCGGGGAGAGAGTCTCGGATGGCCTCGGCGCGGTGCTTGCCGCGATCCATGAGCCGGCCGGCCAGCCTGCGGGCACCGCGGCTGCGATGCTCCAACTGGCGGCGAGCCTGCTTCGGCATCCGCTGACGGGAGTTCGTGGATTTTCCGAGCATTCAATCACCGCCTCGGGTACGGAGTGGCCCGTGCTCAACGGACCATTCGTGGATATCTGATGCCCACCCGATACGGGAGGCCCACTCTAGCACCCCCGACAAACGAAGCCGAAGAACTCTCGGCGAGCGTCTTCCGCCGCTTGTAGGGGACAACGCACAGTTTGCCGCCCAGGTCGTTTCAGAGATGTAACCACGGCGGCAGGTACATCCCCGCCGCCTGACGAGGCTCGGAACTGTGCCGAGGCGGTGGGAACGACACACGTTCCCCACAGATCATCTACCGGTTGGGGCTGTTCCCTGCGGAGTACAGCAGTATATTCGGTCAACTCAGTCTTTCCGGAGGGGCCACTCAATGATCACGGACCGCCTGGACCGTCTCGTCAAGCAATACCCAGACCGAACGAACCCAGGGGCCGGTTACCAGCTGCTCCTCCGCCTGCGGATGGAAAACCTACCCGGGATGCACGGTCGCGTGGCCACCGTCCTGGGCAACCACGGCGCACAGATCATCGACATCGACATCGCGGACGTGAATCCGGACGTGATCGTCCGCGACTTCATCATCCTGTGCGACGACGAGAAGCAGGCCCACGAGATCGTCTCGGCCGTCCAGGCTGTCCCCGGCGTGGAGGTACAGCACGCCTCCGACCGCACGTTCCAGCTCCACCGCCGCGGAAAGATCGAGGTGGCCAACAAGGTCCACATCCGCACCAACGCAGAACTGGCCCACGTCTACACCCCGGGCGTCGGCCGCGTCTCCATGGCCATCCACCACAACCCGGACGCGGTCTGGTCCCTGACCATGAAGCCGAACACCGTGGCCGTGGTCACGGACGGCACCGCCGTGCTGGGCCTGGGCGACATTGGCCCGGAGGCCGCCATGCCGGTCATGGAGGGCAAGTCCATGCTCTTCAAGTCCTTCGCCGACATTGACGCGTGGCCCATCTGCCTGAACACCAAGGACACCGAAGAGATCATTTCCGTGGTCAAGGCGATCTCCCCCGGTTTCGGCGGGATCCTGCTGGAGGACATCTCCGCGCCTCGCTGCTTCGAGATCGAGGACCGGCTGCGCGCCGAACTGGACATCCCGGTGTTCCACGACGACCAGCACGGGACCGCCGTGGTGGTGCTGGCGGCGCTGATCAACAGCCTGAAGATCATCAAGAAGCGCCCGGAGGACCTCAAGGTCTGCGTCCTGGGCGTGGGCGCCTCCGGCGTGGCCTGCTCGCGGATCATCATGAACTTCGGCGTGAAGAACGTGATCGGCTTCGACCGCCAGGGCGCCGTCTACAAGGGCCGCGCGGAGCACATGAACACGGCCAAGGAGTGGTTCGCGGAGCACACCAACCCGGAGGGCTTCGACGGCACGTTGGAGGAGGCCCTGCAGGGCGCGGACATGTTCCTGGGCCTCTCCGGCCCCAACCTGCTCAACCCGGAGTGGGTGGACAAGATGGCGAACGACGCCATCGTCTTCGCGCTGGCCAACCCGGTGCCGGAGGTCATGCCCTACGACATCCTGGGCAAGGCCCGCGTCATCGCCACCGGCCGCTCGGACTTCCCCAACCAGATCAACAACGTGCTCTGCTTCCCCGGCCTGTTCCGTGGCGCCCTGGACGCCGGCGCGAAGAACATCACGGAGGAGATGAAGATCGTCGCGGCCCGCGCCATCGCGGAGACCATTCCGGACGAACTGCTGACGGAGGACTACATCCTGCCGTCCGTCTTCAACGAGGAAGTCGTCACCCGGGTGGCGGAGGCCGTGGCCGCGGAGGCCGTCCGCGCTGGCCAGGTGCGCCAGAAGGGCTCGCGCATCTTCATTTAGCGGTCGGTCGGCAGTCGACACAACGAAGCCCGGCCTCGCGGCCGGGCTTCTGCTTGCCCAGCGTCCGTCGCCAGGCATGTCCGACCGTCCGATGTCAGTTGCCGCGACCACCCCGCGTACGCCAGATCAGGTCGTGGACGAAGTGCAACTTTGCCAGGCTGCGCTGCGTGAGCACGAACGGGTAGAGGTCTGGCTGGCCCATCGCGCGGTTCAGGCTGTTGCCGGCATGGACCACTGGGAACCAGGCCGAGACCAGGCGGTTGAAGTCCAGCATCTGATACGGGTCGAAGTCCATGTTGACGCCCAGCACGCTCCCTGCCGCCCCGGGCGGCGCCAGCGACAGGCGGTAGGAGTGTGCGGCCTCCAGCGTGTCCACCATGTGCAGGTAGTGCGCCCACGTCTCCGCCCAGTCCTCCCACGGGTGCGCGGAGGCGTACGCCGAGACATAGAACTCCTGCCAGCCCTCGATAGGCCCCTCTCGATAGTGCCGGTCGAGCGCCTCCGCGTAGTCCCGGCGCTCGTCGCCGAACTCCCGGCGGAACGCCTCGATCTCCGGGGTGCCCTGGACCAGGCGCTCCCAGTAGTAGTGCCCCACCTCGTGCCGGAAGTGGCCCACCAGGGTGCGGTAGGGCTCGTTGAGGTTGGCCCGGAAGCGCTCACGCTCCGCGGGGTCTGCCTCCGCGATGTTCATGGTGATCAGCCCGCGGGCGTGCCCCATGGTCACCGCGCTATCCGGGGGCGCGTCCCACGGCGCCAGGAAGTCGAACGCCAGTCCTGCTTCCGCGTGGTCCGCTCGAGACGTCAGTGGCAACCCCAGCCGGAGCAGGCCGTACACCAGCCGATGCTTGCCCCACTCCAACTGCTGCCATGCCGTGATGTGTTCCGGCCGGTCGAGGTTGGGGATGGTGCGGTTCAGCCGGCAAGCGGGACAGAACGCCTCCGGCGAGTCGGCCGGCACCAGCCAGTTGCAAACCTGGTGCTGGTCATTGGCGCAGAAGCGATGCAACTGCCCGGGCGCTGCCAGGGGCTGCCACAGCGGGGCGCCGGCTGGTTGCAGGGCGCTGAGCGTGGTGCTTGCCGGCAGGAACCCCAGCAGCCGCCCGCAGCGAACGCACTCGGTGTTCTCGAACCCGAGCAGTTGTCCGCATTGCTGGCATTCAAAGAGTTTCACGTGGTGACTTCCAGGGCCTGCCAGAAGGCGGTCTCGGTCGAGTCCGGGCGAGCGCGGGGATTTTCGCGGTCGATTGCCCAGCGGGCGGGGTTGTCTCTGACGTAGGCCCGGATCCGGTCCAGTTCGCGTTCGCCCCGGATCACGTGCTCGTAATAGTTCCGCTGCCAGACGGGCGCCTTTGGCGTGCGGCGCAACGAGTTGATCCTCCGCGTCACCGCAGCCTTGTAGCCCCGCACCACGGCCCCCAGCGATCCAGGAGGCGGGCCTCCCTGCGGGGGCGCAGCGTGCTGCGCCCTCTCCGGCGAACCTTCCTGTAGGGGC
>JAWLHV010000003.1:0-379748 GCA_041690175.1 Dehalococcoidia bacterium
GCCCACCCCTCTGTGCGCTCGTGCGGGTGCCGCCTAGTTACCCGCGCGAACTCCTGGGGTCCAGGGCGTCCCGCAGGCCGTCCCCGAAGAACTGGAACACGATGAAGAGGACGGCCAGCACCCCCACGGGGAAGGCGAGCGCGGTCCACTGCACCGTGACGAATGAGTAGTGGCTGGAGATCAGCAGGCCCAGGCTGGGCGTGGGCGGCGGGGGCCCCAGGCCGATGAAGGACAGTGCCGCCTCCGCGAAGATCGCGCGGGGCACCAGGAACGTGGCCTCCACGATCACCGGGCCGGCAGCGTTCGGCAGCCAGTGGCGGACCGCGATACGGCGCTTGGAGGCGCCCAGGGACATCGCTGCGGTGGAGAACTCCATCTCCCGCAACGACAGCAGTTGCCCGCGCACCAGGCGCGCCATGGTGGGCCACGCCGTCAGGGAGATCGCCAGGAACAGCAGCAGGATGCTCACGTCCATGCCGGCGATGGAGCGGAACCCGAAGAGCGAGTTCCCGAAGGCGGCCCGCAACAGGATGATCAGCAGCAGGTCAGGGAACGCGTACGCGATGTCCGTAGCCCGCATCATCAGGTCGTCGAACCAGCGCGGGCCGGAGGCGGAGAGCATGCCCACCAGGATGCCCAGGGACGTGACCACGATGATCGCGAAGAACGCGGCGCCCAGCGAGATGCGTAGGCCGATGAGCGTGCGGCTGAAGATGTCCCGCGCCAGTTCGTCCGTGCCGAACCAGTGGGACGCGGACGGGCCCTCGAACTTGCCGTTGGAGATCCGTCCCAGGGGATCCACCACGCCGGGCTCGGCACGCTTGAAGAACTGCTCGTAGGGGCTGTGAGTGGCGATCAGGTCCGCGAAGACGGCCAGCAACACGAACGCCAGGATGATGAAGGCGGAGATGGTGGCCAGGCGGTTCTTCCGCAGGCGCTTCCAGGCCATCCCCCAGAACCCGGCGTACCGGTAGTCCTCGCTCCGCGCGGCGGGGACCTCGATGACGGCCATCAGTTGATCCTCACGCGCGGGTCGACCAGCGGGTACAGCAGGTCCACCACCAGGTTCGCGGTCATGATCACGATGGCGTAGAAGAGCGTGGTCCCCATGATCATGCCGTAGTCGCGCTGGTGGATGGAGGTGACGAACGCCGCACCGATCCCCGGCAGGCCGAAGATGCTCTCGATGATGATCGAGCCGGTGATGAGGCCCGCGAAGATGGGGCCGAGCAGCGTCAAGATGGGGATCATCGCGTTCCGGAGGCCATGGCGCAGGTACACGGTGGTGGAGGTCAGGCCCTTGGCGCGCGCGGTGCGCATGTAGTCCTGCTCCAGGATCTCCACCATGGTCCCGCGCGTGATGCGTGACAGGAGCGCCATGGAGGGTGCGCCCAGCGCCAGTGCGGGCAGCAGGCCGTTACGCAGCGAGCCGATGCTGTCGCCGAAGCCCTTGCCCAGCCGGACGTCTACCCAGCCGAGTCCCACCGCGAAGATCAGCAGCATCATGAACGCCAGGACAAAGTGCGGGATGGCCGCCAGGGCGGTGCCCAGACCCAGCGCGGTATAGTCCCAGATCGTGTTGCGCCGTACGGCGGCAATGATCCCCAGCGGAATCCCCACACCCACGACGATGCCGAACGACATCGCCCCGAGCAGGAACGATGGCTTGATCTTGTCGAGCATCAGGTCCGTGACCTTCTGCCCGCGCTGGGCGAAGGAGAGGCCCAGGTCGCCCTGTAGCAGGTTGCCCATCATCCGGATGAACTGCTGAGGGAGCGGGTCGTTCAACCCGTAGTAGGACTCAGAGGCCCGGATGAAGGAGGCGGAGGCGCCGCGCTCGCCGGCGCGCACCTCGAAGGGACCGCCCGGCACCATGTGCATCAGCACGAAGGTGATGAGGCAGATGAAGAACAGGGTGACGGCGGTCCACAGGACGCGCCGGATCAGATAGTTGGTCATGACGGGCTGCCTGTCCCGAGGTGGGAGCCACGGGTGGTCCGCGTGTGTGGGGTGCCGGACGTGCCGGCACCCCACACGTGTGCGAAGCCTTCTCCCCTCAGGGCGTTAGTTGCGACCCGAGATGAAGATGGTGTGGAAGAACAGGTCGCCCGGGATCTGCCCTTCCTTGGAGGTGGTGACCACGTTCTTCACCCACGGCTTGATCAGCGCATTGCGCCGACCGTAGTACATGGGCGCGAAGCCAGCCTCATCGATCAGGATCTCCTGCGCCTGCGCGTAGAGTTCCAGGCGCCGCTCGTTGTCCAGCTCGGTCTCGGCCTCGTCCACCAGGCGGTCGAACTCGGCGTTCGAGTACTTCCCGGCATTCAGGCCGGAGCCGGACTTGAACAGCGGCATCCAGTTGTGCGGGTCGGGGTAGTCAGCACCCCAACCGCCGACCACAACCTGCCAGTTGCCGGCGTTGCGCTCGGCGAAGTAGGTCGCAGTCTCCAGGGAGTTGATGGTCACCCGGACGCCCAGGTTCTTCTCCCATTGCTGCTTGAGCCACTCCGCCGTGAGGACGGAGACGCTGCTCTGGGAGGACAGGATCGTGATCTCCGCGCCTTCCTGGCCGGCGGTGGCCAGCAGGGACTTGGAGCCCTCGACATCGTTGTCGAACTGCTTGCCGATGTTCTCGTCGTGGCCGGGCATGCCCGGGGGCACCCAGGCGAAGGCCGGAAGCACCGCGCCCTCGCGGACGATCTCGGCGTACTCCTGGCGGTCGATCGCGCCGGCGAGTGCCTGGCGAGCCTCCACGCTGGAGAGCACCGGGTCCGTCACATTGAAGTAGATGCCCAGCGTGCTCAGCTGCGCGTAGGAGACGAACTCGTCTTCCAGGGCCGTACCGCGCACCTGGACCAGTTCTGCCGGGCCCAGCGTGACCATGTCCAGTTCACCGTTCTGGTAGGCCAGGAAGGCCACCGCGGTGTCCTCGATCATGTCCATGTTGATGACGTCCAGGGCGACGTCCTCACCATGCCAGTGCTCGTTCTTGACGAGCTGGATGTCCTCGTTGTGCCGCCAGGTGGACACGCGGAACGGACCGTTGGAGACGTGGTTCGCCGCCTCGGTCCAGGAGTCCCCGTGCGCGTCCAGGATGTCCTGGCGAATCGGGAACAGCGGCCACATGCTGGCCAGCAGCGGGAAGACCGGGCTCGGCCGGTTCAGCTGGAAGACCACGGTGCGGTCGTCCGGAGCCGAGACCGAGATGTTGTCAGAGACGGCCTGCTCCAGGGCGGCGAGTTCGTCGCCCTCCACGCCGTCCGCAAGTGCCTTCTCCACCATCTGGTTCGCGTCACCGCCCTCGTAGGGGGCGGCGATCACGCGGTAGAAGTCGACGTAGTAGTTCTCACTGCCGGGCTCGAAGAGGTGGCGAGCACCGTCCACGAACGCCTGGGCGACCAGCGGCTGCCCGTCGCTCCACTTCAGGTCCTCGCGGAGCTTGAAGGTGTACGTCAGGCCGTCCTCGGAAATGCCGCCGTTCTCAACGGTCGGGACTTCCTCGGCCAGGTCCGGCACGGCCTCAAGTTCCGGGCTCATCCGCAGCAGGCCGGAGTAGATGCTCCGCAGGACGGAGATGGACACGGAGTCCGTCGCCCGCTGCGGGTCCAGGCTTTCAGGTTCCGCCGTCAGGTTGACGTTCAGGACCTGTTCGGCGTCACGGGGCGAATCATCACCGCCGCCGTCGCCACCATCGTCGTCACTTCCGCAGGCTACGGCCGCGATCATCGCGACCATAAGCACCAACGGAAGCAACGCACGCCACGAGAACATCCGCATTGTTCCCTCCAATGTGGTTCCCACCTACACAGTGGTTCCGCGTCTCTCGACACGCGCGTTCGCGCTCAGCCCCCCGGGGAGGCTGAGGCGGCCATATGTTAGAGGACAGTTAAGGTTCATGCATCCTGTATGTCATGGAATCGTCGCCCAAATTCCCCACCTCCACCTGGGCACAACGACGGTGCCGGGTGTCCCTTCCCTCGCTGGCCCGCAGCGCCCGATACGACGAAGGTAGGAGCCGTACCGAAATCTGGGCGTCACGGGCACCCCCAAAGGCCACCAACTCTTGACCGAAAGGCCCGCCGCAATGCGGTCGCGTCCCTTCATCGTCCTCTTCTGCGCCGTGATGGTCGCCACCATGGGCATCTCCATGGTGAGCCCCATCCTGCCCGTGTACGCGGAGGATCTGGGAGCCACGGGAATCTGGACCGGGCTGACCTTCTCCATCTTCGCGGTGACGCAGACGATCTTCGGGCCCTTCGCCGGCAAGTGGTCTGACAGGTACGGGCGCAAGCCGTTCATCATCCTGGGCCTGCTGGTCTACTTCGTCGCCGCCCTGGGGTACCTGGCGGCGGACTCCTTCGTCCAGGTACTGGCGTTCCGCGCGCTCAGCGGCACGGGCACAAGCCTGATCTTCTCCGTCGCGCGCGCCTACATCGGCGACATGGTGCCGGGAGGGCGGGAGGGCCGGTGGTTCGGCGTCTTCGCCATGGCAGACATCATGGGCTTCGGCCTGGGCCCCATCTTCTCCGGCGCGCTCCGTGACGTTTTCGGCTTCGACGCGGTCTTCGTGGGCATGGCTACGTTGATGGGCTCCTCCGCGGTAATCGTCGCCGTCCTCCTCCCACGCCACCCGGCCTCCGACCGGATCGAGCGAGGCGTGGCGCCCTCCTGGGGCTTCGCGCAGGCGCTGCGGGACCGCCTGGTGCTGTCTGTGACGGTGATCATGGGCCTGACGTCGCTGACGTTTGGCTCGGTCTACTCCTTCCTGAGCGTGCGCCTGGAGGACCTGGGGGTAACCGCCCTGGCGATCGGCCTGGCGTTCGCCGCGGAGAGCCTGGCCAGCGGGGTAGCCCAGCCGATCTTCGGCCCCATCGCGGACCGGGTGGACCGCCGTGTCCTGGCCATGGCCGGGCTGGGAGCGTCTGCCGCGGTGCTCGCGGGCCTGGGGGCGGCCTCCCGCTACGACGTCATCGTGCTGCTGATGCTGCTGCTGGGCCTCGCCCAGGCGGTGACCATGGTGTCGCTGGCGGCGATGCAGGTGGTGGCTGGGCGGCGGGCCGGGATGGGCACGGTGATCGGCCTGGGCTCGGCCGGCAACGGCGCGGGCATCGTGATGGGCGCGGTAGCAGGCGGCGCCCTCGCGGGGGCGTTTGGCCTGGGCGCACCGTTCTATTTCGGCGCGACCGTGATGGCGCTGGGCATCGTGCTCACCGCCTGGATGATGCGCGGCCTCCGCACGGCCGAGGAGCCGGGCGCGGCACATTCGACGTCACTGACGCCGGACAGCGCCGCCGAGGAGCGTCACGCAGCGGGCTGACGGGGTGGGGCCGCACCTCTCGGTCCTAGGGTTCAGTCCCAGCTGTAGAGGGAGTCCATGACGTACTGCTCCGCCACGCCGCGCGGTTCCCAGCCGAGCGTGGTCACCTGGGCGCCTTCCAGGTCCTTGTAGATCCGGAAGAAGTGCTCCACTTCCCGCAGGAAGTGGGAGGCCACGTGCGCGATCTCCGTGATCTCGTGGTACCGAGGGTCAGCGACCGGCACAGCCAGCACCTTCTCGTCGTCGCCCTTCTCGTCGCGCATGCGAAGCATGCCCACCGGTCGCACCTCCATCAGCGCGCCCGTGAAGGACTCCATCGCGCCCTGCACCAGGATGTCCACGGGGTCGCCGTCCCCTGCCCGCGTGCCCGGGACGAAGCCATAGTGGCCCGGGTAGTGGACGGATGAGTAGAGCACGCGGTCAAGCCGGAACAGCCCGGCCTCCCGGTCGTACTCGTACTTGGACTGGCCGCCCCGGGGGATCTCCACAACGGCGTTCAGCCGCGAAGGAGGCTCATTGCCGGGAGGCAGGCGGTACAGGTCAGCCAACGGGCCACCTCGTCAGGATCGGGGTACGGAGCGCGGCGGGCGCCGGTGGATCATCGTCGCGCGGCCGGTCGCTGAGGGCTATGTCTCCCTCAGCCGTGCCTAGACGACGCGGATGCGCGGCGCCGCTGGATGTCCAGCGAGGCCAGCACCGCGGCGGCGGCAAGCCGCGCTTCCGGGAGCGCCACCGGGATGCGGCCGAGCGTGACGCCTCCGGTGACGGGCAGCCCCGGTTCCGGCTGCTCCGGAAGCGCTCGGAGTTCGGTCACGGAGACCGTCAGGCGGTGCACGGCGTCCGCGCCCACGGCCCGACCGTCCTGGTTGAGCGAATCGAGTTCGCCCGCGGCCTCCAGCGCCGGGGCGACCTCCGCCAGCGTGGCGCGGGCGGCCTCCACGATCATGCCGTAGTGCTGCGCGTAGGCACGTTGGTAGCGGTCTACCCAGTCGCGGGCTTCCACCACCGCGCGGTCGTAGTCGCCTGCGTCGGTGAAGAAGCGCTCCGGCCGCAGGCGCTGTTCCAGCCCCACGCGCTCCATCGCCAGGTCTGCGAACTCTCCGCCCTCCGGCGACACCGGGGCGCCTGTCAGGAAGCCGGCCAGGTCCAGCGTGCCGCCGTAGCCCTCGTCGCGTATGCGCTCCCGGAGGATGGCGTCCGCGAAGCGCTCCGGCGTCTCCCAGTAGACGCGCAGGCTGCGGTTGAAGGCGTCTCGTCCCTCCTCGCCCAGGTCGCCCATGATCCCGGGTCGCTCCCGCAGGAAGCGCGAGAGGGACTCGCGGGCGGTGGGCCCCGGCTCGCAGGGAGGGTGGGGCGGGCAGAGCGCCTGGAAGCCGGCTACCACGAACTCCTCCGGGCTGGCGCCCGGGCCCCGGTAGTGCGGGCTGCCCGGCCAGGCGAGCATGGCCTGGCGCACCACCAGCGCCGGGTCCAGTTCCTGTGTGGCCGCCAGCACGGCCAGCCACGGCGGACGAGCCGCGTCTGTCGGCACGCTGGGGGCATCCAGAAACGCGATGCGGATGTCCGCCACCGAGCCATCCGGGGGCGCGAGCAGGGCGCCGCTCCAGCGGCGAGCCCGAGCCACCTCCGCGGCGAACCACGTCCCGTAGCCGTCGCGGAAGTAGGCGACCTCGGTCTGCGGGTGTGGCCAGGTATGGGGAGTCATTCGCTGAAACGTTCCGATCGGGCTGGGGACCTCGGTCGTTCCGGTGGTGGTTGTGCTGGGCTCAGGCGACGGCGGCGTGCTCCACGAAGGCAGAGGCGCGGGCGACCAGGGTCTCGAACCCGCCGCCGAGCGTCAGCAGGGGCGGATCGTCGGGGCGGTCGGCATCCGCTCCATAGGCGGCGGCCAGCACGGGACGAGGAGCAACCTCTTCCACGCCGTCCCCCAGTCCGTGCTGAGCGGTCAGAGCGCGGGCGTGGCCCACCATGCCACCCAGCGTCTGGGCGTCCATGTCCATCAGCGCGGCGTTCGGGTAGATGGCGATGGCCTCGGCGAGTGCGGCGGGGAAGAGCCAGTGGCGGGCGAGCGCCCCTCCCACCTCGGCGTCCGTGAAGCCCCACCGGGCGCGCTGCGCCTCGTGGAGGGTCACCCTCTCCCGGCGGGCCAGGCGTAGCGTCTCCGCGAACTCCTGCGGGCGCGACTGGTCCAGCGCGAGCCGGCCGATGCTGTGGAGGACGCCCGCGGTGAACGCCTCGTCCTGGTGGTGCTGCGCGGAGCGGGCCAGCATCTCCGCCAGCATGCCCACGGTGACGGCGTGCCGCCAGAATGGCCCCGCCTGGATGCTCTCGCCGGTAGGGAGCGCCTTCATGGCGCACGCGGCCAGCGAGGCGGACCGGACCTGACGGAAGCCGAGCAGCACCACCGCATCTCGCACGGTGGTGATCCGGCGGGGGAAGCCGTAGTAGGCGGAGTTGGCCAGGCGGAGGATGCGGGCCGTGAGAGCGGGGTCGGAGGAGATCGCCTGGGCCAGTTCGTGAGCGGAGAACTGTTCTCCCTCTGCGATCTGCAGCACGTGGGCGGCTACGGCTGGCAGCGGCCTGAGATCGGCGATCTCCTCGACCAACGCATCGACTCCGGAGCGCACCATGTCATGGTCCATTCCGGGCGCCGACCTGACGGAATAAGGAACCCGGAGAGCCGCTTCTGAGGGGTAGCGCGGCTCCCCGGGCGATCCGTCTCGACGCGGAACCGCGCCGAGGGTCGTCATCGGTAGAGTTGCCTTCCGGCCTACCAGGGCAGAATCATCTCGGCCGAGGCCGAGGCAGCGCTGGCGAGGAAGACAGCAGCGGTCAGAGCGGTGGCGGTAGCGGTGGTGATGATGCGGCGCATGGTTCTCTCCCCGTGAGCGGCCTGGGCCGCTCGTTCCCTACAGGTGACGGGGCTGAAAGTACGGAGTGGCCTCTTACCAACTTCTGACCAGGTTGTGCTTCCGTACACAACTCGGAAGATTTCTACAGATTTCGGGGCCGTCAGGCTACCACATCCATGATTTCCGGCGGGTCTTTGGCGAAGATCCCGCCTCAGGGAGCCACGGAGTCGTCCAGCGCATCCCCTGAGAGCACTCTCTGGTAGAGGGCTCGCACCCGCGGCGAGGGCTCGGAGTCCAACTCGTTCCGCAGCTGGTCGTGCAGCCGGCGGTACGCCCTCGCGGCCATGTCCAGGTTCCCGCGGCGGACGTGCGCCTCCATCAGGCGCAGGGTTGCGTCCTCGTTCAGGGGATCCACCTCGATGATCGACTCCGCCATGGTGATCGCCTCCGCGGCATCACCGCGGTGGAGGGCCGCGGAGGCCAGCGCCAGCATCGAGGAGAGGTACATCTCCTCGTAACGGCGTCGAGCATCCTCCGCCCACTCCGAGTCGAATGATGACGCGAAGGGGCCCCGATAGAGGCCCACGACCTTACCCAGCCCCTGCACCCACTCGTCCGTGCCGGGTTCCGCCTGGTCCGTCTGGCGGGCGTACTCCTCGAACTCCTGGGCGTCATACGAGACGTCAAAGTCCGGGTTCACCTGGTATCCGCCGCCGGACTGGATGACCACCTGGGGATGGATCGCCTTGCGGAGGCGGTAGAGCGTGGTGTGGAAGGCGCTGTTCAACTGCCGCGGCGCCACGTCCGGCCACAGTTCCAGCGCGATCTCCTCCTTGCGCATCGGGCGGCCCCGGTGGAGCAGGTAGAAGAACAGTTCCTTGGACCGCTCGCTGCGCCACTCCATGTCCTGGATGGGCCGCCCGTCCACGGAGACGCGCGCCCCACCGAACGCCTCCGCCCGGATCCGGAACGCTGCGGGAAGGTCCGCCTCCCGCGCGGGCTCCTCCTGGGGGCGGATGCGGGAGAGCAGGGCGCGGTAGTACTCGCCGCCCACCCGGCGGGCCACGGCGTATTCCACCAGCTCCGGCATCTGCCGTGCCTCGGCAAGCAGGAACTGGTCGTAGCCCAACTCTTCCGTCAGGGCGTGTACGGCGGCCAGGTGCTCGGTCGCCTGCGTCCGCCGGCGACCGAGGAAGCACGCGTAGGCCAGCAACAGCCGGGCGACCGCCTGCTCGCGCCGAGCCCCGGACTCTTCCGCCTCCGCCACGGCCTGCTCCAGCACCGAGGAAGCCTCCTGGTACTCCTGCTGGCCGATCAGCGTTGCGCCAATGCCGGTACGGAAGCGCGCCTGCTGTAGGAGCGCCCCGCTCTGTTCTGCCGACCGGAGCCCGTGGTCCAGCAGGGTCCGCGCACGGGCGAACTCGCCACGCTCCCGGTAGCACATGGCCAGGCCGTACGTGGACGCCAGGATCAGCGCGGGGTCGTCGATCTCCTGCGCCTCGTGGATGGCGACGGTGTAGAGGGTGATGGCGTTGTCCACGCGGCCCAGGTCGCGCTCCACCGTGGCCAGCCCTTCCTTGCCGTAGGCCTCGTAGCGGTGGTTGCCGATCTGACTGGCGCGCTGGACCACGGCGTCAAAGGTGTCCCGGGCGGTCTCCAGTTCGCCCAGCATGTGCTGGACGTTCCCCATGTTGTTCATGGTGCCCACCTGCGCCTGCGGGTCCGCCAGCATCCGCCAGCGTCGCTGGGCGGAGGTGAACTCCGACATCGAGCCAGCGAGGTCACCGGAGTAGTACGTGGTGACGCCCAGGGCGTCGTGGGACTCGGCGGTGCGGTGGGAGTCGCCCAGCCGCTCGAACGCCCCCACGGCGTCCGTCAGTCGCTCGCGCGCTGCGGGGAACTGGCCCGCCCTCACCAGGGCGACCCCCTCCTCGAAGTCGATCTCGGCGTAGACGGGGTGGTCGTCCGTCAGCGCCTCCAGCGCCGCCTGCCGCGAACGCCGGCACGCCTCGATCGCATCGGCGAGGCGGCCCAGGTCGCGGTAGGCGATGCCGCGGTACAGGAGCAGGCGCACGCGCTGCTCGTCCTCCAGGCGCACGTCCTCCAGCCGGTCCAGGCGCGCGAGGCACTCCTGCCGCTGGCCGAACTTCGCCGCCAGGCGGGCGCGCACCAGGGCCAGGTCGGCCTCCTGCTGCAGCACCTCCTCCGGGAGGCGGTCGATCCAGCCAGCCAGGGTGTTCCACTCGCCCCGCTGGTACAGGTCCTCCCGCGTGTCGTAGATCTCGCGGACCACCTCGCCCCAGTCGCCCGCGGCGATGGAGAGGTCCACCGCGGTGACGAGGAGCCCTCGACGCGCGCAGAGCGCCGCAGCCTGCCGGCGCAGTTCCTGCAGGCGGCCGGGTTCCTCGCGCTCCAGGCGCGTCACCAGGTGCTCGCGGATCAGGGCGTGCATGCGGTACCACTCGCCGCCGCCGTCGCTGTCCGCCAGGCGGGCGAGGAAGCGGTTGCTCTGTTCCAGTTCGCGCAGCACGGCGGCGGCCTGCTCGTTGCGCGTCAGCACCTGCGCGAAGTCCCGGTCAAAGGTGGGCAACACGGAGCAGGCGGTCAGGATCTCCAACTGCTGCGGCGTGAGCCGGTCCAGCACCTCCTGGTCGATGAACTGGGCGAGGATGAACTCGAGTTCGGGGGCCGTGGCGTTGCCCTCGCCCTCCACGTGGTCCGCCATCACCGCCAGCGCCGCGGCCCAGCCGTCCGCGCGGCGGATCAACTGGGCGCGCGCCTCGCCGTCCGGCACCCGCGAGTGCTCCAGGAAGGTGGCGGCCTCCTCCGGCGTGAACACCAGGTCCCGCCCGCTCAGCGTGGCCACGCGGCGCTGCGCGGTCAGGCGGGCGAGCGACCCCAGCGAGGGCCACGAGCGCGAGAGCAGCATCAGCCGCATGTTCATGGGCACGGAGCGGACCACGGCGTCCACCACGCGCATAGCCTCCGGCGCGCCGTCCAGCGCGTGAAGGTCGTCCAGCACGAGCACGAACAACTCGTCGATCTCCACGGCCGCGGACGCCGCCACCTCCGCGATCACCGCCGCCGCCGCGGAGGGCTGGCCGCCCGCCTCCAGGCGCTGCGCCTGCTCCTCCAGCGCGTTCGGGAACACCCGACGGATCGCCGCCACCACGTTGCCTACCAGGGCAAGGGGGTCGGTGTCCTGTCGGTCCAGGGAGAGCCAGGCCAGGGGGATGCCGGCGTCCTCGCACCAGTCCACGGCCAGCGTGGACTTGCCGTAGCCGGCCGGGGCGGTCACCAGCGTGACGTCGTACTCCAGCGCGTCCTCCAGGAGCGCGTGGAGACGCTCCCGCCGGATCGTGTCGCCGCGGCGTCGCGGCGGGACGAGCTTGGGGAGGAATCGCCGCTGCGGGCGCCGGAACGGCCGCTCAGGCTCGGGGCTCCCGATCGGGTGGAGCGTCACGGCCCGTATTCTAGTCTTATCTCCGCTCCCAGCGCCCACCCGTGTGGTTGTTGGCGCTCATGCCCTCGAGAGGCGCCGCCGTGGCCACCGACGAGTCCCCGCTGGAGATGCCCACCGACGACCTAGAGTTCCTCCGCAGGTACGAGGCAACCACGCTCTGGAAGCCCCAGGTCGTCGCGGACAACGTCCTCACGGGCATCTTCCTAGCGGACACCACCTACCGCGCCCCGCTGGCCGCGCTCCTGCTGCAGGAGTCCGTGGAGGCCGCCCGCCGCCTGGCCGCCGTCTGGCACGCGCTGGCTGACCGATCGATGCCCGTGGCGCGCCGGCTGCGCGCGCCGCTCCCTGGCCCCGAGGGCTGGAGCGCCCTGGCCTCCGCGGTGGGCATGACGGAGGCGCCGGAGGACATCCTGCGCACGCTCGGCCTAGACGAGAGCGCGCTGGAAAGCGCGACGGAACTGCTGGAGTTCGGCGGCCTCACGTGGTTCACGGACGCGATCCGCGCTTCCGAG
Source organism: Dehalococcoidia bacterium (assembly GCA_041690175.1). Taxonomy (GTDB): domain Bacteria; phylum Chloroflexota; class Dehalococcoidia; order UBA2979; family UBA2979; genus W-Chloroflexi-9. Next base: position 12,145 of record JAWLHV010000003.1, read on the forward strand.
TCAGGGCCGCCGGACGTCACGGTGATCCCCGGGCAGCCCGCCACCCTGCAGTGGGTGGGGCACGACGGTGCCGGCGAGCCGGTGAGGGTGCACGTCCTGCTGGAGGACGACCGGGTCATCGCCCTGGGGGATGCCACCGGGGACTTCGTGACCTGGGCGCGCGACTTCCTCGGCGCGTACATGGACGCCCGCACCGCCGCCCGCCGCTAGGCCGGTCGCTCAGGTGGGTCGGGCGAGCATCGCGACCAGGATGCCCGTGGCCACCGAGACGTTGAGCGAGGTCACGTCCGTGCCGCGCGGGGTGATGCGGCAGACCTCGTCGCACGTCTCCAGGGTCAGGCGGCGCAGCCCGGTCTCCTCGTTGCCCACCACCACCAGCCAGGGCCGGTCGCGGGGCACGTCCGCGATGTCGCGCTCGGCGTGCTCGGAGGTGCCCAGCACCCAGACGCCGGCAGCCTTGGCCGCCTCCAGGGAGCGGCGGAGGTTCTTCTCCACCGCGAACGGCACCACCTCCACGCCGCCACTGGCGACGTCATAGACCACGGAGGTCAGCGAGGCCGCGCGGACGTCCGTGGTGATGATCCCGCGCACGCCGAAGAACGCCGCGGCGCGGAAGATCGCGCCTACGTTGTGCGGGTCCTGCACCTCGTCCAGTGCGATCCACAGCCCGCCCGCACCCGCCGAGGCGAAGACCTCCTCCAGGTGGACGGGCTCGCGTTCGTGCACCAGCGCCTCCGCGCCACTCCGCCCCCCGCCCTCGCGAGGGTGCCGGCGGTTGCTTTCGAAGGGGCGCACGGGGCGGCCGTGGCGCTGTGCCTCCGCCACCACGCGCTCCCAGGCGCCCTGCGCACGCCCGCCGGGCAGGCGCACCTCCTGCACGTCGTGCGGGCGGTCGGCCAGCGCGGCCAGGACGGAGTGGGGGTTCCGGAGCGTCAGCATGACGCCGACGGTAGGGCAGGTGGCCGCTCCCAGCACGTGAGCGGCCACCTGCGTTATCCTGAGCGCCCCGCCGCCCCGCTGGGCGCGCACCCGTGGAGGGCCTCCGTTGACGGAGTAAGACCGGGCGAATCGTGCTTCCCACCCGACCTCCCTGTGAGGGCGGACGCCCGGGCGCGGCCTTCTGGCCGCTTCGACCTGACGCAGACGGCACAGCACCCCCTTCGCCCCTGACCTGCCCGCGACGCCCTGCGCCGCCCGGCAGCCGTCTGCGTCCTCCGAGGGGTCTCGATGTTGCGTTTCGACCAGGTCAGCAAGGGCTTCGGCCCGCGGACCGTGTTGTCCGGCGTCTCCGCGGTGGTCAACCGTGGCGAGGTCATGGGGGTGGTGGGCCCCAACGGCAGCGGCAAGTCCACGCTCCTCCGCATCGCGGCCGGCGACCTGCCGGCGGATGGCGGCCACGTGGAGGTGTCCCCCGGACTGCGAGTGGGCCTGCTACGCCAGGCGGTGGAGGCCGCGGAGGGCGAGACCGCCGGTGAGCGGTTCCCCTCGCTGTTCCCGGACGCGGCGGCGGCGCTGCTCCCGGACGTCGGCGAGCGACTGGCCTCCGCCACGGGCGCGGAGGCGGATGCATACGCGGAGCGGTACGACCGGCTGCTCGCTGTCGTCAGCAGCGGCGCGGACGGCTCGGCGACGCGTGAAGCCCTGAGCGTGGGCGACATCGCCCCGGACGCGCCGCTCGCCCGCCTGTCTGGCGGCGAGCAGGCGAAGTTGGCGCTGGCCGAGGTGATGGCGGAGCCTGCCGACGTCCTGCTCCTGGACGAGCCCACGAACCACCTGGACCTGGCCGGCATCCGCTGGCTGGAGGAGCGCCTCGCCACTCACGAGGGCGCTGCGCTGGTGGTCTCGCACGACCGTGCGCTGCTGGACGCGGTGGCGGACTCGCTCCTGGTGCTGGACGGGAACGGCGGCCCCTCGGAGGTGTTCCCGGGCGACTACACGGACTGGGTGGAGGAGCAGGAGCGCCGCCGGGCGGAGCATTGGGCAGCGTACGGCCGCCAGCAGCGCGCCGAGCGGCGCCTGAAGGAGCACGTCTCGCAGATCGAGTCGCGCTCGCGATACATCGAGAACAGCACGATCAACTTCGCCATCCGCAAGAAGGCGAAGAAGATCGCCCGCCGCTCAACCACGCTGAAGGCTCGGCTGGAGCGGCAGGCTACGGCAGTGGATCGCGTGCAGCGCCCGGGAGACCTGCCCCACGGCATCCAGGCAAACTTCGCGGAGGTGGACCGCTCCGCCTCGCGCCTGGTGGAACTGGTGGGCGCGCGCATCGCCGCAGGCGGGCGCGACCTGCTGGCCGGCCTCGACCTCGCGGTGGACCGAGGACGGCGCATCGCACTGGTGGGGCCAAACGGCTGCGGGAAGTCCACGCTGCTGCGCACGCTCGCGGGCGAACTGCCGCCCGCCGCGGGCAGCCGCTCCATCGCCGGCAGCGCCGTCCCCGGCTACCTCCGCCAGGACGACGCCGGGGAGGGCGCCCCGGACGAGACTGCGCTGGCGATGCTCCGGCGGGAGGCCCGGGTCAGCGAGGAAGAGGCGTTCAACTTCCTCCACCGCGTGCTGCTGGGGCACCAACAGGCGACCACTCCCCTTGCACGCCTGTCCTACGGCGAGCGAAGGCGGCTGGCGCTCGCCACGTTGATGCTGCGCGGCGCGAACCTGCTGCTCTTGGACGAGCCCACGAACCACCTGGACCTCGCCTCGCGCGAGGCGTTCGAGGCAGCCCTCGAAGGCTTCGGGGGCGCTGCGGTGGTGGTCACGCACGACCGTTACCTGATCGCGCGCTTCGCGGAAGAGGTGTGGTCCGTGGAGGACGGACGGATCGTCGTCCGGGCCCCGGAGGAGGTGGTGTGACGGTTGTCCGTGTGACACCTTGCGACGCCTCGGTTCGGGTAACATCCGTAATGCCGCAACCATCGCCCCTGCCCCGGAGGGCGAAATGGAACTCTTTGGCCACCTGGAGCGCTTCCTCTCGGAGACGCTCTACCCCTACCGCGTCCCGGTGACGTTGGCCCTCGTCCTGATGGCGGCCGTCGGCGGATGGTTCGCGTGGCGCCGAGGCTGGCTTGGCCGCGCGAGGCGCGCCGCCGCTACGCGCCCCCTCGCGAGCGCCGTGCTGGCGGTGCTGGTCCTGGCGGTGGTGCTGCCCAGCGGCTACTACCTGCTCTCGCCACTCTGGACGCGCACAACGCTCGTGGAGGACAGCCCGCTGGCGGTGGCCACGGCTGAGGCCACTGCCGCCACCGCCTCGCCCACGGCGGTCGTCATGGCCGATTCCGCCGCCGCGAGCCCGACGCCGTCGCCGGAGATGGCGTTCCAGCCCCGCACCGTGCTGGAGGGCGAATGGCTGGGAGCGGACGACTTCCACTTCGCGGAGGGCCGCGCCCTGATCATCGAGTCGGAACCGGGGAAGTACGTGCTGCGCGTGGAGGACTTCTCGGTCCGTAACGGGCCCGACCTCTTTGTGTATGTCTCGCCCGATCCTGCCGGCTACACCGAAGCGGCGGTGAACCTGGGCGAACTCAAGGCGACCGACGGCGCGTTCAACTACGAGATCCCGCAGGACGTCTCGCTGGACTCGATCCGCTCGGTGGTGGTCTGGTGCCGGCAGTTCGCGGTGCTGTTCGGGACCGCCGCGCTCGAGTAGCCCGGGCCGGGCCTGCCCGTACACTGGCCTCATGCGCCTCCGCCGCCGACCAATCGCACTGCTCCTAGCCGTACTGCTTGGCGCGATGGGTGCGTGGGGTCCTGCCGGCCAGGCGGACGCCGCAACCTGCACCGGCGACCCCGCCTCCGATGCAGCCCTCCCCGACTGCGGCATGCTCCTCGCCGAGGGCGTCACCACGCTGACCTGGGAGCGTCCGTCCTCGCAGGTCGCGCTGGTCTTCGCGCGGTTTGCCGATGCCGGCGGGCTCTCCCCGGGGCACGGCGCCATCGAGGTGTGGACGCAGCACCCGCGGTCCGGTCAGTGGCAGGTGTGGGGCCCAGAGGCGCGCCGCGGCGTCCCATCGTTCCGGGTGCTGGAGCACGGCCAGACGTACTGGTTCGTCACCACCCAGGAGGTCGCGTGGTCCTTTGGTGTGCCGCCGGCCTCGTACCTCGCAGACACACAGGTGGTCTCGCTCTATGGCCATCCGGGCGTCCCATTCATGGGGGCGCTGGGCCGGTACAGCGCCGCTGATGCGGCCGACGAAGCGCAGCGGGTGGCCGCGCTGTACGACGAGGCGAACGGGGAGCGCGGCGCGGTCGGGGCGCTCCACCTGATCGTGGGCGTCGCGCAGGCTGGCCCCGGAGACGGAACCTACCTGGGCCGAATGTCCCTCCCTGCCGTCCAGGTGTACGTGGACGAGACGCGCAGACGCGGCATGCTGCTCTTCCTGGACATCCAGGTCGGGTGGGCAGACCCGCTGGTGGAGGTACGCCGCTACGAGTCGCTTCTGCGCCTCGCCCACGTCCACGTCGCGCTGGACCCGGAATTCGCGACGCGCTCGGAGGGCGTGGCGCCCGGCCAGGCCATCGGTTCCCTCACGGCCACGGAGATCAACGGCGTCCAGGACTACCTGGCGGGGATCAGCACCGCCGAGCACATTCCGCCCAAGATGCTGGTAGTGCACCAGTTTCGGGACGACATGATCGTCGCGCCGCAGGACATCGCCGCGGTAGAGGGCGTGGATCTCGTGATCGACATGGACGGGTTCGGTCCGCCGTTCCAGAAGCGCTGGGGCTACGATCGGTACGCGCACGGCGCCTACGCGGAGTACGCCGCCTTCAAGTTGTTCTACGACTGGGACCGCCCGCTGCTCTCCGTGCAGGAGGTGCTCTCGCTCTCGCCGGGCCCGCCCGACTACGTTATCTACCAGTAGCGGCCGCCTCCGGCAGGCGGCGCGCCGCGACGCGAGAGGGTGACGATGACCGAGGACGCCGGAGGGGTGCTGGATCAGCGCGCCTTCCTGGAAGCCAATAGCGAGTGGGTACGCGAGTTCCCCTTCGGCGGACTGGACGTGCGGCCGCGCCGTCGGATGGCGATCCTGACCTGCATGGACTCCCGTTACACCGCGCAGGGCGTGCTGGGCGTGGCGCTGGGTGACGCCCACGTCATCCGCAACGCCGGCGGGCGCGTGACGGAGGACGCCATCCGCTCGCTGGTGCTATCCGCCCACGCCCTGGGCACACGCGGCTGCGTGGTCATCCACCACACCAACTGCGGGCTCTACAACACCACCAACGAGTCCCTGCGCAGCCGCATCACGGAGGCCACCGGCCAGGACGCCTCCCACATCGACTTCCTCCCCTTCGCCGATACCGCCGAGAGCGTCCGTGAGGACGTGGACGCCCTTCGCAACTGCGCCCTGCTGCCGCATGACTACGAGGTGCTGGGCTTCGTGTATGACGTGGCCAGCGGGCGACTGGAGCCCGTCGAGTAGCAGCCCTTGCAGCAACGCGGGCACGAGAGGACATCCGATGCCGACGATCGACCGGGACGGTGTGCAGGTCTACTACGAGGTCGCGGGCCAGGGCCCGGCGATCCTGCTGACCCACGGCTTTGCGTCGGCCAGCCAGTTCTGGCGCGGCCAGGTGGACGCGCTGTCCCCTGACTACCGCGTGATCACCTGGGACATGCGCGGTCACGGACGCACGGACTCCCCTGCCGACCCCGCGGACTACTCCGAGGAAGCGACCGTGGAGGACATGGCCGCGATCCTGGACGCCTGTGGCGTGGAGCAGGCCGTGCTGGGTGGCCACTCCCTGGGCGGCTACATGTCCATGGCGTTTCGGCTGACCTACCCCCAGCGCGTGCGCGCACTCATGGTCTTCGACACCGGCCCCGGCTTCCGCTCGGACGCCCCGCGCGAGCAGTGGAACGAGCGCGCCCGCCGTACCGGTGACCGCCTGGAGGAGCGCGGCATCGAGCACCTGCGCGAGGGCGGCGAGTCGCAGCGCGCCTGGCACGTCAACGGTGCGCTGGGCCTGGCGCATGCCGCTCGCGGCATGATGACGCAGCGCGACGGCCGGGTGATCAACGCGCTCCCGGAGATCGACGTCCCCACGCTCGTGCTGGTGGGCGCGAACGACGAGCCCTACCTGGCCGGGACGGACTACATGGGCAACAAGGTCCCAGGCGTCCGCAAGGTGGTGGTGCCGGACGCCGGCCACTCCGCCAACATCGAGCAGCCGGATTTCTTCAACGCGACCGTGCGGGAGTTCCTGGCCGGCCTTCCGTAGCCGCGATGATCCGTGACACAGACAGAGGGCGCCCGGCGGGCGCCCCCTGCGATCTGCCCTGCCCGTGCGTCAGCGCTTGGTGATTTGGTCCACCTCCGCCATCTCCTCCGCGTTCAGCCGCCAGGCAGCGGCGGCGGCGTTGGCCCGCACCTGCTCCGGGCTGGTGGCGCCGGCGATGACCGACCCCACGTAGTCCAGCGAGGCGAGCCAGGAGAAGGCCAGTTCCAGGATGGTGTGCCCGCGCGCCTCCGCGAAGGCGGTCAACTTCTCAACGGTGTCGAAGTTGCGATCCGTCAGCATGCGGTCCGCCTGCGGACCCTGGGAGAGGCGGGCGCCCTCCGGCGGCGCCTCGCCGCGGCGGTACTTGCCGGTCAGCAGGCCGCTGGCCAGCGGGAAGAACGGCAGGACGCCCAGGCCGAACTTCTGCGCCGCCGGCACCACGTCACCCTCGATACGGCGGTCCAGCAGGCTGTACTGGTTCTGCGCGGAGATGAAGGGCGCATAGCCGTTGGTCTGCGCAATCCAGTGGTTGTGGGCGATCTGCCAGCCGGCGTAGTTGGAGTTGCCCAGGTAGCGCACCTTGCCGGAGCGCACCAGGTCGTCCAGCGCGCGCATGGTCTCCTCGTCCGGCGTGTTCGGGTCCGGGCGGTGGACCTGGTACAGGTCGATGTAGTCCGTGCCCAGGCGGCGGAGCGAGTCCTCCACGGCCTGCATGATCCAGCGGCGAGAAGCGCCGCTGTGCATGGGCCCCTCGCCCATGGGGCTGGCGAACTTGGTGGCGATCACGGCCTCGTGGCGGCGGCCCTTCAGGGCGCGGCCCAGGAACTCCTCCGAGGGCCCTCGGCCTCCGTAGACGTCAGCCGTGTCGAACAGGTTGATGCCCTGCTCCAGGCACTCCAGCACCACACCCTCCGCGCGGGCAGCGTCCATGCGCATCCCGAAGTTGTTGGTGCCGAGGCCCACCACCGAGACCTCGAGGCCGGAGTTGCCGAGGTTGCGGTACTCCATGTGCTTGCCCTCCGTACGTACGTGTTGCAGCGGGCGGAGTATACGCGAGAGGCCCGCACCTTCCGGTGCGGGCCTCTCTCGTGTGTTCGCGGGGGCTTGGAGCGTTAGTCCAGGCGCTTCTTCTTCTTCGGAGCCTGGCGTGCGCGCGCCTCGTTCTCCAGCAGGCGGGCGTGCTCGAGCGACTGCTGCCGCTCCTTGGCGCTGAAGCGCTGCTTCGCCTTCTCCACCTTTTCCGAGCCGCGCGTCTTGCGGAGGCGCGTGCGGAAGTAGGCGTCCTGCTTCTCCACGTCCTCGTTGATCATCCGCGCGCCGTGGTGCTCGTTCAGCCCCCGCTTGACCTCCATGCGGAACTCGAACTGCTCGATCTCCTCCAGCGTGGGGGCTTTGTCGCGCGGTTCGTACTTGAGGTCCGGGTGGCGGAGGCCCCCGTCAATGGAGCCCTTGAGCGGCTGAGAGACCTTCTTGCCCAGGTGCCAGTAGCCGCCGTCGTCCGGCAGGCGCCGGGGCAGGCCGTCGCGGTGGATGAAGGCGGACCACTCCTTGGAGACGACACGCTTGGCGTCGTCGTCGCATTGCGGGCAGGGCTGCGGCTTGGAGGCCTCGCGCGCGGGGCGCAGCAATTCGAACACGCCTTCACACGGTTCGCAGTAGTACTCGTAGAGCGGCATCGGTCCCCTCCCTCTGCCGCCATCGCGCCCCCTGCGTGCGGGAGCCCGTGGCTATCCGTCTATTCATGGTAACGCCCGAGGGGCCGCCGGGGATGCATTTCCTCCCCGGCGCCGGCCCTACGGGAGCGCGAGCACGCGGCGGTACGCCTCGTGCGTCTCGTGGTCAAAGGCGGCGAAGACCACCTGCGAGGGCTGCGCGGCCTGCTCCACGTGGCGGCGCGCCTCCTGCACGGCGACGGGGACGGCCCGCTCCAGCGGGTAGCCGTACATCCCCGTGGAGATCGAGGGGAAGGCGATGCTCTGCGCGCCCAACTGTTCCGCCAGCAACAAAGAGTGGCGGTAGCAGTCGCGCAGGGTCTCCTCCTCGCCGCTCCGTCCGCCACCCCAGACAGGGCCGACCGTGTGGATGACCCAGCGCGCCGGGAGCCGGTACCCGGCGGTCGCCTTGGCCTCGCCGGGAGCGCAGCCACCCAGCAGGCGGCACTCGCGCAGCAGGTCTGGCCCGGCCGCTTGATGGATCGCGCCGTCCACGCCGCCGCCACCCAGCAGCGATGGGTTGGCCGCGTTGACGATCGCGTCCACCGCCAGGGTGGTGATGTCGCCCTGGACCAGCGTCACGCCCAACGGGCACTCCTCACCTGCGCTCTGGATATACTGGTGCTCCGGCCGCAGACGTTCCAGCGCGGCCGGCTGGATAGGCACCGAAGTGGATCTGATCGCTGGCCGGCGCGTCCGGAGGGTGGATCGCTAAGCCCTTGCGCTCGCCCTCGCACCGTTCGAGGGCCGCGTCACCATCGACCTTGGCACGGGAGACGGGCGGGCGGTGTTGGCCGCCGCGCGCCGTGACCCGTCGCGCCTGTTCATCGGGATCGACAGCAACCTACAGGCCCTGACGGACGCGTCCACCCGCGCTGCGCGGAAGCCTGCGCGGGGCGGCGCCCCGAACGCGTGGTTCGTCCGCGCCGCCGCCGAGGGCCTGCCCGCCGGGCTCGCGGACCTCGCGGACCGCGTGACGGTGCTGCTGCCCTGGGGCTCGCTGCTGGCCGGCGTCCTGGCGCCGGAGCCCCTCGACCCTGCCGTCCTGCGGGGGATTCGCCTGGTAGCCCGGGCGAGCGCAGCGCTGGAGGTGGTGGTGTCCCTGGACGAGCGTGACCGTGGCGCCCGGGCGCTCCGGGCGCCCGCCCCCGACTCCCTGCTGGCCCCGTACCGCGCGGCCGGATGGCGGCTGCGCCGCATCGAGCCACTGGACTCCGCCGCCCTCGCCGAGGTGGGCACCACCTGGGCGAAGCGCCTGGCGCACGGCCGTCCGCGGGCGGCCTGGCGGATCACCGCAACGGCGGACGGTGTACACCGTGCACCCGTGACGGAAGCCTCCCTCCCGGCAACGGGTGGGCAACAAGCACGGGATGGCCGATGATCGCCGGGTACCGGATCGCGCGCGTCCGAACCCCTCAGCGGCGGGATGCAGGCGCAGGCACTCGCAGGGATGGTGAGTACCGTGGCGTATTATGTCGTGGGTGGCGAGTACGAGGACACCACGTTCCGCAGGCTGGTGCGCCCGGACGCGGTGGCGGGGCCCTTCGAGTCCTACGTGCAGGCCTACGAGGCGTGGCGCGCCCGCGCGATGGCCACGGTGGACCAGGCCTACGCCCGCTACCAGATCGTGCAGACGGTGGACGCCCCGCCCGCCATCCCCGGACTGCCGGGGCAGCCCCAGGCGCAGCCCACGCGCGCATAGCCGCCGGACTCGGTAGGATGGCCGCCGGACGGCAGGCGCCAGCAGCAGGCCTGCCCGGGACACGGAAGGGGCCGCGCGCATGGCCGCACTGAAGCCACACGCCGGGAAGGCGGACTACGACCTCGCCTTCAAGGGGTTCCACTTCCCCATCTCCCGCTCCGCCATCATGAACATGGGACGCGACAAGGGCGGCGTGGACCGCGAGGTCGCGATTGTCCTGGCCCAGATCCCGGACCGTCGCTACAACAGCCTGGACGAGGTCAAAGAGGCCGTCCGCGGCGTCTACCGCGCCCGCGGTGTCGCTGACGACGACCTGCCCATCTAGCCTCGGCACCCTTCGCAAGCGAAGACGGCCCGCCAATTTGGCGGGCCGTCTTGTGATGTCTCGCTGGACTCCGGCTACTCGATGGACACGACCTCGATGTCGAAGGTCAGCGCCTCGCCGGCCAGGCGGTGGTTGGCGTCCACCACCACGTCGCCGTTCTCCTCCACGCTCACCACGGTGGCGGGCGCATTGCCCAGCGCCACCTGCTGCCCGGGCTCCAGGCCTTCCGGCGCGTTCTCGCTGGGGACGGTGATGATCAGGTCGTCGCGGCGCTGGCCGTAGGCCTGGTCCGGCTCCAGGCGAAAGGTCTTCTTCTCGCCCACGGCCATGCCCTCCACGGCCTCGTCGAAGCCTGAGATGACCTGGCCGGATCCCACGGTGAAGGTCAGCGGCTCGCGTCCGGCGGAGGAGTCGAACTCCGTCCCGTCGTCCAGCGTTCCTCGGTAGTGCAACGCAACGGTGTCGCCTGCTTGGGCCACGCGGCCCTCCTCTCCGCCGTCCCCGCCCGGGGCGGCTGTGCTCTCGGCGGTGCTGGTCGGCTCCGGGGTGCCGTCGGTCGGTTCGTCGTCGCCGTTGCAGGCGACCATGAACAACGCGGCGGCGGCCACCAGGAGGCCCAGTCCCAGCCGTGCCGGCAGGCCCCGCCGACGGATCGGCGTGCCTGACGCTGATGGATCGGTGTGCGGTGAGATGGCGGAATACCCCCTCGTGTGCATCGGTTCCACCGTAGCATCCGACTCCAGCAGGGACTTCCCCCGGGCCCCGGCGCGAATCCCGAGGTGGTCGCGAGCGCGCACCGATGGGTGACGAGGCAAGCGCGCGAGCGTAGGCTCCGCCCGTGAGCCGTACCAAGGATCCCAAGCGCCTGGTGTGGGTGGACCTGGAGATGACCGGGCTTGAGCCCGATCAGCACGTCATCATCGAGATCGCCTCGCTGGTGACGGACGGCGACCTGAACGTCCTGGCGGAGGGCCCGAACCTCGCCATCCGCCGCACCGAGGACGACCTGGCGAAGATGGACGCCTGGAACGTGGCCACCCACACGAAGTCCGGCCTGGTGGAGCGCATCCGTGCCTCCGAGGTGGACGTGGCCGAGGCAGAGCGCCAGACCCTGGCGTTTGTCCGCCGCTGGGTGGCAAAGGGAATGTCACCCCTGGCCGGCAACTCCATTGGCCAGGACCGACGGTTCCTGCGGCGGGAAATGCCGAAGTTGGACGCTTACCTCCACTACCGCAGCGTGGACGTCTCCACCATCAAGGAACTGGCCCGCCGCTGGTATCCCACCGGTCCCACGCCTCCCGAGAAGCGGCAGGCCCATCGAGCGCTGGACGACATCAAGGAGAGCGTGGAGGAGTTGCGCTGGTACCGGGCGCACTACTTCCGCAGCCCGGAGGACGTAGCGGCAGAGGCGCCCGCCACCCCTGCCGACGCCAATCCCACGGATGCCGAGGCTGAGGCCGCCTCTGCCGGCTCACGGGACGCCTCGGAGGAGGCGGCCTCCGCCTAGCGCTCTTGCGGCGTGCGTTCCCGCCGATGATCCCGGCATGACCAGCAGTAACGTCCACGCATGGCGGAGCGGCCCTCCTGACGCCATCCTGCCCGGCACGGCCGGCGAGGTGATGAGCGCGCCGCCCATCACCGTGCCCGTGGACACCTCCGTGGACGAGGCGCTGCGCCTCATGCGCCACCATGACATCCACCACCTGCTCCTGGAGGACCGCAGCCGCATCGTGGCGGTGGTCTCTGACCGCAACCTCGCCCGTGCGGACGTCGCCCGCTCCTCCACGGACGACGAGCGGCGGGCCCAGCGCCCGGTGTTCCAGGTGGCGCAGTTCCAAATGGCATGGGTCCGCCAGGACACGTCCCTGCAGGAGGTGGCGCGCTGCCTGCTGCTGGGAGGGGTGTCCAGCCTGCCGGTCGTGAACGAGGCCGGCGAGGTCGCAGGCATCCTGACCAGCCGCGACCTGCTCCGCCACATGGCCTTCGGCCATCTGCAACGTCTCTGGTCCTCGGGGGCCGCCGCCTGACCCCAACGTCCGGCAACCCTCGCCCCCGCGCACGCGTTCCCGTAGGATGCGCGCCCTGCGCCCCGAGGAGACGCCCACATGCCGGACCGCCCGCCCCCGCACCCTCTCGTGGAGATCCGGCCGATCACCTCGGACGAACTCCTGGACTGGCAGGCGCACACGGCGCGCGCGTTCGGCCGCGCACCGAACCACGAGCGCGTGGAGCGCTTCCTGCGCCCCAACGTGCGGTTCGAAGACACGCTGGCGGCGTTCGACGGCGGGGAGATGGTGGCCACGGCGCACCACGAGCCGGCGCCCATCACCCTGCCCGGCGGCGCGGTGATGGACTGCGCTGGGGTGACCCGCGTCACGGTGTCACCCACGCACCGCCGGCAGGGCGTCCTGACCACCATGATGCAGCACCAGTTATGGCAGGCCCACGAGGCCGGCAACCCGCTGGCGGCACTCTGGGCGTCCGAGACGCCGATTTACGGCCGCTTCGGCTACGGCCTCGCCTCCGTGCACGAGTCGTACTCCATCGACACGAGGGACGCCGCCTTCGCGTGGTGGGCGCCGGACACTCGGGGCAGCGTGCGCTTCCTGGAGGCGGGCACCGCCACGGAGGTGCTGCGTCCACTGTTCGAGGCCTACGCCGCCACCCGCCCCGGCGGGATGCCGCGCACGGACTACCGCTGGCGAGCATTCCAGGAGGATCCGCCGGACGAGCGCGGGGGCGCCTCGCCCCTCCACTACGTCGCATACGCGTCCCCGGACGGGGAGCGGGAGGGCTATGCCGTCTACCGGCTGAAGTCGGACTGGACGGAGCACATCCCGGCGTACCGCCTCACCGTGGCTGAGATGGTGGCGCTCACGACCCGCGCCAGCGCCGCGCTCTGGCGGTACCTGCTCACGGTGGACCTGGTGCAGACCGTGGAGGTGGACGACCAGCCGGTGGACGCCGTGCTGCCGTGGCTGCTCTCCGACTTCCGCCGCCTGAAGCGCCGCCCGAACGACGGCCTGTACCTCCGCGTGCTCGATCCTCAGCGGGCCCTGCAGGCGCGCACCTACCCGGCCGAGGGCCGCCTGGTGCTGCAACTGGAGGACCGCTTCTGCCCGTGGGCGGGGGGCCACGTGGCGCTGGAAGCCTCACCAGAGGGGGCGCACGTCGCCGCCACCGACGCAGCCCCGGACCTAGTGCTGCGCCCGGCCGCGCTCGGCACGCTGCTCCTGGGCACAGAGCGGGCGAGCGTCCTGGCCGCCGCCGGGCTCATCGAGGAGCGGACGGACGGCGCGCTCGCGCGGGCGGACGAGGTCTTCCGCTCGCCGGTTGCGCCGCACTGCCTGAACCACTTCTAGCGGTCGCCCTCCGGGGGCTCGCGGGCCGCATCGCGAGGTGGAGCACGCTCCACCCCAGGGCGAGCCCGAGCATCCCGCCGACGCTGTTGGCCACCAGGTCTGCGAACAGCGCGTGCCGACCGATGGAGACGGACTGCCCCGCCTCCACGAGGACGGCCACGCCGAGGACCACCGCGGCCCCGAGCACGTACCGCCGCCGTGGGACGGCGAGGGCGGCCGCTCCCCCGAGGATCGCGAACGCCGTCGCGTGGTCGAGCAGTGCGATGACGTCACGCCACGGGTACGCGGCGAAGAAGTCCCGCATGCGGGGCGGGATGTACCAGGACCGCGCGGGCATCGAGAGCCGGCCTGACTCCAGGTAGTCCACGCTGAGGCCGGGCACGCTTACCCGAGCCTCGCGAATCTCCCCGCGCCACGCCCTGCCCCCGGTGACCTCGTCACCCAGCGCGAGCCGCTGCTCGGGATTCCACAGGGGGAATGGGTCGCCGGAAAGCCCCTCGGACGCCGCGGGCTGCCCGTCTACCGTGACGACCACCGCGCTCGCGCTCACGTCGACGGTGATGCGACGCCAACCCGGCTCCGCGAACACGCCGGGGGCCTCCAGCGCTGGCTCGCCGTTGGTATCGGAGCCTTGGCGCAGTACGCGGACGACCAGCGCGTCGCCCTGCTGGCCCAGCGTGAGGTTCCGAGTGACGTCGCTGGCGGAGACCGTGAGGATCCTCGCCGGCCCCGCCTGCGAGGCGCCCTCCGCCCAGGCCTCCACCTCCACGGTCACGCGCGAGGCCTCGATGGCCGCCGGGAGCCACTCGGCCGGCCCCGCCGTGATCGCCCGGTTCGTGGAGCCGAGCCGCAGCGTGCCCTCCGCGGTTCGCTCGGCATGGTTGCGCTCGTACCTCGGGAGGTCGAAATCGAAGTCCAGGGGGTACAGCGACCCGAACACGAGCAGCGTCCCCACCACCCCGAGGGGGAGCCACCGAAGGAGCGTCAGCGCGCGTCGTCGTCGCATCACGCGGGACGCTAGGGGTCGCGAGGCCCTCGCTGGTCAAGGAGCGGTGGCGGCCCGGCCGCGCGCTCGCGCCTGTGCGCCACCTTCGATAGCCTCGCGCAGCAGCACAGAGGGTGGAGGTGTCCGTGGCGGACGAGGCAGGCGCATCACAGGCGAAGGGCGCGCTGGACGGCATCCGCGTCCTGGCGTGCACGCAGATCGTGGCCGGGCCGTTCACCGGCGTGGTGCTGTCAGACTTCGGCGCCGAGGTCGTGAAACTGGAACCGCTGGAGGGCGAGGGCTACCGCACCTCCGGCGCCATCGTTCCCAACGAGGGCAAGCGCTTCCAGTCGCTGAACCGCGGGCAGAAGTCGCTGGCGATCGACCTCGGCAGCCCGGAGGGGCGCGCGGCCGTGCACCGGCTGATCCCGGGGTTCGACGCGATCATCATCAACTACCGCCCCGGCGTACCCGAGCGGCTGGGCCTGGACTACGAGACGCTGTCCGCGCTGCACCCCGGCCTCATCTACTGCTCCATCACCGGCTTCGGCGAGGAAGGCCCCTGGGCCCATCGCGGCGCCACGGACCTGGCGGCGTCCGCGTACGCCGGCCTGATCGCCGGCGACGAGAAGATCCACCCGGACGGCTCACCCGAGCAGATGACGCCCGCGATCTCGGACTACGTGACGGGGCTGGCGTGCGCCGCCTCGATCATCGCGGCGCTCTACCACCGGAGGGAGACCGGCAAGGGGCAGCGCATCGATGCGGCGCTGCTGCGCTCCGCGCTGGCGATCCAGGACTTCTACGTCATGCGCCAGCCCGTGACGGACGCCATCCTGCGTGACCCCATGCTGGAGAACGTCCAGCGGATCCGCGCGAGCGGCGGCACGTACAGCGACGTGCTGGAGGCGCGCCGAGCCTACCGCTGGGCCGGCGCCGGCCCGCCCCGGCTGTATTACACGGGCTACAACTGCTCGGACGGATCGATCGTGCTCGGCTGCCTCACGAAGGCCACGCGTGCCGGTGCCCGCAAGGTGCTGGGCATGACCCAGGACCGCACGGACGACGACGGCTTCGACCCCACGCTGCCGGAGAACGTGGAGAAGGTCACCCGCTGGAAGGAGGACGTGGCCGCGAAGTTCCGCGAGCACACCGTCGCCTACTGGCTGGAGGCCTTCGGCGCGGAGGGCGTCCCGATTGCCCCGGTGCAACTCCCCGAGGAACTCTCGGACGACCCGCAGGTGAAGGCGCTGGGCGCCATGGTGGAGTTCGACCACCCCGTGACCGGCCCGCAGCAGGTGGTGGGCCCCATCACCCGGATGTCAGAGACGCCCACCCGCGCCTACCGGCCCTCGCCCGCCCTGGGCCAGCACACGGACGAGGTCCTCGCCGGGGGCGGCCTGGCCGCCGACGAGATCGCGCGCCTGCGCGAACAGGGCGTGATCCTCTAGAACCGGTCGCCGGCCCCCTCCCCTTCCCCGGAGGGGCGCAGCGCGCTGCGCCCCTCCGCCCGGCCGTCCCGGGCCGCCTTCGAGAGCATCGAGGTCGCCGCGCTCCGCCTTCGACAGGCTCAGGCTGAGCGGTGTCGCCCGCCACGACCTCGGCCAGACGTGCCACTGGCCGCGCGTGCCGCTGAACGGCTAGCCTTCCGCGCACCCGGGACGGGCATCGGAGGCGGAACCATGGCGGATCAACCTGGCGCGCTGGACAGCATTCGCGTGCTGGCCGCCACGCAGATCGTGGCGGGCCCCTTCGCCGGCGTGGTGCTCTCCGACCTGGGCGCGGAAGTGGTGAAGGTGGAACCGCCGGAGGGCGAGGGCTACCGCAACTCCGGCTCCGTGGTGCCGGGCGAGAGCAAGCGCTTCCAGTCGCTGAACCGCGGGGCAAAGTCGCTGGCGGTGGACCTGGCCACGGACGAGGGCCGCGCGCTGATCCACCGGCTCATCCCCGGCTTCGACGTCCTGCTCACCAACTACCGGCCGGGCGTGCTCCAGCGCATGGGCCTGGACTACGAGACGCTGTCTGCGCTCCACCCCGGCCTCATCTACTGCACCATCTCCGGCTTCGGGGAGGTGGGGCCATGGGCCAACAAGGGCGCCACGGACATGGTGGCCCAGGCGTACTCGGGGCTGCTGGCCATGGCGGACAAGGTCGGCCCGGACGGCGAGCCGCAGCAGGCGTCCCCCGCGATCTCGGACTACACCACCGCCCTGGCCTGCACCACCTCGATCGTAGCGGCGCTCTACCACCGTCAGCGCACCGGCGAGGGCCAGCGCATCGAGGGCGTGCTGCTGCGCTCGGCGCTCGCCATCCAGGACTTCTACGTGATGCGGGAGCCGGTCACGGACGCCATCCTGCGGGACGGCATGGTGGCGCAGGTGCAGGAGATCCGCGCACGCGGCGGCGACTACCGCGAGGTCACGGAGGCGCGCAGCAACGCCCGCTTCGCCGCCGCGGGGCCGCAGCGCCTCTACTACACCGGCTACAGCGCGTCGGACGGTCAGATCGCCCTCGGCTGCCTCACGAAGGCCACCCGCAACGGCGCGCGCCGCGTGCTGGGCATGACGGAGGACATCACGGACGACGCGGGCTACGACCCGAACGACCCGGAGAACGCCCGCAAGGTCGCGCGCTGGAAGGACCAGATCGCCGCGCTCATCAAGACGCAGCCCGTCCAGCACTGGCTGGACGCCTTCGGCGCGGAGGGCGTGCCGGTGGCCCCGGTGCACATCCCGGAGGAGATGTCAGACGACCCGCAGGTGGCGGCGCTGGAGGGCATGGTCGACTTCGTCCACCCCGTCACCGGCCCGCAGCGCCTGGTCGGCCCGGTCACGCGCATGTCGAAGTCCCCTACCCGCGCCCAGGGCCCAGCACCCGCGCTCGCGCAGCACACGGATGAGGTGCTGCGCGCCGCCGGCCTCACGGACCAGGAGATCGCCGGCCTGCGCGAGCGCGGCGTGGTGCGGTAGCCGTGGCATCGAGGCCCATGCACCCCGACGAGTTGCCCTCGGACGAGGGGCTCGTCGCCCGGCTGGTCGCGCAGCAGTTCCCGCAGTGGGCGGGCCTGCCCGTGCGTCGGTTCGCCTCGAGCGGGACGGTGAACGCGATCTACCGGCTGGGCGACGACTTGGTCGCGCGGCTGCCGCTGCGGCCCGGCCGCGACGCCACGCTGGACCGGGTGCACCGCTGGCTTCCGGTGCTCGCGCCACACCTCCCCCTCTCGGTGCCGGAGGCCCTGGCCGTGGGCGAGCCCGGCGAGGGCTTCCCGGAGCGCTGGTGCGTACATCGCTGGCTGGAGGGCGAGACGGCTTCACAGGACAACCTGGACCTCGACCACGCAGCCCGCGCCCTGGCGGCGTTCATCCTCGCCCTGCGCGCCGTGGACACTACGGACGCCCCGAGGCCCGGGCCGGACAACTATGGGCGCGGCGTCCCCCTGGCACTGCGGGACACCGCCACCCGTGACGCGCTCGAGCGCTCTGCCGGACTGCTCGACAGACCACACATCGAGGCGCTCGCGGCGACCTGGGACGCGGCGCTGGCGGCCCCGGCGTGGGACGGGCCATCCAAGTGGATCCACGGCGACCTGATGCCGGCAAACCTGCTCGTCCGCGACAGGCGCCTCGTGGGCGTGCTCGACTTCGGCGCGCTGGGCATCGGAGACCCGGCGTGCGACCTCATGGCCGCCTGGCACCTGCTGGACGCGCCCTCGCGCGAGGTCTTCCGGGGTGCCCTCGATGCGGATGATGCCTCGTGGGAACGGGGGCGCGGCTGGGCGATCTCGCAGGCGGTCATAGCGCTGCCGTACTACGTGGACACGAACCCGGGGATGGCCGCGCAGGCGAGGCGCACCATCGCCGCCGTGCTGGAGGGCTAAGCGGGGCGAGGTTGTCCTGCCACCCGTGGTGGTGGGGTTCGCGGGACCGAGTCTCTATCCCTCGATAGGGATGGCGACGGCGACCTGGAGCGGCTGGCCCCAGGGCATCGTCGCGGTCTGGACATCCACGCGGTAGGCGGAAGGGTCGTCGAGCTTTCCGGCGATGCGCTTGCCGGCGTCCACGCCGACGAGGATCTGGTTTCCGCAACAGCAGGACTCGGCCGGCTGGTCGGCCTGCGAGCGGTCCAGGGCGAATCCCGCGTCGCAGCCGCAGTAGCAGTCGTAGTTCAGGTTCGCGCCGGCGTCGGTCCGCTCAATCCGGTACTCAGCTGGAGCCCAGTCGGAGGTCTTCACGCCGTGAGCCGTCTGGGGCTCGGTGGCGACGTCGCCAAGCGGGTAGCCCTCGGCGGCAAGCGCCGTCCCGAAGGCATCGAGCGCCGCCCCGCCTTCGACCTCGACGACGAACGTCCGCCGGTCCGGGTCGCCCAAGACAAAGGTGACGCCGTCAGTGGCCTCAGCGATCCGCTGGATGGTGGCGATGCAGTGCTCGCATGTGATCTCAGGCGACGACAGCAGCAATTGCATGGGAAGTCCTCCCTAGCTGACGCGCAGGATGCCGTGCATCCCCGCCTCGCGGTGCCCCGGCTCGTTGCAGTAGAAGACGTACTCGCCGGGCTCGGTCGCTTCGAACTCGATCATGCCGAGCTCCCCGGGGGGCAGCGCGACGTGCACGTCTGCATCAGAGCCGTGCCCGCCGTGCCCTCCGGCCGTGGTGCCGCCTGTCATTTGAATCCGGCTCATTGGCATCGAGTCGATGCTGAAGTCGTGCACGAGCGCCCCGTCGTTCTGGAGGTTGAGGCGCATTGTCTCGCCACGCCGGACCTCAATGATGTCCGGTTCAAATGCCACGTCGCGCATCATCACAGACACGTCACGAGCATCGGTTGCAGGGCTGGAAGCAGGCGAGGCTTCGTCGCCGCCGCACGCGGTAACGACAAGCCCGAACACGCTCAGTACGACCATGACAGCGACACGCCTCATGTGACCTCCGGTGGGGCAGGTGGGCTGATTCTAAGGATACGGCCCGGACTTGCTTGCTTCCAAAGTGCCTGAACAGGTGAAGGACTGGCCGCTTCCACCGACAAGCATGCTCAGAAGCGAAGAACACACCTAGGAGGCCGCGTAGCCGCCGTCTACCGGCAGCACCACGCCGGTGACGAAGTTGCTGGCGGCGGAGGCGAGGAAGACGGCAGCGCCCGCCATGTCCTCCGGCTGGCCGAAGCGGCGCGCGGGGGTGCGCGCGATGATCTGGTCGTAGAACGCCTGGTTGGACTTCACGCCCTCCGTCATGTCCGTGGTGATCCACCCGGGCACGATCGCGTTCACCTGGATGTTGTCCCCGGCCCAGGAGGCCGCCAGCGACTTGGTCAACTGCACCACGCCGCCCTTGCTCGCTGAGTACGGCAGCGCGCGGGCGGACCCGAAGAGCGAGTACTCGCTGCCGATGTTGATGATCTTGCCGCCCCCGCTGGCCTTCAGGCGCGGATGGGCCACCTGGCACGCCTCGAACATCGCGGTCAGGTTGGTGTGCAGCACGCGGTGCCAGACGTCCATGGGGATGTCCTCCGGGCGGCCGCCCCCGGCCACGCCGGCGTTGTTCACCAGGATGTCCAGGCGCCCGAACTCCCGCTCCGCCGTGCGCACGGCCTCCTCGACCTGGGCGCGGTCCTGGACGTCGCACGTCACGGTGGCGCAGCCGCGCCCCACGGCGCGCAGTTCCTCCGCGACGGCGGCGTTCTTCTCCTGGTTGCGCGCGGCCACCACGATGTCCGCCCCCGCCTGCGCGAGGCCCAGCGCGATCCCCCGGCCGATGCCGCCGTTGCCCCCGGTGACCAACGCCACCCGGCCGGACAGGTCGAACAGGCTGCTCATGGGGACTCCTCCTCCACCGGACGGGCGAGCGTCTCGGGCAACGCGCGGGCAGCATAACGGGGAACGTCACCCGCTCCTCCTCAAAGTTTCCAGGTAGTGACCCTGCAGGTGACAGGGCAGTGGACGTAGTGACTTCAAAAAGGAGTAGACTCTCGCCCGTTCCGGCTCCCGCCCCGTCGAGGGCAGACAAGGTCCGAGTTCAGGAGGTCCGTTGTGGTTGTTCAGGTGCTGGTGGGGACACGCAAGGGCGCGTGGATCTATACGTCGGGCGAGTCCCGGGAGCGGTGGGAGATCTCCGAGCCGATCATGCCGGGCTGGACGGTCTACCACATGGCGGTGGACACCCGTCGCGAGACGCCTCGCATCTTCGCCGTCGGCAGCCACTGGGCCTGGGGCCCCATGATCGCCAAGAGCGACGACGGTGGCCGGACGTGGGACCAGCGCTCGCCGGGCATCGCCTTCCCGGAGGACATGACGGAGCGCGTGGGCAGCGTGTGGAACGTGCGCCCCGGCCGCGCTTCCGAGCCGGGCGTGGTCTACGCGGGCACGCAGCCGGCCGGCCTCTTCAAGAGCGAGGACTGGGGCGACACCTGGAAGCCCGTGGAGGAACTCAACCGCCACGAGTACCGCCCGTTCTGGGGCGAAAGCGGCGGCGGCGCCTCGGCGCTCCACTCCATCGAGTTGCACCCCACGGACCCGCAGATGATGTACGTCTGCATCGCCACCGGCGGCACCTACGTCACCCATGACAACGGGAAGACCTGGGAGTTGTGCTCCCACCGCGTGCTCGCCACGAACAAACTGGCCAAGCAGATGGAAGAGGACTTCAAGGAGCGCTATCCGCAGTTCGCGGACTTCCAGCCGCCCGTGCCGCCGGGGGTGGACCCGGCTGCGCTCAACGAGATGCACAAGATGCGCCTGAACCCCGCCCACCCGGACGTGCTGTGGGCGCAGACGCACGTCGGCGTCTTCCGCTCCGAGGACGCCTCAGGCAACTGGACGGACATCACGGAGGGCCTGCCCTCCTTCCACGGCTTCCCCATCGGCGTGTCGCGCAACGGCGAGGACAACGCGTGGGTGGTCCCGCTGGCCTTCGAGGCGGACAACTTCCGTGTCTGCAACGGCCAGTTCACCGTGTACCGGACGCAGGACCAGGGGAAGACCTGGGAGCCTCTGACGGACGGGCTCCCCGGCCCCGACGACTACCAGAGCGCCTACCGCGAGGCGATGGACACGGACGGTCTGTCCTCGGAGGGCGTGTACGTGGGCACCACCAACGGGCAGGTCTACGGCTCCATCGACCGCGGGGACCACTGGCAGCGGCTGCCCGGCACGCTCCCGCCGATCCTGAGCGTGTCCACCGCGGTCTACTAGGTGCCGCGACTCCTGAGTGCGCGCGCTCGTTGACGCTCCATCACGCAAGTCGTAGCGTGAACCGCGCTGCGAGCGCGCCACTCATGTGCGCGCCGGGAACAGGAGGCGAGTGATGGCCCACGTTGTCAGCCTCCGGGCGACTGTGCCGCCCTACGCCCCGGCATGCTCTCGGCGCCTCACCGTGCGGTAACGCTCCTCTCTCAGCGTCCGGCACAGCCACGGCAGCGCCCTCGGACCCCCGAGTGGGGTCATCGCGAGGTCACTCATCGTGTCCAATCTCTCCTCCCCTGCGGGGGATGCCGTCGACCTGGCGGCGATCGGGTTCGACTCGCGGGTCGAGGCGCTCTTCCAGGCGCTTCCACCCGACGAGGTGCCGCCGGTCGAGTGCGTCCCCGGACGGGTGGCGCGCGTCGACCGCGGCGCGGCCACCGTGCACCTGGACGGCGCGCTCACCCGCGCGGAACTCTCCACGCCGCTCCGCCACCTGGCGGAGGCGGGCGACGCCGCGGCCCTACCCGCTGCCGGCGACTGGGTGGCGGTGCGCCGCCGCCCGCAACACGACCTGGACGTGGTGGAGGCCATCCTGCCTCGCTCGTCCGCATTCATCCGCCGCGCGCCAGAGGCGCACGGCGACCAGTCCGAGCGCTCTCGGCCGCAGGTGCTGGCGGCCAACGTGGATGTCGCGTTCCTGGTGGCCGCGGCCACTGACACGCGTGCCGGACGCCTGGAGCGCCTGGGCGTGGTGGTCTGGGAGTCCGGTGCCACGCCCGTGCTGGTGCTGACCAAGGCGGACCTGGTCGTGGACCCCAGCGGCCCCCTCCGCGTGGCGGAGGAGGCCGTGCCCGGAGTCCCCGTGCACCTCGTCGACTCCCTCAGCGGCCATGGCATCGAGGTGGTGCGCGGCTACCTGGCCGGCAGCAAGACGGCGGTGGTCCTGGGGGCGTCGGGCGTGGGCAAGTCCACGCTCACCAACGCGCTGGTGGGGCACGGGGTGCTGGAGACCGGCGAGGTGCGCGAAGCGGACGGCCGCGGGCGCCACACCACCACCGCCCGCCACCTGGTGCCGCTCCCCGGCGGCGGGGCACTCATCGACACCCCGGGGATCCGCGCCATCGCCACGTGGGGCGCGGGCGAGGGCATCGAGCGCGTGTTCGCTGAGATCGAGGCCGCCGCCGCTGAGTGCCGCTTCCGCGACTGCTCGCACCGCACGGAGCCTGGATGCGCCGTGCGGGCGGGCGTGGAGTCGGGCGACATCGACGCGAAGCGGCTGGAACGCTACCGCCGCGTGGAGCGCGAACGCGCACACGAGGAGTCCCGGAGCGACCCCCTGGCGCGCGCGGACTTCGTCTCCAACCAGAAGCGGATCCAGCGCTGGCTGCGCGGACGGGACGACGTGAAGCGCAAGCGCGGGAAGGCGGGCTGATGGATCCACAGTTCATCACCCGCACGGAACTGGCGCTGGCGGACGAGCGGCGGCGGGCAGACGTCGTGCCCCGTCTCGACGTCCCGGCACAGGCCGGAGCCTCGAAGCAGCGCCTGCGGGCGTGGCTGGGGCGTTGGCGCATCCGGTATATTCGCGGCGGAGATACAGCCTGTATGTCTGGTGGAGCGGGGTCGCCTCCCGCCTCCGAGCGGCTGCTGGGGCCGGAACGCCCCTGATGGCTGCCCGGTCTGGCACACGGGCGGAGACGAAAGGGGGACGCCGATGACGAACGAGAAGGACGTGGTCTCGCTCAAGGGCGGCGGCGGCTCGCGCGAGTACATGAGCGACTTCGCGCGGGGCCGCCAGGACCTCAACTGCGAGTCCTGCGGCTTCAACATGCGCCGCAACCCGGACTTCGGCACCACGGCGGACGGCGAGATGACGGAGCAGTACTGCTCCACCTGCTACGAGGGCGGCGAGTTCCGCCACCCCGCCGCCAGCGTGGACGCGTTCATCGAGGCTGCGGTGGAGGACATCGCCGCGCGCCGGAAGCAGTCCACCGGCAAGACCAAGTTGCAGTTGAAGAAGGAACTCCCGAAGTTGGCGCGCTGGAAGACGTAGCCGCTGCGGCTACTCCCGGAACGCAGCGTCCCGCTGCTGCTTGAAGGCCTCCCAGCCCTTCTCGCGAAGGGTGCGGAGGCGCTCGGCGGAGACGGTGTCGCCACGCGATGCGTTCGCCAGTTCCTGGATCAACGGGTCGTCCCGGTAGTTCAGGGCCTGCTGGAACCCCGCCAGTTCGTACACGCGGTTCACGATCATCTTGTTGAGGGCCACGGCGCTCGGCGGGAGCGACGCCATCTTCTTGGCGAGCGCCTGCGCCGCCTCCTCCAACTGGTCGCCCGGCACCACCTCGTTCACCAGGCCCATGCGCAGCGCCTCCTGCGCGTCGAAGACCTCGCCGGTCATCATGATGCGCTTGGCGTTCTTCAGGCCGGTGAGGAACGGCGAGACGAGCATGGGCGGGCCGAAGCCGTGGCGGATCTGGATCTCGCCGAACTGGGCGTCCTCCGCAGCCACGGTCATGTCGCACATGCCCGCGATCTCGATGCCCTGGCCCACGGCGTGGCCGCGCACGGCGGCGATGACCGGCTTCGGCATCTGCCAGATGCGCATGACGTTGTCCATCATTGAGCCACCGGGCACGTCCTCTGGCTTCGGATAGAAGCGCGCGGACTGCAGGTCGCCGCCCGCGCAGAATGCGCGGCCGGCGCCGGTCACCACCACCACGCGCGCGGACTCGTCAGCCTCCGCGCGCTCCAGCGCACGGCCGAAGTGGTACGTCAGCGACCAGTCCACGGCGTTCAGGACCAGCGGGCGGTTGAAGGTCACCCAGGCCACGCCGTCTCGCACCTCGTAGAGCACGTCGCGCTCGGACGGGGCGGGCACCTCGTAGCCCTCCGGCGTGTACCGCCTGGAGGGGTCGCGCTGGCCCTCGGGCACCGCCACCGGTTCGTCTGTCATTGCGCCCCACCTTCCGCCCGGCGTCTCTCCGGCATGCCGGGCCAAGTCTACCGGCGCGGCCCGTAGCGTCCTCCCCTCTCCCGGACCTGGGGAGCGCGAACGCAGCGAGGGCGGGGACTTGCGTCCCCGCCCTCCGGCCCCAGGCGGTGGGCCGACTCTCGATGCGTCGGCGGGGTCAGCCCGCCGGCGAGAAGGTGCTACTGGCCTGTGAAGGTCATGGAGACGTCGTTGACGTTGACCGTGTACTCCACGCCGGACTCGATGTCCTCCAGGTCCACGCTCTGCTGGTGGTAGCCGTAGATCATCGTGCAGGCGATCTGCGCGTCCGGGGCGGGCATGGTGTTCACCACCGTCACGTTGAACGTGTTGCCCTCCCGCTCCACGTCGGTGCGCTCGAAGGCCGCGCAGCCGCTGGGCAGGCCGGAGGTGATCTGCAGGACGTACTGCGGCGGGAATGACTCCCGCACGATCACGTCGATCTCCTCGATGGGCGCGATTTCCTCGACGCGCTCGTGGCCCCAGTCCGGCGTCTGCGTGGGCGCAGGCGTGGGGTCGCCGGGACTCACGGGGGTGTCGTTCCCGTTGCCGCCGGCGGGGGCCGTGGCGGTGGGCGTGCGGTCATCCGGCGTGTCGTCCGCTGATGCGCCGTCACAGGCGACGAGCGCGATGGACAGCACGCCCACTGCGAGCGCGGTGAGCGAGGCTCGGACGGGCTTCATGCTCTTCATGTGGGGGTTGGTTCCTTCCTCGTGGGAGCGCCCCCGGTGGAGGCATCTGTCAGAGGAGGAACGACGGGCTATCCAAATGGGTTCCCGGGCGCGGGCGTGTCCTGCAGCACATCGCGCTCGCGCAGCGCGGCAAGTTCAGGTTCGGTCAGGTTCAGAAGGCTCCGCAGTACCTCGTCGTTATGTTCTGCGAAGAGCGGAGCGGCCATGCGGATCCGCCCGGGCGTCTCGGACATCTTCCAGGGGTACCCGTCCCAGCGATGGTGCCCCACCTCCGGGTGCACCACGTCCACGAAGTAGCCGCGCGCGTGGAGGTGCGGATCGCTGACCAGTTCCCAGTTCGCGAAGACCGGCCCGGCCGGGACACCGGCGGCCTGCAGCGCCCGCGCCGCCCGCATGTGGTCGCGCTGCATCGCCCAGGCGCGGATCGCGGCGTCGATGTCGTGGTGCGCCGCCTGCCGGTCGTCCACGGTGGGGTACGCCTCGGCGAGCGCGGGGTCGCCCATGACGTCGCAGAGCGCGGCCCACTGCGCGTCCGTCTCCACGCCCACTGCGACCCAGGCGTCGTCCCCCACGCAGGGGTAGACGCCCTGCGGCGCGATGCGGCGCGAGCGGTTGCGCATGGGCCCGGCCACGCGGCCGTTGAGGTGGAAGTCCATGAGCGCCTCCACCTGGAAGGCGATCCCGGACTCCGTGAGTGCCATGTCGATGAACTGCCCTCGGCCGGTGCGCTCGCGCTGGAGCAGCGCGGCCACGATCGCCATGGCACCGTGCGTCCCGCAGATCGGGTCCGCATAGAAGGAGCCGGTGCCGAAGACCGAACCGTCACCGTAGCCGAGTTGGGAGACCAGGCCGCTGGAGGCCTCCACGTTGGAACCGTAGGCCAGGTAGTGCATCTCCGGCCCGGAGGCGCCCATGCCGGACATGGAGCACATCACGATGCGCGGGTTGCGCGCCGCCAGCACCTCGTAGGACAGCCCCAGGTTGGGGAAGACGCGGGCGCTGTTGTTCTCCAGCACCACGTCCGAGACCTCCACGAGGCGCAGGAAGATCTCCTTGCCCTCCGCCGTGTTCAGGTCCAGCACCAGGTCACGCTTGTTGCGGTTGAAGAGGTTGAAGTAGCCCGCGCGGTTCCAGGGGGTGGTCCACTGCTGGTTACCGGCGAAGTGCCCCGAGCGAGTGGCGGGCTTCCGCGCGATTTCCACCTTCACCACGTCCGCGCCCATGTCCGCCAGGTGACGCCCCGCGAGCGGCCCCGCCCAGTTGGCCGTGACCTCCAGCACCCGCACCCCCGCCAGCGGCAGCGCCGCCGGCTCCCCCGCTATTGGCGCGGCAGCCCTCGAGGGCAACACGACATCGCGATGCTCGTCCAGGCGTGGCGCGCGGCTGCGAGGGCCGGCATGCGCGTCCGAGAAGTTCCACGGCGGCCCCGGCAGCGGCGCCGGTTCGCCCTCCACGGTGCGCCACCAACCGCGCGCCTGCAGTTGCGGGGATGCGGCCAGGTCCGCGACGGTGTTCACGGGGGTCACGGGGATGCGCAGCGCCTGCGCCTCCTGGTAGAGCCACGCCTTGGCCTTGTCCTTCGCCCACTCGGCCAGCGCCGCGCGCACCTCCGGCAGCGCCTCCCTGAAGGTGGCCACGGCCTTGAAGCGTGGGTCATCCAGGAACTCCAGCCGCTCGATGAACGCGAAGAACTGCGGGTCAGCGCGAGGGAACCAGAAGAAGTGGCCGTCCGCGCACGGCGTGATGGTGGAGGGCAACCGCGACTGCACCAGGCCCTCATGCGTCCAGGAGGTGGTGAGCCAGGCGTGCGCGTTCAGCATTGCCTCGAAGGTGGAGACGTCCACGTGCTGGCCCTGGCCGGTGCGGCGCGCGTGCCACAGGGCCAGCAGTGTGCCCGTCGCGAGTTGCATGCCG
Source organism: Dehalococcoidia bacterium (assembly GCA_041690175.1). Lineage (GTDB taxonomy): Bacteria > Chloroflexota > Dehalococcoidia > UBA2979 > UBA2979 > W-Chloroflexi-9. The sequence continues at coordinate 39,219 of JAWLHV010000003.1, forward strand.
GCGTGCAGTTCGCCCTGGTGGCCGGGCACCAGCAGCGGCTCCCGCTCCGGGTGGCCGGAGAAGTACATGTACCCGCCCATGGCGTAGTCCACGATCTCGCTGGTGGCCCTGCCGGCGTACGGCCCGTCTTGCCCGAACGGCGTGTGCGAGGCGTAGACGAGGTCCGGACGGCCCTCGCGAAGGTCCGCGTACCCCAGCCCGCGCGCGGACATCACTCCCGGCGGCGCCGCCTCCAGCAGGGCGTCCGCCCCTCGCGCCAGCGCGCGGAAGCGCTCGCGGCCTTCCTCGCTGTCGAGGTCCAGGACCACGCTCTCCTTGCCCGCGTTCAGCGCCCGGTGCAGGCCGCCAGCCTCGATGTCCGGCGTGTCTGCGTGGAACGGACCCTGGTGTCGCAGCGGGTCGCCGCGCGGCGGCTCCACCTTCACCACGCGCGCGCCCAGGTCTGCCAGCAGGCGGCCTGCGTAGCCACCGGCCACGCCGTGGGTGGCGTCCAGGATCACGGTGCCGTGCAGCGGGCCCTCGAGCAGGGGGGCCCTGTGGTTCGCGTGAGAGTCGGTGTCGGCGGGCACGCGGCGCCCTTCCATCGCGTACGTGGTGGCGGGATCGCGCGGAGTCTAGCGCGTCAACGAGCGGTGTAGCCGCCGTCCACGGCCAGCGCGACGCCAGTAATGAACGAGGCATCGTCGCCCGCCAGGAACGCCGCCGCCGCCGCGATCTCCTCCGGCCGGCCCAGCCGCCCCAGGGGGTGAAGCGACTCCAGAAACTTCCGCCCGGCGGGCACCCCGGCGACGTTGGCGATCATCGGCGTGTCGATGTAGCCGGGGCAGACGGCGTTCACGCGCACGCCGAAGCGCGCGTAGGTCAGGGCGAACTGGCGCGTCAGGCCCACCACGCCGTGCTTCGCAGCCACGTACGCGCCGGCGCCGGCCTCCGGGTCCGGCAGGCCATCGGCGGGCTGGGCGCCCACCAGGCCCACGAGGCCCGCGACGGACGCGGTGTTGACGATCGCCCCGCCGCCGTGCTCCGCCATGAAGCGCGCGCCATGGGCCAGGCCGTAGTAGACGCCGTCCAGGTTGACCGCCGTGGTGCGTTCCCAGCCGAACCCGCCGCCCACGCCGGCGTTGTTCATGAGCACGTGCAGGCCGCCGAGTTCGGCCGCGGTGCGCTGCAGCGCCCCTTGCACGTCCTCCTCGGAGGTGACGTCCAGTCGCATCGCCGCCGAGCGGCCGCCGTGCTCCGCCACCTCGGCCGCGGTCTGCTGCGCTCCCTCCTCGTCCAGGTCGGCGCACATCACCGCGGCGCCGTCCGAGGCCAACCGACGCGCCATGGCGCGGCCGATCCCGGAGCCCGCCCCCGTCACCAGCGCCACTCGCCCACCCAGGTCCGCCATGCCGCCCCCCTTAGACTCGATGCCGGATTATCGCGGGCCGCGCTACCCCCTAGCACGGGGACGGCCCGTGCAACGGATGGAGCCGTCCGGTGGCAGTACCTGCCCGCATCAACTTCGTGACGCTCGGCGTGCAGGACGTGGAGCGCTCGCGGCGCTTCTACGCGGCCCTCGGATGGGAGGAGGGCCCGCAGTCGCAGGCGCCGCAGGTGAGGCAGACGGTGGCGTTCTTCGACCTGGACGGACTGGTGTTCGCCGTCTACCGCCGTGACCTGCTGGCCGCGGACGTGGGCGCTCCGGACACGGAACCCGGCTTCCCCGCCTTCCGGGGCGTCACGCTGGCCGTGAACGTGGAGGCGCCCGAGCAGGTGGCGGGTGTCCTCGCGGAGGCGGAGGCCGCCGGCGGCAGCGTCCGAGCGCCCGCGAAGGAGATGGAGTGGGGCGGCGTGGCGGGGTACTTCGCTGATCCGGACGGCCACGCCTGGGAGGTCGCATACAACCCGGGGATGCCGCTGGGGCCGGACGGCCGCATCCGCCTGCGCTGACGCGCCGTTCGCTCCCCTCCGCTCCGCGGCGGGCTATCCTCCGGCGGTGGACACGCTCACGCTCGCGCTGGTGGTCGGCGGCCTGGTGCTGTTCGTCGTGGGCGACGTGCTGTGGCTGGTGCGCAACACCTTCGACCGCCCCATGAACCTGCGCGTGACGGGGTCGCTCGTGGGCGTTGGCATCGCCCTCATGTCGCTCGGGCTGCTCACCTTTGCGCTGACCGGTTAGTCCGAGATCGAGTCGATCCGCCAGCCGTCATCGGTGTCGTCAAGGTAGAACGTGCGGCTGGTCGCACCGCCGGAGTAGTTGAGGGCCGCCTCCACCGACGCCTCATCCCCGTCCACGCGAGCGGCTCCAACCTCGTAGCCCCGGTCCGGGACATCCTGCACACCGAGAAGCAGCGCGAGTTGCCCGGACATGACGGCCGTGTCGTCCAGCGACTCGCGGGCATCAGCAGTGAGCAGCGAGGCTGCAGCCGCCGCCGCTTGCTCGTGGCCGGCGGGAGGGGCGGAGCCGAAGGCATGGGCGAGGAATGCCTCCACGACCATCTCCGGCGTGCTCTCCTGGGTCAGCGGCAGGTGGTCTACCCAGTCGATCCGCCAGCGATCTTGTGCGCGCTCCATGTGGAAGTCCCGCAGCGCGTCGCCTCCGGAGTAGTGCAGCCGCGCCCGCACCACCGCGAGGTCCCCCTCCTCGTCGGTCTCCTCGATGGTGACGTCCTCGTCCGGAAGATCCTGGACGCCGAGGAAGGGCCCGATGCCCGTCCCGTCGGCGAGTCTCTCGCTGCTCCGCAGCGTGAGTCGATCGCGTGCCCGCTCCAGCGCCTCGGGATCGGATGTCGGCGGCGAGGCATCCGCCAGATCAGCCATGAACCCCACCACCACCTCACCCGGCTCATCCTCCTCGTCTCCGTCATCCCCGCACGCGAGGCCCAAGAGCCCCGCGAGGACGGCGAGCAAGAGGATGAGGGCAAGGCGAAATAAGCGTGGCATCGGGGGTACCTCCACCCACGAGTCTGAGTGGTCAGGCGAAGCCGGGCGTAGACAAAACGTGGGGGCTGACAGCGGCCCCCCGGCCCCAATCGACAGGCATGGCTGGACGAGGCAACGCTGGGTGCGCGGCGCCCGGCTACGTCCTCCGGAACACCAACTGCACCTCGATGGTCGCCTCCTCCGAGACCGCGAGGACGAGCGGCTCGGTGGGCCGGCTGATGCCGTAGTCCGCGAGCAGGACCACGGAGCCCACCACCTGGTCGCGCACCAAGCGTCCCTCCAGCGGCAGTTGCACGCGGTTGGTCACCCCATGCAGCAGATAAGCGCCCCGTAAGGACACATGAAACGTGTTTTGCAGTCGCACTGGGCGGGCCCCGCAGGGCCCGCCCAGTGCGACTGGTGAGACCTCGACCGCTCGTGCCTAGCCCCGAGGCAGGCCCAGCCCGCGCGTCGCGATGACGTTGCGCTGGATCTCGCTGGTGCCGCCCGCGATGGTCGCGGACACGCTGGCCAGGTACATGGTGGCCCAGCGGCCGCCCATCGGCGCGTACTTGCCCTCGTGCGCTTCGTCCGCCCGGACGTCGCCGTACTTGCCCAGGCACTTGGTGGCGGTGCGGGCGATCTTCTGCCGGAACTCGGAGGAGAACAGCTTGGTCATGGACGCCTCGTAGTTCGGGATCAGGCCCCGCGCCTGCATGGAGATCACGCGCTGCGAGAACGTCTTGGCCACGGTGGCCTCGATGTAGCGGTCGGTCAGTTCCAGGCGGGTGGTGTCCGGGTGGCCCAGGCGGCTCTGGCCGCTGTTGGCGTCCCGCTCCGCCTTCAGGAAGTCGCTCAACTGGTCCAGCATCTTCAACTGGCCCACGGCGTTGCCGATGGAGGAGCGCTCGAAGTCCAGGTGCGTGGCGCCCACGTACCAGCCGCGGTTGATCTCGCCCACGGCGTTCGCCACGGGGACACGCACGTCCTCGAAGAACACCTCGTTGAAGCCGCGCGCGTCAGACATCTGCACCAGCGGCCGGACGGAGATGCCGGGGCTGTCCATGGGGAACAGCAGGTAGGTGATGCCTCGGTGCTTGGGGGCCTCCGGGTCAGTCCGGACCAGGGCGAAGATCATGTTGGCCAGGTGCGCGCCGGAGGTCCAGATCTTCTGGCCGTTGATGACGAACTCGTCGCCGTCACGCACGGCCCGCGTCTGCACCGACGCCAGGTCCGAGCCCGAGCCCGGTTCCGAGTAGCCCTGGCACCAGCGCGTCTCGCCTCGCACCATCGGCGGCAGGAACTGCTTCTTCTGCTCGTCCGTGCCATGCACCATGATCGTGGAGCCCACGTCGTGGACGCCCATCCGAGGTACGCCGGTGTTGGCGTACGTCTCGTTCAGGATGTACTGCTCCATGGGGCTCAGGTTCGCCCCGCCGTACTCCCTGGGCCACGCCGGCGCGATCCAGCCCTTGTCCACCAGCGCCGCGCGCCAGCGCTTCATCGCCTCGCCACGTGCCCCGCGGTCCTCTTCGCGGCGCCCGCGCGGGTCTTCCTCGTCCCCCAGGCGGAGTTCGGGCGGGCAATTCGCCTCGAAGAACTGCTCCACCTCCTGGCGGAAGACCGCCTGGTCCTGGCTGTCCGCGAAGTCGACCATGTCCATGCCTCCGTAGGGGCCCGCGGGGGCGGCGGGCGTGCTATCCCGTGCGTGATGCGCGGCATGGTACATCGCGGGCCAGCGCCCCTTCCAGTGCACGTCAGGGTTGGCGCGTGCTCCGGACGCAGGCAGCGGGCCCTCGCGGGCCCGCTGTCAGAGTGCGGCGAAGGTAGGCCCGACTAGCCGCGGGGCAGGCCCAGGCCGCGCGTGGCGATGACGTTGCGCTGGATCTCGCTGGTGCCGCCGGCAATGGTGGAGGACACGCTGGAGAGGTACATGGTCGCCCAGCGGCCGCCCATGGGGGCGTACTTGCCGTTGTTCGCCTTGTCCGCGCGAACGTTTCCGTACATGCCCAGCAACTTGGTGGCCGTGCGGGCGATGCGCTGGTTGAACTCCGTGGCGAAGACCTTGGTCATCGACGCCTCGTAGTTCGGGATCAGGCCGCGCGCCTGCATGGATATCACGCGCTGCGACAGCGTCTTGGCCACGTTGGCCTCGATGTAGCGGTCCGCGAACTCCAGGCGGGGCGAGTCCTGGTGCGCCAGCCGGCTCTTGCCGGTGTTGGCGTCGCGCTCCTTCACCAGGTAGTCCTTCAACGTGTCCAGCATCTTGCGCTGGCCCACGGCCGAACCGATCGAGGAGCGCTCGAAGTCCAGGTGCGTGGCGCCCACGTACCAGCCGCGGTTGATCTCGCCCACGGCGTTCCGCACCGGCACGCGCACGTCCTCGAAGAACGTCTCGTTGAAGCCGGAAGCATCGTTCATCTGGACCAGCGGGCGGACGGAGACGCCGGGCGTGTCCATGGGGAACAGCAGGTAGGTGATCCCTCGGTGCTTGGGGGCCTCCGGGTCGGTGCGCACCAGCGCGAAGATCATGTTGGCCACGTGCGCGCCGGTGGTCCAGATCTTCTGGCCGTTGATGATGAAGTCGTCCCCGTCGCGGATGGCACGGGTCTGGAGCGAGGCGAGGTCGGAGCCGGACCCCGGCTCGGAGTAGCCCTGGCACCAGCGGGTCTCGCCGCTGACCATCTTGGGCAGGAACTCGCGCTTCTGCTCGTCCGTGCCGTGCACCATGATCGTGGAGCCCACGTCCGGCACGCCCACGCGAGGCGCGCCGCGCTCCGCGATGGTCTCGTTCAGGATGAACTGCTCCATGGTGGAGAGGTTCGCGCCGCCGTACTCCTTCGGCCAGGCGGGGGCGATCCAGCCCTTCTCCACCATGGCCGCACGCCACTTCTTCATGCCCTCGCCGCGGTTGGGCTGGCGGCCCTCCGAGCGGGGGTCTTCCTCGTCGCTGACCTTCAGTTCGTCCGGGAAGTTCTGGTCGAAGAACGCCTCGACCTCCTTGCGGAAGGTGGCCTGTTCCGGGCTGTCGGCGAAGTCCATGTCGTCGTCCTCTCGAGGGACGCCGGGCCCCTGCTAGGCGCGGCACGGTGCGGATCCGAAGCGGCAGGATGCTACAGCCGTGATGAAGAATGTTCCAGTGGACGTAAGGGTTACGTGCCGACCTCGGCAACACACTCGGGATGCCCCGCTGCTCCCCGACGACAGCACGAAGCCCCGCTCGCGCGGGGCTTTCGATTCGCCCTCGGGGCCTCGGTACGTGCGGGGTACCTGCCTACTGGTCCGCGGGCGCCTCTTCCGGCTCCTCGGCGGCCTCCACGGGACGGCGCGGGAAGTGGATCTCCGGCAGGCCGGCCTTCTGGCTGCCGGTGAACGCCAGCGCGCCGGCGGCGAACGCCCAGCCCAGGATGATGATGCCCACCAGGAACATGGGCGCGTTGGGCACGCGCCAGGAGGCGTCCCAGATCTCGAGTACGGGCATGGTCAGATCCTCCGCTTCGGCGGCCAGTCTCGCGGACTCGACGGCTCAGGACAAGCGGCAGGCGGGACTACCAGGAGGCGAGTTTGCGCTCCACCAGGCCCACGGCCTTGCCGGCCTCGCCCTCGTCCAGGGCCTTCGTGATCTCCGCGGGCGCCACGCCGAGGGCGTCCACGAGCGTCTCGCCGTTGAATCGCTCGGAGGGGACGGCGCTGCCCACCATCTTGACGATCTGCACGGCGGTGTTGTGGCGCTTGTTCTGGACCTCCGTGGCGCACCACGCCACCAGTTGCCCGTGGTCGCCGTGGTTGACCCCCTGGACGATGCGGGCGGACTCCGCCTTGCCCTCCTGCGCCTCCACCTCCAGGGCGGCGGCCATGTCCTCCGCGGCCTTCGCCTCCGCGGCGCGCTTCCGGCGGCTGTGCAGCGCCTTGCCGATCACCACCCCCAGCCCGGCGAGCGCCACGACGAGGCCGGCGATGGCGAGCCCCAGGCCACCGGTGGCAATCCCCGCAATGCCGACCGCCACGGTGGTAGCCCCCAAGAGCGCGAGGGCGGCCTGTCGGTTGCGCTTCGTGGCCTTCTGCTGCTTCGCGTAGGTCGCCACCTCCTGCGCCCGCTCCGACGACAGGTACTTCTTGGCGGACTCGACCTTCTTCATCCCGCGCGCGGCATGGATCGATGCGCGGACGGCCAGGATGGCGCCCACCGCCGCGAACCCGATGCCAATCGACGTGCTCAGGGTGCCAGCCACGGTGGCGGCGGCCGTGGTGACCACGAAGCCGATGGTGGTAGTGACGACCGCGGCCGTGTTGTTGAGCGTGTCGCCCCAGGCGAACTTGGTGGAGCGCGCGTCGTGCGTGGTGCCTCGCGCAGCCACGCGCGCGAGGTCGGGGCGCTCCGGCGGAGCCATGGCTCCGGCTGCCTGGGCGCGGTCCGCGACGGGCAAGAGCCCCGCGACGTACTCGGGTTGCTCCAGGTCCTTGCCGATGCGGGCGAAGCCCAGCGCGGCCTCCACCAGCGCAGACATTGCCGTGGGCAGGGCTTCCTGCACACCCTGGTACGTGCCCAGCGCCTCGCCCACGTGCCGGAGCCACTCGATGGCCTGCGCGCCCGTGGTCAGCCCTTCCCTTCGGTCGAGCGCCGGCGTGTAGACGGCGTCCCCACGCTCGACGAGTCGAGCGAAGGCCGCGTCCGTGGCGCTGGTGGCGTCCCGGAACGCGTTGAACTGGCCCTGGGCGGCGGCGAGTTTGGTGGCGAGGTCGCCCGTGGCGTCTTCCACGTTTCCGGGGTTCGCCGCGCGCACGAGGTCCCCGACCACCTGTGCGTACTGCGCCTGGGCCGCCACGGCGCCGCTCCGAGCCTGCGTGGCCTGCTGGATGAGGCTGACCATATCCGCGCGGTACGGGGCGAGTTCGTCGAGTGGCTCGGAATCGACGAGCGGGCCGCCGAGGCCCGCCCGCCCGGGCGCCTCGTCCGCCTGGAGGGGCGCCGCCGGTTGGTCGCGCTCGTCGTCGGCCTCGTACCCGCTGTCCGCCGCCGGTTCGGCGAGAGGTACGGGCGGGGCGCCCACCATCTCGGGGTCGGCCACCGGCGCGGTGTCCGCGCGAGAGCGCGGGGCGGGATCGCGCTCGTCGTCCGCCTCGTAGCCGTCGGGCGCGCGCCGGATCGCTCGCACTGCAGCGGCGTTGCCGGCGAGCGGACCGACGCGGCGCGCGAGCATCGCGCGGGGCGTGGCGGAAGAGATGGGGGTGGCCTCGGGGCCGGACGGGGCCGGGGTACGCGTGGGAGCAGAACGCGACTTCGCGTGATCCGGCGCCTCCGCCCCGCGTGTGGTCTCTCGCGCGCCGTCAGCCATCGCTCGTCTGGGGGCCTCCGCGTCTGCCTCCCCAGACTGTCAGGCGACTCCCAGCCTCGGAAGGGATCGGCCGGGCCAAACGCGTGGCACGAATGATCCCCCGGGAGGCCCTAGCGGGAGGCTGCTCCCAGCACCCCGCTCACGGCGGCGAGGCAGGCGTCCGGCTGCTCCAGAAGCAACTCGTGGCTGGCGTCCTCCACCCACTGCACCTGGGCGCCGGGGATCCCGTCCAGGAAGTCCTGGGCGTAGGCGGGCGGGACCACGCGGTCCTGCTTGCCCCAGACCACCGTGGCCGGCGCGGTGATGCGGTGGATGCGCTTCCAGAGGCCGCGGTTGGGCAGCGGCCAGAGGTACTTCGCTGCTGTCGCGAGCGTCTTGGCGCGCTCCACGTAGGTCTCCACCAGCGCGGAGCCCTCTTCGGACTTCGCGCCAGCCTGCACCATGCGCATCAGGCCGGCCTCGCCGGAGGACTGCGCCGCCGGGCCCGCCGGGTCCACGAAGAACGCCGCCGCCATCTCTCGAGGCGTGCACGCGAAGAAGTCGAATGTGGGCTCGTCCACGTGGAAGAAGCCCATGGGCGCGAAGAGGCCCACGGCGCTGAAGCGCTCCGGCTGCGTGGCCGCGAGTTCGGCGGCGATCATGCCGCCCAGCGAGTGTCCCAGCACAGGCACGCCTCGCAGGTCGAGTGCGTCCAGCAGGTCCAGGTAGGCGTAGACCAGGTCATGGACCGTGTCCAACTCCTCCTGGCTCTTGTCGCCGAAGCCCGGGTGGCGCGGCGCCACCACTCGATGGTCCTTCGCCAGCGCGTCCAGGAACGGCGACCACTGGAGGCCGCTGATGCCGTGCAGGAACAGCACCGGCGGGCCGCTGCCCTCCTCCACGACCTCGATCTCGTAGCGCCCGGCGGCGACGGGGGCCTGCGTGGACGGCATGGCTACGCTCCCGCCTGCTGCACGGGTACATGGGGCTGGAACATCGGCCGCTGCTCGATGCGGTCCGAGTGGAAGGACGGCCACCAGCGGTCCTCCCACTCCGCGTGGACGTGGCGGAGGTTGGGCACCACCTTCGTGGCGGTGAGGCGGATGTTCTCCATGGTGAGGTCGTGCGGCATGGAGCCGATCTGGCACAGGAGCATCAGGTGCCCCACGTGCAGGTCGCGCGACACCTGCTCCAGTTGCTCCACCACCTGGTCCGGCGTCCCAGCAACGATGTTGCCGTTCTCCACCAGGTCCTTCCAGGTGCTGCGCGGCGGACGGTCGCCGAAGCGGCCCGTCTGGGCGAGCAGTCCGGCGCGGATGGTGTCCAGCGTGCGGTAGCCGGGGGCGTCGCCGAAGCCGGGGTAGACGTGGAGCATCTTGTTGAAGAAGTACTCCGCGTGCGCACCGTACTTCTCCTCCACCTCTGACTCGGACTCGCCCACCATCACCAGTTGGAGGAAGCCGGCCTGGTAGGGGTTCTTCTCGATTCCCATCTCGTCCGCCTTCTTCCAGAAGCCGTCCAGCACCTGCTTGCCGCGCTTGAAGCCGGAGTAGGAGAGGTAGGCGTAGTTGAACTCCTTGCGGAGGCACCACTCCCACGTCTCGATGGAGCCGGCTCCGGGCACCCAGATGGGCGGGTGGGGCTGCTGCATGGGGCGCGGCCAGATGTTGACGTATCGCAACTGGTTGAAGCGGCCGTCCCACGCGAACACGTCCGGGTCCGTCCACGCGCGGATGATGAGGTCGGAGGCCTCGTAGTACTTCTCCCGCAACTGGGCGGGGTTCGTGCCGTAGGCGTAGTTCGTGTCCATGGAGGTGCCGGTGGGGAAGCCGGCCACCAGCCGCCCGCCGCTGATGCAGTCCAGCATCGCCATCTCCTCGGCGACGCGGATGGGCGGGTTGTAGAGGGCGATCGAGTTGCCCATGACGATCAGGGCGGTGTTGGCCGTCCGTCGGGCCAGGCTCGCCGCCATGATGTTCGGCGAGGGCATGTAGCCGTAGGCGTTCTGGTGGTGCTCGTTCACGCAGATGCCGTCGAAGCCCAGCGCGGCCGCGTACTCGAGTTCGTCCAGCGTGTCGTTGTACATCTGGTGCGCCTTCACCGGGTCGAACAGGTGGGAAGGCACGTCCACCCAGACGCTGCGGTACTTCTCGTCGAAGTCGTCCGGCAGGTCGCGATACGGGTGCAGGTGGAACATCTCGAGTTTCATCGGTGGCCCCCTTCCCCGCCGGCGGCGGGTCTCGCGGTCAGTGCGGCGTCATGCCTCCGTAGCGGCGAACGCCTCGCGCAGCCGGGCGGTGGCGAACTCCACGGCCGCCTGGCCCTGCGGGTACATGTGAGCGTTGACGAAGAACGTGTGGATCTGCCCCTCGTAGCAGCGCGCCTCCACGGGTATGCCGGCGGCGCGCAGGGCATCGGCGTAGGCCATGCCCTCGTCTCGGAGGGGGTCATACTCCGCCGTCACGACGGTGGCGGGCGGCAGGCCCTCCAGGCTGGCGGCGCGGAGCGGCGAGATGTCCGGCCTCGCCCGGTCCACGCCCTCCGGGGCGTAGTGGTTGAAGAACCACTTCATCAGGTCCGGGGTCAGGAGGTAGCGGTCGTTCTCCTGGTAGGACTTCGTGTCCATGGCGCAGTCCGTCACCGGGTTGACCAGCACCTGGTGTACCGGCGTGGGCCCGCCCCGGTCGCGCAGCAACTGCGCCACCACGGCCGTGAGGTTCCCACCGGCGCTGTACCCGGCGATGGCTACGCGCGAGCCGTCGATGCCCAGGCGCGGCGCGTTCTGCACCGTCCAGACGGTGGCGGCGTAGGCGTCCGTGATCGAGGCGGGGTAGGGGTGTTCCGGCGCCAGGCGGTACTCCACGGAGACCACCACGCAGTCCGCCATGGTGGCCAGGCGGCGCGCGGTGGCGTCCTCGCCCTCCACGCTGCCGATCACCCAGCCGCCGCCGTGGAACCAGAGCAGCCCCGGGAGTGTCTTGCCTTCCCCGGGATCGCGAGGCCAGTAGATGCGCACGGGGATCGGCCCGTCCGGGCCGGGGGCTTCCATGTCCTCCACGCTGTCCACGTCCGGGCCGGGGGGCAGGGGCACACGGGCGGCACGGATCTGCTGGGGGGTGAGCGTGTGCATGGGCGGCCCGCCCATGGCGGCCATCTGCGCCAGCACCTGCTCCGCGATCGGGTCCAGGGCCATCCGCGCACCTCTCCGCCAGGACACAGTTTTCTGCCGAGACGCCGCTCCGCTAACCCGCGGGTCGGAAGTGCGGCCCTTCTATCACAGACAGGTTGTACGCGTCGACGCGGCCCGTCAGGCCGGTCGGGGCTTCCGAGGTGCGCGCGTCCGGTACAAACCGCAGCGTCACCAGCCGCACCACCGAGTGGTAGATCCGGGCGAGCAGCCGGCAGACCACCGACTCCGCGCACAGTCGCTCGCTGAAGGCGCTCGGCGCCTCAAGCAGGGCCTCCAGGAACGTGTCGTCGCAGGCCAGCCGCGCCCGGCGGTCAGTATCCCGGTCCAGCGCGTCCAGGCATTCGTCGTGCCCGCGGCAGGCGTCCGAGAACTGCCAGCCGAACGGGCGATCCGGCGCGTGCGTGCAGTAGTCGTCCGGGTCGCCCTCGGCGGCGGTCGCGGCTCCCCGCGGGCCCGCGGGTGTGACAGCGAGCACGCCGAGGAGCGTGAGCAGCAGGGTTACACTGGACAGGCGGCGCATCCGACCTCGATCCGTGGTCGTGAGGGCGCGGTGGGGCAGCCATCGTACGCGCCGCCGGCGGGCGAAATGACGGACTCAACCAACCCCCTGGACCTCCTGCACCCGGCCGTCCGGACGTGGTTCGAGCGGCGCTTCGGCGCGCCGACGGACGCGCAGCACGCAGGCTGGCCGGCCATCGAGGCCGGCGGCGACGTGCTGCTGGCGGCCCCCACGGGCTCCGGCAAGACGCTCGCGGCGTTCCTGGTGGGCATCGACTCGCTGGTGCGGGAGGCGGAGGCCGGCACGCTCGGCCCGGGCGGCGAAGACGGCATCCGCATCGTCTACGTCTCGCCGCTGAAGGCGCTGGGCAACGACATCGAGCGCAACCTGGAAGTCCCGTTGGAGGAGATCCGCGCCACCGCGGCGGAGATGGGCTACGACCTGCCGCCCATCACCACCGCCGTGCGCACCGGCGACACTCCCCAGTCCGAGCGCCAGGCGATCGTCCGCCGCCCACCCCACGTCCTGATCACTACGCCCGAGTCGCTCTACCTGATGGTCACGTCAGAGCGCGCCCGCCAGGCGCTGCGCGGCGCGCGCCAGGTGATCGTGGACGAGATCCACGCGCTGGCCCGCGACCGGCGGGGCACGCACCTCACCCTCACCCTGGAGCGCCTTGACCACCTGGTGGAGGCCGGGGGGCGGCCGCGCCCCCAGCGCGTGGGCCTCTCGGCGACACAGCGCCCCATCGAGGAGGTCGCGCGCTTCCTCGCGGGGTCGGAGCGGCCGTGCCAGGTGCTGGACCTGGGTCACCAGCGGGACCTGGAACTGCACGTGGAGGTGCCCCCCAGCGACCTGGAGGCCGTGGCGCCCAAGGAGCAGATGGGGGAGGTCTACAACCGCCTGGCCGAACTGATCACCGAGCACAGGACCACGCTGATCTTCGTGAACACGCGCCGACTCTCAGAGCGCGTGGCGATGCACCTGGCGGAGCGGCTGGGCGAGGACGCGGTGGCGTCTCACCACGGCTCGCTCTCCAAGGAGCGCCGCCTGCGCGTGGAGCAGCGCCTGAAGGCGGGCGACCTGAAGGCGCTGGTGGCCACGGCCTCGCTGGAACTCGGCATCGACATCGGCAGTATCGACCTCGTGTGCCAGGTGGGGTCGCCTCGCGGCATCGCCACGTTCCTGCAGCGCGTGGGGCGCTCCGGACACGCGCTGGGGCTGCGGCCACACGGTCGGCTCTTCCCCACCACGCGCGACGAACTCGTGGAGTGCGCCGCGCTGGTGCGCGCCGTCCGCGCGGGCCGGCTGGACCGCATCTGGCAGCCCGTCGCGCCGCTGGACGTGCTGGCGCAGCAGATCGTGGCGGAGGTGGCGTGCCAGGACTGGCCGGAGGACGACCTGTACGCGCTGGTCCGCCGCGCCGCGCCGTACGCGGGCCTCGAACGCGAGTCCTTCGAGGAGATCGTGGAGATGCTGTCCGTGGGCATCGGTGACGGCGCCGGGCGCGCCGCGCCGCTGGTGCACCTCGACCGCATCAACGGCATGCTCCGCCCGCGACGCGCCGCACGGCTCACCGCCATCCAAAACGGCGGCACCATCCCGGAACTGGGCGACTACCGCGTGCTGGCCGAGCCGGAGGGCACGCTGGTTGGCACGGTCAACGAGGACTTCGCCATCGAGTCCTCCATTGGCGACGTGTTCCTGCTGGGCTCCACGTCCTGGCGCATCAGCCGGGTGGGGCCGAACACCGTGCACGTCACGGACGCCCACGGCCAGCCGCCCACCGTCCCGTTCTGGCTGGGCGAGGCGCCGGGACGCACGCTGGAACTCTCGGAGGAGGTCGGCCGCCTGCGACGTGATGTCACGGAGCGCCTCGATGACCCGCCCGCCGAGGCGGTGGCGTGGCTGGAGCAGGAGTGCGGGCTGACCTCGCTGGGCGGGCAGCAGATCGTGGACTACCTGCGCGCCACGCGGGACGGCCTGGGCGTGGTCCCCTCCGACACGGACGTGGTCTTCGAGCGTTTCTTCGATGACTCCGGCGGCATGCAACTAGTGGTGCACGCGCCCTTCGGCCAGCGCATCAACCGCGCATGGGGACTCGCCCTCCGCAAACGCTTCTGCGTGGCGTTCGACTTTGAACTGCAGGCCGCCGCCAGCGACGACGCGATCCTGCTCTCCTCCGGCCCGCAGCACTCGTGGCCGCTGGAGGAGGCGTACCAGTGGGTGAACCCGCGCAACGTCGAGGACTCCGTCCACTCATCGGTCTTCTACATCCCGCTCTTCCCCACGCGCTGGCGCTGGAACACCACGCGCGCGCTGGCGGTGCCGCGCATGCGCGGGGGCAAGCACGTCCCACCGTTCATCCAGCGGATGCGCGCTGATGACCTGATGGCGGCGGTGTTCCCGGAGCAGGTGGGCTGCCAGGAGCACATGACAGAGCCGCTGCGCCTCCCGGACCACCCGCTCATGCGCCAGACGATGCGGGACTGCCTCTTCGAGGCGATGGACGTGGCGAACTTGCGCCACGTCCTGGAGCGCGTGGAGGCCGGCGAGATCCGCTACCACGCCCGGGACACCGTGGAACCCTCGCCCATGGCGCACGAGATCATCAGCGGCAAGCCCTACACCTTCCTGGACGATGCCCCGCTGGAGGAGCGCCGCACCCGCGCGATCACGCTCCGGCGAGGGCTCCCGGAGAGCGCCCGCGACCTGGCCGCGCTGGACGAGGAAGCGATCGCGGAGGTGGCGGAGGAGGCCTGGCCGCAGCCGCGCAACGCCGAGGAGGTCCACGACGCGCTGCTCGGCATGGTGGCCATCGACGAATCAGTCGTCCTCGAGTGGGTGGACTGGCTGGAGGCGCTGCGCGGCGAGGGCCGTGCCGCGGCCTTCGAGACCGGCGACTCGCGCGTGTGGTTCCCGGTGGAGCATTTGGAGACCGTGCGCCTGGTGTACGAGGGCGCCACGCTCCCGGCGGTGGACGTCCCCGCCCGAGCGCTGCTGAAGGGCGAGCATCGCGAGGGCGCGCGGGCCTCGCTGTTGCGCGGGCACACGGAGGTCGCGGGTGTGACCACGGCGACGGAACTGGCCGCGCGCGCCGCGCTCGGCGTGACGGACGTGGAGCACGGGCTGGTCATGCTGGAGGCGCAGGGGTTCATCCTGCGCGGCCGCTTCTCTCCCGGCGCTACCGAGGACGAGTGGTGTGACCGTCGCCTGCTGGCGCGCATCCACCGCTACACGCTGGACCGGCTCCGCAAGGAGATCGACCCGGTCGCCAAGCAGGACTACATGCGTTTCCTGCTGCGCTGGCAGCACCTGGATCCCAGGGCGCACGCGGAGGGCCGCGGCGGCCTGCGCGCCGTGATCGCGCGCCTCGCGGGGTTCGAGGCGCCCGCGAGCGTGTGGGAGTCGGACCTGCTGCGCGGCCGCATGGCCGAGTACCACGCCTCCTGGCTGGACGAACTCTGCCTGGCTGGCGAGGCGGCGTGGGCGCGCCTCACGCCTCGACGCGTGGAGGTTGAGGGCCGCCTGGGCTCCGCCGCCACTCGGGCAACGCCGGTGACGCTGGCCCCGCGGTCGCTGCTGCCGGCCCTGCTGGCCGGCTCGCGCGGCGCCCCCACCGTGGGCTGGGGTGGCGGCGACCCGCCCCTGCCGAGGGCCGGCGCGGCCGGCGAGATCGCGGTGCTGCTGGAGCGGCGCGGCGCGCTGTTCTTCGACGAGATCGTGAGCGGCACGCGGCGCCTGGTCACGGACGTGGAGCAGGGGCTGCGCGAACTGATCGCCGGTGGCTGGGTGGCCTCGGACGGCTTCCAGGGCCTGCGCGAGATTGCGGGCGGCTCCCGCTCCCGAGAGCGCCACCGGCGCCGAGGCGGCGGCAACTACCTGCGCGGCGGCATGTTCGCCGGGGGTGGCCCGCCCGGCCGCTGGTCACTCGTGCGCACGCCGGAGCCTCCCGCCGACCGGCCCGACGAGTTCGAGGACGGCCTGGCGGAGGAGGTGGCCCTCGTCCTGCTCGGACGCTACGGCGTCGTGTTCCGGGACATCGCCCAGCGCGAGTCGTTCACCCTGCCCTGGCGCCACGTGATGCGAGCCCTCCGCCGGCTGGAGGCCCGCGGCACCATCCGCGGCGGCCGCTTCGTCATCGGCGTGGCGGGCGAGCAGTACGCGCTGCCGGAGGCGGTCACGCTGCTCCGCGAGGTGCGCCGCGAGCCACACGACGGCACGCGCATCACGGTGAGCGCCGTGGACCCGGTGAACCTCACCGGCTTCGTCCTCCCCGGCGACCGGGTGCCCTCGCAGCGCGGGCGCAGGGTGACGTTCGTGGACGGCCTCCCGGAGAACCCACTGGTGGGCGTCCCTGCGGGATAGCGGCTAGTCCGGGAGCAGGCGGTAGGCGTGTCCCTCCGGAGACCGGATGGCCGAGAAGTGGCGACGGTCCAGCGTGACGATCAGGTCGGTACCTAGCCGATCGGCCAGCACGGCGACGGAGGCATCCGTGGTGCCGAGCGGGAAGTCCGCGTAGCGCTCAACAAGCGCGGCAATGGCCTCCCACTCCTCAGCGAGCGGACCCTCGACCTCGAGTGCCGAGAGCCCTCGGATGAAGGCCGCTTCCACCCGGGGGCCGAGGCGCCGCTCCACGAAGTAGGCAGCCTCGGCCAACGCCAATGCAGGCACGACCAGTTGCAGGTCCGGGCGCTCCAGCACCGAAACGCACCTGGCGTGGTCGACGTCGGCGGCGTCCACCGCGGCGTACAGGGGACCCGCGTCCAGCACCGCAACCGTCACCGAAGCCTGGCCTCGTCCCACTCGTCACGGAGGAGGTCCTCCATGTCCCGCGCCGTGGTCCGGTGTTCGCTGCGACCAAGGGCAACAAACGGCAGACGGCGTCGGCCGCCCTCCGTGGCCGCGAGGCGCGCCAGCAGCGCCTCGCGCACCACCTCCGAAGCGGAGATGCGGCGGCGGCGGGCCTCTCGTTCCACCGAGGCCGCGAGGTCGTCCGGGAGAGAAATCGTCGTGCGCTTCATACGTGCATCATAGCACCACAAGCTTGGTTCTCAGCCCTCCGGAATCGCGCTGTCCATGACGCCCACGGTGTTGCCGGCGGGATCGCGGATGAGCGCGTAACTAACCATGCCAGGGACGTCTGTCTGGCCCTGCACCACCTCCGCGCCGTTCTGCTTCGCCCTGTCGAGGTACGCCGTGAGGCCGTCGACCTCGATGAAGACCAGGACACCCGCCCCTCGATCGGATGCGTCCACAGCGCCACCGATGCCGGCCTCCCCCTCGGGCTTCTCGACCATGCCGTAGTCGTTCGGAAGGTTCGGCGTGAACTTCCAGTCGAAAGTGCTGGCGTAGAACTCCTGCAGGGCCTTCTTCTGCGCCTCCGGCGCGGTGATTTCGAACCAGGCGACCGGGTTCATCTCGGTTCCTCCTCAGGTGACTGCTGGTGGAGCCTGAGAATATGCGTGGGGTGGCACGCCACCGGTGCCAGACTGGCACCTTTCCTGAGAAACTCGAGGGGGTCGTGATGGATCTGCAACTGGAGGGCAAGCGCGCGCTGGTGACCGGCGGCAGCCGCGGCATCGGCAAGGCGATTGCGGGTGCGCTCGCGCGCGAGGGCGTGGACGTCGCGATCCTCGCGCGGGACCAGGGGGCGCTGGACGCGGCCGCCGAGGAGATCCGAGCGGCGTCCGGCCGCGCGGTACTGGCCGTGTCCGCGGACACGGGGGACGACGCCTCCGTGCGTGCGGCCGTGGAGCGGGTGGTGGCGGGCCTCGGCGGGGTGGACATCCTGGTGAACTGCGCCGCGCAACCGTCCGGACAGGGTGGGCGGACGCCCCGGGCGGAGGAGGTGGACGCGGAGGAGCACCTGAACCCGGAGATCAACGTGAAGGTCATGGGCTACCTGCGCTGCGCCCAGGCGGTGATCCCACACATGAAGGCCGCCGGGTGGGGCCGCATCATCAACGTCTCCGGCCT
This sequence comes from Dehalococcoidia bacterium, assembly GCA_041690175.1. Lineage (GTDB taxonomy): Bacteria > Chloroflexota > Dehalococcoidia > UBA2979 > UBA2979 > W-Chloroflexi-9. The sequence continues at coordinate 57,106 of JAWLHV010000003.1, forward strand.
GGCCGCGCGCCAGTCCGGCTCCATCGTGGGCTCCATCCGCAACGTCGCCGTGGCGGCGCTCACGAAGAACTTGGCCGACGAACTCGGGCCCCACGGCATCACCTGCACGGTGGTGCACCCCGGCCTCACGCGCACCGAGGCGACCGCCGGTGTGGTCGCCCGCCGCGCGGAGGCCACCGGCGCCACTCCCGAGGACGTCGAGCGGTCCATGGCGGAGGCGAACTCCGTGCGGCGGCTCATTGACGCGGAGGACATCGCCTACGTGGTCACCATGCTCGCCTCGCCCCGGTCGATCGCCATCAATGGCGACGCCATCGCGGCGGGCGGCGGGACGCCGCGGGCGATCCACTACTAGTCGCGCTAGCCTGCCCTCATGTGGCCGAAGACCGAAGCCCAGGCGAGCCTGCTCGCCACCGCGGAGTCGCTGGCGGCGCGCATCGAGCCGACCGCGGCGGAGCATGACCGCGCCGGTACGTTCCCCCACGAGCACATCGAGGCGCTCCGCGACGCGGGCTACCTCGCGGCGGCCGTGCCGCACGAGTACGGCGGCGGCGGGCACGGGCTGGACGACCTGGTGCTGGCGCAGATCGCCCTCGGGCGGGGCGACGGCTCCACCGCCCTGGCGGTGGGCATGCACCACATGGTGGTGGGCACGGAGGTCGCACAGCAGCGCTGGCCGGCCCCGCTGCGCGACCGGGTCTTCCGCGACGTCGCCGAGTCCGGAGCGCTCCTGAACAACATCGCGGCGGAGCCGGAGATGGGGTCGCCTCGGGGCGGCGGGCGCCCCGCCACCACGCTCACGCCGCAGGCGGGCGGCGGCTGGCGCGTGGATGGGCGCAAGACGTTCTCCACGCTCTCGCCCGCCCTCGCCTACGCCGTGGTCTACGCCGCCGTGGAGGACGGCACCGGCGACACCGCCCGCGTGCTGGTGCGCTGCGGCGCGCCCGGCGTCCGCATCCAGGAGACGTGGGACTCGATGTCCATGCGCTCGACCGGATCCCACGACATGCACTTCGAGGGCGTCGTGATCGCCGAGGGTGACCTGATCGCTCGCCGAAACCCGAAGGACCCGCTGCCGGACGGGCGGCCGGAGGCATGGTTCCCGCTGATGGTGGCGGCGGCGAACCTGGGCGTCGCGTACGCCGCACGCGACTACGCAGTGCGTTTCGCGCAGACGCGGCAGCCCACGGGCGCGCCGGCGCCCATCGCGAAGATCCCGCACGTACGCGAACAGGTGGGCCGGATGGAGGCCTCGCTGGTCGCCGCGCGCACGATGTTGCTCACCGCCGCGGAGGACTTCCAGCACCACCCCGAGCACGACCGCGAACTTGCCGCGCAGATCCCCGTGGCCAAGCGCCTCGCCACAGAAGCGGCGGTGGAGGTCACGGACCTGGCGCTCCGCATCGTGGGCGGCGTGGGCCTCCAGCGGTCGGAGCCGCTGGAGCGCTACTTCCGAGACGCCCGCAGCGGCCTGGTGAACCCGCCAATCGAGGCGCGTGCGCTGGAGCAGATCGCAGCGCACGTCCTCGACCGGCCGGTGGAGTAGCCCCGCTTCCGCTACGCCTCGACCTCGGCGGCGGCCGGCTCCTCCCGGGGCCCGTCGCGCTCCTCGAGCGGCCTGGTGCGCACCAGGCCCACCGCCGGGAGTACCACGACGGCTCCGAGCGCGAGCGCGGCGCGAGCACCCCAGCCGCCCGCGATGGTAGCGAAGACCGGGCCGCTCCCCACCTGGCCAATGGAGTCCGCCTGCCCCACGGCGGAGAGCACGGTGGCGCGGGTGGCGGGGTTGAGCCCGCGGTTCACCCAGGCCATGCGGAACGGGGCCTCCGCCGTGCGGGCCAGGCCCACGGCCAGCACCAGCGCCACGGCCACCCAGAACGGCGTGACCAGCGCGAACGCCAGCACGGTCAGCGCGATCAGGGCGTACAGGCCGCCCAGCAGGCGCGCGGCAGACGCCCGCGTACCGTCCCGCGTCAGCCACCGTCCCAGCCGGATGACCGGGACACCACCGGCCTGGATCGCCAGTTGGATGCCGCCGAACAGCACCACCTCGCCCACACCGGACGGCAGGCCGATCTCCTCGATCAGCCGGTAGCCCCAGAGGCGGTCGAAGGCCTCGCTGGAGAAGCCGATGAGGAATGCCACGGCCAGCGCGGCACGCACCATGGGCCGCCCGCTCGCCACCACCAGCCCCTCGCGGGCCGTCTGCGCCATGCGACGCCAGGAGCCGCGCTCATCGCGCGGGGCGGGCTTCCACCCGTCCTCCGTCATCATCATGGCGAGCGGGATGGCCATCAGCGCGTACCCCACCCCTCCGATGATGAAGGGCGCGCTGTGGCTCCAGAGGCCCAGGCCAATCGCCGCCAGCACGCCGGCCACGCCGGCGGTCAGGCGCCACTGGGCGACGCGCGGGTAGAGACGTGCGGCCACGTCTTCGCCCACCTCGTCCGCGAGCCACGCCTCCTGCGCGCCGCTCGGTGAAGCCCACGCCCAGGATCGCCTGTCCGGCCAGGATGCCCTCGAAGGAGGGGAACAGGCCCATCACCAGTGGCGAGAGACCCATCATCACCGTGCCGATGATCACGGACAGGCGGCGGCTGAAGGCGTCCGCGACGATGCCCGTGGGCACCTCGCACAGGAACACGCTGCCCTCCAGCAGCGTGCCCACGATGACCAGTTGGAACGGGGTCAGTTCGGCGTCGCGGACCACGTACAGGGCGTAGAGCGCGAACGCCATGGCGTTGAAGAATCCGCCCACGACCGCACGGCCCAGCACGAGCCGGGTTGCGCTGACGGGACGGCCCGGCAGCAGCGTGGGCTGCCGGTGGTACCAGCGTGAATGAGACAACGGGGTTCCCTCGCAGAGTGGCGACCTACGCAGCCGTGAGGTGCACGGCGGCGCTCGGCCGGCGGGTGGCCGGTCGCATCTCTCGCTCTACGCCCAGACGACGGTCAGACGACGGTCAGACGACGGTCAGTCGTGCTAGGCGCGGACGGCGGAGACGGACGCGGTGGTGGAGCACAGTGCCTTCACGAGGCCTCCATCACTCTGCTCGGGCGGAGGGTCCGCCCGGGATGCACGCGAGTCTGGGGCTACGGGCGTCGGCCGTCAATCGAGGGGTTTCAGTCGGCCTGCCCGACGGGCGGCAGGTCCAGCACACGCTCCACCCAGTCCGAGAGGTCACGCAGGCTCTCCGGCCGGATCTCGTGCGCCATGGGGTACTCGCGGTAGTCCGCCTCCGCGCCCAGCGCGTGCAGCCGGTCACGCGAGTCTCGGGCGCGATCCACCGCGATGAGCGGATCCTCCAGGCCGTGCTGCACCAGCAGCGGCAGCGAGGCCAGGCCGGCGCGTTCGGCGCGAGCTTCCGCCTCCTCCGGCAGCCACGTGGAGAGCGCGGCCACCCCTCGGAACCGCGAGGGCGCGGCGAGGCCCAGGCGGTAGGCGAGCGAGCCGCCCTGCGAGAAGCCCAGGATCACGGTGCGGTTGGGGTCGCCTCCGTAGCGCGGGACGGCCTCCGTGATGAACTCGTCCAGGATGGCGGTGACGCGCTCGAACTCGCGCTCGCTGCGGCGCTGCGGGGGGAGGGCCTCGAACCAGGTGAAGGAGAGCAGGCCCGGCTGCAGGACGAACTCCGCCTCCGGGCAGAGGAGCAGCACGCGCCCGGCGGCGATGTACGGCCCCAGCCCCAGCAGGTCGAAGCCGTTGGCGCCGTGGCCGTGGATGGCCACCACCGTGGGCACGGGATCCGGCCCCGGCGTCCCCGGGTGGAAGACGGTATGCACGATGCTCACGCCCGGAGCATAGTGGCGCGGTCGACTCCGGGGTGTCCTCGGCTATGCGGCGCGCCTCGGCCACAGCGGGCGGCCGAATGCGGCGATGACGATGAACAGCACCAGGCAGAGCGTCATCTCCATGCCCACGCCGTTCTGCACGCCGAAGCGGTCCACCATGAAGCCCATGGGCAGCCCGCCAAGCGGCATCAGGCCGTGGCCGATCTGCCAGGCGGCCATGCCGCGCCCTCGCATGTCGGGCCGCACCTCGCTCTGGAAGACGGTGTTGTTCAGCGCCAGCGCGACGCCGTGGAAGAGCCCGGCGATGACCAGCGTCCCCAGGCCCACGAGCAGGATGTCCGTGCGGGTGAACATGATCACCAACGTCAGGTAGACCAGTTCACATCCCACGAGGATCTGAGTCTTCCGGCCGATGTCGCCCATCCACGCGAGCGCGAACAGGCCGACGACCGACCCGACCGCGATCATCGCCACCAGCCATCCGTAGGCCCAGGGCGCGTCAAAGACCCGGTCCGCGAAGATCGGCATCATCGACATGTAGGGGTACACCAGCAGCGCCGGCAGCGCGTTGATGGCCAGCAGCAGGCGCAGCCGCGGCTCCCGCAGCAGGTAGTCGAAGCCGTCGAACACCTGGCGGAAGGGGTTGGCGTTGCCGGCCGCCTTCGCCTGCGGCCGGTTGGACATGAGCATGGTGGCCAGGGTGGCCACCACCCGCACGCCGGCCACGAACAGCAGCGCGGCCCCCACGTTCAGGACCGCCAGGTACCCCGCCAGGGGCGGCCCCGCGATACGCGAGACGTTCTGGGCAATCGAGTTCAGCGAGATCGCATTGGCCAGCGTCTCCGGCGTGGAGACGTCGTGGACATAGGCCTGCCGTGCCGGCTGGTTCGCCGCCTGGGTGAGCGCGGTGAGGATGGCGAAGACGTAGGCGTGCCACACCTCCGCCAGCCCGGCCAGTACCAGCACCGCGAGAATCGCCGCCTGCACCGCGCCCAGGAAGGTGGAGATCACCATGATCGTGCGACGCGAGTACTGGTCCGCCAGCAGCCCGGCGAAGGGCGTCAGCAGCAGCGAGACGATGCCGCTGGCCGTGACCACGCCGCCCAGTTGCACGGGCGACCCCGTGAGATTGTAGACCAGGATACCCAGCGCGATCTGCTGGCCCCACTGGCCGAAGCCCACGGCCACTGTGCTGATCCACAGCCAGCGGAAGTCGCGGTTGTGGAGCGAGAGGAAGGGGCCCGGCCGGCGGGGTGGTGCGGGAGGGACGGAGGTGGGAGCCACCGTGGCCATGCTGCCCTCGGACCTGGTCGTCCGCGCGCCCTGGATCTGGGGCTGGGCGTCACGGCGATACCGGCATTATGCACGTGCTGTCCAGCGGCAGGCCTTGCGCCGGGACTGTCACGCGATGGGCCGAGGCTCAGAGCCGGCGGATGGTCTTCCCGAACAGCACCACCAGTGCCATGCCCACGAACGCCACCGCGATGTGCGCCGCCACGCCGGCACGGATGCCCACCGCCTCGATGAGGAAGCCCATCGAGAGGGCGCCCAGCGGCGAGAGCCCGCCCGCCACCTGCAGCACGGCCATGCCGCGGCCCCGCATGTCGTTCCGAACCAGCACCTGGAAGAGCGTGTTGTTGAGGGCGGAGGCGATGCCGAAGAAGAGGCCCGCCACCGCGAGCGACAGCATCGCCAGGATCAGCACGGGAGACTGAGTGAACACGATCAGCAGCAGCGTGTACCCCAGGAAGCCCACCAGCATCAGCAGCCCGCGGCGGGGCAGGTTCGGCAGCCATGCCAGCCCGAACAGCCCCACGATCGAGCCCACCGCGATCATCGAGACCAGCACGCCGTAGGTCCCCGAGCCGCCGCCGAAGACCTCTTCCGCGAAGACCGGCATGAACGAGACGTAGGGGTAGACGAACAGCGCGGTCAGCGCGTTCACCACCAGCAGCAGCCGCAGGTTGCCCTCCCGGAACAGGTAGGAGAAGCCACCAGCGATCAGGCGCAGCGGGTTCCCCCGTCCATCGACCGTGGACTGGCGGCGGGCGCTCAGCATCATCGTGAGGACGGAGGCCACCCCTCGGATGACTGCAACGAAGACGAACGCGGCGCCCACGTTCCACCCCGCGATCAGCCCCGCCAGCGGCGGCCCCACAATGCGGGAGGCGTTCTGCGCGATGGAGTTGAGGGCAATGGCGTTCGGCAGGGTCTCGGGCCGGGAGACGTCGTTCACGTAGGCCTGGCGGGCGGGCTGGTTCATCGCCTGCGTGACGGCGGCCAGCACCGCGAATACGTAGGCGTGCCACACCTGCACCACGTCCGTGAGCACCAGTACCGCGAGCACCGCCGCCTGCAGCGCGCCCACGATGGTGGCAATGAGCATGATCATCCGGCGCGAGTAGCGGTCCGCCAGCACACCCGCGTAGGGCGTGAGGATCAGCGAGATGATCCCGCCGAAGAAGGACACCGCCCCCAGTTGCACGGCGGAGCCGGTGAGCAGGAAGACGAGCCAGTTCAGCCCGATCTGCTGCCCCCACTGGCCGAAGCCGACCGTCACCGTGCCGAACCACAGCAGGCGGAAGTCACTGTCGCGGAGCGAGACGAACGGGCCCCCGATGATCGGCGGGAGGCCCGGCTCCACACGCGCCGCGCTCGGGGTCACCCCGGCGTCAGCGGAGGTCCCGGCGGGCTGGGAGGGGTCGTCGTCGCCGGGGGTGGTCGACATGGCGGGCCCATCGTGGGGAGGGGCAGGCGAGCCAGCGGTGCCGGGAGCGAGCCCGTGCGGGCATCATGCGACCGGCGTCATCTACGTGCTATCCGCCGTCCCCGGCGCGGCATCCTCCACCGCCGGGGGCGGAGCGAGCGGCGGGAGTTCCACTGGCGGCAGGTCCAGCGCGGCCGGCGCCGGGGCACGCACGGCAGGGATCCATGAGAGCGGCACGAACATGATCCCTGCGCCCAGCAGCCGCCCCACCACCGAGATGACCATCGCCGTGCGGATGCCCCACGCCGCCACCACCACCGTGCCCGCCACCGGGCCCAGCAACTGGGCCAGGAAGATCACGGTCTGCTGCACGGCCGCGTAGCGGGGGATGTTCTCGTTGGGTGCGTACTCCATGAGCAGGTTGAACAGCGCCACGTTGTACACGGCCCACACCAGCCCGCCCACTGCGAAGGGGAGGGCTGCCTGCCACGGGTCCTGCACCACGAGCCAGAGCAGCGGGATCAGCGCCGGGAAGAACAGCGTGATCTTGAACAGCCGCTCCGTGGAGAACCGCGTGACCCACATGCCCAGCAGGAACTGGGCGCCCACGGCCAGCACCTGCTCCAGCGTGGCCAGCAGACCAACGTCCGAGACGGACCCACCCAGGTCGCGCACGAAGTACGCCAGGAAGAACGGCCCCACCACCATGGTGGTGGTGTTCAGCACGAACAGCGCCACCAGGTAGCGGATGAAGCGCCGGTCGCGCAGCATCCCCACCGTGGAACCGGCCGGGCGCTCCGCCCGGGACAGCCGCGGCGGCTCCTCGATGCGGAAGTAGGCGTACCAGGCCGCGATGCCCACGGCGAAGGACAGGCCGAAGATCACCTGGTAGCCACTGACCCCGCCGATGGCGCGGATGCCGAAGCCCACCAGCGGCGCCGCGATGGCGCCGGCCACCGTCATCGCAAGCATGCGCTGGGCCACGTAGAAACGCCGCAGGTCCAGCGGGATGATGTCCGCCAGCAGGCTCACCCACGAGGCGTGCGAAACGTTGATCACGAACGAGCGCACGAACATCGCGGCGATCAGCACGTAGACCGCATCGTGCGGCGCGCGCACGAACGAGGGCCCGGCCGCCATCACCAGGATGGCGATGCGTCCCGCCCCGCCGCCGCCGATGAGCACCACCCAGCGGCGTGAGTTGGTCAGTTCCGCGATGCGCGCGCCCGGCACCAGCGCCAGGAAGCCCGCCAGCCCCGCCGCGATCGAGAGGAACCCCACCTCCGCGTCCGTGGCGCCCAGCGCGATGGCGTAGACGGCCAGGAACTGCACCACCGCCACGTCCACCACGGCGGAGAGCGCACCATCCACGTAGAACCAGCGCTGGGAGCGGGTACCCCAGACCTTGGTCTGGTAGGACGTGCGGGGGTGGTTCGTCGCGCGCTGGTTTCGGAACCGCCAGCGCTCGCGGAACGTGTAGGGAGTGGGCAACCGCGGGCGCACGCAACCCACCTCCCACGGGCGCAGGACGCCCTGGACCCGCCTACGGGCGCTATGGCCCGGTGTCGTTCACGGTAACGCGCGGGAGATCGCCTGCAACTCCCGGGAAGCCCACGGGCACCCCTTGCTCCATGGACTTGACCCCTACCCCCCCGGTGGGGGTATAGTGTCCGTCGAAGCGGAGGAGAGACCCATGCCACAGATGACCCTGTTCGCCCCCGACGTGACCTGCGACCACTGCATCGCCACCATCAAGAAGACCGTGGAGGGCGTGGAGGGCGCGCGTTTCCTGGACGGCGACCCGGACTCCAAGTCGTTCGCCGTGGACTTGGCGCAAGGCGCCGTGCTCGACCGCCTGGCAGAGGCCCTCGCTGCCGAGGGCTACCCCCTGGGGGAGGCAGCCCCCGCACGCGGCGGGACGCCCGCAGGCACCAACGTCGCGTTCGACACCGGCCCGAAGGCGTTCGCCCCCACCTACGAGGTGGAGAAGTCCGCGGAGGGCGCATCCATCACCTACACGTGTCCGTGCGGCAGCACCACGGAGCACTACACCTACGACCGCTCCAGGCCGGAGCAGGACCTGGGCTCGTGCTGTGACCACCACCTGCTGGTCCAGCCCGGCGCCGGCGAGCGCCTGCGGGCGCTGAAGCCCGGCTACCAGGTGGACGTCCAGACCATCCAGATGCCCTGGGGGCAGCCGGTGGAGGCTGCGTTCGCCTCGAAGGCCTAGCGGAAGCCCTAGCGGGAGCAAGGAGCGTCGCATGGACGGCGACAGCAAGACGGACGTCCTGAAGCGCCTCGCCTACGTGGAGGGCCACCTGGCCGCGGTGCGCCGGATGATCGAGAGCGACACCTACTGCGTGGACGTGCTGAAGCAGATGTACGCGGTGCGCCGCGGCATTGAGAAGGCGGAGGCGCGCATCCTGGACGGCCACCTGCACCACTGCGTGCTGGAGGCCGTGGGCGAAGGGCGCCAGGAGGAAGTCTTTGGCGAACTCCTGGAGTTGTACGCCATGAAGGACAAGTAGCACCGCGACCACCCCGGGCGTGAGCCCTCATCGAGAGCGGAATTGATCATGGCAACGGAAGCACAGACGGCAACGGGCACGGAGCCGGGCGAGCGGCTGCGCTTCGGCGTGCGCGGAATGACCTGCGCCTCCTGCGTGCGGCGCGTGGAGCGGGCGCTGGACGGCGTGCCGGGGGTCTCGCGCGCCGCGGTCAACCTCGCCACGGAGCAGGCCACCGTGGAGGCGGGGCCGGGCCTGGACCTGGACGCACTGCGCTCCGCGGTGGACCACGCCGGGTATGACCTGGTCCTCCCCGGTGCGGACGAGAGCGAGGACGAGACTCGCGATGCGCTGGAGCAGGGCCGGCGCGCGGAGGAGCACAGCCTGCGGACGCGGATGATCTTCGCCCTGGTCGTGGCCGGGGTGCAGATGGCGTGGATGCTGCTGCGCGACGGCCACGAGTTCACGGGCGTGGAGATCGGGTGGGCGCAGGACGTGCCGCTGCGCGTCGTCCACCCTCTGATGTTCCTGGCCACCCTGCCGGTGCAGGTCTGGGCGGGCGCGCAGTTCTACCGAGGCGCCTGGAAGGCCGCGCGCCACGGCGTGAGCGACATGAACACGCTGATCGCCGTGGGCACGTCCGCGGCGTTCGGCTACTCCGTGATCGCCACCTTCTGGCCGGGGCTGCTGGAGGGCATCCACGGCGCGGAGGCCCACACCTACTACGAGGCGTCCGCGGCGATCATCGGCCTGGTGCTGCTGGGCCGCTGGCTGGAGGCCCGCGCGAAGGGGCAGACTTCCGCCGCCGTGCGTGCGCTGGTGGAACTGCGCCCGCACCTGGCCCGCGTGATCGAGGACGACCAGGAGTTCGAGATCCCGGTGCGCGCCGTCCAGAACGGCGACATCGTCCTGGTGCGCCCCAGCGAGCAGATCCCCGTGGACGGCGAGGTCACCGAGGGCCAGTCCGCGGTAGACGAGTCCATGCTGACGGGCGAGTCCGTGCCCGTGACCAAGGGCCCGGGCGACGCGGTGTTCGGCGCCACCATGAACACCAGCGGCCTGATCCGCGTGCGCGCCACCGCCGTGGGTGCGGACTCCGCGCTCTCCCGCATCATCCGCCTGGTGGAGGAGGCGCAGACCTCCAAGGCGCCCATCCAGGCACTGGCGGACCGCATCGCCGGCGTGTTCGTGCCGGTGGTGATCGCGATTGCGGTGCTGACGTTCCTCGGCTGGTGGCTGTTCGGCCCGGAGCCCGCGGTGACGCTGGGCTTCATCAACGCCGTCACGGTGCTGATCATCGCTTGCCCCTGCGCGCTGGGCCTGGCCACGCCCACGGCGGTGATGGTGGGGCTGGGCCGGGCGGCACGCGCGGGCGTGCTCATCCGCAACGCGGAGGCCCTCCAGCAGGCCCGCGCCGTGGACACGGTGGTGCTGGACAAGACCGGCACCATCACCGAGGGCCGTCCGGACGTGGTGGAGGTGGTGCTGGTGCCGGACGCTCCGGTGGACGCGGACACCCTCGTCCTCCTGGTGGCCTCCGCCGAGCGCGGCTCGGAGCACCCCTACGGCGCGGCGATCGTCCGCGAGGCGGAACGCCGCGCCCTGGACCTGGAGTGGCCGCTGACCTTTCGGGAGGACCCCGGCCGCGGCATCGAAGCCACGGTGCCCCTCGCGGGTGCGTCGCGCTCCGTGCTGGTGGGCAACGCGGACCTGCTCACGGACGCGGCAGTGGACGGCACCACGCGCGGCGGGATGCGCCTGGCCTTCGAGGCGGACCAGGCGCAGTCACGCGGCCAGACGGCGCTGCTGGTGGCCGTAGACGGTCGCGCCGCCGGCGTGATCACCGTGGCGGACCGCGTGCGTGAGTCGGCGCCGGACGGCGTCTCGCGGCTGCAGGCGCTGGGCCTGCGCGTGGTGATGCTCACGGGGGACGCGGAGAAGACGGCACGGGCGGTGGCGGCCCAGGTGGGCATCCAGGACGTGCGCGCCAACGTGAAGCCGGACGGCAAGGCGGAGGTGGTGCGCGCGCTGCAGGCGGAGGGCCGTGTGGTGGCCATGGTGGGCGACGGCATCAACGACGCCCCGGCGCTGGCCGCCGCGGACGTGGGCATCGCCATCGGCGGCGGCACGGACATCGCCATGGAGGCGGCGCCCGTCACGCTGATGCGCGCGGACCTCCGAGGTGTGGCGCAGGCCATCGCCGTGTCCCGCGCGACCATGCGGACGATGTGGCAGAACCTGGGATGGGCCTTTGGCTACAACGTGGTGCTGATTCCCGTGGCGGCCGGCCTGGGGTGGATCGTGTTCCAGCAGGTGCTGGGTGTGCACGACATCCCGCGGGTCCTGCAGCCGATCTTCGGGCACGAGGGCTTCCTTAACCCGATCGTCGCGGCGGCGGCCATGGCGCTGTCCAGCGTCTCCGTGATGGCGAACAGCCTGCGCCTGCGTTCCACGCGGATCGGATGAGCGGCGTGGGGGCGGTGGGCGTGGGAAGATGCTCCTCGTGAGCGACTCCCCTGCCCCCGCCGCCCCGGCTTCCGTCCGCTATCGCCCGGCGTGCCTCGACGACTCCCCCGCGCTCGCCCGGATGCGGTGGGAGTTCCGCGTGGAGGACTACCCCGCCCTGCTGGAGACGGAGGACGCCGCAGCCTTCATCGCGGCGTGCGAGCGCTGGATCCGGCACCGGCTGGCCCTAGGTACGTGGACGGTGTGGCTGGCCGAGGTGGACCGCGAGGTGGTGGCACACGCCTTCGTGAACCTGGTGGAGAAGGTGCCCAGCCCTGGGCGCGTCAACGACCGCTGGGGTTATGTCACCAATGTCTACACCCTTCCAGCGTTCCGCGGCCGGGGCATTGGCGGCGTGCTGGTGGAGTGGGTCAAGGCGTGGGCGCTGGGCGCGGACCTGGAGCTCTTGCTCCTCTGGCCCAGCGAGGCGTCACGCGAGTTCTACGCCCGCGCGGGGTTCGAGGCCGTCACGGACGCAGTGAACCTGGAACTGCGCCCGTACTGGGGCGCCACCTAGCCGCCCGCGACCGGGCTTACTTGACGCGCTCGCCCACCGCCGCCACGGCCCGCTCGATCGCCTCTGTCGCGCGCCTTGCGAGCGGATACAACTCCGGGCTGTCCCGCACCTCCGCCACGCTGCTGGGGTCGAAGGCGATGATCACGCGGTGGTCACCCGCCTCGTAGAGCGCGATGTGGCACGGGGCGATCAGGCCGAAGCCACGCCAATGTTGCATCGCCTCGTGGGCGATGTGCGGGTTACAGGCTCCCAGGATGCGGTACGGCTCCACGGACACGCCGAGTTTCTGCTGGAGTACGGAGGGCACGTCCACCTCCGTGAGGATGCCGAAACCCTCCGCGGCCAACGCCTCGCGCAGTCGCGCCTCGGCGTCCTCCATGGACAGTGGGGTAGTGGCGTGGATGCGGGGGTGAGTCATGCGGCAGTCCTTCCCTCGCCCTCTATGTGCGCCCCTCCATGATGGCTCATCGCCCACGTCCTGCGAGGGGCCACGGGACTCCCGGGGCACGGGCCGGAGGTCCCGAGGTTGCCCGTGCCTGCTCATCCGCGGCGCGGTAGCATCGCACTCCCGCAGCACGGCCCCCACCGCGTGGTCAAGGGGGGCCGAGGAGGCACGCATGGACTTCTCCTGGAGCGACGAGCACCGTGACTTCCGTACGCAGGTGCAGGCGTTCATCGGCGCGCAGTGGGAGCGGGACGACGAGGCGCTGGAAGGCGGCTCCGAGCGGTCGGCTGCGTACCAGAAGGCGCTGGCGGCGCACGGCTGGCTGACCATGGCCTGGCCGCAGGAGTACGGCGGCCGCGCGGCGAGCCACTGGCAGCAGATGATCTTCGCGGAGGAGTCCGCCATCGCCGGCGCTCCCACGGGCGGGCAGGGCGCGGACCGCGTGGGCCCGACGCTGATGATCCACGGCACGGAGGAGCAGAAGCGCGAGCACCTGCCCAAGATCGCCGCCGGCGAGGTGACGTGGTGCCAGGGCTACTCGGAGCCCGGGGCGGGCTCGGACCTCGCCTCGCTCCAGACCCGCGCGCAGCGGGACGGCGACGAGTTCGTCATCAACGGCCAGAAGATCTGGACCAGCGGCGCCCAGCACTCGCAGTGGATCCACGTGCTCACCCGCACGGACCCCGCCGCCCCCAAGCATCGAGGCATCTCCTACTTCATGCTCCGCATGGACACCCCCGGCATCGCCCTGCGGCCCATCGTCCAGATGCATGACGCGGCCGGCTTCAACGAGACCTTCTTCGAGGACGTGCGCGTGCCCGCGGCCAACATCATTGGCGAGGAGAACCGCGGCTGGTACGTGGCCGCCACCGCGCTGGACTTCGAGCGCAGCGGCATCAACCGCATGGCCGCCGTCATCGGCCCGTTCCGCCGGCTGCTGGCACACGCGCCGCGGGCGGACTCGGCGGCGCCGGGTCGGCGGCTGGTGGACACGCCCACGAGCCGGCTCGCGCTCACGGACACGGCCATCGAGGTGGAGGTGGCGCGCTACCTGGGGTACCGCGTGACGTGGATGCAGGACCGGGGCCTGGTGCCGAACCAGGAGTCCAGCATGTCCAAGATGTTCGGCAGCGAACTGCAGCAGCGAAATGCCCGCCGGGGCATCAACATGCTCAGCCTCTACGGAGCGCTCCGCCCCGGCTCCCCCTACGCGCCACTGCTCGGGGAGTACTGCCGGCTCTACATGTCCACCGTCTCCGTGACCATTGCCGCCGGCACCAGCGAGATCCAGCGCAACATCATCGCCACGCGCGGCCTCGGCCTCCCGCGCGGCTAGCCGGATGCCCGTCCCGCCGGTCATCCAGGTGGACGCCGCGACGCGGCTGCGCCCGTGGCACCCGGACGATGGGCCGGTTCTGGCGGAGGCCGTGAACGGCAGCCGCACGCACATCGCGGAGTGGCTGCCGTGGGCTGACGGCTACACGGCGGAGCGCGCGGACGAGTTCATCGCCCGCTGCCTAGCCTCCTACCGCGAGGGCACCATGCTGGAGATGTGCGTGGAAGTGCACGGCGCGGTGGGCGGCGGCTGCGGGCTGGTGCGCATCGACCACGAGCAGCGCAAGGCGGAGATTGGCTACTGGCTCGCGCTGCCTCATACGAAGCAAGGCGTGATGACCCGCGCGGTGGCCGCGCTGACGGACTACGCCCTCCGCGACATGGGCTTCCACCGCGTCCAGGTCGCCGCGCTGGCCGGCAACTCCGCCAGCCGCGCCATTCCGGAGCGGTTGGGCTTCCGGCAGGAGGGCCTGTTCCATGCGGCGCGGTTGCACCGCGGCCAGTGGCACGACCTCGCCTGGTACGCCGTCACCGAGGACGAGTGGCGCCGCCCGGACTGACCCGGCAGCCGGCCCGCCCGCAGCGGCCGCGGCCATCCCCTAGACTGCCCGCGCAGCACGCAGCCCGGATGGACAGAGGAGGGGCGCCGTGACCGTATCTACCAGCGACTACCTGGACGACATGAAGGCCTGCGCGGAGGCGATCGACCTCGGCGTCACGGAGTTCGTGCAGCCCACCGACCACTGGGTGAAGTTGAACGGCATCGACTTCCACTACCTGGACTGGGGGAACAGCCACCTCCCGCCGCTGGTGCTCCTGCATGGCGGGTCGCTGACCGCCCACACCTGGGACATGTCGGCGCTCCTGCTGCGCGACCGCTACCACTGCATCGCGCTGGACCAGCGGGGCCACGGCGACACCGGCTGGACGCCGGAGGAGCAACTGGGCGAGGGCAACGTGGACCTGATGCGCCAAGACACGGAGGCGTTCCTGGACTACCTGGCCTACCCGCGCGTGGTCCTGTGCGGCATGTCCATGGGCGGCATCAACGCCTTCCGCTACGCCGCCGGGCACGCGGACCGGCTCTCCCTGCTGGTGATCGTGGACGTGGCCCCCGTGGTCATGCGCGAGGGCCAGTTGGAGATGGAGGCCTTCCGCCGCGAGACGGAGACCATGCGCAACTTCGAGGACTTCCTGGAGCGAGCGGTGAAGTTCAACCCGCAGCGCAAGCCGGCTCACCTGAAGTACTCGCTCCTGCACTCGCTGAAGCAGGTGGAGGACGGCTGGACCTGGAAGCAGGACCACCGCCCCCGCCCCGAGACCGCCGCCCAGGCGGACCGCGAGCGCCTGCAGGCCGGCCGCCGCGAGCGCGAAGAGTCGATGTGGGCGGACGTGAAGGCGATCACCACGCCCACGCTGCTGATGCGCGGCGCGCTCTCGAAGATACTCTCGGAGGAGGCCGCCAACGAGACCGTGGCCGCGATGACGGACGCGGAGCAGGTACTGATCCCGGACGCCGGCCACTCCGTGCAGGGTGACAACCCGAAGGCCTTTGCCCGCGAACTGGACGCCTTCGTCCAGCGTCGAGGGCTGCGCTAGCGACCCCGCACAAGCCACCCGGCAGCAAGAAGCCCCCGCCGAATGGCGGGGGCTTCTTGCTGCTGCCCCGGCGCGACCCCGCTCACCGTGGCAGCGAGAGCCTCACCCCGCGCACTTGATACGGAGGCATCATGGCCCTATATTGACGTCACGATGACGTCACGACAGCGGGAGTAGCCCCATGATTGAGTTCAATATCGAGGAGCGGGTGCCCCTCTCCGACAGCCGCCGCGTGGTGATGCGGTCCGAGACTCTCGGGCGCCCGATCGTCCTCGACATCTGCAACGTGGGCGGAGCGCTGAACGTCGACCGACCGAAACCGGTCGTCTACCTCCTAGACGGGAATGGACTGATGGGCATGACCGCCGGCGCCGCACGCACGATGGTGCTGGAGCGCCTGATCCCCCCGTGCGTGGTCGTGGGCCTCGGCTACGAGAGTGAAGACTTCAGCACCCTGGGGCAGTTGCGAGACGAAGATCTCACGCCGACTCGCGACCCCGAGCGCGCCGCCGTCGCGGGGGATCCGAATGCGCCCAGCGCGGGCGGCGGCGGAACGAGGTTCCTGGATGCGCTGCGAAGCGAGGTGGTGCCGCTGATCGAACGCGAACTGCCGGCGGATCCGGAGCGTCGCGTCCTGCTCGGCTTCTCCCTGGGCGGGCTGTTCACGCTCTCCGCGATGCTCGCCCACCCCTCGGCCTTCCACGCGTATGTCGCCGGGAGCCCTTCTCTCTGGTGGGACAACCGCTACCTCTTCCGGGCGGAGGCTGACTACGCCCGTTCACACGACGACCTTCCAGCGCGTCTCTTTCTTTCGGTCGGTGGACTCGAGTCAAGGCCACATCCGCTGGCGAACGCCGAGCAGAACGCCAGCCTCCTGAAGTCCCGGATGGTCGAGAACCTGGAGGAGTTCGCGGGCACACTCTCCGGCCGCGGATACCCCTCGCTCGAACTCACGTCGCACGTCTTTCCGGACGAGACGCACACCTCCGTGCTGCCGGCCACCCTCAGTCGGGGACTCCGCGCCTCGCTCGCTCGCTAGCCGTCGCCGACCGCCTGCAACAAGAAGAAGCCCCCGCCGGTCGGCGGGGGCTTCTTCAGTCAGAGCAGCGCGGAGACTACTCGTTGCCGAGGATGAGCGTGGCAGTGGCGGAGAACATGCCGCCGGGCGCGTGGACCAGGCTGGTCTTCACGCCGTCCACCTGTGCCGCGGCCTCGCCGCGCAGCTGCCGCACCGCCTCCTGGATGGCGAACATGCCGTACATCCCGGTGTGGGTGTAGGACAGGCCGCCGCCGTTGGTGTTGATGGGCAGCTTGCCACCCGGGGCGGAGTTCATCTCCGCGAACCACGGGCCGCCCTCGCCGGGCTTCACGAAGCCCAGCGCCTCCAGCGCGTAGATCGGCGTGTGCGAGAAGGCGTCATAGAACATCGCGTGGTCGATGTCCTCCAGGCCCACGCCGGCCATCTTGAACGCCTCCGGGCCGGTGATCTTCGCCGCGGCCGTCCACTCCGTGAAGTCCCACATCTGGCTGATGCTCTGGTGCTGCGCGGACTCGCCGCGGCCCAGGACGTACACCGGCTTCTTGGGAAAGTCCTTCGCACGGTCCTCGGAGGTGAGGATCAGGGCGCCGCCGCCGTCCGTGACCAGGCAGCAGTTCAGCAGGTGCAGCGGCCAGGCGATGAGGCGGCTGTCCAGCACGTCCTGCACGGTGATCGGGTCGCGCATCATGGCGCGCGGGTTGCGCTCCGCCCACTGGCGGGTGGCCACGGAGACCGCGGCCAGATGCTCCTCCGTGGTGCCGTAGGTCTTCATGTGCCGGGCGATGGGCACGGAGAACATGGTGGGCGGGCCCGCCACGCCGTAGGGCGAGTCGAACTGGCCGGAGGGCGTCTGCCGACCGCCGCCGAAGCCGCCCGCGCCCACGCGGGAGCGGCCGGACTCGCCGTGGGTGATGAGCACGGTGTCGCAGTAGCCGGCCGCGATGGCCGCCACGGCGTGGCTCACATGGATCAGGAACGAGCACCCGCCCACGGAGGTGGAGTCCACCCACCGCGGCATGATGCCCAGGTACTCCGTCATGCCGGCGCCGGCGACGCCGGCGTAGCCATCGATGTCGTCCAGCGTCAGGCCCGCGTCGTCCAGGGCGTTGAACGCGGCTTCCGCGTGCAACTGCAGCTGGGAGCGGTCCGGCAGGACGCCGACGGCGTCGGTCTCCGCCGCCCCGACAATGGCAACCTTGTGGCGCAGTTCGCGCGAGTCAAACATCTGGTACTCCGCTTCCCTACGCCAGCCGGAACTTCGGCAGGGTGACCTGGTCGTTGACGTCCTCGAAGACGATCTCCACCGGCGCGTCCACGGGCAGCTTCTCCGGGGTGGGGTCGTCCACGCCGACGATGTTGGTCATCAACTGGCCGCCCTCCTCCAGTTCCACCACCGCGATGATGTAGGGCGCCTCGAAGGCGGGGTGGCCACGGTGCGCGATGACGTAGGTGGCCAGCGAGCCCTTGCCAGACGCGGTGATCCACTCCACGTCGCGGGAGTGACAGCCCGGCCGGGGGCAGAAGGGCCGGGGATAGAGGTACCCGCGGTTGCAGGCGTTACATCGCTGGATGCGCAACTCGTGCCGCTTCATGCCGTCCCAGAATTCCTGGGTCTCCGGCGTCGGCTCGGGCAGCGGCTTCTGCATGTTGACCATGCGTGGCTTCCCTCCTCAGGCGGTGGTGTCGTGTGCCCGGGCCGACCGCAGGCGCGGACGGGGTGCCTCGGGCCGCGGCGCATGCTAGCACCACCGCGCCCGCACGCATGAGCGAGGCGCGAAGCGAGACCGCAGCCCGGCCCCGGGCATGCTCGGCCCGCGCACTGCGAGGCTTTCGTCACCCCTCCGAACCCAGCGGTACGAATGGGACACCGCCGCAGGGCCACCCTGTACGGAGGTGAAGGTAGGAGGAACCCCGTGACCTTCAAATGGACACTTCTGGCCGCAGCGCTCCTGGCCGTGGTCGCAATCGCGGTCTCATTCTGGGATGCGGGGCCTGCGGGAGCGTTCTCGCACATCCACGCGATCATCCTGATGGGCCTGGGTGGCCTGTTCGTGCTGTGGGCGGCCTTCGGGCGCGTACCGACCCGCGTGGAACACTCGGACGAGCCCTTCGCCGGCTACCCGAAGAACCAGGTAATGGGCGTGTTCGAGACGCGCGGCGCGGCCGCCAACGCGATCGCGGACCTGCGCCGCTCCGGCTTCGCACCCGACGACATCTCCGTCTACGCCGACGAGTCCGGCGCGACCCAACTGGACTCCGAGGGCGACAGCCACGGCTACCTGGAACTGACCCAGCGCTCCGTAGAGCACCTGGTGACGGACGTGGACGACCTCAAGGGCTACGAAGCCGCCGTCCGCCGGGGTGCGGTGGTGGTGGGCGTGCTGGCCGGCGAGGAAGAGCGGCGGGAGCACGTGCTGGACGTGTACCAGCGCCACCACGGACACGACATCTACTACTTCGGGGACATGGCCGTGCAGCAGTTGGACGCGGACCGGAGCCGCACGCGCGTCGAATAACACCTTCCCCCCACGTCCGTGCCGACAGCAAGCGCTCCCCTGCCGGGGAGCGTTGTTGCGTGGGCTGACTGGTCGGCTGGACTGGGGCGCTACTGGTAGATGACGTACGCGGGCGGCTCCGCCAGTGCCATGACCTCCGCTGGCGTCATAAGGGGCTCGTCCCAGTGGAAGAAGAGTTTGATCGTGGGGTACTCGGAGTATGGGGCCATCGCATAGTGCTCGTAGTTCACCTGCTTCGGCCACGGAGAACCCCAGCCGTCCATGTCGACGGTGAGGTCAACCTCCGGCACGTCGCGGAAGTCCTCCGCGTCCGGAAGCATGTCCTCCCGGAACTGGTGGAGCACCAGCACCTTGGGCGGGATCGCAGAGCGCTGGACCAGTTCCGCCAGGTAGTCCTGGACGGCGTTGACCTCTGCCGCCAGCAACTCACCGATGGACGCACCCGGAGCCATGCCGTCTGACTTCGTCGCGAACTCCGGGTCAATGGCCAAGTGGACGTGCGGCTCTGACAGGAACTCACCCAGGCGCTGCACGTCCGTCAGCACCTCGCTCCAGCCGATCTGGATATCCAGGAACAGCAGGACGCCCTCGTCTCGCGCCAGGTCCACCCAGGCGCGGATGGCGGGGGACTCCATCTGCCAGAGGTAGCGGCCGCCGTCGCCGGGGCTGGGCTGCGCCACGTCCACGATCAGGTGGAGCGCCGGAAGCACCGGCAGGTCGGTCAGCGGCTCGTACTCCGCCACCAGTGCGCGGGCGGCCTCCACGGCGCCGGCGGGGTCATCGTGGCAGCCGAGTTCGCCCATCACGCACACGCCCGGGTGGCCGTACACGGAGATCACCAGCGCGTCCCCCAGCACCGAGGTCCGCGGCGCGGCCTCGGGTTCGGCCGGGGGGCCGCTGGGCGGTGCGGGACGGACCTCGGGAGCCACGGCCGGCGGCTGCTGCGCGGCGTCCACGGAGACCTCGTGTAGCGCCGCTACGGCATCGTCCGGCGGGGCCAGCAGGTCCGCGAAGGAGACCGGCACCATCAGCGGCTCGGGAGTCGCCGCCATCGCGGGGGAGGCCGCGGAGCGGACCGGTGTCGAGGAAGCGCTCGTCGTTCCGGGGAGAGCAGCAACGACGAGGGCGAGGAGCATCGAGGCGCTCAGCGCGGCGGCGCGGACTGCCTGTCGCATCCACCAACTCCATCGACCCGGCCCGCCGCGCTGCCTGACTGTAGTGGAACGAGGCACTTGCGTAAACACCTGAACATTTCTTTATCCACAGGGCTAGCCCGTGCAGCAGCGTGTCTTGCCATCAGCGTGGAGGGGGGAGGTCAGCGCGGCGTGAAGCAGTGGCATGACGGATCGTCATGCGCGGGCCCCGCCGGCGCTCCGCGGAGCCGGGGGCTGACGGCCGGTGCTATCGTCCGGGCGTTGGCGCCCACGAGCGGCGCGGGAGGTGTGCCCGATGGCCGATGCACCCGAGTACCAGAACATCCTGTACGAGACGGACGGGCGGCTGGCGTACATCACGCTGAACCGGCCAGAGAAGTTGAACGCGCTGTCCAACGACCTCCGCGGCGAGGTCTTCCACGCCCTGAAGGAAGCGGAAGCGGACCGCGAGGTGGGCGTCATCATCATCCGGGGCGCCGGGCGCGCGTTCTCCTCCGGCTATGACCTCACGCCCTCACGGGAGGCGGCGCCGGACTCGCGCTTCGTGCACCCGCGCTCCCGAATGCCGGACACGGGCACCACGCACCCCGCCCACTACGACTGGTCGCGCCACGTCCTGCTGGCGAACTGGACCATCTGGGAACTGGCCAAGCCGGTGATCGCCCAGGTCCACGGCTACTGCCTGGCGGGCGGCACGGAACTGGCCTCGTTCTGCGACTTCCGCATCGTGGCGGAGGACGCCCAGATCGGGTACCCGCCCGTCCGCGCAATGGGCACCATGGACATCATGTGGGCGCCCTGGCACCTGCCGATGACCAAGGCGCGCGAGTTCGCCTACGTGGGCGACTCCTTCAGCGGGCGCGACATGGCCTCGCTGGGCTGGGCGACCTACGCCGTCCCGGGCGAGCAACTGGCAGACTTCACGGAGCAGTTCGCCCGGCGCATGGGGCACATCGACAACGACATGCTCATGTACTCCAAGCGCTCAGTGAACCGGCAGTACGAGGCCATGGGCATCCGCAACGGCCTCATCTCCGGCACGGACGTGGAGGCGATGAGCAAGCACCGCCCCGCCGCCGAGGAGTGGCGTACGCGCCTCTCGCGGGACGGCCTGAAGGGCGCGCTCGAGTGGCGCGACGGCCCGTTCCGCGACTTCCGTGGCGGCCGCGCGACCGCCCCCACGGAGCGCGCGCTGGCCGGCGAGACCGGCTCGACCGGCGCGGCGCCCAAGGGCGCCTACGAGTAGGACCCGTCGAGCCGACGTGCAGAAGGGGCGGTGCGATGCACGCCCCTTCTTCGTGTCTGCCGCAATCCGCCTACGGCGAGGCGTGACCGCGCGTGGCGGTGTCCCCGCCCTCCATGCCGCAGCGGGCCAGGTGCTCGGCGACGATCCGGTTGAACTCCTCCGGCGCCTCCAGGTTGGTGAGGTGACCCGCACCCTGGATGACCTCCAGGCGAGCCCCCGGGATCTGTTCCGCCATGGGACTCGAAGCATCGGGCGGGATGAGCGTGTCGCCGCTGGACGTGATCACCAGCGTGGGCACGTCGATCCCGGCCAGGTCCGCCACCGAGTCCGGTCGCTCCGCCATGGCGAGCGACGCGGTGGCAATCGCCTCGGCGGACTGGCGCTTGATGAGCGTCTTCACGCGGTCGCGCACCTCCTGCGGCGCGCCTTCCGAGAGCAGCGGCGGAGGCGATTCCACCAGGAAGCCATGCCCGTCCGAGCGGAGGCGCGCGGCCAGGTCTTGCCGGCGCTGCTTTGCCGCGTCGTCGTCGGCGGTCGCCTTCGTGTTCGCCAGGATCAGGCCGGCGACGCGTTCCCGGTGTCGCCGCCAGTAGGCCAGCGCTACGTAGCCGCCCATGGAGAGGCCGCAGACCACCACCCGGTCCACGCCCGTGCCGCCCAGGGCCGCGTCCGCATGGTCCGCGGCTGCATCCATCCAACCGGCGGGCTGGCCGGGCGCGGGCGCTGCCCCGCCGAAGCCGGGCAGGTTCACCGGGATCACGGGGCCCAGGGAGGAAAGCGCCTCCACCTGGGGATCCCACATGTCCGCGTCCAACGGGAACGCATGCAGGAGCAAGAGGCCGGTAGTCATCGCGCGGTCCTTTCGGTATGCGATCGAGCGTAACGCGCGGGAGGGCGACCTCCAGTCAAGAGACCGCAACAACGGAGGGCGTCCCTGACGGGACGCCCTCCGCGGCGTTTGCAGCCGTGAGCGGCTACTGGCCGGACATGCCGCCCCCGGGCATCGCGGTGGCGGTGCCCATGGCTCCGCCGCCCATGGATGCCTCCGGGGCGTCCTTCACCTCCACCAGCAACTCCACCGTGCCGGCCTGCTCGAACTCGAAGACGAGCGTGAATGTCTCACCGGGGACGAGCTGGTGGTCCAGCCCGATGAACATGACATGGTCGCCGCCACGCTTGAGCTCCAGCGTGCCGCCGGCCGGAATGTCCCAGCCGTCCACCTCCACCATCTTCATGGTGTCGCCCTCCATCATCGTGGTGTGGGTCTCCACGCTGCGGGCGATGTTCTCCACCGTGGAGACGCCGACGAGATGGTCCGCCACTTGCTGGCGGTTGTGGATCAGCGCGTATGCAGCACTGTTCTCGTCCGGGTTGCCGGGCGTGGCGCGCGCCCACGCGCCCTCCACCTCGATGGCCGGCGTGACCTCGGTGGCCGTGGTGGCCGTGGTGGCATTGGTGGTGGCGGTGGACGTCTCGGTGGCGGCTGCCGTCGCCTCGTCCTCGGCGTCAGAGTCCGAGGTGCAGCCGATGGCTGCGAGGCCCGCAACCACGACCGCGACGAGAGCGATGCGTCGCGCCAATGGTCTGAGTGACATAGCGGCTAGTTCCCTTCGCGCCAGACGAGTTCAAGGTCGTTGGCGAAGACTTCGATGTCCTGGGTGAGGTCGTGCGAGGCGCGCAGTCGCATCCGTCCCTCGCGGTCGAGCACGAACGACACCGCGGGGTGGCTGACGGCGTAGTTGCCGTTTTCGTCCGGCATGCCGCAGACGGGGGCGATCCCCCAGCCCCCCAGGGCGTCCAGCACCTCGTCGTGGGAGCCGGTGACGCCGATGAAGGCCGGGTCGAAGTAGCCCACGTAGCGCTTGAGGATCTCCGGCGTGTCCCGGTCGGGGTCTGCGGTGACCATCACCACTCGGATGTCGTCCTGGACGTCCGCCGGCAGGGCCCTGCGGGCGTTGGCCAGGCTGAGGAGCGTGGTGGGGCAGACGTCCGGGCAGTGCGTGTAGCCCACGTAGACCACCACCACCTCGCCCCGCAGGTCGTCCAGGGTGAACGGCTGGCCGTCGTGGTCGATCAGCGACAGGTCCGGGACCGGTGCCGGGGGGTCGATCACGGTCGAGGCGTACGCCGGCGGATCGGAGGAGCAGGCAGTGGCCAGCAGCACCGCCACGGCGGCCATGGCCGCCGCGAAGAGTGCTCGGCGGGGATCAGAGATCAGGGGCCGAAGACGGCCCGCGCGGTAGCGCATGAGGGTTCCTCTCAAGTGCAACGAGGTTGAGAGGCGTCAGCGCGGGGGCGGCGAGTCCGGCGTCACGGAGGCCTGGGCCTGGCCCCTTCCGGTGGAGGCGGCGACCAGCACCGCGAGCGCCCTCGCGGGGACGAGCGCGCCCGCGATGAGCACAGGGAGCACGGCGCCGCCCGTGGCGTCATCCGGCGTGAACACCACCGCTGCGGCGCCTTCGTCCGCCGGAGCCGCCTCGTGGCTGTGCCCCGCGGAGGCGTCCGCGTCCCAGGCGTGGTTGTGTTCCTTCACGGGGCCCAGCGAGGCGTGTCCGTGTGCGGGCATCCAGGCCAGCAGTTCGTATCCAGCGGCCGGGCCCAGCGTGGGCGCCAGCAGCGCGAACGCGAGCACGACGGCCACGATCCGCGCCGGGAGGGCGGCGGGACGGAAGGTGCCGGGGACGGACGCAGGCGTCGTCATGCGTCCATGTTCCGCCCGCAGGCGCGGCCGCTACAGGGACCTTGGACCCGGCCCGTCCGGGCCGGGGAGGACGGCAGACACAAGGAGGGCGGCCCGGCGGCCGCCCTCCCTCGATAACCTGCCAGATGAGGAGGCTACTCGACAGTCAGCGTCTTCTCGCCCTCGCTGGTGGCGTTCACCAGGATGGACATGTTTCCGGGCGGGTGCGCGTTCTCGTGCATCAACTGGTGCGCGTCGCCCACGCCGGTGAACGGGAACACCCGGGAGAGCACGGGGTCCACCTCACCGGAGGCCACCATCTCGTTGAACGCGTCGCACTGCTCGGTGTTGGCGAAGTGTGAGCCCTGCAAGCGCTTCTGGCGCATCCACAGGTAGCGCAGGTCCACGTCCGCGTTGTAGCCGGACGTGCCGGCGCAGATCACCACCATGCCGCCGTTGTCCGCCATGAAGACGGAGGTGGGGATGGTGGACTCGCCGGGGTGCTCGAAGACGATCTTGGGGCTCTTCCGCTCGCCCAGGACCTCCCAGAACTTGGCGCCAAAGGCGCGCGCGCCCTTCATCCACTCCCCGAAGGCGGCCGCGTCGTCCACGTCGGGCAGGCGCCCCCAGTGCGTGAAGGACGGGTCGCGCCGGTTGATGACGCCCTTCGCCCCCAGCTGGTAGCACATCTCGAACTTGGACTCGTCCGAGACCACCGCGATGGGGATGCCGCCCTTGGCCTTCACGATCTGCGTAGCCATGACGCCCAGGCCGCCGGTGGCGCCCCAGACCAGGACGGGGTCGCCCTCCTGCACCACGTGCGGCGGCCAGCCGCAGAGCATGCGGTAGGCGGTGGCGCCCACCAGCATGTAGGCGCCGGCAGCCTCCCAGGTCAGTTGCTTGGGTTTGGGGTGCACCTGGAAGTGCTTCACGCGCGTGAACTGTGCGAACGAGCCGTAGTTGGTCTCGTAGCCCCAGATCTTGTTGGTGCTGGAGATGATCGGGTCGCCGCCGGCCTGGATGTCCGGCGCGTCCTCGTCCCAGACGCCGCAGGAGAGGACCACCTCGTCCCCCACCTTGCAGTTCCGGACGTCAGAGCCCACCGCCCAGACGATGCCGGACGCGTCCGACCCGCCGATGTGGAAGTCTTCCGGCTCGCCAGCCTTGTTGCGCGCGGCGATGACGTTCACCGGGTAGCCGAGCGCTGCCCAAACATTGTTGTAGTTCACGCCCGCAGCCATCACCCAGACAAGGACGTCCTTCGGGCCCACCTCCGGGACGTCCACCACCTCTACCTCGAACGCGTCCTTCGGCTGGCCGAAGCGTTCCGCGCGGATCAGCGAGGCGTGCATCTGCTTCGGGACGTGGCCCAGTGGCGGCGTCTCGCCCAGTGCGTACAGGTCCTTCTTCTCGGACATGGAGAATCCCCCGATCGTGGTCGCGATCGCGCTGAAAGCGCGTTTCGAGCCCCTGGATGCTGGGCTGCCGCCCCGCCGTGTAGACACACCGCGAGGCCGGTCGCAGGCCGCGGGGTATCCTACCACCCGCCCATCGGCGGAACAGCCAGCACTCGTGTCCCAGGGCCGAGGTCCAGTCCTTCCGGGCGCGTGACCGGCTCAGTCGCGACCGTTCGCACGAACGCGCTAGCCGCTAGTCCAGGCCCGCCAGCACCTCCGCGATGCGGCGTTCCAGGCGCTCCACCTCGTCCCACTCCTCGATGCGCGAGCCGTTCTCCCGGCGGATGTAGAACGCGTCGAAGACCTCCGGGCCAATGGTGTCCACCTTCGCCAGGTGGATGTCGATGCGCATCTCGTGCAGCGCCCGGGTGACGGCGTACAGCAGGCCGCGGCGGTCCGGCGCGGAGATCTCCAGGACCGAGTAGTCCCGCGACGCCTCGTTGTCCAGGTGCACCTTGGTCTCGATGTCCGACCGACGGGGCGGCTGCGGGTAGGAGCGGCGTACCTCCTCCAGCCGGTCGGCGATGTCGTACTCGCCGCGTGCCGCCGCCGGGAGCGCGGCCATGATCCGTCCCCACCGCCGGTCGTCAATGCCCACGCCCAGGGCGTCGCCCACGTGCCACACCTCGATGGCGATGCCGTCCGCACGGGTGTAGGCCACGCCGCCCAGCATGCTCACGCTGAAGCCGGCCAGCGTCCCGGCGATGTCCTGCAGGAGGCCCGGCCGGTCCGGCGCGACGATGGTGACCCGATCGATGGCGCCCAGGCGCTCGAAGCGTGCCGCCGCGCCTCCCGCCGCCTGCGCCTCCTGGATGAGCGCGATGTGGTCCGCCACCGCGGCGGGCGGGTTGGAGACCAGGTAGCCAGGTGCCAGCCCGTCCAAGTGCGCGCGCACCACCTCTGGCGGGAAGCGGCCCGCAAGGGCGTCCGCCACCCGCTCCACGTCCGGCGCGACCGAGGGCTCCTCCGCCTCCAGCACCGCCAGCACGCGCTGGTAGAGCGAGCGCATCAACTGCGCCTTCCACTGGTTCCAGACGTTCGGCCCGCTGGCCCGCGCGTCCGCCACCGCCAGCACGTAGAGCAGTTGCAGGGTCGAGACGTCTCCCACCAAGTCCGCCGTCTCCCGGATCACCCGTGGATCCGCGATATCCCGGCGCGTGGCCACGGCCGGGAGGAGCAGGTGGTGCCGGACGGCCGCCACCAGCCGGGCGGACTCGGCGGCGGGGAGGCCGGCGCGGTCCGCGAAGCGTTCGGCGATCACGGCGCCTGCGTCCGGGTGCTCCACGCCGGCGTAGCCCTTGCCAATGTCGTGCAGCATCGCCGCCAGGAGCACCTCGTCCGGGCGGCCAAGCGCCCGCGCCACCTCCGGCGCCAGCGGATCGAACTCGTCCGCGTCCATCACGCCCCGCGCCTCGCACACGGTGCGCATGGTGTGCACGTCCACCGGGTGGATGTGGAACGGGGCAATGTGAGGGCGCGCGCGCAGCGACTCCCACTCCGGCAGCAGGCGGTCCAGCCACGGCGCAGGGACGAGCGGATCCAGGGGGCCGCCCGGCCCCACTTCGCCCAGGGCCCGGCGCAGGCTGGCGAGGTTGCCGGGGTCCGCGGTCGCGCCCTCCACCGCGGGGGCGGGCGGACGGCGCCACGGCCAGCGGCTGCGGGGCGGCACGGGGCGCAGGGCTTCGCCGTGTGCCTGGTCCACGGCGCGCATGTGGCTGTAGAGCGCGCGCGACCACTCAAAGCCGTCCACCTCCAGCCAGCGGCAGACCTCCGCTGCCAGTTCGGGCCGGTACGTGTCGTTCGGTCGCTCCGTGGCCGCGTGCACCGCGTGTCGAGCGCGCATCAGGAACGCGCGGGCGTCCAGGAGCGGCGGGGCCAGCACCTCCTCCGGCGCCCGGGCCTCGTCCAGGCCGTCCGCGATCGCGTCTGCCGCGGCCAGCCAGTGGAGGGCGTGGAGGCTCCGCAGTCCGCCTCGCCCCTGCTTCAGGTCCACGGCCAGGAGTTGCCACGGCTCGCGTTCGACCAGCCGTGCGCGCCGCTCCGCGAGTTGTTCGCGCATCCACGCGCGGGTCTTGCGGACCAGGTCCCGCCGCTCCAGCAGGAATCGCCCATACAGCGCGGGGTCGCCGGCCAAGAAGCGGGCGTCCAGCACGCTGGTGTAGGTCTCCACGTTGGCTCGTGCGGCCTCTGCCACCTGCGGCACCGTGCGCACCGAGTGCCCCACCTTGAGCGCGGCGTCCCACAGCGGGTACAGCGTCCGCACGGCGGTCTCGGCGTGCTCGTCTCCATGCACCAGGAGCATCACGTCCACGTCCGAGTGCCGCGCCAGTTCCTGCCGCCCGTACCCGCCCACGGCCACGAGGGCAAAGGAGCCCCGCACGGGCGAAGCCGCCGCCAGGTCCACCAGCGCCTGGTCCAGCAGGTGTGACAGCGCAAGGCTGATCGCCACGCCGCCCGGCTGGCTGCTGGCGTGCGGTGAGTCCTCCGCGGGTACGGACGGCAGGAAGGCGCGCTCGGCCAGGGCCGAACGCGCCTCCATGAACCTCGCCAGTGACGAGGGGATTGCCACCGGGTGTGGGCGCCCTACAGGGCGTCCCGCCCCCGCTCGCCGGTGCGGATGCGGATCACGTCCTCCACGGGGAGCACGGCGATCTTGCCGTCACCGATAGAGCCGCTGCGGGCGGTCTTCTCGATGGTGTCGATCACCGTGGGGGCCAGGGTGTCGTCCACCAGCACCTCGATGCGGATCTTCGGCACCATGTCCACCTCGTACTCCGCGCCGCGGTAGGTCTCCGTGTGGCCGGACTGGCGGCCGAATCCCTGCGCGTTCATCGCGGTGAGGCCGGAGACGCCCGCCTCCTTCAGGGCGTCGCGGATCTCGTCCAGCCGAAACGGGTTGATGTAGGCAATGACCAGCTTCATCGTCCGGCTCTCCTAGTCCACCAGCACGTAGGACTGCTCGTCGTGGAGCGCCAGGTCCAGGCCGCCGCGCTCCTCGATCTCCGTGGCGCGCAGCCCAATGGCCACGTCCAGCATCTTTGCGATCACCCAGGTGAGGCCAAAGGAGTAGGCGAAGGCGATCACCACGCTCAGCGCCTGCCGGCCCAACTGGTCCACACTCCCGGCCACGCCACCGTACGCCTCCTCCGCGAGGATGCCGACCAACAGCGAGCCGATGATGCCGCCCACCAGGTGGACCGCCACCACGTCCAGCGAGTCATCGAAGTTCAGGGCGAACTTCAGTCGCAGCGCCCAGTAGCAGACGATGCCGGCCACCAGGCCAATGGCCATGGCGCCCAGCGGACCGACGAAGCCGGCGGCCGGCGTGATGGCCACCAGGCCAGCCACCGCGCCGGAGACGAAGCCCAGCGTGGTGGGCTTCCCGTGCGTCACGGCCTCCGCGATGATCCACGCCGTGGCGGCCGTGGCCGCCGCGATCTGCGTGGTGAGGAAGGCGTTCCCGGCCGCCGCGTCCGCGGCGAACGCCGAGCCACCGTTGAAGCCGAACCAACCGAACCACAGGATGCCGGCGCCCAGGACGGTCAGCGGCAGCGAGTGCGGGCGGATCGCCTCCTTGCGGAAGCCCAGGCGCGGCCCCAGCACCAGGATCAGCGCCAGCGCCGCGGCGCCCGCGTTGATGTGCACCACCAGGCCGCCGGCGAAGTCCAGCGCGCCGATGTCCGCGCCCACGAAGCCACCGCCCCAGACCCAGTGCGCGACCGGCACGTAGACCAGGAGCGACCACACGCCCACGAACACCGCCCAGGCGGTGAACTTCATGCGCTCCGCGATCGCCCCGGCGATCAGGGCGGGCGTGATGATGGCGAAGGTCAACTGGAACATGATCTGGACGTTGTCCGGGTAGGTCAGGCCGAAGACCTCGCTACCCAGTCCCAGGTCACGCAGGCCCCAGAGGTTGAAGTCACCAATGACCCCGAAGTCCCCCAGCGTGGTGCTGCCGCTGAAGGTCAGCGAAGCCCCCACCAGCACCCACAGGATCGTGACGATGCCCATGGCGACGTAGTTCTTCATCAGCATCGCCAGCGCGTTCTTGGCTCGGACCATGCCGCCGTAGAAGAAGGCCAGTCCGGGCGTCATGAGCAGCACCAGCGCGCTACTCATGAGCATCCACGCGGTATCCCCGCTATCCATCACCGCTCCTCCCAACGGACGAACCTGCCGGTTGCGTTACGTCCGCGTGAAGAGCCTCTGTGACGCGCGTGTCGCGTGAATGTCTTGCGTGTTACGTCCGTGTTTCGTGTCCACAGACCGCGCCGATACGAGCCTGCCCTTCCGGCCCTTCCAGGAGCGGGCAAGTGGACACCTGCTCGCCACCTGACTCCGAATCGCGCGCCCGGCGCGGCCGAAAGCATGGGCTGGAGCGGCCGTAGACATACCTTGTACCTCTATGTATAGTGCCGCTATGCATGAGCGCGGTGACGCCCGCATCGCCAAGGACCTGGTCGCCGCCTCGGCGATGCCGCTGGTCCTCGCCATCCTGGAGGAGGGCGAGAGTTACGGGTACGCCATCCTGAAGCGGATCAGCGAACTGAGCGACGGGGAGATGGAGTGGACGGACGGGATGCTCTATCCCCTGCTCCACCGCCTGGACCGCCTCGGCTACGTGGAGGCGCGCTGGGTCTCGCCGGAGGGCGGCCGCCGGCGGCGGTACTACCGCATCACCCCACGGGGACAGGACGCCCTTTCCGAGCAGCGCCGGCAATGGGAGATCGTCGCGGGCGCCCTTCAGAACGCCTGGCAGTCGTTCCGCATCCACAAGTTCGCCCTCAGTGCGGTCGAGGGGTAACGGTCGATGGAGTCAGCAATCGATCCGAGCGTCGAGTCCCAGATCCGGGAGTGGCGCACGTACCTCCTGCGCCGTTCGACCGTCCATGACCTGGACGTGGACGAACTGGAAGACCACCTCCGCGCGCAGATCTCAGACCTGGGCGCTGCCGGACTGAGCGAGGACGAGTCGTTCCTGGTCGCCATCAAGCGGATGGGCGGCGTGAACGACCTCTCGCGCGAGTTCGCCCGCGAGCGCTCCGGCCAGTTGTGGAAGCAGTTGGTCCTGGCCGGCGACACCGTGCGGGAGCGCCCGGCCCTGGAGTACGTGCGGCTGTTGGTGATGCTGGGCTTCGCCGCAGCCGCGGCGCTGGCCTTCAAGGTGCCGGCCTTGTTCGGCCTGGACCCGTTTGCCGATAGCGCCGCGGGCAGCACCTCCGGCGAGGCGGACGCCTCCTTCTACCTCCGGAACGGCGTGCTGCTGACCCTCCCGTTCCTGGTCGGCTTCTTCGCGTGGAAGCGCAGCCTCTCCCCCCGCGTGGTCGCGGTGGTGGGAGCGGTCTTCGTCTCGGCCGCCATCCCGCTCAACCTCTACCCGCTGGAGCGGGGCGGAGACACGGAAGTGCTCGCCTCGCTGCACCTGCCCATCGTGCTCTGGCTGGCGGTCGGCGTGGCCTACCTGGGTGGTGCGTGGCGGGGGGATGCCCCGCGGATGGACTTCGTCCGGTTCACCGGCGAGTGGTTCATCTACTACACCCTGATCGCACTCGGCGGGGTGGTCCTGGTGGCCCTCACACTCGGTGTCTTCGAGGCCATCGACATCGACATGCTGCCCGTCATCCAGTCGTGGGTGCTCCCTTGCGGGGCCGTGGGCGCCGTGGTGGTGGTCGCGTGGCTGGTGGAGGCGAAGCAGAGCGTCATCGAGAACATCGCGCCGGTGCTGACTGCCGTCTTCACGCCGCTGTTCGCGCTGATGCTCGTCGCGGCCCTGGTAGGCATGGCGTTCACCGGCAACATCATCGACGCCGAGCGCGACGTGCTGATCCTGCTGGACGCACTGCTGGTGCTGGTGCTGGGCCTGCTGCTCTACGCCTTCTCCGCCCGCGACTCGGACGCGCGGCCCACACTGCTGGACGGCGTGCAACTGGTGCTGGTGGTGAGCGCGCTCCTCATCGACGTGCTGGCGCTGGCTGCGATCCTGGGCCGCATCTCGGAGTTCGGCTTCACGCCGAACCGCGCCGCCGGCCTGGGGTTAAACCTGGTGCTGCTCGTAAACCTCGCCTGGTCGGCATGGCTGCTGCTGGGCTTCCTGCGCGGGCACCGAGCGTTTGCGGACCTCCACCGGTGGCAGACGGCCTACATCCCTGTCTACGGCGCGTGGGCGGCCTTGGTGGTGGTCGGCTTCCCACCGCTGTTCTCCTTCGCCTGACCCCCGTCGGTGCGGAGGAGGCTCCGCGCGACCTCCAACCCCGAGGTGACACGCCATCACGCCGGTGGTAGCGTCCGGCCGCGATGGCGGGGGCACGATGGTCACGGCGCGCGTGGGGCGTGGGTGCGGCGTTGCTCGCGCTCGCGCTGACGCTCGCTCTTCCGCTGCCCGCCGCGCGCGCCTCCACGCTCCTGCTGGTCAGTGACTTCGAGGCAGACTCCACCGGGTGGTATGCGGAGCAGGCCACCCTCGAGGTAGCGGACGGACTCGCCCAACTCACGAGCGAGAGCGGGGGCGGGTTCTCGCTCCGCAGCCAGTACTGGCTCAACGAGGCTGAGCCGGGGGCCCAGTACTCAGCGAGCGCGGACGTGATCGTCCACGACTCCGCCACGCAAGTCACGCTGTCACTAAGGGGCGTCGACGCGGACGGGAACCCCTTGCCGCCCACCCTCCTGACCGTCGCGCCGTTTGACGGGCCGCAGCACCTCGCGGTCGGCCCCCTCGTGGCTTCAGAGGGCGCGGCGTACGTCCAGGTGACGCTCTACGCGACCGCCAATGCTGCCGGCGCCACCTTCGCCGTCGACGCCGTCGAGGTGTTGGAGGTCGCACCAGCACCTGAGCCCACCCCGACCGCCGAGCCGACACAGTCCTCCACTCCGGAGTCCACACCGACGTCGACACCTGAGCCCACTCCGACACCGCCTCCGGGCCCGGCGCCCGCGATCCTCACGCTGCCGTCCCCCACGCCCCACCCGGTGACCCACGCGCTCCATGACACCGGGTTTGAGACGGGGATGGGCGCGTGGGACCTCTCACGGTCGGGCGCCCTCCTGGAGCAGGGGGCGATCACGCCGGAGTTCGGGGCGTCGCTCGTGATGTTCGCGCCACGCACCTCCTCGGTGTGGGTGCAGCAACTCGTGCTGGTGACGCCGGGCGAGTGGTACGAGGCGAGCGCCGTCCTCGCGCCTCTGGAGCACGTGGCGGCTGGCCTGGTGCGCGTGGCCTGGTACGCCTCGCCCACGGGCGCGGGCAGCCAGATGTCCACGGACGACTCGGAGCCGGTCGCCTCCCCGCCTCCGAACGCGGTCGCGCAGACCCACGCCACCGTCACCACGGGGCCCGTGCAGGCCCCCGAGGGCGCCCTGAGCGCCCGCATCCGCATCCTCCTACAGCCCGCGGCGCCCGGCGCCCGACTGGCCGTGGACGACGTCGCCTTCCAGCCGAGCGCACCCCCACCCGTCGCCACCCCAACCCCAACCCCACCCCCGACTGCGACGCCTCTGCCAACCTCCACGCCGGCGGCAAGCCCGTCGCCGACTCCCACCTCGACGCCCGGAGTCGCCGCATCGGGAGCAGCGGGCGGGGCAGGCGGAGGGGGAGCAGTGGGAGACGTGAGCCTGACGCCGGTCCCGGCCGCTGCGGGAGTCACGGAAGCGCAGCGCTGGCTCCGGATCACCGAGGTCCTGGCGGACCCGCCGCAAGCAGGCCGGGACGCGGACTTCGAGTGGGTGGAGATCACCAACCTGGGCTCGGCAGCCGCGAGCCTCCTCGGGATGGCGCTCCGGGACGGGCAGGCCGCCACGCTACTCCCGGAAGCCCGGGTGGAACCGGGCGCGTCGGTGGTGGTCGGTGGCCCTCGAGCTGAGGGCGTGGTGGGCGTGCGCCTGGAGGGCAGCATCGGCAACGGCCTGGGAAACGGCGGCGACCGGCTGGCCCTGCTCGCCCCGGACGGCGAGGTGGTGGATTCCTTCGGATACGGCTCGGAAGGCCCGCTCCCCGAACCTTCGGCGGGCGAATCGCTCCACCGCTGGTTCGACGCCGCCGGTTCGGCGCTTGGCGCCGCGACAGGGGAGCCCTCGCCGGGTGCGTACACGCAGGCCCTCCCGCAGGCCGAACCCGCCGACGCTGAGCCAGTGTCGGGCTCAGTGGCCGCCGGCGCAGGCGCGCCAGCCGCGGAGGCGGAGGCCGAGGCGGCCCCCGCGGTCGCTTCCTCGAACACTGGGCCGGCGGCGACGTGGGTGTTCCTGCTGGCGATCGCCGGGGGCGCCCTCGGAGGGGCGGCGGTGCAGCGCCTGGCGGCGGTCGCACGCGGACGCGACGCGGAGGTGGCGTCACCGCAGGCGACGGACTGACGAACTCTGACGTGCGCGGTAGAATCCCGGCGTAGCGCCGCGCCCGAGGGCATCCCACCACGGGGTCCCTCGATGGGCTGCGGGCGACAAAGCGGCCCCCTACCCAACCCCGACCGAGAGAGAGGGAAGCCATGGACTGGGCAGACAACGAGAGCCAGGCGGCCTTCCGCACCCGCGTGCGAGAGGTCATCCAGAACCGCATGCCGGAGCGCTACCGCAAGGGCGACGGCGACTGGGAGCACGACCGCGTCTCCGAGGACGCCTCGCACCGCGAGGACGCAACGAAGTGGACGGAGGCGCTGGCCGAGCAGGGCTGGGTGGCCCCGCACTGGCCCCAGGAGTACGGCGGCGCGGGCCTGAGCCCCATGGAGCAGTTCATCTTCAAGATGGAGATGGCGGAATCTGGCGCGCCCGGCGTGGGCGGCCAGGGCGTCTCCCAGTTGGGGCCCACGATCATCGTCCACGGCACCGAGGAACAGAAGGCGGAGTACCTGCCCAAGATCCTGTCCGGGGAACACAACTGGCGGCAGGGGTACTCGGAGCCCGGTGCCGGCTCAGACCTCGCTTCGCTGCAGACGCGCGCCATCCGGGACGGTGACGACTACGTCATCAACGGGCAGAAGATCTGGACGTCCGGCGCGCACCTGGCGGACCACCTCTACGTCCTGGCCCGCACGGACCCGGACGCCCCTAAGCACCGCGGCATCTCCTTCCTCCTGATGGAGAAGGACCTCCCGGGCATCTCCATCCGCCCCCTCATCGACATGGCGTTCCGGCACAACTTCAACGAGACGTTCTTCGAGGACGTCCGCGTGCCGGTGAAGAACCGCGTGGGCGAGGAGAACCGCGGCTGGTACGTGGGCATGACGCTGCTGGACTACGAGCGCTCCAACATCACGGGCGCCGTGTCCTCCCGCCGCACGCTGGACAACCTGCGGAAGTACCTGGCCTCCGACGACGGCAAGCAGAAGGCGCCGGGCATCCAGGCGAACCGCCTGAACCTGGCGGACCGCTACATCGAGACGGACGTGATGTTCAACTTCTCGTTCCGCATCATCTCAATGCAGGACCGCGGACTCATCCCGAACCACGAGGCCTCGGTCTCGAAACTGTTCAACTCGGAGATGTCGCAGAAGATCGCCCTCACGGGGACGCGGATCTTCGGTCTGTACTCGAACATCTGGGACCGCAAGGACCAGCGAGCGGCCATGAACTCCGCGATGACCACGTCCTACCTCCAGAGCGTGTCGTCCACGATTGCGGCCGGCACGTCCGAGATCCAGCGCAACATCATCGCCACCCGCGGCCTGGGGCTGCCTCGCGGCTAGCCTCGCGGGCACGGGACACGAAACGAGGCCGGGCGTATGCCCGGCCTCGTGCGTGTGTGAGGTGCTGCCCTTCGCCCCTACCGGGCGGGCCTCGGTACCATGGGATCGAGGAAGGGCGACGCATGCCGCACACGATCCTGCTCGCCGAGCCCCGGGGATTCTGCGCCGGGGTGGTGCGCGCCATTGACGTGCTGGACCAGGTCCTAGACCGCGAGGACGGGCCGGTCTACGCGTTCCACGAGATCGTCCACAACCGCTACGTGGTGGACGGCTTTCGCGAGCGCGGCGCGGTCTTCGTCGACTCCGTCTCCGAGATCCCGGAGGGCTCTCGCGTGGTCTTCTCCGCGCACGGCATCTCGCCCGCCGTGGTGCAGGAGGCGCTGGAACGCAACCTGAAGGTGATCGACGCCACCTGCCCGCTGGTCACCAAGGTCCACCTGGAGACCAAGAAGGCGGCGAAGGACGGCTACGAAATCCTGCTCGTGGGCCACGAGGGCCACGACGAGGTGGAGGGCACCAAGGGCGAGGCACCGGACCGCACCCGCGTGGTGGACCGCCCCAACGATGTCCAGGCGCTGGGCGACCTGACGCGCCCGGTCTTCGTGGTCACCCAGACCACGCTCTCCGTGGACGACACCCGCGAGACCATCGACGCCATCCGCAAGCGCTTCCCCCAGGCGCAGATCCGCAACGACATCTGCTACGCCACCACCAACCGCCAGGCTGCGGTCAAGGAGATCGCCCAGCGCGCCGGCGTCGTGATCGTCGTCGGCTCGGCGAACTCCTCGAATTCCGTGCGGCTGTGCGAGGTGGCGAAGTCCATGGGCGTGCCCGCCTACCGCGTGGACGGCATCGGCGAGATCGACCCGGCCTGGTACGAGGGCGTAGACGTGGTGGGCCTGACTGCCGGCGCGTCCGTGCCGGACGAGCTGCTCGAGCCGATCATCGAGGACCTGAGGGCGCGCGGCGTCACCACGGTGGAGCCGGTCATCGTGGCCGAGGAGACGGTGGAGTTCCGCCTCCCCGAGGAACTCACGCTCTCCTAGCGCGGCCAGGCCCGACTAGCCCGGCCCGCTACCCCCGTCCCTCCTGCTTCGCGACGTGGAAGATCGAGCCGTGGCTCGTCAGTGCCACCTCGCGCCCGTCCGCGCCGAAGATCACGCCGTCCGTGACCGAGTGGTGGTGGCCGTTGCGCTCGAAGGCGTCCCGGAAGTGGGCGGCCACGCTGACCGCCTCGTCGGCGTCCGCCACGTCCAGGTACTGGACCTTGCTGAAGGTGTGCAGCGCCGGGCCGGCGTAGTCCCAGGCGGAGTGGACGTACCAGGTCATACGGCCGGTGAGCGCGGCGGGGCTCATCACCTCCCGGCCGCGGTACGTGAGGGGGCCGCGCTCGTAGGCCGTGGCGGCGTTGAACATGCGGGCGTGGCGGTCGAGCGGCTCTGCCTGCAGACGTGGCAGGTCCTGGCCTCGAGGAGCAGATCCAGCGTGATGCGGGGGCGCGGATCCGGGTGCGGCTCCACCTCCAGGCGCTGCGAGCGCACGTGGTCGGCGAGCCAGGGGCCGCGGCCGCGGCCCACCGTCCCGAGCAGCCGAGGCCGTCCGTCCTCGCAGACGGCGCTCAGTTCGAACGCGCCGCCGTCTGCCTCCTCCAGCCGGATGGTCAGGTCGTCGCCTGCATACAGCGGGCGGCGCACCTGCAGGTCCGCCCAGCCGTCGCGGAGCCAGTCCTCGCCCAGCGCCTCGAGGATCAGCGGCGTGGCCCAGGCGTACACGGTGGTGCCGTAGACCAGGCCGCCGCGGTAGCCCATTTCCCGCGCCACCGCGTCCGTGTGGATGTTCTCCGGCTGGTCGTCTCGGTCCGCACCGTCCAGGTACGCGGTCAGACGGCGCTCCAGTTTGCGGCCCATGGCGTGCTGCTCCTTCGTCCAGTCCTGCGGCCAACGAGCGGAAAGGCTGGGCGCGGGGGCACGTCCGTGCGCAGGGTAGTGCCCGTGCCCTCTCTCTCGCAGCACCCGAGGGCGGTACGATGGAGCCGTTCAGCGGCTGGTGGGATTTGCACTCGGAAGAGGGTCCAGTGAACGAGGAACAGCGCGCCCGGCTCTTCGAGCACCTGGAGCCGGACCACGAGTGCACGCCGTACAACGGCGGCTGCGGGATGCCCCACTACCGGAACAACCTGGTGCTCCCCAACTGGCTGGAGCAGTGGCCGGACTACACGCCCGCCCGCCAGCAAGCGGAGGAGGCGCGCCTGCTCCGCGACTGGGGCGACGAGGAGTAGCAGCCGGCCACCGTCACCCGGCGGCGCTCCGGACGGAGGCATCCATGCCCGGGACGGATGCGTTCTTTGACGTGATCGACACACCCGTGGGGCCGCTGTTCATCGGTGGCTCGCGCGCGGGCATCCATCGCCTGGACTTCCTGCCAGACGAGCGGCCCTCCGCGCCCACCGAGCAGGGCAACCGCGTCCGCGCCTTCGAGTGGTCCCGCGAGCGCCTGGAGCGCGACACCGCGCTCACCGCCACCCGCGACCCCGACCGCGCCGCCGATGCCGCCCGCCAACTGCGCGAGTACTTCGAGGGCGCACGCACGACGTTCGACCTCCCGCTGGCCGCGCACGGGAGCGAGTTCCAGCGCCGCGTGTGGGCCACGTTGATGGAGATCCCCCCCGGGGAGACGCGCTCCTACGGCTGGGTGGCCGAGCGCATTGGCCGGCCCTCGGCGTCACGCGCGGTGGGCGCCGCGAACGGCCAGAACCCGATCGTGATCGTGGTGCCGTGCCATCGGGTCGTGGGCGCCAACGGGACGCTGACCGGGTACGGCGGCGGCCTGGCGCGCAAGCGCTGGCTGCTGGAGCACGAGACGACCTCACTGCCCCTCTTCGCGGCTTCCCGCGGGTAGGACCGGTGGGGCCGCAGGAGTTCTTCGCGGACAGCCCACTCGGGCTCGCCGTCCATGAGCGCGTGGCTAGAGCGCTGGACGACCTGCCCGACCTGACGGTCCGGACCAGCAAGAGCCAGGTCGCGTTCAGACGGCGGAGGGGCTTCGCCTTCCTCTGGCGACCGGGGCAGTACCTACCGAACCCGGACGCGGAGGTGGTGCTGAGCATTGCGCTGCCGCGGCGCCTCGACTCCGAGCGGTTCAAGGAAGTGGTGAATCCCGCGCACGGTCACTGGATGCACCACCTCGAAGTGCGTGACATCGCCGACCTGGACGACGAGGTACTGGCCTGGCTCCGGGAGGCGGCCGCGGCGGCGGCCTAGCGAGCGCCCTCCGACGCGGCGCCGACCGGCTCCCCGACGAGCGTGCCGAGGCCGCGCTCCCGTAGTTCCGGGTCCCACCACACCACCCAGCCCACGAAGCCGATGCAGGCGATCCCGCCCAGGACGAGGGCGGCCGGCGCGCCGATCGCCGCGGCCATCACGCCGCTCAGCGTGTACCCCAGTGGGGGCCCACCGCCCGCGAGCATGCTGCGGAACGCCTCCACGCGACCGCGCAGGGCGTCCGGCGAGACTGCCAGGATCGTGGTGTTGCGAGGGATCATCTGGATCGAGTTCGTCGCGCCCAGCAGCGCGCCCGCCACCAGAGCCAGCCAGAACCACGGCGCCAGCGCGAGCATGATCAGCGAGACGCAGTACCCGAGGACCCCGGCCACGGTGTAGAGGCCCTTGTAGGGCATGTCCCCCAGCGACAGGATAAGCGTCGCCCCCAGCACACTGCCAATGCCCGGTGCCCCGCCCAGCAGGCCATATCCGGTGGGGCCCACGCCCAGCAGGTCGCTGAAGATCGGCAGCAGCGCGCGATAGGAGCCCAGCACGGTGGCGCCCAGGTCCAGCAGCAGCAACGAGATGATCACGCGCCGCCGCCGCACGAACGTCAGCCCCTCCACGAACGACGCCCACGGGCTGGCGCCGGTGCTGACCGGCGTCGCGTTGGTGCGGATGCCCCAGATCACCACCATCGCCAGCAGGTAGGCGGCGGCGTTGAGGGCGTACGTCCAACCGAGGCCCACCGCCCCGATGGCGAGGCCCCCAAGGGCCGGCCCGACGATCTGCGAGACCTGGCCGATGGTGGCGTTCAGCGCCACGGCGTTCACCAGGTTCGCGCGCGGCACCAGGCTGGGGATGAGCGAGGTGCGCGCCGGACCGGTTGCAGCGCTCAGCGCGCTGTTCAGGATGGTGATCGCGTAGAGGTGCCAGACCTCCACGCTGCCGGCGATGGTCAGCGCCGCGAGGACTACCACCAGGAGGGCGTTCCCGAACTGACCCACCTGGATCAGGCGCACGCGGTTGAAGCGGTCCGCCACCACGCCGCCCATGAGCGAGAGCAGCATGTGCGGGGCCGCCCTCGCCAGGCCGGTCAGGCCCAGCAGCAGCGCGCTGCCGGTGAGTTCATAGACCTGCCAGAACACCGCCACCTGGAGGAGTTGCAGGCCGATGGAGGTCAGGAGGAGGGAGGCGGCGAAGCGCCGGTAGTCCGCGTAGGCCAGCGCCGTCATCGCCTGCGCCAGGCCGCGAGGGCGGGATGCCATGACCGCGGGCCTCCGTTCGAGAGTCGCAGTGTAGGGGCGGCCTGCGCTCTGCGCCCCGTCGTATGCTGTCGTCCTGGAGACCCGGCACGGCGCCGGTGCTGGCGAAGGAGCAGGCCATGGCTGGACCACTGGACGGACGCGTTGCGATTGTGACCGGCGCCAGCCGGGGCATCGGCGAGTACGTCGCGCGGGCCCTCGCCGGCGCGGGAGCGAAGGTCGGTGTGGCCGCGCGCACGGAGGAGGCCACGGACCCGCGGCTGCCGGGCACCATCCACAGCGTCACGGAGGGCATCCGCTCCGAGGGCGGCGAGGCGCTGGCCGTACGCATGGACATGCGGGACCCGGAGAGCATCCAGGCCGGCGTCCAGAAGGTCGTGGACGAGTGGGGCGGCGTGGACATCCTGGTGAACAACGCCGCCATCCTGGTGCCTGGCACCATTGAGACGGTGCAGGAGCGGCACCTGGACCTGATCTGGCAGATCGACCTGCGCGGCCCGCTGCTGCTCATCAAGTACGCCCTGCCGCACATGAGGCGCGCTGGACGCGGGCACATCATCAACGTCTCGTCGCGCGCGGGCGTCTTCCCGGGCCCGGGCCCCTACGAGGCTGGCCGCCAGGGCGGGGCGTTCTACGGGATGGTGAAGTCCGGGCTGGAGCGGTACTCGCAGGGCCTGGCCATGGAACTACAGGACGCCAACATCTCCGTGAACGTGCTCTCCCCGCAGGGCCGCATCAAGACGCCCGGCAACATCTTCGCCACCAACGACCGCGAGAACCCGGACCTGGAGTTCGAGGGCGCGTGGGAGATGGGCAAGGGCTCCGTCTGGATCTGCCAGCAGGGCGTCGACTTCACCGGCCATATCCTGTTCGACCAGGACCTCTGCCGGGAGCGCGGTCTCTGACGCCGGCGCTCGCCCGCGCCGACCGCGTCTTCCGCCTGGCCGGCAAGGTCACGCTCGCGCTGCTGCTCAGCACGCTCGCGCTCGTGCTGGTGGACGCGGACTACTGGACCGCCGTCTTCGGCCTCGCGCACCTCGCCGCGCTGGTGGCGCTCGCGCCGCTGGGCGTGGTGCTGGTGCGGCATGGCTTTCGCCGGGCGGCCGCCGAGGGCGACCCGGGGCTGCGAGGGGTGCTGCGCCGCTACCCGGACGTGGCGCTGATCCTGCTGGGGATCGCCGTGGCGGTCACCGTGACGCTGGTCAACTTCGATGACGGGATCCGCTGGCTCAGACGAGTGGCCAACTTCACCACCGTGGGACTCGTACTGGTGCTGGTGGGGCGCTACCTGCGTTGGTCTCGCGCGCTGCGGGGCGTGCCCCCGGAGCGTCCCGGGGACGTGGTCTGAGTCCGAGTGTCAGTCCGCCGGATGGACCACCACCACCGGGATACCGGGAGTGTTCCTCGCCACTGCCTCGGAGACAGAACCCATCACCGCCCGAGCCAGGCGGCCACGGCCCCGGGTGGTCATGACGATCAGGTCCACCTCGCGTTCGGTGGCGAGCGCGACCAGGGCGCGATCCGGGATGCCTTGCAGCACCACGGTCTCCACGGCCGCCAGGCCCGCCTCGCGGAGTTCCTGCGCGGCCGCCTCCAGTCGCGCGGAGTAGGCCACACCCTCCGCGGGCTGGGCGTCCCCGGCGCCCACGCCCTCGGTGACCTCCAGCACGTGGCAGAGGATCACGGTGGACTTGAACGCCTCCGCCAGCGCGCGGACGTGCCGCTGGGCCTCCCCCGCCAGTTCGCTGCCGTCGTGCGCCCACAGGATGGTCTCGTACATCGCGTCGCTCCCGCCGTGTCCCGGAGCCCGATGGTAGGCTAGCGGCCCTCGAGGTGGCAGTCGGTAGGAGCGCGGGCTGGGCCCACAGGACGTCTCCACATCAGTCATGGACCAATGGCTCGTGGCTGCCACGCTGGTGGTGGTGCTGGCGGCGTTCGTCTCGGGGCGCGTCCGTTATGACATGGTCGCGCTGGGCGCCGTGGCCTTCCTGGCCGTCCTGGAGATCGTGCCGCGGGGCGAGGCGTTCGCGGGCTTCGGCCACCCGGCCGTGATCACGGTGGCCGCCGTGCTGGTGGTGAGCCGTGGACTGGAGAATTCCGGCCTGGTCGACCTGATCGCCCGCTTCCTCGGCCGCTTCGGGCGGCGACCGGAGACGCTGGTTGCCTCCCACGCCACGGTGGTGGCGGGGGCGTCCGGCTTCATGAACAACGTGGGCGCGCTGGCCCTGCTGATGCCCGTGGCCATTCGGGTGGCCCGGCGCGCCGAGCACCCTCGCGCCATCGTCCTCATGCCGCTCGCCTTTGCCTCCCTGCTGGGCGGCATGATCACGATGATCGGCACACCACCGAACATCATCATCGCCAGCGCGCGGAGCGATGAGTTCGCGGGCTTCTCGATGTTCGACTTCGTGCCCGTGGGCCTCGCGGTGGCCGGCGCCGGCATCCTCTACCTGGCGCTCGTGGGCTGGCGCTTCATCCCCCGGCGGGACGAGGACTACGAGGCCGCGTTCGCCATCGAGGGGTACCTCACCGAGGTGGAGGTGCCCGAGGGATCGTCCTCCGCCGGCAAGCGGATCATGGAACTGGAGGAGTCCAATGGAGCGCTCCGCGTGGTGGCGCTGATCCGAGGCCAGCGGCGGGTGCCCGTGCCTTCCGGCTTCCAGGTGGTCTCGCCCGGGGACGTGCTGGTGGTGGAGGCGGATGCGGACACCGTGGCGGAGTTCGTGGCGGACGCCGGCCTGGCCGTGGTCTCCGAGCGTGAGGCGGCCGACGAGGAGGAGATCGCGCGCGCGGAAGGCCGCGAGTTGCTGGCCTCCGACGAGTTCGAGTTGGTGGAGGTTGTGGTGCGTCCGGGGGGGCTGCTGGGGGGCCGTTCCGCCTCCGGGCTGCGCCTGCGTGAGCGGTTCCGGGTGAACCTGATCGCGATCGCACGCAGCGGAGGCGCCGTGCGCCTGCGACTACAGGACGTGGAGATCCGGCCGGGCGACGTGCTGCTCCTGCAGGTGCCGCGAGAGGAGGCCGCCGCCACGCTGGCGCTCCTTGGCTGCCTGCCGCTGGCGGAGCGGGGCATCCGCTTCCGCGGACAGTCCCGTGTGCTGCTGGCGGTGGTGATCTTCGGCGGTGCGCTGCTCGCGGCGGCGGTGCTGAACCTGCTGCCGATCCAGTTGGCGGTGACCCTGGCCGCGCTGGGGATGGGCGCTGTGGGCCTGGTCACGCTGCGCGAGGCGTACGAGGCCATCGACTGGCCGGTGCTGGTGCTGCTGGGCGCCATGCTGCCCGTGGGCGGCGCGCTGGAGAGCACGGGGGCTGCAGCCCGGGTGTCGGACCTGCTGGTGGTGGGTGCGGAGGGCGCACCGCTGATCCTGGTGGTCGCCCTGGTGCTGTTCGTCTCCATGATGCTGTCAGACGTGGTGAACAACGCAGCGGCGGCGGTGCTGCTGATCCCGATCGCGCTGAGCATGGCGGCGGGGCTGAACCAGCCGCCGCCCGCGCTGCTGATGGCGGTGGCGGTGGGCGCCTCCAGCGCGTTCCTCACCCCCATTGGCCACCAGTCGAACGTGCTGGTGATGGGGCCGGGCGGCTACCGCTTCGGCGACTACTGGCGAGTCGGCCTCCCACTGGAGGCGGTGATCGTGGCCGTGGCCGCGCCGATGATCGTGCTCGTCTGGGGCTGACCGGCCAGACGCAGCCTCCTAGACGACTCGCAGGGCCGTCCGCCGCTCCTCCGCCGTGATCGCGAATTCCATTGCGCCGGGCGGGGTGGGGTACAGCTCACTCGCACGCATGCTCCGGCCCACGCCCACCACCACCTCCACGTGCTCGCGCCGCAGTTGCGAGGCGGACGTCAGCCCCACGGAGCGCACCACAGTCATTAGGTCCTCCTGCACGGCGCGGGCGTAGTTCGCCACGCGCGGCGCCTTCTCGGACGGCACCAGCCCTCGTTGCCGCCAGCGGCTCTGCGTGGCCACCCCCGTGGGGCACTCGTTGGTATGGCAGCGCAGCGCCTGGATGCAGCCCATGGAGAGCATGAAGCCGCGCGCCACGCTCACCAGGTCCGCCCCGAGCGCGATGGCGTAGGCGGCGTGCGCGCCCGTGATGATGCGCCCCGCGGCGATGATGACAATGCGGTCACGCACACCCGCCTCGCGATAGGCGTCGTCCACGGCCACGATGGCATCGTGCAGGGGACGGCCCATGTGGTCCGCCAGCGAGGCGGGCGCCGCGCCGGTGCCGCCCTCCGCACCGTCCACGGACACCCAGTCGGGACCGCGCCCCTCCTCCGCCAGGATGCGCGCCAGTTCCCGGACCGGCGCAGGATCGCCAACCGCCACCTTGACGCCCACGGGCACCGGGACGTGCGCCTTCAGGCGTTCCACGAACTCCACGAGTTCTCGAGTGCTGGCGAACTCCGTGAAGCGGTTGGGGGAGACGGAGGCCTGTCCCTGCGGAATGCCGCGGATGGCCGCGATCTCCGCCGTGACCTTCTCGCCGGGCAGCAGGCCGCCCTTGCCGGGCTTCGCGCCCTGCCCCACCTTCACCTCCACGCCACGCACCTGCGGCAGCGCGCCGATCTCCCGGAGGCGTTCCCAGTCCAGGGAGCCGTCCGCGTGGCGCACGCCGTACTTCGCGGGCCCGATCTGGAAGATCACGTCCGCCCCGCCCTCCAGGTGGTACGGGGACAGCCCGCCCTCGCCCGTGTTTACGTAGCAGCCAGCGGTCTTCGCCCCCGCCGAGAGCGACCGCACCGCAGAGGCGGAGAGCGCACCGAAGGACATGGGCGCCACGTTGATGCGGGACGTCACCGCGAACGGCCGCGGCCGGCCGGCGCCGATCACCGGGAGGTCCTCGTCGCGCGGGGCCTCCTCGGTGAGCGTGGCGAAGGGGGAGGGGAGGAAGTGGTACTCGCCGGGCAGGGAGATGTCCCGCTGGGTGCCGAAGCCGATAGCGCTGTTGATGCCCTTGGCAGTCTGGTAGACCCACGCCCGCTGGGAGCGCGTGAACGGACGTTCCTCCAGGTCGCTGGTGACGATGTACTGCCGGAGTTCCGGCCCCACCTTCTCCACCAGGTACCGGAAGCGCCCCACGATG
Source organism: Dehalococcoidia bacterium (assembly GCA_041690175.1). Taxonomy (GTDB): domain Bacteria; phylum Chloroflexota; class Dehalococcoidia; order UBA2979; family UBA2979; genus W-Chloroflexi-9. Next base: position 101,892 of record JAWLHV010000003.1, read on the forward strand.
GGGTAGACACGCCGCACGGCGTGCCGCGTCTGCGTGATGTCGTCCAGGGCCAGGACGGCGAGGAGCGCCGTCAGGCCGAGCGCGACCAGGCCAAGCATCACCGGCAGCGGCATCCGTGCCTCCCCGCGTACTCCTCAACCATCGGTCGAGGAGGTCGGTGAGCACAGTCGTGTTGGGCGAAGTGGTTCGGCCACTCCCGGTGCCTACTCCCGGTGCCTACTCCCGGTGCCTACTCCCGGTGCCATGCTTCCACGATCGGGAGTAGTTCCGAGAGGCGCTCGATGCGAGCGTCCGGGGAGACCTCGTAGCCGGGAACGTGCTCATTGGGTCGGTGGACGGCGCGCATGCCGGCTCGCTGGGCGCCGAAGACGTCGTCGAACAGGCGGTCGCCCACGTAGACGGCCTGCGAGGGGTCGTCCACGCCCACCGCCTCCATGGCCGCCCGGAAGGCGTCCGGGTGGGGCTTCGTAACCCGCAGGTCGCTGGTGTAGACGCGGGAGTCCAGGAGGTGGGCCAGGCCATCCCGCTCTAGCATTCGCTCGTGGAAGTCCGCCGGCCAGTGCGTGTTGGAGAGCAGCCCGGTGCGGATGCCATGCCCGCGCAGCGCCTCCAGCAGCGGCGCGGCCTCCGGGTCGTGTTCGATGTGCGGCAGCCAGGAGCCGAGGTAGTGCTCCGAGGCCTCCTCGATGATCGCGTCCGCCACGTCCGCGCCCACGGCCACGGAGGCGCGGTTCACCAGGTCCCGGAAGGTGAACGCCTGGTGGTCGCGGTCCATCTGGGCCCAGGCGTCCAGTTCCACCTGCGCCAGGCGGCGTTCCAGTTCCTCCGGAGGTTCGCCCAGGTGCGGCGAGAGGTGGTGGGCGGCCAGCCGCCAGATCTCGTGGAACTCCACCAGCGCCCAGTTGGAGAGCGTGCCGCCCCAGTCAAAGATCACGGCCTGGACGGGCACGGCTTCCTCCGCTGCTTGTGGGTGGGGTGGACGGCGGAGTCTACCGGAGGCCGCGCTAGGCGGCCTCCTCCGTGCGCTCCACGGCCACCAGCGTGATGCGGCGCTCGTCCCGTTCCAGCACGGTGAACCGCACGCCCTCGTGCACCACGGACTCGCCGATCTCCGGGAAGCGCTGGAAGTGGAACAGGATCAGGCCGGCCACGGTGTTGGCCTCCACGTCCGTCAGGTCCACGCCCAGTTCGTTGGAGAGGTCCACCAGCAGGTGGGAGCCCTCCACGGTCTCACGGCCGTCCACGGAGACGTGCGCCTCTTCGTCCTCGTCTCCGCTCTCCGAGCGCAGTTCGCCCACCACCTCCTCGATGATGTCCTCCAGCGTGACCAGGCCGGAGGTGACCCCGAACTCGTCCACCAGCATCACCAGGTAGGAGGCGTGGGCCTTCATGACCTCCAGCACGCGGGCGATGGTGGCGTGCTCCGACTCGTAGTGGACCGGGCGCATGGCCTCGCGGATCGGCGGGTCCGGCTTGGACTCCACGTGCAGCATGTTGATGTCCGTGACGTGGAGGTAGCCAATCACCTCCTCCGCCGAGCCCTCGTACACGGGGATGCGCTGGAAGCCGTGGTTCGCCATCAGGTACGCCGCCTCTGGCAGCGGGCGCTCCACGTCGATGGAGACGATGTCCATGCGCGGGACCATGATCTCCTGCACCTGGCGGTTCTGGAGCGTCAGCGCCCCGAGCAGGTGCGTGGCACGTTCCGACTCGATGGAGCCGGCCTCCGCCCCCATGCGGATCGCCGTGCGCAACTCCGCGGCGCTGATGGCGTCGCCCTGCTCCTCGGAGGCGCCGGCGAGCCGCAGGAGGGAGCGTGAGAGCGCGTCCAGGCCGATGGTGATGGGGCGGGTGGCCCACACCCACCCCGCCATGGGCCACGCGTAGACGCGGCTCATGCCGAAGTTGTGCGCCAGCGCCATGGTCTTGGGGCCCACCTCGCCGAACAGCACCAGCAGCACGGTCACGCCCACGGTGGCAACGGCCACGGCCGCGCCGCCGCCGGTGAACAGTTCCGCGGCCAGCGCCGTGCCCACCGCGGCGGCGGCGGTGTTCACCAGGTTGTTGCCCAGCAGGATCGCGGAGAGCAGCCGGCGCGGCTGATCGACGATTGCCGCTACTCGCGCGGCACCCGGGACCTTCTCCTCCACCAGGTGCGCGAGCCGCACCCGCTGGAGCGTCAGAAAGGCCGTCTCCGAGGAGGAGAAGAACGCCGACAGGAACAGGAGGATGACCAGCAGGACGACGTAGGTGAGCAAGGAGTCCTCTCCAGGATGGGTAGCGTACCCGAAGACGCGCCACCCCGGATGGCCGTCTCTACGACTCCCGTGTTGCCTTCAACGAGTACATCAGCGGAAGCAGGTCGCGCTGCTCCGCGGGCAGCCGCCACTGCGTCCGCCGCTGGTGCGAGGTGCCCTCCGCCACCGGCTCCGCAGCCTCCATCCAGGGCAACCCGCGCCACGCGAGGTCCCGATGCTCGTGCAGGAAGTCGATGCGCAGGCCGGCCTCGATGAGCGCGGACACGATCTCGCCGACGCCATGGTTCCACTCGTAGCCGCGGGTGTTCTTGAGCGGCGGGCCGTCCGTGTAGGTGTTCTCGGTGTCGTAGGTGATCGGCTGCTCGACCTCGAAGTACGGGTAGCGCACGGCCAGGGTGCCGTCTTCGCGCTCGTCGTCCATGGCCCAGAGCATCGGGTGGCCCTCGTAGAGGTAGAGGAACCCGCCGGGGGCCAGCAGGGCGGCCACCACGCGCGCCCAGCCGCGGATGTCCGGCAGCCAGCAGAGCGCGCCGATGCCGGTGTAGACGATGTCGAACTGCTCCGGCACCACCGCGGGCGCGTCGTACACGTTCGCCTCGAAGAAGCGCGCGTCCGCGATGCCGATCTCCTGCGCCAGCAGCCGCGCCCGCTCCACCGCCGAGGGCGAGAAGTCGATGCCGGTCACGGTGGCGCCCAGGCGGGCCCAGTTCAGGGTGTCCATGCCGAAGTGGCACTGGAGGTGCACCATGCGCTTGCCGGTGACGTCCCCTACCTCGTCCGTCTCCACCTGGTAGAGCGTCTTCTCGCCCTTCAGGTAGCCCGCCAGGTCGTAGCCCTGGGAGGCTGCGTGGATTGCCACGCTCTCGTCCCAGCGGGCCAGGTTGGCGTTGAAGAACTCATCGTGGGACTCAGCGGTGGGCATCGGGTGCTCCTCTGTCATTGCCTGTGGGCGAGCACCCACTCCACGTCATAGGACCTGTGGTAACGGCCACCGGGCTCCAGGGTTAACAGCGCGCGGCGCAGGTCCGCCTCGAACGCCTCGCGGCGGTCGCCCAGGATCCGAGGGTTTGCGAACGAGGTCGAGAACAGCAGGCCCACGATCCCGTCCAGGTCGAACTCCGCCTCCAGGCGGTGCCAGCCCTGCTCCACGTCCGCGAAGCGCGACTCCGCCAGGTACTCCGCCCACGGTCGCGGCGGCACGCCGTAGAAGCCGCTGCCCGCCCGCCGGCGCTGCCCGAGGTGGCGGTGCACCACCTCGATCATCACGCGCGCCAGTTCGTCTCCCACCGGCACGTTGTCCGGGTTGGTGAAGCCGGGAAGCGCGGTGATGAACACGCCGCCGCTCGGCTCCAGTCGGCCGTGGAGCAGATCCAGCACGCGCGGCTGGTCCATCCAGTGGAAGGCGCTCCCCAGCGTGGCCACCCGATACGGGCCGCCGTACGGCGTGCCGTCCAGCGCCGCCAACTCCTCCGCGCGGCAGTGGACCCACTCCACGTTCGTCACGCCTCGCTGCGAGGCTACGCGCCGCGCCTCCGCCAGCATCTCCTCGCTGACGTCCAGCGCCACCACGCGCTGGAAGCGGCCGGCCAGGTGGAGCGCGATCTGCCCGGTCCCCGTCCCCAGGTCCAGCAGCGCGCCCGTGCCGTCCACGCGAAAGGCGCGCTCCAGTTCGGCGTACACGGCGTCCGGATAGTCCATGCGGTAGCGCGCATAGTACTCGGCGGTGCCGGCGAAGAGGTCGTCGCTCACGGATGCTCCACTGGGAGTGCCTCCGGCTCTGGCGAGGGAGCGTACCGTCCCTCCGCCGCTGGGACACGCCCGTAAGTGCTCTCGCTGATGGCGCGTGCGGTCAGAAGTGCGTACGGTGGATGCAGTGTTCGCGATGGATCGAGTCCTCGCGAGCCCTCAGACGCGTATCTCTTTCTCTCGCGTGCGTCGATTCTTGCGAGCCCGGAAGAGCGCCCTGCTCCCAGCCTCCTCACGAATGAGCGAGGTCGTGGTCATCCGGGTGTCCGTCTCTGAGACCTATCAACCTACGGACGTCCGCAGGGCTGCGGCGTCCGGCCGTCTCGTGGCGCGCGGCGAACCGCGTGTCCCGCCTCGGCGTTCCCGGCCCACCGATTGGACCTCGCTTGGCTCTCTTTACCCGCCGCCGGCCCCAGGCCGACGACATCGCCGCTGACACGGAAGCGGCCGCTGACGCAAGACTGAACCGCACCCAGGACACCTCGCCGGACGGCGCGCAGGATGGCCCGCCGGCTGACGGCACCACCTTCGCTGACCTGGGCGTGGCCCCGGACCTGCTCCGCGCGCTGAACGCGCGCGGGATCACCTCGCCGTTCCCGGTGCAGGTGATGACCATCCCGGACGCCATGGCCGGCCGCGACGTGTGCGGCAAGGCGCAGACCGGCTCCGGCAAGACGCTGGCCTTCGGCCTGCCGCTGGTGGAGGCCATGGAGCGCGCGCGCTCCCGCCGCCCGCGCGCCATTGTGCTGGTCCCCACCCGCGAACTGGCGAACCAGGTCGCGGAGGAGATCGCGCCGCTCGCCGAGGCCCGCGGCCTGTGGCTCACCGCCATCTACGGCGGCGTGTCCATGGTCCGCCAGATCCGCTCCCTCCGAGAGGGCGTGGAGATCGTCATCGCCACCCCCGGCCGTCTGAACGACCTGCTGGAGCGCGGCGAACTCACGCTGACGGACGTCCGCATGGTGGTCCTGGACGAGGCCGACCAGATGGCGGACATGGGCTTCCTCCCGCAAGTGGAGCGCATCCTGGGCCAGATCGACGGCCGCCCGCAGACGCTGCTCTTCTCCGCCACGCTGGACGGCGCGGTGGGCGTGCTGGTGCGGAAGTACCTGGACGACCCGGTGCAGCACGAGGTGCCCTCTGACCACGAGACCGTGGACACGCTGGAGCAGCGCTTCATCGGCGTGCGCCGCGACACCAAGACGGAGGTGGCGGCGCGCATCTGCGCCGGCGCGAACCGCGCGATCGTCTTCGTGCGGACCACGCACGGCGCTGACCGCGTGGCGCGGCTACTGAACCAGAGCGGCTTGAACGCCGCCCCTATCCACGGCCGCCTGTCGCAGAACAAGCGCGAACGCACGCTGGCCGCCTTCTCGCGCGGCGAAGCGCCCATCCTGGTGGCGACCAACGTGGCCGCCCGCGGGCTGCACGTGGACGGCGTGGACCTGGTCATCCACTTCGACCCGCCGGAGGACCACAAGGTCTACCTGCACCGCTCCGGCCGCACCGCCCGCGCGGGCGAGGCCGGCATGGTGGTGACCCTGGTGCTCCCGGAGGAGGAGCGTGACGTGACCTCCATCGAGCGCGCTGCGGGCATCGACCTGGCGATCGTGCCGATGGACCCGGACGACACGCGATTGGGCCGCCTGGACGAGTGGGAGCCCACCCGCGGCCTGCCCATGACCTCCCCGCGCGGCATCCCGGGCGGCAACCGCTCCGAGGCGCCCCGCTCCTCGGGCCGGCGTCCTCGCGGCGGCGGCGGCCAGCCCGGCCGCGGCCAGCGCCGCACGGATGGCGCGCCCCGCGGCGAGGGACGCTCCGCCTCCGGCGGTCGTCGCCGGCCGGCCCGCGGCCGCGCGTAGCGCTGAACACTCGGCACGCCGAGACGAGAGAGGCCCGCCAGGTGGCGGGCCTCTCTCGTTGTGCGTCGGCGCAGTCCTACGGGTTGCGCTCGCCCGCCTCGATCGCCACGGAGATGCGGTTCTCGGACGGTGGCAGCGGGCAGGAGTACTGCTCGCTGTAGGCGCAGAACGGGTGGTGGGCGTAGTTGAAGTCCAGCAGCACCAGCAGCGGCTCGCCGTCCTCCGTCTCCTCCAGCACCGGCACTTCCAGGTAGCGGCCAGCGCCGTAGGTGTCGCGGCCGCTGGTGGCGTCCTGGAAGGGCAGGAAGAGCGAACCCTGGTCCAGGTCGCGGTACAGCGTGAGCGCCGCCGGCTGCCCGTCCACCTCGAAGGATGCGCGCGCCCAGCGTTCGTACTCGCGCTGCGCGCCGTCCGAGGTGTCCATCACCACGGTCTGGAGTTCCTCGAAGGGCACCGGGTGGACCTCGAAGACCAGGTCGTCACGCTCGGGGTAGTAGGCGAGGCCCCTGAAGGACTCGCGCTGGTCGCGGGGGATGGGGGAGCCGGGATCCTCCCGAAAGAACTCGTCCTTCTGCCGGCGGAACTCCTGCACCTGGCTGGTGGCCATGGCTGGCACCTCCTGTTCGCGTGACCGGGTGGGTGTGGTGTCCACGCCCTGATCGAGCGTAGGGCCGGGGCAGCGGGCCTACACGATGACCTCGCGCACGGGGTTGCCGGCCTCATGCAAGGAGGCGATCACCACTCGCGGGACGCCGGCGCGGTGGACCGCCCGGGCGAGGCGCACCGCGGCTTCGAGTTCGATGTCCGCCTTGTTCACCAGCACGGAGAACTCGCGCCCCCCCACGTCCTTGCGCCCGCCCTCGTCGTGCGCCAGGACCGCAGCGATCATGCTCGCGTCGCAGGTGGCGCCGTCCTCGACGGAGCGGATGCGGTCGTGCCCCAGGATCTCGCGCACGCGCTCCGGGCGGTGGACATGCGCCTCGTCCAGGGGGGCGTCCAGCGCGTCCGCGCCCACCACGGCCACCACGTGCGTGGCGCAGGGCGGGATCACGGGCTCGTGCGCCGCCGGGGCCTTGAACGGGCGCATCTTGCTCCCGTCCGCCTCCACCGCCACCAGGCCGGCGTCCGCGAGCAGCGCGATGTCCGCTACCACGTCCACCGCCAGCGGGTCCAGGCGGCCCGCCGGCTGCTCGCCGTCTCCCGCGGCCACCACGCAGTCCACGCGCTCGCCCTGCGCGTCCCAGTGGGTGAGGATCGCGGCGGGGATCTCCGCCTGCGGGCAGCGGATCAGGTGTGGCATCGGTTCCTGGCGTGTGAATCGCGTGGTCCCGGTCAGCACCGCCCGGCGCTCGCGCAGCACGGCCTCGTGGCCCAGCCGGTAGAGCAGCGTGGTCTTCCCGCCACCGCCGACGATGGCCACCACCGGCGGCGCGCCGGCGGGCGGGTCACCCAGCGCAAGGGCGTCCCAGAGTGGGGTGGCGTGGGGAGGGAGGTCCTCGGCCATCGGCGCCTCCTGGTGGCCCCGCGAGGCCGTCCTCGTAGGATGGTATGCCGCGGGCATGCGGCCGTGGTGCGCCGGCGTGCGATGGAGGCAGACATGGCGGAGGTCACGGGCATCATCCTCGCGGGCGGGCGTTCCTCGCGGATGGGGCGGGACAAGGCCTCGCTGGTGCTGGACGGCGCCACGCTGCTCGCCAGGACGGTCGCCGCACTGGAGGCGGTGGCGGGCGAGGTGGTGATCGTCCGCGCACCCGGGCAGGCGCTTCCGCTGGTGCAGCCGCGCGGCAGCCTGGTGATCGTGGAAGACCCGGTGGAGGGAGAAGGCCCGCTCTTCGGCATGGCCACCGGCCTCGCTGCCGCCTCCGCGCCGGTGGCGCTCGTGGTCGGCGTGGACCACCCGTTCCTACAGCCAACGCTGCTGCGTCTGCTCGCGGACCGGGTACGGGCGGGCGCGCGCTGGATGCTGCCGATCGCGGACGGACGCCCCCAGCCGCTGTGTTCCGCCTTCGCCCGTGACGCCCTGGAGGTCCTCCGCGCCCACGTGGAGGCCGGGGACCGCGCGCCCATGGCGGTGGCGGCAGACCTAGGCATGGTGCGCCTGCCGGAGGCGGAGTGGCGCGTTGCCGACCCCGAGGGCTGGTCCTTCATCGACGTGGACACGCCAGAGGAGTTCGAGGCGGCCAAGGCAAGAAGGCGAACGCCCGAGGGGTAGCCCTCGGGCGTTGCGGTCGGGCGGACGCTTCGCGCGCGCTACAGGGCGCGGTACGCCGACGTCAGGGTCGCCTGGTCAAAGCCGTGCGGCGTGGAGCCGGTGGCGAAGTCGTACAGGGCGGCCTTGAAGATGCCCTCCAGCGCCTGCACCGTGCCCATGGTCAGCGCCACCAGCGGCACTCCCACGGCGATACCGATGATGGGCGAGATGCCGAAGAGCAGCGCTGCCGGGATCACCGCAACGATCACCGCCGCGATGTAGATGAACGCGAACGAGAAGTTCGCCGCGAACTGCTGCCCCCATGTCTCCTTCAGGAGCGCCCCGGAGCGCTTGATCGCGGCGATCGGCCCCAGGTTCTCCACGACCATCACCGGGACCACGAAGAAGGTCATGTACGCCCAGACGCCGCCGGCGATGCTCACCGCGATCTGGCCCAGGAAATTGTCCGTGCGGTCGCGCAGTGCGTTCAGGATCAGGCCCACCGTGGCCGCGATGAGTGCCCAGCCGAGGATGGCGGGCACGTGTTTGCTGGCCACCGACAGGCCGTAGCCGATGCCCTGCGGCCGGCCGCGCAGCCGCTCCATGGCGGTGGCGATGAGGGCGGCGTTGAAGAACATCACGATGAAGTAGGAGGTAGCGAGCAGTAGGCCGCCCAGCGCGTAGTCCAGCGCCGTGGCCTCGGTCTCTGCTCCGCTGACCGCCGTCTCCAGGCGATCGAAGGCGCCCGTGCCGGCTGCCAGGCCCGCGATCGCGCCCGAGACGACCAGCAGGGTGAGTGCTGCCATGATCGGCAGCAGGATGAGCCGGCGGTCCTGCATCAGGACGTGCCATGACTGCTTGATGAGCGAGAACGTGCGGCCGATGGTGTCAAACATGTGGCGATTATAACCGGGACAATCACGGTTGGGTTGCGGCAGGTGTTCGGTTAGCATGCCCCCCGTGGACGAATTGCTCTTTGGCCTGACGCGCGACGAGTGGCTGGAGACGGCGATTGCCAGCGGTGTCGCGCTGGGCGGCGTTGCCATCGCGCTGGTGCTGGCCGTCACCATCACCCGGGTGGTCCACACCTTCACCCGCTCCACGGAGTCACAACTGGACGACCGCCTGGCGGCGCGCCTGCGGACGCCGTTCGTACTGCTGATCTCCGTGTGGGCCCTGGCGACCGCCGCCGGCACCGTGTCCTACGTCGCGGACCACGGCGCGTCCGTGCGCCGCGCGGCCGTGGCGATCAGCGTGCTCGTCGTGGCCATCGCCATCCGGCGCGTGCTCCTGGAGGTGCTGGACTGGCAGGTGGCACGCCCGGGCCTCTCCGGCCGGCTCCACCCGGGCTCGGTCCCCCTCATCAGCCGCGGCCTGACGATCCTGATCTTCGCCTCCGCGCTGCTGATCCTGCTGGACACGCTGGGCATCGCCATCAGCCCGCTGCTGGCGGGCCTCGGCATCGGCGGCCTGGCCGTGGCGCTGGCCCTGCAGCCACTGCTCGCCAACGTCTTCGCTTCCTCCTACATGCTCTCCGATTCCTCGATCCGCATCGGCGACTGGGTGGAGATCGAGGGCGGCCCCACCGGCTACGTGGACGACATTGGCTGGCGCGCCACGCGCGTCCGCTCGTTCGACAACAACGTGGTGATCGTGCCGAACTCCACGCTCGCGGACTCCACCGTCACCAACTACTCGTTGACCGCCATGGAGGCGGACGCCCGCGTGGTGGTGGGCGTGGCGTACGAGGAGGACCTGGACCGCGTGGAGCAGGTCTGTCGCGACGTGATGCTCGCGCTGCGGGACGAATGGCCCACCACCGTGAAGGATCACGAGTCCGTCTGCGCCTACCAGGGCTTTGGCGACTCCAACATCGATATCCTGCTGAAGATGCGCTGCCAGACGTGGGCAGACTCGTTCGCGCTCCGCCATGAGTTGATCAAGCGGATCCACTCGCGCTTCGTCGCAGAGGGCATCACGATCAACTACCCCGCCCGCCGGCTGTTCATGCAGGAGCAAGACGTGGACGGCCTGGAGCGCATCGGGCGCAACGGCGGCCCCCACTCCAACGAGGCGTAGCCCGCCCCCTCGCCCGTCCCGCTAGCGCCGCCACCACTCCAGCGTCGGAGTACGTGTCGCCTCGACCGTCGCGCTGGGGCTGGCTGTGGGTGACGGCTCCGGCGTTGCGGTGGCGGTGACCGTCTCGCGGTCCGTCTCAGTGGCCCGCAGGTTCGAGTCCGTCGACTCGCTCTGCCCGCGATTGCCCTCCCGGATGCGCTCTCGCCAGCGCTCCAGCAGTTCGTTCAGGAACCCGCGGCGGCGGTCTTCGTCATCATCGCCACCGCGGTCCTCGCCTCGGTCGTCCGAGGTCGGTTCGGCCGTAGGGGTCGCCGTTACCGTGGCGACAGGCGCCTGGGTTGCCTCCTCTGTGGCAGTCGACGTGGGATCCGGGGCCGGTGCCTGCTCCAGGCCCAGCCACAGTTCCGTCAGGCCGTCGCGCAGCGCCGTGCCGGCGCGCGTGCCCAGCATCTCCTCGATGGCCGCGCCGAGTTCATCGCGGACGTCTGGCGAGACGTTCATCGCCAGCACCGCCACCACGCGCACGCGGTCAGCGGGATCCTGGATGGCCTCGGCCAGCGCGTCCAGGCGCTCGCGGTCCTGCTGGTCGTCCCCGTCCAGCACCCGTTCAAGCACCTGCGCCAGGACGGTGTTGTCCTGGGTGCGGGCGGCGGTGTCCAGCGCCACCCGCAGTGCGAGCGGCCAGGGGATGTCCGCGGTGGCCGTGGCGGCGCCGCTGGGGCGCGTGGCCGTACCCGTAGGCGCCTCGGTGGCGGCGGGCGTGGCCGCCGCCGGGGTGCGGGTCTCCGTCGGCGCCTCCGTGGCGGTGGCTGTCTCCGCGGACTGGACGCGGGCCGCGAGTTCCACCGCAGCACGGGTGCGCTGCGACTGCACCACCCGCACCGCCGGCGCCTCCGCCTCCGGAACCGTCTCGATCTCGGTGTCCAGCGCCCGCATGAACACGCCGCCGTCCACGATGTCGATGGCGATCAGGACGCGGGCGGTACGCACGTTGGCGGGGACGGGGACGTTCAGCCGGTCGGCCTGCGTCTCGATCACCACGATCCCGTCGCCGTCCGCGTAGCGGCGGAGCCAGAGCGTGTAGACGCCCGGGGTGATGTTTCCCACGAACATGTGCTGCTGGCGCTCGCCGGGGCCGGTGGTCGTCACGCCCGGCACCTGCCGGAAGACTACGCCGGAGGGCAGCAGCCCGGTGGCGGCGCCGTCTGTCGAGGTGAGCGCTGCCGCCATGGGTGCGCGCACGGTGATCTCACCCACGAGCGGGATGGCCTCCGGGCTCGCGATCTCCTCGGCGGTGGCACGGACGACCTGTCCGGTCAGCACGTCCACGATCCCGCCGGCGCTGGTCACCCGCACCAGTCCGTCCACCGTGGACACGGAGGTGTCGGTGTCCACAACGGTCTCGAAGACCGTGCCGTGGGCGTCCACCGTCGCGTGAGGCGTGCGCACGCGGTACGAGTCGTCGCCCTGCACGGGCACCACGTCGTTCCAGAGGCGCCCGCCGGCCTGTTCGATCTCGATGCGGCGCTGGCCGTCCACCTCGATGCGCGCCAGCGAGACCTGTGTGCCCTGGCCGAGCGACGCGGTGGAGCCGTCCGGGAAGGTCAGCAGGGCGTGCGCGCCGGAGAGCGTGCGTATCGCCAGGCCCTCGTGGACGGAGGCGCCGTCCGCCAGGGGCTGCCAGGCGCCGTCCACCTGTTGCTCCACCTGGCCGGCGAACACGGTGAGCGTGGCCGCAGCCGCCGGCGTGGCACCGCGCCCGAAGACCAGGAACACAGCCAGCAGCGCCAGCGCGCCAGCCGGCAGCGCTCGCATCGCGAAGGCGCCCGCGCCCCACGCCCGGAACGAGGGCGCGCGCATCCTGGGCAGGGCGGGGCGGCGCAGGCCGCCACGCAGCCGCCGCGGCTCCTGCTGTGGCGCCTCGCGGATCAGGTCCATGAACGCCTCGCGGCGTGCGGGGTCCGGACGGCGCTCCGCCGGCCGTGGCAACGCGGAGAGGTCGAAGGCGGTCCGCAGGGCGGGCTCCAGGCGGGCGCGGTGCTCCGGGTGCCGGGCCAGACACTGGTCGACCGTCGCCACGCCGGCAACCACGTCCTGGATGCACAGGTCAAGGATCTCCTCGAAGGAGAGGCGTTCGCTCATGGCAACCCTCCTTGCGATTCGATCTCGCGCCGCAGGGCCTGCAGCGCACGCATCTGGAGGCCGCGGACGGTGACCTCCTTGCGTCCCATGATTTCCCCGATCTCCCGTGCCGACTTCTCCATCAGGAAGCGCAGCACCAGTACCTGCCGGTGATCCTCGGAGAGCCGGTCGAGCGCGGAATGGAGCGCCTCGCTCATCTCCGCCGCCAGGACCAGGCCCTCCGCCTCCGCGGCCTCGGGCAGTTCCACGTCCTCCAGGTCGGTGGTGTGCCGATAGGTGCGGAAGTAGTCCACCATCTGGTTGTGCGCCATCCGGTAGAGCCAGGCCCGGAACGGCGCCCCGCGGTGTTCGTACCGGGGGATCGCCTGCCAGGCCTTCAGGAACACTTGCTGCGCCAGGTCTTCAGCCACATCTTGATCCCTGACCCGGATGACCAGGTACCGGTAGATCTCGGGCTGGAAGCGGTCGTAGAGGGCGCCGAATGCCTCGGCATCTCCGCTCTTCGCGCGGTCGACTAGAGGACGGATGACCCCCGCATCCTCATCCGCCCCTGAGGGGACGGCGCGTTCCCGCGCTTCCGATTGATCCAACGAATGCCGCCCCGTTTCGTTCGGCTTCGCCTCCCGCCAGGAAGGCAGAAGCGGGCCCCCAGTGTGCCCGAAGACGCCACGAACGGGTGAGGTTACGCCCACCGCGCTCATCGATCCTGCCCCTGGTCCATTCCGACGGTCATTCCGCTCCCGGCTTCCATTCCAAGAGTGCCGTTCCGAAGCCGGCGAGGCGACGGCCGGGCGAGGGGGTGAGCCCCCGCCCGGCCGCCGTCACGCCGGTGGGTCAGCGGCCGATCCGGACCGCACCCGGGGCGCTCCGCGCGTCCCGGAGGTCCGACCCTGCGCGCTCCGGACGCTCGCGCTCAGGTCGTTCGCGCTCCGGGCGTTCGCGGGTGTCCTGGTCCGCGACGGCGGCCCGGCAGCGCTCCACGAGCGCCGGATCCGCGTCCTCCGCGGCGGCCAGCCTGCGGCAGGCGCTGACGCCGACGGCGTCGTCCTGCTGCCCCTGCAGCCACTCGCGGCAGCGCTCGATGAGCGAGCCGTCCACGCCGTCCGCATTGGCCACGCGGCGGCACGCCTGCGCGCCGTCCGACGTGTCGTCCAGGCCGTTCAGCCAGGTGCGGCAGCGGTCCACGAGCCACTGAGCCGGACTGTCAGACTGGGCCACGCGCCGGCAGGCTTCGGCAGGGCTGATGCCATGCCCCTCGCCGCTGCCGGCCAGCCAGTCACGGCACCGCTCGACCAGTTCGTCGGGCGCCAGGTCCGGGTTTGCGGCCACTCGACGGCAGACCAGGCCCGCGCCGCTGGGAGACCCATGCCCCTCGCGGGAACGCTCGCGCTCCAGGGCGTCGCGTTCCAGGGCGTTGGGCTCCACGGCGTTGCGATCCGGGGAGTCGGGGCCCTCCGCGTCCAGCAGGACGCCGGCCACGGCCTCCGCGGCCGGGGCGGGCAACAGTCCGCTGGCAAGCAGGTGCTCCAGCACGGACCAGGCAGCGCCGGCATTCGGACTCGCCTCCAGCGTGGTGAGAGGGACGGCGGCCCGGGCGGGAACGGGGGCAGCCGATACGCTGGAGACGAGGCCGAAGGCAAGCACGACTGCTCCGGCAAGGGGCAGGAGGCGCATCATGATGGTGCGTCGCATCTTGTCCTTCCTAACTCTGGGCCCCCAGGCGAGGGCCATGACGGGTTGCGAGACGTATAACGGCAGGGTTCCCGATCCGTTCGGGTCTAGGATTGCGGCATGGCACTCGGTCCGGAATTCGACCAACCTCCGGGACGTTCCTTTCGTCGCTTTGACGACGCGGTAAGCCGCGGCCAGGACCGGCTCTTCCGGGTGCTGTGGTTCGCCGTGCCTCCCGGATCGGTGGCGCGAGACCTGCACTTCCAGGCGCTGCTGGCCTCGCGGTTCTTCGCGGACCTGGCGCTGCAGGCGCTCTACTATGCGGCCCTGATCGCCAGCGCCCGGAGTACGGACAGCGCCATGCAGGCCGCGGCCATTGGCGTGGCGTTCCTGCTACCGGGCGTGGTGCTGGGACCGTGGGGTGGCGCGGTGGCGGACGCCATGCCCAAGCGCGTGGCGCTGGTGGGCGCCTACCTCGCGATGGGGGCGCTGGCGCTGCTGGTGCCGACCACGACCGGCACGGGCTTCATCGCAATGCTGGCGGTGCTCTTCCTGGTGCGCATCCTGCACCAGGTCTCCCAGCCGGCGGAGGCCGCCGCCGCTCCGCTGGTGGCGAGCCACGCGGAACTGGCGTCCGCCAACTCCTTCCTGTCGCTCGCCTCCTCCGTGGGCGAAGTCAGCGGCAAGGCGCTGCTGGCGCCCGCGATCGTCCGGTTCTGGGGGCTGCGCCCGGTGACCATCGTGGCGGGGCTGATGTTCTGGTTCTCCGCGCTGCGCGTGGTGCGCTTCCGCCCGGACACGGACAACACCGTCTTTGACCGCCAGCGCGTCCGCCGACTCGGCATCATGGAGGCCGTCCGCTGGCTCCTGGACGAACCGGGGGCCTTCTGGATGCTGCTGCTCGCCGCCATGGCCAGCACAATCAACGTGGTGCTGGGCACGCTGGGGCCGCAGTACGTGAAGCAGGTGCTGGAGGTGGACCCCACGCTGACGTTCTACGTCTTCGCGCCCGCATCGCTGGGCGTGGTGGGCGGCCTGTTGATCGCCCCCATCGCCATCCGCGTCGCCGGGGAGCGCGCCGTGGCCGTGGCCGGCTTCACCCTGGTGTCGATCGCGATGACCGCCCTTGGCCAGGTTGACCGCGTCTCGGACGCGCTGGGCTGGGCGCTGCTCTTCGACATCCCGCGCGTGGGTGACGAGGTGGAGATGGCAGCCGCGATCTCGCTGGTGGTGGGCACCGGCATCACCGTCGCCGCGGCGGCCACGCAGACCTACATCGGCAAGTACGTCCCCGTCGCGATCCACGGGCGGGTGTTCGCGCTGCTGGGGGCGCTGAAGGACGGCCTGGCCATCCCGCAGTTGCTCATCCTGGGAGGGGCCGCGGCGGCAATCGGCGTGAGCGCCGTGGTGACGCTGGCGCCGCTGGCGCTCCTGCTGGTCTCGTACGGAGTCGCCAAGGGCTCCACCGCCTGGCACGGCCGCATGCCCCGCTCGCGGATCATCGACGGCCCGTAGGCCCTCGAGGGGGCTCGCGGCTGGGCGGCGCCGCCAGGCGGGCTACGGGTAGAGCGGCCCGCGGTCCAGGCCGGCGGTGACGGGCAGCCCGAACATCAGGTTCAGGTTCTGCATGGCGGAGCCACTCTGGCCCTTCATCAGGTTGTCGATGGAGGACATCACCACCACGCGCCGGCCACCCTCGGCTACGAACACGGAGAGGTCGATGTAGTTCGACCCCAGCGTGCCCTTTAGCGTGGGCGGCGTGTCCAGCACGCGCACGAAGGGGTGCCCGGCGAAGAACTCGCGGTAGCGCTCCAGGAGTGCCTCGCGCGTCACGCTCTGTGTGGCTGTCAGGTGCATGGTGTTCAGGATGCCGCGCGTGGTGCCCAGCAGGTGCGGGATGAAGTCCACGGTGGCGCCGGAGGACCGGCCGAGGCGGCCGAGCGTCATCTCCGCCTCCACCACGTGCTGGTGGTTCAGAACGCGGTAGGGGATCACGTTGTCGTTCAGATGCGAGAGGTGCTGGAGCGGCGCGGGCTTCTTGCCGGCCCCGCTGGAGCCCGTCAGCCCGTCCACCTGCACGGTCCCGGCCTCCACCAGGCCGTCCGCGAACAGCGGCGCCAGGCCCAGGATGATGCCGACGGCGAAGCAGCCGGGGTTGCCCACCATGGCCGCGTCCGCGATCGCCTCGGCGTTGAGTTCGGAGACGCCGTACGCGTTCTGCCCCAGCAGCGCCGCCGCGGCGTGCTCCGCGTCCGCGATCGAGGGGTGCCGATCCGCGTAGCGGGCGTAGTCCTGCGTGCTGGTGAAGCGGAAGTCGCCGGAGTAGTCGATGAAGCGGACGCCGCGCGCGTGCAGGTCGTTCGCGTACTGCTGGGAGACGCGGTCGGGCGTGGCGAAGATCACCACGTCGCAGTCCTCGCCAATGCCCACCGAGTCCGGGCCCTGCACCGCGAGGTCGCAACGGCTCGCCAGGTGCGGGTAGACCTCGTCAATGCGCTTGCCGGCGTCGTCACGGGCGACCAGTGCGGCCACCTGGAATTCCGGGTGCTGGAGCAGCAGTTCAAGGATGCCGAGTCCGCCGTAGCCGGTGGCGCCGACGAGTTGGGCGCGGATGGGAGCCATCTGGGGAACCTCCTGGGCAGTGAACCGCCAGTGTAGAGACGCTCCCGGCCTCGGGCGAGGCTGGCGGCAGTCCCCCGCGCGCAGACTCGCTTCGCGCTAGCCTCAGCGCATGACCACCCCACCCTCGATGCCGGGCTGGCGCTCCTTCCTGCCGATGAGCGACGACGAGTTGCTCGCCACCTGCGAGGTGGACCGATTCCGCGCGAGCGGCCCGGGCGGGCAGAAGCGCAACAAGACGGACTCCGCCGTACGCCTGCGCCACCGCCCTACCGGGCTGGAGGCGATGGCCTTCGAGTCCCGCTCGCAGCACGAGAACCGCGCCCGCGCGCTGCGCCGCCTGCGCGTGACCCTTGCCGTCGCGGCGCGGGAGCCCGTCGACCTCACCTCGTACCAGCCGTCCTCTACGCTGCGCGAGCGGATGCAGGGCGGCCGCCTGGCGGTGGCCGAACGCAACCCCGTGTACCCCTCGGTGGTGGCGGAGGTCCTCGATGTCCTGGAGGCGACGGGCTGGCGCCTGTCCGAGGCTGCCCCAGCGCTGGGCCTGACCACCGCGGCACTGGGCCGCTTCCTGGAGGGCGACCCGGTAGTCTTCCGCGCGGCGAACGAGCGCCGATCTGCCCTGGGACTGGGCGTCCTCCGCCCCGCGCGCTCGTAGCAGACCGACGACGGGCCGACCGAGCGCTCAACCGGCCGCCCACGCAGGGGACGGCGGGCAACCCTTACGCTCACGTCAGGAACGGCGTATAACGCGGCGTATCCAGATCGCGGCCACCCGGGGGGGATTCATGGCCGTCGCTGACCGGCCGGAGCGTGGAGTGGACGCGCCCTCCCAGGAGGCCGCACCACCGCCTTGGCCCGGTTTCTACTACGGCTACTGGATCCTGGGCGGCGCCTTCGTCTCCCAGTTGATCACCATCGGCATGATGACGTCCGTCGTCGGCCCGTTCGTAACGCCGATGACGGAGTCGCTGGGCTGGACGCAGTCCGAGTTCTTCACTGCCACCACGGTCAGCCGCTTCGTGATGTCCGGGGTGGGCTTCTTCATCGGTGCGTCCGTGGACCGGCACGGCGGCCGCCGGTTCATGTTCGCCGGCATGCTGGTGCTGGGCGCGGCGCTCTTCTTCGCCGGCTCCGTGACCGAACTGTGGCAGTGGATCCTGCTGCGCGGCGTGATGTTCACCATGGGCGCCGCCCTGGTTGGCAACCTAGTGGTCAACGTCACCATGTCCAAGTGGTGGGTGACCAAGCGCGGCCGCATGATCGGCTTCTCCTCCATGGGGGTGTCGCTGGCGGGCATGATGTTCCCCGGCGTCGCCACCATCCTCATCGAGCAGTTCGGGTGGCAGGATGCCTGGCGCGTGCTGGCCTTCATCTCAATGGGGGCGATCCTACCGGTGGCGCTGATCATGCGCCGCCAGCCGGAGGACTACGGCTGGTACCCGGACGGCCTCAACGAGGAGCAGGTGCGCTCCGGCGGCGGCGCGGCCGCGCAGGCGGACTTCGACAACTCGTTCACCCGCCGCGAGGCGCTCCGTACGAAGGCGCTCTATCTCATCGTCCTCGCGTTCGGCCTCGGCGGCGTGGGCATCCAGGTGATGCTGGTGCAGTCCATCCCGTTCCTGCGCGACAACGGCTTCAGCCCCGGCTTTGCCGCCGCCATGGCCACGGTGATGTCCTTCCCGGCGCTGATCTCCAAGCCCTTCTGGGGCTGGACGACCGACCACATGGAACCCAAGATTGCCGCCGCCATCGGCTTCGCGCAGTCCGGCGTGGCGATGGTGATCATCGTGTTCGCTGCCACCTCGGACATTGTGCCGCTGCTGGTGCTGGGCTACGCGATGATGGGCTGGGGCTTCGGCGGTCAGATCCCGTTGCAGGAGACGATCTGGGGCTCGTACTTCGGCCGGCGCTACCTCGGCTCGGTCCGCAGCGTGGCGATGCCGATCTCCCTGGTGATCGGCGCCAGTTCGCCCCTGATCGTTGCCACCTACCGGGACACGGTGGGCGACTACAACGGCGTCTTCGTGGGCGTGGGCATCCTGTGGCTGGTGGCTGCGCTGGTGGTGATGTTCGTCCGCAAGCCACCTCGCCCCGCACGGCCCGTGCCCATCGAGCCCACTCCGGCCGCCACGCCGGCCTGAGTCAGGCCTTGCGGATGGTGGCGGTCAGGCCGTGCCCCTCCAGGCGGTCTCGGTACAACTCGGCGCGTTCCAGGGGACACGTGATCACGTCGGCGCGGCCGTGCTCGTGCGCGGCCAGCATCACCTCCACGGCGCGCTCCACGTCCAGTTCCGGGACGGACGTGAGCAGCGCGTAGACCACGTGGTCCATCGAGTTGTGGTCGTCGTTGTGCAGCACCACGACGTAGGGCGGCAGCGTCTCCTGGAGGCTGCGCGCGGCCCGCTCGCGCGTGGGCGCCTCGGTGGTGGCGCGCGGCTGACGAGGCGGCATGAGCCCGACCAAAGCGCCTACCCCATCTTGCGGTGGTCCCACGTCCGTGTGCGCTCCGGGTGGATGCGGACGGTGACGCGCTTGAACGCCGCTGAGGGGAGCGAGGACTCGTCAGGCGGCGTCTCCGGACGCGGCGGGCGCGGGCGGTCGCCGTACTTCGCCCCCACCAGCGCGAGCGTGCGAGCCGTGACCTGCGGATCGCGCACTACCTCGGCGCGCGCGTCGATCGAGATCCCACGCAATTGGTTGTAGGCGTCGCCGGCCTCCAGCAGCACCGTCACCCGGGGATCGCGCTCCAGGTTCACCACCTTCTGGGACGTGCCGTAGGTGGTGAAGACAATGACGCCCTCGTCGTCCATTTCGAACCACATCGGCACCAGGTGGGGGCGGCCGTCCGCGTTCAGGCTGGCGACCTGCAGGATGCGGGCCTGTGCGATCAGTTCACGCTGCTCGTCGTCGGTCAGCGCGATGGCGGCTCGGCGGTTGGGCATGGTGGCGCTCCTGGCTGCTGCGTCCCCGATGATAGCGAGGGCCCCGCGCGGCAGAGTTGTGTTTGCGGCCGTTGCCGGTGATGCTCGCCCCGTGCTGCTCGACCTCATCCGCATCGCCATCGGCACCGTGGCCCTGCTGGGCGGCGCCTACGTGCTGTTGCGCGGGGCGGTGGGCATTGCGCTGACCTTCGGCATCAGCCGCGTGGTCATCGGCGCCACCATCGTGGCCTTCGGGACCTCCGCCCCTGAACTGGTAGTCACGGTCACGGCCGGCATCCGTGGGTCATCTGGCGTGGCGCTGGGCAACGTGCTGGGCTCCAACGTGGCCAACGTCTTCCTGGTGCTGGGCCTGGCTGCCGTCATCAATCCCATGCTGGTGCACGTCCGCCTGATTCGCTGGGAGATCCCGGTGCTGTTGGGCGCCACGGCCGCCACGCTGATATTCGCGGCCAATGGCCTGCTCTCCCGCATCGACGGAGCCATCATGCTCGCCGGGCTGGCAGCCTTCACCATCCTCTCGCCCCGCCTGTTCCCGGAGACCGCCGCGGCTGCGGAGGCCGAGGCCGACCTGCCGTCGGACGAACCGCCGGGGGGCCTCATGACCCAGGCGATGATGGTGATCGCGGGCCTGGTGGCGCTGGCCGTAGGCGCGGACCAGATCGTCAACGGCGCCACGTCCATCGCGGAGTCCGTCGGCGTGAGCGAGTTCGTGATCGGCGTGCTCATCGTCGCGGTCGGTACGAGCCTGCCCGAGATAGCGACCAGCGTGGTGGCCGCGATCCGCCGCGAGCACGAGATCGCGGTCGCCAACGTGGTGGGGTCCAACATCTTCAACCTGTTGAGCGTGCTGGGCGCCGGCGCGGTGATCACGCAGGTCCCCGTGCCGGGCATCCTCTACCGGTTCGAGATGCCGGCTCTGATCGTCAGTTCCGTGATCCTGGTGCCGCTGGTCTGGCCGCGCTACCGCGTCTCCCGCCTCGCCGGCGCCCTGCTGCTCGCCGGCTACGCCACCTTCGTGGTCGTGACGCTGGTCCGGGGCGGCTCTTAGCGCCGAGCGCGCGCTGGATGCCCTAGGCCTGGGAGCGCTGGTCTGGGAGCACTAGGTGAAGAAGATCACCACGGCCGCGATTACCGCGTAGACGATGATCCCCACCCTCAGGCGCGACGGGCTCAGGCGTCGGGCCCAGCCTACGCCGATGTATCCGCCGGCCAGTGCCGCCCCCGCCATCACGAGCGCGGGCACCCACTCCACCGGCCCCCAGATTGCGAAGTAGACAACCGCCGCGGCGTTGATGATCGCGGAGAGCATGCCCTTGAGGGCGTTGGAGCGGTGCAGGTCGTCCGGCAGCAGGATCGCAAGCGCCGCCAGCGTCAGGATCCCCAGCCCGGCTCCGAAGTACGCGCCGTACACCGCCAGGAGGCCCACGCTCAGGATGACCTCGGTGTTGGCGTCCCCAGCCGCCTTGCCGTCACGCCGGCGGGCGACCCAGGCGGTGATGCGCGGCTGCGCGGCCATGAGGCCGGCGGCGAACAGGATCAGGAACGGGACGATCGCCTCGAAGGACTCGGCCGGGGTCAGCAGCAGCAGGGCTGAGCCCAGGATCGCGCCCACGATGCTGGGAGCCGTGAGCAGCAGCATCCGGCGCTCCTGGCCGCGCAGTTGCTGCGCATAGCCAATGGAACCGCCGATGTAGCCCGGCCAGAGCGCCACGGTGTTGGTGATGTTGGCGACCTTGGGCGTGTAGCCCACCGCCACCAGCGCGGGGAACGACACCAGCGAACCGCCCCCGGCCACCGCGTTGATCGCGCCCGCGGCAAACGCCGCCGCCACCAGCAGGACGTACTCCAGTGCCTCCACCCCGCACCTCCGAAGGCCGCACTCTACCAGCGGCCCCGCTTGGCGGCTGTCCGTCCGCCCTCGTTGTTCTCGCTGGTGCCCGCCGTGTGCTAGAACCGCTGGAGCGCAGTGGGGTAGCGCGCAAGGGAGCGACGATGGCCATCCGCTACGACGACTTCGAAGACCTGATCGTGGAGGTGCAGGACGGCATCGGCCACTTCCGCATCAACCGCCCGGAGGTGCTGAACGCCCTGCGGACGCAGACCTTCTGGGAGGTGGTGGAACTGGGCCGCCGCTTCCAGGTGGACGACGACGTGCGCGTGGTGGTCTGCTCGCACGAGGGGCGCGGCTTCTCCGCGGGCGCGGACCTGGCGCAGCGGAACCCCTCGGACCCGGAGCGCGTGCCGGACGCCTCGCCCACGGACTCCATGGGCATCTCCACCATCGGCCTGGCCATGCCGAACCTGGACAAGCCCACCATCGCCGCCATCAACGGCGTCTGCGCCGGCGCGGGGTACGCCTTCGCGCTGTCGTTCGACATCCGGTACCTGGGCCCGCAGGCGCGCTTCGTGACCGTCTTCGGGCGCCGTGCCCTGAGCCCGGACTGCGGTATGACCTACCACCTGCCACGCGTGGTGGGGCCGGCCAGGGCGCTGGAACTGCTCTACACCAGCCGCGACGTCTTCGCGGAGGAGGCGCTCACCCTGGGGCTGGGCAACGAACTGGTGGAGGACCCCCTGGAGCGTGCCTTCGAGGTCGCGGGCCAACTGGTGCAGGGCGCGCCGCTCTCCATGATGTGGATGAAGCGGGAGGTCCGGCACGCCTGGGGCGCGGACCTGAAGTCCCAGATCGAGTTCGAGTGGTCCGCCCAGGGCCAGTTGCGGGGTACCGCAGACGTCGCGGAGGGCCGCGCCTCGTTCCTGGAGCAGCGCCCGCCCAAGTTCGTCGGCCGCTAGGCGGCGATCCCCGCCGGACACGCGTTGCGGTGCGGTCGCGGTCGCCCGCCGCGCGCCACCCCGGCATGATGGTGTGCGGCCGGGGGGCCTGAAGAGGGCGCATGGAGCACGCAGCGATCGCTGCCCTGGGGGTCGTGGGGTTCGGGATCGCCGTCGCCAACCAGGTGGCGAAGCGCTTCTACGTGCCTCCCATCCTGATCTACCTGCTCATCGGCGCCGCCGCGGGGCCGTCCGTCCTGGGCGTGGTGCAACCGAACGAACTGCAGCCCATCTTCGGCACCACGCTCGAGGTCCTGGTGGGCCTGGTCGTCTTCGAGGGCGCGTTCGCCATCGACGTGGACTACCTGCGCCGCATGGGGCGCGTGGTCCGGAACCTGCTGACGGTGGGCCTCGCGATCACCTTTGTCCTGGCGGGCCTGCTGGCCGGCGTGCTGGGCGTGCTGCCGTGGTCCACGGCGTTCCTCTTCGGCGCGCTGGTGACCGTGACGGGCCCCACGGTGATCGGCCCGCTCGTGCGCCGCGTCCGCCTGAACGAGCGTGTGCGCGCCGTGCTGCTGGGCGAGGGCGTCCTGATCGACCCGCTGGGCGCGATCCTGGTGGTGGTGGTGCTGGAGGCGGTGCTGGGCGGCCTGCAGCCGGACCCGCTGGTCTTCATCCCCACCCGGCTGGCCGCGGGCATCGCCTTCGGCCTGCTGGGCGCCGCAGCCATCCGCGGGGTGCTCTGGCTCAATCGCAGCATCACGCCCACGGAGGTGGTGCTGATGCTGTTCGGCGCCTCGGTCGCGGTCTACGCGCTGAGCGCCTCGATGCTGGAGCACTCCCAACTCACGGCCATGGCGACCATGGGCGTCACCCTGGCATGGATGCGCGTCCCCCACGCCGAGGCCGTCCGTTCCTTCGAGGATGACCTGTCGCTCCTGATCATCGGCGCGATCTACGTGCTGGCGGCGGCAACCGTGGACCTGGGCGTCATGGCCGGCCTCTGGCCCGTGGGCGTGCTGGTGGTGGTGCTCCTGATGGTGCTGGTGCGGCCCCTGGCTGTCGGAGTGTCCGCCATGGGGTCCGACCTCTCCTGGCGTGAACGCCTGTACGTGGGCGCCATTGGCCCGCGCGGGGTGGTGGCGGCGGCGCTGGCGGCGTTCGCGGGGCGGCAACTGGGGGAGGACCAGGGCGGGCCGGTGCTGGCCGCGCTGGTGTTCCTCACGGTGTTCCTGACCGTGGCCGTGCAGTCCACCTACGCGGAGTGGGTGGCACGATTACTGGGGGTGAAGGCGATGCGAGTCCTGATCGCGGGCGCGGGCGCGCTCGGCCGGCGGGTGGCCCATCAACTGGAGGCGGACGGCCTGGACGTGGTCCTGCTGGAGCAGGATCCGGACACCGTGCAGATCGCCACGGAGGAGGGCCTGACCGTAGTCCACGGCGATGCGACGGACGTACGCCTGCTGGACCGCCACGGTGCGCGTGACGCGGTGATGGCCGTGGCCGCGACCAACCGCGACCAGTCCAACCTGCTCTTCATCCAGTACCTGCGCACCGTCACGCCGGAGGCGCGGCTGTTCGCCCGCGTGGGGCAGCCCGGTGCGGTGGACGCCTTCCAGCAGGCCGGAGCCATGGTCGTCAGCGAGGTGGACACGCTCGCCACCGCCATGGTGGACGTGATCGGTGATCCCACGCTCTCCACGGTGCTGCAGGCCGGGCGTGGCGGGCGGATGACCGCGGAAGTGGCGGTGGGCTCCAGCCTGGAGGGCCGCACCATCCGCGACCTGCGCCTGCCGGAGCGCGTGCTGATCCTGCTGCTGCAACGCGTGGACGGGGACATCGTGCCCAACGGCAACACGGTGCTGCGCCGGGGCGACCGCATGCTGCTCTTCGGGCAGCGCGTGCTGGTGGAGGAGGCGCGCGACCGCCTGGTCTCGATCGCCTGAGGGGCTCCGCGAGCCCGAGTGAGTATGCGGGCGGCCGGCGGATCGAGGGCTCCCCGCCCGAGTTGCCCTCGATCCGCCGGTCGATCCGCGACCTGGCCGGGTCGGGCTGCGTGCTAGGCGAGCGCTCCATAGAGCGCGCCCGCGGCGCCCAGGCCAACGACAGCGTACCCCGTGTTGATCAGGTACAGCGTCCAGGAGTTGTTGTAGTAGGCGACGCCCTTGACGGACTCCATCGCCACCACGCCTACGCTCACCACGAGCGACGCGACGATGCCGTCCACCAGCCCATCACCGCCGGCCCACTCATACACGGCGGCGATCACCAGCACCATGATGATGCTCGCCACCAGGTTGAGGCCCAGCATCACTGGGTCCGGCTGTTCTCCCTGCGTGGACTCCATGGTGCGCCCCTGCGCAGCCAGCCAGCGGTTCACGAACAGCAGCGGCGAATACCACGCCCAGCCGATGGCGAAGTAGAGCACGCCGCCCAGCACCGCCCACAGGTAGGCGATCTCAATTGTCTCCAGGTTCATAGCCAGCCCTCCACGAGCCCCGAGTGATCCCCGCATCACGCATGATATGACTTTGTTACGCCAGGGGGGACAAGGGACCGGGCTAGGCGGCTTCTTCCAGGATCGCGGTCATCGAACCCTTGGAGGTGGGGATGCGCGGGTCCGCGCCGTAGGAGTGGACCTGCGACTGCTTGGCCTCGCACTCCGGCCGGGGGCCGGTCATCAGGGTCACACGGCCCTGCGTGTCCACCAGGCGCGCCAGCGCGAAAGCCTTCTCCTGGCTGTAGCCGAAGAGCGCGCCCAGCATCTCGATGACGTACTCGTACGTGTGGTCGTTGTCGTCCAGGAGTACCAGGTGCCAGAGCGGCTCGGTCTGCTGCTCGGCCTCCTCCACGCGATCTGGCGTGACCGTGGGCGTGGGCCGCGTGGTGGCGTGGGGCTGTTTGGCGCTGGGCATCGCCTGATCGTACGTCAGGCCACCGTGCGAGCGAGGACTCGGCCGGCTCTGCGCTCAGGCGCCCGTGGCTGCGTCCGCATCCACCGCCAGCACCAGCGGCTCCGTGCGGAGCCCGAGCGAGATCGGGCCGGCGCTGCCCAGGCGTTCGTGCGGGGCCACTCGCACGCGCAGCACCAGGCCGTCCTCCAGCCGGACGTGCAGCACCTGGTCGTGGCCGTAGTACTCGCGTGAGATGACCTGGCCGTACACCCCGCCGGGGAGGATCTGGATGTCTTCGGGCCGGATCACCACGGCCACCTCGTGAGCGCCCTCCGGCGCATCCAGTTCGCCGAATGGGATACGGACGCGACCACGCTCCGCCGGCAGGTGCAGGATGTTGGCGTCGCCAATGAAGTCGGCCGCATGCACCGTGGCCGGCGAGGTGTAGATCTCGTCCGGCGTAGCCACCTGCTCCACGCGGCCGCCCCACATGAAGGCAACGCGGTCCGCCACGGACAGCGCCTCCTCCTGGTCGTGCGTGACGATGATGGCCGTGGCGCCGGCGCGCTTGATGATCTCGCGCAATTCCCCGCGGACCCGCGCGCGCAGTGCCTGGTCCAGGTTGGAGAACGGCTCGTCCAGCAGCAGGATGCGCGGCCCGGGGGCGAGCGCCCTTGCCAGCGCCACGCGCTGCTGTTCACCGCCGGAGAGCGCGTGGACGTCGCGCTCCCCCAGGCCGTCCAGCCGGGTCAGTTCCAGCACCTCCGCCACGCGCGCATCGCGCTCGGCCGACCGAGCCAGGCCATACGCCACGTTCTCCGCCACGCTCATGTGCGGGAACAGCGCGTAGTCCTGGAACACCATGCCCACCCGGCGCTTCTCGGGCGGCACGAAGTGCCCGGGCGCCGCGACTTCCTCGTCGAAGAGCGTCAGCCGCCCGCGCGTGGGCCGCTCGAAGCCGGCGATGAGCCGGAGGGAGGTGGTCTTGCCACAGCCGGACGGCCCCAGGATGGCGAACAACTCGCCGGCGGCGACCTCCAGGGTCAGGTCGCGCACCGCCTCGAAGCCGCCCACCGTGCACGCCAGGCCCTCCGCCCGGACGGCGATGGGCTGGTCCGGGAAACGCGGGGCGGCGTCGGTCATCGGGACGCGCTCGAACCCAGGCGGAACGCCACCAGCGCCACGGCGGACAGCCCGACCAGGATGAGGGCGGGACCGGCCGCCTCGCCGAAGCGCGCCTCGCTGCTGGCGCTCCACGTGCGCGCGGCCAGCGTGTGGAAGCCGGTGGGGGAGAGGATCAGGGTGGCCGGGAGTTCCTTCATGGTGGTCAGGAACACCAGCGCCGCGCCGGCCAGCATCCCGCGTCCGGCCAGCGGCAGCGTGATGGTGGCCAGCACCTGCCACGGCCGCCGCCCCAGGCCACGCGCCGCCTCCTCCATGGAGGGCCGCACGCGCTCCAGCGAGACGCGCATCGCACCGGTGGCCTGCGGCAGGAAGAGCAGGACGTACGCCAGCACCAGCAGCGGCAACGTCTGGTAGAGCCAGGAGATCCGCACCGCGGCGAAGACCAGCGCCAGCGCGACCACCAGGCCCGGCAGCGCGTAGCCCGTGAAGGACGCTACCTCCACGCCGCGGCTGAACCAGGACCGGTACCGCACCGACAGGATGGCCACCGGCAGGCCCACCACCACGGCCGCCGCCGCCGCGAGGCCGGCCGCGGTCACGGAGTCCGCGATGAGCGAGGGCGCGCCGCGTAGCGCCACGCCCTGCTCCAGCCCTCGCGCGAACCAATAGCCGAGTACGCCCAGTGGTAGCACCAGCGCCGGCAGCAGCACGGCGGCGGCGAAGCCGTAGGCCGGCCACCGCCAGCGGCCGAGCGCGACCGGCGCGGGGCGGCGTCCGGCGTCACGGATGGCGTCCAGCCGTCGCTTGCTGCGCGCCCAGACCTCGAGTGCGACCACGGCGAGGGCGAGCGCCACGAGTACCAGCGCCAGCGCCGCGGCGGTGGAGCGGTCGAACGTGCTGGTGTAGCGGATGTAGATCACGCGCGTGAAGGAGGAAAAGCGCATCAGCGTGGGTGCGCCGAAGTCCGACAGGACGTACAGCGCCACCAGCAGGCTCCCGGAGGCGATGGCGGGGCGCAGCGAGGGCAACACGACCCGCCGGAACGTGGTCCACCCCCCGAACCCGAACGTCCGCGAGAGTTCCTCCACGCGCGGGTCGGCGGCGGCCAGCGCGGGACGCAGGAGCAGATAGAGGTACGGGTAGGTGAACAGCGTCAGGACCACGGCGGCACCGGGGAACCCGTAGATCGACGGCAGGCGCTCCACGCCCAGCGGCTCCAGCCAGCCCTGGACGAGCCCTCGCGGCCCGAAGGCGGCAATGAAGGCCATGGCGCCCACGTAGGAGGGGATCGCCAGTGGGAGTGCCGTCAGGATGCCCAGCGCGCGCCGCCCCGGCAGGTCGGATCGCTCCACCAGCCAGGCCATGGGCAGGGAGATCGCGACCGAGGCGGCGGTGACCGTGGCGGCGAGCAGCACGGTCCGCACCGTGACCTGCATGGTCGCCGGCGACAGGATCGTCTCCGCGGCGGCGCCCCAGGATCCGGCGGCACGGACGACCAGGTACGCGGGTGGGATCAGGCAGAGCAGCGCCACCAGCGCGCCGCAGACCACGAGCAGGGCCCCGGGACGCGCTCGGGAGGCGTCGCTGGCCAGTAGGTTCCGGGGGAGGGGGAGGGTGGTCACGCGCGCTCCGCGGTCCAGGTCGGCAGCCCGGGCGATTCGCTGCATCGTTGCCCGGGACTTAGCCCGCTCACTGCTCGGTGGTCAGTACGGACTACCTCTCAACATACCGCACGCATGGCACCGGGCAACCGTGGAGCATCGCGCCCCACCTCAGGCCCACGCCGCCGAAGCGCAGGTGTGGGATCATCGGCCCATGGTCACCAGTGGCTCGCACCCCTCCAGCGCGCACGACGCGGACGTGGCCGTCATCGGCGGCGGCGTGGTGGGCCTGGCAGTCGCGGAGCGGCTGGCGCGCGACGCCTCGGTGGTGGTCCTCGAACGGCACGAGGGCATCGCGCGGGAGACCTCGTCCCACAACAGCGGGGTGGTCCATGCCGCGATTTACTACGAGACCGGCTCGCTGAAGCACCGCCTCTGCTGGGAGGGCAACGCGCTGCTCTACGAGTGGGCGGACGCGCACCACGTCCCCGTGCTCCGCTGCGGCAAGTTGATCGTGGCGCTGACCGAGGACGAGCGCCCCGGGCTGGACGAGGTGCTGCGGCAGGCCACAGCCAACGAGGCGCGGGGCGTGCAGCGGCTGACCGGCGAGGAGGCGCGCGCGCTGGAGCCGGCGGTACCGGTGGTAGAGGCGATCTGGTCGCCCAGCACCGGCGTGGTGGACGCCTTCGCGCTAGCCCGCTCCTACGAGTCCGCCGCCCGCGAGCACGGCGCCCTGGTGGTCACGCACCACGAGGTGACCGCGCTGGAGCGCGAGGCCGGCGGCTTCCGGCTGAACCTGCGGGACGCCGAGGGGACGGAGTCTGAACTCCGCTGCGGCGCGGTGGTGAACTCTGCCGGCCTGCGCGCGCACGAGGTCGCTGCGCTCCTCGGCTACCCGCTCGATGGCGGGTACGCCTCGGACGGCGGGGGCGAGAGCGTGGCTGTGCCAGTGCTGCGGCAGCGGGTGAACCGCGGCGTGTACTACGACATCGTGGACCCGGAGGTGGCGCGGCGGGTCTCCCGGCCCGTGTACCCCCTGCCGGAGCACGCCGCGGGCGGGCTGGGCCTGCACCTCACGGTGGACACGGACGGCGGCGTCCACCTGGGCCCGGCGGCGGAGTGGATGGACGAGGCGTTGCCGCTCGACTACCGCAACCCCGGCGAGCCCGCCGTGCGCGCTCGCTTCCTCGCCTCCGGCCAGCGTTTCCTGCCAGGTCTGCGGGACGACCAGATCGCCCCGGGCCAAGTGGGCTACCGGCCCAAGTTGCAGACACCCGGTGGCGAGCAGGCGGACTTCCTGGTCTGGCACGACCGCGGCTACGTCCACCTCGGCGGCATCGAGTCGCCTGGGCTGACCTCAAGCCTGGCGCTCGCGCGTGAGGTGGCGGAGCACCTACGCTGAGGCCGTGAACCTCCTGGAAGACCCCGGCCCGTACTACTGGAAGTGGCTCGCGATCATCGCGGTGCTGCTGGTCGTGTACGCCATCGAGCGCACGATCCGGACCGGCGCAATCTTCTAGCCCCCGGACGCGGCCTGGGTACGGCGCTTCTCCCGGATTCGGGGGCTCTTTCGCCATATCAGTGTTCGCATCGTTTGACACTTAGCCTCTACTAACTCATTGTTCCAGCCTGCACTGCGCAAATACACGCCCGCAAGGGCGGCACTGTGGGAAGGGCGACGCATGCGTTCACTGAACTGGCACTGGGCGGCGGCACCAGCGCTGATCCTCACCCTGCTCGTGGGGGCAGCCTGCGGCGGCGACGAACCGGGCGGGAGCGTCACGGTCTACTCCGGCCGGTCCGAGACACTCATCGGCCCCCTGCTGGAGCGCTTCCAGGAGGACACCGGCATCACCGTGGAGGCCCGCTACGGCTCCACCACGGAGATGGCGACGACGATCCTGGAGGAAGGCAGCAACAGCCCTGCGGACGTCTTCATCGCGCAGGACACCGGCGGCCTGGGCGCCGTGCAGAACGCCGGCCTCTTCGAGCCGCTGCCGGAAGACCTGCTGGGCCAGGTGGACGAGCGGTGGCGCTCGGACGACGGCGGCTGGGTGGGCCTCTCCGGCCGCGCCCGCGTGCTGGTCTACAACACCTCGCTCCAGCCGGCTGACCTGCCCGGCTCCGTCTTCGACCTCACGGACCCGGCGTGGCGCGGCCGCGTGGGGTGGGCACCCGGCAACGCCTCCTTCCAGGCCTTCGTGACCGCCATGCGCCTCCAGCATGGCGAGGAGACCACCCGCACGTGGCTGCAGGACATGATCGCCAACGACGTGGTGGCCTACGGCAACAACTCCGGCATCGTGGAGGCGGTTGCCGCAGGCGAGGTGGAGGTGGGCCTGGTCAACCACTACTACCTGCACGGTTTCCTGGCGGACCGCGGCGAGTCCTTCTCCGCCCGCAACCACTACCTGGCGGCCGGAGACACCGGCTCGCTCGTGGGCGTGGCCGGGGGCGGCGTGCTGGCCTCCTCTGACAACCAGGACGCCGCCGAGCGCCTGCTTGAGTACCTGCTCTCGGACGAGTCCCAGCAGTACTTCGCCCAGGAGACCTACGAGTACCCCGTGGTGGCCTCCGTCCCGGCCAACGCGGACCTCCCCGGCCTGGACGAGATCCAGCCGCCGGACATCGACCTGGACGACCTCGAAGACCTGGAGGGCACGCTGGCCCTGCTCCGCGAGGTGGGCGCCCTCGAGTAGGCGGAAGCCCAGCGCTCGTTGGATGACGGCCGTCCACAAGGGGCGGCCGTCGCCGTCTCTGCCCCCCTCCTGTAATCGGCCCGATGCAGGGGCGGGTGGATGGGGTGCTGCCGGATTCGCTACGCTGCGCGCGCGGACGGCAGGACAGTCCCCCGGACGGGGGATGCGGACGTACCGCAGCGGTGAAGGAGGAACAGATGGCCGCCGATGAATTCCCCATCGAGCGCGGGCACATCATGATGTTCGCGCGCTCAATCGGTGACGCGAACCCGATCTACTACGATGCGGAGCACGCGAAGAACACGGAGCCGGGCCAGATCATTGCCCCGCCCACCTTCGTGCAGGCGTCCGCGCAGTTCGACCCCAACTACTTCCTGCGCCCCAAGATCGGGAAGCGCTGGTTCGGCTCCGGGAAGAACCCAACCGGCTCCAACGCCCCGGAAGAGCCCGCGCCCGAGGGCGCCCGTGGCGGCGGTGGTGGTGGCGGTGGTGGCCTGCACGCCGAGCAGCACTACGAGTACCACCGTCCGCTGGTCCCCGGAATGGTCCTGCACTCCGTCACCAAGCCCGGCAAGTCCTGGGAAGCAGAGGGCCGGCGCGCCGGCAAACTGCAGTTCTCCGAGTCCATCACGGAGTACTACGACCAGGACAACAACCTCGTGATCACGGCTCGCTCGGTCGGTGTCCGCACCGAGCGCCCGGCGACGCAGGGCTAGGGGGACGACGATGGCTCTCAAGGCTGCCGACCTCAAGGTCGGCGACACCCACGAGGAGCAGGTCTGCTACGACCTGTCCCGCACGCAGATCGTCCAGTACGCCGGCGCCTCCGGGGACTACAACCCGCTGCACACGGACGACACCTTCACCAAGAACGCGGGCTACCCGGGCCTCTTCGCCCACGGCATGCTCACCATGGGCATGACCGGCCGCATGCTCACGGACTGGGTGGGCGACGGTCGCCTCACCAAGTACGGCGTCCGCTTCGTCTCCCAGGTCTGGCCGGGCGACACGCTCACGGCCAAGGCCACGGTGAAGGAGATCCGCGAGGAAGACGGCCAGAAGTTGGTGGACCTGGACATCGTGACGTCCAACCAGGACGGCACGGCGGTGGTCACCGGCTACGCCACCGCCCGCGTCGACTAGCGAGCGAAGCCGAGAGGCGCCCCTGCGGATCGCAGGGGCGCCTCTCGTGTGAGGGAAACCGTGCACTTCGCCGTCGAGGTCGTGAACCTCGGGCAGTACCGCAACCCCCAGCCCATCGTGGAACTCGCGGTCGCCGCGGAACGTGCCGGCTGGGAGGGGCTGTTCCTCTGGGACCAGATCCCGGCAGATCCCGCGTACACCTCCGGCGATCCGTGGATCGCGCTCGCCGCGGTCGCACAGGCGACGGAACGCATCCGCCTGGGCACGGCCGTCACTCCAATTCCTCGCCACCGCCCCCAGGTCCTCGCCCGCACGCTCGCAACGCTGGACCTGCTCAGTGGCGGCCGCGTCACGCTTGGCGCAGGCCTGGGCGCGGACCCTGCCGAGTACCAGGCTTTCGGGGAAGCGTCCAATCCCGCCGTCCGTGCGCAGGTGACCGACGAAGCGCTCGACATCATGACCCGTCTCTGGTCTGGTGAGCCCGTCTCGTTCGAGGGGCGACACTTCTCGCTTCGCGGCGCAGCCCTTGGCCTGCAACCGGTGCAGCGTCCCCGCATCCCCATCTGGATCGGCGGGGACAGCCCTCCCGCGCTCCGCCGTGCCGCCCGCTGGGACGGCTGGATCGTCGGTGGTGTGGAGATCGAGGGCATGCGCCTCGCACCGGAGGACATCGAGGGACAGGTCACCCGCATCCAACGCGCGCGCACGTCATCCGACCCGTTCGAGGTGGCGATGACCGGGTACTCCGAGGCGGCGGACCGCGGCCGCCCACGCGAGTACGCAGACGCGGGGGTCACTTGGTGGCTCGAGAGCCTGCACGGGTTCCGAGGCTCACACGAGGCGTTGCTGGCGCGGGTACACGCCGGCCCGCCGGTGTGACGGCCGCCCTTGTCGAGCGCCCGCCTGCACGCGGCCTAGCCCCCCGGCGCACGAGGCAACATCAACCGGACCTCCATCCCGCCCTCCGGCCGGTTGCGCGCCTCGATGCCCGCTCCATTACGGCGGGCCAGGCGTGCGGCGATGGCCAGGCCCAGGCCACTGTGACCGTGCCCGGGCGTCCGCGCGCGCTCGACGCGCGTGAACGGCTCGAAGATCGAGGGCAATGAGCCCTCCGGCACCCCGGGGCCGGAGTCCTGCACGGCCAGCGTGACCTCGCCCCCGTGCGTCCAGGCGCACACAGTTAGAGGCGTCCCCGGCGGCGTGTGGGCCACCACGTTCTCCAGCAGGGCGCGCAGCACCCGCCGGAGATCGCCCTCCGCGAAGCGCACCCGTAGCCCCGCAGGCACGTCCTTCAGCACCTCCGACTCGTGCTCGTCCAAGAGCGGCCGCACCTGTTGCAGCACGGCACTCACCACGAGCGCCAGGTCCACGTCCTCCACCGTCGCGGGGGCCTCCCCTCGCTCTAGGCGGGCGAGCGTGAGCAGGTCGTCCACCAGCGATGAGGCTTCCACGGAAGTGTCCAGCACCTCTTGGAGGGCTTCCCGCTGCCCCGCCGGCAACGGCTCTCGCAGCAACAGTTCGGACGAGGCGCGGATCACGGCCAGCGGCGACCGCAGTTCGTGCGAGGCATCCCCCACGAAGGCCCGCTGACGCTCGTAGGCCACCTCGATGGGCCTCAGGGCGCGGCCGGCGAAGAACCAGCCGGCCAGCGCGGCCAGCAGCACCCCGGCCGCGCCGGCCGCCAGGAGTGCCGTGAGCAGTGCTGCCAGTTGCTCGTCGTGGGCGGCCAGGTTGCGCCCCCCGATGACCACGCCCGTGACCTGGCCGTCCTCCATCACGGGCGCGGCCAGCACCCGGAGCCGGTCGCCGTGTTCGCGGAAGGTGTCCCAGGTCTCACCCTGGAGGCCTCGGCGGACGAGGCCCTCCTCCAGAAACTCCTCCGCGTCCACGCGGCTGGGATTGGCCAGCAACGTGGCGTCACGGCTGAAGACCAGCAGGAACACGTCAGCGCGCTCGTCGTCCTCGTCCAGGTCCATCGGCGAGAGCAGGGCCAGCGAGGGCTCCGTCGCCAGCCATCCCTGGACCACGGTCTCCACGGAGCGGTCCACGTCAGCGGCGAGTCCACGCCGGAGCGACCAGTAGGCGGTGGCCCCCAGCACCACCAGGATCAGCAGGAAGGTGCCGGCGTACCAGAGGGCCAGGCGTAGCCGCGCACGGCGTATCACTCACGCCCTCCGGCCCGGTCATCCTCGAGCCGGTAGCCCACGCCACGCACGGTCGTGATCGTGACGGCCGCGCCCAGTTTCCGGCGGAGGTAGTGGACGTACAGGTCCACGGCGTTGGACTCCGGCTCGTCGTCATAGCCCCAGACGCGCGCCAGCAGGCTCTGACGGGAGAGCACCCGGCCGACGTTCCGGAGGAGCGTCTCCAGCAGCCGGAACTCCGTGGGCGAGAGGTCCACGGCCCGCCCGTCCGCCAGCACCTGGTGCCGCACCAGGTCCATCTGCACGTCGCCCGCGGCCAGCAGCGGCTGCTGCACCGCGGAGCGCCGCCCCAGCGCCCGCACGCGGGCCGAGAGTTCCTCGAAGGCGAAGGGCTTGACCAGGTAGTCGTCCGCGCCGCTGTCCAGGCCACGGACGCGGTCCTCGAGTTCACCCCTCGCGGTCAGCATGAGCACGGGCGTGGAGACGTGACGGTCGCGGAGCCGCCGGACGACCTCGAAGCCGTCGAGGCCGGGCATCATCACGTCCAGGATGAGCAGGTCGTAGTCCGGATCCGTGCCCGCGGCAGCGGCGGCATCGCCGTCGTGTACCGCGTCCACGGTATGGCCGTCCCCCTCCAGCCCGCGCTTCACGATGCGGGCCAGGCGGACGTCGTCCTCGGCTACCAGCACTCTCATGGGGCCAACCTGCCGAACCACCTCCGCCGCAGCGTAGCGGCGAAGTGTGTGAAGTCCGTGTGAGCCCGGATGTGAGGATTCACAGCGTCCTCACAGGATGGCCCAACCACGCCGCGTCAGCATGGGACGCGGAAGCAGCCCACCAGTGGAAGGAGGCCTGCCATGCCCAGGTCTATTGGGTTCGCATACAGCATCGCGGGCGCTGCGGTCGCCGCCCTCGTCATTGTCGTCGCCGGCACCACCGTGGGGCTCCCCGGGTCCGCCGGCGCCGCGGAAGGCGGCCAGACCCAGGCGGAGGTGCAGATCCCAGCCACGCAGGACGCCCCGGTCTCGCTCCCCTGGCCGGGCGTGGACGCGGCGAGCCCCATCGCACCCTCGGACGGACAGGAACTGCTGCCGGCCGCCGGGGAGCAGGTGGAGTACGTGTACGTCGATGAGCCCTCCCGTGGCTACGAGGACGACGACCACGATGACGATGACGACGAAGACGAAGACGACGACCACGAAGACGACGACCACGAGCGGCGAGAGCGGCGGGACCGTGACGACCACGACGAGGACGATGAGTAGTCATGGCCGGCACCTCTGAACGCCGCACCCTGGTCAACCTCTCCGTCGTGACCGGCTCGGCGGTGATGCTGACGGCATCGTGGCTTGGCATCGTCCGGGCGGACACCGGCGGCACGACCTTCGAGGAGGTCTCCACCACCCAGCGGGTCGCGGCGCCCTACGCGTTGACGCCGTGGGCCGCCCCCACCCCGCCACCGGCGATGGCCGCCGCCGCGGCCGAGGCCGGGACGTCACTCCAGGCCGCCCCGGCGTCTGCACCGCGGCGCGTGGTGGTGGTCCGCCGTTCGAGGGCATCGTGACCGCACGAGCGGCCCGCGCCGCAGCCCGGCCCGCCACCCTGGAGTTCCGCGCCATGAACACGGACTGGTGGCTCTCCGCCTCCGGCGGCGTGGACCTCCGGCAGGCGGAGGCGACGGTCCACGAGGCGGAGACGGTGCTCTCCCGCTTTCGACCGGACTCCGCCCTGACCGTCCTGAACCGAGACCGGGAATCCTCGCATCCATGGCTGGCGGCCGTGGTCCAGCGGGGCCTGGAACTGGAGGGAATCACCCTGGGGGCGTTCGACGTGCGTGTGGGCGCCGCCCTGCTGGCCGCCGGCTACGACCGCACCTTCGAGGAACTTGCCGGGCGCCCGCCCGCGCTGCCGCCCACCGGCGTCGCCGTGGATGGGCCGCTGGTCACCGTGGAGGGCGAGCGCGTGCGCCTCGCGGGGCCGGGCCTGCTGGACCTGGGCGGCATTGCGAAGGGCTGGACGGTCGACCTGGCCGCCGGCCTGCTGGCCGCCGCGGGAGCGGACCACTACCTGGTGGACGGCGGGGGCGACATCCGCGGCTGCGGCGTGGGAACGGACGGCACTCCCTGGGCAGTGGGAGTGGGTGACGGGCTCGCCGTGGCGCTCGACGGGGCGGCCGTGGCCACCTCGTCCACCGCGCGCCGCTGCTGGCGCAACGAGGACGGCGCCGCGCACCACGTCATCGACCCGCGCTCCGGGCTCCCCTCACGCGGCGGCGTCCGCACCGCCACCGTGGTGGCGGCCGACACTGCGACCGCCGACGCGCTCGCCACGGCGATCGTGGCGCAGCCGCGCCTGGGTCTTGCAGGCCTGGCTGCCCTGGGGGCGGATGCCCTCCTAGACCAGGACGACCACTGGGTGATGACACCCGGGATGGAACGGTGGTTGAAGTGAACGTCGCTACCCTGCCCGCCCCGGTGCGGGCGGTGTTGATGGCCTCACTGGGCGCGCTGGCCGCCCTGGCGGCGGTGCCGCTGTGGCAATCGCTCACCACGGCCGAGCAACCGGTGTTGTGGTGGGCGGGCAGGGCCTTCGGGGTCCTGGCCTATGCCGCGCTGGCGCTGTCCGTCCTCTTCGGCCTGGCAATCACCTCGAAAGGCGCGGGCGGGCTGCTCCCTCGCAAGGCGATGATGGACCTGCACCAGCAGTGGACGCTGTCCGCGGTGGTGGCGAGCGTGCTGCACGTGGCGACGCTGGTCTTCCACGCCGAGTCGGGCGTCACGCCCTGGGCCGCGCTGGTGCCGTTCGCCTCGGCGCGCCTCACCGGTCCCGTGGCGCTCGGCACCGTCGCCTTCCTCGCGCTGCTCGTGATCGCGGTCTCCTCCTGGTGGCGGACGAGGATCTCCTTCCAGGCCTGGAGGGCCGTCCACGGCCTGGCCTTCGGCGTGGCGGTGCTGGCGCTCGTCCACGGCTGGACGGCGGGCACGGACACCGCGACTGCCGCCGCCTGGTGGCTCTACGTGGCCAGCACGGCTGCCGTGCTCGGCGCGCTGGTGGTCCGCGTCGGCGTGGCCATGACGCCATCGAGGAAGTAGCGGGGGCCGGACCGCGCAGGACGGGGCGCGACGCGCCTCGGGTCGGACGGTGGAACGGACGCGGCTACACTCCCGGCGATGGTGGAGATCGAGCGCTACCGCGCGGAGCACCTGGCGGGGATCATCCGGCTCTGCGAGGCGGAAGGCTGGCCCTCCCTCCCTGAGGACCACGCCCGTGCCCAGCGAGTCCTCACCGCGCCCGGGGTCACCACGGTGGTAGCGCTGGACGGTGAGGCCGTGGTCGGCTTCGCGCAGATGCTGGGCGACGGGGAGGTGCAGGCCTTCCTCGCGAGCATGGCAGTGGACCACGCGTACCGCCGGCAGGGTGTCGCGAGGCGGCTCGTCACGGAGGGGTTGCGACTGGCCGCCGGCGACCGCGTGGACCTGCTCAGCGAGGACGAGGCCATGCCGTTCTACGAGTCGTTCCCGCACTTCCGCAAGCCCGGCTTCCGCCTCTACCCGTTCCATGAGGAGCGCGCTGACAGCAGCGCCGCCGATCCGGGCGATTGAGCCAGACGCTTGCAGCACCCTCTCACCCCCACCGAGCAACGCTGGCGCGAACTCGTGCCGCCGGAGGCCCTGCCCTCCGCGCGAGGGGTCTACGAGCGCATTGCACGCTGGTCCTCCGGGAACCTGCCGGCGGTGGACGTCCCGTACGACGCGCTGCGGGAGCAGCACTGGGCGTACGCGGCGCTGGTCGCTGACTTCGCCTCGCACCTGCCAGAGGGCGGCACGCGCGTGCTGGACCTGGGCCCCGGCGACGGCTGGCCCTCGATCCCGCTGGCGACGGCGCTGCCCGCTGCGCGCGTGCTAGGGGTGGACCCCTCGCCGAGGCGGGTGCGCGTCTGCCGGGAGAACGCCGGGCGGCTGGGCGTGTCGAACGCAGCCTTCGTCCCCGGGGACGGCGCGGCGCTGCCGCTGCGCGATGCGTCGATGGACCTCGTGGTCGCCTCGCACTCGCTGGAGGAGTGCGAGGCGCCGGAGGATGCGATGCGTGAACTGGCACGCGTCCTGCGCCCCGGTGGGGTGCTGCGGGTGCAGTCGCAGGTGTGGGCGCTGCCGGATCCGGAACTGGAGACCGTGAGTCTCACCGAGGGGGATGACTCGCTGCTCTTCACGTACGCGCGCCGCACGCAGGACCCGCCTCGCGAGCGGCGGTACGTCCTGGTCCTCCCCGACACACCCGAGGCCCGCCGCGAACACACCGAGGCGCTGGTCGCGAGCGCGGAGGCGCGCCGCGTGTACGGCGAGACGGACGCCTCGGACGGCCTGGGCGAGCGCATCCTGGAGCGGCTGGCCCCGCTCGCGGTCGCGTCCTCGGTGGTGGAGTTGCGGCGCTGGACGCCCTCCTGGCTTGCGGAGGCGCTGCTGCGCGCCGGCTTCCGCGAGGCGCGCACCACCGCGCATGCCGGGGACGCCGCGCGCGTCGCCAGCCGCGGCGTGGTGGCCCTAGGCGAGGACGCCGCCCGGGCAGCGTTCCAGGGCGTCACGGCCGACCTTGGCGCGCGCGTGTCACGCGAGCCGGGCGCAGCGATGGTGACGGCCCTCCGCTGACGGGTGCGGTGTCCCGTGCGGACGCTTGTCACGCTGCTCCATACCCATAACATGCAACCGGTATGCGCTGCGGCCACGCCTGCCCGCGGCTTCGGATGGCACTGTGCGAGGAGTTTCCCATGGCCGGCCCGCTGGACGATCTGCGCGTCATTGACCTGAGCAACGGGCCGGTGGGCGGCATCGCCACGATGATCCTCGGCGACTTCGGGGCGGAAGTGGTGAAGGTGGAGCGGCCGGGGGGCGACCCGTTCCGGTTCCTGGCCGGCGCGCCGATGTGGCTGCGCGGCAAGAAAAGCATGGAACTGGACCTGAAGCGCGAGGTGGAGAAGCAGCGCCTCTTCGAACTGGTGAAGACGGCCGACGTGGTGGTGACCTCCTTCCGCGCCCACGAGGCCGTAGACCTGGGCTGCGACTACGACGTGCTCGCCTACCAGAACGCCGGCATCGTCTACACGCAGATCTCCGGCTTCGGCCCGTACGGTCCTTATGTCGGCTACCCGGGCTACGAGGGCGTGGTGGCCGCCAAGGCCGGCCGCATGATGGCCTTCGAGGGCACCGCGCCCCGCCCCGGGCCGCAGTTCGCGGCACTGGAGGTGGCCAGCCACGCCGCGGCGCAGGCCGCCGTGACGGGCACGCTGGCGGCGCTGCTGGCGCGGGAGCACCTGGGCTTCGGGCAGTACGTGGAGACCAGCCTGCTGCAGGGGCTGATGCCGTACGACCTCGCCGGCCTCGCCATGGCCTCGCTGCGCGAGCGCAACCCGGAGGCGTGGAGCCTGGACGCGATCCCCGCGGCCGCCGGGCGGATGCCGACCATCAACTACCAGCCCGTCATGGCGAAGGACGGGAAGTGGATCCAACTCGGGAACCTGTTGCAGCACCTCTTCGACAACTTCGTGGCCGCCGCCGACCTGGTGGAGATCTACGCGGACGGCGAGCACGAAGGCTCCCCGGCCATGTGGAAGGAAGAGGTCCGCGAGGCCTTCCGTGACCGCATGTTCCAGCGCATGCGGGAGAAGACCGCGGCGGAGTGGCAGGAGATCTTCGTCGCCAACGGTGGGGTGGTCTCCACCGTCTACCAGACCACGCAGGAGGCGCTGGACGATCCGGACCTGATCCAGAACGGCCACGTGGTGGAGATCCACGACCCGCGCGGCACCCTGAAGAATGCCACCTCCGTCATGGAGGCCGTGCTCGGCTTCTACGGGGACACCGGGCGCCAGCGCCCGCCGATGAAGCAACTGGGGCCCCTGGCGCGCCTGACGGAGACGCCCGCCGAGGTCCATGGCGAGATCCCCGCCGTGGGGCAGCACACGCGCGCGCTGCTGGAGGACAAGCGCACCCCCTGGCGGCCTGCCGCGGACGGCGTGCAGAGCCACCGCTCCGCGCTGGACGGCGTCACGGTGCTGGACTTCAGCACCATCATCGCGGCGCCGCTCGGTTGCTCCCACCTGGCGGACCTGGGCGCGCGCGTCATCAAGGTGGAGCAGGTGGGCGGCGACCCGTGGCGCTGGATGGGCAACGGCAGCCTGGGCGCGATCAAGACCAACTCCGGCAAGGAGAGCATCTGCCTGGACCTGAAGAGCGAGGAGGGCCGCAAGGTGGTCCACGCGCTCATCGCGAAGGCGGGCCTCATCGTCCACAACTTCCGACCCGGCGTGCCCGAGCGGCTGGGCATCTCCTACGAGGACGCGAGCGCCATCAACCCGGCGATCGTCTACCTGAACGTGAACGGCTACGGGCCGGACGGCCCCTCCGCCCACCGTCCTGCCACCCACCCCATCCCCGGCGCGGCGCTGGGCGGCGCCACGTGGCAGTCGGGTGGCCTCCCCACCGGCACCACCATCGAGGAACTGCGAGAGGGCGCACGGCGCCTGTTCCGCTCCAACGAGGTGAACCCGGACCCGAACACCTCCGCGGTGGTGGCCACCTCCGCCCTGCTGGGGCTCTACGCGCGCCGGCGCACGGGCAAAGGGCAGGAGATCTTCATCGACATGATGGGGGCCAACGCCTACGCCAACGCGGACGACTTCTTCTGGTACGAGGACCGCGAACCGCGACCGGACGTGGACCCGGACCTGCTGGGGACTGGCCCGTTGTACCGCCTCTACCCCTGCAAGGAGGGCTGGGTCTTCCTGGGCATCCTGCTGGAGAAGGAGTGGGTGCAGTTCTGCCGCCGCATCGGCAGCCCCGAACTGGCGGTGGACCCTCGATTCAACACGCGCATCGCGCGGCAGGAGAACGCGGCGGCGCTGACGACGCTGCTGGAGGAGTTGTTCCTGACGGAGAGCGCTGACGACTGGGAGCGCCTGCTCGCGGTGGCGGGCCTGGGCTGCGTGCGCGCGGACGGGCCACTCCCGGGCGAGTTCTGGCACACGGACGAGCAGGTGCAGGTCAACGAGTACAAGGCGACCGTGACGCACACCAAGCACGGCCCCATGGACCGTCACGGCCCGGTGGTGCGCCTGCGCCAGACCCCGAACCGCATCGGCCCGGCTCCGCTGGCCGGTGAGCAGACGGCATCCATCCTGGCGGAACTCGGCTACGGCGCGAATGACATCGCCCGGCTGTGGGAGGGCGGCATCGTCTGGGCGGAGGAGGGCGTGCCGGCGGCGCAGGCCTGACTCACGAGGGATGTCGGAGCGTGGAGGCAACCCCGCCGGCCCCTCGCGCGTTTGCCCCCCATGGCCCTCGATGCGACCGGTGGCGGCGTGTTGGGGATGAGGAGGGGAGGCCGCCATGGCGGTCGAGGTTCGACAGTGCACCGCCGAGGAGATGGACGAGTTCTTCTCGGTGCCCAGTTACGTCTTTGGGCTGACATACGACCAGAAGGACGAGTGGGCGGAACTCAACCGGCAGGAGGGCCAGTTCCCGCCGTCCTGGACCATGGCCGCCTTCGTGGACGGGCGCATCGCCTCCACGCTGGGGGCGAACGCCTGGAGCACCCGCGCCAACGGCCGCTCCGTGCCCACCGCCTGCGTAACCACCGTGGGCACCTTCCCGGAGTTCCGGCGCCAGGGCCTACAGCGCAAGGTGATGACGCGCTCGCTCGAGTGGCACCGAGACGCCGGACAGCCGCTGGCGATGCTGTGGGCCTCGTTCGGCGCGATCTACCAGCGCTATGGCTATGGCCTGGCCTCCACGCTCGCCGCCTACACGTACGATCCGCGCAACGTGGCCCTCAGAGACTCGGACCCGGCAAGCCAGGACGGCTACGTGGTGCGCCTGGTGGACTTCGAGACGAACCGGCCGGTGGCGGAGCGCCTCTACGAGGCGTACATCGCGCCCCGGACGCTGGCAATCGAGCGGGACGCCCGACGCTGGGACACCCTCTGGCACTGGGACCTCACCCGGCGCAAGGAGAAGTCGCGCTACCTGGCGTTCTGCTACGACGGCGACGGGCGTCCGCAGGGGTACGTCCTGTATCAGACAGCGGAGGACATGGGCGCGCCGTTCCAGCCCGGCCCTGACCAGTCTCTGGAGGTCATCCAGTTCATCCCGCTGACGCTGGAGGCGCAGCGAGCGATGTGGAAGTACATCGCCTCGCACGACCTGGTGCGGCAGGTGAAGTTCAACTTCGCGCCGGAGGACGACACGATCCCGGACATGCTGCTGGAGCCGCGCGAACTACAGCGCCGCACCGGCGACGCCATGTGGGTGCGCATGGTGGACGTTGCCGCCGCCCTGGAGGCCCGCGGTTACGAGCCCGACGCCGAGGGCGAGATCACCATCGCCGTGCGCGACGACCTCTGCCCCTGGAACGACGGCGCCCATCGCATCACCGTGGAGGGTGGCTCGGCCACGGTGCAGCCGGCCGAGGGCGCCGCCGACCTCGCGATGCCGGTCGCGGCGCTGTCCGGGCTCTACTCCGGGCACCGCTCGGCGACGCAACTCGCACGCGCGGGCCGCGTCGAGGGCGACCCGGCCGCGCTGCGCCGCGCGGACGCGCTGTTCCGCACGGCCTACCGACCGCTGATCCTCGAGGGGTTCTAGCGCCACCCAGACGCCCACCCGCCGGTGCGCACGCTCCCACGCGCACCGGCGGGCGCGGCCCTCCCATCCTGCCCGCGGCTCGCTACCATGCCCGCCCTTGCCCGGCGTTCATCCAGGGAGCATCCAGTGCCGGTCCTGTACCACTTCTCGGAAGAGCCGGACCTCCAGGTCTTCCACCCGCGCCTCATGGGGACGCGGCCGGACATGGCCGTGCCCGCCGTCTGGGCCATCGACGAGGCACACCAGCACATGTACCTCTTTCCCCGCGACTGCCCGCGCGCGCTGCTCTGGCCGGTGGAGCGCACCTCGGAGGAAGACCGCGCGGCGTGGTTCGGGCGCTCGGACGCGCGCGTGCTGGCGCACGTGGAGTACGCGTGGCTGGAACGCATGCGCCGAACCACGCTCTATCGCTACGAACTCCCGCCCGAGACGTTCGAGTCCCTCCACGACGCCGGCATGTGGGCCAGCCGCGAGACCGTCACGCCCGTGCGCGTGGACGTCCTGGACGACCTCTTCG
The DNA here is from genome assembly GCA_041690175.1 of Dehalococcoidia bacterium. Taxonomy (GTDB): domain Bacteria; phylum Chloroflexota; class Dehalococcoidia; order UBA2979; family UBA2979; genus W-Chloroflexi-9. Next base: position 144,936 of record JAWLHV010000003.1, read on the forward strand.
AGGCGCTGCGGGAGGCCGGCGTGGAACTGCGGGTGATGGACCGTCTGACCCCGCTGGTGGGCGTGTGGGAGGACACGACGCTCCACTGGTCCGGCATCCGACTGCGGAACGCGCAGGACTGGCCGCATGCGCCCTCGCCTGCCCCAGAGAGCCTCCGGGGCTAGCCCGCGCCCAGCGGGGGTGTGGGCGGCGGGGGTGTGGAGCGGGGCCATAGACTGCGGCGGCAGGAATGGAGCCGCACCCGTGACCACATCCAACACCACGCCCGAGTCACTGAGCCTAATGGAGGCCCTGCACTCGACACCCGCGCGCCGCTACCTGAAGCCTGACCCCATCCCGGACGAGGTGCTGTGGTCCATCCTGGACGCAGCCATCCGCGGCCCATCCGGCGGCAACTCCCAGGGCTGGGGCTGGGTGGTGGTGACGGACCCGGAGGTGAAGCGGCAGATCGCAGACTGGTACCGCGAGGGCTGGCAGGCCGCGTACGGCAGCCGGCGCGAGCAGATCCTGGCGGACGGCGAGTCCGCCGCTGGGCTGGGCCGTCGCAACTACCTGAGCGCGGAACACCTGGCGGACCACCTGGAGGAGGCGCCGGTGTGGGTGATCCCGGTGCTGGAACGCGCCGGACAGGCCCGCAACCCACGCGCGGGCTCCTCGATCTACGGCGCGGTGCAGCACCTGATGCTCGCCGCACGGGCGCACGGCATCGGCGCCACGCTCACCACGCTGTACGCGGGTCACGAAGACGACGTGAAGCGCCTGCTGGGCATTCCGGAGGAGCACCTGACCATGGCGCTGATCCCGCTGGGCTACCCCTCGCAGGGCCGCTGGGCGCAGCCGAAGCGCAAGCCGGTGGACCAGGTGACGTACTGGGACCGCTGGGGCACGACGCGCTCGCGGTAGGAGGACGCACCGATGGCGACCATCGAGACAGTGCTCGGCCCGATCGAGTCCGACCAACTCGGCTTCACGCTGAGCCACGAGCACACGCCCCGCCCGCCCGCGATCCTCGGCGCGGAGTACCCGTGGATGTTCGACGTGGACGCGATGCGCCAGCGCGGCATCGACGAACTCACGGAGGCGAAGCAGGGCGGGGTGGACGCGATCATCGACCTGTCCACGCCGGACCTCGGCCGCTCGATGGCGCTCTCACGCCAGTACGCGGAGGCCTCTGGCATGCACATCGTGGTGGCCACGGGCATCTGGCGAGACGTGCCTCGACAGTTCCAGTCGTGGACGCCGGAACGGGTGGCGGAGGTGTTCATCCGCGAGATCCGGGAGGGCATCCAGGACACGGACATCAAGGCCGGGGTGATCAAGGTGGCCTCGGACGCGGAGGGCGTCAGCCCGGCCGCCGAGATCATCCTGCGCGCCGCGGCCATCGCGTCGCGAGAGACGAACTGCCCGATCAGCAGTCACCAGTGGGCGCCGGCGGAAGTGGGCTGGCGCCAGGTGGAGGTCCTCCGCGAGGCCGGCGCCCCCATGGACCGAGTGTGCATCGGCCACAGCGCGGACACCACGGACGTGGGCTACCTGGAGCGGTTGCTGGAGGCGGGCGTCTACCTCTCAATGGACCGGTATCCGGGCGGCACCGTGCCCACGGCGGACGGCGGGACGCAGCAGCGGCCCACGTGGCAGCAGCGCAACGAGACGGTGCGTGCGCTGATCGATCGAGGCTGGGCGCAGCGCCTGATGCTGGGGCACGACTACGCGCCGGGCTTGCACCCGCGCGAAACGCCCACGCGCTACCTCTTCCTTAGCACCGTCGCGATCCCGGCGCTCCTCAAGGACGGCGTGCCGCAGGAGACCGTGGACTTGATGATGCGCGAGGTGCCTCGGCGCTTCCTCGCGGGAGAGTGACGGCTGCTAGGCAGCCGACGGCGCGAGGCAGGTCTTGTGGCCGCAGGTGCAGGACATGTCGCCCTGCGAGCAGGCGCAGCCGGGGCCGCACTCGCCGCCGCCGAGGATGCCGACCGCGCGCAGCAGCCTGAGGCCGATCCCGGCGATGATCGCGAGGATGACGAAGCGGCGCAGTAGGCGCATCGGCTGGCGTCCTTTCGGGGCGTGTGGCCCCGGTCGAGGGTGACCGGGCCCGGCGTCGGTGCGCCTGCATTGTGGCAGGCACGGGCAACCAGCGGAGCATTGGGACTGTGATGTCCGGCGGGCGTCCGGGTATCGTCAGGGTCCAGGCGGGCTGCAACGCCCTGTTCCACACCGGGAGCGCGACATGACCACCAGCACCTCGACCGGCGCACGGGCAGACCAGGAGACGGTCGGCTTCATTGGCCTCGGGATCATGGGCCTGCCAATGGCGAAGAACGTCCTGGCCGCCGGCTTCCCGCTGGTCGCCTACAACCGCACCGCCAGCAAGGTGGACCCACTCGCCGAGGCGGGCGCGGAGCGTGGGCAGTCGCCCGCGGACGTGGCCGCCCGATCCACGGTGATCGTGACGTGCGTGACGGCGTCCCAGGACGTGGAGGACGTGATCGCGGGGACGGAGGCCGCCCCGGGGGTCCTCGACGGCGTGCGCGAGGGCTCGGTGGTGGTGGACATGTCCACGATCTCGCCCGCCGTCACCCGCGACCTGGCCGCACGACTGGCGGATCGAGGCGTGGCGATGATCGATGCGCCCGTGTCCGGCGGTGAGCAGGGCGCCATTGGCGGGACGCTCTCGATCATGTGCGGCGGCGAGGCGGAGGCACTGGAGCGCGTGCGCCCGGTGCTGGAGACCATGGGCGGGAAGATCACCCACTGTGGGCCCAGCGGCGCCGGGCAGACGGTGAAGTTGTGCAACCAGATCGCGGTGGTCCTGAACAACCTGGCCATGGCGGAAGCGCTGGTGTTCTGCCAGCGCTCCGGCGTGGACCCCTCCGTGATGCTGGAGGCCATCGCCTCGGGCGCCGCGGGCTCCTGGCAGATCTCCAACCTGGGCCCGAAGGTGGTGGCGCGGGACTTCGCGCCGGGCTTCAAGGTGGGGCTGCAGCAGAAGGACCTGCGGCTGGCGCTGGAGGCCGCGGACCAACTCGACCTGCCGCTGGCGGGCACCTCGCTCGTGCACCAGTTGTTCCGCGCGGTGGAACACCGCGCCGGCGGAGACGTCGGCACGCAGGCGCTCGTGCAGGCCCTGGAGGCGCTGGCGGGCGTCGAGGTGAGTAGCGACCGGCAGCCAGAGTTGTAGGCTTGCGGGTGGCGGCCATCACGGCCCCGCGCTCGCCTGCGTCATGTAATATGCGCGCGGTTTCCATACAGGCTGTACGCATCCGCCCGGGGGGCGGGGCGTCGGACTGCCACGACAAAGACCATGGGGGAGGGTTGGCATGAAAGCAGCAGTCCTGACCGCGGCACGCGAGCCGCTGGCCATCGAGGACATCAACATCGATGAGCCGCGCACCGGGGAAGCGCTGGTGCGGGTCATCGCGGCCGGCGTGTGCCACTCCGACCTGCACTTCATCGAGGGCACGTACCCGGCGCGGCTGCCCCAGATCCTCGGCCACGAGGTGGCCGGCGTGGTGGAGCGCGTGGGCGAGGGCGTTACGAACGTGAAGCCCGGCGACCGCGTGATCCTGGGCTTCGTGCAGCCCTGCGGCCACTGCCAGTACTGCGACTCCGGCCGGCCCTCGCTGTGCCAGACGCCCGCCTCCACCCGCCCGAACGACGCCCCGGCGCGCACGCGCGCGGACGGCACGGCCGTGACGGCCATGACCAACGTGGGCGGCTTCGCGGAGTACTCCATCACCCCGGCCGTGGGCCTGGTGAAGGTGCCGGACGACGTCTCCCTGGACATCGCGGCGCTGGTGGGATGCTCGGTGATGACGGGCTATGGCGCGGTGGTGAATACGGCGGGCGTGGAGCCCGGCACCACCGTGGCCGTGATCGGCGCGGGCGGCGTGGGCCTGAACATCATCCAGGCGGCCCGCCTGGCGGGTGCCGAGAAGATCATTGCCGTGGACATGGTGGAACACAAACTGGCCACCGCGAAGCAGTTCGGCGCCACGGACACCGTGAACGCCGGCGAGGGCGACGCCGTCCAGGCCGTGCAGAAATTGACCGGCGGCGGCGTGGACTACGCCTTCGAGGCCATCGGGCTGAAGGTCACCTCCGAGCAGGCCTACAACATGGTGGGCCGCGGCGGCACCGCCGTAATCGTGGGCATGGTGCCGCCCATGGACCAGATCTCCGTCTCCGGGATGATCTGGATGCAGGAGAAGACCCTGAAGGGCTCCTTCTACGGCTCCGCCCGCTTCCACACGGACATGCCGCGCATCCTGAATCTCTACCGCCAGAAGAAGTTGGACCTGGACTCGCTGGTCACCCGGCGCTACGAACTGGACCAGATCAACGAGGCCTTCGACGCCCTCCGCAACGGCGAGGTCTCCCGCTCCGTGCTGACGATCGGCAAGGAGTAGCGCCCGGCAGCGCGACGAATCGCAGATGCCGGGCATCCGCCCGGCATCTGTGTCTCACACGTCCCAGACGGTCCCCCACCGAAAGGCTGACCAATGGCCATCGCCCGGAGCACCGAGCGCATCACCGAGCCAGACGAGGTCCTGGAGCGAGCGCTGGAGGACGCCCACCTTCCCGCGTTGCTGCCCGCGCTGGCGCTGGCCGCTGGGGACACGTCGCTGCTGCGGGAGGACCTGAAGCCCACCATGCAGTCGCCGCCGCTGCCCCAGGGCGGGCTCTCGCGGGAGGCCCAGGCCGAGGCCAGGGCGCTGGCGCTGGACGCCCTGCGCCGCCTGCGGGACGGGGCCGAGCCCCAGGCACCGAGCGAGGACGGCATCCGCCGCGCCATCGAGTGGATGACGGGCTCCAGCGCCGCGGACGCGCGGGAGTACCTGCCGCTGGTGATGGAGGAACTGGCGATCACGGAGGAAGACCCCCGCGCGCCGAAGTGGCGCAAGCCCGCGGACGTGGACTTCACGGTGGCCATCGTGGGGGCGGGCATGTCCGGGATCCTGCAGGGCATCCGTCTGAAGCAGGCGGGCGTGCCCTTCGTGATCCTTGAGAAGAACCCGGACGTGGGCGGCACCTGGTACGAGAACACCTACCCGGGGGCGCGCGTGGACGTGTCCAACGCCTTCTACTCGTACTCCTTCGCCCAGCGGGTGGACTGGCCCACCCACTACTCCACCCAGGACGTCCTGCTGAACTACTTCCGGGACTGCGCGGCGGAGTTCGGGGTCCGCGAGCACATCCGCTTCCAGACCGCGCTCGACCGCGCCGAGTGGGACGAGGCGCGCCACCGATGGGTGTTGCACCTGCAGACGCCGGACGGCCCGGAGACGCTGGAGGTCCAGGCGCTGGTGAGCGCGGTGGGCCAGTTGAACCGCCCGAAGATGCCGGACATCGAGGGCATCGAGACCTTCCAGGGGCCGGCCTTCCACTCGGCGCGCTGGGACCACTCGGTGGACCTGCACGGCAAGCGCGTGTGCGTCATCGGCACCGGGGCAAGTGCCGCGCAGTTCGTGCCGGCGATCGCGCCGGAGGTGGAGTCGCTCACGGTGTTCCAGCGCACCGCGAACTGGCTGGCGAACGTCCCCCACTACCACGACGAGGTTCCGCAGGGGCAGCAGTGGCTCTTCCGCCACGCGCCCTACTACGCCCACTGGTACCGCTTCTGGCTGTTCTGGACCACGGTGGAGGGCCTCCTCCCCGCCGTCCGCGTGGACCCCGAGTGGGACCAGGGCGAGCGCTCCGTGAGCCAGCGCAACGACCAGTTGCGAGGGCTGATGACCATGTACCTGCAGCAGCAGTTCGGCGGCCAGCCGGACCTGATGGAGCACGTGGTTCCGGACTACCCGCCCGGCGCCAAGCGCATCCTGCTGGACAACGGTGCGTGGGCCGGCGCGCTCAAGCGCGAGAACGTGGCGCTGGTCACGGCGCCCATCGCGCGGATCACGGAGCGGGGCGTGGAGACCGAGGACGGCCGGCTGCACGAGGCCGACGTGATCATCTACGGCACCGGCTTCCACGCCTCCAAGTTCCTCACCCCCATGCGCGTCATCGGCCGCGGGGGTGCGGACCTGCACGAGGAGTGGGGCGGGGACGCCCGCGCCTACCTGGGCATCACCGTGCCCAGGTTCCCCAACTTCTTCATGCTCTACGGGCCCAACACCAACATCGTGGTGAACGGCAGCATCATTTACTTCTCCGAGTGCGAGGTGCACTACGTGGTGGAGTGCGTCCGCGCCCTGGTGGAGGGTGGCCGTTCCTGCATGGAGTGCAAGCAGGACGTCCACGACACCTACAACGAGTTCATCGACGCCGGGAACCGGCAGATGGCCTGGGGCGTCTCGAAGGTGAACTCCTGGTACAAGAACGAGACCGGGCGGGTGGCGCAGAACTGGCCATTCACGTTGCTGGACTACTGGAAGCAGACGCGCGCGCCGCGCGAGGAGGACTACGTCTGGGGCTGACTCAGCCGTGGTTCGGAAAAAGAGGACGGGGCCGCTGGTAGCGGCCCCGTCTCGTTAGGGCACCCTCTCAGGGAGGAGAGAGGGGTGCTCTCTCTGTTACCTGACCGTCACCTGGTAGTCAGGGACGATGTAGTAGTGGTACGAGGACGGAGACGTTCCACCGTCCCCACCACCTTCACCGCCGCCATCAGTGCCGGTCCCCGGATCCGTCTGTGGCGCCGGGACGTCGACGTCGATGTCGCCGTCGTCATCCGTGCCAAGACCACCGTTGCCGAAGACGAAGAAGAGCACGAGCACCGCGACCAGAAGCGCGAGGACTATCCCCACGATCATCCCGCCAGCGATGCCCCCACCTTCATCGTGTGTGTGCATGTGGGACATACCGCATCCCTTTCTCCACTCGTCGCCGTTGCCGACGACAGTTGGAATCTAGAAGGGGAACGCTTGCGTGCTGGTCAGCGTTTGCGGCCCGATATCGCAGTTCCGTTGCGGTGGACTTCCGCGCTGAAACAGCCGCGACGCATGCGGTTTCAGGAACGTGAAGCCATACGAGTGATCGCGCCTGAATCGAGCGCCGAGCAGGCGGCCTAGACCATCGGCCAGGGGACGACTCGACGGTCGTAGGACTCCATCTCGGGGAGCACGGGGTGCTGCACCAGCGCGTGGATGCGCTGCGCCAGCGCCTCCGCCTCCCCGGCGGCAAGGCGGTCCAGCAGCGGCTGGGCGAGCGGGCCGCCCTCGCCCAGGCAGGAGGCCACGCGTGCGAGGTCTGCGACCCACTCGGCGGGGAGTTCGGTGCCGGCGTAGTCCCAGATCACGGTGCGTATCTTGTCGAAGCGATTGAAGCAGAGTCCGTTGTCGATGCCCCAGATCGCGCCGTCCGCGTCCAGCAGGAGGTGGCCACCCTTGCGGTCCGCGTTGTTGGCCGCCAGGTCGAAGGCCGCGAAGCGGACGAACTGCCAGTCGTAGGTATCGCGCTCGCGCAGTTCGAAGTAGTGCTGCCGTGGGTCATGCTCGATGAAGAGTTGGAGCGACCCCACGCCGTGCGGCCCCTCCGCCTCCACCGTGGGCGGGATGATGTCCCAGCCCAGCAGGCGTGCGAACTCGTAGGCGGCGATCTCGCGCTGGTAGAGGTTGTCGGGGAAGTCGTACAGCGGCTGCTCACCACGGGCGGGCTTGTAGATGCCCAGCCCTCGCCCGTGCTCGGGGTGCTCCAGGTCCGCCAGGAACACGTAGTTGGACGAGTGGTAGATCAGCCGCACCTCGCCAAAGGCGGCCTCGCGCATGGCGGACTCCACCCAGGAGTCCGTGGGCTTCCAGGGGTTCACCAGCGGCGAGTCGGCGGTGGCCACGTCCGGGCTACACCTTCACCACTTCGCGGTCGCGGACTCCCAGTGTGAGCCGCATGGCCTCCGCATGCATCATCATCATCGCGAGCGCGGGGAGCGCCGCGTCCAGGGCTGTTCGAGCAGCCTCGATGCTCGCCTCGGGGACGCCGGCGGCCCTCAAGGCGTCCGGGTCGGCCTCCAGCGGTTCGGCCAGGAAGCGAGCGCCGCTGCGCGCGTAGTAGTACAGCCCGCGCCCGCGACGCCGGAACCCGGGGTACGCGGCCAGGTGCTGGAGTTCGTCCCAGGCCAGCGGCAGGTAGGCGGGCCACGCCGCCACGGCGCGGTAGAGGTCCGGCGGGGTCGAGAGCCCCAGTGTCTCCGCCACTTCCGGCAGGGGCGCCACGTCGGCGCTCACGCTGGCGATGGCGGTGGCCAGGTGGCGGCGTTCGCGGTCCGTGACCGGCCGCGGGTCCGGCTTGCCGTACCCGCCCACGCGGTCTCGCCCCATCGCCTCGGCCATGGCGGCGAGCAGGAGCAGCACCTGCGGCTGCACGTAGTGGAAGACGTCCACCACCGCCGCGAGCGCTTCGAGGTCGGCGGCGGTATTCCCCGCCGCCAGCAACGCATCCCGCGTCAGCACCGGCTCGTAGACCTGTTCGGTCGCGTCCAGCGCCATGTCCGCCATGTAGAGCGCACTCCCGAGGAAGCCCGCCGTGTCCACGGAGGACGCGAGGCGCGGCCACACCGCCTCCAGGTAGCCCTCCGCCTCACCGAGCCGTGCGAGCGGCTCCGGGACGTACGGCGAGCGCAGCCGCTCCCGGATCTCCTCCACCACTCTGCTCGCGGGCGCGCTCACCGGCGTCGCCGACGGCGCTGCGCGGCGAGGAGCCGCCGCCACCACGGGGGCCGGCGCACACGCTCGCGCAGGGCGAGCGTGGCCTCCGCCGTCCCCACGATCACGCTGCTACGCCAGTCCCGCAGCGACGGTGTCCGCTGCGGATCGCGGCGCGCCTCCGCGGACGGCAGCACGCGAGGAGGCTCGAAGCACTCGAACGGCCGCCACTCGTTGCCCTCGCGGATCCAGGCCTCGCGGCCGGCCGCACGTACCAGCGCCATCCCACCGGCGATGTCCCACACCTTGGGCCCCCAGAAGGGCGCGGAGACGAAGATGCCGGCGGCCACGAAGGCCGCCTCCACGGCGATGGAGCCGGTGACCCGATGGTCCCACAGTTTCGTGCCCGCCGACGATCCGCCGGGGGCTGCGGCCAGGGTGCGACGGACGTGCGTCTTGCGCTCGGCGCTGACCTCCACGCCGTCCAGGTAGAGCGGGCCGCCCTCGTGCGCGTGGTAGACGCCCGCGCGCAGCGCGTGCGTGGAGGCGCACCACACTGCGCCCACCACCGGGCGGCCTCGATGCAGCACGCCGATGGACACGGCGAACAGCGGGTAGCCGTTCACAAAGTTGGCGGTGCCGTCCACGGGGTCGACCACCCACACCCACTCGGCGTCCGGGTCGGGGTGTTCCTCGCCCTCCTCGCCCAGGATGACGTGGTCCGGGAACTCGGCCAGGACCCGGGCGTGGACGGCTTCCTCCACGGCGCGGTCCACCTCCGAGACAGGATCCGTGTCCACGTCCTTACCCCGGGCGTCCGGCTTGTAGTCCACCAGGATCTCGCGCGTCAGCGCCTCCGTGGCCACGCCGCCAGACTCGCGGGCCAGGTCCACCGCCAGCGCCTCAATGCGAGCCAGGAGCGCGCCGTCAGGCTGCGCCGGGGCGCGGGCACCGCCGGTGCCGCCGGCCTCCCCGCCCACCGTCGTCATTCGCCGCGGGCTCCGAAGTCCGTGCCCAGCGTCAGGATACGTCCGCGCTGGTGCCGCACCAGCGCCTGCCGCGCGGTATAGGCGGCCACCACCTCGGCCGGCGCATGCGCCGAGGCCGGGCGCGCGCAGCGGTACCAGAGCGCCATGCTGGGGAACGCAAACCATGTGGTGATCTCGTCGGACGAACCCATCATGTTATGTCCAATACCGAGGCCTCGGCCGCCCTGCGACTCCAGCCACGGCCACACCGTCTCCATGGAGGTGCGGATGAACTCCTCCTGCTTGCCGTCCGGGATGGCGATCGTGCGCTCCGAGATCACCGAACCGCGCCCAAAGGTGGGCGGCAGCATGGCCAGGTCCTGTCCGGCGGACCGGTAGAAGGGGCGCGCCCACGTGGTGTCCTCGAATACCTCGTACGGCTGCGCGGTGGAGTTGGAGACCAGGCCGTCGCGTTCCTCATAGACCGCGCGCAGTTCCTTCGTCTCCTCCATCAAGCGCTCGTTCTGGTAGAAGGCGCCGTTCCATCTACGCGTCGCCTGCCAGTGGTCGAAGTCCTCGTAGATCGTGTGGGTCACCAGCGGCTCGCTGGACGCGCCGAACCCCCAGGAGCCGAACGCCACCATCTGCGCGCCAAAATGGAGGTAGGCCGGCCACAGGCCTTCGCGGCTCTGGCGCTCGAACTCGGTGCGATGCTCCCGAGGGACGGTGAACTCGCGCTGGACCAGGATCATGGGGCCTCCGCATCAGTGCCTCGCCCTGCGCCTCGCGGGCGCCGCCGCGCGAGGTGGGGTCGCGTCCAGCATATCGCCGCCCACCCCAGCGTCCGCTAGCCTGCCCCCATGACGAATGATGCCTCCGACGAGCAGTGGATCGAGTCCACCGAGGGCGACCTGGACCCGGACCTGGCGGAAGAAGCGCCCTACAGCGACTGGGAGCCCTCCCCCGTCCGCGAGTGGTGGCCGGTGCTGGCGCGCGCGGTGGGGCTCACGCTGCTGGTGGTGCTCATCCTGTCCGTGGTGCTGCCCGCGATCATGTAGGCCCCGGGGCAGGGGACTGCCGCCAGAGGATCGCGGCAGTCACCCCGGACGGGTAGAATCGGGCCCTCCCCGCAGCCGCACGCCAACGCGAGTGACACCGCGACATGACTCGGAGCGCGCCATCCCTGCTCGGCCCGCCTCCCCGCGCAGCGCGTCCCGCGCCCCCCGCCCGAACCTCGAGGCGGACTCGACGCGCGTCCCACTAGCCGACGCGCCGGCGGCAAGGGGCACCCCGCAGGCGGCCCGCCCGTTCGTGAAGTGGGCCGGCGGCAAGACGCAGTTGCTGGACGCCCTGGCGCAGCGCGCACCTCGCGAGATCGACACCTACTACGAGCCCTTCCTGGGCGGCGGGGCGATGTTCTTCCGGCTGCTGGCGGACCCGGACCTCGCGCCGCGCCGGGCCGTCCTCAATGACCTCAACCGCGACCTGGTCACCGTCTACGAGGTGGTCCGCGACGACGCCGAGGCGCTGATCGAGCGCCTCGCAAGCACGGCGGAGCGCTACCTGGCCGCTGATGACGAGGAACGCGCCCGCTTCTACTACGAGGAGCGTGCGCGACGACCGGACGGCCGCGTGGACCTGGCCGCGCGCTTCATCTTCCTGAACAAGACCTGCTTCAACGGCCTGTACCGCGTGAACCGCAAGGGCGAGTTCAACGTCCCCCACGGCCGCTATCAGACCCCGCGCATCCTGGACGAGCAGGGCCTGCGGGACGCCTCTGCCGCGCTCCATGACGTGGAGGTCACCTGCCAGGACTTCGAGGCCGTCCTGCGCGCTCCCGGCGCGGGGGACTTCGTCTACCTGGACCCGCCCTTTGAGCCGCTGTCCAAGACCTCGTCCTTCACCGGCTACACGCAGGGCGCGTTTGACCGCAACGAGCAGCGCCGCCTGAAGTGGGCCGTGGACGACCTCACCGAGCGCGGCGCGAAGGTCATGCTCTCCAACTCGCCGCAGGACTACATCATGGGCCTCTACTCGGCAGACCGTGGCCCCTTCGACGGCACGCGCTACCGCCGCGAGCCCATCCCGGCGCGCCGCGCCATCAACTCCCGCGGCGACCGCCGGGGCGTGATCGACGAACTGATCGTGCTGAACTACCCGCTGGACGAGGAGCGCCGCTCGCTGGAGTCCTCCGCGAACCGTTAGCCCTCGGCGGCTTCGGATGCCTCCGCCGGGGCGGCCTCCGCGAACGTGGTGCGGCGGGCAGGCAGCACGAAGTACAGGCGCAGCCACGTCTCCAGTTCGCTCAGTTCCACGGCCTTGCCGGAGGCCTGCAGGAACGAGCGCATGTGGCTGCTGAAGCCGGGGCCGTGGAAGACCACCAGCCCGGGGATTGGCCACGCGGCGATGTCGTCGATGGTGCTGGGGATCTTCTCCTCTGCCGAGCCGGAGGAGCGCTGGTACTTCACCTCGATGCCCAGCGAGCGCCGCTGCGCCATGTCCGTGAGTACCAGGTCGATGCGACGGCGGGCGCCCCAGATGCGCCTGCCCACGTAGACCTCGGTCTCCACGCCCAGGCCCAGGTCGCGCGCGATCTGCGCGCATGCGGCCACCATCTCCTGCCAGGAGGTGGGCTCGAAGAAGTGGCCCTGCTCGGCCTCGGCGACGCGTCTCGGCATGGCGGCACGATACAGGAGGGGCCGCTCAACGGAAGCGGCCGCGCGCGGTAGTCTCCACTGCATGACCGACACATCCGCCCAACCACCCACCCCACCCAGCAGCCGCGCCCTCCTGGTCACCCGCTCCGTCGCCGCCCGCCTCGCGGACTTCCTCCAGACGCTCCCCGGCATCGAGGTGCTGGTGGTGCCGGAGGGCGAGGGCGAGGCGCTGACCCCGGAGGCACTGGCGCGGATACGCGGCGCGTTCTTCACGAACGAGGAGGGGCCGGGTCCGCGCCGGCTCCTGGGGATTGCCCGGCGCACGCCGGCGCTGGAGTGGCTGCACCTGGGCCACGCGGGCTCGGATGCACCGGTCTTCCAGGAGATGATGGACCGCGGCGTGGCGGTGACCAACTCGTCCGGGGTTACGGCGGAGCCGATCGCGCAGAGCGTGATGGCGGGCCTCCTGGCCCTGAACCGCGGGCTGCCGCTCTGGGCGGAGGACCAGCGCAGCCACGCCTGGCAGCGGCACGACGACCGCCTCCCCCGCGACCTCCGAGGCCAGACCGTCGCGGTTCTCGGGCTAGGCACCATTGGCGGTCACGTCGCCCGCTACGCGCGGGCGTTCGGCATGCGCGTGGTCGGCCTGCGGCGCTCACCCGCCGGGATCGAGGACGGCGTGGACGAGTGGGCCACGCCGGACCGCCTCGCGGAGGTGCTGCCGCGCGCGGACGTGCTGGTGGTGACGCTGCCGCTGACCTCGCAGACCCGAGGGCTCCTCGACGCGTCGATGCTGGACCTGCTCCCCGAGGGCGCGATCTTCATCAACGTCGCGCGCGGGCAGATCGTGGACGAGGCAGCGCTCACGGAGCGGCTGGCCTCCGGGCGTCTGGGCGGCGCCTACCTGGACGTCTTCGAGGAGGAGCCGCTCCCGGAGACCTCGCCGCTGTGGGACCTGCCGAACGTGATCATCAGCCCGCACGACGCGGGACGTTCCGCGGGCAACCGGGAGCGGGTGGATGCGATCTTCCGCGAGGAGGCCACGCGCTGGGCGCGCGGCGAAGAGTCCCCGCGCCGCGTCCGCGACCGCTAGCCGAGGGCGGGCGCCTCGAGCGGTTCGACGCCGACGGAGGCAGCCGCCTCCCCGATCTGGCGCCAGGTCTCCGGGTCCAGTTCGATGCCGTCGCGCAGGCGCTGCCCCATGCGGCGGCGCTCCGGCTCACCGGCGACCAGGATCTCGTCGTGCCCCGGGGCGTACGGCGGCTCCTTGTCGAAGGCGACCAGCCGGTCGAACTCGCGCTGGAAGTCCTCGAGCGGCAGGAAGCGCGAGATGTCCAGCGCCATCAGCCACACGCCGTTGCTGCCGCGCTGGCCCTCCACGGACGAGCCGGCGCCGGAGAGGATGCCGCTCAAAGCCTCCACGGCCAGGTTGAGCCCGAAGCCCTTGTAGCCGCTGAACACGCCCCCCAACGGCAGGAGCGTGCCCTGCCCGGGGACGTCGCCAGTGCCGTAGAAGTCGCGCGCGTCGTTGGTGGGCTGCCCGTTGGCGTCCAGGATCCACCCGTCCGGGACCGGCTTCCCGGCGTTCACTGCCACCTTCAGTTTGCCCTCCGCCACCACGGAGGTGGCCATGTCCAGCACGAACGGTTCCGAGGGCTTGCCGGACGGCATCGCGATCATCAGCGGGCTGGTGCCGTTGCGCCGGGTGGAGCCGCCGAAGGCCGCCGTGAGGCGCCCTCCGGGGGAGTTCACGCCGCCCATGCCCAGCATGCCCGCGGCCACCATCTGCTCGCCGTACGCGCCCACCCGCCCGATGTGCCCGGAGTTGAAGCAGGAGACGAAGCCCACGCCGCTCTCGCGCGCCTTGGCCACCGCGATCTCCGTGGCCTGGATCGCCACGGGCTGCCCGTAGTTCCAGCCACCGTCGATGAGCGCCGTGGCCGCGGACTCACGGACCACGGTGACCTGCGCGCCCGGCTTGAGCAGCCCGTTGTGGACGGACTGCACGTAGCCCAGGGTGCGGATCACGCCATGCGAGTCGTGCCCGCGGAGGTTGGAGCCCACCAGGTGCTCCGCCACCTGCTGCGCCTCATCGCCCGGCGAACCGGAGGCGACGAAGATGCGCGCGACGTACTCGGTGAGCGTGGCGGCGTCGATGGTGTGTGTGTGCTGGGTGGGCATGTCACTGGCGGGCATGGGGCGCTACGCCTCCGGCTCGGCCTTCTGTGTCCCGGTGTCCCCGCGGGCCGCGGCCAGGTCCGCTCCAGCCCTGGCGCGCATGAAGCCCACGTCCGAGCCGAGCGTCACCATCTGGAACCCGGCTTCCAGCCACTTCTTGGTGAACTCCAGCGAGCCGGTGTGGATCCCCGGAGCCACCTTGTGACGCTGACAGGCCTCCATGATGTCCAGGCACACCTGCTGGTGCTTCGGGTCATGGTTGTCGCCGGTGGGCGCCATGCCCAGCGCGTAGGCCAGGTCGCTGGGGCCGATGTAGGCCGCGTCCACGCCCGGCACGGCCAGGATCTCGTCCAGGTTGGCGAGGCCCTCGATAGTCTCGATCATCACCACCACCGCCACCTCGTCGTTGGCGTGGGCCTGGTAGTCCGAGCCGCCGTAGAGGGTGGCGCGGGCGGGGCCGGATGAACGGCCGCCGGCAGGCGGGTACTTGCACGACCACACGGCCTGCTCCGCCTCCTCCTGGTTATTCACGAGCGGCACGACGATGCCGTACGCCCCCGCGTCCAGCACCTTCATGATGATCCGCGGGTCATTCCAGCCCACGCGGACGAACGGCGTGGTGTTGGTGGTGGAGATGGCGCGGAGCATCTCGAAGCAGGCGGCCTCGTCCACCAGGCCGTGCTGCATGTCCACGCACAGCCAGTCGAAGCCGGCGTGCGCCATCACCTCCGCGGTGTGGCCGCCGGGCGCGCTGAGCCACGCTCCGATGGTCTGTCTGCCGTCCCGCCAGGCGCGGAGCGTGTTGTTGGGGCGCATGTGGTTCCCTTCCGTGCGCGCGGGCGCGTTCGACTTGTCTCTGTCTGGTGTGCTGGCTGGGCTATGCGAGCGGGCGCTTGGGGGTGACCTGGTCACGGTTGGGGACCGTGGCCACGGTGGGCCAGCGGCCGTTCATGAAGTCCACCACCGTCTGCCCCACCCGCTCCTTGATGTGACGGTTGGAGTACTCGGAGTAGAAGGCCGAATGCGGCGTGAGGGCGACGTTGTCGAACTCGTAGAGCGGGCAGTCCGCCCCCAGCGGCTCCACCTCGAAGACGTCCAGCCCCGCGCCCAGGATGCGGCCCTCGCGCAGCGCCTCCACCAGTGCGTCCTGCTCCACGATGGGGCCGCGGGCGGTGTTCACCAGGATGGAGGTGGGCTTCATCATCGCGAACTGCTCGCGCCCGAACAGGTGGTGCGTCTCCGGAGTCAGCGGGGCGTGGATGGAGACGTGGTCCGCCTGCTGCAGCAGCGCCTCCAGCGAGGGCACGCGTTCGACGCCGTCCTCCCGGAAGGGGGCGTCGTCCGCGTAGGGGTCGAAGGCGATCACGCGCATCCCCAGCGCCTGGGCGCGTTTCGCCATGTGGCGGGCGATGTTGCCGTAGGCGACCAGGCCCAGGGTCTCGTTGGTCAGGGGCGCGGAGACGGGCAGCGGCACCCCTCGATAGTTGCCAGCGCGGATGGCGCGATCGTGCGGGACAAGTTTGCGGGCGACGGCCAGCAGCAGCATGAGCGCGTGGTTGGCCACCTCCGGCTGGCAGAAGTCCGGGTAGTGCGCCACCACCACGCCGTGGTCCGTCGCGGCCTGCACGTCCAGCGAGTCCAGCCCCACGCCGTAGCGGATGATCAGTTCCAGGTCCGGGAGACGTTCCATGAGCGGGCCGTCGATCCTCGCGCCACCCACCAGCACGCACTGGGCCCCGCGCAGCAGTTCCGCGCGCTCGTCCTGGGAGGCCGCGCGCTGCACCAACACCCGGCCGCCGGCGGGCTCGATGATCGACCGCTCCACCTCGAACCACGAGGGGTCATTGGACTCGGTCTGGACTGCGGTGAAGGTGGGTGCTGCCATGCCGGGCAAGAGGATACACCTCCCGGCGAGGCCGTCCCGGCGGCTCGTCAGCGGACCATGTACCCCACGCCGCGGACCGTGCCGATAACGTCCCGCGCGCCGGCGTCCGCCAGTTTGCCGCGCAGGCGGGAGACGTGCGCCTCTACGTAGTTCCGCGAACCGAAGGTCTCGTAGCCCCAGATCTCCACGGAGATGTCGTCCGGTGCGATGACCTCTCCCCGGCGGTGGAGGAGCAGGCGCAACACCTCGAACTCCTTCGGGGTGAGATGGACCTGCTGAGGGCCCACATACGCCTCGTGGGCGCGGAGCAGCAGGCGGACGCCACCGGGGCCGTGGAGGATCTCCTCGGGCCGCGCGCCCGACGAACGCCGGAGGACGGCGCGGATGCGGCGTTCCAGTTCCGCCACCTCCACGGGCTTGACCAGGTAGTCGTCCGCGCCGAAGTCGAAGCCGGCCACCCGGTCCTCCAGGCCGCCGGCGGCGGTCATGACCATCACGGGCACGTCGCTCCGCGAACGCACCGCCCGCAACACCTCGATCCCGGGGATACCGGGGAGGCCGAGGTCCAGCAGGATCAGATCCACTGGCCGGGCGCCGTAGACCTCCAGTGCCTCCTCGCCCGAGGCGGCAGGGATGACCTCCCAGCCCACGCGGCCAAGCGCGGACGCGAGGGCGTCCCGAAGGTCACGGTCATCCTCGATCAGCAGGATGCTCGCGGAGCGCGAGGCCTCGCTGCCACCGTTGCGATCTTGGTCCATAGCGACGCCGTCACCAGAGCGGTGCCCGGCGAATCCTCCGCCTCCCGGCCGGACGAACAGCCTCAGGTCACGGAGGAGGACCGCTCCCGCTCCGCTACCAGCCCGTGCCCGATCCGTGCCGTTTACCAGCCGCCTGTGTGTCCTATCTCAGTCCGAAATAGGAGCACTGGTAACAGGCACAGAATACCAACCGTGGGTGCCTCACGCCTGACCGCGTTCACTGACGAAACACTGACGCAGATACCGCCGGTATGTTCCCGCAGGACCGGGGAAGCAACACGAGTGGAGCCAGGGAGGCGATCACCCGCCACACTCCCGCACAACGAGCGCGTCGTATGCGCGACGCACGCGGCGAAGCACGGGGTGGTCCGGCTCCGAGGCTGCCCAGTCCACGCCCACGCCGCCGTCACCCGCGCTCGCCTGCACCTCCGCCACCTCGCGGATGCCCAGGCTGCTGGTCAGGAAGGCCGCGGAGGCGCCCATCAGCGCCTCCAGGCCGAAGGAGGCCTCAGAGACGGGGATCCGCTCCGCGCGCGCCACCTCGAGGACGGCGTCGCGCGTGATGCCCGGAAGGGGGCCGCACTCGAGTGCCGGGGTCACCAGGGCGTGGTCCATTAGCAGGAAGAAGTTGGCCGTCGCCGCTTCGGCGACCTCTTCCTGGTGGTTCAGCATCAGCGCGTCGTCCGCGCCCTGCTCACGCGCCTCGCGGCGCGCCAGGAGGTAGGGCAGGAACTGCGACACCTTGGCCTCCCGCCACGGCCGCCGCTCGTCCAGCCGCACGGACGACACCGCGAGGCGCGCCGGGCCGGGTGGGGCGGACAGCGGGTCCGCCGTCACGAACACCGCGGGCGTCGAGGCCGCGCCGAGGTCCGGCCCGCGACCGCTGCCCGCCGTGACCGTGAGCCTTACGGCCGCGTCTCGGAGGCCGCTCGCCTCGAGCAGCGCGTCGATGCCACCCGCCAGGTACTCACGCGGAGGTGCGGCGACGCCCATCAGGGCGAGGGCGCCCTCCAGGCGGTCCAGGTGACGGTCCAGCCGGAACACGCACCCGTGGCGGGCGAACATGGTCTCGAAGGCGGCGGCGCCGTAGCGCACACCGAAGTCATCGATGCTTACGCGGGCTTCAGAGCGCGGCAGGACGCGGCCGTCCAACCAGGCCAGCGGCCCGGGGGCGCTCACAGCGCGGCGGACGGCGGGGCTGAGCGAGAGGCTGCGCCGTCCTCGTCCGGCAAGGTCACACCCAGCGCACGCGCCATGCCGCGCGCCTTGTCCAGCGTCTCCGCGTACTCCGAGTCGGCGCGGGAGTCATCGACGATCGCGCCTCCGACGTGGAGATGAGCCACCCCGTCCGCGAGCGTGATGGTGCGGATGGCGATGTTCAGGTCCAGGCGACCGTGCGCGGAGACGTAGCCAATGGCCCCGGTGTAGACGCCTCGGACGGTGGGTTCCAGTTCGTCGATGATCTGGAGCGCCCGCACCTTGGGGGCGCCGGTGATGGAGCCGCCGGGGAAGGTTGCGCGCAGCAGCGCCTCCAGCCCCACGCCCTCGCGACGCTGCGCCACCACGGAGGAGGTCAGGTGGTGTACCTGGCGGTAGGACTCCAGCGCGGCCAGTTCCGGGACACGGACCGTGCCCGGCACCGCCACGCGGCCCAGGTCGTTGCGCTCCAGGTCCACGATCATGACGTGCTCCGCCATGTCCTTCACGCTCCCACGCAGTTCGTCCGCCAACCGCGCATCGGCCTGCTCGTCCATGCCTCGAGGCCGCGTGCCCTTGATCGGGCGTGTCTCCAGGTGGCTGCCGTCCGCCACCAGGAACCGCTCGGGCGACGAAGAAAGCACCTCCACGCCGCCGAAGGCGCCGCGCCCGTCCAGGTAGGCCGCGAACGGCGCCGGGCTGGCGGCACGCAGCCGCTGGTAGAGGTCGAAGCCCTCGCCGCTGACGATGGCGGAGAAGCGCTGGGCCAGGTTGACCTGGTAGATGTCCCCGGCGCGGATGTAGTCCCGCGCGCGGTCCACGGCGGCGGAGTACGCCGCTCGCGTCATGTTCGCGCGCAGGCTCGAGGCGGAGGCGTCCTGGGTCGGCGCCGGAGGGGCCTCCAGGCGGTCGCGGAGGGCCGCCACGGCTTCCGCCCGCCCCACCAGCCAGCCGCGTTCGTCCAGGCCGTCCCAGACCAGCGCAGCGTCATACCAGCCCATCGCGAGGTCGGGCGCGCCCACGTCGTCCAGCGTGGTGGCCGGCAGCCGCTCCACCTCGCGTCCCAACTCGAAGCCGAGGTACCCGATGGCGCCGCCCACGAACGGCAGGCCGATGTCCCGCGCCGCGGCCAGACCGGCACCCTCCACCGGGGTCGGCTCCGCCTCCACTGCGCGGGCGAACGCCGCCAGGGCGCCGGGGCGCAGCCGTCGAGGGCCGCACGGCCCGTCGTACAACACCTCGGAGCCATACGCGGCCATGGTCCAGCGGGGGTCACTCGTCACCAGGGACCAGCGCCCCAGGGGCGCGCCCGGTAGGGCGGAGTCTATCCAGGCCAGGCCGGGGCGCCCTCGCAGGCGTGCGGCCGCCTCGGCGGCCCCGCCCGCAGTCCAGGGCTCGACGGTGAGCGGCCAGGGACGGGCGACCGGTCGCGGCGCGACAAGGAGGGGCGGCATCAGGTGTGCATTGTACGGTCGCGGGCGGGTACGCTCCGTACGTGACAGCCTCGCGCGCACGGCAGGTGGGGCAGGCGGTGACCGCGCTCAGCGCGGTCATCATTGCTTACGCGACCCTGACAACTGGCGGAACGCCGCCGACCGACGCTGACGACCAAGTCCTGCACTTCCTGCTGTTCTTCCCCCTGGGCGTCGGCGGTGCGCTGTGGATGGCGAACCTCCCGATGCCGGCGCAACGCCGCGCGCGAGCCCTGATCCTGCTGGTGATCCTCGCGTTTGCCGCGGCGACGGAGCTCATCCAGGGCGCCATGCCTACCCGGGACGGCTCCCTGGCGGACTTCATCGCGGACGCCGCGGGGGCAGGGCTGGGAGTGCTGGTGGGTGGATTCATCGCCCCGCGATCAAAGCGCGAAGCGAACTAGGGGCGCCCTGGGCCGTCCTCGCTGGCTCTAGAGCGCCTGGCAGGGCTTAGGCGCTCACGCACTCGTTCGCTGGCCATTCGCGGTCATTTGTGCGAAATTGCACACACGCGGTCATTCCCTATGATCGATGTGCGGCGATATCCCCAGACTACTACCGCACTCAACTCGCGCCCGATGATCCTCGTGAGACCTCGATCACGGAACAGGCGGAGCCGTGCCAATCGACATTCCCGACGTAGTCATTGACCGTCTGCCCCTGTACTACCGGCTGCTGGAACGGCTGGAGTCCGAGGGGCGGAGCGTGGTCTCCTCCCAGGAACTGGGCACCGAACTAGGCGTCACGCCCGCGCAGATCCGCAAGGACCTGTCCTACTTCGGCCGCTTCGGCAAGCAGGGTCGCGGGTACTCCGTGCACCGCCTGGCAGACGAACTGCGCCAGATCCTGGGCCTGGACGCCCGCTGGCGCGTCACCGTCATCGGCATCGGCCGCCTGGGCCGCGCCATCGCTTCCTACCCAGGCTTCGAGGGCCAGGGCTTCGACATCATCTCGCTGTATGACGCGAGCCCCTCGCTGGTGGGCACGGAGATCGAGGGCCGCAAGGTGCGGGACGTCTCCTCGCTGCACGATGACCTGGCGCTGAACCCGGTGGACATCGGAATCGTGGCCGTACCCGGCGAGGTGGCGCAGGACGTGGTGGACATCCTGGTGAAGTCCGGCGTGCAGGCGATCCTGAACTACACCCCGAACCGCGTGCAGGTGGGCCCGAACGTGGAACTGAAGCACATCAACCCGGTGCTATTCCTGCAGAGCATGACCTACCACTTGAAGCGCCAGCGCGACCTAGCGCAGCGGCCGCTTCCTCCTACCGAGCGGCCTCGCCGATCAGCGTCTCCTCCTCCGTGGGGAGCGCGCGGGCGATGACATCGATGTAGTCCAGCGCCATCCCGGCCCCGCGCGCGACGCAGCGCAACGGGTCTTCCGCGATGTGCACGGGCACGCCGGTCTCATGCAGGATCAGTTCGTCGATCCCGCGCAGCAGCGCGCCGCCGCCGGTGAGGACGATGCCGCGGTCGATGACGTCGGACGCCAGTTCAGGGGGTGTGCGCTCCAGCACGCGGCGGGCCGTCTGGACGATGGTGACCAGGTGGTCGCTGATCGCCTGGGTCACCTCGGACGAGCGCACCGTGATGGTGCGAGGCAGGCCGGTGATCTGGTCGCGGCCGCGCACGCCGGCGGTCAGTTCCTCCTCCAGCGGGATGGCGGAACCGATGGCGATCTTCACCTCCTCCGCCGTGCGTTCGCCGACGATGAGGTTGTGCCGCCGCTTGATGTACTGCGCGATCGCATCGTCCAGGCGGTCGCCCGCGATGCGTACCGACTCCGAGGCGACGACGCCGAACAGCGAGATCACCGCCGCCTCGGACCGCCCGCCGCCGATGTCGATCACCATGTGGCCGCGCGCGGAGCCCACGGGGATCTCCGCGCCGATGGCAGCGGCCAGCGGCTCCGGGATGAGGTGCGCGGGGCGCCGGGCGCCGGCGGCCTCGGCGGCGTCGCGCACGGCGCGCTGTTCCACGCCCGTGACGCCGATGGGCACCGAGATCATGACCTCCGGCCGCACCACGTTGAAGCGGCCCACCACGCCCGCGATGAAATAGCGGAGCATGGCCTCCGTGATCAGGTAGTCCGCGATCACGCCGTCGCGCATGGGCCGGATGACCTGGATGGACCCTGGGTGGCGGCCGATCATCGCGCGCGCCTCGTTGCCCACGGCCACCACGGTGTTGTCGCGCTCGGCGATGGCGACCACGGAGGGCTCGTCCAGCACGATGCCGCGGTCGTGGTCGGAGACCACGACGTTCGCCGTCCCCAGGTCGATGCCGATGCGCTTGCTAAGGGAGAACATTGCGCCCAGGCTCGCCTCCCGCGCGGAGGATCTGCGGAGTGTGGATAACTCCAGGCAGGGCCTGGGGCCGCGGGAGGTTAGCGCCTCGGCCGGGTTCTCGCACTCACTGACACGCAGGGGCCATCTTGCGGGGTGGAGCACCGTACGCTGATTGCAGGAGGCGCCCCATGGTCGAAGAACTACGCAGCAAGCGAGAGATCCAGGAGCGGAACCGCGTGGCCGCTGCCCGCCTGGACGCGGCGCTCGCCCGCCTGACGGACGAGCAACTCATGGCACCGAACGCCGTGGGCGAGTGGTCGCTGCGTGACACGCTCTCGCACATCGCGAACCACTGGCTTTCCGAGCAACTTGAGTCCCACCTGGACGGCCGCGCGCCCGATCCGCAGGTGGCGACGGGCACCACTGAGCCGCCAGGCCCCGAGTTCGACCTCACCACCCTGGATGGGCGGAACGCGTGGCGGCAGCACGTCCGCCGGGGCGAGTCGTTGGAGCAGGTAAAGGCGCGCTACCGGGAGTTCCTGGAGCGCATGGACCGGGTCATCGAGCGCCTCCCGGAGGAAGAGTTCGAGCGCCCGTACGCCCTCCGCTTCCACGACTTCGTGGGCCTGGTGCGTCCGGCCGAGGACGGCGAGCAGGCGTTCCCGCTCTGGCAGTGGATTCGAGGCGAGTACTGGCACCACCTGGAGGACCACCTGCCGGCCTTCGAGGCGGCGGAGAGCGACGAGGGCTAGCCGCTAGCGGCGCTCGATGCGCGCGCCCAGGGCTGTCAGGCGCTCCTGCAGGTCGGAGTAGCCGCGGTCCAGGTGGTGGATGTCCATGATCGTGGACTCGCCCTCCGCGGCCAGCGCCGCCACCACCGTGGCGGCGCCCGCGCGGATGTCCAGCGCGCGCACGGTGGAGGCGCCGAGCGGGGTGGGGCCCTCGATGACCACGGTGTCGCCGGCGGTGATGATGCGGGCGCCGAGTTTGCGGAGTTCGTTCACGTAGAGCGTGCGGTTGTCGTAGACGCGCTCATGGATCAGGGAGACGCCCTTCACCTGCGTCAGCGCGGCGGCCATGGGCGGGTGGAGGTCCGTGGCGAAGCCGGGGTATGGCACCGCCTGCACCTGGATGGCCTGCAGCGGGCCGTTGGCGCAGGCGCGGATGCCGGCATCCACCTCCACCTGCATACCCATCTCCCGCAACTTGTGCGTCAGGCTGTCCAGGTGCGTGGGCTCCGCGTTCGTGACGTGTACGTCGCCGCCGGTGGCGGCCGCGGCCAGCAGGAACGTGCCGACCTCGAGCCGGTCCGGGATCACGGAGAAGTCCGTGCCATGCAGCCGCTCCACGCCCTGCACGGTGATGGTCGGCGTGCCCTGGCCGGAGACCTGGGCGCCCATGCTGACCAGCATGTCCGCGAGCATGGCCACCTCTGGCTCTGGCGCGGCGTTGATGATGACCGTCTCGCCCTCGGCGCGGACGGCGGCCAGCAGGACGTTCACGGTGCCCAGCACGCTGGGGTAGTCGAAGAAGATGCGCGCGCCACGCAGCCGGTCTGCCTGCGCGTACCAGGAGGCGCCCCTGCGCTCCAGGCGCGCCCCGAGCATGCGGAAGCCCACGAAGTGCACGTCCAGCGGCCGCGAGCCGATCACGTCGCCCCCGGGCGGCGGGCACTCCGCCTCGCCCGCGCGGCCGAGGAGCGCCCCCATCACCAGGAACGAGGCGCGCAGGCGGGACACCAGGTCCGGCGGCGGGGCGATGGAGGTGACCTCCGGCGTGCGCATGTGCAGCGTGGTGCCGTCGATCTCCACCTGCGAGCCAATGGCGCGGCAGATGTCCGCCAGTTCGCCGATGTCCGCGATCTTCGGGACGTTCCTCAGCGTGACCGGCTCGGACGTCAGCAGCGCCGCGGGCAGGGTGTAGAGTGCCGCGTTCTTGGAGCCGGAGACGGCGACCTCGCCGCGCAGCGGCTGGCCTCCCTGGATCACGTAGCGCTCGCCCACGGTGCCCGGCACGGTCTCCCCTACGCCACGGACCCCACGAGGAGCCCCCGGGGAGGATAGCGTGACCGGCGCCAGTGGCGGGACTACCGCCGCGGGGCGTCGCCCTCGTAACGGGAACTGGAGCCCTGCCCTCCGTCAGGAGGCGGGCGGGAATGGCGCACGCCGCGAGGGCCACCGAGCCCCGCGCCCACCAGGAGCACCACCATCCCGAGCACCATCACCACCACCATGGCAACGCCGGTGAGGAAGATGATCCCCGCAAAGACGATGGCGGCCCCCACGCCCACGAGGACCGCCCGACCGATGGGTGTGTTCATCCAGGTGACGACATCACGCATGGGCACCTCCCCCGATACGAGTACGCTACGAGCGCGCTCGATCCCCCGGGCTTTCGGCACGCGTGCGCGCATTGCGAATCTGCGGCATTCGCCGCGCCGACCACGCGTCGCCAACCCCACGGGGGGCGGAGCGCGGCCCGCGTGGTCCGCGCTCCCGGAGCGACCGCTACGGTTGTGCGCGCGGGCCCGCGCGTCCGGCCACGATCTCCAGCATGCAGTGCCCGCTGGCGGCCAGCGCGATTGGCACCAGGCCCACCGCTGCGATCACCCATCCCGCCGGGCCGCCCACCACCACGACACCTACGACGATCAGTGCAGCACCGAGCCCGATCCGCAGCAGCCGCCCCACCGGGCCGTTCATGAACTCAACCAGGGCGTTCATCACCCACCTCCGTCAGGCCCCGCTGATCCTCCACGATCAGTGTGGCGGGGCCCCGCAGCGCCCTTGCAGGGACCGAGGTCCCGGCCGCGGGGTGACGGGTGGCGCAATCCGGCCCAAACCGAGCCACGACGCAGAACCGCCCGGCGTGGCCGGGCGGTTATTGTGCTGCGCCGAGGTAGCCGTGCTACCGCATGGAGGGCTGGCCGGTAGCCTCGCGGCGGCGGCGGGAGACCCGAAGGCGGATCATGGAGCGCTGAAGCGCGACCTGGGCACGCATCACGTCCACCGACCCCTTGGACAGTTCCGGGTCCCGGCCCTCCAGGCGGCGCTGGGCGCGCTCCCGCGCCTCCTCGGCGCGCGCAGTGTCGATGTCTTCAGCGCGCTCGGCGGCGTCCGCCAGCACGGAGACCTCGTCATTGAGCACCTGCATGAAGCCGCCGTGGACCGCGAACGCGTCCACCCGGTCCGGGGTGTAGACCAGCATCTCGCCGATGCCGAGCGCGGTCAGGAGCGCGGCGTGCTTCGGCAGCACCGTGATCTGCCCCTCCGCCGCGGGTACCACCAACTTGGTCACGTCGTCCCGCTCGAGGACGGCGCGCTGGGCCGTCACGATGTTCAGGCTCAGGGGCATGTCACGCTCCTACCGGCTTTCCGGCCGCTCGCGGAGCGAAGGGCTGCGGGCTAGGCCGCATCCTCCGCCGCCATGCGCTCGGCCTTTTCGACGGCCATCTCGATGGTGCCGACCATGTAGAAGGCCTGCTCCGGCAGGTTGTCGTGCTTGCCTTCCAGGATCTCCTTGAAGCCGCGCACGCTCTCCGCCACCGGGACGTACTGGCCCGGGGTGCCGGTGAACTGCTCCGCCACGAACATCGGCTGCGAGAGGAAGCGGTCGATGCGGCGGGCACGCGCCACGGTGCGCTTGTCCTCGTCCGACAGTTCCTCGATGCCGAGGATGGCGATGATGTCCTGCAGGTCCTTGTAGCGCTGCAGCGTCTGCACCACGCCACGGGCCACGTCGTAGTGCTCCTGGCCCACCACCAGCGGGTCCAGGATGCGGGAGTTGGACGTCAGCGGGCTGATGGCGGGGAACAGGCCCTGCTCCACCCGACCGCGGTCCAGGGTCACCGTGGAGTCCAGGTGGCCGAACGTGGTGGCCACACCGGGGTCCGTGTAGTCGTCCGCGGGGACGTAGATGGCCTGGAAGGAGGTGATAGACCCCTTCTTGGTGGAGGTGATGCGCTCCTCCAGCGTGCCCACCTCGGACGCCAGCGTCGGCTGGTAGCCCACGGCGGAGGGCATGCGGCCCAGGAGGGCGGACACTTCCATGCCGGCCAGGGTGTAGCGGTAGATGTTGTCCACGAAGAAGAGGACGTCGCGTCCCTCCTCGTCACGGAAGTACTCGGCCATGGTCAGGCCGGTCAGGGCGATGCGGAGGCGCACGCCTGGCGGCTCGTTCATCTGGCCGTACACCAGGGCGGTCTTGTCGAGCACCCCGTTCTCTTCCATCTCGTGCCAGAGGTCGTTGCCCTCGCGGGAGCGCTCGCCCACGCCGGCGAAGACGGACAGACCGCCGTGCTCCGTGGCCAGGTTCCGGATCAGTTCGGTGTTGGTGACGGTCTTGCCGGTGCCGGCGCCGCCAAACAGGCCCACCTTGCCGCCGCGGGCCAGGGGGGCGACCAGGTCGATGACCTTGACGCCGGTCTCCAGCATCTGCGCGGAGGTCTCCTGCTCCGAGTAGTCCGGGGCGGAGCGGTGGATCGGCCAGCGGGTGTTGTCTGCCGGGATGGCCTCACCCGGGTCGATCGGGGTACCGGTCACGTTGAAGATGCGGCCCAGTGTCACCGGGCCCACGGGCACCTGGATCGGCGCGCCGGTGTCTTCCACCTTGGCGCCGCGGGGCAGGCCGTCCGTGGAGTCCAGCGTCAGCGCGCGCACCCAGTTGTTGCCCAGGTGCTGCTGCACCTCGGCCACCAGCGTGCCGCCCTTGAGGTCGATGTTGACCGCGTTGTAGATGTCGGGCAGGTCACCCGACGGGAACTCGATGTCGACGACGGTGCCGATCACCTGCCGCACGTATCCGGTCGCCATGTCTGCCTCCCGCCTTGACGGCGCTGTTCTGTCCTTCGTACCCGTACCCGCGACGTCCCGAGGTGGGACGTCCCGTCTGGCCTAACCCGCGGACTCGAGGGCGGCCACGCCACCCACCAGGTCCAGCAGTTCGGCCGTGATGCTCTCCTGGCGTGCCTTGTTGTAGGCCAGGGTGAGGTCGTCCACCATTTCGTTCGCGGCGTCCGTGGCCTGCCGCATGGCCACCATGCGCGCGGACTGCTCGGAGGCGCGTGCCTCCAGGACGGCGGCGTATACCTGCATCTCCACGAAGCGCGGCAGCAGCGTGTCCAGCAGCGCCTCCGGCGACGGCTCGATGATGAAGTCCACCGCCTTGCCGGGCGTCTCCGCCAGGTCGGCCGGGGGCTCGATCGGGAGCAGTTGCAGGGTGGTGGGCCGCTGCACGGCCGCGTTCACGAAGCGCTGGTAGCCCAGCACCACCTTGTCCACCTTCCCGGAGAGGAAGTCGTCCATGATGATCCGGGCAATCGGGCGGACATCCTCGAAGGCGGGGAAGTCCCCCAGTTCAGAGAAGTCGGCCACCAGTTCCATGCCCGCCCGGCGGAAGAAGTCCCGCCCCTTGCGGCCCACGGGCAGCACGGAGATCCGCTCCACGTCCGGCTGGTACTCCAGCAGCAGGCTGGCGCCGGCGCGGTTCATGTTGGAGTTCAGGCCGCCGGCCAGGCCGCGGTCCGAGGTGATGTGCACGTACAGGACGGACTTCACCTCGCGCGTCTGGAGCAGCGGGTGCGCCGCGGAGACGTCCGCGCCGCCGCCGGTGTAGGCGGCCAGGCGCGACAGGACGGCGATCATCTGCTCCGCGTAGGGGCGCGCCCGCAGGGCGTTCTCCTGCGCGCGGCGCATCTTGCTGGCCGCGACGAGCTCCATAGCCCGCGTGACCTTCGCGGTGCTGCCGACCGAACGGATTCGGTCGCGGATGGCTCGTACCTGGCCGCCGCCCGCCATGTCGCGTCTCTTCCCTTAGTCCTGCTGCTCGTCCCGGAGGGCTCGGCCGCCTAGTAGGCGACCGACCCCTTGAAGTCCAGGATCGCCTGCTTCAGGGCTTCTTCGTCAGACTCCGACAGGTCGCCGGAGGTGGTGATGCGGTTCAGGAGGTCCTGGTTGCCGCCACCCATGTACTCGTGGAACGCCTTCTCGAAGTCCAGCACCTTCTCCACCGGGACGTCGTCCAGGTAACCGGAGACGCCGGCGTAGAGGATGGCGACCTGCTGCCCCAGGCTCAGCGGCTGGAACTGCGGCTGCTTCAGGAGTTCCGTCAGGCGCGCGCCACGGTTCAACTGGCGCCGCGTGGCCGGGTCCAGGTCCTCCGTACCGAACTGCGCGAAGGCCTGCAGTTCGCGGTACTGCGAGAGGTCGATGCGCAGCGTGCCGGCCACCTTCTTCATGGCCTTGGTCTGCGCCTTGCCGCCCACGCGCGACACGGAGATGCCGGGGTTGGTGGCGGGGCGGATGCCCTGGTTGAACAGGTCCAGTTCCAGGAAGATCTGGCCGTCCGTGATGGAGATCACGTTCGTGGGGATGTACGCGGACACGTCGCCGGCCTGCGTCTCAATGACCGGCAGCGCCGTCACCGAGCCCCCACCGAGCTCCGGGGTCACGCGCGCGGCGCGCTCCAGCAGGCGGGAGTGCAGGTAGAAGACGTCGCCGGGGTACGCCTCGCGGCCCGGGGGGCGGCGGAGCAGCAGGGAGACCTCGCGGTACGCCCAGGCGTGCTTGGTGAGGTCGTCGTAGATGATGAGCACATCGCGGCCGTTGGCCATGAAGTACTCGGACATCGCGGCGCCGGCGTACGGGGCCAGGTACTGGAGGGCGGCGGACTCGGAGGCGGACGCGGAGACCACGATGGTGTGGTCCATGGCGCCGAACTGCTCCAGGACGCCCACCGTCTGGGCGACCTTGCTCTCCTTCTGGCCCACGGCGACGTAGATGCAGATCACGTCGCTGTTGCGCTGGTTGATGATCGCGTCGATGGCGATGGCGGACTTGCCGATGGAGCGGTCGCCGATGATCAGTTCGCGCTGGCCGCGGCCCAGCGGGATCATGGCGTCAATGGCCTTGATGCCCGTCTGCAGTGGCTGGTTCACCTCAACACGGTCCACCACGCCGGGAGCGATGCGCTCCATGGGGTAGTTGTCAGCGGCGTTGATCGGCCCCTTGCCGTCGATGGGGTCGCCGAGGCCGTTGACCACGCGACCGAGCAGCGCCTCGCCCACGGGGACGGACGCCACCTGGCCGGTGGTGCGGACCTCCGTGCCTTCCTTGATGAGGGTGGGGTCGCCCATGATGATGGCGCCCACCGTCTCCTCTTCAAGGTTCAGGGCCAACGCGCGGACCGGGCGGCCCTGCTCGTCCGTGACGCTGAACTCAATGAGTTCGGACGTCAGGCACTCGCCCAGGCCGTGGATGCGGGCAATGCCGTCACCCGTCTCGATCACCGTGCCGACGTTCGCGGACGTCGCCGTGGCGTCGAAGTTCTCGATCTGCTCGCGAAGGATCGAGGCGATCTCTTCTGCTCGTACAGCCATCGGTCACCCTCGTTCCCGTCGCCGTTGCCCGGGTTGGGCGCGGGCGGCGTCTCGTTTATGTCGCGGCCTCTAGACGGCCACGCGCTCCAGGCCGGCCCGCAGTCTCTGCAGGCGCGCCCGGGTGGACCCGTCTACCAACTGGTCGCCGATCCGGATCACCATGCCACCCATGATGCTCGGATCCACGCGGGTCTCAAGTTCCACCACGCGGCCGGTGGCGGTGGCGATCCGCTCCCGCACCTGCCGGCGGCGGTCATCGTCCAGTTCCACCGCGGTGGTCACCACCGCACGCACCACGCCCCGCTCCTCGTCCACCGCCTCGTGCAGGTAGGACGCGATGGAGGGCCCGAGCGCGAGCCGTGACTTCCGCCGCAGGAGACGGAAGAGGTTGAGTTGCTTCTGCGTGACGCCCGGCAGCACACGCCGGACGATCACCGCGAACCGCTCGTCTGTCATGCCGTCCGATTGGAGCGCCTCGACGAATGCCGGGTCGCCCGTCAGGGCGGCCAGGCCGTCCGCGGCCTCCAGCCAGGAGTCGGCGTCGCCGTCCGCCCGCGCGATGTCCATGATCGCCGTGGCGTACCGGCGGCCGGCTACGTCGCGAGTTGCGGCCACTTAGTTGTTTCCGTCCCGGTTGAAGGACGAGTCCACCAGGACCTCGTCGATCAGACGCTGGTGGGCGGTGCGGTCCAGGGACTGCCCCACCACGCGCTCCGCGGCGCGGATCGCCAGGTCAGCGAACTCCCCGCGCAGGGCCTGGATAGCGCGCTGGCTTTCCAGTTCCATCTCCGCGCGGGTGCGGTTCACGATCTGCTCCGCGTCACGGCGGGCCTGCGTCTCCAACTCCTCGCGGAGCCGGGCGGAGGTTTCCTGTGCGCGGGCAATCAGTTCGCGGCCCTCGGCGCGCGCCTCTTCCAGGACGCGCCGGGACTCTTCCTGGCTCTGCTCGGCGGCGTGCGCGGCCTGCTCGGACGCCTGCAGGCCCTCCTCGATGCGGCGCTTGCGCTCGTCGACCATCCGCATGATGGGGCCGAAGAGGAAGAGCCGGAGGATGAACAGCAGGATCGCGAAGTTGACCAACTGCGCGATGAGCCCGGGCAGGTTGATGCCGAGCGCGGCAATGCCGCCGCTCTCTGCCTCCTGCGCAGACGCAATGGCGGGCATGGCCGCCATCAGGCCGCCGACGAACAGCGCGGCCACGCGTGGGTGCCGGGTCAGGTGCGTCAGCGTCTTCACTGGCTCGCTCCTCGCTGTGATGACCGGCGCTCCGTCGTGCGACTGGCCCCACGGATGGTGGTTGCGGGCCGCACGACGGGCGGGTGTGTCATCCGCGATGTACTCGCGTCTCCCGGTCGGCTCCTAGAAGACGAAGCCGATCAGGATGGCGACGACCAGGGCGTAGATGCCGATGGCCTCGGCGAACGCGACGGTCAGGATCATGTTGGTCTGGATGGCGCCGGCGGCCTCCGGGTTGCGACCCAGGGCCTCCATGGCCTTGCCACCGATCCAGCCGATGCCGAGCGCCGGGGCGATGGAGCCCAGGCCCATGACGAGGGCGGCGGCGCTGAGCCGGGCCGCGGCCTCCGTCGAGGCGTTGTCGGCAACTTCCTGCGCGCCGGCCACGCCGGTGAGCATCAGGAACAGCGCCGAACCGATGGTCCCGGCGACCAGCAGGCGTGCGATCTTCATTGCGTTTCCTCCCTGGGTGCGTCCCCCGATATTTCCGTTTCGGGGGATGCCACGGATGACCCTAACTTCAACGAACCCTGGCTTTAGTGCGCGGGTGCGTGTCCAACCTGCTCACCGTGCTCCCCGTGATCTTCTTCGTGGTGGTCGTCCCCGTGATGGGAGACGGCCGTCACGGCGAACACCGTGGTGAGCATGGCGAAGACGAACGCCTGGATGAGGCCGACGAAGAGTTCCAGGCCGTAGAAGACGTCCGTCAGGACGAACGGCACCAGGAACGTCATCATCAGCAGCAGGACCTCGCCGGCGAAGATGTTGCCGAAGAGACGGAAGGTGAACGACACGATCCGGCTGAACTCCGACACCAGTTCCAGGAGGCCGACGAACACGTCGATCAGCCCCATGGGCCCCTTCTTGAGGATGGACCCAAAGGCAAAGAACTTGCCCAGGTAGCCGACCCCCAGGGACTGCAGGCCCCAGAATTCCACGAAGATGAAGGAGAAGATGGCGATGGCCAGCGGGGCGTTGATGTCCGTGTTCACGGATCGGAAGTAAGGCGCCAGGATGCCGGAGAAGCGACCGTCCTCGGTCTCCTCCACGGCGCCCTCCGCCAGTGGCGCAGGCACGTACTCCGCACCACCCGGCAGGACGGAGACGTACTGCTGCGGTGCGCCCAGCGTGCTGGAGTGGTCGTCCTCCTCCGCGTGCGCGTCCTCGTAGCCGGCCGGCACCAGCATGGCCTCGCCGGCGGTGACGTCCACGGTGTCCGTCTTCAGCGGCATGTAGGCCAGGTCGATGCCCGCCACGGAGGTCTGCCGGAAGACGGCCTGCACGTTGCCGTGGCCCGGCTCCGGTACGCCGATGACGGCGTTCATGGGCAGCAGGCCGAAGTAGTTGGAGATCAGGACGAAGAAGAAGATGGTCCCCACCAGCGGGAAGAACCGGCGCGCGTTCACCGGGCCGGCCACCTGCTCCACGATGCCGTAGAGCGCCATCACGGCGGCCTCCACGTACGCGGAGAACCCGGACGGGACCAACTTCACCCCGCGCCCGGCCACGATGGCGATGATCGCCAGCAGCGCCACCACGAACCACGAGGTGAACATGGTGTTGGTGATGTCCAGGCCGGGAGCGTGGAACACGGTCTCCGGGGCGACGATGATCGCCGGGGGTGGGAGTTTGAGAAAGACCATGCCCGCGCCCATGAGGGCGATGACAAGCACGGCGATCAGCAGCGCCTTCATCGGCGAGCCTTCCGTCCGGTGGTCTTCACGAGTTCACGCAGCCTGCGATAGGCGTCATAGAACCCGAACGTCATTCCGAGCACCAGGAGCACCAGCGTGAGCAGGGGCTCCGTATCGAAGCGGCCGTCGAGCCATTGGCCCAGCAACGCACCGCCCGCGATCCAGAACGCGAGTGAGAACCCAATCCCGACCAGAGCAAACGCGGGTGAATTCCACACGGCCTGACCCTCGTTTCCGCCGCGGATCGAGGCCGAGCGGAACCCTATCATCCCCGGATCAGTGGATCAACTGATTTGTGAGCGATTGCACGAGTGGACGTAACGGTGGGCCGATCCGTGGCCCGATAGCGTCTGTCGCGGCGGGCCGTGGCGCCCGCTCTGGTCCGGTGAGGGGTGCTGGCGGGCGCCCTGGCTAGCCCTGGCCGCTCTTGCCCAGGTCGTCCAGGTCCAGACCGGACACGAAGTCGCGGAAGACCGCCAACTTCTCCAGTTCCTCCTGCGTGGGCGGCCGCGGAGACTCGTCCTCGCCGGCTTCCTCGTCCAGGTCGTCGTCCTCGTTCAGGACAATGCCGGCGCGGTCCATCACGTCGTCCGCGACGAAGATGGGCACCTCCGCGCGCACGGCCAGGGCGATGGCGTCCGAGGGGCGCGAGTCCACCTCGATCTCACGGCCGTCCATGTCGATGTGGATGGTGGCGAAGAAGGTGTCCTCGCGGAGGTCCGTGACGCTCACGCGCTTCACGGCGCCGCCCAGTTCCTGGATGAGGGTCAGCATGAGGTCATGCGACTGCGGGCGCGGGACGGCGACATCCTGCAGCCGGAGCGCGATGGCGTCCGCGACATCCGCGCCGATCCAGATGGTGATGTAGCGGTCCGCGTCTTTTTCCTTCAGGACCACTACGCGGCGGTAGTGGCGGAGCCCCACGCGGATGGAGTCGATGATCAGTTCGCGCACGTTACCCCCGCGGCCCAACCCGTCCCCCGACCCAGAGGTCCGAGTGGCAGGGCCTGTGGTCGAGTGTAGGAATCGGCGGGAAGGCCAGTCAACGAATCACGACGATCCTGCGTGATGCGGCCCGTGTAGGGCACCAGCGGGTTTGTCTACGACTCGTTGCCGCCTTCGCCGGGCACACCCTCACCGTACCCACCGTCGCCGTAGAGCGCCCGCTCCATCTCCGGATCGAGCGCCTCGCCGCGCGAGACAAACGTCTTCATCCGGCGACGGAGCGTGGGGCGGTCCAGCATCACCCGTCGCCCACAGCCCGAGCACGCCAGGCCGATGTCCGCGCCCAGCCGGACCACCGTCCAGTCCGTGGCGCCGCAGGGATGAGGCTTTCGCAGGCGCACCACGTCGCCCATGCGCAGGTCCATGGGGTCCGCCGGCATGGCCGGGGTCACGACACGCCCTCAGCGGGCGCGGGCGCGGTTGATCTCGTCCCGCAGGTCCTGCGCTGCACCGCGGGACGCCTCCAGCCATCCGCCGGGCGAGCAGCCGTAGTCCCGCGGCTCCGCGTACAGCACGGCGCGCGAGGCGTTCACCAGGATGCCGCCTCCGTCCGCGTCCACGGCCGCCTGCACGGCCTCCTCCACGGCGCCGGACTGGGCGCCCACGCCGGGCATCAGGAAGAGCAGGTCCGGACAGATCTCGCGGATGCGGCGGGCCTCCGCCGGGTAGGTCGCGCCCACCACCAGGCCCACGTTGCCGTTGCCGTTCCACTGGTTCGCCAGGTAGGCAACGTGCTCGTACAGCGGGTTGCCCTGGACCTCCATGTCCTGCAGGTCGCGGGCGCCGGCGTTGGAGGTGCGGCACAGCAGGAAGGCGTGCCGGTCCTCCCTACGCAGGAACGGCTCCAGGGAGTCCTGGCCCAGGTACGGGTTCAGGGTGACGGCGTCCGCGCCCAGCGAGTCGTACACCGCCCGGGCGTATGCCTCCGCCGTGTGGCCAATGTCACCGCGCTTGGCGTCCAGGAGTACCGGCACGTCCGTGGTGTGGATGTGGGCAATGAGGTCGCGGAGCAGCGTGATGCCCTCCGCCAGGTCAGGCTCGAAGAAGGCGATGTTGGGCTTGTAGCAGGCCGCCAGGTCACGGGTGGCGTCCACGATCTGGAAGAGGAACGAGCGGGGGGACACTCCCGCCGGGATCTTCGCGGGGTCCGGGTCCAGGCCCACGCAGAGGAGGGAATGGTTGCGGCGCGCCGCATCCTCGAACTTTGCCCGGAAGGTTGCCGCCGTGGTGGTCATGTCCCCCTACCTCGCCTGTCCTGGCTCTTCGCCCCTGTCGCGGCTGGCCGGCGAGCGGTCAGCCGACGGGGCGCCCGATGCGGATGCCGGGGAGGTCTGCGCCGGCGTCTCGCAGGCGCCGGATGGTCGCCTCAAACGCGCTCGCGTCCCCGGTAGCGTAACAGAGGATCTCCTGCGCCTCGCTGCCATCGCCGCCCTCCGGCGGCAGCGCGAACCCACGCTCGGCGAGCACATGCAGGGTGCGCCGCGCGACCGGCTCCACGGCGTCGATCAGGCGCACATGCGCCGGCAACAGCCGCGTCAGCGTGGGACGCAGGAAGCCGTAGTGCGTGCAGCCCAGGGCCACGGCGTCCGCGCCCTCCCGCACCGGCTCGGCCAGCGCGTCCGCCAGCATCGTCTCCACCCGTGCGCCCTCCACCTCGCCGTCCTCCACCAGGTCCGCCAGGCCGGGCATCGGCAACGTGAAGACGCGGGCACCCTCCGCGAAGCGCTCGCTGAGGCGGGCCAGGCGCGCCCCGCGCGCCGTGCCCGGCGTGGCGAGCACGGCTACCACGCGAGACGTGCTGGACTCCACCGCCGGCTTGACGGGTGGCTCCATGCCCACGATGGGCACGTCGAACACCTGGCGCAGGTGCTCCAGCGCCGCCGAGGACGCGGTGTTGCAGGCGACCACCAGCGCGTCCGCGCCGTCCTCGATGAGGCGGGCGGCCAGGGCCACGGCGCGCTCACGGACTTCCTCGTCCGCGCGACCGCCGTACGGGAAGAAGGCGGTGTCTGCCAGGTAACGGATGTGGAGTTGAGGCTGACGGCGATGGAGCGCCGCGGCGACGGTGAGTCCTCCGACGCCGGAGTCGAAAATGCCGACCCGGGCAACCATGCGTGCCTCCGCGGGAACCCCGCCCGGGGACCACTGCCCTCAGGCTACGACCGCTCACTCCCCGCCGCAAGGAAGCGCCGGCACCGATGCCGGCCTACTGGCCCAGCAGCGGGTCCTCGTCCGTGCGTTGCAGCGTGCCGCGCTTCGCCAGCGTGATGCGCAGGTCCAGTTCGTCCGAGTCGTCGATCTGGCGGGCGCCGCGGATGCTCTCGCGCAGTTCATCCGTGGCCGGGACGGCCTGCTCCCACTGGCGGAGGTCGTCCGCCGCCGCCCGCATCTGGTCGTCCGGCGGGAAGTGGCGGCCGAAGCGCGCCCGCTCGAACATCTCCGCAATCGGCACGAACGGCTCGGCGTGCAGGTGGGCGCGCGCCGCGCTGGCGAACTCGGCCGGTGTCTCAGCCGGCATCGGGGCCAGCCCGCGGTCCGTGGCATCCAGCACCGTGCGGCCGTAGAGCGCGTACGCGGGGTGACGGTCCATCCACGCGTTCGGGTCCGGGCGTCGCCGGAAGTGCACCAGGTCCGCGAGCAGCCGCCCGAGGCCCGCTCCACCGCTCGAGGTCGCGCGCACCTCCTCGACGGGCGCGGGCGGCGGCGGACGGCGGCCTACCAGCAGCCGGCCCACGCGGTACATCACGTAGACCATGAAGACCACGGCGAAGAACTTCAGGCTGTTCACGATGAACGGCGGCACCACGAGCAGGCCGTCCGACTCCTCCTCCGCCTCCGGTGGCGGCGGCTCCAGGGCCACCTCCGGCAGTGCGGGGAAGACCTCGTCCAGCGTGCGCCCGGCGAAGAACCAGGTGAACACCTTCTCCAGCAGCCAGGCGATGGGCGTCAGCACGATCAGCAGGAGCACCTCGATGACCGCGAAGGCCGCGGTGCCCAGCGCGCCCAGCACCACCCCCGCGTTCAGGTACGCGAACGTGCCGAGGATGGCGCCGGAGAGCACCAGCAGGCCGATGGTCCCGCCCACCGAGGTCAGCCACGGCGACGTGCGGCTCGCTCCCTGCTCGGACGGCACGGCTCGCTCGTGGTTGCCGATGGCCAGTCCCAGCATGCCGACCACGAACTGTGGCACTGCCCAGCGGGCGGGCGAAGTGTAGCCCGTGGTCCGCGCGATGAAGACCACCAGCAGCACCACCACGAACGAGATGGTGAACGAGCGCGTGATCCGGTCCAGCGTCACGGAACCACGCGCGGCCACCAGGAAGCGGAACCAGACGAGCATCAGCCCCACGAAGGTCACCGCGATGGCGCCGCCGTGCGGCCGGTCCACGTCCGGATCCCGGATGAACGAGCGCAGGTCCACGCCCGCCGCCATGTGCGTATCCGGGTTGGCGAAGAAGTCCGCCGCCCCGGAGGCGTCCCAGAACTGCAGGCTCCCCATGGAAACGTGGATCAGCAGGTTGATGCCCAGGATGGTGCCCGCTACCAGGATCACGGATCCGAGCGCCGGCCCGAAGTCCACGCGCTGCACCAGGCGCATGAGCCCGAACCCGCCGGCCGCCGCCAGCAGCACCACCAGGATCGAGGGCCCCGCGTCCCCCGCGGACGCCCGCGCGAGTTCGCCGGCGACCTGGAGCGCCTCCTCCGGGTTCGGCAGGTCGCGCGCGCCCGCTGCGGTGCGAAGGCGCCGCTCCACCTCCGAGAGGAACGCCCGCTCCACGGACGTGGCCAGCACCGCGAGCACCATGAACCAGGCGATCATCTCTGCGACGATGAACGTGCCCTCCAGCACGGGACGGCGCAGTCGCATCACGTCCACGTTCAGGCCGCTCACGGCCGCCCCTCCATCGGATCCGCGGTGAGCCCGGCAGCGATTGCCTCCCGCTCCAGCACCTCCATCACCTCTGCCATCTCGCGGACGCGGATGGGCGCCAGGTCGCGCGGCCACACGCTGCCGTCCGTCTTCAGCACGTGCACGGCGTGCCCGGAGCCGACCAGGCGGCGCAGCGTGGCCTCGATGCTCTCCGTGACCAGCGCGGTGACCAGGACGATCGTGGAGCCGGGCGGGAGCGGGTGGGCCGGATCCTCCAGCGCGCGGGACATCTCGATGGTGGTGAAGGAGGTCACCACGGCCAGCGCCTCCAGGATGGCGTTGAGTTGCGCGGGGTGATTCCCGGCGCCGATGCGAATGGTGCGCGGCGCGTCCGGAAATGAGCCGTTGGCGATCAAGCCCACGGCGTAGTTCTCATCGATCGCCCAGCGGGCGACGGAGGCAGCGATGGAGACGGCGCGCTCCAGCAGCACGGGGTTCGGGCTGCGCCAGACCTCCTCGTCCGTGGGGATGTTCACTGCGACCACCAGCGCCTGGGAGCGACTGGGCTCGTAGACGCGCGACTGCAGGCGGCCCACGCGCGCCGTGGCGTACCAGTCGATGCGGCGCATGGCGTCGCCGGGCTGGTAGTCCCGCACGCCGGCCACGCGGCTGGGGTCCTCGTAGATGCGGTTGCCCCCGCGCAGGTCGCCGAAGGGGCGCTTGCTGTCCAGGCCCAGGTCCTCCAGCGCGTAGGTGTGCGGGTAGACCACGATGCTGTCCGTGGGCCTCCCCACGTCCTCCTGCCGCTCGAAGAACCCGAAGAGGTCGCCGGAGCGCAGGCGCGTGGGGCCCACGCGGAAGTAGCCGCGCCGCACGGCCCGCAGCGTGATCGGCCACTCCAGGTGATCATTCCCGCCCATGGAGGTGGACCGGGACATGTACTGCGTCCCCGCCGAACCACCGATGGTGGTGCCGACGTTGGCGGGCATGCCTCGCGGCAGCGTCTCGCGGACCTCCAGCCAGGGGACGGGCACCACCTTCGCATTGTCCACGCGCAGTTCCAGGTGCACCTCTTCGCCCACGAAGACGCGGCGCTCCGAGAGCGTGCGGCTGTAGGAGACGCGGTCCAGGGAGAGGCGCGACCAGAGCCGCGAGAGGCCCCCCGCGCCAAAGATCATCGCCCCGATCAAGACCAGCGCCGCGGAGCCGGAGGCGAACCCCAGCCAGCCGAGCACCAGCGCGGCCAGCAGCCACGTCTCCGCGATGATTGCGCGCATGGCGGCGTCCCGGCGCTCGCCCTACGCCGGGTCGGCCAGCGGGACCGGCACCTGGGCGAGGATCTCGTCCAGCACCTCGTCCGCATCGCGGCCGCGCAGGCGGGAGTTGCTGGAGAGCTGCAGGCGGTGGGCCAGCACCGGGTGGGCCAGGAACTTCACGTCGTCCGGGCGCACGTAGTCGCGCCCCTCAATGGCGGCCAGCGCGCGGGCCGCGCGGAACATGGCCAGCGTGGCGCGGGGGGAGGCGCCGAGTTCGAACGCGCCATGCGTCCGGGTGGCCTGCACGAGCGCCACCATGTACTCCACCACCGCGTCCTCCACGTGCACCTCCGTGAGGCGCGTGGACAGGGCTGCCAGGTCCTCCGCCGCAACCACTGGCTCCAGCGTGTCCATGGGCGACTCGCGCTCGAACCGGCGGACAATCTCAGCCTCCCGCTCTGGGGTGGGGTATCCCACCTTCAGACGAAGCAGGAAGCGGTCCAACTGCGCCTCCGGAAGCGGGAAGGTGCCCTCCAACTCCACGGGGTTCTGCGTGGCCAGCACCACGAACGGCCTCGGCAGCGGTCGCGTCTCGCCGTCCACGGTGGAGGTGCGCTCCTCCATCGCCTCCAGGAGGGCGGACTGGGTGCGCGGAGTGGCGCGGTTGATCTCGTCAGCCAGCACCACGTTGGCGTGGATGGGGCCGTGGCGGTACTCGAACTCGCCGGTCCGCTGGGAGTAGAAGTTCAGGCCCACTACGTCCGTGGGCATCAGGTCCGGGGTGAACTGGATACGGCGGAAGGTGCCGCCAATGGACCGGGCGAAGGAGCGCGCAAGCATCGTCTTCCCGGTGCCGGGGACATCCTCCAGCAGGACATGCCCGTTGCCCAGGAGCGCCACCAGGACCAGCGTCACGGTGTCGTGCGCGCCCACGATGACCTGGCCCACGTTGGCGCGGATGCTCTCCGCTGCCTCATGGATCGCGGCCACCGCGCCGCTCTCAGATCGCTGCTGCACAAGCCCCCCCGGTCAGGACACCGCAGCCTGCGGCGTCATGCACTGTGCGTGGTGAAGTGATGGCGGAGCGAAATAGTTGACGCAACATAGCAGAAGCGGCGCACTGCGGCGGCACGGGGCCACTTCTATCAGTTTTATCCAGTTCTCCTCCGTGCCGTGCGCTGCCGCTCTCCCCCGCCCAGATTCGAGACATTCCGCCCTTCCGCACCCCCGTAACGTCTACGTCGAGGTCGAATCGGGGCGCTGACGACCGGTGCGGGCTGCGGGGTCGACGTTGTCCCGGTCAGTTGACCCTGGTGGGCCTCGGAACACGCACCACAGACGGAGGACAGGTATAGACATGTCTCAGACCCGCATTCGCCGAGGACTGATCGCCCTGGCCGCGGTGGCCGCACTGGCCGCCCTCCCCGGGCTCGCAGCAGCGGCGGACACCCCGCAGCAAGACGCCGGAATCCAGGCCGTGCAGCAGGCGTCGCCCACGCCGACCGGCACGGCGCCCACCCCGGGCACGCCGTCGCCGGGCGCTACCGGTAACGCCGGCCTCGCGACGGAGGCGGGCGGCTCCGGTACCGCGCTCGCCATTGCCCTGGGCGTGGGCGTGGTGGCGGTGGCGGGCGCCCTGGCCGCACGGGCAGCGGTCGGACGCCAGTCATAGCCTGACCGCGAGGCGTCTACCGCCTCGAAGGTTGCGACCTCGCAGAGCCCCCGGCGCGCCGGGGGCTCTGTGCGTGTGTCGAGGGTGGGTACATGTGTCGGGGGTGCGTGTGCCGGGGCGCCCATAACGGTCGCCCCAATGGCGGGAAGGCGGACCGACAGGCGTGATTGTTACGGACCTGCAATGCGACGACGCCTCACGCGCACCTACTGGCCCTCGTTTCCGCTTGTAGAACCACCACTAGACCCGCACCGCATCGAGCGGAGACGGGGGCAGCGAAGGACTTCTAATTGATGCATGCGGAACAGCCAGCACAGACACGCGTAGCCACCGCCCCACGCGGTCGCCGCTCGATCCTTGCCATGGGGGCCGCGCTCGCAGCGGCGGCAGCACTGCTGATCCCGACACTGGCGAACGCCGCCGACTTGGACGTGAACTCCGAGGCGACCTTCGAGGCCGGCGCCACCACCTACACCGTCCCGTCCGCAGCCCTGGGCTCCGCCGGCTTCCTGGTGGTGCGCGAGGGCACGCAGACGGAGTTCGCCGGCGTCATCGGCGCGTCCGCCCTGCTGCAGGCCGGAACGCACTCGGACGTCTCGGTCGCGCTCAACCGCGAGGTGGAGGACGGCGAGTACCTGTGGGTGATGGCGCACGCCGACACCAACGCCAACGGCACCTTCGACGGCCCTGACGTGGACCTGGGCGTGTCCGACAGCGTGAACGGCAACCTCACCCTCACCGGCGCGCTAGAGGGCCTGCTCGCCTTCCCGGTCCTGGCGAACGTCAACGTCCAGGCGGGCGATGGCGCCTTCCAGGGCGACCTGGCGGCCAGCGGCGTGTCGCTGGTGCTGTTCGCGGGCACCACGGTGGACGGGCTGGTGCAGGCCGCGCAGGCGGAAAACGTGATCTCCGTTGCGGCCACGGTGGACGGCGAGTTCGTGGTCTACATCGTTGGCGCGCCGGCGTTCGTGAACGCGCAGTTCAACACCGTGTTCGCGGGCGGCCTGGAGGCCAACACGCCGCTGGCCGTCACGCGCTAGCGCGTACGGCAGACTGAGGCTCCCCCTCAGCCTCCTCAGGGACGGCCCCGGCAGCAGTCGGGGCCGTCTTGCGCCTGCCCCGCTCCCAGCCTGTCAGGCCGGAGTGATCGGCGCCGCGTCGATGACCGCGAGTTGGGGGATGTGATCGGAGAGCGCCCAGGGGAGCCCCTCCGTGGGGACGAAGGGCGGTTCGGCGAGCGGACGGCCGCGCACCACGCGCTGCGCCAGCAGCCGGTCCACCCAGATGTAGTCCAGGCGCGCCATTGGGATGTCAGACCGGTAGGTATACCCGTCCCCGGGATCCTCCGGCTCGAAGGTGTCGTACAGGCCGCCGTTCCACCACCAGTCGTACTCCGGCATGTCCGGGCGGTGGTTCAGGTCGCCCTGCACCACCACGCGCGCGCCGGACTGCAGGTCGGCGCGCACGGCCTCCAGCACCGCCAGCACCTCGCGCTCCCGCGCCTCCGCGTCGGACGGGTGCAGGTGCACGGAGTGCACGACCACGGGCTCGCCGTCCTCGGTGAGCAGCGCTGCGCGGCCCCAGTGGCGAGTGAACTCCGCGGGAGGGCGCGCGCCGGCGGGGTGGGGGCAGTTCTCCGCAGCGACGAGCCGCAGGCGGGTCAGGAGCGCCCCCGGCGAGCGGTCCGCGGAGGGGAAGAACACGCACGCCATCCGCAGGCGCGCCGCGATCTCCAGCACCGTCTCGCGGTCCGGGCACTCCGCCAGCGTCACCACGTCCGGCGCGTAGGCGCCCAGCGCCTCCGCGAACGCCTCCGGCGCGACGTGATCCGCCGGGGCCCCCTCCGGGTAGCCCGTACACTGGAGGACGTTGTAGGCGATGGTGCGGAAGGCCAGCGGGTCACCTCCTCGCAGCCGCACCGCAACCGGGCTTCGCGCCGCAGCCGGCCGCGTGGGAGGGATCGTACCCGCATGGGCGATGGTCAAGACGAACGCACCGCAGGCCACCTTGCGGAAGAGTGGCGCGCGCTGCGCACCAGCATCCTGGAACTGGCCCACACCATCCCGGAGACCCGCGTCTCCCGCGTCACCGAGCGCGCGGGATGGACCATGAAACATGAACTGGCCCACCTGGCCGCCCTGGACGCGGAGGTGATCCACCTGGTGCGCACGGCGGGCCAGCAGGCGGCAGACCGCCTGGACCCGGTGGCTCTCCGCCGCTTGCGAGGGCAGGCGATGCACCAGGCCCTGGAGATGCGCCTCACCCCCCTGCGCGAGCACCTAGCCGAGGCCGGAGAGCGCGCCGCCCGCGCCCTGGAGGAGGCCGCGGTTGCCGTGGCCGACGCCGTGGAACTCGACCGCATCAGGGAGCGCCTGGAGCGCGCCCGGGCGGGTGAGGAGACCCTGCGGGGTACCCTGGGCGGGTAGTCCGCGGGGGCCTTCTCCCTGCGTCTCGACGGCCCTCGCGGCCCCTTGCGGAAACCATTGCGGCAACCGGTGTCTGATACCCTGCGGAGGACGGAGGAAGCCCGCCGGAAGCGCATCCTGACGCTCGGCGGGAGGCACGAATGACCACAAACGAACAGACCAACGCCATCCGCGACCGGCTCAGCATTCCGCGCCAGCAGGTGCCGAAGCAGAAGCCCGACGAGCGCGTGCGCAACTTCGACGAGACCTACCTCCGCATGGACATGAACGCGGCCATCGTGGAGGCGGCGCGCTGCATCGACTGCCCGTCCGCGCCGTGTACGCAGGCCTGCCCCGTCCATAACGACATCCCCACCGCCCTCAAGATGCTGGAGGACGGGGACGTACACGGTGCGGCCGGCGTCTTCCGCGCCACCTCCACGCTGCCGGAGATGTGCGGCCGCCTGTGCCCGCAGGAGTCGCTCTGCGAGGGCGCCTGCGTGGTGGGCTTCGCCATCCGCCCGGACGGCTCGGCGCACCCGCCGGTGGCCATCGGCC
Source organism: Dehalococcoidia bacterium (assembly GCA_041690175.1). Taxonomy (GTDB): domain Bacteria; phylum Chloroflexota; class Dehalococcoidia; order UBA2979; family UBA2979; genus W-Chloroflexi-9. The sequence continues at coordinate 187,989 of JAWLHV010000003.1, forward strand.
GCCTCGAGTCCTACATCACGGACACGGAGCGACGGGAGATCGGCAAGTTCCCGGTGCGCCTGTCCGTGCCCCCCACCGGCCGCTCGGTCGCGATCATCGGCAGCGGGCCGGCCGGCCTGACGGTCGCGGAGGAACTGCAGGCGCGCGGCCACCAGTGCTCCGTGTACGACATGTGGCCTGAGCCGGGCGGCGTCCTGCGCTACGGGATCCCCTCGTTCAAGATGAGCAAGGAGATCCTGGAGGAGAAACTCGCCTCCCTGCGTGAGATGGGCATCAAGTTCGTCAACAACACCAAGGTGGGCCGGGACGTCTCCCTGCAGGAACTGCACGAGCGTGACGGCTTTGACGTGGTGTTCATCGGCACCGGCGCGGGCGTGGGCAATGCCCTGCGGCTGGAGGGCGAGGAACTGGCGAACGTCTACCAGGCCACCGACTTCCTGGTGCGCGGCAACCTGCGCCCGGACGAACTGCCGGAGGACCAGCGGGAACGCCCCTACGTGGGCACGGACGTGGTGGTCGTGGGCGGTGGCGACACCTCCATGGACTGCGTGCGGACGGCCATCCGCCTGGGCGCCAAGAGCGTGACCTGTGTGTACCGCCGCACCGAGAAGGAAATGCTGGGACGGGCTGAGGAGCGCGTCCACGCCCGCGAGGAGGGCGTGAACTTCGCCTACCTCACCACCCCGCTCCGCTTCCTGGGCGACGCGGACGGCAACGTGCAGGGCGTGGAGATGGTGAAGATGGAACTGGGCGAGCCGGACGAGAGCGGCCGCCGTCGCCCGGCACCCATCGAGGGTTCGGAGTACACCGTGCCTGCCACCGCGGTGGTGGTGGCCGTGGGCTACAACGCCGACACCGAGTTCGCGGAGGCCGCCCCCTTCGACACCGACCGCTGGGGCCTGGTGAAGGTGGACCCGCGCACCGGCCAGACCAACATCCCGTACATCTTCGCGGGTGGTGACGTGGTCAATGGCGCGGACCTGGTGGTGACGGCGATCGCGGACGGCAAGCGCGCCGCGACGTGGATCCACCAGCACCTCGGCCTGCTCGGCCCGAAGGACTAGCCCCCCCCGGCACCGCTGGGTCGCTTTCTCCAAGACCGGGGGCTCGAGTCCGCTCGTGGGCCGGAGACCCCCTCCCCAACCCTCCCCCTCAAGGGGGGGAGGGGGTCAGAGGTCGGCCCCGGTCGGCCGGGCTACGCCTGATCCGCTCACCCTGAGCCTGTCGAAGGGCGAGCGGCGGGCGCCTCGATGCTCCGAGGGCAGTCCATCTCCGCGGAGGGCGGACTGCTCCCCACCTTCCTCGGGAGGAGTGGGGCAGAGCAGCGCGTGAGTCAGAAGTGCCAGGGGAAGCGCTCGTAGTCCGGGGGGCGCTTCTGGAGGAAGGCGTCTCTGCCCTCCACGGCCTCGTCCGTGCCGTAGGCCAGGCGGGTGGCTTCGCCGGCGAAGAGTTGCTGTCCCACCAGGCCGTCGTCCGGGAGGTTGAAGCCGTACTTCAGCATGCGCATGGCCGTGGGGCTCTTGCCGTTGATCAGGCCTGCCCACTCCAGCGCCACCTTCTCCAGGTCCGCGTGCGGGACGGCCCTGTTGATCGCCCCCATCTGGAACGCTTCCTCGGCGGTGTACTCCAGGCCGAGGAAGAACACCTCGCGCGCACGCTTCTGCCCCACCTGGCGCGCCAGCAGGGCCGAGCCGTAGCCGCTGTCGAACGAGCCCACGTCCGGGTCCGTCTGCTTGAAGCGGGCGTGCTCCGCGCTGGCGATGGTCATGTCGCACACCACGTGCAGCGAGTGCCCTCCACCGGCCGCCCACCCCGGCACCACGGCGATCACCACCTTGGGCATGAAGCGGATCAGCCGCTGCACCTCCAGGATGTGCATGCGGCCCAACTTCGCGGGGTCGATCTCCCCGGCGGGGCCGTCCGCGGTCTCGTACTTGTAGCCGTCCCGGCCCCGGATGCGCTGGTCGCCGCCGGAGCAGAAGGCCCAGCCGCCGTCCTTGGGGGAGGGGCCGTTACCGGTAATCAGCACGCACCCCACGGTGCTGGTCACGCGAGCGTGCTCCAGCGCCGTGTACAACTCGTCCACCGTCCCGGGGCGAAAGGCGTTGCGCACCTCCGGTCGATTGAAGGCCACCCGCACGGTCCGACGGTCCGGCGTGCGGTGATACGTGATGTCCTGGAAGGTGAAGCCGGGGACGACCTCCCATGCGGTGGGGTCGAAGATCTCTGAGACCTGGTCGGCCATGGTGGTACTCCCCTCGGCGGCCTGCGGATGGCGCCATTGTCCCCGGCGCGTCGAGGGCGGGCCAGCACCGCGCCATCACGTCCGTTGCGAGCGGGCTCGGCCCGCCCGGTGGGGTAGACTGCCGACGCTCACAGGCGATGGCAGGAGGATTGGATGCGCGCAGAGGTGGTATCGGTCGGGACCGAGATCATGCTGGGCGAGATCACGGACACCAACGCCGCGTTCATCGCGGGCGCCCTCCCCCAGTTCGGCATCGACCTCCTATATGTCAGCCAGGTGGGCGACAATCCCGGCCGCATGCGGGAGGTGCTGGGCCGCGCCTGGGAGCGCTCCGACTACACCTTCATCACCGGCGGCCTGGGCCCCACGGAGGACGACATCACCCGCGAGATGATCGCGGAGATCCTGGGCGAGACGCTGGAGGTGGACGCCGAGCAGGAGCAGGTGCTGCGCGCCCGCATGACCCGCCCCGGCTTCACCATGCCGGAGCGCAACATCAAGCAGGCGATGCTCATCCCCTCCGCCCGCGCGCTGGCCAACCCTCGAGGGACCGCCCCCGGCTGGTGGGTGGAGCGCGACGGCAAGGTCATCGTGGTCATGCCCGGCCCACCGGCGGAGATGAACCGCATGTGGCAGCAGGAGGTGGTCCCGGAACTGGAGCGGCGCTCGGACTCGATCCTGGTGTCGCGCACGCTGAAGACCACCGGCCTGGGCGAGAGCACCGTGGACGAGATGTTGTCGCCGCTGCTGAAGTCCACGAACCCCTCGGTGGGCATCTACCACCGCGCGGACGGCGTGCACGCTCGCATCAGCGCCAAGGCGCCGAGCCGCGAGGAGGCGTGGCGGCTGATCGAGCCGCTGGAGGAGGAGGCGCGCCGCATCCTGGGCCCGTACATCTGGGGCCAGGACGACGAGTCCCTCCCCGCCTCGGTGGGCGGGATGTTGCGCGAGCAGGGGCTGACGCTGGCGCTGATGGAGAGCGCCACCGGCGGCGCCATCGCGAGCGCGATCACGGACATCGATGGCTCGAGCGACTACTTCAAGGGCTCGCTGGTGACCTACGCCACGCAGACGAAGATCGCGAACGGCGTGCCCGCCGAGACCGTCACCATGCACGGCGTGATCTCGCGCGAGACGGCGGAGGCCATGGCGAAGGCCACGCGCGAGCGCCTGCGCACGGACCTCGGGCTCGGCATCACCGGCATCGCCGGCGGCAGCGAGGTGGAGGGCCAGCCGCCCGGCACGATGCACATCGCGCTCTACGACGGCCAGGACTACGTCTACAGCCACAGCCGCTACTACCAGGGCCGCGAGGCCGCCAAGCGCCGCGCCGTCCTGCAGGCGCTGACCATGCTGCGGAACTACCTGATGCAGCGCGCCGGGGCGAAGTTGGATGGCTGATCAGCCCGAGGTGCGGTTGGACCAGGTCAACCTGGTCACGCGCGACGTCCCCGCGATGGTGGAGTTTTTCCGCCTGCTCGGCGTGGATATACCGGACACCGAGGCCGAGTGGGGCGGTGACCACTTCAGCGCGAAGGCGAACGGCGAAGGCGGGACAGACCTCGACATCGACAGCCGCCGCTTCGCGGACTACTGGGGCTCGGAAGACGTACCGGACGGCCCGCTCCTCGGCTTCCGTGTCGCCTCGAGAGAGGGCGTGGACGCCCTCTACGAGCGCCTCACGTCGGCGGGCCACCGAGGGCTGCGCGCTCCCTACGACACGTTCTGGGGAGCGCGGTTTGCGATAGTCCTCGGCCCCGGCGGTGTAACCGTGGGTCTGATGAGCCCGAGCGATCCCGCGCGTCGGTCACCACCGCCCGACCCTGACCACATGTGACATCGGCCCCCTTGAAGCACCCCCTACCCTCGATCTCAGTCGTGTCACTGGTCGAGGAGGTGCACCCATGACCGACCGACGCTTCTGCAACGCCTGCGCCCAGGACGTCGAACCACGCGAGGAGCGGAGCGAGCACGCTGTCGCCCTCTACTGCCCGCAGTGCGATCGCCGCATGGCGACGCTCTACGGCCACATCGTCATTCAGTAGAGCCATCCAGCAGGGCCAGCAGGGCCAGCAGGCCCGCCCCTCCGAGGCCACGCGGCGCGGGGTATCCTCCGCTCGTGATGCGAGCGTCATGGATGGCCCCGTTACTGGTCGCGCTGCCCCTCGCCCTGCTCGGCTGCGGCGGCGACGAGCCCGCGCGTACCGCGTCCGGCGTCACCACCGCCACCCCCATCCCGAGATCCACCGAGGCGCCTGCCGCCACGACCCCCACCCCGGCCGCCTCGCCGAGTCCTGCCGCCGCCCGGACGGCCGCCCCGCCCCGCGAGGGCACCCCCACCGAGGCGGAGCGAGCCCTCGCGACGCTGTCCGGGGACAACGCCGGCGTCCTGGCGGGCGTGCTGGAGTTCCTGGACGAACGCTGCTCGGACGACCGTGACGCCCTCGGCGGCTTCGCCGAGCAGACGTGGAACATCCTGAACGGCCGCAACGTGCGCGTCCCGCCCTCCGCCATCGCCGCGCGCGTGGTCGCCTCGCTGCCGCTGGACGGCCGCACCGTCGCCTGCGAATCGCTCTTCGCCTCGGTGGTGGTCGAACTGTCGAGGCAGTAGGGGCAGCCTCGGCTACCCTCCCCCCTGATGGCCCCCATCCCCCCCAGTTCCCCCACCCCCATCGTCATGGGCGACAACAACCTGTGGCCGCTGACGCTCGATGCTTCGGAGGGCGGAGGCGTGCTGCTGGTGGACGCCGGCATCGACTTCGACCTAGCCGACGGCAGGACCACCTGGGAGTCGCTGGAGGCACAGGCGGGGGCGCTCGGCTTTGCAGCCTCGGCCGTGCGGGTGGTGGTGGTCACGCACGAGCACATCGACCACGCCGCCTTCGCCGCGCGCTGGGCGGCCCTCGGCGCCACGGTCGTCTGCGGGCGCGCCGCCATTCCGGCGCTAGCACGCGGGCGCGAGTCCGTGGAGGCGCAGCGCGAACCGCGGTTCGCGGAACTGCGGCGGCACGGCGCTCCGGAGGCGCTCGTGGAGGGCTTCCGCGCCATGCGAGGGGCACGCGCGCTGCGGTGGGAGCCGTGTCCGGCGGATGCACTCGTGGCTGCCGAGGATCGCCCGGAGTTCCGTCTTGAAAGCGGACACACCCTGCGCCTGCTTCCCGCGCCCGGCCACACGCCGGGCAACCTGGTCGCTCTCATCGAGGAGTCACGCGAACTCTTCTCCGGGGACACCGTCCTGCCGACCACGATCCCCACTCCCGGCCTGCACTTCCCCGGCGCCATCCCCACTCGGGGCGGCGAAGGCGACCCGGACGCGCCTCGATGGCCGTCGCTGCCGCCCTTCCTGCGGTCGGTCGCAGCGATCCGCGCGCTCGGCGTGACGCGGGTCTACCCCGGCCACGGCGAGGTCATCGACGACCCGGCGGTCTACCTCGACCGGTTCGAGGCACACCACGCGCGGCGCGGGGCGAAAGTGCGAGCGTTCCTCGGAAGCCACGAGGCGGCGACGGCGTTCGATGTAGCGAAGGGCCTCTTCCCGCGCCTGCCGGACGCGCGCCTGGGCCAGGCGATGACGGAGGTGCTGGGCCACCTCGATCTGCTGGAGGAGGGCGGCGAGGCGCGGCGCCAGGGCAGCGAGCCCGTGCGCTGGAGGCTCACGAGGGTCGACTGAGCGAGCTCGAGATCATGATGCTGGTCCCGCGATCCTCGTGGGCGGGCTCGCCCTGGTGGTGGCGCCCGGCTCGGAGCGGGTGCGCCTCGCACTGTTCACGGTGCTGAGCGTTGGGCTCGCTAGCTTGGTTCGTGTGGACGTGACGCGCTACGCGAATGCCCGCCTGCGCCACTGGCGCGAGGTAGATAGGGCAGCACGCCGGGACGAAGTCTCTAGGACTTCCTCGCTGGCCTCGCCGGGCGCTCCTCGGCAGCCTGCTCGGCGATCTCCTTGACCCGGTAGCGCGCCATGGCGGTGATCAACCGGGCGGGCACGGGGCGGTCCAGGGGGAAGCGGAGCGTGCTCTTGGAGCGAGGCAAGACCGGCGATGTCGTGCGCGAAGGCGTCCCAGACGCCTGATGGCGGCGGGCACGCGATGGAGTAGTGCTTCGCGTGGACGTGGTAGTAGAAGACCCACCTGTCCTCCGTCCGGAACGCGGGGGCGGAGTAGGAGATCACCTCGGTGGCCCCGGGAGCGCCCTTGTGGATCGCCGCGCGGACCTCGCGCAGGACGCGCTGCACCTCCTCCGGGAACGAGGCGATGTAGGCGTCGTGGTCGGCGTAGGTCGTCTTCACGGTGGCTGCTCGCTGCTGCCGGCAGGCGGACGTCGCAGCCCGCAGTCTCGAGGCCTCGGGCAGGACTCGATCGCCAGCCACGTCGAGCCCACTTTACTGCCGCCTCCCCGTCGACTGTTCGCGCGCACCCACACGAGACCTGACGAGTTCGACGAAACGCTGTGTGCTCGGGGAGTTGCCGTCGCCGCGATGCGCCAGCCAGATTGGCGCCACCAAACCCGGACTCGCCTTGAGGCGTCGATACGCGATCTGGGCCTGCTGTGTTTCGGATAGTGATCGCGGCACCACGGTCACGCCCAACCCGGCCGCGACGAGGTTCAGGGTGGCGACAATGCGCGGGGCCTCCTGCTCCGTCCGGGGCGAGAAGCCTGCCTGGTGGCACGCGGCGATGATCGCATCGTGCAGCCCTGGCCCCGAGGCTCGGCGGTAGAGGACGAATGGCTCGGCAGCGAGTGCCTCAAGTGCCAAGGGTGTCCGCACACGGGCAAGCGGATGGTGGACGGGCAACGCGACCAGCATGGGCTCGTCCAGCAGCCACTCGACCTCGACGCCCGCGGACGCCGCAATAGGCGATCGGATGAAGGCAAGATCCAGTCGGGAGTTCCGCAGCGCGACCTCTAGGTCTCCCGTCCCACCTTCTTCCAGCGTCAGCGACACCCTGGGGTGCTGCTCACGAAATTCCCGAATGATGCTCGTGACAGACGGATGGAACGGCGCGGAGCTAGTGAAGCCCACGGCGCAGCGGCCTTCCTCGCCTCTGGCCGTGCGCTGGGTACGAGCCACCGCATGGTCAATGGCGTGAAGGATCGTGCGGGCTTCCTGCAGAAAGACGTCGCCGGCGCTCGTCGCCTCCACACCACGCGGGTGGCGGCGCAGCAACTGGACACCGAGTTCGGCCTCGAGCGCGCGGATCTGCTGGCTGAGTGGCGGCTGCTGTAGGCCAAGCCGCGCGGCTGCGCGGGTGACGTGCTGCTCCTCGGCAACGGCGACGAAGTAGCGCAGGTGACGGAGTTCCAACCCATACTCCTCACATATCGAATGTCGCTGAAGTATATATTGGAACGCACCCGCTCTCCCGTTCTACGTTGCCTCCCCGAGCACACTCGGAGCGGAGGCCAGCTGTGACCATTCAGATTGACCCGTCCCCGGAACTGATCGACCGCGTGTTCCAGCGGTCCGCGAGGAACCTCCAGGACGTACGGGACCGCCTGCGGCGCCCGCTCACGCTCTCCGAGAAGGTCTTGCTCGGACACCTCGATGACCCCGCGACGCAGGCACTCGAGCCCGGCCGGAGTCAGCTCAGACTGCGTCCGGACCGCGTCGCACTGCAGGACGTGCTGGGGCAAACAGCGATGCTGCAGTTCATGCAGACCGGCCTGGACCGAATCGCCATCCCGACCACGATCCACTGCGACCACCTCGTTCAGGCCCGCAATGAGGGCACCCAGGATCTGCGTGAGTCGTTGGACGAGAACCGCGAGGTCTACGACTTCCTCCGCTCCGCGGCGGCGAGGTACGGTGCCGGCTTCTGGGCTCCGGGGGCAGGAATCATCCACCAGGTGATCCTGGAGAACTACGCCGTCCCGGGTGCGCTGATCATCGGAACGGACTCCCACACACCGAACGCGGGCGGCCTGGGCGCATGCGCAGTGGGCGTGGGGGGCGCGGACGCGGTGGAGGTCATGGCCGGGCTGCCGTGGGAGATCGTCTACCCACGGCGCATCGCCGTCCTGCTCACGGGACAACTCGACGGTTGGGCCGCACCGAAGGACGTGATCCTCTGGGTCGCGGGACAACTTGGCGCTGCCGGCGGCACGAACGCGATTCTCGAATACATCGGCCCGGGTGCACGGACCATCAGCGCCACAGGCAAGGCGACCATCACCAACATGGGAGCGGAACTCGGGGCGACCACCTCGATGTTCCCGTACGACGAGCGCATGGCCGTCTACCTCTCAGCGACCGGCCGGGGCGCGCTCGTCCCGGTCATCGAACGGTGGCGCGACCTCCTCACTCCGGATGCAGAGGTCGAGGTGACTCCCCGGGACCACTACGACCAGGTGCTTGAACTCGACCTCTCCGAACTCGAGCCGCACGTGGTCGGCCCGCACTCGCCGGACCGAGCGCGACCGCTGTCAGCGCTCCGCGCGGAGATGGCAGCAACCGCCGGGATCATCGACGGCATCTCGTCCACGTTGATCGGCAGTTGCACGAACTCCTCCTACGAGGACATGAGCCGTGCTGCGGACGTGGCGAAACAAGCAAGCACTCGAGGGCTCCGGGCGGTCGTGCCCTTCATGGTGACTCCCGGGTCAGAGCGTGTCCGCACAACGATCGAGCGAGACGGACAGATGGCGTCTCTGCGGGACATCGGCGCTGCGGTCCTGGCCAACGCATGCGGGCCCTGCATCGGCCAATGGCGCCGTGCGGCGGCTGACGATGCGGCACCCAACACCATCGTCACCTCGTACAACCGCAACTTCCCCGGCCGAAACGACGGGCGGCCGTCGACGATGAACTTCATCGCCAGCCCGGAGATCGTGACGGCGATGGCCCTCGCCGGCCGGCTCTCGTTCGATCCGCGACGGGATGCGCTCGTGGACAGGGAAGGCAACTCTTTCCACCTGGAGCCCCCTGCGCAGGCACCAGAGGTCCCCGAACGCGGCTTCGAGGGCGGGCGTGCCGCCTATGTCGCTCCACCCGAGGATGGACGCAAGGTGTCGCTCGCGATCGACCCCGAGAGCCAGCGCCTCCAGGGCTTGCCGCCCTGGCCGGCGTGGGACGGACGAGACCTGCTCGACATGCCGGTACTCGTGAAGACGCGGGGCAAGACGACCACGGATCAGATCTCCCCCGCCGGCCCCTGGCTTACCTACCGCGGGCACCTCGACCGATTCAGCGACAACATGCTGTCCGGAGCAATCAACGCGTTCACGGGGGAGCGCGGGGCCGGAGGGGACGTGTTTTCGGGGGAACGTGGCCTCGCGTTCTCGGCGATCGCACGGCGCTACCGCGACCAGGGTGTCCGATGGATCGTCATCGGCGACCACAACTACGGGGAAGGCAGCAGTCGCGAGCACGCCGCACTGTCTCCTCGCCTGCTCGGCGGGGCCGCCGTCATCGCCAGGAGTTTCGCCCGCATCCACGAGTCCAACCTCAAGAAGCAGGGACTACTTGCCCTGACCTTCGCCGATCCGGAGGAGTACGAGCGAATCCGCGAGGACGACCGGATCAGCCTCATCCGGCTCAATGAGATCTCCGAGGGCGTCCCGGTGGAGTGCATCGTGCGGCACGCCGATGGCGAAGTTGAAACCATCGCGCTGGAGCACTCGTACACCACCGCGCAGGTAGAGTGGTTCCGAGCGGGCTCTGCCCTCAACCTGATGCGCCGCCGAAGGGGATAGCGCGGCGTCCTCGACGACACGCCTCGAGGATGCGCCCTAGTCGGCCGCCAGGTGGCGGTAGAGGGTGGGCAGGCGGCGCGGGAGCGACTCGATGTCGTCCACCACCTCGTAGCCGATGTCGTCGCACATCTGCTTGAGGTAGTCGTGGCCTTCCTTGTCGACGGTGATGAGGAAGGGGGTGATGCCCAGGCGCTTCGCCTCGTTCAGGGCCTGCTTGGTGTCGTGGACGGCGTATTCCTTCTCCGTCCGGTCACGGCCGTAGCCGTGGTCCTGCGGGCGGCCGTCTGACACCAGGATCAGGATCTTCACCTTGGCGTCGTACTCGTCCAGTTTGTGGATCGTGTGGCGGATCGCCGGGCCCATGCGCGTGGAGCGGATGGGCTCGATGGAGCCGATGCGCTTCAGGACGTGGTCGTCCTTCTGCTCCTTCAGGTCCTTGATGACGTGGAACTCCACGTTCTCCCGGCCGTAGCCGGAGAACCCGTAGATCCCGTACGAGTCACCGATGGCCTCCAGCGCCTCCACGATGAGGACGGTGGACTCCTTCTCCAGGTCGATGATGCGCTTGGGCGGCTCCACCATGGCCTTGGCGCGCCGCGCGGCCAGCCACTGGAAGTAGCGCCGCGGGTCGCCGTCGAAGTTGTCGTCCGCGTCGTCGCTGGCGTCGTGCTTGACGCGCTGCTTCTCGATCTCCTCGTCCGTGGATGCGGACATGTCCAGCAGGAACGCGACGGCCACGTCACGCTCCAACTTGTTGCGGCGGTTGTAGATCCGGGCGGACGGACCGACGCCGGCCTTCTTGTCGATCGAGAACTCGATGGCGAGGTCCAGGTCCAATTCCTCGCCGTCTTCCAGGCGCTTGATCTTCTTGAACGCCTCCGGCCGCATCATCTCGAACTGCTTGCGGGTCTCCATGACCAGGCCGTGGTACTTCCGCAGGGTCTCCTCGTAGAACTCGGAGTCCTCTTCCTTGCCGTAGCGCTCGCCCACGCGGGTCCAGCGGGGGCGGTAGTCGCCGGCGCGGAAGTCCCACTCGTCGTAGTAGGACCATTCGATCTCGATGGGCAGTTCGCCGTCGCCGCCGTCGCCCTTGCCACCCTCCTGCTGCTGGCCGCCCTTCTGGTCGTCGTCCGGCTTCTTGTCGCCGGGCGCCTGCTGGGCCGCCTGCTCCATGTTCTCCAGGAACATGCCGAGCGACTGGTCGATGTCGCCCTCCGCCCACTCGGCGATGGACAACTCCACGGAGTTCTCCAGCATCTCCATGATCTGTTCCTTGGTGAGGGGCGCCATGGCGCCGTCCTGGTCGCCCTCCACCTGGTTCTTCAGGCGGGCGAGCAACTGCACCAGTTCCGGCTTGAAGTCGCCGCGGAACTCCGGCTGGGGCGGGTTCTCGAACTGCATCTCCTGGTCGGAGGGCTGCATGTCCGGCCCCTCCGCGCCGGAGGGCATCCCCGGCTGGAGCGAGAGCATCTCCTCCGTGGGGCCGTCCCACTCGTACTTGCCGTCCGAGAGCGGCGCGACGATGTTCGGGATGGCGGTGGCGATGTCGTATAGCGTGGCGGCCACTTCCGCCGAGTCCTGCACGGACGCCGTCTCCTGCTCCACGATCTTCAGCGCCTGCAGTCCCTGCGCCAGGTACTCGCGGAAGGCGACGGGCCAGCGGATGGTGTCCGGGCGTCCGAGCGACTCGCGCAGCAGGTTCTCCACGAACGCCGTGCGCAGCGCCATCTCCTCCACCTTGGGGCGGCGCTCCGCCTCCCACTCCTGCAGACGGCGGAGCCAGCGGCGGATGCCGCCGTACTCGCGCGAGACGTAGGAGTCGACGCGCGTGTCCTCCACGATGGTGAACAGCCCGGCGATCAGCGTGCGGTCGTCGAAGCAGTTGAAGAAGCGCTGGATGGAGGTCACGGCCTCCGCGCGCTCCTTCTGCTGGGCGGTGGTACGCCGCTCCTTGGCGGTAGTCTCGCGAGCGGCCATGGTGGCCGGCGTGAACACGCCGTCACGGTTCCAGCGGTACCGGAAGGAGCCGAACTCCATGCGCGCGGTCTGGTGGGTGGTGAACACCTTGTAGACCTGGAAGTTCGCGTCCTGCTCCTCGAAGGTGGAGACGAAGGGCGGCAGGTAGATCGCCGAGCCCTCCGTGGTGGCGGAGGACTCCGTCACCCAGCCGATGTTCTGGTCCACCAGGTCCTCCGCGGAGAGCACGGAGACCGGTTCGCCCGAGAGCGCCTTGGCGTACATCCGCAGCATGGAGTTGATGGAGGCCAGTTCCACCCGCGAGGAGAGCGCGCGCATCATCTCCTCCGCGCGCGTGGACTCCAGGCGGAAGAAGGCCTCCGCGCCCTCCGGGTTGCGCTCCGCCAGCAGGATTTCCAGGCCGGCCTCGCGCCACTGCTCCATCTGCTGGTCGTTCAGGCGCGTGCGCATGAACGGCGCGGACTTCAGGTACTCCATCGCGGACGTGGGAGACCCCGGCGCCAGACGCGAGGCGAAGTCCAGGAGGTCCGAGTGGTCCTCCAGCGCGATGCGGGAGAGCGCGTCCGCGGCGTCCGCGAAGAGCGGGAAGCCCTGGCGGCCGACCTCCGTGGTCACGCGTGCGGAGAGGTCCAGGAAGGCGGCGCGCTGGTCCGCGGAGACGTGCTCCAGCAGCCGCGGGCCGCGGTCGAAGTAGAGGCGGGTGTCCGCCCAGGAAGCGCGGGTGACGGCGCGGGCGAAGCGCAGGAAGGGTTCGCGGTCGTCCTCCGCCAGTCCCGCAAAGATCGTCGGGCTGCTCTCGAGGCAGGTGTTGGCCAGTTCGTAAGACCGCTCCGTCAACTGGTCCACGATGTCCACGAGCCGGCCCACGGAGCCCAGCGGCAGGCTGCGCAGCAGCGAGGGGCTAACCTGGAAGTAGAGCGCCGCCAGGGCAATGGACTTCCAGTTGCCCCGGCACAGGCGCTCGCCCTGGCCGGCCCACGTCTCCAGTTCCTCGGTCTTCAGGATGCCCAGCGCGTCCGGGGTGGCCTTCAGGAACGCCGCCGCCATCAGCGAGGACGACGCCGCCAGGCGCATGGCCGTCTCCACCCAGGCGTGGACGCCGTCCGCGCCCAGGCGGTCGACGATCTGGGGGCTCGCGCGGAAGTACTCCGCGGCCGCCTCCCATGAGCGCAGGGAGTGGTTGGCCAGCGCCACCCCGTCCTTCGCCCAGCGTTCCAGGTCCTCCGCGCCCATGCGCGACTCCAGCGCCGACAGGGCGCTACTGAAGTCGTCGGGCAGCGAGGCGCCAAACCCGCGGAGTTCGGGGCCGTAGCGGATGCTCAGATCGGACGAGAGCGTCATACCGCTCCTCCGTGGTGGCCTACGCCCGAGGAGGCGACAGGCGTCCCCAGGCTGGCGGTGTTACTCGTCGAAGATGGAGGTGACGACTTCCTCGATGGAGCGCTGAACCTCGGCGTCGTCGGTCAGGGCCCACACCACGCCCACCTGGCAGGCGCGGCGCGGGGAGATACCCCCTGCGATCAGCTTGCCTGCGTAGACCAGCAGACGGGTAGAGACGCCTTCGCCCAGGCCGTGCTCCTTCAGGTTACGCACCTTCTCCGCCAGTTTTGCCAGGTCCTGGGCAATCGCGGGGTCAACGCCGGACTCCACCTGGATGATTTCCGCCTCCGCATCGCGCGGCGGGTAGCCGAACTCGATGGCGATGAAGCGCTGGCGGGTGGAGTGCTTCAGGTCCTTCAGCGCGGACTGGTAGCCCGGGTTGTAGGACATGACCAGCAGGAAGCCGTCCGCGGCCTCCAGCAGTTCGCCCCGCTTCTCCACGGGGAGCAGGCGGCGGTAGTCCGTGAGCGGGTGGATCAGGACGGTGGTGTCCTTGCGGGCCTCCACGATCTCGTCCAGGTAGCAGATGGCGCCCACCTTGGCGGCGCGGGAGATCGGCCCGTCGATCCAGCGCGTCTCGTCACCCTCAAGGAGGTAGCGGCCCACCAGGTCCGAGGCCGTGAGGTCCTCGTGGCAGGCGACCGTGATCAGGGGCACGCCCTCCTCGTGGGAGCGGGCGTCACGGTTGTGGAGGCGCCAGGACATGTACTCCACGAAGCGGGTCTTGCCGGCGCCGGTGGGGCCCTTCAGGAGGACCGGGATGCGCCGTTCGTAGGCCGTCTCGAAGAGTTCGACCTCGTCCTTGATCGGGAGGTAGTAGGGCTCGTCTGTGATGCGGAAGTCTTCAACCGCGATTTGCTTGAACCCGGCTGCTTCAATCGTCAATGCGGTCATCCTGCCTGCGCCCTGGCCCGGATGGGCCATGCGTATTGCTGTTCCGCCCGATGTCGGTGCGGACGTGGATCCTACTTGCTGCGCGCCCCAGCCGCCCGCGTGGGGGCTTTGCGGGCGGCCGTGCGGGTGGCGGCCACGGGCTTCCGCGCCGCGGCGGCCTTCGGCGGCGCAGGCTTGCTTGCGGAGCGTGCGGTGGCGCTCCTAGTCGTGGTCTTCGCGGCCTTCGCGGTCTTCGTAGCCGCCGCCGCCTTCGAGGCTGGTCTGGCAGCCGACTTCGCAGTCGGCTTCGCTGCGGACTTCTTTGCCGCCGGGGCCTTGGCCGCGGCAGCCTTTGAAGCAGTCGCCCTGGTCGCGGGCTTCTTCGCCGCAGTCGCCTTCGAGGAAGTCGCCTTCGAGGTGGCCGGCTTCTTGGCCGCGGGCTTCGCGGCCGCCTTCTTCGCCGGGGCAGCCGTGGCCGCCTTTGTCGTGGCCTTCCGGGCCGGCGCCGCCTTGGCGGTCGACTTCGCGGGCGCCTTCGATGCGGGCTTCGCCGCCTGGCGCGCCGTGGGCTTCGCCTTCGCCGCTGCTGCCGCCTTGGGAGCCGTCCTGGCGGACGTACCGCCGGACTTAGCGCCCTTGCGCGCACCAGCCTTGCCGGTGGGCTTCGCCACTCGGGGCTTCTTCGCAATCGGCCGGCGAGCCTCGGGCTCCAGGCGCGACTGGAGGGAGGTCCAGGCCTTCTCAACCCGCTGGCGCAGTTGGTCCTCCGTGCCAGCGTTCTCGATCTGGACGTCCGATACGTCGGCGCGTTCCTTGTTGGACATCTGGGAGTTGATGCGCGCCATGGCGGCATCCTCGGAGAGGCCGTTGCGGTTGCGCAGGCGTTCCACCGCAGTCTGGACGGGCGTCAGCACCACCCAGATCTCGTTGCAGAGGTCCTGCCAACGCGCCTCCAGCAGCACGGCGGCTTCCAGCACGATGATGGCGTGCTTGTCCTGTGCCCGGATCTGCTGGATCTCTTCCTGGATCAGCGAGCGGATCTCTGGCCAGACAATGGAGTTCAGGCGGTCCATCTGCTCCGGCGCGCCGAAGACCTTGCCACCCAGGATGCGGCGATCGATGACGCCGTCCTTGCCGACGATGTCATGGCCGAAGGCGTTGACCACCTTCTGGAAGCCGCGCGTACCGGGCTCGTACGAGCGATGCCCCAGGCGGTCGGCGTCAATGACGACCGCTCCCAGCCCCCGCAGCATCTCGGCTGCGGTGGACTTGCCCGAGGCAATCCCTCCGGTGAGGCCAATGACAATCATTATGTACTCCAGGTCCGCCGGGATCTTGATTGTATTTGCGCGCACATACGTGCGCAAACACTCCCGTGAGCGTCAGATCTCGAATCGCCTGAAGCACCACCCATGCAAACGAGGACGGGCTCGAACGAGGGGGGATGAGCGAGCATGAGCGCAATCAGGGCGGCAGGCCTTTCGACCTGCCGCCCTGTGACGTTTAAGGACTTATGTCCTCTCCGAAGCCGATGAAATCTACTTCTTCAGTTCCTCGATCAGCGCCGGGACCACCTGCTTCCAGTCCCCGACGATGCCGTACTTGGAGAAGCCGAAGATGTTGGCCTCCTTGTCACGGTTCACCGCCACGATGGTCTTGGAGCCGGAGCAGCCCGCCATGTGCTGGCTGGCGCCCGAGATTGCGACGGCGATGTAGAGGTCCGGGGTGACCACCTTCCCGGTCAGGCCCACCTGCTCGCTGGGCGGGAACCAGCCGAGGTCCACCGCCGCGCGCGAGGCCCCAACCGCAGCCTTGTCCTTGCCAATGGCGCTGGCCAGTTCACGCAGGGTCTCGAAGCCCTCCGGCGCACCCAGGCCACGACCGCCGGCAACCACCACCGGGGCGTCCGTGATGGCCAGGCCCTCGGACTCGGTGACCTCCTTGCCCACGACCTCCACCCGGCTCTCGCCGGCACCTGGGAGCTCCACGGTCTCGCCGGCGCCGCCGCCGGAGGCCGGGTCGAAGGACTTGGGCCGGACGGTGGCAATGGCCGGGGACGTAGCGATGGTGTAGGTCGCCTGCGCGTTGCCGCCGTAGCAGGGGCGGGTGAACTGCAGCGTGCCGCCGGCGTCCTCGATCTTCACGCAGTCCATGGCCACGCCGGTGTTCAGCCGGTGCGCCAGGCGGGGGCCGAGTTCGCGGCCCACGGTGGACTGCGCCATCAGCACCAGGGTGGCGCCGGACTGCTCCACGGCGGCCTGCACCGCGGGGAGCCACTGCTCGCCGCGGAAGGTGTCGTAGTTCGCGTCGTCAGAGACAAACGCCTTGCCGGCGCCGGCGGCCTGGGCGGCAGCGCCGGAGGCGCCGCTGCCCAGCAGCGTGACGGCCACGCTGCCGCCACCGGCCAGGGCGGCGGCGCCGCCCAGCAGTTCCAGGGTGACCGGGCTCGGCGCGCCGTTCTCCAGCTCACCGACCACGAGGATGTTCTGAGGCATGGTCTTCTCGTTCTCCTTGTCGCCCTTGAGCGCGCGCGGCGCTCAAGACGGGGCTGGCCTAGATGAGCTTGTCCGCGCGCAGCTTGGCCACCAGGGCCGCGGCCTGCGCCTGCGGGGTGTCGCCCTCGATGAACTCGACCTGCGCACCCTTCTCAGGGATGAAGAGCTTCTGCAGTTGCAGGCGCGCACCGGCCTTGCCGACCTCGGAGGGGTCCAGCCCCAGGTCCGCGGCCTTCATCTGGGTGACGGTCTTCTTGGCGGCTGCCATGATCTGCGGCAGCTTCGGGTAGCGGGGTTCACCGAACTCGTTGGAGACGGTGACCACGGCGGGGAAGGGCACCTGCACCTTCTCGAAGCCGTCCGCCAGCACGCGCTCCACGGACAACTTGTCGCCCTCCAGGCCCACGCCCTTGGCGATGATGGCCGCCGGCCAGCCCATGTTCTCCGCGATGAGCAGACCCACCTGGCCCATGTCCCAGTCCGCCGCCTGGCGGCCGCAGAACACGGCGTCCACGTCACCCAGCTTCTGGATGGCCGCAGCCAGCACCTTGGCGGTGGTGTGCGAGTCGCCGTCCTCGAAGGCCGGGTCGTTGAGCAGCACGCCCTCGTCGGCGCCCATGGCCAGCACCTGCTTGATGGCGGCCTGGGCGCTCTCCGCGCCCATGGAGATCACCGTCACCTTGCCCTCGCCGCCGGCCTCCTTGATGCGGAGGGCGGCTTCCGCCGCAATGGCGTCGAACTGCGAGAGGACCGGGGCGATGCCCTGGGCCGGGACCACCTTGTTGGTCGCCGCGTCGATCTTGAACGCCGAGGGCGGCGTCTCCGGGTCGGGAATCTGCTTGGCGCAGACCACGATGTGCATGCTCTGGCTCCTTCACCTGCGAGGGGCGAACCTCGCACGCCTTCAAGGGGCGGGCGCCGCCCACCCTGACTGTTCGACTTGATTCTGGAGCGCGCTTTCGCCGCTCGACGCCCCCCCGGGTCGCCGGCGCGCCCCCGCCATCCTACCGGTCGCTCAGGGGGAAGGCTCGCCCGCCGCGGATACGGGGGCTTCGCCCTTCGCCTTCGGACCAAACACAGCATCCTCCAGCAGTTCCGCAATGTCGAAGGGCCGGATGCGGCCTTCTTCTTCGGACTGCACGGCCGGGACGCCGTCTTCAAACATCTGGATGCAGAACGGGCAGTTGGAGATCAACTGGCTGGCGCCGGTGTTGATCGCCTCCTCCGAGCGCACGTGGTTCACGCGCCGCTCGCCCACCTCTTCCTGCCACATGTTGCCGCCGCCAGCGCCACAGCACAGGCCCTTGGACAGCGTTCGCTGCATCTCCGTCAGGGTGGTGCCGGGCACCATCTCGATGATCTGGCGGGGCGCGTCGTATACGCCGTTCATGCGGCCCAGGTAGCAGGAGTCGTGGTAGGTCACGTCCGCCGCAATGGGGTGCGTGGCCTTGAGCGTGCCGTCCTGCATGGCCTTGCTCAGGAACTCCGTGTGGTGGAGCACCTCGAAGTACCCGTCAAACTGCGGGTATTCGTTCTTGAAGGTGTTGAAGCAGTGCGGGCAGTTGGTGATGACCTTCTGGACGTTCTTGGACTTGAACGTCTCCACCAGTTGCTGCGCCAGGATCTGGTAGAGGTACTCGTTGCCCAGGCGCCGGGCCGGGTCGCCGTTGCAGGTCTCCTCCTGGCCCAGCACGCCGAAGGAGGCGCCGGACTCTCGGATGAGCCGGAACACCGCCTGGGTGATGGGCAGGTTGCGCTCCACCAGCGAACCGGAGCAGCCCACCCAGTAGAGGTACTCCTGGTTGCCGTCGAAGATCGGGACCTCGCCCAGGCCTTCCATCCAGGTGGTGCGCTCCAGGGCCGTGCCGCGCCAGGGGTGGCCGCGCATCTCCAGGTTCTCCAGCGCGCCCTGCGCCGTGGCGGGGATGCGCGCCTCGTTCATGACCAGGAAGCGCCGCATGTCCACGATGGTGGGGACGTGCTCGATCATCACCGGGCACTCCTGGACGCAGGCGCCGCAGGTGCGGCACGCCCAGAGCGTTTCGTCCTTGATGACGTCTCCCACCATGGCCACGGGGGAGACCTCGCGGCCGGCGTCGCCGTGCTCGTGACGGTGCGCCTGGATCGCCGGGCCCACGTCCGCCAGGTGCGACTTCAGGTCCTGGATGAGGTGCATGGGCGAGAGCGGCTGGCCGGCGATGTTCGCCGGGCACACGTCCGTGCAGCGACCGCAGCGCACGCAGGCGTCCAGTTCGAACAACTGCTTCCAGGTGAAGTCCTGGACGTAGCCGACGCCAAAGACCTCCTGCTCCTCGATGTTCTCGATCTTGGCCAGGCGGCCCGGGGAGTCCGTCCGGAGGAAGAAGGCGTTGATGGGCGCGAAGAACAGGTGGTCCAGGCGCGTGAAGACGATGAGCCCGAGCCAGGCGAACGCCATGCTGACGTGGACCCACCAGGAGCCCTCGTGCAACGAGAGGATCTGGCCCTCCGTGAAGTCGAAGATGCTCAGGCCCTGCGCCAGGGCGTAGGCGCCGAAGGACCACACGGCCCAGTCCGGGTGCGCGTCCAGTTCAGTGACCAGCACGCGCGCGGCCTCCGTGACGAAGCCGGTGAGCAGTACCAGCCCGAGGCCCACGATGATCAGGTGGTCCTCCAGGCGCTCATCCCAGCGGATGCGGTGGAAGTCCACGAAGTACCGCCGGTACAGCGCCATTCCGACGCCGATGAGGCCAATGACGCCGAAGAGGTCGCCGTAGAAGGAGAAGAACAGGTAGTAGTTGCCGTGGAGGAAGTTGAGCGGCGTGTCCGCCTCGATGGCCACCTGCGCCGTCACCAGCGTCAGGACCACGATGGAGGACATGATGCACCAGTGCATGATGCCCGCGTAGCGGTCGCGACGGACCTTGTCCTGGGCCAGGCCGAGGCGAGCGGTGTTCCGCAGCCTCAGGGGGATGTCCCGCAGCAGGCCGGGCGTGGGGCGTCCGATGCCCCAAAGCGAGGCGTGCCGCACGAAGCCCCAGATCAGCAGGCCGGTGAGCGCCGCCAGGAAGACATACACGGCCCAGGAGCCGGCCGGGACGTTGAAGAAGATCTCGCGGCCGGCCTCGTCACGCGGGACTGTGGCGGAGGCGTAGAACCCGAGCGCTGAGAGCCCCACCGCGGGGCCCCACCACGCGCCCACCAGGCGCTGGGGGCGGTTTCGGGTGTCCGTCGCTGCCGCCATGGGTGCTCCCTTGCGCGCTCAACTGTTCCCAGGGCCCGCGCCGGTCCTGGCCAGTGTTGGCCGGGGCAGGGCGCGCCCGCTCACTCGGTTCAGGACGCGGGCGCCCCGTACATCTCGCGCAGGTCGTTCTTCAGGACCTTGCCCAGGTGGTTGCGCGGCAGTTCGTCCACCCACTGGTAGGCGGCGGGTGCCTTGTAGGAGGCCAGGCGGCGCTTCACGTACTCCGTCAGGTCTTCCTCGCTGGGTGTCATGCCGCCCTGAGCGGGGACCATGATCGCCTTGATTACCTCGCCCCACTCCACGTCCGGGACGCCGATGACCGCGGCCTCCGCCACACCCGGGTGGTCCTCCAGAACCTGCTCGATCTCCGCCGGGGCAATGTTCTCGCCGCCGCGGATGATCATGTCCTTCAGGCGCCCGGTGATGAAGAGGTAGCCGTCCTCGTCGATCTTGCCGACGTCTCCGGTGTGGAGCCAGCCCCCAACGATGGCGCCGGCGGTGTCATCATCTCGCTTGTTGTACCCACGCATCACGCGGTCGCCGCGGATGCAGATCTCGCCCTCTTCGTCGGGGCCCAGGACGCGCCCGTCCGGCGCCATGGTGACCACCTGGATGTCCGGCATGGTGCGCCCCACGGAGCGCAGGCGGGCCAACTTCTTCTCGTTCTCCTCCGGCGTGCCGTCCAGGCGGTGGTCGTCCGGGCCCAGGAAGGTCATGGAACCGGTGGCCTCGGTCTGGCCGTAGGCGTTCATCAGGCCCACGTCCTTGGCGTTGGGGGCAAAGACGTCCACCGCGCGGCGCACCACCTCGTACGGCATGGGCGCGGCGCCGTAGGTGATGAGGCGCAGGGTGCTCAGGTCGTAGGAGTCCAGGTCTTCCACGTCCATGACGCGCTTGAGCATGGTGGGCACCACGAAGGCGTGCGTGACGCCCTCGTCCTGGACCGCCTGCAGCCACGCCTTGGGGTCGAAGGCCGGCAGGATCACCAGGCGGCGGCCGGAGAAGACGGCGCTCATCATGGTGGTGGCCCCGGCGATGTGGAAGAACGGCACGGAGACCAGCACCACCTCCTGCTCGCCCACCGGGTCCGCCGGCGACTGGGTGTTCACCACCAGCGCGGTCAGGGCCTGGTAGGACAGCACCACGCCCTTGGGCAGCGAGGTGGTGCCGGAGGTGAAAATGATGAGCGTGGGATCGCTCTCATCGATGTCCGTGAAGACGGGGATGTCCTGGCCACTGTCGCGCAGGGTCTTGTAGGACTGCCCCTCCCGCTCGAAGTCCAGCGGAATGACGTTCTTCACTTGCGGCAGTCCGCCGGAGATCTCCTCCCAGATGCGCCAGTAGCGCTCCGAGATGAAGAGCGTGGTCACGTCCGTGGACTCCACCATGTAGGTGAGTTCCTCGGACTTCGCACGGAAGTTCAGCGGGACCAGCGTGGCGCCCAGTGCGGCGGCCGCGTAGTAGATCTCCACGTACTCCGGGCAGTTGACGGCCATCACGCCGACGTTCTCGCCCTTTTGCACTCCCAGCGCCTGTAGCGCCTGCGCGAGTTGGTTCACGCGCGTCTGGAGTTCCTGGTACGTGACGCGCTCGTCGGGCCCGACCACGGCGGCCCGATCGGGCACGATCGCCGCGCTAATGGTCAGGAATTCCGCAGTGTTCATCCGTTATCCCCTCAGAGCCGCGCCATGATAGGCAATCGCCTTCGCAGGCGCTACAGAGCCCGGGGCCAGCGCAAAGCCGCTCCGCTGGAGCGCCGGACGGGCTCGATCTACGGGTTGATGCGTTCGACGTAGGCGTGCGTGGCACGCCCGTCCGGCCCGGGCCGGTAGTCGATGTGCGGCGTCCGCAACGGTTCGTCCGCACCCTGGATCGCGTTCGCGAGCATGGACCAGGTGGCGCCCGAGCAGGGATCCTGGAAGACCCCGGGGGCACCTCGTGGATTGTACGCGCGTCCGCGGTCGTCGTCGGGCAGCCACTCCGCCACGCAATCCGTGTCCGCAACGCGGGCGTCAATGGCGCGGAGCCGGCCGTCCTCCAGCCCCACGACGTAGACGTCCTGGTCCGGGAACGCGGTCACCTGGCCAATGGTGAAGGAGTCCGCTCGGCCGGCATCGAAGTAGACCACGCGGATGTCGGCAGGGTTCAGCCCGCCCCAGATCACCACGCCGATGAAGAACCCGGCCAGCGCCAGCAGGACCGTGGGCCCCAGCCAGGACGGAGTCCGTCCGCCGCGGCGTGTGCGCGCCATGAAGCCAGCACCCATCAATGGCCTCCCTGGCGAACAGACTCCGCCAGCCGCCGTTCAAGCGCTAGCCCGTCCGCCAGCGGCAGGTCCAGCCCTTCGAGGATCGCCCGTTTCGCGGCCCGGACGGCCTCCGGCGGCGCCGCGGCGATGCGCTCCGCCCACTCCCGCGCGGTGTCCAGCAGCCGCTCGCGGGGCACCACGGCGTGGACCAGCCCCGCCTCCAGCGCGGCCTCCGCGGTGATGGGGGCGCCGGTGGTGACCAGCCGGAGGGCCTCCGAGCGGTGCGTCACGCGCGGGACGGTCTGCGTGCCGCCGGCGGAGGGGATGTAGCCCAGCATCACCTCCGGCAACGCGAACGTGGCGTCCGGCGAGGCCACGCGCAGGTCGCAGTACATGGACATCTCGCAACCGGCGCCAAAGGCAAAGCCGTGGATGGCGGCGATGAGAGGCATGGGCAGGGCGCTCATCACGCCCCAGAGGTCGCGGTTCAGACGCGCCTCCCGCGCATCGAGGAGCGAGGGGCCGCTACCGAACTCCAGGATGTCCGCGCCGGCGGAGAAGGCGCGGTCGCCCTCGCCACGGAACACGGCGCAGCGGACCGTGGGGTCGTCGCGGAGCGCGGTCAGGACGCCCCACAGGGCGTCCCGCATCTGCATGCTGACCGCGTTCAGGCGCTCCGGGCGGTCCAGGGTGACCCAGGCAACGTCGCCCTCGCGCTCGAAGCGGACCAGCGGACGCTCGTCGGCCACGTCAGCCTGCCCCTGCGCTCGGACGGCCTAGCGGACCCAGTCCGGCTTCTTGATCGGGCTGACCTCGGAACGGTCGTGCGACTGCTGGACCTCCGCGTTGATCTTCTCGGCCAGCCGCTTCATCAGCGGGGAGCCGGGGGTCATGTCGCCGGAGCGCCAGCGGCGCAGCGTGGCGCGGTCCTTCTTGTCCATGTCCAGGCCCACGAGTTCGTCGATGACGGCCTCGAACAGGCGGTGACACTCGTCGACGGTGAACTCGACCTTCATGGCGTCCGCACCTTCACCTTGCCGCGCTGGCGCATCATGCGGCGCGTGCGCTCGTCGATGTAGTTGCCGATCGCCTCGTTCAGACGCTCGGTGAACTCGTCCAGTTCGGCGGACGGCGACCCGTGGTCGCGCCGCCACTCACGGACTTGTTCCTTCGTCTCATCAGAGAGGTCAACGTGGTCCAGGACGCTCGACGTGACGAGCGAGAGGACCACGTGCGCCTCTTCCGTGTTCAGGATGACGTTCATCCCGCTCCTCTCCCATTCTCCCGCTGGTGGGATCTTCCCGCCGGAAGGCCCCGCACGCCGCCAGGCGGACGAGGTGCCCCTTGGTGACTGTAACCGACGCTTACTGGCCGATGAATCGCGGCGGCCGCTTCTCCGCAAAGGCGCGCACGCCCTCCGCCCGGTCCGCCGTGGACTGCAGCAGCACGGTTAGGTCCAACTCGTACCGCAGCGCGTCCGCCAGCGGCATCTCCACACCTCGATGCACGGCCTCTTTCGCCAGTCGCGTCGCCACCGGCCCGCGCTGCGCGACCAGGTCCGCCACCTTCCGCGCCTCCGTCAGCACGTCGGCTGACGGTACGACGGCGGAGACCAGGCCGATGCGTCGCGCCTCCTGGGCGTCGATCTCCTCGCCGGTGAGGATCAACCGCAGCGCCTGGGCGCGCCCAACGGCCCGAGGCAGGCGCTGCGTGCCGCCCGCGCGTGGGACGGCGCCCGCCTGCGTGTCCGCGAGCGCAAAGCGCGCGTCCGCGGAGGCGATGCGCACGTCACAGGCCAGCGCCAGTTCCAGCGCCACCGAGCGCACCTGCCCGGAGAGCGCCGCCACCACGGGCTGGGGGATGCGCGCCACCGCCTCCACGCCCGCGGCAACCGAGGGCACGCCCAGCAGCCCGTCTGGCTCCGCGGCGGCGGCCGCCGCCCACCCAAGCCCGAAGTCATGCTCTGCCGCGATCACCACGCAGCGGACATCCGCGTCCGAGGCGAGTGCCTCCGCGGCAGCGCCCACGGCGTCCAGGAACGCGCGGTCGTACTCGCCGCTCGGCGGGGCAATGGTCAGGGTGGCCACATGGCTGCTGACGTCAGTACGGACGAGCGACACGGCCCCCTCCGTCCCTCGCCTCCATGCGCCCTCGGACGGGGCGGACGGGAGGCGGGGCGAGCGTAGGCGGCGCCAGATCGGGGCGTCAACGCGGCGCGCTGCGCCGCGCCTCGTAGACGCGACTCCGCGCGCCTGCGAGGATCGACCCTGCTGACACTGAGTGACGAGGGCTCCCACAGGTGGGCCGCGTCACCGCTCGAGGTACGGGGGTGGGGCATGGACCTGGGACTGGAAGGCCGCTCGGTCGTGGTGACCGGCGCCAGCCGCGGGATTGGCCGCGCCATCGCGGGCGCGTTCGCGGCAGAGGGGGCGCGCCTGACCATCGTGGCCCGGACGGAGGCGGACATCCAGGCCACCGCCGCCGTGCTGGGCGCTGCCTACCCGGGCGTGCGCGTACACCCGCTGGCCGCGGACGTGACGAAGCCCGAGGACGCCGCGCGCATCGTGGAGACGGCGGTGCGCGCCCACGGCGGGCTGGACGTGCTGGTGAACAACGCCGGCGGCACCGTGCGCGAGGGCAGCATCGAGGAGCGCTGGGATGGCTCGTTCGGCCTCAACGTCACCTCCGCCGTGCGCCTGATGGAGGCCGCACGTGAGTACCTAGCCGCCTCCGAACAGGGCGCGGTGGTCAACATCGCCTCGATCTACGGGCGGGAGTACGGCCCTCCGGCGGCGGCGCAGTACACCGCCACCAAGTCCGCCGAGATCGCGATGACGAAGACCTACGCCATGTCCTGGGCTCCACAGGGCATCCGCGTGAACAGCGTGGCCCCGGGCTCGATCGCCTTCGAGGGTGGCTCCTGGGGCCGGCGGATGGAGTCGGATCCGGACGGCATGAAGCGCTTCGTGGAGGAAAACATCGCCTCCGGCCGCTTCGGCGCGCCGGAGGAGGTAGCGGCCGCGGTGGTCTTCCTCGCCTCGCCGCGCGCCTCCTGGGTGGTGGGGGCGTGCCTCAACGTGGACGGCGGGCAGTCGCGCTCGGGGATCTAGCCACGGCCCGGGATGCAGGGCGGTTGCCCCCTTCCCCCCTCGCGGGGATGATGGGGCGCGGACTGGCGGGAGAGGACTGACCCATGCGTTTCAAGCGGAGCGATCTGCCGGGCATGGCGGTGGCGGTGCTGGGGCCGGTGGCCCTGATGTTCCTGCTGCTGGAGTCCTATCAACTGTGGGATCACCACGGCTCGCCCATCCTGGGCATCCTGTCCGTCAACCTCGCCATCGGCGGTGGGTTGGTGGGGGCGTTCTGGCGCTTCATCCGTGCCCGGGACACCGTGATCGGCCTGGCGCTGGCGCTGGCCCTCTGCGTGATCGGGGTGCTGGCCCTGCAGCAGGCGGACCAGGACGGCACTGCCATCGCCACGCTGCTGAAGATCGGCGGCGTGCTGACCTTCCTGGCGCTGAACGTGATCTTCATCCAGCAGATCCTGGTGCACGGCGTGAACCCCATGCTGGTCCGCCGCGAGGAACGGGCCGCCGAGGAGCAGGCATAGCCATCGCCCGCCCTCCCACTGCCGCCAGCGGGCACCTCACCCAGACGGGAGCCGGCGCCGATGCCTGAGCCCCCCGGCCCCTCTGACAGCATCCGCGAGGCCGCCGTGCACATGCTCGCCCGCTGGATGGGCGAGCGCTTCTACCGCACGTTCCGCATCGCCGAGGACGCCCCCGATCCGTTCGATGCCCTGCTCGCCCAGCGCGAGCGGCGCGTGGGCGTGACCGCAGGTGTGCTCTGGGAGGACGCGCCCGTGCCCGGCGCAGACGCGCTGGCGGAGGTGCTCTCCGCGGACGCCGCATCCGACCCCGGCATCGAGGACGGCGCGTACGCGGTGTGGGTGCCGCCTCGAGCGGTGCTGCCCACGGAGGAGCCCGGGGCATCCAACCTGCGCGTGCTGCTGGCCAACGGCCTGAAGCGCCTGCCGGAGGGCGAGCGGCGAGAGGTGCGCCTGCCGGTCTCCGTGAAACTCGCAAAGATGGAGGCGGACGGGGCCTACGTCTCCGTCACCGGGGGCATGTCGCCTGTGTGGCTGGCGATGTCGGAAGGCGTCCCCGGCTCGTTCCACCTGGACTCGCGTTCGGTGCATCGCCTGTCCGAGGAGGCGGCGGAGGTGGACATCCTCGTCTCCCGCGTGCGCGACCGCGCCGCCGTCCTGGAGCCGGGTGAACTCTCGGACGTCGCGGTGCACGACTACTGGGTGGTCTCGCGCCTGCCCGCGACGCTCCCGCCCGGGGTGCGGGTGATCTCCACGCCTCCCGAGGTGGACCCGCAGGACGGCACGGGAATCCGCCGCTTCTTCCGCCGAGAGGTCCAGCGTGCCGTAGACCAGAAGCGCGCCGGAGGCGCGGACCTGGCCGTGCTGGTGGTGGTGGCCCCGGTGGCGCACTTGAAGGACGAACTGGTCACGGCGGCGCTGAAGGGCATGAACCCCGTGCTATACGGCGCGCTGGACCTGGTCGCGCTCGTGGCGGACGGTGCCGTGCGGCAGGTGCTGCAGCCGCGCTCGCTGCCCTGGGAGCAGCAACGGTGAGCGACGCGCTGATCCGCCTCGCGACGGCCCAGGACGCGGAGGCGGTGCGGAGCCTGGTCACGCGCGCGCTGCTTGCATCCGGCTTCCCGGCGCCGGACGCAGACCTGGATCCTGACCTGCTGGACCTCTCCTACTATGCCGCGGACGGTCGCGCCATGTGGGTTGCCGAGCGGGAGGGCGTGGTGGTGGGCTGCGCGGCACTGGACCGTGGGGAAGCCACCACCGCCGTGCTGCGGCGGCTTGCGGGCGGCGCGCTGGATGCCCTGGTGGACGCCGCCCTGGAGCACGCGCGCGGCCGAGGTGTGCAGGCCGTGGAGACCGTGCTGCCGCCCGGGCTGCCCGGGGTGCGTGACGCGCTCGCCGGCCAGGGGTTCCACCCGATAGAGGGAGCCAGCACCATGCTCCTCCGGCGAGAGTTGTAGTGCCGATGCCGCGCCGGATGGCGGCCCCGCTGCTGGGCATGCTGGCGGTCCTCGCGATCGCGGGCGCCCTGGGCTGCACAATTGGCGCTGACTCGGCCAGCCCCACGCCCGATCTGCCGCCGCCGTCGGAGCGATTCCGCTCGCCGGGCTCGCTCGAGTCCTACCGCTGGAGCATGGACATCGAGGCCGCGGCCAGCCTTCTACAGACGGGCGACGCCCCGGCCGGCCTGGGGCTGGAGGACGCGGTGCTCGCGATGCGTATCGAGGGTGCGCGCGTGAACCCGGACCACGAGTGGACGCTCGCCCGCACCACGTTCGGCTACCTGTCGCTGGAGCGGGAGACGGTGGTGATCGAGGGCCGGCTGTGGTCTCGGCAGGAGAACGGCGCATGGCGCGAACGCGCCACGCTGTCCGCGCCGGAGGACTTCATTGGCCAGGACGTGGGGCTGTCGCCGGCAGTGCTGCTCGGGAACGACGACCCCGCCCTGCTCCAGCGAGTCACGGACGACCTGATGGCCCGGCCGTTCACGGTGGAGCGCCTGGGCGGGATGGACACGTGGCACTGGGTGCTTGACCGCGAGTGGCTGGACGCCACCTACGGCGACCAGGAGAACCCCATCCCGGGCCTGGCGGGGCCGGAGGAAGTGTCCGTGGAGGTCTGGACGGACCAGGCGACCGGCGTGGCCGTCCGCGTGATCCTGCTGGCGGGGTCCAGGGAGCAGCCGGACGGCTTCCGCCTGGAGATGAACCTCTTCGACCTCAACGACCCCTCGGTCGAGGTCGAGGAGCCCGTGGGCGCGATCAGCCGGTAGCGTCTTCAGCGGAGCGTGGGCTCCTCGCGCGGGGCGTTGACCACGTAGGTCCCCGCGAAGATGTCGTGCCAGGTCTGCCGGTGGGGCGACCGCAGCATCCAGAGGTAGCCGATGAACAGCGCCAGGCTGCTGATGGCGGAGCCGCCCACGCGCGCCGCCGCCCGCGTGGCGCCCGGCGGTTCGCCGTCCTCCCGCACGATGCGGATCCCCAGGAGGGTGGCGCCGGGCGTCCAGCCCTGGGACCAGAACACCCAGTCGTAGCCCACGCTCAAGATCAGCCGGGGGAGGAGCGCCAGCACGTCCAGTTCCTCGGAGGATGACTGGGGGACGCCGCCGGTGATGAAGGTCACCAGCAGGATGATCGTGAGCCACAGGAAAGTCTTGACCAGCGCCTCGTCCACGAGCCACGCGGCGGCGCGCCGCCAGAAGGACGCGTAGTCCCGCTCGCCTGCGTCGGAAGCGACCCGGTCGCGTCCGCCCGGCGCCTGGGGGGGATCGCCGGACCGGGCTGGGGGCGGCCCGCCGAGCGAGCCATCTCCCTGCCACCGCGGGCCGGGGTGGCCCGCGGTGGGCGGCGGCTCGCCTCGGTCGGTCACGTCAGGCGTGGTTGGCGATGGCGCCGTCCACCACGATGGTCTCCGCGTTGACGAAGTTCGTCCGGTCGGAGGCCAGGTAGACCACCGCACCCTGGATGTCGCGCGGCTGGCCCAGGCGCCTCAGCGGGATGTACCGCTCCAGGACCTCCGCCAGCCGGGCGTCGGACTGCGGCCCCGGGACGCCCTCCAGGAAGCCGATGACGATGGCGTTCACCGTCACGCGGTCCTCCACCAGCGGCTCGCCGCGGCCCCACTCGATGCCCAGGTTCTTGGTGAACCCCAGCACCGCGCCCTGGGACGCGCCGTAGATCGCGCAGTTGGGGACGCCTCGGTCGTGCAGGTCAGAGACGAAGTTGATGACGCGGCCCTTGCCGCGCGGGACCATCTTCTTGCCCACGGCCAGCGTGGCGGTAAAGACGGCGGTGGCGTTGGCGTCCAGTTCCTGCTTCCAGTCCGCCAGGCTGGACTCCAGCAGGGGCTTGATGTTCGCGGTGTGCCCCGCGTTCACCAGGATGTCGATGGGCCCCACGCTGGACTCCAGCGCCTCCACCGCGGCCTCCACGGCCGCGTAGTCCGTGAGGTCCACCGTTCGGGCCTGCCCGTTCTGGGAGCCGGCCGACCAGCACTCGTTGAGGATGGAGTTCGCCTCCACCTCCTCGCGCTGGCTGCGGTGGAGCGTGGTCACGGAGACGGTGGCGCCGGCCTCCGCCAGCGCCACTGCGGCGGCGCGCGCCAGCGGGCCGGTGGCGCCGGTGACCAGCGCGTGCTTGCCCTTCAGGTCGAACATCGCCATCGCGTTACCCCTCCGCCCGCGGCGCCAGGCCGGCCGGCGTGAGGCCGGCGGCAATGGCGCCACCATCGATGAGCACGGTCTCGCCGCTGACGTACTCCGCAGCGGGGCTGCAGAGGTAGACCGCCAGCGGACCGATCTCGCGCAGGAAACCGATGCGCCCGGCGGGCTGCTTGTCGCCCAGGCCGGTCAGCATCTCCTCGTCGTCTGTCTTGGGGAACAGGCCGGGGCCGATGCAGACGGCGCGGATGTTGTCCCGCGCGTAGGTCATGGCCAGCGCCTTGGTCAGCTGGATCACGCCGCCCTTGGCCACGGAGTACATGAAGTTATTCCGGCCGCCACGGAAGCCCCAGCCAGAGGTGATGTTCAGGATCGTGCCGCCACCGTTCTCCAGCAGGTGCGGGACCAGCGCGCGCGAGCAGTAGAAGGCGGAGGACAGGTTGGAATCCATGCCGCTGTGCCAGTCCTCGTCCGTGAGTTCCGGCAGCGTCTTGCCGCGCCCGGAGCCGCCCAGTCCGGCGTTGTTGATCAGGATGGACACGCGCCCCATCTCGCTGGTCGCGCGGGCCACCATGTCGTTCACCTGCTGGGAGTCCGTGACGTCGCAGCCGGGGATGCCCAAGTAGCGGCGGCCCTTGCGGCGGATCTCCTCGCCCACGTCCTCGATGGGCCCGGGCCGGCGCCCCACGCCCACGATGTCCGCTCCGGCCTCCGCCAGGTGCAGCGCCATCTCTCGCCCCAGGCCCGTGCCGGCCCCGGTGACGATGGCGCACTGCCCGGTCAGGTCAAACTGGTCCAGGATGCCCATGCTCTCTCCTCCCCTCGCTCCCGCCCTCGGCGGCGGGGGTACCTCCCGAGGCGGTCCGCTACAGGTGCTGCAGCAGGCCGCCGTCTACCGGGAAGATCTGTCCCGTGATGTATCGAGTGGCCACCTCGCTGGAGAGGTAGACGGCCAGCGGCCCCACCTCCTCCGGTTGGCCGCGGCGCCGCAGCGCGGTGAAGCGGACGGCGCGCTGCGCCTCCTCGTCCTCCGGGCTAATGCGGTCGTCCATCCAGTCCATCCAGCCCAGGGCGATGCCGTTCACCATGATGCCCTCCGCCGCCAGTTCCTGGGAGGCGGCGCGCACCAGGTTGTGGACGGCGCCGTGGGCCGCGCCATACGCAGCGGTGTTCGGCAGCCCGCGTTCGCCCAGCACGCTGGTCACGCAGACGATGCGCCCCGGCTGCTGCTGGCGGCGGAACTCCTCCGCCACCGCGCGGATGGCGAAGAAGTGCGCGCTGAAGTTCACCTGCATCACGCGCGCGAGGTCCGTGTCCGTGGTCTTCTCGATCGGCTTGGCCAGGAACGCGTCCGGGGCGATGGTCACCATGTCCAGGCCGCCCAGGTCTTTCACGATCTGGCGCGTGGTGACCTGGACGTTCTTCCCCAGCATCACGTCCATGATGTACTCAGGCGCGCGCCGGCCCATGGCCTCGATGTCTCGGCGCGCGGCGCGGGCGCGCATCACGGCCTCGTCCGGGGTCAGCGCACAGAGCGCCACGTCCGCGCCTGCCTCCGCGTAGGCGCGTGCGATCGCGCCGCCGGCGGGGTTGTCCGCGCCGATGACCATGGCCTTCTTGCCGGTCAGGTCGAAGTAGCGGGTGCGGGAAGGCATGGCGCTACCCCTCGTTCCGGGGGCGGAACTTCACGGGCCCCAGGCCACCGGCCAGGCCGCCACCGTCGATGATGAAGTGCCCGCCGGTGACGTAGGACGAGGCGTCCGAGGCCAGGAAGATGGCCAGCGGCCCCAGTTCCCACCACTCGCCCAGGCGCTGGACCGGCATGAACGTCCCGCGCTGCTCTCGGAAGGCGCGCTCCTGGTCGTCCGCGGCGGGCCGCTGGGAGACGTAGCCGGGGACGATGCAGTTGGCGCGGATGTCATGCCCGGCCAGCATGGTGGCCATGGACTTCGTGAGCGAAAGCACGCCGCCCTTGGCGGTGGGATAGGCGAAGCCGCGGTTGCCGCGCATGGCGGTGCCGGAGGAGGTGGTGACCAGCGTGCCGCCCGTCCCCTGCTTGATCATCTGCGCGGACGCCGCGCGGCAGGAGTAGAAAGAGGACTTCAGGTTGATGGCCAGGACCTCCTCGAAGGCCCAGTCCGGGTACTCCCAGAACTCCGCGTTGGTGCCGCCGCCGATGCCGGCATTGGCGAACATGCCGTCGATCTTGCCGTACTCGGCCACGCACGCGGCGACCAGGTCATCCGTCTGCTTCGAGTCCGTGGCGTCGAAGACGAAGTAGGAGGCGGTGCCGCCGGCGTCCCGGATCTCCTCGGCCACGGCGGCAAGTTGCTCCTCCGTGCGGCTTGCCACCATCACTGCGGCGCCGGCCTCCGCCAGCGCCATGGCCATGCCGCGGCCCAGCCCCCGACCACCGCCGGTGACCACGATGGCGCGGCCATCGAGATCGAAGCGCTCCAGCACAGTAACCCCAGTTCCAGCGGTTCCGGCGGCTGCCCGCAGGGGCGCGCCGCTACCAGGCCCCGGCCGCGGCTGCGGCCAGCACGGCCAGGCCGAGCGCGATTCTATACCAGACGAAGACCCGCAACGTCCGGCGGGCAATGAAGCGCAGGAACACGCTGATCACCAGCGCCCCGACCAGGGCGGACGTCACCGCCCCGACCAGCAGCGGTCCCCAGGCCACCGCCTCCTCGCCAGTGAGCGCCTGGGCCATCGAGAGCACGCCGGCACCCAGGATGATCGGCGCGGACAGCAGGAACGAGAACCGCGCCGCCGAGACTCGGTCGAACCCCAGCGCGCGGCCGGCGGTGATGGTGGCGCCGGAGCGCGACACTCCCGGGATCAGCGCAAACGCCTGCGCCACGCCGATGGTGACCGCCCGGCCGAGGGTCATGTCCAGCAGACGACCGATCTCCGCCCCCCAGCGGTCCGCCGCTCCCAGCAACAAGCCGAAGACGATGAGCATCACGCCCACCACCACCGGATCGCGGGCGTTCTCGTCGATCCAGTCCTCGAAGAGCACGCCGGTCACGGCGGCGGGGACGGTGGCGGCCACCAGCCACAGGCCAAGGCGCCCGTGGCCACTCCAGCGCTGCACGGCGACGCCTTGCGTCCTCACGTCACGGATGCCCGCGACCGCCATTGCGAGCCAGTCCCGCCAGAAGTAGCCGATCACCGCCACCACGGTGCCCAGGTGCAGGCCCACGTCGAAGGTCAGGGATGACGTCTCGCGGCCCAGCAGATGCGGCGCCAGCACCAGGTGCCCGGACGAGGAGACGGGCAGGAACTCCGTCAGCGCCTGGACGACGCCGAGGAGGATCGCCTCCAGATACTCGCCGACGTCCGCTTCCACGTCTCGACGGTACGAGGAACCTCGCGGGTGGTCGAACGCCGCCATACGCTGCGGTGCGTGGAACCCCTGGACCTGGTGCTGGCCGCGGACCGGATCGGGATCGTCGCATTCGCGATCTCGGGCGTTGCCGTGGGCATCCGCTCTCGCATGGACCTGTACGGCCTGGTGGTGCTGGGGATGATCACCGCCCTGGGCGGCGGCGTGGTGCGAGACGTGGTCATCGACGACGTGCCGCGCGCCTTCGTGAACACGGACTACCTGCTGTTCG
Source organism: Dehalococcoidia bacterium (assembly GCA_041690175.1). GTDB lineage: Bacteria > Chloroflexota > Dehalococcoidia > UBA2979 > UBA2979 > W-Chloroflexi-9. Next base: position 221,001 of record JAWLHV010000003.1, read on the forward strand.
CCGTTGGCGCCACGGCGCTGGCGGTCTTCGCCGGGTGGCTGGGCTGGAAGGCGCCCGGCCCCATCCTGAAGACTGCGGACGCGCTGGGCACCGGCGCCTTCGCGCCCACCGGCGCGCTGCTGGCGTACGAGGCGGGCTTGCCCTGGCCGGCGGCGCTCATCCTCGCAGTGCTCACCGGCACGGGCGGCGGCATCATGCGCGACGTGCTGGCCACCCGCGTGCCCAGCGTCCTGCACACCGGCCTCAACGCCACCGCGTCCATCCTGGGCGGGGCGGTAACGGTGTTGTTGATCGCCACTCCCACGCCTGCCGTCCTGGTGGGCGGCGCGGTGGCGGCAGGCGTCACGGCCGTGGGACACCTGGGCTGGGTGCAGATGCCGCGCATCCAGCCGGACGAGGACACTGCCGAGGCGTAGCGCCCGCGGACCTGGCGGGAACGCAACCGCCGCCGTCAGTACGATGGCTGCATGCCCCAGGATCACCCTTCGCAAGACGGCGCCCTCCGGGAGATGGCGGACTGGCTGCGGCATCACTTCCCGGAAGTCGACCCGTCGCCGGAGTGGGGCGGCGACCCGTGCTGGGTGGCGTTCATGATGACGCGCGAGGCGGAGCACAACCCGCCCTTCTACTGGCTCGGTCGGGCCATGGACGCGGCCCACGCCCACGGCGCCGCCGAACTCTTCGGCGAGCGCCTCCGCGCTGCCCACGGCGCGACCTCCTGCGGGGGCGCGGGCGACCGTGACGAGCGCGTCCAGGACATCCTGAGCGAGGTGTGCGCCTATGCCTGGGCCACGGAGCACCTGGGCGAGGTGGACGTGGACCCGGCCACCGCTAGCGCCACGGAGGAGGTGGGGCCCATCGTCCTGCACGTGCCGGAGGCAAGGACGTGGGTGGCTCCTCGACGCCTCCGAGGCGTCCCAAGCATGGAACGCCTGATGTACCAAGTGGCGGCGGTGGCGGAGGAGTCTGCTCGGGCGCTGCCGGAGCGGGACGCCGCCGGCGAACCGGTGGGCCGCATCCTGTTCGCGGACATCTGGCACGAGCGGATGTACGCCCAGAACGTGGGCTACCGCCTGGAGTTGACCGAACCGCTGGAAGGCGCGCTGCGCCACTTCGCCAACGAGTACCGGATGGGCTACGTGCTCACGCGCCCCTTCGAGTGGGGCCGGCCCATCGAAGCGTGGTATTAGAGGCGCGCGATGAGCGACCTGGACCCCATCAACCTGTTCGAGTACGAGGCGCTGGCGAAAGACCGCCTGTCGCCCCTGGCGTGGGACTACTTCTCCTCTGGCGCCATGGACGAGGTGACGCTGCGCGACAACCGCGAGGCGTTCGAGCGCATCGCCATCCGTTACCACGTACTGGCCGGCACGGCGGAGCGCGACCTGTCCACGCAGATCCTGGGCCAGGAACACGGCCTGCCCCTGCTCATCGCCCCCACGGCCTTCGCCCGCCTGGCCCACCCGGAGGGCGAGTGCGCCGTGGCGCGGGCTGCCGCCGCAGAGGGCGTGACGCAGGTGCTGTCCACGCTCTCAACCACCTCGCTGGAGGAGGTGGCGAAGGCGGCGCCGGACGGCAACCGCTGGTTCCAGTTGTACGTCTTCAAGGACCGCGGCCTGACGGCGGACCTGGTGCGGCGAGCGGAGGCCTCCGGCTACCAGGCGATCGTGATGACCGTGGACGCCCCCATGCTGGGCAAGCGCGAGCGGGACGCCCGCAACCGCTTCGCCCTGCCGGAAGGCCTGACCGCCGCGAACCTGAGCGCGCAGTTGGCGCGCATCGGCTCGGACGGGACGGACTCCGGGCTGTTCCAGTTCTTCGCCAGCGTGCTGGACCCGGGCCTCACCTGGGACGACGTGGAGTGGCTCGCCTCGCTGACCACCCTGCCGGTGCTGGTGAAGGGCGTGGTGCGCGGCGACGACGCCGAGCGCGCCATCGAGCGCGGCTGCGCCGGGGTGATCGTCTCGAACCACGGTGGCCGGCAACTGGACACGGCCATCTCCTCCATCGACGCGCTGCCGGAGGTGGCGGAGGCTGTGGACGGCCGCGGCGCGGTGCTGGTGGACGGCGGCGTGCGTCGCGGGACGGACATCGTGAAGGCGCTCGCCCTCGGCGCCAGCGCCGTGCTGGTGGGCCGCCCCGTGCTGTGGGGCCTGGCGGCGGACGGCGAGGACGGCGTGCGCCGCGTGCTGCGCATCCTGCGCAACGAGTTCGACCTGGCCATGGCCCTCTGCGGGGCCTCCAACGTGGAGGAGTTGTGGCCGGACCTGCTGGTCTGAGGCTGTCGGGGAGGAGAGACCGTGGCGGAGGAAGCCGTCCGCCGGACGTTCGAGGTGGCACTGCCGCTGGCGGAGACGTGGGGCCGTCTCGCCCAGGTGGAGCGATGGCCCGAGTGGGCGCCACACATCAGGTCGCTCACCGTCGAACCCCCGGGGCCCCTCGGCCCCTCCTCCTCCGGCACGCTCGTGGTGAAGACGTTCGGCCGCAATACCTTCACCGTCACGGCCTGGGAGCCAGGTCGTCGCTGGAACTGGACCAGTCGCCTGCCCGGTGTCCGGGTTGACTACGACCACCGCTTCGAGTCCTTCGAGGGTGGGACGCGCTGTGATTGGATCGTGACGCTGGCCGGACCGCTCGCGTTCCTCGTGCGGCCGGTCTTCGCCGCTATCTACGGGAGGAACGTCGACCGGGCGATCCCGGGCTTCCAGGCGTGGGCGGTCGCCAACCCTGCGGACGGAACGCCCGTCTAGACGCCCAGGACGGCTTATCCCTCCACCGGCGCCTCGTTCGACGGCGCCCGCGGAGCCTCCATGCCCGGCCGCCACATCAGCCGGTAGGCCCGACGCCCCGGGGTGCCGATGGGATCCCAGGTGCTGCTCATTGCGGACTCGATGTCCAGTTCGAAAAGCCAGTGCTCGTCCGGGAACTCGTAGAAGCACACCTCGCGGACTGCCGCCCACGTGTCGCGCTCCGCGAGGGGGACGCGGCGGGCGCGGCCGGTGACGGTGAACTCGAATTCATCGAAGTCCGGGCCGGGGTCGTCCGGGCTGATCGCGTGCAGCGCGTAGCGGCCGTCGTTCACCAGGTCGAAGCGCTTGGGGGACTCGTCCCCGACCACGACGAACATGCGGCCGAGCGCGATGTGCGGGCAGACCGGATGGATCCGAGGCGAGCCGTCACGGCGCACGGTGGCCAGGTGTGCCACCGGCATCTGCGCCCAGGCCAGGCGGGCGCGCTCCGCGTGCGGGTACACCGCCTCCATCTCGGCCCACGTCGCCATTCCGCACCTCCCGTGCGCGCCGCCGCCCGCAGTCTGGCATAGTGCGGGCGCGATCGAGGAGGGCACGATGGCAGAGGTCAACGCTTCGCGGTTCCAGGGGAAGGCGGCGCTGGTCACCGGCGCCGCCGGCGGCATCGGCCGCGCGGCCGCCGTGCGCGTCGCGCCGGAGGGGGCCCGGGTCGCCCTGGTGGACCTGCCTGGGACACCCATCGACGTCACGGCGGCGGCCGTGCGCGCGGCCGGCGGCGAGTCCGTCACCATCGAGGCGGACGTGACCAGGGCCGCGGACGTGAAGCGCTACGCGGAGCAGGCCGAGCGCGAACTGGGCGGCGTCCATGCCTTCTTCAACAACGCCGGCATCCTGGGCCCCGTCCGCTCACTCTTCGACTACCCGGAGGACGACTTCGACCGCGTGATGGCGGTGAACGTGAAGGGCGTGTGGCTCGGCCTGCGGGAGATGGCGCCCGTCCTCATGCGCTCCGGCGGCGGGGCCGTGGTGAACACCGCCTCGGTGGCCGGGCTGAGCGGGACGCCGACGATCTTCGCCTACGGCGCGAGCAAGCACGCCGTAGTCGGCATGACCAAGTCCGCGGCGATGACGCTGGCCGGCCAGGGCGTGCGCGTGAACGCCGTCTGCCCCGCCGTCATCGACACGCCGATGGCGGACGACCTCACCGGCACGGACGACCCCGACAAGATCGAGGAGCGGAAGCGCCAGTTCGGCACGCTGGGCCCCATGGGCCGCATCGGCCAGCCGGAGGAGGTCGCCGCGCTGGTGGCCTTCCTCTGCTCAGAGGACGCGTCCTTCATCACCGGCGGCATCTACACCGTGGACGGCGGCAGCCGGGCGCGCTAGTAGCCGGCTGCACGCTCCAGCGCCAGCAGCACCTGCGCGGCACGGTCCAGCACCTGCCGGTCCGCCTCTGGCAGCGCGCGCAGTTCCTCGGCCAGGCGCTCCACCCGCGCGAGGCGGGCGCGCTCCATCACCTCGCGGCCCTCGGGGGTGGGTTCCACCCACACCAGGCGCGCGTCGCGCTCGTCCGGGCGGCGGCGGGCCAGGCCCATCTGCTCCAGCCCAGTGACGATGCGCGTCATGGTGGGCGGGGTGACCCGCTCGCGCCGCGCGAGGTCGCCGAGGGTATGCCGTCCACCGAAGACGAGCACGGACAGCGCGGACAGCCGCGCTGGCGGCACTCCGCTGCTGGTGTCCGCCTCGCGGAGCCGGCGCGTCAGGTGGATGGCGATGCTGTTGTAGCGAAACGCCAGGCCGAACGGGTCGGCGCCGCCGTGGGCCTCGAGGCTGCCCACCGGTGAGGTTGGAGTGGTTGCGGGCGGGTCGCTTGACGGCTGATCTACCATTTGTTAGCCATGCTAACGACTTGTGGAGGCTACCGCCAGTGACCACTCCCCAGGCGCCCTCGCTGGGCGCGCTCATGCAGATCAACATGCCTGTCCGGGACATCGAGGCCGGCGTGCGGTTCTACCGCGACGTGCTCGGCCTGCCGTTCCTGTTCCAGGCGGGCAACCTCGCGTTCTTCGACTGCGGCGGCGTCCGCCTGCTGGTGGACGTCGCCGAGCAGGAGCAGTTCTCGCACCCCGGCTCCATCCTCTACTTCCGCGTGGAGGACCTGGACGCGGCCTACGAGGCGTACCGAGCGAAGGGCGTGGAGTTCGTGCAGCCCCCGCACCTGGTGCACACGGACGGCAAGACGGAACTGCGGATGGCGTTCTTCAGCGATGGCCAGTGGAACACCCACGCCCTGGCCAGCGAGACGCCGGTGCAGGCGCAGTAGCGAAGCACAAGTCCCGCAGCCCGGCGGTGAGGCACGCGGACCCCGATCTCCGCTCCCCAACCCTCCCCCTCGAGGGAGGAGGGGGCTGGGCTGTCGCCCTCGTGGCGCAGCTCGTCCGAGGGATTCCACCTCCGTTGTAGGGGCGCAGCGTGCTGCGCCCTCGGTCTGGAGCCGAGGACGGTAGGGGTGTGCTCCATCGTCTGAGGTGGGGGTCAGCGCCCGAGGTTTGCCCTCGGGCCGGTGACGAACGGGAGCGGCACCACGTCCGCCGGCTGCCAGACGCCGTCCGTGTCCACCTCCACGCGGCGGTGGTCCGGGCGCAAGTACGCGAGGGCGATGCCGGCGCTCAGCGCGCCGGAGTACGCGGCGTTCACGCAGGCACCCACGTCGATGCCGTTCGCACGGACGCGCGATCCGCGCTTCGCCAGCCGGGGGCCGTCCAAGCGCAGACCGACGAGGACACGCTCAGGGCCATCCTCGGCCACGTGGCCGAGCGTGTGGTGCCCCGGGTACGCGCGGCCGTCCAGGTCCACCAGGTGGCCTATGCCGGCGTGGTACGGCGTGGCGGGAGCGGGCGTCTCCGTCAGCGCCTCCACGGCGCCGGACTCCATGCGCATGGTGTCCCAGGCGGCGAGGCCCGCCGGCTCGATGCCCACCGAGATGCTGTTCTCCCAGAGGTGCTCGCCCACCTCGGGCGAGGTGATGAACCAAAACTCGTCCTCGCCCAGTTCGGGGTCGTGCGCGACCAGGGCGCGGTAGCCACCCAGCAGGATCTCGTGCGCCTCGCCGACCGGCACGGCGCCCGGGACGTTGGCGCCGACCACAGCCTCCAGCGCGTGCGCCGCGCCCGGGCCTACCACCGCCAGCAGCACGGACTCGCCCAGGCGGTCGCGCACGGCGACGTCCTCGCCGCTGCGGACGGCGGACTCCACCAGCGTGCGCAGCGAGGTCTGGGCGCGGGGACCGCTCACCACCAGCCAGCGGCCCGGCTCCAGGTGGCACAACGTCGCGATGTCCAGCACGGTGCCGTCGTCCCGGCACGCAACCGCGCGGGCGAGGTGCCCGGGCGCGATCCTCGATGGGTCGGTGGCGAAGACGCGCGCGAGCACCTCGGCCGCGGGTTCGCCGGTGACGTAGAAGCGGCCCAGGTGGGAGCGGTCGAAGATCACGGCGCGCTCTCGGGCGGCCTCCTGCTCGTCGTAGGTGCCGCGGTACCAGAGCGGAAGCGTGAAGGAGTGCACGGGCGCCGGGTGCCAGCCCGCCTTCATGTGCAGGTGCGCCAGCGCGAGCACGTTCGTGCGACCGCCGGCTGGAACCGCGGCGGGGATCACGGGCAGGAAGTCGTCCGGCTGGATGGTGCCGCTCACCGGCGGGCCGATCTGCTAGTGGGCGTGGGTGTGCCCACCATGCTCATGCGCCGAGCCCTCAGGCGGTAGGGGCGCCTCGTCCACCCACTTGCGGAAGCCCTCCGGCGTGCGGGTCATGCGGCCGACCCCGGGGTAGGGGCCGTGACAGAGCATGACCAGCGCGCCGGCCTCCACACACTCGTCCATCAGGCGCTTCTTGGTCTCCAGCGAGACCAGCGGCATGAGGTCCAGGCCGGACACCCACGCGGTGCGCTCCAACTGCACGCGGTGCTGCGCGAGGTCGCCGAGGTAGACGCCCCACTCCTGGCCCGAGCGGACCACGACCGTCGAGTGGCCGTCCGTGTGGCCGGGGGTGGGCACGAAGATCACCTCGTCCGTGATCTTGTGCTCGCCGTCCATCAACTCCAGGCGATCCGCGATCGGATCCAGGTTCCGGGCGAGGTAAGTGGCGCGGGTGCGCTCGTTGGGATGGGTGGCGTCCTGCCATTCCGCGCCGCTCACCACGTAGCGGGCGTTGGGGAAGGTGGGCACCGGCGGGGCCTCCGGGTCCGCGCCCACGCGGGTGTTCCAGCCGCAGTGGTCGGCGTGCAGGTGGGTGTTGACCACCACGTCCACGTCCTCGGGCGTGACGCCGAGGGCTGCGAGCGAGTCGAGGAGCGTGCCGTCCTCGGCGGGGGTTGCGGCGTCGCGGTCACCGGGCTTCGCGCCCACGCCCGTCTCCACCAGGATGGTCTGACCCTGTGAGCGCAGCAGGATGCAATTGAGTCCCAGCGGGATGCGGTAGCGGTCGTCCAGCGGGCCGCTGACACGCTCCCACATCACGCGCGGCACCACGCCGAAGATGGCGCCGGCGTCGTAGTAGTACGTGCCGTCGTTCACCACGGCGAAGTCCACCGCGCCGATCTGGTATTTCGCGCCGCTGGGGATCACGCCCGCGCCTCTCCCGCTATGCCTGCGCATGATGCGCGCAGGGTCAGTATGCCCACGAGACGATCCGTCGAGGCATGATCCGCACCACCACGGAGTCCTCCGCCGAGGCGGTGCTGCGGTCCGCGTAGCGGTTGCCGGCCCGCTCGCCCAGGTAGTTCACGGCCACTTCGCGCAGCAGCGCGACGTAGTCGCCGGGGTACTCCTCCGCCGTGCCTTCCACGATGGCGGCGCGGTAGGGCGCCGTCTTCGTGTCCACGCACAGCGAGACGTTGGCATTGCCCTCGATATTGCGCCACTTGCGACTGCCGCGGTCCGTCAGGACAAACGCCGCGCCGTCCCGCCACAGGTGCCACACGGGCGCCTGCGCCGGCCGGCCGTGCCGGTCAACGGTGCCGAGCACGCTGACGTGTGGCTCAGACAGCAACGCGTCCACTTCCTGATCAGTCATCGTCATGCGGGCCGCCCTTCCCCATGCACTTTGAACGCGGATGCTACCGCGACTGCAGCGTGAGCCGCTCCCGGGGTGTCACGCCCGCGTGCCGGAGACGAGGTGAGACGCGAAGGGGACCACGTACTCCCCGCTGCCGCGCCGGAACGCGCCCAGGTCACGCTCCATGGAGCGGACGTAGTCCATCCGGCCCTCCCGGGGCAGTGCCGCGAACGCTGGCGCAACCGGAAGCGCGCCGATCTGGCCCACCAGGAACTCCTCCAGCGGGATCGACAGGGCGATCTCAGAGCGCACCTCCTGGGCGTGGACATCTCCGAGGCCAGCAGCCGCCATCGCCTGCTCCACCACCTCCGGCGCCAGGCGGAAGCCCGCACTCAGCAGGCCCGCCTGCTCCGGGCCCAGGAGCCGGTCCAAATGGCCCACCTGAGCGCCGAAGAACGGCTGCTGATCCAGGGGCATCCAGAACGTCACGGCCACGCGCCCACCGGGCGAGGTGACCCGGCTCATCTCTCGCACGGCCGCGCCGCAGTCCGGCATGAACTGGACGCCCTGCTGGCAGACCGTGGCGGCGAACTCACCGTCGCCGAACGGCATGTCCAGCGCGGAGCGCTCCACCCACTCCACCGCTGGCGCGTCCTGCGCGGCGAAGCGGCGCGCAGCCGCGATCATCTGCCCGTTGACGTCCAGGCCGACGATCCGGGAGCCTGCCCCGAGCCGAGCGGCGGCGGCGCGGGCGACGAAGCCCGGGCCGCAGGCAGTGTCCAGCAGCGAGCCGTCGGGGGCCAGGTGGACCTCGTCGAGCAGGCGCTGCACGAAGGGCGTCATGATGAGGGCCACGTAGCGCTCGTAGGCCTCAGGGGCGTTGCCCGAGACCTGGAACCCCGAGGTTGTCACGTCGCTCACCTCCTGCGCGCGATCCTACAAACGCTACGACCGCTGGTGGGTGATGCGCTCCGGGACAATCGTGAAGTGGGCCACCTCCGGGTGGTCGCCCCGGTAGCCCTCCGCGAAGCGCTCGCCCCGCTCCTGCCCGTAGTAGGCGAGGGCCATGCGGCGCACGTCCTCGTGGAGCGAGCGGCCCTGCGCCTCCTCCACCCGGCCATCGATGATCACCGCCTCGTAGCGCGCGGGATCGCGCTCGTCGATGCAGAGCGAGACCTGCGGGTGCACCTCGATCTCCCGCCACTTGCGGGTGCGGCGGCCGGTGAAGAGGTGCGCGGCACCCCCGTCCCAGAGGAACCAGACGGGCGCGGTGCGGGGGTTGCCGTGGCGGTCCACGGTGGCGATGACGGCAACACGGGGAGCGGCAAGGAAGGCCTCAGCCTCCGGCGTGATCTCTGCGGGCAAGGGGACTCCTCGGAGGTCCGGGGGCGGCCCCCGGCGGCGCGGCAGTAGGCAGAGAGGGTAAGGTGCGCGCCATCCCCCGATACTCGACCGGGGGCGACGCGGGAGGGCATGCGATGGCGACCAGCGACTTCATCCGGGACTCGTTCGCGCGGCTGCACAAGTCGCTCAAGGACTCCACGTCCGACCTGACCACGGAACAACTGAACTTCACACCTGACGCGGAACACCACTCCATCGCCTGGATCCTCTGGCACGCCTATCGCACGGCGGACGTCATCGGCAGCCGGCTGCTCTGGCAGAGCGAGGAGCGCTGGGCCCGCGAGGGCTGGGCGTCACGCCTCGGCATGCCGGAGGCGGGCCAGGGGACGGGCCACTCACCGGACCAGGCACACGAGGTCCACATCGGCGACCTGGGCGCGTTCATGGAGTACGCGGATGGCGTGATCGCGGACTGCGACGCCTACCTGGCGCCGCTGAGCGACGAGGCGCTGCAGGAGATGCGCCCCTGGCGCAACGCTCCCAGCGGCGAGGAGCCGATCGCGGCGATCATCGGCAACCACGTGATGACGCACATCTACGGCCACCGCAACGAGATCTACTGGCTGCGTTCGCTGCAGGGACTGAAGGGCTCGCCGAACTAGCGGCGCGGCCCGTCCGAGGTCCTAGGAGGCGGCCACCTTCGCGCCCTGGTAGACGGGGGTCAGCCAGTCCAGGTACTGCGGCAGGTGCCCAGTGATGGCCTGGAAGTAGGTCTCCTGGACCTGCTTGGACACCACGCCCGGGCGGCCGTCGCCCACCGGGACGCGGTCGATCTCCACCACCGGCGTGACGTGCGCGGCCGTGCCGGTCATGAAGACCTCGTCCGCGATGTACAACTCGGACCGGTCGATGGAGCGCCGCTCCACGCGGAGGCCGAACTCCCGCTCCGCGATGTAGAGCGCAGTCTCCAGCGTGATCCCTTCCAGGATGTTGTCGCTGGGGGAGGGCGTCACCAGCACGCCGTGGCGGATCATGACGATGTTCTCGCCGGAGCCCTCGGAGACGTGGCCGTCATCGTTGAGCATGATTGCCTCGTCGAAGCCGTTCAGTTGGGCCTCGGTCTTGGCCATGGCGTTGTTGACGTACAGGCCGTTCACCTTGGCGCGGGCCGGGATCATGGTGTCATCCACGCGGCGCCAGGAGGACGTGGCGCAGCGGGCGCCGGCCTCCGGGTCCAGGTACGCGCCGAACGGCGTGACGAAGACCAGGAACTGATCGTCCAGGTCATGCAGGCGGACGCCCACGGCCTCCGTGGACTTGTAGATCATGGGGCGGATGTAGACGTCCTCGCGGTAGTCGTTCCGCGTGGCGGCTTCCAGGATGATGTCGCACATCTCGTCCTCGGAGAACGGGATGGCGTCCATGCGCATGATCTTGGCGCTCTGACGGATGCGGCGGACATGCTCGCGGACCTTGAACAGGTAGAGTTCGCCCTGGTCGGCGTTCCAGTTGCCGCGTACTCCTTCAAATACCGCCGTCCCGTAGTTGAAGGCGTGCGTCATGATGTTGACGTTCGCCTCGGCGAGCGGGACGAACTTGCCCTCGAAGAAGGCGGTAGGGTTCGGCATCAGGGGTCACTCCTTGGCCCGCCGAGCGCGGCGAGGGCGCACTGCTGGGGCGGGGTGCTCGCAACTATAGAAGTCGCCCGGGTACCCCTCAACCGGCAGCCCCCCGACAACCGAGGGCGCAGCGGCCGGGGGTGCACGCATGCGGAGGAGCAGACATGACGCCAGGACTCCCAGCAGGACTCACAGTGGAGCCGGGCGCTTCTCGCCTGAGCGCGCAGTTCACGGTGGGGACCGTGCGCGTGGCCGCGCTCTCGGACGGCGCGCCCGACCGCCCGCTGGGCGGCTTCTTCCACGGCGTCGAGACCGCGGAATGGACACGCGCCCTCGGCATCGGAGACTCGGAGACGCAGGTGCCGTTCAACTTCGGCACGTTCCTGCTACGGGACGGCCAGCGGACGGTGCTGGTGGACTCCGGCTTCGGCACGCCGGCTCGCACGATGGGCATCCCTGGCGGCGGCGAACTGCTCTCCAGACTGGATGAGTTGGGAGTGCGCCGGGAGGAGCTGGACCTGGTCTTCCACACCCACCTGCACCCGGACCACTGCGGCTGGGACACCACTGCCGGCGAGGGTGGCGAGGGCGAGGAACTGACGTTCCCGAACGCGGAGATCGTGGTGGCGCGCGCGGAACTGGACTTCTGGCTGGGCGCCGACGCGCCGGAGGACCGCGCCGCCGTCGCCCGACGCCAGATGCTGCCGTACCAGGCCGCCTCCCGCATCCGCACCTTCGAGGGCGAGTACGAGGTCACGCCCGGCATCACGGCGATTCCCACGCCGGGACACACGCCCGGCCACTCCAGCCTGCTACTGGCGTCCGGCGGCCAGCACCTGGTGATCACCGGCGACGCCGCACACCACCCCGTGCACTTCGAGCACCACGACTGGATCCCCGGCGTGGACCTCGATCCGGCGGAGTCCACGCGCTCCCGAGGGCGTCTCAGCGCACTGGCCGCGGAGCGGGAGGCGCTGGTCACGGGAGGGCACTTCCCGATCCTCACGCTGGGCCAGGTCCGCCGCACCGGCGAGGGCTACACCTGGGAGTATGTCCACCGGCACGACTCGGCATGACGAGCAGCGACTACTGGGACGCCGAGACGGCGGCCCGCTACGACGAGACTTCCAGGCACATGTTCGCCCCGGAGGTGCTGAACCCGGCCGTGGACTTCCTGGCAGACCTGGCCGGTGACGGTCCGGCCCTGGAGTTCGCCATCGGCACTGGCCGGGTCGCGATCCCCCTGAAGGAGCGTGGCGTCCCGGTGACCGGGATCGAACTGTCCCAGCCGATGACGGACGAGTTGCAGAAGAAGCGAGCGGACATCCCGGTCGTCGTCGGGGACATGGCGGCCACCATCGTCCCCGGGGAGTTCTCCCTGGTCTACGTGGTGTGGAACAGCATCGGAAACCTGCGCACCCAGGCGGAGCAGGTGGCCTGCTTTCAGAATGCCGCCCGCCATCTGCGTCCCGGTGGCCGCTTCGTCATTGAACTCTGGGTGCCATCGATCCGCAGATTCCCGCCCGGACAGACTGCCGTCCCGTTCCACGTGGGCAGCAGTCACGTGGGCTTCGACACGCTCGACATGGCCACTCAACGGGGCACGTCACACCACTACACCCGCGAGGCGGATGGGACGGTCCGCTACGCCGCCAGCAACTTCCGCTACATCTGGCCCGCCGAGTGTGACCTGATGGCGCAGATGGCCGGGCTGGAACTGGAGCGCCGCAACGCGGACTGGCTCGGCAACCCCTTCACCAACGACAGCGAGAGCCACGTCTCCGTCTGGCGGAAGACCGCGTGACCGCGGTGGCCGCGGGCGCTGCCGGTAGGCGAGACAGCCACTAGACTGCGGATGCCGCTCCCGGCGTTTCCCCGCGCCGGCTCGCGCGGGGGAGGAGACGGCGCGTGTTCTATCAGCCGCCTCGCGCGCTGGGACTCCTCACGGGTGCCGCGCTGGCCGCCTGGGCGCTCGGCATCACCCTGGTGCTGGGCATCTTCGCCTTTGGCCGCCCCTTCGACATCATCACCACCGTGGCCTACATCGGCATGGCCGTGTCCGCCGCGGTGGCCGCGCTGTTCATTTACTGGTGCTACGCGCTGGCCACGCTCTGGTACGCGCTGGACCGCAACGGCCTGGTCATCCACTGGGGGCCGCTGAGCCAGGTGGTGCCGCTGGGGGCCATCGAGCGCCTCGTGCCGGGCACCTCCGTGGGCGTGCCGCGCGTGGGCGGGGTGTCCTGGCTCGGGTACCACGTGGGACGGGGCGCCATCGAGCGCATCGGGGAGGTGCTGTTCTACTCCACCCATCAGTCGGAGGAGCAGGTGCTGTACGTCATGACCTCCGAGCGCAACTACGCCATCTCCGTCCCGGACCCGGCAGCGTTCGCGCGGGAGATCCAGGTGCGCCAGGACCTGGGGCCTACCGCGGAGGTCACCCACCACGTGGAGCGCACGCTGCCCGCGCTCCAGGGCTTCTGGACCGACCGCCGAGGGATGGCGCTGGCGCTGCTGGCGGCCTGCATGGGGGCGGCGGTCTGGCTGGTGGTGGCGTGGCGGTACGGCACCCTGCCGCAGTCCTTCGAGTTGTACTTCCCGCCCAGTCACTCCTCGCCGCTGGTGGAGTTGGTGGGGCGCTCCGCGGTGCTGGAACTGCCGCGCATGGCGTCCGCGCTGCTGGGCGTGAACCTGGTGGCGGGCGTCGTCCTGTACCTGTGGGACCGCGCGGCAGCCTACGCGCTGTTCGTGGCGGCCGCGTTGCTGCAGGCCGGGTTCATCGCCGCGTTCCTGCTGGCCACGTCCGACCTGTAGCCCGGCCTGCGCTCCCGTGGAGGGCGCGCGAGGCATGCACGAGAGGTGACGAGCATCAACGCACGCGCGGCCCGGCAGGTGGACGTGGTGGTGGTGGGCGCCGGCCCCGGCGGGAGCACCGCGGCGCGCGAGGCCGCCTCGCGCGGGGCGTCCGTGCTGCTGTTGGACCGAGCGAGGTTCCCCCGAGACAAGCCGTGCGGCGGCGGCGTCACCATCCGCTGCGCCAACCTGCTGCCATTCTCCATCGAACCGGTGGTGGAGGACGTGATCACCGGCGCGCGCCTAAAGGTGCGCAACGGCCGCGAGGCGGTGCGCGACGCGAAGCAGCCGCTGACGTACATGACGCAACGCCGCCGCCTGGACGCCTTCCTGGTGGAGCAGGCGCAGGCCGCCGGCGCCGAGTTCCGCGACGGCGAGGGCGTGACCGACGTGCGCGCAAACCCGGACCGGACCTACACCGTGACCACCCGGGACACCGAGGTACTCGCGCGCGTGGTGATCGGGGCGGACGGCGCGAACGGCGTGGTGGGCAACCGCCTGGGCTACGAGGTGGCGGCGACTGCGGCGGTGGCGCTGGAGGGCAACTATCCCTACCCAGACGGCGTCCCGGAGCGGTGGCGGCACCGCGTCGCGCTGCACTTCGGACCCTATGCCGGCGGCTATGGCTGGGTGTTTCCGAAGGGCGACCACGTCAACGTGGGCGTGGGCGGCTGGAAGCGCGCCATGGGCCCCCACCTGCGCGAGCACCTGGAGGCACTCTGCCGCACCTACGGCTTCGAGGCCGACCGCCTGGAGCACCTCCGCGGCCACCACCTGCCCATGCAACGCCGGGGGATGGTGATGGCGGCCCAGGGTTCCGCCGTGGTCGGGGACGCCGCCGGGCTGGTGGACCCGCTGTCCGGCGAGGGCATCTACGCCGCCCTTGCCTCCGGCACGGCGCTTGGCCCGGTGGTGGAGGACTACCTGGCCGGGCGCGTGGACTCGCTGGCCGGGTACCAGTCCGCCCTTGAGCGCGGGCTCCTGGACGAGGTGGCCGCGTCCACCGCGCTGATGGATGTCTTCCACGCCTGGCCTGACCCGTTCGTCTGGATGCTGGGCCACGTCGGCCGCTTCTGGCAGGGCGGTGTGGACCTGCTGCGAGGCGACGCCACCTATCACGACCTGACCTACGCCTTTGGCCCCGCGGGGCATGCGCTGCTTGGCCCCGCCGCGTCCGTAGGTCGTCTCGTCACCTCCGCGCGACTGCGCCGGCTGGAGCGGGACGCCCGGCGGTGATGCGGATCGGGCGGCGGGCGAGGCTCACGCGTTGGGGCGCCCTCGCAGCGCTGGGGGCGCTGGCGCTGCTGCTGGGGACCGCGTGCATGTCCGCGGCGGCCGGGCCGCAGGCCACACCCGAGCCGACCGAGGAGCCGGTGTTCCGCCCCGTGCAGTCCGGCCTGGAGACGCCCACCCCACCCCCGCCCCTGACCGAGGACGAGATCGACGAGGCGCTGCGAGACCTGGTCTGCTGGTACGCGAATCCCACGCTCGCCCTCACCTGCCTGCCCCCCGGCGAGGACTTCCTGACCACCCTGGAGCGCGTCGCGCTCTCCGGGGAGGAGCAGTTCGTCGCGCCGCTGGTGGACATGATGTGGCTGGACGTGGGCTGGGAGCGCTGGGTGCGGGAGGCGTTGGAGCGCCTCACCGGGCAGCGTTTCGCCACCGCCTCCGAGTGGTACGCGTGGATGACGGCCGACCCGCCTCCGCTGCCGGAAGGCTACGCGGAGTGGAAGGGGCGGCTGCTTGCCGTCATCGACATCAACTTCCGCTCGATTATCCCGCCGGAGCGGGCGCCCGGAGGGCCGGGGCCGGAGCAACTGGTCTGGTCGCTCATCGGGCGGGACGGCGTGCCGCCCCTGGTGGCGCCGGAGACAGTCCACCGCGTGGAGGAACTGTTCCTGGGCGCGGGCGACGTGGTCTACGGCGTGGTCATTGAAAGCGAGGCGCGCGCCTACCCGGAGCGGATCATCGGCTGGCACGGCTCGATCACGGACGAGGTGGGGGGCCGGGAGGTGCTGGTCTGGCACTGCGCGGTGTGCGGTGGCGCGGCCGTCTTCAACCGCTATGCCTCGGACGGCGTGGCCTACACCTTCGCGCCCGCGGGCCTGGTGTGGGACTCCCGGCGCCTGTTCACGGACGAGGAGACGGACAGCCTCTGGGACTCCGTGAGCGGGCGAGCCGTGGCGGGGCCACTGGCGGCGGCAGGCGTGTCGCTCAGCCCTCGGGTGTCCGTGCGCACCACCTGGGGGGAGTGGGAGGCGCGCTACCCGAACACGCGGGTGCTGAGCCTGGAGACGGGGCACGTCCGCGACTACAGCGAGGGCGCCTCGCTCTCCGCGGACGCGAACCCGGACGCACCCGCGTTCCCGGTAGCGGCGCTGGACGACCGCCTGGATGCGAAGGCGCGCGTGCTGGGCGTGACGGTGGGCGGGGCCCGCAAGGCCTACCCGCTGGACGAGGTGGAGCGCCGGCAGTTCATGCTGGACACCATCGGCGGGGTGGGCGTGGTCATTATCTCCGCGGGCGCGGGTCGCGGCGCCACCGTCTACGAGACGGCCGGCACCACCTTCGAGGGCTGGAGCGGCCCGCCTGACGACCGGCTGATGACCGACAGCGAGAACCTGCGCTGGTTCATCGACGACGAGCGGCTGCTGAACACGCGCAACAGCCGCGTCCGCTCCGCCCTGCCCGCGCAGGTCGCCTACTGGTTCGCCTGGTCCGGGGCGTTCCCGGACACGGCGCTGTGGACGCCGTAGTTCGGGAGGTAGGGGAACACCCGTGTGTTGACGCTGCCGCGTCCACCCCTACACTGATTGGACTTATGGCGAGCAACACTCTCCGCATCGCCCCCGCCTCGCAGGTCGCTCACGGCGACCTCGGCCTTCTCGTACTCGTACTTATCTAGGCGGCGCCTGCGCCTCCGCGCGCACGCGTCGCCTGTGGCCGCCCGTGTCTTCGGGTGGCTTTTCGTGTTTCCCGGTAGTCCAGAGGCTCCCAGAATGGGATGCCGAAGCAAGCAGAGAGAGATCCGAACATGAGTCACAGCGGCGCCGCGAACGGGACCCGCATGAGCGGGGCGGACATTGTCCTCGAGTGCCTGAAGCGCCTCGATGTAGACACCGTCTTCGGATACCCCGGCGGCGCGGTACTGCCGCTGTATGACCGGCTGCCCGCGCACCCGGAGATCCGGCACATCCTGGTGCGGCACGAGCAGGGCGGCGGCCACGCCGCGGACGGTTACGCGCGCGCCTCCGGGCGCCTGGGCGTGGCCATCGGCACGAGCGGCCCGGGGGCCACCAACCTGGTCACGGCCATCACCAACGCCCACATGGACAGCGTGCCCACGCTGTTCATCACCGGCAACGTGATGCGTGCGCTGATCGGCCGGGACGGCTTCCAGGAGGCGGACATCACCGGCATCACGATGCCCACGGTGAAGCACAACTACCTGGTGATGCGCGCGGAGGACATTGCCCCGGCATTCGCGGAGGCGGCGTACATCGCCACCACCGGCCGCAAGGGCTCCGTCCACATCGACATCCCGAAGGACGTCTTCATCGAGCAGGCGGAGTTCAACTGGCCGGAGACGGTCTCCCTGCGCGGCTACCGCGTCCCCGGCGCCGCCGACCCCGCGGAGGTGCAGCGCGCGGCGGAGATCATCGATGCGGCGGAGCGCCCCGTGATCTTCGCCGGCCATGGGGTCATCCAGTCTGACTCGGCGGACGCCCTGCGGAACTTCGCGGAGAAGGGCGGCATCCCCGTCCTGAACACGCTGCTGGGCCTGGGCAGCATCTCCCCGGACCACGCGCTGTCCTACGGCATGATGGGGATGCACGGCTCTTACTGGGCCAACCACACCGCCAGCAACGCGGACGTGATCATCGGCCTGGGCATGCGCATGGACGACCGCGCCCTGGGGCGCTTCGCGGACATGAACCCCACCGCCACCATCGTCCACGTGGACATCGACCCCGCGGAGCACGGCAAGAACCTGCCCACGGCGATGCCCATCGTGGGTGACCTGGCGCAGGTGCTGCCGCAACTGACGGAGGCGATCCAGTCGCGCACCCACGTCGAGTGGATCCGCTGGATCGACGGCCTGCGCAACGAGCACCGGCACTCCATGGCGGTGCCCTCCGGCACGGACCTGACGGCGCAGTTCGCGGTCTCCAAGATCGCGGAGCATGCCGGCCAGGAGGCCGTGTTCTGCACCGGCGTGGGCCAGCACCAGATGTGGGCCGCGCAGTTCATGGGCGTGTCACGCCCTCGGCAGTTCATCACCTCCGGCGGCCTGGGCACCATGGGGTTCGAGGTGCCGGCGGCGCTGGGCGCGCAGGTGGCGTGTCCGGACCGCGCGGTGTGGACCATCTGCGGCGACGGCGGCTTCCAGATGACGTTCCAGGAGATCGCCACCATGGTGGACGAGCGTCTGCCCGTGAAGATGGCGATCATGAACAACGGCTTCCTGGGCATGGTCCGCCAGTGGCAGGAACTGTTCCACGCCAACAACTACGTGGCCGTGCACATGAGCCAGCCGGACTTCGTGAAGATCGCGGAGGCCTACGGCATCCACGGCATCCGGGTGACGGAGAAGTCACAGGTGGAGGACGCCATCCGCGAGGCGGCCGAGTACCCCGGCCCCGTGATCCTGGACTTCCAGGTGAACGCGGAAGACAACGTCTGGCCCATGGTCCCCGCAGGCGCCGCCCTGAGCGAGACCATCGAGGGCCCGGCACAGACGGTCGCCCGCTAGCGCGCCCGACGAGACTCCGACGAAACGAGAAGACTGATGACCACCGCTACCCCCGTCCCCCAGGACGCGCACGCCCCCTCCACGAAGCACACCCTGGCCGCCCTGGTGGAGAACCGCCCCGGCGTGCTGAACCGCGTGGCCAGCATGTTCCGCCGCCGCGGGTTCAACATTGACTCCCTGGCCGTGGGCACCACGGAGGAGGAGGGCATCTCCCGCATGACCATCGTGGTGGAAGGCCCGCCGGAGATCAGTGACCAGGTGCAGAAGCAACTGGACAAGTTGATCGACGTGGTCACCGTGGAGACGATCCGCGAGGAGGACGCGGTCACGCGCGAACTGGCGCTGATCAAGGTCTCCTGCCGCCCGGACCAGCGCCGCGAGATCATCGACCTGATCGACATCTTTCGGGCGTCCGTGGTGGACGTCTCGCCCACGTCACTGATCATCCAGTTGACCGCGGCCGGCGACACGCTGGACGCGCTGGTGGAGAACTTGCGGCCGTACGGCATCCGGGAGATGGTGCGCACCGGCCGGATCGCCCTGGCGCGAGGGCCGCGCACCACCGGCGTGCACCAGCACGAGCCGGAGGCGCTGCGGCGGTTCCACCAGGAGTCTGGCCGGTTCCCGGGCGGGGACCTGCCGTACGCGAGCAACTAGAGCACAAGCGGGCGCGGCCGGCCTCGGATGGGGTCGGCGCCGCTCAGAGGGGCGCGCGGACACCAGGGCGTGACGCGTAGCGGAGGAGACGGACCCAGTGGCGAAGATCTACTACGACTCGGATGCGGACCTGTCGATCCTGAAGGGACGCACGGTCGGCGTCATCGGGTTCGGTTCCCAGGGCCACGCGCACGCGCTCAACCTGCATGACTCCGGCGTAGAGGTCGCGGTGGGCCTGTACCCCGGCTCCCGCTCCTGGCAGAAGGTTCAGGACGCCGGCCTGCGCGTGGGCACCGTGGACGAAGTAGCCCGCGACGCGGACATCATCATGATCCTGGTCCCGGACCAGATCCAGAAGGCGATCTACGACGACCACATCGCGCCGCACCTGACCGCGGGCAAGACGCTGATGTTCGCCCACGGCTTCAACATCCACTTCAACGCCATCAAGCCGCCGGAGGACGTGGACGTCTCCATGATCGCGCCGAAGGGCCCCGGCCACCTGGTGCGCCGCGTGTACCAGGCCGGCGGCGCCGTCCCCGCGCTGGTGGCCATCCACCAGGACGCCACGGAGGGCGCGATGGCCACGGCGCTGGCGTACGGCAAGGGCATTGGCTCTACCCGCTCCGGCATCCTGGAGACCACCTTCCGCGAGGAGACCGAGACCGACCTGTTCGGCGAGCAGGCGATCCTCTGCGGTGGCCTCACCGCGATGATCAAGAACGCCTTCGAGACCCTGGTGGAGGCCGGCTACCAGCCGGAGTCCGCCTACTTCGAGACCTTCCACGAGGTGAAGTTGATCGTGGACCTGATGTACGAGGGCGGCATGGCGGCCATGCGCGACTCCATCAGCGACACCGCCGAGTTCGGCGACTACACCCGCGGCCCGCGCATCGGCAACGAGGCGCAGAAGGCGGAGATGAAGAAGATCCTGCGCGAGATCCAGACGGGCGAGTTCGCCCGCGAGTGGATCCTGGAGAACCAGGCCGGCCAGCCGCGCTTCCAGGCGCTGCGCCGCATCAACGCAGAGCACCCCATCGAGGAAGTCGGCCGCGAGGTCCGCGGCATGATGGCCTGGCTGGAAGACAAGAAGTAGGCGACGAGACCAGATGACCCACGCTCGCCCCGCGTCCCCGGCGCATGCCGTCGTAGTCGTACCCACGTACGGCAGCGTCGCCGTGCCCGTGCGCGGGCGAGCGGAAGAGGCCGGTGCAGACCGGCCTCTTCGCACGTCTTCGCTCCTGTCGGGCCCTGTCCTGTCGGGCTACGTCCTGCCGGGCGTCCTCGTGCTCCTCGGCCTCGTCCTTAACCGGCCCTCCTCCGCCTGACGGCGGCGGATGGGAGGGCCAGTACGACGTCACCGAGGACACACCCAGCAAACGAGGAACTGCAATGAGCGACCCCATCAGCAATCAAGACAAGATCTACATCTTCGACACCACGCTGCGTGACGGAGAACAGTCCGCCGGCATCGCCTTCACCATGGACGAGAAACTGGAGATCGCCCGGCAACTGGCGAAGTTGAACGTGGACATCATCGAGGCCGGATTCCCCGCCACCTCCCCGGGTGACCGCGAGGCCATCTCCGCTATTGCGCGCGAGGTGAAGGGCCCGGTCATCGCCGGCCTGGCACGCGCGGTGAAGGAAGACATCGACCACGCGTACGAGGCTGTGCGCGGGGCGGAGTCCGCCCGCATCCACGTCTTCCTGTCGTCCAGCGACATCCACCTGGCGCAGCAACTGCGCAAGAACCGCGAGGACATCATCGAGATGGCCCGCGCGGCGGTGGCCCACGCGAAGCAGTACGTCTCCGACGTGGAGTTCTCGCCCATGGACGCCACGCGCTCCGACCGCGAGTTCCTGTACCAGATCCTGCAGGCGGCCATCGAGGAGGGCGCCACCACCGTCAACATCCCGG
Organism: Dehalococcoidia bacterium; assembly: GCA_041690175.1. Taxonomy (GTDB): domain Bacteria; phylum Chloroflexota; class Dehalococcoidia; order UBA2979; family UBA2979; genus W-Chloroflexi-9. Next base: position 241,942 of record JAWLHV010000003.1, read on the forward strand.
ACACGGTGGGCTACGCCATCCCGGAGGAGTTCGAGGACCTGGTGCGCTCCATCGCCCAGAACGTGCCGAACATCGACCGCGCTCGGATCTCCGTGCACTGCCAGAACGACCTGGGCATGGCCACCGCGAACTCGCTGGCGGGCATCCTGGGCGGCGCGCGGCAGGTGGAGGGCACCATCAACGGCATCGGCGAGCGGGCCGGCAACGCCTCCCTGGAGGAGGTGGTGATGGCCATCCGCACGCGGCCGGACTTCCTGCACGTGCGGACGGACGTGGTCACGCGGGAGTTCTACGCGGCCAGCAAACTGGTGGAGCGTTACTCCGGCATGATGCTGCAGCCGCACAAGGCCATCGTGGGGAAGAACGCGTTCCGCCACTCCTCCGGCATCCACCAGGACGGCGTCCTGAAGATGCGGGAGACGTACGAGATCATGGATCCCCGGGAGATCGGCATCCCGGAGGGCTCCTCCATCGTGCTGACCAAGGTGTCCGGCTCGCACGCGGTGAAGGCGCGCCTGGGCGACCTGGGCATCTACCCGTCTGACGAGGAGTTCAAGCGCATCTTTGACGCGTTCAAGGACGTGGCGGACGCCAAGGACGAGGTGGACGACCGCGACCTGATGGCGATCATTTCCGAGCAGACGCAGATCACCATGAAGGACGCGTGGACGCTGGACCTGGTGCAGGTCTCCAGCAGCGACCACGGCGCCCCCACCGCCACCGTCCGCCTGACCGACGGCGAGGGCCAGACGAAGATGGACGCGGCGATCGGCACGGGGCCGGTGGACGCGATCTATCGCGCCATCAACCGCGTGACGGGCGTGCAGAATGAACTGATCGAGTTCAGCGTGAAGTCCGTGACGGAGGGCATTGACGCGCAGGGCGAGGTGACGATCCGGATCCAGACGGACGGTGCGGTCTTCCAGGGCCGCGCCGCGGACACGGACATCCTGGTCGCCGCCGGCCGCGCGTACGTGCACGCCCTCAACCGCTCCATCGCCTCGGCGGAGCGGGCCACGGCGGCCGCGGGACGCTAGCAGCAACTACAGGGACCACGGGAAGAGACGGCCGTGCCGAAGACGATCATCGAGAAGATCTGGGAACAGCACGTCGTGCGCTCCGCGCCCGGCGAGCCGGACCTGCTCTACATCGACCTGCACCTGGTGCACGAGGTGACGAGCCCCCAGGCGTTCGAGAGCCTGCGGCTCAACGGACGCACGGTGCGGCGGCCGGACCTCACGCTGGCCACGGTGGACCACAACGTGCCCACCACCAACCGCAACGAGCCGAACCCGGATCCGCTCTCCGCGAAGCAGATTGAGACGCTGCGGGAGAACGCGAAGGCCTTCGGCGTGCCGCTGTGGGACATCTTCGACATCCGCCAGGGCATCGTGCACATCATCAGCCCGGAACACGGCCTCACCCAGCCGGGCATGACCATCGTGTGCGGGGACTCCCACACCTCCACGCACGGGGCGTTCGGCGCGCTGGCCTTCGGCATCGGCACGTCGGAGGTGGAGCACGTCCTGGCCACCCAGACGCTCCCGCAGTCCAAGCCGAAGACCATGGCCGTGGAGGTCACCGGCACCCTCCACGAGGGCGTCACCGCCAAGGACGTGGTGCTGGCCATCATCCGCAAGATCGGCGTGGACGGCGGCGTAGGGCACGTCATCGAGTACCGCGGCGACGTCATCCGCAGCCTCTCCATGGAGGGGCGGATGACCATCTGCAACATGACCATCGAGGGCGGCGCGCGCGCCGGCCTCATCGCCCCGGACGAGACCACCTTCGCCTACCTCAAGGGCAAGGAGTTCGCCCCGCAGGGCGAGGCCTGGGACGAGGCGGTGGAGTACTGGACCGCCCTCGCCACGGACGAGGGCGCCGAGTTCGACACGGTGGTCACGCTGCGTGGCGAGGACATTGAGCCGCACGTCACCTGGGGCACCACGCCCGCCCAGAGCGTGGGCGTGACCGCCGCCGTGCCGAAGCCGGAGGAGGCGCCCACCGCCTCTGCCCGGGAGACGGCGGAGCGTTCGCTGAAGTACATGGACCTGCAGGCGGGCACGCCCATCGAGTCCATCGCCGTGGACCGCGTGTTTATCGGCTCCTGCACCAACGGCCGCATCGAGGATCTGCGCGCGGCCGCAAAGGTCGTGGAGGGCCGCAAGGTCGCCTCCACCGTCCGCGCGATGGTGGTGCCGGGCTCCGGCCTGGTGAAACAGCAGGCGGAGGCGGAGGGCCTGGACCAGGTGTTCAAGGACGCCGGGTTCGAGTGGCGCGAGCCGGGCTGCTCCATGTGCCTGGGGATGAACCCGGACATCCTGCTCCCCGGCGAGCGGGCCGCCTCTACCAGCAACCGCAACTTCGAGGGACGGCAGGGCGCAGGTGGCCGCACCCACCTGGTCAGCCCGCAGATGGCCGCCGCCGCAGCCATCGAGGGGCACTTCGTCGACATTCGGAAGTGGAAGTAGCCATGAAGGCAGTACGAGGCGTCAAGGGTCGCGCGGTCCCGCTCAACAAGGCCGACGTGGACACCGACCAGATCATGCCCAAGCAGTTCCTGAAGCGCATCGAGCGCTCCGGCTTCGGCCCGTACGCGTTCTATGACTGGAAGAAGGACCCGGACTTCGTCATGAACGTCCCGGCCTACCAGGGCGCACCCATCATGCTGGCGCAGCAGAACTTCGGCTGCGGCTCGTCCCGCGAGCACGCGGTCTGGGGGCTGGAGGACTCGGGCGTGGAGGCGGTGATTGCCCCCTCGTTCGGCGACATCTTCCGCAACAACTCCTCCAAGGTGGGGCTCCTCACGATCGTCCTGCCGCAGGAGGACATCGACTACCTGATGAGTCGCCACGAGGAACTGCCCACGTCCGAACTGGTGATCGACGTGGAGGCGCAGACCGTCGCGGTGGCGGACGGCTCCTGGAGCCGCAAGTTCGACCTGGACCCGTTCGTGAAGCACCGCCTGCTGAACGGCCTGGACGACATTGGCCTCACGATGCAGCACGACGAGGACATCGCGACGTTCGAGCAGAAGCGCAGCGCGCTGAAGCCGGACACCTCGCGCGCCGCGGAGGACACCCTGAAGGCTGGGTAGCGCCACACTCCGCACCGGTCACGAAGAAGGGCGGCCCGCAAGGGCCGTCCTTCTCGTTGTCCGCCCGGGGCTGGCTGACTGCTAGGGGACCTCGGAGACCGTCACGGTCACCTGGTAGTCCGCCTTGTCTGCGGGCTGTGAGGCCAGCGGGTAGGGCTGCACGTCCCGCACGTCCACCACCAGGCCGTCCACCATCGCGGAGCCTTCGCCGGGGCCGCGGTAGTCCACCTGGAAGTATTCGTCGCCAAGGGTGAAGGCCACCACCGCGCGACCCTGCCAGATGCACATCGCGTCCGCCGGGCAGCGGGAGTCCTCCACCACCTCGACGAAGCCGAGCATGCGCCCGTCCGGCAACGCGACGGCAGTGCCGAAGTCGATCACGTAGGTCGCCGGCAGTTCGCCGCCCGGGGGCAACGGCTGCGAGGTCTCCTGCCGCAGCGGCAGGCCTAGCGACACCAGCGCCGCCGCCAGGACGGATGCCGCCAGCAACGGGACCAACAGCATCTTCATCATTCCGGTTCCAACTTCCTCGGGCACTGCCGCCTGCATGTTCTTGTGTTGGTGAGACGCTGGTTTGCACGCGTCGGTTCCCGGGTACCATCACCGCTCGATGATCCCGAAGCCCGAGACCACCCTCCTGCTCACGCCACGCATCCGCGCGCGCCTCGCGGAGGCGCTGCCTGGCGCGGACGTGAAGCGCACGTCGATCCTCGGCGAGGGGTGGGGTGCCGCCGCCTTCCTGGTGCCCGCGACCGACGGTGGCGGGGACTGGGTGCTGCGACTGCCCCGCCCGCAGGCGCCCTGGGCGCTCGCGGACCTCGAACGCGAGGTCCGCCTCCTCCCCTTCCTGGAGCGCCGACCGTTCGAGGTGTGCACCCCCCGCGAGGCGCGCATCCTGGCGGACGCGAAGGGGAGCACGCTCGGCGTGCTCCACCGGATCGTGCCCGGCACACCGCTGGCAGACCGCGCGGCCCCTCGTGGCCGCGCTCGCGCCGACCTGTGCGCGCAGATCGGGCGCTTCCTCTCGGTGCTGCACACGTCGCCGCACGCGGAGGCGAAGCGCCATGGGGCGCGCGACGTCGACCTGTGGACCACGGAATACGCCGGACGCATCCGGGATGCGTGCGCCGTCATGCCACCGGGCGCCCGAGAGTGGCTGGAGCGCGAGGCCGCGGAGTTCGAGGCGCGTGGCGCCACCTCGCAGGTGCGGCGGGCGCTGATCCACGCCGACCTCTCGGGCGATCACTTCATCCTGGACGCCCCGGGGCGCCTCGCCGGCGTGATCGACTTCGCGGACGCCCGGATCGCTGACCCGGCCATGGACTTCGCCGGCGTGCTCAACCACCTGGGCGAGCGCGACCTCGAGCGCGTCTGGGAGCACTACGACGGTGAGGTCGACGACGCCGTCCGCTACCGCACGCGCTTCTACATCCGCGTGGCGCCGATCTTCCAGGTGGTGGACGGCTTCGTCGCCATCGGGCCAGAGGAACGTCGCCGGGGGATCCGCCGGCTGGCGGCTCGCGCAGGAATGGCGGAATCGGGGAGGTCTCTCCGCGCCCGGAGTGGAACTTCAGGCTGAGCCCCAGCGTCAGAGTGGGCAGGAGGAATACCGCCATGCCCCGGACCCCAGATTCTCAGACCAACCACTCGCACCTCACGAGGGCGCTCTTCGCACGCCCGCTCCGTGCCGCCATCGTGGCCCTCGCGGGGCTATCGCTGCTCCTCGCCGCGTGTGACGACACGGACGCCGCGGGCGATGACCCCACGACGACTCCCTCGCCCACGCCCACTGCAACCGCGAGTGGCACGCCGGACACGCCCACGCCGGGTAGCGACACCGGCGGCGCGGCAGGCGGCGACATCGAGCCAGCCAACCCGGAGGAGCCGCCGGAGGGCGTCCTGAACGCCGGATCGGGCAGCGTTCCGCTCGGTCTCGGGACCTACTGCTGGTCGCCACCGACGGGGAGCGGCAAGCCGGCGCTCTGCGTCGACAAGATCGGCCTCATCACCTCGCCGGGTGACCTGGTGGTCCAGCCGGGCGAGGACCTCACCGTCACCGGCGACGAGATCCTGATGCCGCCGATGACCATCGCCTACGCCTACCTGTACCCGGCCCCGGCCGACCCGCTCGACGCCGGCGAGGAGTACCGAGCCTGGACGCCGGACAGCATGAACGAGCACACGATCGAGTTCAGCGACCGGGACTTCGAGGCGGACATCCTCACGCTGCCGGCCGACCTGGAGCCGGGCCGCTACCTCCTGGCTGTGAACTACACCGCCGGCCCGGACCGCGGCTCCGAGGCGACGTACGGCGCGATCCTGGTCGTCGAGTAGCGGGGCGCCGCGACTCCGCCCGACGGGCGAACGAAACGAGGGGCCGGGTTACACTCGGCCCCTCTGCACGTCCCCCGCGCCCGATTCGGTGGTTGGAGTCCCTGATGGCCACGTTCGACATCCTTGTCCTGCCCGGCGACGGCATCGGCCCGGAGGTCACGGCGGAGGGCGTACGCGTCCTGGAAGCCGTGGGCGAGCGCTTCGAGCACGTCTTCAACTTCGAGCAGGACCTCGTGGGCGGCGCCGCCATTGACGTGCACGGGGTGGCCGTGCTGCCGGAGACGGTGGAGAAGGCGCGCCAGTCGGATGCGCTGCTCTTCGGCGCCGTGGGCGGCCCGAAGTGGGACAACCCGAACGCGGACGTGCGCCCGGAGCAGGGACTGCTGGCGCTGCGGTCCGGGCTGGGCCTGTGGGCCAACCTCCGCCCGGTGCAGGCGATCCCCGCGCTGATCGACGCCTCCACGCTCAAGCCTGAAGTCATCGAGGGCGTGGATCTGCTGGTGATCCGCGAACTGACCAGCGGCATGTACTTCGGCAAGCCGCAGGAGCGGCGCGTGGTGGACGGCCGTCGCGAGGCGGTGGACACGAACTACTACAACGAGGACGAGATCGCCCGCGTGGCGCACCTGGGCTTCCAGACGGCGCGGAACCGCCGCAAGAAGTTGACCAGCGTGGACAAGGCCAACGTCCTGGCCTCGTCCCGGCTATGGCGCGAGGTGGTGGTGGAAGTCTCGAAGGACTATCCGGACGTGGCGCTGGACCACGTGCTGGTCGACGCCATGACCATGCACCTCATCCGCCGCCCGCGTGACTTCGACGTGCTGATCGCAGACAACATGTTCGGCGACATCATCACGGACGAGGCGTCCATGCTCACCGGATCCATGGGCATGCTGCCCTCCGCCTCGCTGGGCGCGCTGGGCGAAGACGGCCTGGGGCTGGGGATGTACGAGCCGATCCACGGCTCCGCCCCGGACATTGCCGGCAAGGGCCTCGCCAACCCGCTGGCGATGATCCTCACCACCGCCATGCTGCTCCGGCACTCGTGTGGCCTGGAGGACGAGGCGCAGGCGGTGGAGCGCGCCGTGATGGACGTCATCGAGACGGGCCTGCGCACGGCGGACCTGGCCGCCCCGGGGCAGCAGACGCTGGGCACGCGTGAGATGGCAGACGCCGTCCTCAAGCGGCTGGGGAGTTAGCGGACGGGACAGCGGTTGCTGAGGCGATTCGTCGCCTCGTCCGTCGATTCTCGATTCTTCCTGCCATCGACCAGCGCCTACTCCCCGATCTGGAGTGCCTCCACCGGCACCTTCCCTGCGACCAGCGGCGCAAGCAACTGTGCGAGGTCGCGCGGTACGCGGATCACGTCGCGGAGGGCCGCGATGTCGTCGCAGGTCATCCAGCGGAACCAGCCCTCTTCGCGCATGTACTCTTCGTATTCGCCGATGAGGGCGGGGCGGGGGGCGAACGGCGCAGGCACCGGGACCAGGTAGTACCGCTCGATGAAGCGCATGGCAAGGTGCCCAAAGATCGCGCCGGCGTCCGCCACCTTGTGCGTCCGGTTCCACACCAGCGGACCCAGGGGCAGCGTGAGCCCGGTCTCCTCGTGCATCTCACGGACGGCGGCGTCCTCGAAGGTTTCGCCGGGGTCCACACCGCCGCCAGGCGGGAACCAGAGCGTGCCGCCTTCCGGCAAGGTCGCGCGGAACAGCAGCACGCGTCCCGCGGGATCGAGGAAGACGAGGCGCGAGCCGGGACGATCGACGTACTCGGTCATGGCCCCTCCTTCGCGGCGTCCGGCGCGCTCATTGCCCGCAGGCTGGAGGGCCGCCTACACTTGAGTTATGGCAAGCGTGTATGCGTCCCGAGAGGCGGGTGTCGCTGTTCGGCCCATCGGGCCGACAGCGTCGATTATTCCGCTCCGCTAGAACGCCAGGCAGCACTGTAGTGCTCCGGCGATGCAGGCACGTCCTCGATCCGGCCGTCCGCGACTCGATGATGTCCTGCCCAGCCGGGCGGAAGACGAGACGCAGATGACCACCGACTCACCCCAACCCCAGGCAGACCTTCACGCTCCCGATGTGCGAGCGGAAGACCTCACGCTCTACGACACCACGCTGCGCGACGGCCTGGGCATGGAGGGCCTCTCGCTCTCCCTGGAGGACAAACTGCTGATCGTCCAGAAACTGGACGAACTCGGCGTCGACTACATCGAGGGCGGTTACCCCGGCTCCAACCCCAAGGACGCGGAGTTCTTCCAGCGGGCACGCTCGCTGACCCTCCGGCACGCGAAACTGGTGGCGTTCGGCTCCACCCGCCGCGCGGGCGGTGACGTGGAGACGGACCCGGCCATCCGCTCCGTGCTGGAGGCGGAGACGCCCGCGATCACGCTGGTGGGCAAGTCCTCCAGCCGCCAGGCGCGCGAGGTCCTCCAGACCACGGAGGAGGAGAACCTCGCGATGATCCGGGACTCCATCGCCTACCTCGCTGGCAAGGGCCGCGAGGTGACCTTCGACGCCGAGCACTTCTTCGACGGCTACCGCGAGGATCCCGAGTACGCGCTGGCCACCCTGCGCACGGCTGAGCGCGCCGGCGCGCGCACGGTGGCGCTCTGCGACACCAACGGCGGCACCATGCCGTGGGAGATCGAGGCGGCGGTGCGCGCTGCCCGCCAGGCCGTCTCGTGCGCCATCGGCATCCACGCCCACAACGACACGGACGAGGCGGTGGCCAACACCATGCTTGGCGTGCTGGCGGGCGCCACGCAGATCCAGGCGTGCCTCAACGGCTGGGGCGAGCGCACGGGCAACGCCAACATCGTCTCCGTGATCGCGAACCTGAAGTTGAAGATGGGCCTGGACGTGGTCACGGACGACCAGTTGAAGCGCCTCACGGAGGTGGCCCATTTCGCGCAGGAACTGGCCAACCTGACGCCGGATCCGCAGCAGCCCTACGTGGGCTCCGGGGCGTTCGCACACAAGGCGGGGCTGCACGTCGCCGCCATCACCAAGTCCGCCGGCTCCTACACCCACGTGGACCCGCTGCGCGTCGGCAACACGGAGCGCGTGCTGGTCTCCGAACTGGCGGGCCGCCGCAACGTGGTGGAGAAACTGCGCGAGCAGGGCGTGGAACTGTCACTGACGGACGAGCAGGCTGCCCGAGCCCTGGAGCGCGTGAAGGCCCGCGAGGCCAGGGGCTCCGCCTTCGAGTCCGCGGAGGCCTCCTTCGAACTGCTGGTGCGCCGCACGCTGGAGGGCTACCAGGCGCCCTTCGCGCTGGAGGACTTCCTGATCGTCCAGCGCCGCCGCCACGTGGACGCCGCCGCCAACAAGACGGACGCGAACTCCATGATGGCGGAGGCGATGGTCAAACTCCGCATCGCGGAGCAGATGGTGCAGATAGCGGCTGACGGCAACGGACCCGTGTCCGCGCTGGACGCTGCCGTCCGCAAGGCCCTGCTCTCCGTCTTCCCCGCGATGGAGCCCGTGCACCTGGTGGACTACAAGGTGCGCATCATCAACTCCCAGGCCGGCTCGGACGCCGCCGTGCGCGTACTCATCGAGACGTCGGACGGCCTCCACCGCTGGCGCACGGTGGGCGCGTCCACTGACGTGGTGGAGGCTTCCTGGTTTGCGCTGCAGGACGCCTACGAGTACTGGATCCTGCACTGGGGGCGAGCCGCGTCCGCCTGAGGGCACGCCGCCCACGACGTTGGCCGTCCCGTACCATGCCCCACCTCGCGGGGAGGCCCTCGGAGGCCGGGCATTCGGAGCAATGGCATGCGGGACGGCGCGCCGACACTGGTGATCCTGGCCGGGCCGCCGGCCGTGGGGAAGATGACCATCGGCCAAGCGCTCGCGCGCCAGACCGGCATGCCGCTCTTCTTCAACCACCAGATCATCGACGTGGTGACGGACTACCTGCCCTTCGGCACGGCCGAGTTCGAGGCGGTGGTGCAGCCGTTCTACGAGAACCTCCTCTCCTCCTGCGCCGCCGCGGGCAGCGACCTGGTCATCACCTGGGGCTGGCGATTCGACGTGGAGGAGGACACGCGGCGGGTGGAGGACTACACCCAACCGTTCCTGGAGCAGGGCGGGCGCGCCTGCGTGGCGGAACTCGTCGCGCCCATCGAGGTGCGCCTGGAGCGCAACCAGACACCGAACCGCCGCGCGCACAAGAAGACGGACTGGGCCACCGAGGAGTGGCTCCGTGAACTGGAGTCGCGCCACCGCTATAGCAGTGACGGCGCGTTTCCGCTGGACCTAGCGCACCTGGCCCTGGACGTCACCACCCGGACAGCGGAGGAGTCCGCGGAGCACATCGCCGCGCACTTCGGGCTGGCGACCGCTCCGCGGTCAGACTAGTCCGCTGCTGCTCGGGCTGCGCCGCCCCTCGCCCCGACGCGCCGACAGACGAACGGGCCGACTGCTCTCCGCAGCCGGCCCGTGTCTCTCGGACATCGAGGTGCCTAGGCTTCGTGGGTGCGCCCCGCGCTGACCGCGGCCCAGACGGCCATGGAGAGCAACCACAGGCTGGCCGGCACGTTCGCCGGGAACGGCACGCCGCCCAGGCAGAGGAACGCAACCAGGCCGGTCACCACGGCACTGAAGCCGGTGAGCCAGCGGGGGAAACACCCGCTCCGAAAGCCGGCAACTGCAACAGCGGCCGAGCCGATGCCGAGTGTGGCCCAGGCAGCCAGCACGGTGTCCTGCGCGAGCCTGTTCACCGTGACGTGCGAGGCGGGGTCCGCCGCGTAGCCGTTCATACCGTCGAAGACCTGTGCCCGGAAGGACATGGACAGCGCAAGGATGCCCGCAGTGATGAGTACCGAGGCCATGACCACGCCCGGAACTCCACTCTCCTCGCCCAGCCCCGCGGCCAGGTGGCGGCGGAGGCCCACCGCGAACGGGACCAGCGCCGCCACGGCGACGAAGCCCAGTCCGGAGGAGACGCGCCAGATCGCCTCGTTGTTGCCCTCTCCGATCGAGGCCAGTAGTGCGGAGCCTCCGGCCTCGTAGACGTCCATGGGGATCGCGAACTGGACGATCCAGGTGACAACCATCGCGAGCAGTGTCCCCGCGATTCCTGCGAGGGCCCAGGCCCGCCCTGATCGAGCGACTTTCCCCTCCTGCGTGCGCTGCCGGGCTGCCACCGGAGCTGAAATGCCAACCATCCTGATGCCTCCTGCTTCTCGCGAGCACCGTGCCCGCCGAGACACAGACTGCGCCAACCCGCCGGACGCGGCCTCGCCCGAGGGGCCGGACATGTCCTCCGTCCTAGGGATGAGATTGGGCGGGCTGACCTCCGCCTCGCGGCCGAGGAAGCCAGCGACCTCCGGTGATAGCGTGCTGCGCGTGGACGCCCTGCTTCCGCCCTCGATCACACAGTCGTCGCGCTGGCAGCGCGCGCGTGAGCAATGGTGGCCGGGCGACCTCGGCGTGCTGGTCGCGATCAGCGTCCTGACGGTCGGGCTGCTGGAGGCGGTGTTCCTCTCCTCCATGGGACTGGCCCTGATCTCGATGGTGGTCGGCGCGCTACTGCTCGCCCGACGCCTGGCGCCCCTCGTAGTCCTGGAGGGCACGCTCATCGGGCTCTTCCTCACAACCGAGATCGGGACAGACAACACCACCATCGCGGGCGCGTTTGCCATGGCCGCCGCGTCCGCAAATGCGGGGATCGAATTACCTCCTCGACGCCTCGTGTGGGCGCCCGTGCTGGTCGCGGGCACATTGTCCATGCTGCTGCTCGCCACCGGACAACCGCTGGCCGCGGACGACTACGTGGGGATCGCCCTGCTTTACGGGGCCGCCATGGTGGCCGGCGCAATCTACCGTCGCCGCACGGAGCGGACGCGGGCACTGGAAGAGCGAGCGCTGCAACTGGAGGCAGACGCGGAGGCTGAAACCGTGCGCGCAGTGGAGGGCGAGCGTGCGCGCATCGCCCGGGAACTGCATGACGTGGTCTCGCACTCGATCTCCGTCATCACCATCCAGACGCAGTCAGTCCGCCGACGCCTTGGAGCCGACCACGCAGACGAGGCGCGCGACCTGCAGGAGGTGGAGACCGTGGCCCGGCAGGCGATGGGGGAGATGCGTCGACTGCTGGGCGTGCTGCGCGCGTCGGATGCCCCCGCTGAACTGGAGCCCCAACCTGGCCTGGCGCAGGTGCAATCGCTCCTGGAGGTCGCGCTGGCCACAGGACGCCATGCGGAACTGGAGGTGACCGGTGCGCCCCGTCCGCTGCCTCCCGGTGTGGACCTGGCCGCTTACCGCGTGGTGCAGGAGGCAATCACCAACGTCCTGAAGCACACAAGAGCCACGCGCCTGGCGGTCCGGTTGCACTATCTGGACGGGCACATCGAAGTGGTGGTCGAGGACAACGGTGTAACGACGGCGCCGGCGGGCACTGGTTTCGGGCTGATCGGCATGCGGGAGCGAGTGGCGCTCTACGGCGGAACCCTCGAGGCCAGCCCCACGGAGGACGGTGGGTTCCGCGTGCGGGCACGGATCCCAGTGCGCGAGGAGGGGCCAACGTGATCCGGCTGTTCATCGCTGACGACCAGGGAATGGTCCGCCGCGGGCTTGCGTCGCTGCTGTCGCTCGAGCCAGACATCGAGGTGGTGGGGGAGGCGGGCGACGGGCAGCAGGCCGTAGAAGCCATCGGACGACTGCGTCCGGACGTTGCGTTGATGGACATCCGCATGCCGGTGATGGACGGCCTGGAAGCCCTGCGCCGGCTCATCGCGGCGGGGACGGAGACACGGATCCTCATCCTCACCACCTTCGGCCTGGACGAGTATGTCTTCCAGGCGCTCCGGGCCGGTGCGAGCGGCTTCCTGCTGAAGGACGCGCCCGCGGAAGACCTGGCCGCCGCAGTGCGCACCGCTGCCGGCGGTGACGCGGTGCTGGCGCCCGCAGTGACACAGCGTGTCATCGACGCATTCGCACGGCAGCCAGAGACGCCAGCGGCCCCCGCGCTCGACCTCTCGTCACTCACCGCCCGGGAACGTGACGTGCTGGCGCTGGTCGCACGGGGCATGTCGAACGCTGACATTGCCGAGCACCTGGTCCTGAGCCCGGCGACCGTGAAGACGCATGTCTCCGGCATGCTTTCCAAGCTCGGTCTGAGGGACCGCGTACAGGCCGTCATCGTCGCGTACGAGGCTGGCCTTGTCCGCCCCGGTGCCTGGGTGGTGCCGGACGATGGGGGCTCGCGCTAGTTCGCGTCGCCGTTGAGGCGGGGCGCATCGTTCGTGGCGGCGGCATGGGCGACCAGCGGGAGGAAGACGGAGAACGTGGTGCCACGCTCCGTCGCCGAGTCCACGGACACCGTCCCACCATGCGCCTGCACGAGTTCGTGCACGATGGCCAGGCCTAGCCCTCGATGCCGCCCCGGGCTGCGAGCGCGGTCCACCTGGTAGAAGCGGTCGAACACGCGCTGGCGGTCCTCCTCCGGGATGGGGTCGCCGGGGTTGTGGACCTCCAGCAGGGCGCCGTCCGCCACCTGGTGCGCGCTCACCGTGACGGCGCCACCGGACGGGGTGAAACGGATGGCGTTGTCCACCAGGTTGGCCAGCACCTGCTCCAGCCGCCGTCCGTCGGCGCGGATGGTCCCGCCCCCGGGCACCGGGACCAGGTCTACCCCTCGCTCCTCCGCCTGCAGGCGGAAGCGCCGCACCGAGCCCTCGATGAGGCCGTCCAGGTCCACGTCCTCGATCTCCAGGTGCACGGTGCCCGACTCGATCTCGGAGAGGTAGAGCAGGTCGTCCACCAGCAGACGGATGCGCTCCGCCTCATCGTTGATCAGGGCGGCGGCCTCTCGAGGGTCCTCCGCGATCCCATCCGTGATCGCCAGGGAGAAGCCCTGGATGGAGGTGAGCGGCGTCCGCAGTTCGTGGGAGACGTTGGCCAGCAGGTCGCGCATGGAGCGGTCGCTACGGCTCAGGCGAGAGGACATGGTGTTGAACGCCTCCGCCAGGCGGCCCACCTCGTCCCCGCCGTTCACGTCGATGCGCTGGTCCAGGTCGCCTCGCCCCATCGCCTCCGAGGCGCGCGTCATCTGGGCGATGGGTGTGGTGATGCGCGAGGCGAAGAGCAGCGCGAAGATCACGGCCACCACCGCGGCGCCGAGGCCCGCGATCGCCAGGCGCGGCAACAGCGTGGCCCAGGCGCCGGCGACGTCGCCCGCGGGCACGGCGATGACCAGGCGCTGGAGCGGCGTCTCGTCCTGGATGGTGCCCGCGGTCTCGCCGGCCGTGAACAGGTACAGGTCGGCGCCGTCCACGCGCAGCCGCTGCGTGCGGAAGGCTGCCATCTGGCCCTGCGCATCCACTGGCTCGGTGAAGGACAGGGCCAGGGTCTCGCCCACCAGCGGCTCGCCGCGCTCGGTGTCCACCGCAACGCGGTCGTTGCGGTCCAGGAGCAGCATCCGGATCTCGTAGAGGTCGGCCACGGCCCGGAGTTCCGCGCGGATCAACTGGTTCGGCCAGCCCAGCAACTCGCGCTCCCGCGCCAGTTGCGTGATGGGGCCTACCAGCAGGCCGATCCGCGCCTCCGCGGCCTCCGCCTGCTGATCGCGCAGCAGCAGGGCCACCGCGGAGGCGGAGAGCATCAAGGTCAGGAGGATGACGATCCCGAAGCCGGTGAGGAGGCGGGCGCGGAAACTATGCAGCATCCGAGGCCGGGACGAACTTGTAGCCCACGCCCCAGACCGTCTCGATCTTCGGGCGGGCCGCCTTCAACTTGTCCCGCAGCCAGGCGACGTGCACGTCAATGGTGCGGGCGTCGCCATAGAAGTCCTCTCCCCAGACCATGGAGAGCAGGCGCTCGCGGTCCAGGGCCACGTTCGGGTGGCGCATGAAGGCTGCCAGCAGGTCAAACTCGCGCTGGCGGAGCCTGACGCGGTCTCCCGCCACCACGACGTCCCGGCTGGCGGGGTCCAGCGTGACGTCATCAATGGTGATGGGCGCGTCAGTCTTCTCTTCCGCGCCGGCGCGGTCCCAGTCCCGGCGGCGCAGGTTGGCCTTCACGCGGGCGACAAGTTCGCGCGGGTTGAAGGGTTTGGTGATGTAGTCGTCCGCGCCCATCTCCAGGCCGACGATCTTGTCCACGTCGTCCGTGCGGGCGGTGAGCATGATCACGGGGATGTCTGACTCTTTGCGGATCTCCGTGCAGACCTCGAACCCGCCGAGTTCGGGCATCATCAGGTCCAGGATGACCAGGTCCGGCTTCTCCGCGCGGAAGCGCTGGAGCGCCTCGCGGCCGTCGCGGGCCGCGGCCACCTCGTAGCCCTCCTCGCGGAGGTACATGCGGAGCAGCTTCACGATGTTGGGTTCGTCGTCCGCGACGAGGATTTTGGATGGCATGTACTACGTCGCTGGAGACCAGGGGAGGCGCTGTGGTCGGGGCTGTGCCCGGAGGATCCGGGGATCACTGCACCGTGGCTCGCAACCGCTCCCACCACTACTGCTTGATTCTTGCGAACCGCAGTGTCCGGGCACGGCCCCTTCCACGAGAGTCAGGGTCGCGGCCTGCGATTGGCGATCCGCAACGGAAGTGTAAAGCGTCTATGAATCGTGGCGCGGCCACGAGTGCAAGGTTGCTGAAATCCCCGCCCCGCCGGGCCCATTCCGGTGACCCAGGCCGCGGCGCTCAGCGCGCGGCGTCTGGCCGCTCCCCCGCGTTGAATGGCTGTGTCTTCAGCGCCTGCGTGAGCCCCTGGTGGACGCCCGGCTTCCCCTGGAACCGCGCGGCGGCCTGGTTCTCGTCCGCCACCTCCACAAGCAGTTCCTCGCGCAGCACCGAGACGGACCGAGGGGCCTCGATGCCGATCTTGACGCGCTCACCGTCGATCGAGAGCAGGCGGACGATCACCTTGCCGTCGATGACGATGCCCTGCTCCGCCTTGCGTGTGAGGATCAACATCCGTGGCCTCCTTGCCTCGCGCGTGCCTGCCTCGCAGGAGCACACGTAGCGGCACGCCGGGGCATCCTTGCCCGGGGCGTGGTGCCCTTGCCCCCTCGCGGACTTGCGAGGGCGCCACGGCCACGTCCACCCGACCGTGATCCGCTACCGGATCATCGACCGGGAGGCCGCTGATCTCCAGTCGACCTGTCGATGCCGCGGGACGGCCTACGCCGTCGCCTGCAGCGGCACCTCCGGCGCTTCCTGCTCCGCCAGGCTGGCGAAGAGCGCGAAGCGCAGCGGGTAGTCAGAGTTCTGGACGATGACCTGGCGGGCCAGGTGGGTCCGGCGAGACAGCACCAGCGGCGCCAGCATGTTCGCCGTGATCTTCGAAGGGTCCTCGTGCAGCGTGAGCACGCAGCGCACCAGGGCGTCCTGCGGCTCGTGCATGCCCAGCGCCTCCGTGTCAGCGTCGCTCAGTTCGAACGCGTAGTCCGGGCGGAACGCGAACGGCTCCAGCAGCGCGAATGCCACGTCCGGGTCGTCCAGCGACTGCAGCCACTCGATCGGGGAGTCATCCTCCGGGATCAGGGCGTACCGCCGCAGGGCCTCGAACCCGCCAAGGCCGGGCTCGAAGGCGAAGATCTGCTCTTCGGAGACCTCGATGGTCTCCTCCACGCCGAGGAAGTTCGTCCTCACCAGCATCTCAGTCCTCCCATCGCGGGGGTCCAACGCCCCATGTCGTCTACTCGTAGCGGCCCCTGCCGCGATTGCCGCCTGCTACCGCAGGAAGTCCAGCAGGCTCACCCCCAGCGACCGGGAGGTCGCCGCGAGCGCGGCCTGGAAGGCCGTGTCCCGCATCTGCAGTTCCACCACCTCCGCGGTGATATCCACCTCTTCCAGGCCGGAGATGGAGGTCCGCAACGCGAGTTCCTCCTCCTCCAGCCGCGCCCACGCCATGTCCAGGCGACGCATGCGCGCGCCTACCTCGCCGCGCGCCGTCAGCACGGTGTCGATCTCGTTGCTGATCTGGCTCGAGGCCGCGTTCATGGCCGTGCGGTTGTTGGCGATCAGGCCGTCCCGGAAGGAGACCAGGGCCGCGAAGATGCCATCGAAGAGCGGCTCGCCCTGGATGTTCACGGCGATGCGCTCGCCCTCCCCGATCTCGCGGAGGACGTCGCCGGTATCGCCGTTGTAGATGAAGGCGGTGGGGTTGGCCGGCAGGTCCGGCGCGAAGGGCGCGCCGCCCTGGTGGCCGCCGAAGATCGGCCGACCGCCGTGCGTGGTGTTCGCGATGGAGAGCACCTCGTTCAGCATCTCCGCCACCTCCGTGGCGATCTGCTGGCGGGCGCCGGAGTCCAGCCCCGCGGAGTCAGCCTGCACGGACAACTCCTGGGCCCGCGTCATCACGGTGCCCAGCGCGGTCAGCGCGGACTCCACCACCCCCAGTTCCGTGGACGCCAGGTCCACGGTGCGCGTGCGCTGCGTGACCAGGTCCAACTTCGTCCGCGCGGCCAGCGCGCGTGCGGTGGCGAACGGGTCGTCCGAGGGCCGGTTGATGCGCCGGCCGCTCGCCACTCGCTCCTGCGTCTCGTTCAGCCGCGAGGTGGCCTCCGTGATGTGGCTCAGCATCCGGTCCGTGGTGCCGCGGGCGCTGATGCGCATGCTCATCGCGCTAGCCCGCCATCTGCAGCACTTGCTGCACCATCTCGTCGATGGCCCGGATGACGCGCGCGGCGGCCTCGTACCCCTTCTGGTACTGGACCAGGTTCACCATCTCCTCGTCCAGGTTCACGCCGGAGGTGCTGGCGCGCAGTTGCTCCAGGTGGCGGATGGTCGCGCCCTGCGCGCCGGAGATGCCCTGCGCGTCCCGCACGGACACGCCCAGGCGAGTGATCATTCCGTTGAAGAACGCGTCATAGGTCTCGCTGCCGCCGGTGAGGTTCGTGGCGGCCTGCAGGTCTGCCACCGCCAGTGCACCGCTGCCGTCGCCGCTGGCGCCGCCGTCGGTGGCCGCGGCGACCAGGCCGAGGTTGCCCGCCACCGCGGCGTTCACGCCGATGGTGGCGGCGTCCGTGCCGGTGAAAAACGCCGTGCCCGTGGTGACGCCGTCCAGCGCGAAGCCCGCGGAGTGCACGGCGTTCACGTCATCGATGACCTGGGTGATCAGCGTGTCCAGGTCGGCCAGTCGGGCCGGAATGTCCACGTCCCGCTGGTGCAGCAGCCCGCCGATCTCGCCGGCGGCGAACTGCACGGCGGCCCCGTCGCTGGCCCACTCCAGGTCGAAGAAGTTCTGGTTGCCCGGGTTGACCTCCAGGTTGACCACGTTGGCCGTGATGTTGGAGACCAGCGCACGCCCGCCGATGAAGACGTCCACGTGGCCGTCCTCATGGGTCATGACGCGCATGTCCGTAAGTTGGGCCAGCCGGTCCAGTGCCAGGTCACGCTGGTCCGTGAGGTCCGCCGCCGGATCGCCCATGGCCCGCATCTCCACGATGCGCCCGTTGAGGGCGGCGATGCGCTTGGCCAGGTCGTTCACCTCGCCCACGGAGGAGGAGAGGCGCGTGTTTGCGTCGCTTCGGATGTCACCGAGCGAGGACGCCAGGCGGTTCGCGGCAAAGGCCAGCGTCTCGCCGGCCTGCACCACGGCGCTGCGCGCCGCGCTCTGCCCGGGGGCGTTGGCCAGGTCACGCCAGGCGTTGAAGAACTGCCCGAGTACCGCCCGCAGGCCATTGTCACTGGGCTCGCCAAAGGCGAGTTCCACCAGGCTCAGGGAGTCCGCCCGCGCGCCATAGTCGCCGGCTGCGTGGCTCTCCGTGCGGATCTGGAAGTCCACGAACAGGTCGCGGACGCGCTCCAGGTTGAGCATCTCCACGCCCTGGCCCACGCCGCCGTTGGCCGGCGCCACGGAGGCCATGTGCACCCGCTGACGGCTGTAGCCGGGCGTGTTCACGTTGGCCACGTTGTGCGCCACGGCGTCCATCGCCTGCTGTTGCACCAGCAGCGCGCGGATCGCGGAGTTCAGGCCGACGGAGATGGCCATGCTGCTCCTACGCCGACCGGTCCAGGGCGCGCCCGCCCGCACCGGGGGCGGAGCCGCCCTCCGAGGTGTAGAGCGAGCCGGCCAGGACGGTCCGGAGGTAGTGGATCCAGCGGTCGACCAGCGAGCGGCTGTTGCGGAGCAACTGCGCGTTCACGGCGTGGGCCTCCTCCAGCGCCACCGCCTCCGCCCGCAACTCCCGCCCGGCGCGGTGGAGCGCGTCCGCCGCGTCCGAGGGCAGGTGCGCGGCGATGGCGGAGAGCGTGGCGGTGTCCGCTTCGATGCCGGTGGCCATCTGGATGGCGACCAGCGCCGTCATGCGCTCCGTCTCCAGGGCGCGCAGGTGGTCCAGCAGTTCTTCCTTCTGCTCCACCAGCGCCGTCAGGCGCTCCACGTCCCCGGCGACGATCGCGTCCTGCTCCGTGGCGGCCACGCCCAGCAGCGCGCGGTACAGGTCGCGCTGCGCGGCCATCACCTCGCTGAGCACGGCGACGCCCACGTGGAGGTCCTGGCGGGTGGCGGCCGAGGTCACGATGCGAACCCACGGTCTGCCAGCAGCGCGGCCAGGCCGGTGTGGTCCACCACGTACTCGCCGGAGGCGATCTGCTGGCGCAGGTCAGCCACCCGGTCCGCGCGCACGTCGGGCGCCTGCTGGACGGTCTGCATGATGCGCGCGAACTCCCGCGCGCCCTCGGAGAGGGTGACGCTGTCCGTGCGGCGAGAGCCTGCCCCTGCCGCACTGCGGCGGGCGTTCGCAGCCGCCTCCACCGCCGCGGAGTTGGAGACCTCGCGACGGTAGATGCCGTTCGCGTCGTGTGGTCGGATGGGCTGAACCATGGTGGTCCCCTGTCTGCCAGGCAGTCTGGCGGGCGTCAGATCGTGACGTCGTTGGCCTGGCTGAGCATGTCCTCGATGGTGCGGAAGGCCACCACGTTCAACTGGTAACCGCGCTTGGCCATGACCAGGCCGGTCATCTCCGTGGCAATGTCCACGTTGGATGCCTCCAGCCAGCCGGAGAACACCATGCCCATGCCGTCCTCTCCGGGCTGGCCGGTGATGGGCGGCTGAGACTCCGGCGTCTCCCGAAAGCGGCTATTGCCAATCGCCTCCAGGCCGGCCGGGTTGGCGAAGCGGGCCAACTGGATCTGGCCTACCACCACGCGCACGCCGTCACGTGGATCGAACGGGCCCAGGTTGGCGAGTTCCTGGTCCGTGTAGTCACGGATCACGGACACCTCGCCGTCCGTCTCAATGCGGAGGCCGCGGAAGCGCGGCGGGAGTTGCAGCGGCGGGTCCAGCAGTTCGCCGCTGGCGGTCGTCACCTTGCCGTCGCCGTCCAGCAGGAAGATGCCGGAGCGCGTGTAGGCGGTGGAGCCGTCGTCCAGCAGGACGCGGAAGAAGCCGTCACCGTTGATCGCGAAGTCCATCTGCCGGCCGCTGGGCTGGAGCGCGCCCTGCTGAAAGTCGCGCGTCATCGCCGCGGTGGAGACGCCAGCGGACTTGGAGACGTCGTCCTGCTCCACGTCGCCGGTGGTGAGCGCCTGGAAGACGGAGGCCGCGTCCAGGATGTCCTGGAAGTGGATCTTCACCCGCTTGTAGCCCGTGGTGTTGACGTTCGCGAGGTTGTTCGCGATCGCCTCGATGTTCTTCTGCTGCTGCACCATGCCGCTGACGGCGGCATCCAGGGAAAGGGGCATGGCCGTCCTCCTCCGCGCGCCTACACGCGTCCGAGGTCAGTGACCGCGGTCTGCAGCGTCTTGTTGACCTCCTGGAAGATGCGCTGGTTGGACTGGTAGGTCCGCGCCAGCGAATACATCTGGGAGGCGGTCTGGCCGATGTTGACGTTCGCCTCCTCCAGGGAGCCCTGGAGGATGAACGTGCCGCCAGTGGTGAAGTCCACGGGCGTGATCTCCGCGCCACCCACCACCGTGAACTTGGAGGAGCCGGCGCGGATCAGGTCGTCCGCAAGCAGGTTCACCACCTGCAACTGCGCCACGAACTCCTCGGTGGTGTCGAACGCCACGGAGCCGTCCGCCTGGGGGATCTCCGTGGTCACCAGGCGGAAGATCGAGCCGTCCGGCTTGACCCGCACCTTGTCCGTGTCCAGGAGGATCTCGTTGCCGTCCACGTCCAGGATGCGGCCGCCGTCCGCGGAGATCAGGCGCTGCTGCTCGTCCCGGTCCAGGTGGCCGTCCCGCGTGTAGCGGACGCCCTCGTCCGTCTGCACCACGAAGAAGCCGTCGCCGCGGACCATGATGTCCAGCGACGCCCCGGTCTCCCGCTCCGCGCCCTGGCCCAGGTACGTGCGCACGTTCTCCACGAAGGCGCCCGTGCCCACCTGGCCAATGACCTCGTCCACGCGCCCCGGCACCGGTCCGCCGGCGGGCGTCACGCGCCGCGCGAGCACGCCCGAAAATGCGGTCTGGGCGGACTGGTCCGCCTTGTAGCCCACGGTGGAGGAGTTCGCGATGTTGTCCGCCACCACGTCCTGCTGGCGCAGGCCGAGCAGCATGCCCGAGGCGGCGGTGTAGAGCGATCGGATCATGCGGGCCTCCGGCTCAGGCGCAGGCCCACCACCACGGACAGGGCCATGGCGCCGATCAGCGCGGTGAAGCGAACGATGTCCGCCGTCCAGCCGGGGGCGCCCGTGTTGGGCAGCGCGCCGGGCGCCTGCAGCCCCTGGCCGCCCTCCGTGCTCCCGTCCGGGGAGGCGTGCCCCAGCAGCGAGAAGTACCCGCCGATGGAGCGCTGGGCGGACGGCTGCGGAGCGTCGTCCGGCTCCGGCTCCACGGTGAAGATCAGCAGGTCGAAGCCGAAGTCTGCGATGGGAGGCAGCGTGCCCTGGTAGGAGACCGTGCCCGTCCCCGCGGCGTTGAAACGCCCCACGGAGATGGCGTCGCCCACCTCGGAGTTCACGAGCCAGGCCTGGTAGACCTCGTCCTGGAGCACGGGCAGGCCCTGGGCCTCCAGCCGGACGATGCCTTCCGCGAAGATCAGTTCCGCCTCGCCGGAAGCGTCCTCCGGCCCCCAGTTGGAGAGGTCGATGTAGGACAGCGTGACCATGACCGGCACGCCATTCGCACGGGCCAGCGTGGGCGCGCCCAGCGCGGCCACCAGGGCCACCACGCACGCCCCGAGGAGGAGCATCGCTCGGCCGGTTGTCCCGGCGCCCCGCGGCAGCGAGAGCATTACGGGCGGCCTCGCATGCGCGCGATGCGCACTTCCTCGAGGCCGATGTGGAGTTCCCGGGCGATGGAGCGGTCAGACATGCCGGCCTCCGCCAGACGCGCGATCTGAGCGCGCATGCCGGAGAGTGCCGGGACGTCCTGCGGTGGCGCCTGCTCCACGTACTCGCCGGCGGCCATCGGGAGGTCGCCCCCCGGACCGGCAGCGGCCATCAGCACGGGCGAGCGCTGCTCGGAGAGCATGCCGGCCAGCGCGTCGCGCTGCTGGGCCAGTTGGGTCTGCATCTCGTCCACGGCGTCCTGCAGCGCCACCAGCAGGTCCTCCGCGGACTCGGTGGCCAGGGCGTCCACGTGGCCCTCCAGGAGGTCCAGTGGCTGCCGCCCGAACAGGTACGCGTAGTAGAGGACACCCAGGGCGAGCAGCATCAGCGGCACGCCGATGGCGATCGTGACCAGGAGGATGGCGGGGGAGACGCTCATGCGGCCTGTCCCTGCTGCCGGCCCAGTACCCCCGTGCGGAGGCGGCTGAGCGCCCGTGCATGCAGCTGGCAGACGCGGGACTCGGAGATGCCCAGCACCTCGCTGACCTCCCGCATCGTCAACTCTTCCTTGTAGTAAAGCGAGAGGATGAGCTGCTCCCGATCAGGCAAATCCCTAATCGAGGCCGCGAGATCACCGATGAGTTCCTGGCGCTCCAGGTCCACGGAGAAGTCTTCGCCGTCCGGATCGGCTACCGTCATGGCGCCGCCGGTGTCGTCTTCCCCGTCCGTGGAGCCCAGGTTGTCCAGCGAGACGGTGATCCATGAGGTCTCCACCTGTGTCCGCCGGTAGGCGTCCGGCGCCACGTCCAGCGCCGCCGCCACCTCGTCGTCCGTGGGCTCGCGGCCCAGTTCGTTCGTCAGCCGCAGGATCGCCTCGTTGGCCTCGCGCGCCTTCTGGCGCACGGAGCGTGGCAGGCGGTCCAGGGAGCGGAGGGCGTCGATGATGGAGCCGCGGATGCGGGAGATGGCGTACGTCTCGAACTTCACGCCCTTCTGATGGTCGAAGCGCTCGACGGCCTCGATCAGGCCGATGGTGCCGAAGGAGAGGATGTCCTCGTAGTCCAGGATCGCGGGCAGGGAGATGGCCAGGCGGCCCATGACGTACTTCACCAGCGGGGCGTATTGCAGGATCAACTGCTCCCGGACCGCCGAATCCTGGTCCTGGAAGTAGCGTTCCCAGAGCGCCTGGTTGCTGCGCTGTTGCGCCTCCGCCTCCACGACCGTGAGTCGCGCGCGGCGCCGAGGGGCAGATGCATTGGGTCGTCGTTCGTTCGCCACGGACTACGTCCTCAAACTAAGCCGCACGACGCTCGTCGGCGGCGACGTCTCGCTCGGCCCGCACGGCGGGCAAACTGGTTGGCTGGCCCTCGGCCAGGTCGTCCTCCGCACCTGCTCCGGCGGGGTGCGTCTCCTGGGACCGCGTGCGGGCGGGCGGCGCGGTCAGCACCACCAGTTCCGCCAGGTACGCCACAAACGTCACCGCCATGAACGCCAGCAGGCCACGCAGCATCGCCACCTCGATGGCGTAGCCCGCGCCGGTCGAGGCCCACGTGGTGTAGACGGCCGCCAGCGCGGACACGTACAGGCCGGCCCGGAGGATCAGCATCAGATCACCCCTCGGCGGCGGAGTTCCGCCTGCTGGCGGTAGACGAAGCGCACCAGGCGCTCGATCTCGGACTGGTTCGGCTCCAGGAACTGGCAGTGCACCCGGTAGTGCTGGGCGTTGGAGGCGGGCCGGTTGGTGTTCAGCACCAGCGCGGCGATGTCCATCTCCAGCGGGTCGCCCTCCAGTTCGAAGACGATGCGCAGGCGACAGCCAGCCGGCACGAACTCTCGCGTCTGGAGCATCACGCCGCCCCCAGAGAGGTCCAGGATCACGGACTGGATGGGCTGCACTTCCTTGCCGGCGTCGTCCAAGCGGGCGGTGCGGCGCGGGACGATGCGCGTGACGAGCCGGTAGAACTGACGCCGCTCGGTGCGCTCCGCCTCCAGCGGGGGGTCCACCACGAACGAGTCGGTGTCCACCTCGGATAGCCGGACGGAGACGCCGAAGCGGTACACGCGCCCATGCAGCACCGTGAACATAGTCAGGTGATCGCCGGGCTGGACCTCCAGCACTTCCTGCTCACGCCGGGGCATCCCCAGGCGCAGGGCGTTCGGCATCACGGCGCGGACCACCGACTCATAGGCGGCGCCCAGCGGGTCGCCGGGAGGCGACACCTTGATCCGCGTACCGGGCTGCAGGTCGACGTATCCCGCCACGAGGTTCGCCTATCCCACCCGGGCCAGGCGTCGGCGGGCCCCTGCGGCGCGCCGTCCCCTGCTCGCCGACGCCGCAGCGGCGTCGCCTTCGTCGTCCGCACCGTCATCGCCTTCGCCACCCTCGGCGGCGGCCAACCCCACGGGCGTGGAGGGCCATGCCGCGCGAACGGCGGCTGCGGCCAGCGCGGCGTTGTCGCCGGCCTCCGCCGGGTCGCTCACCTGGTCCGAGTGCGTGGTGAACGCCACGCCGATGGCCGCCTCCACCGCCAGGCCGGCGAGCGCGCCGAAGTGCGCGGTCTCGTCGCAGCGAGCCAGGACCAGGCCGTCCACGCCGGTGCCGCTGTAGGCCGCCACCGTCTCAGCGAGGTCGGAGGCCTTCATGGTCGCGGGGAGGGTGAGCAGCACCGTGCGCTGGCGCGCAGCCTGCAGGAATGAGTCCAGTTCCGCCATGCGGTCGCGCCGCATGCCGTTGTGGCCGGGGGTGTCGATGACCACGGCGTCCACCTCGCGGTCCGCCACCACCTCCGCCAGTTCGTCCGGGGAGTAGCAGAGGCGGACCTCCAGGCCGGTGACGGCGCCGAAGGCCAGCAGTTGCTGGGGGGCGCCGGCGCGGTTCACGTCCGTCCCCGCGATCACCACGCTCAGCCCCTGCCGCTGCAGTTGCAGCGCGAGGCGCACCGCCATGGTGGTCTTGCCGGCACCGGACGGGCCCACGAGGAAGATGGCGCGGCGGCGGGAAAGGTTCAGCGACGCCGCCGGCGGCATCTTGGCGGCCAGGCGGCGCTCCACGGCCGCGGCCACCGCGCCCTCGCTGCCGTCCCGCGCGTCCACCTCGGACAGCAGCGTCGTAGCCAGGGCGCCCGGCATGCCGTGGCGGACCAGCCGCTCGCGCATGACGCGCATCCCGGCCGGGCTCGCCTCCAGGCGGGCGTCCATCCGCTCCGCCAGCAGTTCTTCCAGCATCCCGCGCATCTGGTCCAGTTGGCGCGCCCAGGAGGCCCCGGGGACGCCCTGGGGTACGCGAGTCGGTGCCGGGGCGGGAGCGTCCTCGGACTCCCCGGCCGGCCCGCCGCCCGCGACGGCGGCAAGCGCCCCACCGCGCTGGAAGCCGGCGAATGGGCCGGAGGCAGCGGCGGGAGCGGTGGCGGCGGCTTCGGCTACGGCGCGCACCAGGTCGTGCGCGGCCTGGTCCTGGTCCAGCGTGGGGCGCTCCTCCGCCGTCTCCGGCACCCGCGCCACCACCTCCACGAACTGGCGACCGGGCTGCCCGAAGAGGCCCGGGGCGAACGCCTTGCGCGTCGAGAGGATCACCGCCCCGTCACCCAGGTCGCGGCGGACCTGGTCGTAGGCCTCCGCGAGGGTCGGCGCCTGGAACCGCTTAGGCTGCTGCATGCTCCACCTCCACCTGGCCAATGGCCTCCACCTCCACCTCGCGCGCGACTTCCGCGAACGACAGGACGGGCAGGCCCGGCAACGAGCGCTCCAGCAACCGGCGGAGTGGCCGCCGGATGCGCGTGGACGTCAGTAGGACTGGCTGGTGGCCCGTGGCCGCGGCGCGCTCCATCTGGGACGCCGCGCGGTTCATCAGCCGCTGCAGGAGGTCCGGCGAGACCACCAGGGCCACGCCGTTGTCCGTCTGGGTGAGCGCCTGCGCGAGCGTCTGCTCCAGGCGCGGGTTGAGGGTGATGGCGTGCATCCGCCCGTCCGAGGCGCGGTGCTGCATGGACAACTGGCGCGACAGCGCCTGCCGGACGCCCTCCGTGAGCGCCTCGATGTCCTTGGTCTGCCGCCCCAGGTCCGCCAGCGTCTCCGCGATGGTGACCATGTCCCGGATGGAGACGCCCTCCGAGAGCAGCAACTGCAGGACGCCCTGCACCTCGCCCACCGTGAGCACCCCGGGGATGAGTTCCTCCACCACGGCGGGGTACTCCTCCTTGAGGTGGGTGAGCAGCGTCTGCGTGTCCTGGCGGGACAGCAGTTCCGGCGCGTGGCGGCGGATCAGTTCGCTCAGGTGGGTGATGAGCACGGAGGGCGGGTCCACCACCGTGTAGCCCAGCAGTTCCGCCTGCTGCTTCTCGAACTGCGGGATCCACTTCGCGGGCAGACCGAACGCCGGCTCCGTGGTCGCCTCACCGTCGATGTCGCCGGTGGCGAGGCCGGAGTCCATGGCCAGGAAGTCGTGGACGTGCAGCGTCCCGCCGCCGATCTCGATGCCGCGGAGGCGGACGACATACTGGTTGGCGCCCAGCGCCAGGTTGTCGCGGATGCGGATCATCGGCACGACCACCCCCAGGTCCAGCGCGGTCTGACGCCGCATGATGGTGATCCGGTTGAGCAGGTTGCCGCCGCGCTCGTCGTCCACCAGCGGGATGAGGCCGTAACCGACCTCCACCTCCAGCGGGTCGACCTTGAGGACCGAGACCACCGAGTCGACGCTCTGCGCCTCCTCGACCTGCTCGACCTCCTGCGCCTCGGCCAGTTCGGCCGCGCGCGCCTTGGTGCGCTCGCGGACCAGGAAGCCTGCCCCCGCCATCATGGCCGCGATGATCAGAAACGGGGATCGGGGAAGTCCCGGTGTCAGGCCAAAGCCGACCAGCACCGCGGACACGATGAACAACGCGCGGGGGTTGGCGAACAACTGCCCGCCGATGTTCGCGCCCAGGTGGGAGTCAGAGGTCGCCGCACGCGTCACGATGATGCCCGTGGCTGTGGAGATCAGCAGCGCCGGGATCTGGGAGACCAGGCCGTCGCCCACGGTGAGGAGCGAGTACTCGCCCACCGCGTCGCCCGGCGCGAGCCCCAGTTGCATCATCCCGATCGCCATGCCGCCGATGAGGTTGATCGTGGTGATGATCAGCCCGGCAATGGCGTCGCCCTTCACGAACTTGCTGGCGCCGTCCATGGCGCCGTAGAAGTCCGCTTCCTGGGAGATGCGGCGGCGGCGCTCCTTGGCCTCCGTGTCCGTGATCAGGCCCGCGTTCAGGTCCGCGTCAATGGACATCTGCTTGCCGGGCATCGCGTCCAGCGTGAAGCGCGCGGCCACCTCCGCCACGCGGCCGGCGCCGTTGGTGATCACCACGAACTGGATCACCAGCAGGATGAGGAACACCACGATGCCCACCACCAGCGATCCGCCGATGACGAAGGCGCCGAAGGCATCGATGACGGAGCCCGCGTCGCCGCTCAGCAGGATCAGGCGCGTGCTGGCGATGTTGATGCCCAGGCGGAACAGCGTGGTCAGGAGCAACAGGCTGGGGAACACGCTGAAGGACAGCACGTCGTGCGTGTACATGGAGATCAGCAGGATGGTGATGGCGGCGGCGATGTTCGCGACGATCAGCACGCTGAGCAGCGCCGGCGGCAACGGGATGATCATCATCGCGATGATCAGCACCACCGCCACGGCCATGGCGACGTCCGAGTTGCGGGTGAGGACGTCCACCATGCCCAGTCGGCTGGTGGGCGCGGATGCGGAGCGTGCGGCTGCCATGCGTCCCCCTCTGCTCTTCCGTTACGCCGTTGCCCGCAGCACCCCGCCGCGCGAGCGGAGCCGGTAGACGAAGGCGAGGATCTCCGCGACCGCCTCGTAGAGGTCGGCGGGGATCTCCTGGCCGATGCGCGTCGCGCGGTAGATGGCGCGGCACAGCGGCGGGTTCTGGATGACCGGGATGCCGTGCTCCTCCGCCACCTCGCGCATGCGGAGGGCCACCAGGTTCATGCCCTTGGCCAGCACCACCGGAGCGGCGGAGGAGGTGGGGTCGTACTTCAGGGCCACGGCGTAGTGCGTGGGGTTCATGACCACCACGTCCGCGCGCGGGACGGACTGCATGATCCGCGCGAGCAACCGTTGCCGCTGGCGGGCCATGGCGCCCTTCATCTGCGGGTCGCCGTCCGTCTGCTTCGTCTCGTCCTTGACCTCTTGCTTGGACATCCGCAACTGACGCGTCATGTCCGCGCGCTGGAAGACGAAGTCCGCCAGCGCCAGCGCCCCCACCACCAGCGCCATGCGCAGCGAGAGGTCGAAGCCCACGGACACCAGGATGGCGATGGAGTCGCGGATGCCCGCCTGCATCCCCAGCGTGGAGATCTCCTCCCACCGAGACACGAAGGTCAGGTACCCCACCAGCCCCAGGACGACGAACTTGAAGAGCGCCTTGCCCAGGTTGACGTACGCCTGCCGTGAGGCGACCAGCCGCTTGCCGCCTTCCAGCGGGTTCATGCGCTTGAACTGCGGCTTGATTGCCTCGCGGGCGAACAGCGGCCCGCCGGTCTGCGCCATCCCGCCGACGATCCCGATGAGCGCCACGACCCCCATGAGGGGGGCCAGCAGCAGCATGGACCGTCCGAGCAGGGCAACGCCGGACTCCGCGGTCAGGTCCACTGTGAGCGGGTTCCGCCCCAGGTGCGCCCACGTGTCCACCGTGAGCGCCTCCAGCGAGCCCCACATGTAGCCACCGGCGAACTTGAAGACGCCCAGGATCGCCAGCAGGACGATGGCGCTGTCCATCTCCTTGCTGTGCGCTACCTGGCCGCGCTTGCGTGCATCTTCCTGCCGGCGTGGGGTGGGGGCCTCGGTCTTCTCGCCGGCCATCAGCGCACCACCATGCCGTTGACGTCCACCAGCGCCCGCCCCAGCGTGGCGCCGATGAACGCCGTCATCAGCGGCATGGCGGCCACCAGCGCCACCAGCCCGACACCGATCTTCAGCGGGAAGCCCACCACCAGCGCGTGCAACTGCGGCACGGTGCGGTTCACCAGCGCCAGCGCCAGGTCCGTGAGCACCAGCGCTCCGAACACCGGCAGCGCGATCTGCACGGCCGAGACGATGATGGTGCCGAAGAACGGGATCATGCGGTCGCCCGCGATGACCGCCAGCGTCGCCCGCCCGGGCGGCACCACCTCGAAGGTGCGGAGGAAGCCCTGGATCACCAGGTAGTGCCCGTTGATGGCGAAGAAGATCAAGGTGATCAAGACGCGGTAGAACTGCTCCATGGTGCCGGTCTGCTGGCCCGTGATGGGATCAAAGACCTGGCTCATGCTGAAGCCGATCTGCACGCTCACCAGGCTGGCCGCCATCTCCAGGCCCTGGAATACGAGCATGATCCCCAGGCCGATGGCCACCCCGACGATCACCTCCATGCCGAGCAGCGAGGCGAAGACGAAGAGGTCAGTGGGCGTGGAGTCCAGGCCGCGGGTGCTGAGCGGCAGCACGATCAGCGACAGGATGATCGCCAACCCCACCTTGAGATGCAGCGGCACGCCTCGAGCGCCGAAGAGCGGCGCCGCCACCACCGCGGCGGTCATCCGGCCCAGCACGAGCAGGAAGTGCGCCGACCACTCCGGCGAGACGGCGAACACCTCGCTCAGCACTAGCGGGCCAGGTCCGGGAGCGTGGCCAGCAGGCGCGAGGTGTAGTTCACCATCGTGCCGATCATCCATGGGCCGAAGAGCGCGGAGACCGCGAACACCCCGAAGATCTTGGGCACGAAGGTCAGCGTGACCTCGTTGATCTGGGTCATCGCCTGGAAGACGGACACCAACATGCCGATCGCGAGGCTCACGATGAGGATCGGCGCGGAAACCAGCAGGGTGGTGGTCAGCGCGTCCTGGGCCAGGCTGATGACGGCGGCGTCAGTCATATTGCGGGTGAACTCCTATGCGGACAGCGCGTTCAGAGGACGAAGGATCTGACCAGCGAACCGATGATCAGGCCCCATCCGTCCACCAGGACGAACAGCAGGATCTTGAAGGGCAGGGAGACGACCACCGGGGGGAGCATCATCATTCCCATCGACAGCAGCGCCGACGAGACGACGATGTCGATGATCAGGAACGGGATGAAGATGATGAATCCCATGAGGAACGCGGTCTTCAGTTCGCTCACGATGAAGCCCGGGATGATCACGTAGGTCGGCACGTCGTCCACGCTCTCCGGCCGCTTGTCCTGGGAGAGCCCCACGAACAGCGCGAGGTCTGACTCCCGCGTCTGGGCGAGCATGAACTTCCGCAGCGGCACCTCCGCGCGGTCGATCGCCTCGGACTGCTCGATCTCGCCATTGAGGTAGGGCTGCAGCGCCTGCTCGTTCACGGTGGTCCACACGGGCGCCATGACGAACACCGTCAGCAGGAACCCGATGCCGATGAGCACCTGGTTCGGCGGCAACTGCGGCACGCCCACGGCGTTCCGCACCAGCGACAGCACGATGATGATCCGGGTGAACGAAGTCACCATGATCAGCAGCGCCGGGGCCAGCGAGAGCGTGGTCAGCAGCAGCAGCAACTGCACCCCGGTCGCGCGCCCGGAGGGGTCGTCCACGGACTCCGGGCCCAGGCCCGGCGCCGTCACACTCCCATCCGCTGCCACGCAGCCGGTGGACAGCGCCAGCATCAGCGCGGCGCAGAGCACAACCCCGAGGGCGCGACGGCCCCGGGGCAAGCGTGCCCGCAGGCGGCCGAGCGGCCAGCGTCGTCCCGTCCGTTGCATCCGTCAGCCGGCGTTCCGACGCGCGGCCGCAATGGCGCGCTGCAGGTCCGCGATCTGCGCCTCGCGCGACTGGCTCCGTCGGCCCCTCGGCGGAGCCGAGGCGTCCACCGCACCCGTCGCAGCCCCGGCGGCCTGGCCATAGCCGGAGCGCGCGCGGAGGCCGGCGGCGCTGGGCGCCCCCCGCACCTCCACGGCCTCGATGCTTGCGAGCGTGCGGTCGAACAGCGACTGGCGCGATTCCGTCGCCGGCGCGGCGGGCCGCCGTCGGCGCGGCCCCGCGAGGGCGTCCCGCAATGCCGCGAAGCGCGGCGCGCGCGGAGCGGGGTCGATGCCTGCTTCGGGCGCGGGCCGGGCGGCCTGCCGTGCGGCACGGGCCTCTTCGCGCTGCGCGCGGGCGCGCTGGTCCACCTGGCGCCGGCGGGCGTTCATCGCGACCAGGCCGGCGGCAAAGGCGGACAGCATCGAGGCGAGCGACCGCGACGGCGCTCGCGGCGCCTCCTCCTCCGGCCGGTCCGCCAGGCGCTTCAGTTCTTCCGGGTCGTCTACGGTCATCAACTGGGTGATGCGCTCGGGGGTGGCGCCCACCAGCACGGCGCGGTCGCCCAGGCGTACCAGGTGCAGCGTGCGGTTCGGCCCCAGCGCGTGGCTCTCCATGACCTCCAGGGCGCCGAGCGCACCTCGATGGCCGCCCTGGTGTACGCGGCGGACGTACCAGCGCATGCCGGCGACGGCCACCCAGATCACCACGACGACGAGCGCTAGGCGCACGCCGAGCGCGATCCAGTCGCCCATGCCGAAGGAGGACACGCCGCTACCTACCTGGCCGCTCGCGTCCGCGGGCGCTGCCTGGGCGGCCGCCTGCGCGAGCCAGGCGAGGGCGGCCAGCGCGCCGGCGGCGCCGGCGGCAATGCGTCGGAGGACCGGGGCGCGCATCGCTACGCCCCCATCGCCTGCGCACGCCGCCGCGGAGAGACGATCTCCGTCACGCGGACGCCGAAGTTCTCGTCCACCACCACCACTTCGCCGCGGGCGATCAACTGCTCGTTGACCAGCACGTCCACGGGTTCGCCGGCGAGCTTGTTCAGTTCCACCACGGAGCCTGGCCCCAGGGACAGCACGTCCTCCACGGTCAGGGTGCTGCGGCCCAGTTCCACGGTGACCCGCATGGACACGTCCATGATCAGGTCCAGCGAACGGCGCTCGGCGAGCCCGGGCGAGACGTCGGTCAGCGGGGGGAAGCGCACGGGATGGACATCCACGTCGTCACGGGCTCCTGCCCCAAAGGTCCCCGCGGGGCGCAGGGGCGACACCTTCTCTGCGGGCTCGTCGCCTTCCAGCAGCGAGGGCGGCGGCATGGTTCCCCGCAGCGGGGTGGGCTCCACGATCTCGTCCAGCGGGTCTGTGAAGAGGGCGTCGTCATCCATGTCCGCACCCCCCGGGCTCGCCATGGCGCCGGCCAGGTCGCCGAAGGCGTCCAGGAACGGCTGCGGCACCAGCAGGACCATGCGCGCGGGCGCCCCGCTGGCGAGCGTGAGCGCCACGTCCATGCGCGCGACCGGGGCGCCCTCCGCCGCCTCCGCGACCAAGCCGACGATTGCCTCGGGGTCGCCCGTGCGGGCCGGCGCGGGCACCACCTCCAGTCCCTGGAGGTCGTCCACGAAGAGCGTCATGGTCATGAGGTCGAAGAACTCGCGGGTGGCGGCGGAGATCATCTCCAACTGAGCGCGGGCGAAGTCCTCGTCCGCCATGCGCTCCGCGCCGGTCTCGATGGCGAGCATGGCGCCTACGTCCGGCAGTGCGACGAAGACCGCCCCCAGGAACCGGGCGCCGCCCGGGGCGGACATGGTCAGTTCCATGCCGAGGTGGTCGGACGTGGCGAGTTCCGCGGACAGCCCCACGGGGTCTGCCATGCCGAACGAGACTTCCTCCAGCGCGGGCCGGTTCGCCGTCAGGCTCTCCAGGCCGGTGAGGACCTTCTCCCGCACCACCGGCGCCAGCGCGGACAGCGCGTCTGCACGGCTGCCCAGCACCTCGCCCAGGGGATCCTGGTCACCTGCCATGGCGGTCCTCCGTCCGTCGGTCCCGGCGCTTACGCGCCGGCCGGCGTCTGCTCCGCAGCGGCATCCGCCGCTGCCTGCGTGTCGTCGATTGCGATATCCATGCTGGTGCGCGGGCGCCGGGGGGCCGGCGAGTGCAGGTCCTCCACCACGTCCGCGATCTGGATGCCCATGTGGCTCCCGAGCACGCCGGGCAGCGCCCGGAAGCGCGTGCGCTCGCCGATCACCACGTCCAGCGGGCGGCCCAGGCGGGCATCCAGGACGAAGGTGTCACCCTCCTGGAGCCCGGCGATGGTCCGCGCGGGCAGGTCCACGCCGCCGAGGTGGACCGCCAGGTCCACGCGCGAGCGGTCGATCAGGCGCTCCATGTTCTGGCGCTCCTCATCGGACAGCGCGTTGCGCTGCCCGGAGGCGATCCACAGTTGTGCGGACAGGCCCGGCGCCACCGGCTCAATGACCGTGTAGGGCAGGCAGATGGACATGGCGCCGCGGTGGCTGCCCACGCTGATCTCGAAGAACGCGGTCAGCACCACGTCCGTGGGGGCGGCCACCTGGATCATCGTGGCGTCCTGCCCCACGTCCTGCAGCGAGGGCTCCACGGGGCGGACGGTGCTCCACATCTCCTGCAGCGCGTGGCTGAAGGTGCGCGAGAACGAGCGCAGCAGCCCGATCTCCACCTCGCCCAGTTCGCGGCCGCGGTCCACCAGGGCACCGTTGCCCCCCAGCAGGCGGTCCACCACCTCCGCTGCGATCTCCGTGCCGAACTCCACCACCATGCTGCCCTGCAGCGGCCTGAGCCCCAGCACGTAGCAGACGGTGGGACTGGTCACCTGGGACTGCCACTCCTCGTACAGCCCCTGCTCCAGCGTGGACAGGCGCACCTGCACCAGCGTCCGCAGCCGCGAGGAGAACGCCGCGCCCAGCATCCGGGCGAAGTGCTCGTGCATCGACTGGAGCGTGGCCCACTGCTCCTTGGAGAACTTGTCGGGTCGGCGGAAGTCGTACGCCTTCACCACCGCGGCGGCGGGCCGCTCCACGCGGCGGCCGCCGGCGGCGGCCTCCTGGTCGTCCTGCTGGGCTGCATCGCCCGGCAGGTCGTTCAGGAGGGCGTCGATCTCCCACTGGGAAAGCGCCCGCTGCTCAGCCATGGTCTGCTCCGCCGTCCGTGTTGCTGCTGGTGTCTCCCCGTGAGGGGCTCGCTACTGGGTGATGAAGTTCACGAAGAGCACGCGCGTGACGTGGGGCTCGTGGATGAGGTCCTCAACGGCCTCCTGGATCTCCGCCTTCAGCGTTTCCTTGCCCTGGGGCGTGGCGATCTCGGCGGCCGTGTGGCCGGTGACGATCGTGGTGACCGCGTCCTCGATGAGGGCACGCCCGGTGCCGATGTGGTGGTCGAACTCGGCGAGCAGCGCCGCGAGCTCGGCCTCGCACGGGTCGCCGGCGGCGCCGCCCGCAGCCACGGCACGAGGCGCCGAGCCACCGGAGGGGAGCGCGGACACCATGAGGTCCGTGCCCGTGGGGGCGCGGCGCGCTCCGTGCGCGGACTTCCCGCAGCCGGTCAGCACGCGCTCCCAGCGCGGGTCCGTGGTCTCGAACTCGATGACCGTCTGCAACTTCAGGTAGACGGGGCTCTGGCCCGGTTCCGTGAGCAGGTTGAAGACACGGTCACTCAGCGTGATGTGCGGGCCCAGTTTTCCCGGCACGCTCACCACGGCCGGCGGCCCGCTGGCCTCAGCCTCCTTCGCCCCTCCGCCCAGGAGGAACGTGAACGCGGCGAACGCAACCGCCACGCCCACCACCACGCCGACCGCGGCCAGCACTACCGGCTTCTTCATCACTGCACTCCATCCGACCCGGCAGCACCACCGGGCTGCTGGGAGCCGCCATCCGCCCCGATGCGGGAGGGCGGGTAGAGGATCACGATGTCCGCGCGCCGGTTCAGCGCGCGGCCCTCAGGCGTCAGGTTGCTGGCGACCGGGCGGAACTCCCCGTACCCGGCGGCGAAGGTGCGCTGAGGGTCCACCCCCAGGTCCTCCGTCAGGTGGCGGAGGACGGCGGTGGCCCGCGCGGAGGAGAGTTCCCAGTTGGAGGCGTACTTCTCCGTGGACAACGGAATGCTGTCCGTGTGGCCCTCCACGCGGATCTCGTTGGTGGTCTGGTTCACGGCAGCGGCCACGATGGCCAGCAGCGGCCGGGCCTCCGCCCGGATGTCCGCGCTGGCGGAGGGGAAGACCAGGTTGTCCGCCAGCCGGATGACAATGCGGTCCTCGTCCCGGGTGACCATGATCTTGCCCTGCAGGCCCGCCTGCTGGGCGCGCTCGTCCACCAGGCGGCGGATCTGCTCCAGGTCGAAGTCGATCGTCCCGGCCTGGTTGCGCTCCGGGACGATGCCGGTGCCGCCCTCGAAGAACGAGGCGCCCCCGTCGCCGGTGCCCTCGTTGACGCCCACGTTGAAGGCGTCCGCCAGGCCGCGCGCGAGCGCCTCGAACTTCACCTCGTTCGCGTCCGCCGTGGCGTAGAGGATGATGAAGAAGCCCAGCAGCAGCGTGACCAGGTCCGCGTAGGAGATCACCCAGCGCTCGTCCGGGTGCTCCTCCGCGTGCGCCTTTCCTCGGCGGCTCATGCGGCCGCCTGCCCCGCCCCGGTCTCGTCATCCTCCTCGGAGGAGCGGTGCTCGGGTGCCAGGTAGGACTGCAGTTTCTCGCGCACGATGCGCGGGTTGTCGCCGGCCTGGATGGAGAGGATGCCCTCTAGGATCATCTCGCGGGTGGTCTGCTCCTCGGCGGCGATGGCCTTCAACTTCATCGCCATGGGCAGCAGCACCACGTTGGCGAAGCCCACGCCGTAGAAGGTGGCGACGAACGCCACGGCGATGCCGTGGCCCAGTTCCGCCACGTCGCCGCCCAGTTTGCCCAGGACGGTGATCAGGCCCATCACGGCGCCCAGCACGCCCAGCGTGGGGGCAAAGCCGGAGCCGGCCTTGAAGACCTCCGCCTTCTCGCTCTCGCGCTTCACCGCGCCTTCGATCTCGATCTCCAGGATCGAGCGCAGCGCCTCCGGGTCCGTGCCGTCGATCATGAGCATGAGGCCCTTGCGGGCGAAGTCGTCGCCGGCGTTCTGGGCGTCTTCCTCCAGGGACAGCAGGCCCTCGCGGCGGGCCTTGTCCGCCATGGAGACCAGCCGGGAGGCCATCTCGTGCGGCTCCACGCCGCCGGCGCCCTTCAGGGTGCGCATGTAGGAGCCAGGGATGCTCTTCACCTGGGCGGGCGGGAAGGAGGCCACGGTGGCCCCCAGCGTGCCGACGATCACGATCATGAAGCCAGGCAGGTTCATCAGCGACGCCACCGCGCCACCCTCGATGACGAAGCCACCGAGGATGCCGATGGCGGCGATGACCAGCCCTGCGATCGTCGTGGCGCCCACGCGTGCCTCCCCTGCTCCCGCTGGCCTCTTAGTCCCGCACCAGGCTCAGCGGCGGCCGCGCCACGCCGCCGTACACCGCGCGGCGGTATTCCAGCGTCCGGGCGACAACCTCGTCCGTGGACTCCAGGACGACGAAGGAGTGGCCGTTGAACAGCACGATGTGCGTGTCCGGCGTGCTCTCCACGCTCTGGATGAACTCCGCGTTCAGGACAAACTCGCTCCGGTCCAGGCGGGTGACTCGGATCATTGAGAGCACCTCCCACAGCCCGGGAGACCGCGCGAGACGCGGCACCGGGACGCGGGAGCCATTGTTCGGCGGGGCGGACGCCTTCCGTATCGGGGACTTCCCGCAGGTCACCCCCCGCGCTCCCCGAGGTTGCTCGCCCGTCCCGAGCGCGCACGCAGGCGAGCCCGTCGGGGGGCCGCGCCGGGTGATCGAGGACGCGTCAGCGCGAGGGGGTCAGGAGGTGCGGCGGCCTTCCGGCAGCAGGGAGTTCAGCAGCGCGCGCAGGTCCGTGATGGTGAAGGGCTTGGGGAGGAAGGCGTCCGCGCCGGCCGCCTTGATCTCGTGCTCCTGCAGGTCGTCGCTGTAGGCGGACATCGCCACCAGTGGCAGCGTGTCCCAGCGAGGCTGCTCGCGGATGCGGCGAGCCAGTTCCGCGCCGCCCAGGCGCGGCATACGGATGTCCATCAGCAGCAGGTCCGGGATCGGGCCCTCTTCCAGCGTGCGGAGGGCCTCGTGGCCGTCCGGGCACAGCACGGGCTCGAAGCCGGCGGCGCGCAGCGCCACGCCGAGCATCCCACGGACACTCGCTTCGTCTTCAGCGACCAGGACCAGGGGACGGCTGCGGTCTGTCACGGTGGCCGATCTTGTCACACGCCTGCCCCGGGCACGAGGCGCGCGCACGCGCAGAGGGCGGCCGGCGCCGCCCTCTCACGTTCCGCCCGCGCGGGTCGTCAGGAAATCGCCAGCGGGAAGGGCCGGGGCCGCTAGATGGCCTGGCGCTCGTCCGTCACCGAGCCGTCCAGGGCGACCAGGCCGCGCTTGATCGCGTAGCGGATCAGGTCCGTGCGGTTCTTGGCGTGCAGTTTCGTCATGATGTGCGCGCGGTGGGCCTCCACCGTCTTCACGCTGATCACCAGTTCGTCCGCGATCGCCTGGTTGGACAGGCCCTCCGCGATCAACTGGAGCACCTCGCGCTCACGGGGCGTCAGCGTGTCATAGCCGGTCTTGCCCTCGGGCTGCTTCGCCTGCATCAGCACGTCGTTCACTGAGATTTCGTCGGAGACCGAGGTGGAGAAGTAGGTGTTGCCCCGGCGGACGGACTGGATGGCCAGCAGCAGTTCCTCCATGTCGGAGTTCTTGACCACGTAGCCGGCCGCGCCGGCGCGCAGCGCCTGCAGCAGGCGCTCGTCCTCCAGGTAGGCCGTGAGGATCAGCACTCGCGTGTTCGGGGAACGCTTCACGATCTGGCGGGTCGCGTCGATGCCGTTCAGGCCGGGCATGACCATGTCCATCAGGACCACGTCCGGCATGAGCCGTTCCGCAGCCTCCACGGCGTCGCGGCCGTTGGTCGCCTCGCCCACCACCTCCAGGCCGTCCTGGGCCTCCAGCAGCACGCGGAGCGCCTGGCGCAGCAGCGCGTGGTCGTCCGCGACCAGGAGGCGGATGTGGGAGCCGTTACGTACCGCGGGGCGTACCCGGGTGATCGGGCCGTTCGCGCTGCGGTCACCCATGCGGTCGGCGAGTCGGTCGTTCATCCTGGAGTCCTCCCGGCTGCGCGCCATAATACGCGCTGCGTATCCGTTCGTGTTCTGCCGCTGGAATGGCGCGCCGGACTACGCCGACTTCTTGTCCGCGTAGTACGCGGCGGTCTGGGTCAGTTCCCGGTAGTCGTCGAAGCGCTCTGCGCCTTCCGGAGACGCTGGGAACAACCGGTCCATACCGCAGCGCTTGCAGCGCCCGGTGATGATGCCGGCGAGCGGCTCGCCGAGGATCCAGTGGTGGATGCACGAGGGCGTCTCGACCGCGACGGCGACGTCAGAGGTGTGTTCGGCCACGTTCCCCTCCAGGTCTGGTCTCTGTGAGCGAGGCCATCCTAGGCAGAGGGGGCGCCCGCCCTCATAGGGAGAACCCCTAAGGTTTCGGGATCGTGTCCCTGATTCGGGCGGGCTGTCATCGGGGGATACGCGGACGGATCGTCCGCGCATCCCCGAGACTGTCTAGATGCTGTCAGGCTGTCCGTTGAACGAGAACTCGTAGTGGGAGTCCTCGTCCACGATGCGGGTGAGTTCCGCACGGAGCGCCATGGCGTGCTCCTGCTGGGCGGCCTCCTCCGCGGCGTCCTGGGTCTCCCAGGCGCCCACGCGGCCGAAGCGTCGGGCGTCCCCGGTGGCGGCGGGGTACGGAGAGAGGATGTAGCCGCCCAGGTACCCCTTCTGCTCGCGGTAGAAGGCGGACAACTTGGTCAGGACCTCCGTCAAGCGGTTCTCCTGGCCATCCTTGGGTTGCATATGCGAGACGCGCACGAACATGCGTGATCCTTTCGGCACGCCTCCGGGGCGGGAGCACCGGACCGGCATCCTCGCGCGGAGGATAGCCGGTGGAGTGAGGCGTTCAAAGACTGACGTCGGACACGACGATAGCGCCTCTGCGTGAACAGAGACGCTCGTCGTGTCGTGCCGGTGCCGGCTGACTAGAGGCGGAGCTTGCCGTGGGACGGCTGGCGGCGGCGCTGCTTGCCGGCGGCCAGGCGCTCTTCCTCTTCGAGGTCCTTCGGGTCACAGCGCTGAGCCTCGTGGACGTAGCCACAGGCAACGCAGGTACCGAACTGGCCGTACCAGTCGTCCTCGATGATCATCAGCCCGCGACAGCGCGGGCACTTCTTCGGCGGCGCACTTACGATCATGCCGCCCTCCTTCTGGAATCGTCCGCATCCGGCATCCCGCCGGCCGGGCTGATCCAGTCAGCCTCCGAGGTTAGCTGTCGGGTTCGGGCTGGTTCAGTATGCCCGTCCTCAGGTTTGAGGATTCACCCCAGGAAATTGGGTCCCCCGGTCTCCTTCCAGAGATTAGGCCGGTCACACTCCATCACGTCTGTTACGAATCGTGATTGTGACAACAAGAGCATAGAGGGGTGACCCACCTTGTCAACCCTTCGCGTTCCAGAATTCACAAACATGATCTTGACAATCGCCCGCAAGTGCCTGCGATCTATCCCCTACAGCGCCGTGCTCCGCGCCACCCAGACCATCTCCGTCGAATTCTCCCCGAACGCGCTCTTGTCGAATCCACCGTAGAGCGCCACTGGCTCGAATCCGCATCGTGATAGCAGGTGCTCCATTTCGAACCGGTAGACGTATCGCAGGGTCACGGAGGTTCTCCGCCAGCGCCCAGCCTCGTCCCGCAAGCGCAGGCGAGACGTCACCACCTGGGCGCTCGGCTCGTACTCCTGCTGCGCCTGCACCCCACGCTCCGTCTGCGACCCCCAGGGCTCCCAGCGCTTCCGGTAGGTCGGCTGCAGCCACTGCGCGATCTTGGTGATGCTGGGGTTGAACACGTTCAGCGCCAGCAGGCCTCCGGGCACAAGGGAACGGTGGCAGGCCTGGAGCGTGGCCACCTGGTCCTCCACCGTGAGGTTGTGGAGGAATGTGCGGAACGGGATCATCACGAGCGCCGCGGGCTCGGGCAGGGCCCACGTCCCGGCATCCCGCATGTCCCCCTGGACGAGCGAGATCCCACCATCGAGGCCCTCGGCCGCCGCCTTCTCCCGCGCGATGACCAGCATCGCGGGCTCCGCGTCCACGCCATGGACCCGGGCGCCCGCCCGAGCGCACGGCAGGACGATGCGGCCGGTGCCCACGCCCAGTTCCACTACCAGGCCGCCCGCCGCGGCGGCGAGGTCCGCGTAGAACTCGACGTCCCCGGCCACGCCGCGGCTGTTCGCG
The DNA here is from genome assembly GCA_041690175.1 of Dehalococcoidia bacterium. Lineage (GTDB taxonomy): Bacteria > Chloroflexota > Dehalococcoidia > UBA2979 > UBA2979 > W-Chloroflexi-9. The sequence goes on from JAWLHV010000003.1 coordinate 281,714, forward strand.
TCGTAGTCCCCTGCCCAATCGCGGTAGTACGGGTCAGGCACGGACGAAAGACCCTTCTGTTACGTCCCGGACGCCACGGTGCCAACCACACCGGCCTAGCATCATGGGGTGGGGTGGCAAGGAGACGAACATGTCGCAACCACGGCGAGGCCGCTCAACATCCCGATCCTCGTTCGTCTGGCCCGGATTCGGCCTGGTCATGGGCGTCGGCCTCGGCTCGGTGGTGGGGCTGTTGATCGCGCCGGACGTGTTCTTTGTCTGGGGCGGCATCGGCGCGGGACTCGGACTGGTGGTCGGCGCGATGGTGCAGGGCATGCAGGGCCGCCGCAGCATCGAGTAGCCGTCACGGTCGGAACTCCTCGCGCAGCAGCCCCATGGCCACCACGTCGTAGTAGTGGCCGCCCAGGTACGCGTGGCGACGCAGGCGGCCTTCCTCCACGAAACCCACCTTCTGATAGGCGCGGATCGCCCGCGTGTTGAAGTCGAATGTCTGCAGATGCACCCGCTCCAGGCCCATCTCCTGGAAGGCGAACCGGCAGGCGAGGCGTACCGCCTCCGTGCCGTAGCCACGCCCCCGGTACGCGCGGTCGCCGATCAGCATGCCCATCTCGCAGCGGCGCGCCTCCGGCGAGAAGGCCCGCAGTTCGATGCTACCGATCAGGCGAGGCGCAGGACCGTCCTTCGCCTCGATGGCTAGGAAGAGGCCGTCCTCCCAGGACGTGTGCATGCGGTTGCGGAGGAACTCCTCCTCCGCCGCCAGCGAGATGGGATACGCGATGCCGCCGGAGAGGTGACGGCTGTCCGTGTCGTTCACCCACTCCTGGAACTGCGGGGCCATCGTCATCGAGGGCGGTACGAGCCGAACGCGCTCGCCCTCGATGACCGTGGGGCGGGGGTACACGTCCGTCACGGCAGCACCTCCAGCGCGCGCAGGTCAGGCGCCGTCCCGTGCAGCGCCTCGAACTCCTCGCGCGAAATGGACATGAACGATGCGTCCAGGTAGCGGCCGCCTTTCAGCATGGAGGCCCGCTTCGAGCCCTCGTCCACAAAACCCACGCGACGGTAGAGGTCATGGGCGCGCTGGTTGTTGTCCAGCACGTCCAGTCGAATGAGCAGCAGGTTCATCTCCCAGAAGCCGAAGCGGCAGACCGTGCAAAGCGTGTCGTACCCGTACCCGTGGCCCCACAGATCCTTCTCGCCGATGAAGATCCCCAGCGACGCCCAGCGGCTCTCGTAGTACGCACCGTGGAGGCCCACCGTGCCGATATGCCGGCCCGTATCCCGTGCGTCCACGGCGAAGACCACGTCCCCGTAGCCTCCCCTCTTCCCGAGGCGCTCCACGATCTCGCGCTCCGCCTCGCGGCCCAGCGGGTAGCGCGCGAACAGCGTGCGCGTGACGTCCGGGTCGTTCAGCCAGCGCGTGTAGCGGTCCACGTCCCCCGGCTCAACGGCGCGGAGGCTCACCAGTTCCCCCTCGTATGCCACCTGTGCCCTCCGGTCTTCGTCCCCCAGATCAGAACGGCCCGCCTGTGAGGCGGGCCGGTTGCTGACGGACGGTCTCGATCGTGGGATCAATGACGCCTGTCGCCGGCCCGCCGCGGACCCGTACCCGCCGGGATACCGGCGGGGATCATGGTGGCCGCGGAGGTCAGCACATGCGTCATGGTCGCTCGACATTACGAGTGCCCCTCGTGGGCGTCAATCGCCCCGCCGCCACCCGCCGTACACTGGGCCACACCTGCGCCTGCTAGCCCCACGAAAGCAGCATCAGCCGATGCCCGTGACCGACCCCGCCGCGCTGATCGCCGCCACTGCTGCCGCCATCCCCGCGCCGGACGCGGCCGCGGAGGACGCTGCGCGCGCCCGGCACGACACGCTCACCAAGCCACCCGGGTCGCTCGGGCGGCTGGAGGCGCTGGCGGTTCGCCTCGCAGGGATCACCGGGCAGCCGCGCCCTCGCCTCTCCCACCCGCTGGTGATCGTCGCCGCCGGGGACCACGGCGTGGCACGTCGAGGCGTCTCCGCCTATCCGCCGGAAGTGACGTTGCAGATGGTGCTGAACTTCCTGGCCGGCGGCGCGGCCATCAACGTACTCGCGCGGCACGCCGGGGCGCGCGTCCGGATCGTGGACGCCGGGGTAGCACTCGACACCCCCGAGCACCCGAACCTGGTGCGCCTGAGACTTGCCCCGGGCACAGAGGACATCGCGACCGGCCCGGCGATGACCCACGCCCTGGCAGAACGCGCGGTCGCTGAGGGCATCGCGCTCTTCCATGCGGAGCGCGAGGAAGGCGGCGTGGACATCGTTGCCGGCGGCGAGATGGGCATCGGCAACACCACCCCGGCCGCCGCGATCATCGCCGCCGTCACCAGCCGTCCCGCCGGAGCGGTCACTGGCCGGGGCACGGGCGTGGACGACCCCACCTTCCGCCTGAAGGTGCTGGCCGTGGAGCAGGCGCTGCGCGTCAACCGCCCCGACCCGCACGACGGCATCGACCTCCTTGCCAAGGTGGGGGGTTTCGAGTTCGGCGTGCTGGCGGGCGTATACCTCGGTGCGGCGGCAGCCCGCGTCCCGGTGGTGGTGGACGGCGTGATCTCCACCGCTGCGGCGCTGGTGGCAGAGGCGATCGCACCCGCGGTGCGCGGCTCGCTGGTCGCCTCGCACCGCTCCACTGAGCCCGGCCACGGGGCGGCGTTGGAGCACCTGCGACTGGAGCCGGTACTGGATTTGGGCATGCGGCTGGGCGAGGGGAGCGGCGCCGCGCTCGCGATCACCCTCTGCGTCGCGGCCTGCCGGGTGCTGGACGAGATGGCTACCTTCCAGGAGGCGGGCGTCTCCGCCTCCGACGTGGTGGTGCGCCCGGAGACCGACTCGTGAACCCTCAACTGACCCAGGAGGCCGAGGCGCGCCAGATGAACCCTGTTCTCCGCCTCCTGAACGGCGCCGTGATCGCCGTGGAGTTCCTCACCCCCGTGCGCTTCCGCCGCGTCGAGACGTACGACGACCGCACGTTCGCGGAGGCGCTGGGGTGGTACCCCTTCGCCGGCCTCCTGATCGGCCTGGCGCTGGCGCTGCTGGACCGTGGGCTGGAGGAGATCCTGCCCCCGTCGGCGGCCGCGGCATTGCTGGTGGCCTTCCTCGCGCTGGCCTCCGGCGGCCTGCACCTGGACGGCGTGGCGGACACGGCGGACGGACTCGCGGTGCAGGGTGACCGCGCGGCGCGCCTGGGCGTGATGAGCGAGGGCAACACGGGCCCCGCGGGCGTGATGGCGCTGGCGCTGGTGCTACTGGCGCAGTGGGCGGCGATCTCCTCGCTCCAGCCGGAGGCGCGCACGGCGGCGCTGATCCTGGCGCCGGTGCTCGCCCGCTGGACCGTGGTGCCGGTGGGGCTGCTCTTCCGCCCCGCGCGGCCGCGAGGGCTGGGGCACGCTATCCACGCTGGACTGTGGCCGGTGGCCGCTCCGCTCGCGACCGCGATCGCCCTCGCCGTGGCGCTGGGCACGTTCGGCATCGCGGGCCTGGTGCTGCTGGCGCTGGCGGCGGGCGCCGCGCTGCTGGTGGGCGCTGCCGCGTCACGGATGCTGCGCGGCGTCACCGGAGACGTCTTCGGCGCCGGCATCGAGGTATCCCAGGTGGTGACGTGGTTCGCCGTCATCGCGGCGGTCCAGCGCGGCTGGGCTGACGCGCTGCTGTTCGGCTGACTCGGATGGGTGACCTCTGGTTCGTGACCGGCGGGGCGCGCAGCGGCAAGTCCACCTTCGCCGAGCGCCTCGCGTCCGCGAGCGGCCGGCCTGTGTGTTATGTCGCTACGATGATCGCCGGCGACGAGGAACTCCGTGACCGCGTCGCCCGCCACCGGGCACAGCGCCCCGCGACCTGGCAAACGCTGGAGGCGCCGGACGACCTGGTCGCCGCGGTGCGGGATGCGCCCGGGGGTGCCTGCGTGCTCGTGGACTGCCTCTCGCTCTGGGTGACGAACCGCCTGCTCGCCCTGGGCAGCGAGGAACCGGGCCCCGAGGAAGCCGCGGCGCTGGAGGGCATCCTGGACCTGGAGTTGGAGGCGCTCCTGGAGGCCGTCCGGGAGCGCACCGGACCGGTGATCACGGTCACGAACGAGGTGGGGTCAGGCGTGGTGCCGCCCTACCCGCTGGGACGCGTCTACCGCGACGTGCTGGGCCGCGTGAACCAGCGCGTGTCGAGCGCGGCAGACCGCGCGTGGCTCCTGGTCAGCGGCCGCGCCCTGGAGTTGCCCCCGCCGGAGTGAGCCCCGGTCAGGCCCCTGGCTTCACCACCATCAGGTAAGTGAACGCCACGTACATCAGCAGCAACACGGCGCCGGCTGCCTTCGCCACGGGCGCGTTCAGGTCCGCCTGGACCTCCGCGTTGGTGGTCTCGCCTCGCTCCATCGCCGCCTCAGCGGCCTGACCGACGCGCCGGGCATGGCGCGCCATCACCCCGCCGCCCAGCCCCATGGCGATGAACCAGAGTACGAACGAGGCCGAGATCCACGCCTCCGAGAACTCGTAGGCCGTCTCGATCACCAGCCACACGCCCATGACGAGCACGAAGATCGCCGCGAACGAGGTCACCCGCCCACCGACCATCTCCAGCCGCACGGCGGACGCAATGGTGCGCAGGTCCGTGGTCCCCCGGGCAGTCAGGCCCGCGAGGAAGCCTGTCCCGGTCCCAAACGCCATCGCCACAACGCCAAGGATGTGCAAGACCAGCAGCACTTCGCGCAGATCCATGCCGCCCTCCTCTACCTCGAGCGGACTATACCGCCGAGGGCGGCTACGGCGTTCAGCCGCAGCGCGCGAGGAGCGCCAGGTGCGCGGGGAGACCGTCCGGGAAGTGGGCGTCCCAGTCCGCGTTCACCACCGCCACCTGGGCGCCGGGGATGTAGCCGATGAAGCGACCGTCCACCGTGGCGAAGAAGCGGGCCGCTTCCGCTGCACAGCCAGAGGCGGCCAACAGTTCCTCGTTGGTGCCGCCACCGAACAGGATCAGGCCCACGCCCTGGTCAGGGATCGCGCCGTCCAGCAGCCGTCCCCGCGTGTCGCCGGACACCGGCACGGTGCCACCCACGGAGACGCGCACGGAGTCCACGGCGATTCCTCGAGGGCCGCTCGCGGTGACCTGGAAGCGCAGCACGGCGCCCGACTCTTCCGGACTGTGGAACGTCACGGCGGCGCCGGCAGGCTGCAATGCCACCGCTGGGCCTTCCACCTGCTGCCACGTGAACTGGGAGGCGTTCTCCGCGGAGGCCGTCAGCGTGACCTCCGTACCCGCCCCCACCCTGCGGTCCGTCCCGGCCTCCACGCGCGGCAGGGCCAGGACGGGGTCATTGGTGGAGACGAAGCGCCTGAGGTAGTAGGCGTTGTAGGTGGCCGTGGGGGGGAGGGAGACGCCCTCCAGAGCATGGGCGCCGGTCAGCGGCACCGGATCGCCACCGCTCCCGCGCGAGCCCGCGACGTTCACCTGTAGATGGATGTGCGCGATGCCGTTGTTCTCCGCCTCGCCGTCCGGGGCAACGGTACCCAGGCGGTCCCCCACCTGGACCTGCTGGCCCCGTTCCAGGCCGGGATCCGCGAAGACGTGGCACATCAGCACGTTGATCTCATCGTTCCGCACGGAGACGCAGGTGTCGGAGATGTAGCCCATGCGCCCGCTGATCGGCGCCAGCAGCGGCGTGCCGCCGGTCTTGCTGCGGTCCGTGCGTGACAGGTCCAACGCGTAGGGATCCACGCCCTCGTGGGTGACGGTGTTGTACCCGCCGATAACTTCCCACTCCGTGCCCGCGGGCGCGGGGAAGCGCAGACCCACCTCCGCGGCGCCGGCTCGTGCGGGCTGGCCGGCGGCCAGGCAGACGACCATGAGCCCGACCGCGACCAGCACGGCCACGGCCGTCGAGCCACGTGGGTGCGAGGGGGACTCTGACATCTACACCTCCCTGGCGCGCCGGGTGAAGGTGCCCCGGTCGCGCCAGGGCAGGTCGGAAGATGGCTCCACACTCTGTAACGCGCGCGCCCGCTCCCTCGTTCGGCCGGGCGCGCGTGCCCTCTCCCGGACGGCGCCCGCCCTCATGAGGTCTGGCTCGCGCCCCCCGCCCACCTGACGGCCGACGGCGCTCATGCAGAGGACACAGACGAAGACGCCCCGTTGAGACGGGGCGCCCTCGTCCAGGAGGACCGACAGGCTGAGGGTGGGGTCAGTTCAGGTCCCACGGCTGGAGGATGGCGGTCATGCCGACCTCCTCGCCGCCGCGGGACACGGTGATCGCGATCTCTTCGCCTACCTCGGCGTCGTCGATAGCGCGGATCAGGTCGACGAAGGAACGGATCGCCTCACCGTTGGCGGTGCGGATGATGTCGCCCACGCGAATGCCAGAGCGCTCCGCGGCGGAGCCGGGGGTGACGGTGGTGACGTAGAGGCCACGGTTGACTGAGACGCCCAGTTGGCCCGCCTCCACCTCGTCCAGCGCCACGGTGCTCACACCCAGTTGCGGATGCTGGATGTCCTCGCCTGCCAGCATCTGGGGCAGGAACCGCTGCGCCGTGTTCGCAGGCACCGCGAACCCGATGCCGGCAAAGACGCGCCCCTCCGGGTTCTCGATGGAGGTGTTGATGCCGATGACCTCGCCAGCCAGGTTGAACAGCGGCCCCCCGGAGTTGCCCGGGTTCAGCGCGGCGTCCGTCTGGAGCACGTCTCGGATCGAACGCCCGGTGAACGCGGACTGGGAGGTGCGGTTGGTCGCGGAGATGATCCCGCTGGTCACCGTGAACCGCTGCGAGAACGGGTTGCCGATGGCGAAGACCGGCTGGCCGGCCCGCACCTGGTCCGAGTCACCGAAGCGCGCGGGGTGCAGCACTTCCGAGGCGAAGTCCGAGGCATGGATCACGGCCAGGTCATTCGCCGGGTCCGTCCCCACGATCGTTGCAAGCGAGGCGGAGCCATCCATCAGCGTGACCTTCAGGTTCTGCTGGCCCTGCACCACGTGGAAGTTCGTGAGGACGTGGCCCTCGCGATCAAGCACCACGCCGCTGCCACTGGTGGAACCCGGTGTGCCCACGCTCTCGATGAGCACCACGGAGGGCGCCACCTCCGCCACCACGTCGGAGAAGTCGATCGGGGCGCCCGCGCCGTCCCCCGCGGCCCCAGGGGTCGCCGTGGCCGGGGCATCCGAGGGGGGCGAGCCCGTGCTGGTCGGCTCCGGAGAACCGTCGGGCGTGTCGTCATCCGTGCAGGCGACGCCCGCCACGGCGCCCAGCAGCAGCACCAGGCCGACCAAGGCCCCCGGGCGGAGGAAGCGACGGGTAGGGAGAGACATGGAGTTCCTCACAGTCGACAGAACTCCATGCTCCGTCAATCGCGTCAACGAGCAGTGTGACAGAGGTGAAATGACTGCTAACGAATCCGATGCAGTATCCGCGTGCCTGCCGTCAGCGCCCCTGGAAGTTCGGCTTGCGCTTCTCCCGGAAGGCCAGCGGGCCCTCCCGGGAGTCGTCCGTGGACTGCACGATGGTCATGGCCGCCTGCGCTGACTCCAGGCCCTCCGGGAACGACTGCGTCATCCCGCGGTAGACCAGCCGCTTGGCGAGTTGCATCGCAATCGGCGGGCCGTCTGCCAGCCGCTGGGCGTAGGCGTACGTCTCCCCCATGAGCGAGTCGTGCGGGACCACCTTCAGGACGTAGCCCACCTCCAGCGCCGTCTGCGCGTCGAAGAGTTCGCCGTTCCAGATGATGTCCAGCGCCTTCTGCACCCCGACCAGCCGAGGCAGCAGCCAGGCGCCGCCGTCGCCGGGGATGAGCCCCACGTTGACGTAGGACATGCCGTAACGCGCCAGGTCAGAGGAGATGCGGATGTCCGCCATGGACGCCATGTCCATGCCGGCGCCCACGGCGGCCCCGTTCACCGCGGCGATGTAGGGCTTGTCCAGGTACTGGAGAGCCTGCGGCACGCGGTGGACGCTGAAGCGCAGCGAGTTGCGCCGCTCGCCGGCGTTCCGCTCCGCCATGAGCACGCGGTCCTCGCTGCCACTGGCTCGCAGGTCCGCCCCGGCGCAGAAGGCCCGGCCCGCGCCGGTGACCACCACCACGCGCACGCCGTCATCCTCCGCGGACCGTCGGATGGCGTCCGCCCACTCCTCCAGCAGCGGGCCGCTGAACGAGTTCATGCGCTCTGGACGGTTGAGCGTGATGGTCGCAACGCGGTCCTGCACGTCGTACAGGACTTCTTCGTAATTGCCGGCGGAGTCCATCGGGGTCCTCTTTCTGGGGCTGAGTCGCCGCCCGTCTGCACGGAAAGTCGTCGCTCGTTCCGCGAGTCTACACGGCGGCCATGAGGCAGTTGGAGCCGCCGTCAGGATTCATGCTGGCCCCAGCGGTAGTCCGGGGGTTACGTTGCACGGCACATGCGGACCTGGCCGTCGCACCGGCGCGCCCTCTTCCTCGCCGTCCTCCTGTGGGGGGCGGCGTTCGCGATGGGCTGCGAACGGACCGCCGAACTGATCCCCGGCCAGGCCACCCCCACACCCACCCCCACCGAGGCCCCCGCGAGCCCCACGGCCACCCCGATCATCGTGAGCCCGGGCGAGGGAGACGACGGCGGCGGCGCCACCGGCGGCCGCGTCATCGAGGACCATGACCTCGCCCTCTCCGTCGTCCAACTGCTGGCGGTGGACAACCGCTCCGGCGTGGAGCAGGTGGTCCGCTACGGCTCCGGCGTGGTGGTGGACCAGGAGCGGGCCCTCATCGCCACCGCCTACCCGGTGGTCAGCCCGCACTCTGGCACCGGTGTGCCGGCCTACACCTCGATCGTGGTGTCCACGGACCGCGAACCCGGGACGCCCCCACAGCGCGAGTTCCTGGCGGAGGTGGTGGCGGCGAACCCGCAGGCGGACATGGCGGTGCTGCGGGTGGTGAGCACGCTGGACGGCCAGCCGGTCCCGGCGGGCGGCCTGGACCTCCCGGCCGTCGCCATCGGCGAGACCACCACCGCGGGCGTCGGCTTCGCGCTGCGGCTGTTCGGGTACACCGGCGGGCTCCCCGGGGAGGCGTCACAGGTGGTGAACACCGCCCGTGCGACCGTCACCGGGCAACGCGGCTCCGCCGACGTGACCGGCCGCACGTGGTTCAAGACGGACGCGCGGATGCCCTTCGGCGCGGCCGGCGGCCCCGCGTTCGACCGCTTCGGCGCGCTGGTGGGGATCATGGCCCAGGACCGCTACACGCCCAGCGGGCAGGTCGGCCAGGTGCGCCCGCTGGAACTCCTGTCTCCGCTGATCGCGCAGGCCCAGGGCGGCGAGACCTACCAGCCGGCGCTCTACCGCACCGGCATGCTCCCGGGGTCCATGCAGGCGGCTCCGGGCACCGGCATCTACGTCAGCCAGCCGGCCTTCGCTGAGAACGCGGTGGAGACGAGCAACGGTCGCGACCTCTTCGACTACGAGTCGCGCTTCCTGGCCGGCCTGGCCACGCTCTACTACGAGTACGAAGTCGTCGGCGCTCCGGACGGCGCCGAGATCGAGGAACGCTGGTTCCTGGACAACGTCCGCCAGGAGTCGCTGTCCTCCAACGCCGCGTGGACGGGCGGCGGGTTCGGCCTGGTCACGGACCGCATCTCCGTGCCCTCGCCCACCGGCATCCCCACTGGCCGTTGGCGGCTGGACGTCTACGTGAACGGCGCGCTGCACGCCACGGGCACCGCCGTGGTGGGGGTGCCCCTGAACGAGCCGGACGCGGTGTTCTCCATCGCCGCCTCCGTGGCCAGCCTGGACGGGACCCCGTCGACCGCGGCTTTCCCAGGCGCCTCGCAACTACTGATGATGTTCGACCTGTCCGGCATGGAGGCCGTGCGCGAGGCCCACTGGGTGGTGTTTCGCAACAACCAGCGCCTGTACACCTCCCCCACCATCCGCTGGGAGTACGGAGACGCCGGCCGATTCTGGGTGGGCTACCGCACGCGCGAGGCCCTGGGCCCCGGCACGTGGGAGTTCGAGTTCCAGGCGGACGGACGCATCATCGGCACGGGGAGCGTGACGCTGTTCTAGCCCGCCCCTAGTCCGCGCGCGCCAGGATCGCCTGCAACTGGGCGCGTGTAATGTTCGATCCCGAGAGCACGAGCACCACGCGACGGCCGCGCACACGCTCGCGCTGCTGGACCGCCGCCGCCAGCGCCAACGCGCCGGCCGGCTCCACCAACACGTGCTGTTGCTCCAGGAGTGCCACCACCGCCTCGTCCGTGCGGTCATCGTCCACCAGCAGGAAGTCCGCGAGGCCGGCCCGGAGGATGGCCTGCGTGGTGGCGAAGGCCACCCCCGTGGCCACGCCCTCCGCCCGGCTGCGGTTCGGCCGCGACACGAGTTCGCCGGTGGCCCACGCGTCGTGCGCGGCTGGCGCCTGGGCGGACTGCACGCCCCAGACCTCGGCCTCGTGTCCCAGGCCGTCTCGGACCGTGATCCAGCCGCATGCTCCGGAGCCCCCACCCACCGGCACGATCACCAACTCCGCGTCCGGGCGCTGGTCCTCCAGCACCTCCAGCGCCGCGGTAGCCACGCCGGCGATCAACGCGGGCTCATCCGCTACGTGGACGTGCCGCGCGCGAGTGTCCTCTGCGTACCGCTGGGCAGCGAGTCGCGCCTCGTCGAAGACTTCGCCCTCGGCGACCACGCGGGCGCCCAGGCGCTCCATGGAGGCCACCTTGTCCGTGTTGGCGCCACGCGGCACGAAGATGGTGGCCGGGGCACCCACGGCACGCCCCGCGTAGGCGATGGACTGGCCGTGGTTCCCGGTTGAGGCGGTCACCAGCCCCGCCGCGCGCTCCTCGGCAGTGAGCGAAGCGGCAAGGTTGAGGCCACCCCGCAGTTTGAACGCGCCGATGGGGTTCGCGAACTCGTACTTCAGCCAGACGTCCGCGTCCAGCATCTCGGACAGCGCCGGCGAGTGGACAAGCGGAGTGGGCAGGCCGATGTGCGCGGCGATGCGCGCGCGGGCGGCCCGGACGTCATCCAGCGTGGGCGCGGGCAGCGCCCCTCCCTCACGCCGATCCGGGCTTGCCATGCGGACCTCCTCGGCCGGGACAGGGTGCCCGCGGGCTATCTCGCGACGATCACCCCGTCCTCGTACAGCCCGTCGAGGATCGCCCAGTCCACCACTGAGGTCACGTCCACCTCGCTACTGATGATCTCGTACTCCAGCAGCAGGTCCGCCAGCGCGCGCCACTGGTCGGCGCTGGAGCGGCCGAAGCCGTCCGCACGGGCGGCGGCCTCCAGGTCCGTGTCCAGCAGGTAGCGCTGATGCTCTGCGTCCGCGCCCTCCGCGTGGCGCAGCGTGATCTGCACCGCCTCGTCCCGGTGCTCCTCGATCCACGCGGTCGCCCGCATGGTCGCGCGCAGGAAGCGCTCCACCAGGTCCGCCTCGTCCGCCAGCGTGTCGGCGTGGACCAGGTACGCCAGGCCCAGCGTGGGCACGCCATACTCGTGCGGGTCAATGACGTTGATGTCCACGCCGGCGCGGCGGATGGTGTCCGGCTCGTTGTTCAGGAACACGGGGTAGACGTCCACCCCGCCCTCCATGAACACGCGCGGGTCGAAGCCCACGGAGACCAGCTCCACGTCGTCCGTCGTCAGGCCGGCGGTGGCGAGCATGGCCGTGAGTTCGGCGGGGACCACGCCGGCCTTGAAACCCACCGAGCGCCCACGGAAGTCCTCCGGCCCCTGGATACTGGAGTCGGCATGCGCGACGTAGCCCTGGTCGCCGCGCTGGCCGAAGAGCGCCACGGCGCGGACGGGCAGGTCCTCGTGGCCGCGGCGGATCACCTGGGCGGCGGTGCCGGTGGTGAACTGGATGCGCCCGTCCAGCAGCAACTTCAGGTGCTCGTCCTGCCCGGAGGAGTGCTGGATCTCCACCTCCAGGCCCTCGTCCGCGAAGAACCCCTCCGCGTCCGCCACGTAGACGGCCACGAACGGCAGGTTCGCCTGCGCCCGGAACCCGGCCATGAACGTGACGCTGCGGGTCTCTGAGGGCGCGTCGCCCTCGTCGCTGCAGGCGACGGCCCCCAGTGCGAGGGCGAACAGGCCCAGCGCGAACAGCGCGAAGGTAGGGCCCGTCTGACGGCGGACACCAAGACGTACGGACATGGAATGCACTCCCGGCCTTCCGGTGCGTGCATCCACACGTTCGTGCGGGCGCTACACGCGAACAAGAGGTTGGTCAGGACGGGGGTATCCGCGCCATGTCGCGCGGGCGCTACGCACCCGTCGAGGTGTCGTGCCATGCCAGCACGCGCGCCTCAACATACGAGACCAGCGCCGTCAGGCCAATACCCGCCCCCGCCAGCACGAACGTGGCCCCGAACAGCGCGGGGGTGTCGAAGTCGCCGTTGGCGATGGCGATCAACTGGCCCATGCCGGCGGACGCCGACAGATACTCCGCTACCACCGCGCCCACCAGCGAGAGCGGCACGCTGATCCGGAGCGCCGCGAAGACGTACGGGAGCGAGGAGGGCAGGCGCAGCCGCCAGAAGATCTGCGCGCGCGACGCGTCCAGCACGCGCATCACGTCCAGCGCGCGCGGGTCGATGGCGCGCAGGCCCACGGCCGCGTTCACCAGCATGGGGAAGAACGTGATCAGCGCCGCCACCACGATGCGCGGCCACACCCCAAAGCCGAACCAGATCAGGAGCAGCGGGTACACCGCGACAATGGGCGTGACCTTCACCAGCAGCGCCGGCGGATACAGCGCGCGCTCCAGGATGCGCGAGTGGGCCATGAGCACGGCCAGGAGGAACGCCACCGTGCTGGCCAGCAGCAGACCGCCGATTGCGGCCGCGAAGGACTCGCCCAGCGCCTCCGCGTAGCGCCCGGGATCGTCGCGGAGGGCGTCCAGCACGGCCGTGGGCGGCGGCAGCAGGTAGGACTTCACATCGCGCAGGCGCACCCACGCCTCCCATGCGACCAGGAGCACCGCGCCGACCGTCAGCGGCGGCACCACCACCAGCGCGGCGGAGCGCCAGCCGTCCCGCGCGCGGCCACCGGGGGACAGCACGTCCTCGCGCAGGTCCACGGCGTCCGCCTGGCGGGGCGCCACCATCAGCGGCCGCCGTCCGCCTGCAGGGCGGCGCGCACGCGCCCCACTACCGCCAGGAAGTCCGGGGAGTCCTCGCTCTCGGGGCGGGGTCGCGGCAGCGGGACGTCGATGTCAGCCACGATCCGGCCGGGGCGTGGGCTCATCACCAGCACGCGGTCGGAGAGGAGCACCGCCTCGCGCACGGCGTGCGTGACGAACAGCACGGTGATGCGCTCCGACTCCCACAGCCGCAGCAACTCCAACCGCATGGCCTCGCGGGAGAGTTCGTCCAGCGCGCCAAACGGCTCGTCCATCAGCAGCAGCCGCGGCCCGTGCACCAGCGCGCGCGCGAGGGCGACCCGCTGACGCATGCCCCCGGACAACTCGCCCGGGCGGTAGCGCTCGAACCCGCCGATGCCCACGCGGTCCAGCAGCGCGGAGACGTCGCCCTGCGCGCCAGTCAGTTGCAGCGGCAGGCGGACGTTGTCCTCCACGGACCGCCACGGCAGCAGCCCCGGCTCCTGCGCCACCAGGCCGTAGGCGTGTGCACGCTGGGCCTGTCGAGGCGTGACGCCCAGCACGGAGACGTCCCCCACGGAGGGCGCCACCAGGCCCGCCACCGCGCGCAGGAGCGTGGTCTTCCCGCAGCCGGACGGGCCGACGATGGAGACGAACTCCCCAGGCGCCACCGAGAGGTCGATGTCCGCGAGCGCGCGCAGCGTGCCGCCGGGCGCGGCGAACGCGTGCGAGAGCCCTCGCACGGTGATCGCGGACGTCCCGCTCGCACCGCTCGCTGGGGGCGCGCTACTGGTGATGGCCGGCCTCCCCGCTGCTCGCGCCGCCCGCGGTGCCCCCCTTGCGCTGGTGGGGCTTCCGACTGGCGCGGTTCGTGCGAGGATAGCGGCGGCCTCCTCGGACGCGCCTCCCGCGCGGCTCGCGCCGCCGGGGACGGGCCCCGAGTGCCGCTCGGCCACGCGCAACGAGAGAGAGACAGATGCCTCACACAATCGCCCTGGTGGGCGGCACCGGCCCGGAGGGCCGCGGCCTGGCGACCCGCTTCGCCCTGTCCGGCCACGCGGTCCGCATCGGCTCGCGCGGCGCGGAGCGCGGCGCGGAGGTCGCGCGCGAACTCGCGGAGTCCCTCGCGGGGCGGCCCGGGCTCGGCGACATCCAGGGCAGCGACAACGCCACGGCGGTATCGGAAGCGGACCTGGTGGTGGTGGTGGTGCCGTACGGCGCGCACCGCGCCACGCTGGAGGACCTGCGCGAAGCCCTCGTTGGCAGGGTGGTGGTGGACTCCGTGGTGCCGGTGGTCTTCGACCGCGGCCCGCGCCCGGTGGAGGTCGAGGCCGGCTCCGCCACCGAGGAGGCGGCGGCCATCTTGCCGGACGCCACCGTCATTGGCGCCTTCCACAACCTCGCCGCGGAAGTGCTGCTGGACCCGGACGCCCCGGTGGACGCGGACGTGCTGGTGACCGGCGCCAACGGCGAGGCGAAGCAGGCGGTGATGGCGCTGGCGGAGCAGATCCAGGGCTGCCGCGCGGTGGACGCCGGCCCCCTGCGCTTCTCGCGCTTCGTGGAGGGCATCACCACGCTGATCATCGGCATCAACGGGCGCTACAAGGTCCACGGCGGCGTGAAGATCACCGGGCTGGACGGCCACCGGGGATAGCCGTCAGCGCGGAACAGCAGCAGGGTCAGCGGCTCGAAGGCAGGCAGCAGATGGCGGACTCAGGCGGGGCTCCCGAGGTGCGCGTGATCGGCATCCGCGGCATCCCCATGGTGCAGCCGGGCGACGACCTGGCCACGGCGATCCTGGAATGCGCGGAGGCGCAGGGCACGCCGCTCCAGGCGGGCGACGTGGTGGCGGTGACGCAGCGCGTGGTCTCCAAGGTGGAGGGCCGCGTAGTGCCGCTGGACACGTTTGCACCCAGCCCGTTCGCCCTCGCCTACGCCGAGCGCACGGAGAAGGACCCGCGGCTGGTGGAGGCCGTGCTGCGCGAGTCCAAGCGAGTCATCCGCCAGGTGGGGGGCGTGCTGATCACGGAGACCCACCACGGCTTCAAGTGCGCCAACGCCGGCGTGGACGGCTCCAACGTGGGCGGCATGGACCTGGTGTCCCTGCTCCCCGTGGACCCGGACGCCTCCTGCCGCGCGATCCGGGACGGCATCCGCGCCCGCACGGGCCTGGACGTGGCCGTGGTGATGACGGACACCTTCGGACGCCCCTGGCGGCACGGCCAGACCAACGTCGCCATCGGCATCGCGGGGATGATGCCGTTCCGTGACTACGTCGGCCAGACGGACACCGATGGCCGCGTGCTGCGCGTCACCACGATCTGCGTGGCGGACGAGGTGGCCGGCGCCGCGGAGATGGTGATGGGCAAACTGGACCGCATCCCCGCCGCGATCATCCGTGGCGTCGCCTACGACGTCGGCGAGGGCTCCGCCACGGAGATCGTGCGAGAGATGGCCCTGGACCTCTTCCCCTAGACAGGCGCGGGCGGCCTGGGGCCCAGGCAGCAACTTCGCAGCGACCACGAGCGTTCTCAGGCCATGGCCCAGCCACCCGCGCCGGACTCCGCATCCTCGTCCCCGCGCGGAGGGCCGCCCGAACACCCGCTGATGGAGCGCAACCTGCGCATCCTCCCGTGGTGGTGGGTGCTGCGCTGGGCGTGGCTGGGCGAGGGCATCTGGGTGGTCTACCTGCTGGAGGAGCGGGGCCTGACCACCGGCCAAGTGCTGCTGTTCGAAGCGCTCTACTCCGCCGTCATCATCGGCGCGGAACTCCCCACGGGCATGATCTCGGACCGCTTCGGGCGGCGCTGGAGCCTGCTGCTTGGCTCCGTCGCAGGAGTGGTCGCGATGTTTGCGTTCGGCTGGGGTTCGTCGCTCGTGGTGCTGCTCACGGCGTACGCGATGTTCGGACTGGCCGAGTCCGGATACTCGGGCGCGGACACGTCGATGCTCTACGACTCGCTGAAGGCGACGGGGCGTGGACATCGGTTCACGTCCTGGCACGGACGCCTCAACGCGGTGATCGCGCTGGCGATCGCGGCCTTCGCAATCATCGGGTCGCTGATGACGCACTGGGTGCCGCTATGGGTGCCGATCGTCCTCAGCGCCGCGCTCTCCACCCCGGGCATCGTGCTGGCTTGGATGATGCACGAGCCGCCTCGCGACGACGAACGCCACACCTACATGCAGACGGGCATCCGCGCCGTGCGCCTGCTGCTGGGCACGCGGTCCCTGCTCACCGTCACGGGCCTGATGACCGTGACCACGGCGGCCATCGCGCTGGTGTCCGTCCTGCAGCAGCGCTTCCTGCTGGACGCGGGGATCCCCATCTGGGGCATCGGCCTGTTCGTCGCCCTGCAGATGGCGCTCTCTGCCGTAGGGTCATGGATGGCGGAGCCGGTGGGCCGCGTGCTGCCCCTGCGCCACATGTTCTGGGCCATGCCGGTGCTGAGCGCGCTGTCTCTGCTGGCGGCGGTGACCGGGAACGCCTGGTTCTTCCCGGTCTTCATCTTCTCCTCGTTCGGCTGGAACGTGATGTTCCCGCACGTCACGGACTACCTGGCTCGGCGAGTCACCGATTCCCTGCGCTCCACGCTGATGTCCGCCTCCAACATGGTCACCGCCGTGAGCAACATCGCGCTGGTGACCTCCGCCGGGTACGCCATTGACCGCGCCGGGTTCGGCGCGACGCTCACCGTGGTGGCGCTAGTGCTGACGAGCATCGCCGTGCTGCTGTACTTCGCCTGGCTCCGCACCGGCGACCTGGGACGCCCCGTCATCGACGCCCCGCCGCCCACCGACGTACCATGGCCGTAGCGGAGCCCTCAGCCGCGACCGAGCGCTGACGGGCCAGACGCGCGCCCACGAAGGGCGCGACACGGGGCACGATGACCGCGGAACACACGCCACACGATGAGCACGCCACCGGCACGGCCGAGGGCCCGGTCACGCCGGGCGACCTGCTGCGCCAGGCGCTCGTTGACGACCAGGACCCGCGCTTCCCGCGCTGGCTCCCCCTCCCCGGGATCGTCCTGGGCGTCGCGTGGGCGGGCTACCAGGCCGTGGCCGGCGACGCCGGCCTGTTGCCCACCGCGGGCGTGAGCCTGGCGATCGCCGCGGGCACCACCGTGGCGGCGTGGTTCGGCTGGCAACTCGAGATCGACTAGCGCGGGTACGCCCGGCTATCGGTCCGTGACGGGGAGACACGTTGGCACTGCACGTCCTCTACGGCCCAGACGAGTTCCGCGCAGCCGAGGCGTTGCGAGCGCTGCGCGACAGCCTGGACACGGACGGCACGCTCGCGGACAGCATCGTCACGCTGGCAGGGAAGAGCGTCTCCCCGCAGGAACTGGTGCAGCACGCCTCGGCGCCGCCGTTCCTCGCGCCGGCCCGGCTCGTGATCGTGGAGGGCCTCCTCACCGCCGCGGGGACGCGCAAGGGCGTGGTGGACACCTGGCAGCCGTTCCTGGACTTCCTGCCGATGATGCCGGAGGCCAACCACCTGGTGCTGCTGGAACCTCCTCCAAAGGCGAACGACCGCGACACGGTGGGCCGCTCGCCGCTCCTCACCGCCCTGAAGCAGCGACCCAACGTGACGGTGACCCACTTCCCGGAACTCAAGACCTGGGCGCGCGGCGGCCCGTCCGAGGTGTCCCAGTGGCTCCAGGACCGCGCCGTCCGCCGCGGCATCTCCATCGAACCGCGCGCCATCGAGGCGCTTGCCGAACTGGTGGGCGCCAACCTCCGCGCGCTGGCGGGCGAACTGGAGAAGCTCGCCACCTACACGGACGGGCGCACGATCACCGCGGAGGACGTCCGCCTGCTCACCCCCCAGGCGCGCGAGGAGCGCATCTTCGACCTGGTGGACGCGGTGGTGGAGGGCCAGGCGGCGCGCGCGCTGCAACTGCTGCGCCGCATGCTGCAGGACGGCAGCGAGACTCCCGGCCACGTGCAGATCATGGTGGCGCGCCAGCTGCGGATGATCGTCCGCGCCACCGAACTGCTGGAGGCGCGCGCCTCCCAGGACGAGGTGGCGAACACCACCGGCGTGCGCGGGTTCCCGCTGACGAAATTGATGCGCCAGGCCCGCGCCACGCACCGCGGGGCGGCCGAGGCCGCGCTACGCGCCGCGGAGGACACGGACCACGCCATCAAGACGGGCCGCCTCACCAGCGACGTGCTGGCGCTGGAGCTGCTGGTGGTCCAACTCGCCTCGCTGGCGCCCGGGCGCGGCAGGCGGCAACCCGCCCGCTGAGTCCCTGGGCCGCGCGGGCCCGCGCTAGTCCCTAAGCGGCACGGCCATGGGGTTGAAGCAGGCCGCGCGGTGGCCGGGGACAGAGTCTTCCACCTGCATCAGCCCCGGCGCGTCCTCCGTGCGACAGCGGCCGATCGCCTTGTTGCAGCGGGGCAGGAACGCGCACTCCGAGGGCAACGTGGCCAGGTCCGGTGGGTTCCCGCGCATGGGCGTCAGGCGGCCGCCCGTGAGGCTCGGGAGGCTGCCCAGGAGCCCGAACGTATAGGGGTGCTTCGGCGAGCGGAACGTGGTGCGCACGTCCGCCTCCTCCACCAGCGCCCCCGCGTACATCACGCCCACGCGGTCCGCGAGGCGCGCCACCACGCCGAAGTCATGCGTGATCAACAGCACCGCGGCGCCGCCGTCGCGCAGCGCCTCCAGTTGCTCCAGCGTCTCCTGCCGGACGGCCGGGTCCAGGTTCGCCGTGGGTTCGTCCGCGATGATCACGGACGGTTCCAGCGACGTGGCCATGGCGATCATCACCCGCTGCGCCATGCCGCCGGACAACTGGAACGGGTACGCATCGAAGACGCGGTCCACGTCGTGCAGCACGCGCCCGAGCGCCTCGCGCGCAGCCCGGTGGGCCTCGGTGGTGGACATGCCGCGGTGGACGCGGAACGGCTCCGCCACCTGCTCGCCGATGCGCATGGTGGGGGTCAGCGCGGAGAGCGCGTCCTGGAAGATCACCGCGATCTCCTGGCCGCGGACGTGCCGCAACTCCTCGGTGTCCATCTGGGCGATGGACCGCCCGCGGAAGAGCACCTCACCGGTGGAGGTAGCGGATCCGGGCAGCAGCCCGAGGATCGAGTGGCCGACGGTGGACTTGCCGGACGCGGACTCACCTACCAGCGCCAGGATCTCGCCGGCGTGCAGCGACAGGGACACGCCGCGCACGGCGGGGATCGGGTCATCCTCCGTGTGGTAGGTGACGTGCAGTCCCTCCACCGCCACCACGGGCGCGGCGGCCGCGGGGTCTACCTCGGCGGTATCGGTGGGGGGTGAGGTCATGCTCGGAGGGTACCGCTGCCCAGGGTCACGGGCGCGCCAGGACGGGCCGGGAGCAGCCAGAACCGCGCCAAATCGCCGCGCCCTCCCCGCTCCGGTGTGCCGAGCACGCCCGCTCCCGGCTCGCCACGGACGACCGTGGAAGCCCCTACAGGCGGAGCCCGCTAGAAGGAGCGGAGCGTGGCGACCAGGCGGCCCTGGACCTCCACGTTCGAGGCGTCCTCGTAGATCGGATCCATGGTGGCGTTCATGGGCTGCAGCCGGACGCGGGCGCCCTCCGGATAGTACTTCTTGAGCGTGGTCTCCTCGCGGTCCTTGATCCACGCCGCCACCACCTCGCCCGGGTCCGCGCTGTTGCGCGGCTCCAGGATGACGGTGTCCCCGTCATTGATGAGCGCATCGATCATCGAGGTGCCCTGGACGCGCAGCGCGTAGAGCCCGGGGCGGTTGGGGACCAGGTCCTCCGTGAGGTCCAGCACGTCCTCCGGCGCCATCTGATCCGGGTGCACCGGCAGGGGGATGCCCGCGGCGATCTTGCCCAGGACGGGGACCTGCACGGTGGCGCGGCGGCGCCGGACGCCCTGACCGTCCAGCAGTTCAATGGCGCGGGAGACCTCCCGGTCTCGGCGGATGAATCCGCGTTCTTCGAGCCGCTTGAGGTTGTAGTCCACCACCGAGGTGGAGGAGATGTCACACCCGGTCTGGATGTCCCGGATGGAGGGCGGGTAGTCATGCTCGCTGATGAAGTCCTCCAGGAACTGGAGGATCTTCTGCTGCTTGTCTGACAGGTCTCCGGCCACGATGTCCCCTCTCGGTCGGTACCGTCACCCCGCTGGGGCTGCTGCGGCGCGCTCGCCGCCGGCCTCGGTCACGGGACGCATCTCTCGAGCCAGCGCCCGCCGCGCCGCCTCGCTGGGAGGTTATCCACAGTCCATGCGCGCCTGTGGAAAAGTCCACGGCACATATGTTCTGTTCGGAACGAACGCTAGCCCCCTCCCGTCCCCCCGTCAAGGCTCCGTCGACACCCGGCCAACGCCCCCTCGCTGCCAACTCCGCCCGAGGGCATACGATCTCCAGGACGCCGACAGTCAGCGGAGCATGCGGGGCGGCCAGGGGCCGCGGGACGGGGTTGCCGTGGGCGCGGGACTCGAAGACCTGTACGGGCAGCAACCCACGGCCTCGGGAACGGATCCGGGCTGGGGACAGCCGGACGAGGCGAAGGGCGAACTCCGCCGCGCGATGGTCATTGCCGCGCACCCGGACGACGCCGACTTCGGCGCGGCGGGATCGGCGTACCTGCTGGCGCAGGCCGGCTGGGACGTGCGCTACCTCGTGGTCACGGAGGGCTCCAAAGGCACGGACGACCCGGACCTGGACTCGGCACGCCTGGTGGCGCTGCGCGAGCAGGAGCAGCGAGACGCCGCGGCGGTCCTCGGCGTGCGAGACGTCCGCTACCTGGGCTTCACGGACGGCGAACTGACCTACACGCGCGACCTGCTCTCCCGCATCACGCGCGAGATCCGGGAGTTCCGGCCGTACGCGGTCTTCACCCACGACCCGGAGCCGGTGATCATCCAGAACCGCTTCGTGAACCACAGTGACCACCGCACCACCGGCCTCGCCACCGTGGACGCGGTCTATCCCACCGCGCGGGACCGCCTGAACTTCCCGGAGCACCTGGCGGAGGGCCTGGAGACGCACAAGGTGCGGGTGCTGTACCTCTGGGGTGTGAACGAGCCCAACTTCCACGTGGACATCACCTCGATCGTGGACACGAAGATCGCCGCGCTGCTGGCCCATACCAGCCAGTTCCCGGACCCCTCCTTCCCGGAGCAGGCCCGCCAGTTCTGGCGCGAGCCGGACGGACGATCGCTGGAGCAGTTCCGCCGCATCGAGATGTGGGGCTGACCGCGTGGCACTGCCGGAGGCCCCTCGCCACTGTCCCCGTTGCGGACGCCCGCTTGCCGAGACGCCGGCAGGCGCCGTCGCCTGCCCGGCGGACGGCTACCGCTGGTACGCCGACCCGAAGGTCGCAGTGGGCGCGCTGATCGAGGACGGCCACGGTCGCCTGCTGCTCGTCCGCCGAAACCATGAGCCGGCCATGGGGCAGTGGGCGTTCCCCTCCGGCTTCGTCGACGCCGGCGAGGTGCTGGAGGAGGCGGCCGCCCGGGAGGTGCTGGAGGAGACACACGTGCGAGCGAGCATCCGCCGTCTGCTGGGGGCGTGGTCCGCGCCCGGCGACGCAGTGGTGTTCCTCGCCTACGCTGGCGAACACCTCGATGGCGACGCGCGCCCCGGCCCCGAGGCGTCCGAGGTGGCGTGGTTCCAGCCGGACGAACTGCCGCCGCTGGCGTTTCCCCACGACCCGGACGTCCTGGAGGCCTGGCGACAGGGCGACGGCGTCTCGACACGGCACGAACTGGAGAGGCCGTCCTGATGAGCGACGAGAACGAGCCACAGGCCGAGCACGCGCCGCGTGCCGGGGAGGACGCCGGCCGGGACGGGGACGCCGAGACACGCCGTCCCCCGATCACGCTGCTCCAGCAGCGCGGCATCGAGGCGGACGTGCTCATCCCGTTCATCCGCCGCCTGGAGCAGGAGATGGGCCGCGAGCGCGCCCACCAGGTGGCGCGCGAGGTCATCGGCCAGATCGCGCAGGAGCAGGGCCACCGCGTGGCGGAGGCGCTGGGCCGCCGCGACCTGGAGGGCTTCACCCACGTGAAGGACTCGTGGGGCGGCGCCGGCGGCGACCTGGACATCCAGACGCTCCGCCAGGACGACGACGTGCTGGAGTTCAACGTGGTGGGGTGCCGCTTCGCGGAGATGTACCGCGCGCTGGGGGCGGAGGACCTCGGCTTCCTCCTCTCCTGCCAGCGCGACTTCTCGTTGTCCGAGGGCTACTCCACCGACCTGCACCTGGAGCGCACACAGACCATCATGCAGGGCGCCGCGTACTGCGACTTCCGCTACCGCCTGGCCCATCCTGCGGACAGCAAGAAGCCGCCGTCCGACAAGCGGGAGGATCTGGCGCAGGCGGGCGAGGTGCGCGAGGATGCACGCGCGGCGGAGCACGACCGCCGCGACTGAGCCGCCGAGCGTGCGGGGGCACGCACGGCACACTGGACCGATCAGGCACTGCCGCGAACGACGACGCCCTGGCCCTGCCACAAGCAGCCGGCATCCGGGCGGATGGGAAGGGAACACGCATGGAAATCACGATGGTGCTCACGGAGCGCGGCAAGGACCACTGGGACAAGGTCCGCGAGGTCCTGAAGGAGTCCATGGAAGAGGCTGGCGTGGACGTAGAGGTCCAGGAGAGCGTCATCCGCGACGACGAGGATGCCATTGCCGTGAAGTGCATTGGCTCTCCCACCATCCGCATCAACGGCCTGGACGTGGAATACATGGAGCGCGAGCCGGACGAACGCTCCGCCGGCATGCGCTACTTCAACACCGTGGCCGGCTGGAAGCCCGTCCCGGAGAAGGGCATGATCGTCCGCGCCCTGCAGAAGGCGAAGGAGATGGAAGCCGGCACGTAGCCGCTCTCTCGCTGCCGAACGAACCAGCGCGGGCGCCGCGTCCGGGGACCCCCGGCGAGGCGCCCGCCGCACGTCCTACACTGCTTCCGTGACTGAACAACCACAGGACCCGACCGACCCTCGGCAGGAAGCCGCCACTGACGGCACAGGCGCGGCGCGCCCGCAGCCGGAGTGGGAAGAGACGGCCGCGCGCGTGGGTGGGGCGCTCGGGCGCTTCGCTCGGCGCGCGCGCGCCGCAAGCGAGCAGGCGATCCAGGACGCCCGCCCGGAGGCGGAACGCCTGGCGCGCCAGGCGCGCGCTGCCGCGGAGGCCGCCCGTCCCCACGTGGAGCGGGCCGGCCGCACGGTCGCCACGGAGGCGACGCGCTTCGCCCGGGAGCACCAGGACGAGATCAAGCGCGCGGCACGGGTGGGTGCGGAGCTGACCGCCCGACGCGTGGTGCCGCTGCCGCTGCGTCCGCTGGTGGACGCGCTGGAGGCGGAGCATCTGCACCGTCCTGCCCCGCTCACGGACGACCGCGCGGACGCACTGGCGGACAACCACCCGGACGGCCGGACGCCCCCAACCGCCTGACCCCGCTCCCCGCATCGGTACCCGGACACCACCGAGGCGGTGCCTGATATCGTGCCGCCTCGAAACCGCTTCCAGTGCGCCCCGCACGGTAGGGCGCACTGAGCACACGCGACCGGGGGGCCAACGATGCGCGTATCCGTGGGACTGCACCGCTATGCGATCACGGACTGGGAGGACACCACCACCTTCGCGCAGGAGGCGGAGCGGCTGGGCGTCCACTCGCTCTGGACGGCGGAGGCCTGGGCGCACGACGCCGCCACCCCCATCGCCTACCTGATGGCGAAGACCCGGACGCTGAAGTTCGGCTCCGGCATCTTCCAGGTGGGCACCCGCACGCCGGCGCTCGTCGCCATGACTGCCATGACCCTGGACTCCATGTCCGGCGGGCGCTTCATCCTGGGACTGGGCACCAGCGGCCCCCAGGTCATCGAGGGCTGGCACGGCATCCCCTTCCGCAAGCCCCTGCAGCACACCCGCGAGGTCATCGAGGTCTGCCGCCGGATCTTCAACGGCGAGACCCTGCAGTACGACGGCGAGTTCTGGCACCTGCCGCTGGACACGGCGCACGGGGGCAGCGGGGAAGGGAAGGCGCTCCGCACCGGCGCACCGCCCACGCCGGACCTGCCGATCTACGTGGCCTCGCTCGGCCCGAAGAACCTGGCGCTCACGGGCGAACTGGCGGACGGCTGGGTGGGCGGGTCCTTCATCCCGGAGCACGCGGAGGAGTTCATCGGCCACATCCGCGCGGGCGCGGAGCGCGCGGGACGTGACATCTCCCATTTCGACTTCGCGGTGGGCGGTGCCGTGTGGGTCACGGACGACCCCGAGCGCGCCGCGGAGTCCATGAAGCCCGGCCTGGCCTTCAGCCTGGGCGCCATGGGCTCCAAGCAGCACAACTTCTACAACAACGCCTACAGCCGCCAGGGCTTCGCGGACGAAGCCAGGGAGGTCCAGCGCCTCTGGCTGTCCGGCCAGCGAGATGCCGCCCGTGCCGCCGTGCCCACGGAGATGGTGCTCGCCACCAACCTGGTCGGCGACGAGGCGATGGTGGCTGACCGGCTGCGCAAATACCGCGACGCCGGCGTCACCACCTTCCGCGCCGGACTGCGCGGCGAGACCATGCGCGAACGCGTGGGCGCGCTGGAGCAGGTGATGGACCTGGTGCGCCAGGTGTCGGAGGAACCGGCCGCCCGGTAGCCCCTACCCCACCTCGCCGAGGCGTACCGTACCGCCGGTGCACCGCGGGAGGAGACATCCCATGTCCACGTTCATCGCCGTCCACCGTCCGGAGGTGGGCGACGCACGCGTGCTCACCGAGCGCGCGGACGTCGTGGCCGCCATCAGGCAGCGCCAGGGCATCACCTGGCTCCACTTCCCCTCCCTGCGCCCGGAGGATGCCGGATTCCTGGAGGAGGACCTGGGCCTGCACCCGCTGGCGGTGGAGGACTGCCTGAGCGATGAGTACCAGCGCCCCAAGATCGACGACCACGGCGACTACGTGTTCATGGTGCTGCATGGGATCGACTACGAGCGCACCGACGAGTCAGTCCGCACCGCGGAACTCGACATCTTCGTGGGGCAGACCTTCGTCATCTCCAGCACGCTGGTGGACATGGGGGCGGTCCACCACCTGGCGGAGCAGGTCAGCGAGACGCCCGCCGTGCTCCCCGCCACGCCGGCGGTGCTCGCCTACGCGCTGGTGGACGCGCTCGTGGACGGCATTGTCCCCGTGGTGGAGCGCATGGCGGACGTGACGGACCTCATCGAGGACGAGGCGCTCGCCAACCCGAACCCGGCGCTGCTGGAGCACCTGGTGCGGCTGAAGCGCAGCGTCATGCGGATGGCGCGCGTGACCACCCCGCAGCGGGAACTCATCGGCCAGGTGAGCCGCGGCCAGTACCCGCTCCTCTCCGGGAGCACGGCCATGCTCTTCCGGGACGTCTTCGACCATCTGCTCCGAGTGGAGGACATGACCAACGGGCTGCGTGACCGGGCGGACCACGCGGTCAGCACCTACCACTCCGCCCTGAGCATCAAGCAGAACGAGACCATGCGCGTGCTCTCGATCGTCGCGTCGATCTTCCTGCCATTGACGCTCCTGGCCGGCGTCTACGGCATGAACTTTGACCACATGCCCGAACTCGGCTGGGAGTACGCCTACTTCGCCGTGCTGGGGTTCATGCTCGTGGTGATCGGCGTGGGGACGTACATCCTCTTCGGCCGCGCGCTCCTCGGCTGGGGCCGCGACCGCATCGGCGACGTGACCTCCTTCGCGCTGGAACCGCCCGTGATCACGGAGACTCTCCGCGAGGCGGCGCGCTTGCGGACGCGGCTCATGACGGAGGCGTCCCGGCTGACAGGTCGCGAGCGCGAGGGACACTGAGGGCGCTGCTGCGCCATGCGGCCCGACATGGGCCGCTACGGGTCGTGCGGCATCGGACAGGCCAGCGGCTCCTCCGGCAGGTGCTGCTTCAGGTGGGCGCCGATCGCGTCCATTCCGTCCGCCGAGAGCGACCGCTGCATCCACTCGAAGAGTTCACGCTCCTCCCAGCGGATGTGGTCGCGCAGCCGCAGGCCAAAGCGCTCCAGCGCCACGCGCCGGTCGTCCGGGGTGCGGGAGGCACGCATGTCCTCCACTAGGTCTTCCATCTCGCGGTGGTCGCGCTGGAGGCGGCCGGCGTGCTGCAGGCCGGGGTCGTCCCGCTTGGCGATGCGCGCCAGCATGCACTCGTTCTCCGCGTGGAAGTGGGGCAGGAGGCCGGCGGACCAGAAACGCAACAGGTCGCTGTACAGCGCCGCCATCTCGGAGATCCCCGCGGCCGGCAGTTCGCGCTCGATGCGCAGCGACATCACCAGTGCGTGGTGATGTTCGCGGGACAGACGGATGAGGCGCGCGTCACGCTCCATCCATCCAGTGTAGGCGTGGGGGCGGACGCTTCACGCGCGGCCGGCGACCACGATCAGTTCCGGGCTGTCCGCCCGCGCCGGCGACCGGTCCCAGTCCCCGTACACCCGCTGCATCGAGAACCCCGCGACTGCCAGGCCGGCCTCGATCTCCTCGAGCGACCGGAAGCGCAGGGCGTCGTGAGAGATCAGTTCCTCGCCGGACTCCAGGCGGTAGTGGATGTCGTAGGTCACCAGGTCTCCGTCCACGTCCAGCAGTTCGATCCACTGCTCCACCTCGCCCAGCGGCGTGCCGCACAGTAGCCGCTGCGAGCGTTGGGGAGTCCACGCCTCCCATGCGCGCGCGGAGGGGTTGCGCGACTCGAACGCCAGATGGCCCCCCGGACGGACCGCGCGATACGTCTCCCGCAACGCCAGCGCCCAGGCGTCCTGCTCGAAGATCACCTGTGGGACGTGGGCGGTCATGATCGCCAGGTCGAAGGCGCCGCCCTCCAGCCGGCTCGCGTCGCCCTCCACCCAGCGGACGCGCTCCGCGCCGGGCCGGTGGCGAGCGATCTCCAGCATCCGCGGCGCGGGGTCGAAGCCGCTGACCCGCCGTTCCTGCCGAGGCCGCGCGAGCGCCAGTTCGCACGTGACCGCCCCAGTGCCGCAGCCAATGTCCACGAGGTCGGCGGGCCCAAGTTCATCCGCCAACGCGAGGTAGAACTCGACGTCGTCGCGGCTGTCGCTCCAGTGGTCGTAGAGCAGGACGAGCCGAGGATCGGTGAACTCCTGGAAGGTGTCCGCCACGGGCAGCGGTCTAGTCAGGCCGCAGGCGCAGCCCCAGGACCTCGCCCAGTTCGATCAGCGTCGGTGCGCCGGTGACCGCGTCCACGCGCCCCGCTTCCAGTTCAGCCGCGATCTGCAGGAGCACCTCGATGGCGCGCGGCGTGTCCAGGTCGTCGTCCATCGCGTCCTGGAAGGCGTTGCGGAAGGGCTGGATGCGCAGGTGGTCCTGCTGCGAGCGGCCGTCGCGCGCGGCCCGCTCCAGCACGCGGGCGCGCTCCTCCCACACGGGCAGCGTCGCGCGGTCGAAGTCGCGGTCCTCGCGGTAGTGGGTGCCCAGCAGGGAGAGGCGGATGCCGTTTGGGGAGAAGCCCTCCGCCAGCAGGTCGCTGACCTTCACCAGGTTGCCCAGCGACTTGGACATCTTCTGGCCGTCCAGGCCCATGGTGCCCACGTGCATCCAGGTGCCCACGTAGGGGGAGCGGCCGGTCGCCGCCTCGGACTGCACGATCTCGGAGTCGTGGTGGGGATAGCGGAGGTCCTTGCCCCCGCCGTGGATGTCCAGTTGCGGCCCCAGGGTGGCGTACGCCATGGCGGAACACTCGATGTGCCAGCCGGGCCGGCCGATACACCACTCCGATTCGAAGGCGGCGCCGTCCGAGTCGCACGGCTGCCAGATGAGGAAGTCCAGCGGGCTGCGCTTCAGTTCCTCCGGCTCGGCGGGCATGGAGTCGTTGCGGTAGTTCCGCAGCTCCTCCCCGCTCAGGCCCAGCAGCGCACCGAAGGACGGACACTTCGACGTGTCGAAGAAGACGTACCCGTCTACCTCGTAGGCGAAGCCCCGCTCCTGCAGCGTGCGCACCATTTCCACGATCTGCGGGATGGTCTCGGACGCCAGTGGGAAGGCGTCCGGGCGCATGACGTTCAGGGCGTCCATCTCACGCAGGTAGGTCGCCTGGTTGCGGGCGGTGAGGTCCGCGATGGAGATCCCCAGTTCCTGAGACTTGCGGATCATGTCGTCGTCCACGTCGGTGATGTTCTGGACGTGGCGCACCTCGTAGGCGTTGTGCTCCAGCCAGCGACGCAGGGTGTCGAAGACCACGTAGACCAGGGCGTGGCCCATGTGGCCGACGTCGTACGGGGTGATCCCGCAGACGTACATGCGGACGGTGCGGTCCTCCAGCGGCTCCAGGCGCTCCGTGGAGCGCCTCAGGGAGTCGTAGAGGTGCAGGTTGTCGTAGGGACGCGGCTGCAGCACCGAGGGCTCCGCTCACGCGCGCTGGGTGGCCTGGTGGGCGCGGAGCGTCACCCGCCCTCGCGCCTCACGGCGGCGGCGATCGTAGCAGAGAAACCAGAAGGCCCCCGGCTGAGCCGGGGGCCTTCCAGTAACAGCCCGAATATGGAGCGCGGCTACTTCTTCGCCGTGGCCCGGCTGCGCGGGGCAGCCTTGCTCGTGCGGGAAGTCGTGGTCCTGGTTGTGGCCCGAGCGGCGGGCTTGGCCGCGGCGCGAGCGGCGGGCTTGGCAGCCGCCTTCTTCGCCGCGGGCTTCGCCGCTGCTCGGGTGGCAGTGGCGCGCTTCGCCGCGGGCTTGGCGGCCGCGGCCGTCTTGCGCGCTGCGGGCTTCGCCGTCGCCTTTGCGGCCGGCTTCGCGGCGGCCTTCTTCGCGGCGGGCTTGGCAGCAGCCTTCTTCGCCGCGGGCTTGGCCGCCGTAGCCTTCTTGGCCGCCGGCTTCGCCGCGGCGCGGGTCGCGGGCTTGGCCGCCGCCCTCGTCGCGGGCTTCGCCGCGGTCTTCTTCGCAGCCGGCTTGGCCGCGGTCTTCTTGGCAGCGGGCTTCGCGGCCGTGGTCTTCTTCGCTGCCGGCTTCGCCGCGGCGGAGGTCTTCCGAACCGCCGGCTTGGCCGCAGTGGTGGTCTTCTTTGCGGTGGTCTTTGCCGCAGCCGTGGTCTTCTTCGCGGTCGCCGTGGTCTTCTTGGCGGCCGGCTTCGACTTCGTTGCGGCGGGCTTCCGAGCAGTGGCCATCATCGCACCTCGCGGTTCTGGAACCTCGGGCTGTTGTTGCGCGAAATGCTAACACGCATGCACTTACCCACAAGGCGTCGCCCTGTGGATAGGCGATCAACTTGCACGATGATCGCTGCGCGCGCATGTCACTCCGCCACCAGCGAGGGCCGCGCAGGGCACGGCTCCTACACTCCGTGCGCGCGATGAACAGGGACGGGACGCGAGATGATCGAGGACGCCGGGCAACAGCCGGATGGTCGCGAGGACGGACGCGAGCAGCGCCTGCTCGCGATGATCGATCCGTTCGTCGCGCTGGCGGATGGCCGCCGCCAGTTGCTGGAAGCGATCCAGCGAGCACGGCCGGCTGACGCGGATCTGGCGGAAATACTGGGGATCGTGACATCCCACGACCGCGCGATGCGCGAGATCGCACTCGCGTTCGCAGACGGCACACGTGACTTCGCGACGGTCGCCGCGCCGAACGCACACCTCCATGGCACTCGCAGCATCGAGGCGTTGGAGGACGCGATGCACGACTCGCGTGCCGCGCTCTTCGAGGCGATAGCCGCGATGGCGTCCTCGATGGACGCGTGGATGGACGAAGTGATCGAGACGCCGTGGGCAGGACGCGACACGTGGCGCATGCACCTGGTGTCGCTCGCGATGCACGAAGGCGCGCACGCCTTCGCGATCGTCGAGGCAAGCGACGCGCGATAGCGAGCGCCGCCCAGGCCCGACGCGATGCGGCGCGTGGGCGCGCGCGATAGCATCGGCCGCGCGGCGCGACACTCGCGCGCGACGAAGGACCGAGACGACGAGGGGGCTCCGATGAAGGTTGCGCGCGTGCGTGTGGGTGGCCGCGTGTCCACGGCGATCGTGAAGGGGCGGCGCGTCCACCTGGTGGCAGGCAGCTTCTTCGCGCCGGGCGAGGAGACGGGCGAGTCTCAACTGGTCTCCGCTGTGCAGTTCCTGCCGCCCACCAACCCGAGCAAGGTGGTGGCGATCGGCGTGAACTACCGCGACCACGCGGGCACGCGTCCCGCGCCGGGAGAGCCACAGCCTTTCCTGAAGGCGCCGTCGTCCATCATCGGCGCGGACGCCTCCATCCTGCTGCCGGCGGACGCGGAGAACGCACACATGGAGGCGGAGGTGGTGGCGGTCATCAGCCGCCGCGCCCGCAACCTGACCGAGGAGGAGGTGGACCCGTACGTCCTGGGCTACACTGCCGGCAACGACGTGTCAGAGCGCAACTGGCAGCAGGCGGACCTGCAGTGGTGGCGCGCCAAGTCCTCCGACACGTTCACGGCAGTAGGGCCGTGGGTGGACACGTCGCTCAAGCCGGAACAGATCGAGGTCGCCGGGCTCATCAATGGCCGCGAGCAGCAATCATCTGACACCAGCATGCTGATCCACGGCATTCGATCCTGCATCGCACGGATCAGCCGCTACATGACGCTGGAGAAGGGCGACCTGGTCTACACGGGCACGCCGGGCACCACCGGGCGTATCCAGCCCGGCGACGTCTGCGAGGTCCGCGTGGGCGGCATGGTGCTCCGCAATCCCGTGGCCGCTCGCTAAGGGGCCGCGGGCCTCGCGTCAGTCCCAGAGGCGGCGGCGCTCCGAGCAGTGCGGGCACAGCATCAACTGCACTGTCTTCACCCGGTCCAGGTCGCCCTCGCGGACGGTCCGCGGGCGAAGGTGCTGGGGGCAGAACCGCAGCGTGCAGCGCTGGCAGCCGATCTCCGGGTCCGCCTCGCAGCCGTCCGCGGCGCAGTTCCCGGCCATGTTGTCGTGGCGATGCCGCGCCACCCAGTCTCGGTGGTGGCCCAGGTCGTCATACTTCTCGCGACAGCGCGGACGGTCGCAGACCTCGTAGTACTCCTCGCCGTGGAAGCCGTGCGCGTCGCAGAACGGCTCGCCGCAATACACGCACTGGCCCGTGGCCGTGCGCCCGCATGAGCGCTTGCGGAGGAAGCCCCCGCTCTTGTGCATGCACGTGGCGTCCACCGGAAGGATGGCGGCCTCCTGTCGGCGCAGCATGAATACGAGGCGGCGAGGCCACATTCTCGCACAGCGAGTGCGGCCGACCGATGCGAGGCGTGATGCTACAGCGAGGACAGCGGCTAGTGGGCGCTCCACGCGAGCAGCGCCCCGGTGGCGTCTCCAGCCTTAATGACCGCGAGCACCCGCCCGGTCAGATCGAGGGCCGTTACGGTGCCCGCATAGACGTCCGAGGCGTAGATCAGCGTGCCGTCCGAGGAGTACGCGAGTCCATCCGGGATCCCGGAGACAGGGGCGATGGTGACGTGGCCACCGCGGATGAGCGCGACCTCCCCCACGGCGGAGAGGGCCGCCGCCAGCGTGCGCCCGTCCGGAGAGAAGGCGACACGCACGGGCCGGCCGCCGACGTCGTGGCGCTCGAGGAGCACGCCGTCCCGGTAGACCTCCACGCGGCCGTCCTGCGCCGCCGCCACGGCGACCCGGCCGTCCGGCGCCACCGCCACACTCTCCGTCAGCCCGCCCGTGGCGTACCGGTGCTCGCCCAGCCGGAGGCTGCCCGGCTGGGCGCTGGCCACCGCCACCTCGCCGCTCGGCAGCACCGCCACCGCGTGCGGCCACGCCTCCGAGGGCAACGACTCGATCTCACGCCAGCCAGGGCCGTGCTGTGCGAAACGCCGTACGGCGCTCACGGCGCGGTCCGTCACGAGCAGCACGTCCGCCCCTGCCGACGCACCCGGCGCCAGGGCGAGCCCGTGCGGGAGCCCGCCGACCTCCAGCACCTCCACGGCTTGGCTGTCCACGTCCACGAACGCGATCGCACCGGACTGCTCCAGCGACGTCACCACGCGGCCATCCGGCAGGCGGAGCAACTCGTGCGGAGCACCCGGCAGAGCAATGCGGCGCGCGTCCTCCGGCCGTGTGGGGTCCAGGACGATGAGCGCGTGGCCACGCAGGTCCGCGACCAGCAGCGGCTCCGCCGAGCGCGGCCCGCCCGGCCACGCGAGGGCCACCGCGAACAGCGCGAACGCACCCGCCGTGAGCAGGAGCGTCCCGCGCATCAGGCCGCCGACCGCTGCCGCTTGATGAGATCGCGGACGTCCTGCAGGCGGTCACGCGCGGTACGGACGATGCCGGAGGAGGTCTGCGGCGCCACGCGCACCGCCGTCTCCAGCCACTGCGCCGCCTCCTGGGAATCGCCCAGCCGCATCGAGATGTCACCGACCAAGTAGGCGATGCGGGCCGCCGCCTCCTCTGAGATGCGCGTGTCGCTCTCGAACGCGCGCTGGTAGGACTCGCGGGCGCGGGCAAGCCAGGTCTGCTCGGCGGCTTCGTTGCCCTCGTCGCGTTCCACCCACGCGCGGCGGTGCTGGAGCACGGCGCGGCGGCTGTCGTTGGCGCCGCGCACCTCGTAGCAGCGCATTGCGAGTTCCAGCACGCGGACGGCCGCCTCGCTGTCCCGGACGCCCGAGAGCGCTCCATCGGCCAGCGCCATGCGCGCCTCGCGGTCCTCCCAGAGGCGGGCCCGCGCGGTCTCATCCATCTTGGTGAAGTCATCCCAGTAGGAGGCGTAAGCGCACGTGGGGCAGACCACCACGCCGTACCTGGTGGGGTCCACGCCGTGGTAGCGCACGTGGAAGTCGGAGTCGCGCTGCGAGGGGCGCACGGCGCGGGTGCGCACGCGCAGGAACTGGAAGCGCGTCTGGGAGACCGGGCACACAGCGGTGTCCGTGAAAAACAGGTTCAGGTCGTACGTGCCCTGGATGGTGACGGTGTCCGCGTCTTCCGGCGCGCCCTCCTCGGGCGGCGCGTCCTCCGGGGCAGCATCCTCGGTTTCCTCCACGCCGGCGAATGCGTGGATCAGTTGCACGCCCAGTTCAGGCGCCTCCCGAAGGACCTCCACCAGGGCGCTGGGGGCCACGGCCAGGAGCACCGTGTCCACCTCTACGCGCGCGGCGGCGGAGGTGGGACGACCGGTGATGGCGGCCACGTGGCCCACCAGGCCGCCGGGGCCGGCGGCGGCCACCACCTCCGGCTCCCCTTGCTCGGACAACGCCTCGAAGAGCACCTGGCCCTTGAGGACGACGTAGAGGCGGTCTGGCACTGCTCCCTGTTCGTACAGCCGGCTGCCCGCCGGCAGGCGCTGGGAAAAGGAAGCAAGCCGCCGGTAGGACTCCGGCAAGGTTCCGGACATGAAGGTTTTGTCTCTCCGTTGCGCCGCCCCTCGCGTGCTGGCCGAGCGCACGCCCATGTGTCCACAGAGGTCACGCCGGACGATGGGCACACGCCCCGCAGCACGATCTTCGGCAGTCGCGCCGCAATCTGAAGCCCTCGCCGCCTGCGAGGGCGCCACTGGCGGCGGATCGCGAGCGTTCGGTCAGACTCGGGTGGTGTCCCGCGCCGCAGCCGCCCGCGCGCGCCCGCCGTCAGGGCTCTCCCGCGCTACCGGATGAGGTTGACCAGGCCCTCCAGCATCTGGTCCGCCGTGGAGATGATGCGGCTGGAGGCCTGGAAGCCTCGCTGCGCGATCACCACGTTGGTGAACTCACGGGCGAGGTCCGTGTTGGAGCCCTCCAGCACGCCAGCACCGATCGAGCCGCGGCCACCGGTGCCCGGAGTGCCGATGCCCGGGACGCCGGAGTTGGAGGTGGACTCGAACAGGTTGGAGCCGGACTTCTGGAGGCCGGCCGGGTTGGTGAACTGCGCCATCGCGATCTGGCCCAGCGGTCGCGTGGTGCCGTTGGAGAAGATGCCGGTGATGTCACCGCCCGGGCCCACGGAGAACGACACGAGCGATCCGGCGGAGAAGCCGTTGTTGAACGTGGGTGCAATGGTGCCCGGGCCGGAGAACTGCGTCAGCGCGTCCACGTTCGCGTCCACCGTGATGGCGGCCGTGGCGCCGTTGGCGGCAGCCGCCGTCAGCACCAGCGGGAACTCCAGTGGCGTGCCGGCCGCCGGCGTCGTCAGCCGACCGGACGCGTCGAAGACCACCGTGGCGGGGTTCCCGTTCACCGGGGCGGTGAGGTCCGGACCGGATGCCTCCACGTCCCACTCGTTGGCGGTCGCCGTCTTCGTGTAGGTGATGGTCACCGGGTGCGGCGCGCCCAGCGAGTCATACACGTCGATGGTGGTGCTGAACGACTCGCCGGCGGCGACGTCCGCGTTCAGGTTGCCCTGCAGCGTCACCTGGGTGGACTCCTGCGCGGCGATGGACTGGCCGAGCGGGATAATGATCGAGTCGAGCGGCTGGTCGAGGTCTGTCACGCCGTTGGTGTCGGCGCGCCAGCCCTGGACCTTGAAGCCGTTGGTCGGGTTCACGAGTTCGCCCGTGACGGCCACATCGAAGGCGCCGTCCCGGGTGTAGAAGGTCCGTGCGCCGTCACGCACGATGAAGAACCCACTGCCCTGGATCGCGAAGTCCGTGTTGCGCCCGGTGGCCTGCAGCGAGCCCTGCGTGTGCAGGACATCCACGCCGCCGATCTTCATGCCCAGGCCCACCTGCTGCGGGTTGGTGCCGCCTCGGTTCTCCGTGGGCGCGGACGCGCCGGAGATGGTCTGAGTGAGCATGTCCTGGAACGTGACGCGGCTGGCCTTGAAGCCCTGCGTGTTCACGTTCGCGATGTTGTTCCCCACCACGTCCATGTACGTGATGTGGTTCTGCAGGCCGGCAATGGCCGCGAACAGCGCCTTCATCATGATCGGATGTCCTGTTCCCAGTGGGGCCTCGCCGGGACTCTCCCCGGCGCGACGTTCCCTGTCGTGGCCGGCCCCTCGAGTCGCGAGAGGCCGTGTTGCTTCCATGCGCGGACGGCCCCCTGGAACAGGTCCAGCCGTCCGTGTTGCCGAGTTGTGTCTTCTGTCCCTGCGCGCCCTCCTGGCTGTCGCGTCCGTCGGGTCTCGCCCGGGCGCTACTGAGCGATCACGACCGAATCGATGTTGGTGAAGACGTGCTCCTTCCGGCTGGCGTCATCCACGGCGGTGACCACCGTGCGGTTCTGGACGCTCACGACCAGGGCGAGTTCGTCCAGCAGGATCAGCGAGTCCTTGGACCCCTTTGCCTCCGCCTGGCCCACCGCTCGCTCCAGGCGCTGCATCCGCCCTTCGTCCAGCGTCACCCCGCGCTGCTCGATGCGACGCGAGGCGTGCTTGGAGAAGTGGAGCCCGAAGGCGTCACCACCCTGCGCGGGCGCCGGACGCCCGACCCCCGGCTGGAGGTCGGCCGGCTGGATACCGCCCAGGCCAATGCCCGGCACCATCGCCATCAGGCCACCGCCACAACGCGGCTGACCGGCACCCGGAGACCGGACTCCAGTTCCACCACGGCGCCGTTGGTGCTGTCGAAGGTGACCCGGCTCACCTGGCCGCTGACGATCTCCGGCGGCTGCGGGAGTTCACCGAACTCCACCTCCACCGGGACCTCCGCGGTCACCGTGCGCCCGATCAGCGAGGCCGACTGCGAGAGGCTGCTGACCTCCGCCAGCAGTTCAATCGCCTTCGTCATGCCCTGCATGGACTCCAGCGTCTGGAACTGCACCAGTTGGGCGAAGAAGTCCTCCGCGCCTCCCCCCTCCGAAAGCGGGTTCTGGCCACGGAGTTGCTCGATCATGATCTTCAGGAAGTCCTGCTGGTTCATGTCGCGCCCCACTGTCCGCTGGGACGTGGGGATCATGTCCTCCAGGGACTTCCCGATGTTCGAGACGTTCTGCACCATCGCCGCCCCCTACGCCATCACGTCCAGGCGGCCGCCACCGGCCGTCTGCTGCGAGGGCGTCACGGCGCCCGCCTGCCCGGCATCACCGAGGCCGAGCGACGCCACGGCGGACCATTCCGGCCGGCCGTCACCCGTCCCCGCCTGTCCGTCACCGGACTGCTGGCCGGTGCTGCCGGAGTCCAGGCTCCCGCGGCCCGGGTCCGTGGCCCGGACCTCCAGGCGGTCCACGCGCAGGTCACGCGCTTCCAGCCCCTGCTGGAGGGACGGAAGTGCCCGCTCCAGGAGGTCCCGGGCGCCAGACTGCGCCGCCTCCAGCACCACCCGCAGGCCGCCCTCGTGGGTGGCAATGCGGATGTCCAGGTGGCCCAACTCCGGCGGGTTCAGGACCAGACGCACCTCCGAGTCGCCCCGCAGCACGGCGCTCTGCACCGTGTCCACCAGGGCGGTGGGAAGCGCGGCCGCGTCCACGCGCTGCGCGGCGCTCACCGCCTCCGCGGCGCCGGTCGGCCCCGCGGCCTGCGGCGCCGCAGCGGGGTTCGCGACGAACTGCTGAGACGCCCCGACCGTGGAGGCGAAGGGCTGGCCCAGGTCACGGTCCGCCGCCGGCAGGGCCGGCTGCGCTTCCGTCTCCACCTGTGCCGTCATCCCGGCGGGCGACGAGGGCGGCTGCTCCGGCACGGCCGGCTGAGTCACCGAGGTGCTCGCTGTCCCGCCCTCCGGAGCGGCGAGGGAGCCCGCCGTCTCCGTGGTCGGCAGCGCCGAGGCCGTCACCTCACCGGACGCCTCCGAAGGGGGCGTCGCTGCAACGGCGTCAGCGGGGGCCAGGGCGTCCGGGCCGGGCGTCACGCCCGCGTCCCGCAGGACCTGCTCGACCGCAGCCTGCACGGCCGGGCTGATGGGGGCCGGCTGCGAGCCGGACTGCGGGCCCGCACCGCCGCTGGTGGCCGACCCCTCGGTGCCCTGCGCAATCGCGGCGCGTGCCGCCATTTCCAGGGCCACGGCCAGGTCACGCGCGTCCGCGTCCAGGGACGGCAGTGCCGTCTCCGGGGCGTCCGTGCTTGGGAGCGGTGCTCCAACTGCGCCGTATGCAAGGAGGGCCATCCGTGCCTCCGCAGCGCCCGGCTCCATTGCCGGGCCGTCCTTGATGTGGTCCTCCCCCGCCCCCGCAGGGCGGTCCAGCAGGGAGAGGTCCGTCTCCGCCGACTCCGGGCTGCCCTCGTCCGGCGGGTTCGCCCCCTGGACCAGCGCCATCAGCGCCGCCAGGAGATCCGCCGGGGTGGGCCCCGGTTCCGACGAGGACGGTGTGCCACCCTCAGGTGGCGTTGCCGTCTCGCCGCCCTGCATCACCGCGCGTGCCGCGGCGAGCAGTTGTGCGAACGGGGACGTGGGATCGGGTGCGCCTCCGGTACTCCCGGAGAGGTGCCCGTCCGGCGGTCCGTTCGCCGGCGGCGCCGAGCCCGTGATCAGGCCCGGTGCCAGTAGTGACGTCACAGCATTCGCGCTCCGTCCCTGTCCTCCGCGGTGGCCAACGCGGCCTCCGTCGGGGGTTCAACGCTCAGACTGACGGCTGCGAGGTCAGACCTGCATCCGGAAAACCTCTGAATAGGCCTCCACCAACCGATTACGGATTTGCACTGCCAGGTCGAAGGCCATGGCCTCCATTTCCACGGACAGCACCACGTCATGCAGGTCGCGTTCGCCGCCCATGGCCAGGTCCGCAATGGCGCCGTCCGCGTCCGCGGAGGTGCCGGACAGCGCGTCCAGCATCTGCTGGAAGGAGTTGCCGGATGCCGCGCCCGGGTCCTGCGGCGCGCCCGCAACGGTCCCGATGTTGCCGCCGGCGCCAATGCCGCCCGGTCCGAAGCCCGCGCCGCCCACGTTGCCGCCGATGCTGGAAATGCCGGGAATGGCCATCCGTGTCTCCGTACCGCGGGCCGTGTCGCCCGCCCGCTATCGCCCTCGCGAAGTGGCTAGCCGCGCCCGATGCTCAGCGCGCTCTGGGCCAGCGACTTCGTGGCGTTGATGACGGTGGTGGACGCCTGGTAGGCGCGGGACGCGGACACCAGGTCCGTCATCTCCGTCACCACGTCGATGTTGGGGAGGTAGACGTACCCCTCCGCGTCCGCGTCCGGGTGGGTCGGCTCGTGCACCTTGCGAGGCGCGGACGTGTCGCGATGGATCTCCGTGACCTGCACCCCGCTGAGCGCCCGGTTGCCCGTGGCGCGCCCCAGCACGTTGCCGAAGGAGGTTTCCTGTGCCTGCTCCCGGAACACGACGGACTGGCGCCGGTACGGCTGTCCGTTCTCGCCGCGCGTGGAGTCCACGTTGGCCACGTTGTTGGCGATCACGTCCATGCGCAGCCGCTGCGCGAACAGCGACGAGGCCGAGATCTTGAGACTGCCGAAGAGGCTCATGGCCCCCTCCTCTCTCCGTGGGCGCGGCCTACTGGCCGCGGATCACGGACCTCAGGGTGGTCAGCCGCCTGCCCGTGGTCTGGGACAGCGCCTGGAACCGCAGTTGCGTATCGACCAGGAGCAACATCTCCTCGTCGATGCTGACGTCGTTGGCGTCGTTGCGTTGCGCCACCACGTCGCGGGAGCGCGTGCCCCCGTCCGCCATGGCGCCCCCGCTGATCGGCGTGGCGGTGAAATGGCGCGCGTCGGTCGCCTGCAGGCCGGACGCGCGCGCGCCCGTCTGCACACGCAGCGCGTCCTCGAAGGTCACTTCCTGGCGCTGGTAGCCGGGCGTGTCGATGTTCGCGACGTTCGCGGCGATGGCCGTCTGGCGGCGGCTCAGGCCGTTGAGGGCCTGCCGCGCCACGTCGAATCCGCTCCCCAGGATCTGGTTCAGCATCCGTACCTCCCGTCCCTACCGGTCCATGCCGTCGCCGGCCGCACGCGCGCTGCGCGCGCCCCGGGCGTGGCGGGCCATGTTGAGGTCGTCCACGGCGCTGGCCTCCCGCCGGCCCTCTTCCTGCGCCGCGACGGCCTCGTCCTGGTCACGCAGGTGCTCGAAGGAGCGACGCTCGCGCACCACCTCCATCAGCGCATCGCGCTCCCGCGCCACGCGCTCGCCCACCTCCGCCAGGACGGCCTGCTGTTCCTCGATCTCCCGGGTGAGGCGGCCCGCGTAGGCCACGACGGCCAGGTGCTGCTCCGCGTCCAACGGCCCGTCCGACGCGGCGAACTGCGCGTAGGCGCGCTCGCGTTCGCGCTCCAACGCCGCCAGGGCGTCCCGCGCGGCACGCTCCTCGGCCGTGACGGCGGCGAGGGCGAGCGTCTGTTGCTCCTCGCGCTGCTCGGCGAGGTTCAGCAGCGGCTCGAAGCGGAACGGGCGCGCGGTCACGCGTCACCGCCTGTGGGATGCGCGTCCACGGCGTCCGGCGCGAGCGGCACCGACGCCTCCTCGAGTGGCGCGGGCTGTTGTGGCTGCGGGACCTGGGGCGCCTGTGGTGCGGCGTCCCCCACCGCGAGCAGCAGCCCGCCGATGGTGGCCTCCAGCGTCTGCGCCTGGTGGGGGCGCTGTCGCAGGAAGTTGTCGATGTCCGGCAGGCGGCGCAGCGCTTCGTCCAGGGCGGGGTCGGACCCCGGTTGGTACGCGCCGATCGAGACCAGGTCGCGGGAACGGCGGTAGCGCGCCAGGTACTCGCGCATCCGGCCCGCGGCCGCCTGGTGCTCCGGCGAGGTGATGGCCGGCATCACGCGTGAGACGGACTGCAGCACGTCGATGGCGGGGTAGTGGTTCTCCGCGGCCAGTTCGCGCGAGAGCACGATGTGGCCGTCCAGGGTGCCGCGCACCGTATCCGTGACCGGCTCCGTGAGGTCGTCCGACTCCACCAGCACGGTGTAGAAGGCAGTGATCGTCCCCGCGGTCCCCGTCCCGGCGCGCTCCAGCAGCCGGGCGAGGTTCGCGAAGACGGAGGGCGTGTAGCCCTTCATCGCCGGGGGCTCGCCCAGCGCCAGGCCGATCTCCCGCTGGGCCATGGCGAAGCGCGTCACGGAGTCCATGAGCAGCGTGACGTTGAGGCCGGACGCGCGGAACTCCTCCGCGATCGTGGTGGCCACCCACGCCGCGTTCAGCCGCAGCGGCGCCGGCTCGTCCGAGGTGGAGACCACCACCACGCTCCGCGCGAGGCCCTCCGGGCCCAGGTTGTCCTCGATGAACTCGCGCACCTCGCGGCCGCGCTCGCCGATGAGGGCGATGACGTTGACGTCCGTGGAGGCGTGGCGCGCGATCATGGAGAGCACCGTGCTCTTGCCCACGCCGGAGCCGGCGAAGATGCCGATGCGCTGGCCCATCCCGCACGTCAGCAGGCCGTCGATGGCCCGCACGCCGGTGGACAGCGGTTCCGTGATGGTGGCGCGCTCCAGGACGTGCGGCGAACCGCCGTCCCGCGGCTGTCGGTGCGCAGCCAGGACCGGCCCGCGCCCGTCGATGGGCCGTCCCAGGCCGTCCAGCACGCGGCCCAGCACCTCCGGCCCCACCGGGACCGTGAGCAGCCCGCCGCGCGCCACCACGCGTGCGCCCGCCTGCACGCCGTGCAGGTCGCCCAGCGGCATGACCAGCGTGCGCTCGCCCTTGAAGCCGACGACCTCCGCCTCGATGGCCGTGCCGCCGCCCACGCGCTCCACGCGGCACATCTCGCCCAGGCGGCCGGGGATGCCGTCCACCTCCGCGAGCAGCCCCACCACCTCGCGCACGCGGCCCTCCACCGTCATGGGGGCGGCGGCCTCCAGCAGCGCGCGATAGCGGTGCAGCGACGGAGTGACGGGCGCCTCAGGCGGCATCCGCGGCCTCCTCGCGTGCGCCGGCCTCGCGCTCCGCGTCGTCGAGCAGCGACTCCACGGGCGTGGGGTACGCCTCTATGGGCGTCGCCTCGCGCAGGAGGCGGGCAATGGCATCCAGTTGGGAGTCCAGCCGCGCGTCTACGCGGCCGTGCGCCGTGTCCACCACGCAACCGCCCAGCCGGATCGCCCCGTCCGGCAGCACCTCGAAGGCGGGGGCGTCGCCGTGGTCGCGGGCCAGGTAGGCCACCACGCCGTCCGCCTGTTGAGGGTGGACGCGGATGCGCACCACGTTCTGTGAGCCTGCCCGGTCCAGCGCCCGGCGCACGGTCTGTTCCACCAGCGCGGGGTCGTGGTCCGCCCAGGCGCCCAGCACGGAGCGCAGCGCGGCGATCACCATCTCCACCATCTCGTGCTCGGAACGGCGCAGCAGTTCGTCTCGGGCGGCCTTGCCCTCCCGCGCCACCGCCTGCACCAGGGCGAGCGCCTCCGCGACCTCCGCGCGCGCCTGCGCGGCGCCCTGCTGGTAGCCCAGCGCCTCGCCCGCCTGGCGTGCCTGCTCGCGGATGCCGGACGCCTCCAGCGCGGCGTGGCGGACCAGGTCGTCCGCGCGGCGGCGCGCCTCCTCCACAATGTCCACGGCCTCCTGCGTCTCCGCCGGCGTGCCGCCCACCATCCCGGACAGCGGGTCGTCCGCCAGGCGCGGGCGCCCGTCCACGCCGAGCGCGATCTCGCCGCCCAAACGGGTGGCCCGCAGGAACCGGCCGCGCATCTCAGACAAGCAGGTCGTCCTCGCCGCCGCGCATGACGAAGACCTCCTCGGCCTCCTCCAGGCGGCGGATGACGGCCACGATGCGGCCCTGCGCCTCCTCCACCTGCGCCAGGCGCACGGGGCCCAGGGCGGCCATGTCGTCCAGCAGCATCTTGGACGCGCGCTCCGACATGTTGCCGACGATGCGGCCGCGCACCTCTTCCGTGGCACCCTTGAGGGCCAGGCCCAGGTCCTTGGAGTCCACCTCGCGCAGCACGCGCTGGATGGAGCGGTCGTCCAGCAGCGTGACGTTCTCGAAGACGAACATCCGCTTGCGGACCTCGTTGGCGGTCTCTGGGTCCGTGCGCTCCAGGCCCTCCAGGATCACCTTCTCCGTGGCCAGGTCCACGCGGCGGAGCAGTTCCACCACGGCGTCAATGCCGCCGGCCGCGGTGAGTTCCGCGCGTGGCGAGAAGTTCGTGCCCAGGCGGGAACGGATCACCGTCTCCACGTCCTCGATGACGTCCGGCGAGGTCCGCTCCATCATGGCCACCCGCACGGAGATCTCCGGCTGCACCTCTTCGGGCAGGTGCGCCAGCACCTCCGCCGCGCGGTCCGTGGGGAGGTAGGCCAGCACCAGCGCCACCACCTGCGGATGCTCGTTCCGCAGGAAGTTCACCATGTCCTTGGTGTCCACCTGCTGCAGGAACGCGAAGGGTTTGGCGCCGGCGTGTTTCCCGAGCCGCGAGGTGATCTCGGAGGCGCGGTCCTTGCCGATCGCCTTCTCCAGCATCTCCTGGGCGTACTCCAGGCCGCCCACGGAGACGAAGTCGCGGCCCAGCGCGGTCTCATAGAAGTGCGCCAGGATGTCCTCGCGCTCCTGGGCGGAGAGTTGGCCGATGCCCACGATCTCCCAGGTGAGCCGGCCAATGTCGTCCTCCGGCATCTGGCGGAGGACCTCCGCCGCCAGTTCCGGCCCCAGGGCGATCAGGAACGCGGCCGCGCGGCGACGGCCGCGGGCGGTGGCAAAGGGGTTACTGCGCTTGTCCAGTTCCGCCACCATGCCGGGCTAGTCCTCCCGCAGCCAGGCCTGGACAACCTCGGAGATGCTCTCCGGGTTGTTCTTGGCCATGCGTTCAATGGACACCTCCAGGTCGCTACGGCGGACCTCGTCCGGCTGGGGCAGCGCACGCAGGGCGCCCACGGCCTCGCCGATCTCACCGCGGCCACCGGCTCCGGCTCCGGCCAGCGCCGGCACGCCCGCCCCCATGTCAAAGGCGCGCACCGCACGACGGTTCACGGACCGCACCAGCAGCCGGAAGAAGATGAAGCCCACCAGCAGCATCAGCACGGGCAGCGCCATGCGGGCGTAGCCGTAGAGTTGCTCGCTGGCCGCGGCGGCCTGGAATGCCTCCTGCGCCTCCGCCAGCGCCGTGCGGTCGAAGGGCAGGCGCGAGACCACAACCTGGTCGCCCCGGTCCACGGTGATGCCTACCGCGGCGGCCACCGTGTCGCGTAGCGCGTCCGCCTGCGCCTGAGTCACGCTCTCGTCCAGCAGCAGCGAGACGGACAGGCGCTCCACCCGGCCCGGTGCCTCCACCTCCACGGTGGTGGTCTTGTCCACCTCGAAGTTGGAGGTGGTCTCCGTGCGGGAGTAGAACGTCCCGGCGCCCGCGGCGGCGGCCGTCTCGATGGTGGGGAGGTTCTCGTTGGCGCCGGGGACGTTGGTGATGGCGCCGGGCACCTGGCCGGCCGCGTCCACCTCGCCGGTGGTGTAGGACTCCTGGACGGTGCTGCTGGAGCGTGG
The DNA here is from genome assembly GCA_041690175.1 of Dehalococcoidia bacterium. Classification (GTDB taxonomy): domain Bacteria; phylum Chloroflexota; class Dehalococcoidia; order UBA2979; family UBA2979; genus W-Chloroflexi-9. The sequence continues at coordinate 324,930 of JAWLHV010000003.1, forward strand.
CGTGCCGTCCTGCGGCGCGGAGTAGGACTCGCGCTGCGTCTCCACGCGGTTGAAGTTCAGGACGGCGCTCACGGAGACGGCGGAGCGGGACGGGCCCAGCGCGCGGTCCAGCATGGACTGCACGTCCGCCTCCAGGCGGCGCTCGTACTCCTGCTGCAGCGTCAGTTGCGTGCCGCTCAGGCCCATGCCGTCGTTGGCGGCCATCTGCTGACCGTCGTAGAGGATCGCCCCGTACTGGTCCAGGACGGTGATGAACTCCTTGGACAGCCCCTCCACCGCACCGGACACGAGGTGCGCGATGCCGCTGACCTCCGTGGCCTGCAGCGCCCGCCCCGGCGCCAGGGACACCACCACGGAGGCCGTGGCGGGGCTCTGATCGTTCACGAAGAGCGAGCGCTCCGGCATCACCAGGTGGACGCGCGCGCGCTCCACCTGCGGGAACGTCTCAATGGTGCGGGAGAGTTCACCCTGCAGGCCGCGCTGGAAGTTCAGGCGCTGGACGAAGTCCGTGGCCGTGAAGGAGTTGCCCTCGAAGATCTCGAAGCCCACCTGGCCGCCCTGCGGCAGGCCCTGGGTGGCGAAGTCCACGCGCAATTCGTCCGCCTGGCCGGCGGGGACGCGCACGGTGGCGCCGGAGGCGCTCAGTTCATACGGGATCCCACGCGTCCGCAGTTGCTCCACGATGGAGCCGGAGTCCGCGGCGTCCAGGTTGGTGTAGAGGGTGACGTACTCGGTGCGCCCGGCCCAGGAGTTGAGGACCAGGAGGAGCGCCACCAGGCCCACGCCGCTGGCCGTGAGCAGGCCCTTCCGGGCGGGCGAAAGGCTGTTCCACATCTCGGAGAGTCGGGAGACCAACTGACCCACGCGCGCGACCCCCTCCAGCACCTACCGGCTGTGGGGTCACGTTACGGCTGGCCTCTGGCGCTCCGTATGAGGGACTTCCCCCGTCTGCACGGCCAGCGTCACCTAAGCGCCGGCCGCGCGGTCGAGGGGACGCGGGGGAGGGTGCCTGCTACTCGATGGGCAGCGGCGAGGACGCGCCGGGGAGGCCGGGGTCTGGCCCCACGGCACCGGCGGCGGGAGCGAAGCGCCACCACAACTTCATGGCCTCGCGCAGGGCCACCACCTGGTCCACGGGGTCCTTGCCCTCCACGCACTGGCAGAGGTGCTGGTCCAGGACCGAGGCGCCCACGGTGTCAATGCTGGAGCGCACGGCCATCAACTGCGTGACCACGTCCTCGCAGGTGCGGCCGTCCTCCAGCATGCGGGCGATCCCGCGCACCTGGCCCTCGATGCGACGCAGGCGCGTGAGCAGCGGGTCGTGTCCCGGAGCAGCGGGTGCGGCGCCAGTGGGGTCGTGCTGTTCGGCTGCGGTGTTGCCGGTGGCGGTCATCGCCCGTCCTCCTCGTGGCCCCGGGGTGCGTGTCCCCGAATCGGCCGTAGCCACCGCCATTCGGCCGTCCGGGGGACGGGTGGCCGGCGGGGCGCCAGAGAGAGTTGACATACCCCCTCCGGGTATCTAGGATGGTACGTGCGAGGCGGGATCCCTGTCAACGATGCAGGAGCACGCACACCTGGGATCCCGTCGGGGCAGCGGGCGCTGCCCTCCCCGCGGAAGCGCCCGCCCCTGAGCGGGACGAGCATCGAGTGCCGCCCGCACCGACCGAGCAGATGAAAGGACCCACGATGGCCCACCCTACTGACACCACCGACGCGACGTTTGAGACGGACGTCCTGAAGAGCGACCTGCCCGTGCTGGTCGACTTCTGGGCCCCGTGGTGCGGCCCCTGCCGCATGGTGGGCCCCGTGGTTGAGGAACTCTCCAACGAGTACGACGGCAAGGTGAAGTTCGTGAAGTTGAACACGGACGACAACCCGCGCGTCGCCTCGCAGTTCGGGATCCGCTCGATCCCCACGCTGCTCATCTTCAAGGACGGCGAGATCTCCGGTCAGGTCGTGGGCTTCCGCCCCAAGAGCGACCTGGCCAAGCACCTGGACGCCGCGCTCGCGTAAGCGACGTCCAAGGACGGGAACCACACCGGGGGCAGTCCGCCTGGCTTCAGCGCTTGCTGGCCGGGTGGATTGCCCTCGGTCGTGTCCCGACCCCTCCTGCCCGTGAGTAACCGCTAGTACGCTGAACGCACGACACGCCTGATGGAGGCAACTCCGTGACCAACTCGAATGACACCACTGCCGCCCGCGAGATCGACATTGCGATCATCGGCGGCGGCCCTGCGGGCCTCGCGGCCGGCCTCTACGCCTCGCGAGCGCTGCGCTCAACGGTGCTATTCGAAGGCGGCGTGCTGGGCGGCCAGATCGCCACGAGCGACCGCGTGGAGAACTACCCCGGTTTCCCGGAAGGCGTCGGCGGATTTGAACTCGCGATGGCCATGCACCAGCAGTCCGAGAAGTTCGGCATGGAGACGGTCTACGCCCGTGTCAGCGACCTGACCGTGCTGGAGGATGGCCGCTTCTTCGTGCAGACGGACGGTGGCGGCGACTTCATCGCCCGGTCCACCATCGTGACCGCCGGCGCGGACCCCAACAAGCTGGGCGTCCCCGGCGAGGTAGAACTGACCGGCAAGGGCGTCTCCTACTGCGCCACCTGTGACGCTGCCTTCTTCAAGGGCATGGAAGTGGTGGTTGTGGGCGGCGGCGACGCGGCCGTGGAGGAAGCGGTCTTCACCACGCGCTACGCCTCCAAGGTCACCCTGATCCACCGCCGCGATGAACTGCGCGCCCAGAAGGTGCTGCAGGAGCGGGCGTTCGCGTCCCCGAACATGGAGTTCATCTGGGACTCCGTGGTGGAAGCGATCCACCACAACTCCACCGAGACAGAGGTGGAGGCAGTGACGGTGAAGAACCTGAAGTCCGGCGAGACGTCACGCCTGCCGGTCAGCGCCGTCTTCATCTTCATTGGCCAGACGCCCAACTCCAACCTGCTGGAGGGCCTGGTGCCCCTGGACGCCGGCAAGCACGCGTGCGTCAACGCCTGGATGGAGACGCCCGTCCCGGGCCTCTTCGTGGCAGGGGACGTGCGCGCGGACGCCGCCCGTCAGGTGGTCTCCTCCGCGGGCGACGGCGCCACCGCCGCCATCCGCGCGGACCACTACATCACGGACCACTTCTCCTAGCGCCGGGCGATGCCTCCGGCGCGTAGCCCGCTCAGCCGCGCCGCGCTCGGGCTGTTGCTGGCGCTCGCTCTGGCGGGCGCTGCTTGCGGGCCGGGGCTCGCCGCACGCATACCGGCGGAGGACACCCCGCTCGCCGAGTCGCCCTCGTGCGACCCGGAGGTCGCGCGCGAGCGCCTGCGCGCGTCGTCCACGCGCATCGAGACGCGCGAGACCAGCGGCACGGCCTTCCACGTAGGGGATGGCCTCTACCTCACGGCCGCGCATGTCGTGGAGGGCTACCAGCAGGTCACCCTCCATCGAGGAGTGCAGGAGTTTCCCGGCGCGGTCGTGATGCTGGACGCCCGACTGGACGTGGCCGCCGTCCGCTCGGACCTGGTGCTGGCGAACACGCTGGAGTTCCTGGATGACCCCGTGGGCGGCGGCGACGACGTCTGGTCCTACGGCTTTTCGGAGCGCCGCGGCATTGAGCGCAGCCTGCACTACATCGAACCGAGTGCGCAGTGGGCCCACGTCATCGCGATGGCCTTCGAGGAGGCCCCGCTCCGCGAGGACGAGATTGCCATCTTCAGCGGCAGGCTCGCGCCCGGCGACAGCGGCAGCGCGGTGGTCTCCGCGTGCGGCGAGGTCATCGCGCTCGCGACCTCGATCATCGAGCCGCTCCTCATCCGCGACCGCCTGGCGATCGGTGTGAGCGCGGCCGCACTGGAAGGCGTCGCTGCCCTCGCGGCCTCGGCCACGCCCGTGGCAGTGGCCACCGCCGCCATCCCGTCCGAACCCGAGCCCCAGACGCCGCCCCGCCCCGGGCGGTACCAGGGCTACCTGCTGGACGAGTGGTCGTGGTCCGTGTGCGCGGACACCGAGGACGAAGGCCCGGCTTCCGCGAGTCACCCCGTGATCATCGAGGTGTACGAGGGCGGCGATGCGCTGATCTACGTGGAGGAGGACCTGGACGAGTCATGGGGCGCGGTGGACGCGGACGGGATCCTCTACGCGGAGGGCATCACCTGGGACGAGTCCTGGTCCATCGGCGTGCGCACGGACGGGCTGGGGAGGTTCGTCAACCTGTACCTCGCGGGCAACGGTTGCGCCGTTGAGGTGCGGGGTGCGGTACAGGTGGACTACCTCCCCTGGTGAGCCGTCCTGACCCGCGAGGGGTCAGACGGCTGTCCTGCGTCCAGTGATCAACGAGACCACCAGCAGCACCAGCGCCACGACAAAGATGATCTTGGCAAACGTGGCGGCGATCCCGGCCAGGGCGCCGAAGCCCAGGACCGCGAACACCAGGGCAAGTACGAGGAACAGCAGTGCGTAACCAAGCACGGCGGCCTCCTTCTGATCCATGTTCGGGGCGAGTCACCCCACGGATCAGGCTCACGAACACTGTCCGGCGCCGCCATCCCTCGCCCGTGCCGATGCGGCCCGCGCGCATGACGAAGTCATGCGCCGCAGGCGTCAACAAGTCCGGTCGCAATGGGCGCTAGATGCGCTCCGCGCGCACGACCGTCCGATGGCTATACGAAAGCGTGGAGAAGTCGAACTCCCCGCCGCACGTAAAGAGCGTGATGGAGTCCACCTCCACGTCGCTGCTCCAGTACTGCCGCCAGTCCGTGCCGTCGCTGGCGGAGACGTCCTCCGTCCAGACCACCGCGTACTGCAACGTCTCGCCCGCGTAGTCCACCTCGATGATGGTCCCCGGAGCGAGCGCGTCCAGCGCCCAGAAGACGGCGGGGCCGCGGTAGTGGGCGCCGGCGTAGGCCACGTCTCGGTTCAGGTCCACGTGGCCGCCGAAGACGGCATTGCCGCCCTCTCCCGGGAATCCGCCCAACCCGTCCCAGCCGGAGAGGTCATAGAACGCAACGTCCACCGGCCCGTACGGCTCCGGCATGATCGAGGCGTCCACGATCCAGCGGCCCACCGGCGCGTTCACGCTGATCGAGGGGATGCGCAGGCGCGCAAAGTCGGTGTTCGGCGGGTCGCCGTGCGCGGCGGCAAACGCCTCCACGGAGTCCTGCTGGACTACCGGCTCGCCATCCTCGCCGCGGAACTGGTCGATCTCACGGGGTGCGGTGGCGGGGGAGGTGCCCGCCTCGGCATCGCCCATCCCCAGGATGCGCAGGCCACCACCATCGCCGGAGGAGGTGGCGATCAGGACGGCGGCGATGAGCGCGACGAGCGCAATGCCGCCCCAGAGGAGCAGTTGTAGTCGGCGCTGTGGATCGGAGGTGTCCAAAGAGGTTCCCTGACCTACCCGCCCAGAGGGAGCCCCGCCATCATGAGCGTACGGCGCTTCCTTCTTAAACGCTGAGGTGGGCCCTCGCGTTCCGGGGCTTGCGGGGGGAGGGGTCAGAAGCGGCGCCGGGCCCCGGGGAGGCCCACCTGCCGCCACAGCAGGCGGTCCACCCACCGGTCCGGCAGCAGCCGCCGCGCCGGGATGCCCAGGCGCGCGTCCCTGCCCACGGAGTAGCGCGTCCGCGGCCGGCGGGACATCAGCGCGTGGGCCACGGCCTGCGCCACCTTCTCCGGCGGCAGCCCCACGTCCTCTGCCGACTCCGCGGTGGCGATCGCGGCCTCGATCATCTCGCGATACAGGACGCGCCCATCCTCCGGCAGCGCCTCCACCGTCTCCCGGCCGAACGCCACGCCCTTTGCCCAGATCGGCGTGCTGATGACCCCGGGCTCGATGACCGCCACGTGGATGCCCCACGGCGAAAGTTCGTTCCGCAGGCAGTCGCTGGCAGCCTCCAGCGCGTGCTTGGAGGACGTATAGGGGCCGTACAGGGGCGGCGCCACGCGCCCGGCGATGGAGGACATGTTCACCACGCGGCCGCGCGCTCGACGAATGGCGGGCAGGAAGGCCTGCGTTACCGCGATCTGGCCGAAGTAGTTCACCTCGAACTGCAACCGCAGGCGGTCGAGCGGCATGAACTCGAGGGGCCCGGCGACGGCGATGCCGGCGTTGTTGACCAGCCCGGCCAGACCGCGATCGCCCACCAGAGCCTCCACCTGCGATCGAGCCGCCTCGATGGAGTCATCGTCCGCCACGTCCAGGAGGATCGCGGAGAGGAGCCCGGACGCCTCCTCGCGCACCCGGAGCGCGTCCGTCTCCCGCCGCACGGCGGCAATCACGCGGAAGCCCAGCGCGTCCAGGTGCACCGCGGTCGCGCGGCCGATGCCGGTGGACGCGCCCGTGACCAGCACGTAGCCGCGGTCCGGGCGCGGAAGGGCCATCTGCTACGCCTGGGCGTCCGGCACCACGCGTCGAGAGGCGAAGCGCCACTGGCCGTCCACCCTGCGGAGCGTGTCCTGGTACTGGGCGCTGGTCACCACCTGGCCGGCGCGCATCAGCAGCAGGTAGCAGCGAAGCGTCGCCTCGTCGCCGTCGCCCTCCACGATCATGTTGTTGTTCCAGTGCCGGGAGCCAGCCAGCCGCTCCGCGAAGCCGCGGGCGAACGTGGTCAGCGCGTCCGTGCCCTGGTGGACCCGCCCACCGCTTTCGAACGTGCCGTCCGGCGTGAACATGGAGGCCCACGTCTCCGCGTCCCCGCTGTCGATCGCCGTGTTGTACCGGGCAACCAGGTCCTGGATCGCGAAGCGGTCCTCCAACGACAGTGGCATGTAGCCCCTCCCAGCGCGCCACCCCGCCCGGTGACGCCGGGAAGTTAGCACAGCCGCCCCGGCGGCCCGAGTGCGCTAGGAGACGACGAGCCTGAGCGCGCCTGTCCGGGGACGCAGAGCGCGCCCACCCTGCTCCTGACGGACACCCGCAGGCCCTTCCACCAGGTGCAGCGCCGGCCGGCGGCAGCAAGCGGAGGTCTGGACCTCGCCGGTTGCGACGGCCCGCTCTATGGCGTCCAGGAAGGCACCCTGGCATTCGGCCCGCAGTCGGTCGTCACGCTGGTCCGGGTCGGCCGCGCGCGCCGCCTCCAACGCCCAGTGGTCCACGTCATCCGCGCGGTAGCGCAGGTCCTCGCCGCCGGGCGAGGTGAAGCGCACCTCGGGGATCCCATCCCGGAGCATCAGTTCGGCCACGCCGGCGGTGCCCTCCGCCACGATGCGCAGCAGGGGCGAGGGAGCGTGGCGCACGCGCAGGCTGGCCGCGCGCTCGCCGTCGGCCGCGTCCACCTGGTAAGCCCGATGGGGCTCGGCCCACGCAGAGGCGCGGACGAGCATGTCCTCGGTCTCCATCAGCCGGGAGACGTGCCCGACGGCGATGCGCAACAGGTGCGATGCATCCCAGGGGGCCTCCACGGTGACGTCCAGGTACGACGCCCCGCCGGGGCCGATCATCTCGGGCAGGGCAGCCACGCCCGCGTCGCGCAGAGCCGGCTGCAGCAGTGAGAGGGGGACATGGTTCGCGGACGCTGCAGCGGCAACGGACGCCAGCGCCTCGCCACCCACCCGGTCCGCCAGCACCAGCAGGTGCGCGCCACGGGCGGCGGCCACCACGGCGCCGGAGGCCAGTGCCTCGGCATCCGCGAAGAGGATCGCCTCGTACTCGGCGCCGCGCACCATCTCGGAGACGTGCTGAAAGCAGGGGAGCGCCGTCTCTCGGCGGGCGCGCACCAGCGCGCTGCCGGAGCGGTCGCCCACGGCGCAGCCGGCAAAGGCGCCCGTGGCCTCCAGGGCGAGCAGCGCCTCGCGCGCCTCCTCGTCCCAGCCGCAGACAGCCAGTGGGACGGGTGATCTCTGGGTGGCGGGTGTGTTCACGCCCCCGAGCCTACGGGCGGCGTGCCCGCTTCCTGATCGGGGAAACCCCGGGAAGGCCACCGCGAACACCCGAGGGAGGCCGGGAGACACCCGTAGGCACGTAAACAGCCGTGGGGAGAACCCTTAAGGACGGCAGGGGGACTGCCGATGATGGCCGTGGAACACCTCGCGCGGATCCGGAACGCGGGGGTGGGCCGCCCATGCCGGCATGGATGCCGGGCAATCACGGCTGAGGAGGCCACCGAACATGGCAATGATCATCAACACGAACGTCTCGGCGTTGAACGCTCAGCGCAACCTGAGCAACACCAGCGCCAAGATGAGCAAGAACCTGGAGAAGCTGTCTTCGGGTCTGCGCATCAACCGCGCGGCAGACGACGCCGCCGGACTCGCCATCAGCGAGAAGATGCGCTCGCAGGTCCGCGGCATGCAGCAGGGTCAGCGGAACGCCCAGGACGGCGTCTCCATGCTGCAGACGGCGGAAGGCGCGCTGAACGAGGTCCACAACATTCTGCAGCGCGTGCGTGAACTGTCGGTCCAGGCCGGCAACACCACCCTGTCCTCGTCCGACCGCACCGCCATCGGCGAGGAGATGGTGGCCCTGCGCTCCGAGATCGACAACATCGCCCAGCGCACCCGCTTCAACGGCCTGAGCCTGCTGAACGGGTCGCTGGCCGTGGAGCTCGACTCGGGCACCTCAACGGCCGACACGGTCACCTCGACCGCCAACGGCGCCACCGTCTCGGTGTCCGCCATCGACGTCGGGAACGCGGACGCCAACAGCACCTACACGCTGTCGGCGGCCGGCGCGGTCCTGACCGCATCCGTGACCGCGAGCGGGTTCACCCGGTCCGAGACCTTCACGGTCCAGGACATGGGCGCCAACGCCACCCAGGACCTGATCTTCGAAGAGCTCGGTGTCACCGTCTCGCTGTCGCACGACGCGAACGCGGGCAACGTGACGGGTGCGGGCATCGCCGCCGACCTGGACACCACCACGGTCGTCACCACGGCCTCGTCCTCCGCCTCGTTCCGAGTGGGGTCCGAGGTCGGCGACGACATCGCACTGTCCTTCACGGACATGCGTTCCAGCGCCCTGGGCAACGCCTCGAAGCTGAGCGCGCTCGTGGCGGACAACACGGCGGTGTCGACGACGGCCAAGGCGGACACGCTGCTCGCCTCCGTGGACACGGCCATCGGCCAGGTCTCCACCTTCCGCGCGGTCCTCGGCGCCCGGCAGAACCAGCTGGAGACGGCGATCAACTCGCTCGGTGTCTCCGTGGAGAACCTGTCGGCCTCCGAGAGCCGCATCCGGGACGCGGACATCGCGGCCGTCTCCTCGGAGATGGTCACGCGCCAGATCATGCAGCAGGCCGGCGTGTCCGTGCTCGCCCAGGCGAACGCGGCCCCGCAGTCGGTCCTGCAGCTGATCGGCTAGTCGTCAGAAAGGCTGCCCGCGGGCGGCCGGGCGGAGGAAGCCCTCACCGGAGACGGTGGGGGCTTCTTCACGTCCTGGGCGGGTAGCCGGGCCCACAGATTGAGGGAGCGCGCTTGCCCTGATCCGGGCGACTCCCTATCCGAACAGGTTGCGAACAGCCTTGAGCGATCAGGGAACACCCGGATAAGGGCTCCCTGACGGCCTCCGATGATCCCCGCAAGCCCCAGACGGGGCAGCAACCAGCCCGGCATGGATGCCGGGAAGACACGGCGAAGGAGGCCGGATCACCATGGCTGTGATCATCAACACGAACGTCGCGGCGTTGAACGCTCAGCGCAACCTGGGCAACACCAGCGCCAAGATGAACAAGACCCTGGAGAAGCTGTCTTCGGGTCTGCGCATCAACCGCGCGGCAGACGACGCCGCCGGACTCGCCATCAGCGAGAAGATGCGCTCGCAGGTCCGCGGCATGCAGCAGGGTCAGCGGAACGCCCAGGACGGCGTCTCCATGCTGCAGACGGCGGAAGGCGCGCTGAACGAGGTCCACAACATTCTGCAGCGCGTGCGTGAACTGTCGGTCCAGGCCGGCAACACCACCCTGTCCTCGTCCGACCGCACCGCCATCGGCGAGGAGATGGTGGCCCTGCGCTCCGAGATCGACAACATCGCCCAGCGCACCCGCTTCAACGGCCTGAGCCTGCTGAACGGGTCGCTGGCCGTGGAGCTCGACTCGGGCACCTCAACGGCCGACACGGTCACCTCGACCGCCAACGGCGCCACCGTCTCGGTGTCCGCCATCGACGTCGGGAACGCGGACGCCAACAGCACCTACACGCTGTCGGCGGCCGGCGCGGTCCTGACCGCATCCGTGACCGCGAGCGGGTTCACCCGGTCCGAGACCTTCACGGTCCAGGACATGGGCGCCAACGCCACCCAGGACCTGATCTTCGAAGAGCTCGGTGTCACCGTCTCGCTGTCGCACGACGCGAACGCGGGCAACGTGACGGGTGCGGGCATCGCCGCCGACCTGGACACCACCACGGTCGTCACCACGGCCTCGTCCTCCGCCTCGTTCCGAGTGGGGTCCGAGGTCGGCGACGACATCGCACTGTCCTTCACGGACATGCGTTCCAGCGCCCTGGGCAACGCCTCGAAGCTGAGCGCGCTCGTGGCGGACAACACGGCGGTGTCGACGACGGCCAAGGCGGACACGCTGCTCGCCTCCGTGGACACGGCCATCGGCCAGGTCTCCACCTTCCGCGCGGTCCTCGGCGCCCGGCAGAACCAGCTGGAGACGGCGATCAACTCGCTCGGTGTCTCCGTGGAGAACCTGTCGGCCTCCGAGAGCCGCATCCGGGACGCGGACATCGCGGCCGTCTCCTCGGAGATGGTCACGCGCCAGATCATGCAGCAGGCCGGCGTGGCCGTCCTGTCGCAGGCGAACACCGCACCCCAGTCCGTGCTGCAACTGATCCAGTAGCAGCCTCGCCACCCCTCGAGGCCCCACGGGCTCCGAGGACCGGCGGCAGGAGAGGCCCCCGCTCACGCGGGGGCCTCTCGGCATCACCCCGCCCCGGGGTTTTCCCGATACGCGCGCGGGCGAGGGCGCTCCAGACTGCCCTGAACGCGTGCGCAGCCTCGGAGGTCGGCCGTGGCCACCCTTGTCCCCGTCCAGCAGCAGTACGAGGTGCTCCCGTATCCGCACCGCGATCCGGCGCGGGAACTGGAGATGCTCCGCCAGCCCACGCTGTGCGAACTGCCCCGCGTGCAGGCGCTCGTCGACGGCCGCCCGATGGATCTCGACGGCTTCCGCGTGCTGGACGCCGGCTGCGGGACGGGCGACAACACCGTCTTCCTCGCGGAGCAACTGCGCGGCACCAGCGCGGAGGTGGTGGCGCTGGACTTTTCCTCCGCTACGTTGGAGGTGAACCGCCAGCGCCTGGCGGCCCGTGGCCTGACCGGGGTGCGTCATGTGCTCGCGCCCATCGAGGACGCTCCCGCCCTCGGCCTGGGCGAGTTCGACTACATCGTCTGCACGGGGGTCCTCCACCACCTGGCGGCGCCGGAGGACGGGCTGCGCGGCCTGCGCGCCCTGCTGCGGCCCCGGGGCGTGATGGGGCTCATGGTCTACGCACGATACGGTCGCGAGCCCGTGTACCTGGCGCAGGCGCTGATGCGCCACCTGGCGCCCGACCACCTGGAACCGGCGCAGCGGCTCAGGATCCTGAAGCGCACGCTGGAGGGGCTGCCACAGTCCAGCCGCACTCTGCGCGGCCTGCTGGACACGCCCGGCTTCCGCGCCGAGATCACCAAGAGCGACGCCGGCGCCTATGACCTGCTGCTCCACACGCAGGACCGCCCGTACACGGTGCCGGAGGTCCACGCGTGGCTGGCCGACGGCGGCATGCGCCTGCGGGAGTGGACTGTGCCGAACCACTACAACCCTTCGACGTACCTCGTTGGGGCAGGGGTAGCGCACATGGACGAGCATGAGCGCCAGGCGGCGGCGGAACTGATGCACGGCGGCATGACCAAGCACGAGTTCTTCGCGGAGCGGGACGACGCACCGGAGCGCCCTCGAGTAGACGCGGCAGACGACGACACGGTGCCCGCCTGGTGCGGCTGGGACTTCGCGGCCCAGATCGAGCCCGCCCTCGCGAAGGTCCGGCCGGGCCAGGGGTTCAACTGCACGTTCGGGGCGGAGCGCGTGGTACCCGTCGCCGGCGACCCCGCTTCCCGCGCCTTCCTCCGCGCCGTGGACGGGCAGAAGACTGTGGCAGAGATCCTCGCGGAGGCCGGACGCGCCACGCCCGCGCTCTCCGCCGGCCAGGTGCGCCGTCGATGGGTGGATTTCGCGGAGGCGTTCCGGGGCGTGGCGGGGCTGACGCTGTACGCCCCGGCGCGCTAGCCCTCAGCCCAGCCGGTCCACCAGCAGGGCGGCGATCCCGAGGAACGCGAGGAAGCCGGACAGGTCCGTCGCCGTGGTGAGCCAGATGCCGCCGGACAGGGCCGGGTCCTGCTTCACACGCTGCAGGGCCATCGGGATCAGCACCCCGGCGAGCGCGCCGACGAGCGTGTTCACCGCCAACGCGATGAGGACGATCAGTCCCAGCCAGGCGTTGCCCCGCCAGGCGAAGGCCACCAGCCCCACCATCGCGCCCGTCGCCACCCCCACCATCAGGCCCACGGCCGCCTCGTGGCGGATGAGGGCCGGCGTATCGCGCAGGGAGATGCGGCCGATTGCCAGCGAGCGGATGACGACGGTGAGCGTCTGGATGCCCGCGTTGCCGCCCTGCCCGCCGATCACCGGCAGGAACGCCGCCAGGATCGCCACCTGGGCCAGCGTGTCCTCGAACATCGCCACTACGGAGGCGGCAGCCATGGCAGTGACCAGGTTCACGGTCAGCCAGGGCAGGCGGTGGCGCACGGACGACCAGATGCCCCGCAGGTCCTCGTCCTCGTGGACCAGTGCCAGGCGGTAGATGTCCTCCGTGGCCTCCTCTTCCAGCACGTCGATCAGGTCGTCGCTCGTGATCGTGCCCAGCAGGTGGCCGTGCTGGTCCACCACGGGGAGGGCGAGCAGGTTGTGGCGCTGCAGGACGTGCGCGGCGTCCTCCTGGTCCGTGTGGGCCTCCACGCTGATCACGTCCGTGGTCATCAGGTCGCTGACGCTCGTCCCGGGGGGCGCGGTGATGAGTGCGCGCACGTTCAGCACGCCCAGGAGCAGGCGCTCCGCCGTGGTGATGTACAGGTAGAACGGCTTGCTCGCGTCCGCCTGTGACCGGCGCAGTTGCTCGATGGCCTCGCCGGCCGTCAGGGACGGGGCGATCGTGAGGACCTGACCCGTCATGCGGCCGCCGGCCGTCTCCTCGCCGTAGGTGAGGAGTTGCTCCAGTTCCTCGCGCCGCTCGTCCGAGAGCGACTCCATCAGTTCCTGGGCGGCCGCAACCCCCAGTTCGCCCACCACGTCCGCGGCTACGTCGTCCGGGACGGCCTCCATGGCCTGGGTGAGCGTGGCGGGGTCCAGGTGGCTGACGATTTCCGTACGGATGGGGGCCGCCGCGTACTCGATTGCGGAGGACACCACGGCGCTGTCCAGCACCGGCACGAGGTCCGCCAGGGCGTCCGAGGAGAGTTGTTCCAGGACCGCCGCGGCCTCCGCCGGCCGGAGTTCGGAGAGCAGCGCGACAGCGCCGTCCCGGTCCACGTCCAGCAGGCGGATCACCTGCTCGACGGGATCGAGGACGGGCTCCTCCACGTACTCCTCGGTGTGGCCGGTGTCCTGCGTCATCACGCGCGATTGTCACACCCGGGCGAAGCCGGGGCGAACGGTGGCCCCGGTGGGGCCGGCAGGACAGTGGGGACGGCTAGCGGAACTGCTGCAACCAGCCGTGGACGCGCTCCACGGATCGAGGTTCCTCGTGTAGCGGCGCGTGGCCGATGCCGGGATAGATCTCCAGTTCCGCGCCGCAGATCAGCCGAGACATGATCACCGATCCGCCCGGAGGCGTGGTGGGATCCGCGTCTCCCACCACGATGAGCGTGGGCACGCGCACGGTCTTCAGGCCCTCATCCATGTTGTAGGCGGCCACGGCACGCTGGGCTGCCGCCAGGTGCGGGTTCGTCGCCTCGGTGCGGTCTGCCTGCGCCATCCAGTTTGCCGTGGCTGCCGCACCCACACGGCTGGAGGTGGAGAGCAGCAGCAGGCCCTCCGTCCGCTCCGGGAAGTCGATAGCGAAGCGCTGCGAGATCGCACCGCCCATTGAGGAGCCGGCGATGACCGCGCTGGCGATACCAAGGGCGTCCATCAGGCCGGCGAGGTCGCGCGACCAGTCCTCCAACGTGACGGGGCCGTCCGTCCCCTCAGACTCGCCCATGCCGCGCACGTCGTACGTGAGGTGGCGGAAGCCCGGGAACTTCGACAGGTCTTCGCGCCAGTAGTCCAGCGAACCGCCTACGCCGTGCGTCCACGCGATGGTGCGCGCGCCCTCCCCGGTCAGCTCGTAGCGGACTGTGCGGCCCTGTACGGTGGTGGTGGCCATGGCGATCCCCTCGGTCTTCCACGCCTGGACGGCGTGCGGGTCGGCTGCGGCCGAGTATACGCGGCGGGCGGGCCCGGCCTCCGTGCTACGATTTCCCCCGCCGGCGGTGCTCGAATAGGGGTGACGATGGCGGACGGCGCTCGAACCAACGAGGCGGGCCGCGCGCTGGACTCCCGCGAGTTCCGCAACGCCATGGGCACCTTCGCCACCGGCGTCACGGTGGTGGCCGTCCGCTACGACGACGTGGTCCGCGGCATGACCGCCAACGCCTTCCTCTCCCTCTCCCTCCACCCTGCCATGCTCCTGGTCTGCATCGACGAGAACGCGTCCATGTACCCCATGTTCCAGGTGGCGGAGTCCTTCTCCGTCAGCATCCTGGCGGAGGACCAGCAGGAGGTCTCCCGGGCCTTCGCTGCTCGAGGCGAGAAGAAGGAGGCCATGGGCGGCTTCCCCTACCGCGACGGCCCGCTGGGCTCCCCCATCCTGGAGGGCGTGCTGTCCTGGGCGGAGTGCCGCGTGGAGGCCCGCCACACCGGTGGCGACCACATGATCGTGGTGGGCCGCGTGCACGACTTCTCCGTGGAGCGCCCGGAGTCGAATCCGTTGCTCTTCTACCGTGGCCAGTACCACGCGCTGGGCGAGGTCCTCTAGCCCACCGGTCCTCGGGTTTCCCCCGATACGGGACGCCACGCCGCCGCCGATAGGCTGAGGGCGCATCCGCCGTGCGGCGGCGGAGCGCAGTGGAGGACGCCCCCGTGTCCGTGGATGCCGTGACAGGCGTACAGCCCGTCGCGCCGCTCTCCGGCGACGTAGACGCGGCCCCCGCGCGCCCGCCGGCCGGCGCCCCCGCCGAACCGTTCTCCGCCGTCCTCCAGAAACACCTGGACGCGCCTCGACGTGACATCGCCTCCGTGCGCTCAGAGATCGCGGCGATCCGCGCCGGGGCGCCGTTCCTGGGCCAGGGCGCGGCGGGCGGCATCGTGGGCGGGGCCTCGAGGGCGCCCGACCTGCTCGCGGCCGAGACCAGGGCGTTCTCCCAGATGCCCGGCTGGCTGGACGCGCAACTGGCCAGGCAGGCCACGGGAGACACGGCGGACCCCTACGGCTGGCGCCAGATGAGCCGCACCATCGCTGACCAGGTCATTGGCCCCGGCTACGGCACGCTCTTCGAGCGGCAGATGGACCAGGAGTCCGGCTTCCTACCGGACGTGGTGTACGGGCTGCGGGTGTCCTCCGCCGGTGCGGAGGGCATCGCGCAGTTGATGCCGCAGTACTACGCGAACGTGGACCGGCTGGACCCGCGTGCGGGTTTGATGGCCGGCGCGCAGACCATGCGGCACTACCTGGGCGTCTGGGACGGTGACGTGCGGCGCGCCATGGCGTCCTACAACGCCGGCCTGGGGCGCGTCCAACAACTGGTGGACGCGCACGGCGCCAACTGGGAAGCGGCGCTGCCGCACGAGACGCGACAGTACCTGGAAGGCATCCTGGGCCCGGCGGAGCCCCGGTTCACGGGCCTGGTCGCGCAGTCCGGCGCCGTCTTCGGTGGACGCGGGCCGGGAGGCGTCCTCACCTCGCCGCTCGCCGCGGTCACGGCGCAGCGGGCCACTGGCTCGGCCGTGGACTTCTTCGGCGCCGCAGGCGCCAGCGTGCTTGCGCCGGCGGATGGCGTGGTCCTGGAGTCCACCGCGGGACGGCTGGTGCTGGACAACGGCAACGGCTGGCAGACTACCCTCGTGGGCCTCCTCTCCGCCGCCACACCGGGCGCAACCCTCCTGCGAGGGCAGACCGTGGGCACACTGGGCGGCGGCGGCCTGCTTCGCCTGGGGGTCACTCGCGAGGGGCTGGCCGTGGACACCTCGCGCTACCTGCTCGCCACCGTGTAGGCGATTGGCTCCGTCGGCGCGAGTAGGCGCATGGCGGCTGACGCGAGGCCGGTGATAGGATCAGGTGGCACCGTGGTGGGTGTGGCCTAGCGGTTAGGGCGTCAGGTTGTGGCCCTGAAGATCGGGGGTTCGAATCCCCTCACCCACCCCACTTTCCCCCTCTCCTTCCCTTCGCATCGTCCATTCAGCGCCCGCCTCCAGCGGGCAACCGCGCCGTGCGGCGTAATGCCCGATGGTACGATTCGGCCCCCTGAGAGCCGCTGAAGGAACTGCCATGCGACCGTCGTCCCGCGCCGTGCCCGCGCTCCTGGCGGGACTCTTCCTGGTGCTACTGACGGCGGGCTGCCGCGGCGATTCCACCGAGCCCACGGGCGCGGAACTCGCGGAGCGCTGGCTGCGCCTGGGCGAGGACGTGGGCACCGGCGTGATCGTCTACGAGCGCGCGCTGCCGCCGCTCCTGGTGGACCTCCTGAACCCCACGGCCAGCGACGACGCCAGCGAGGACGATCTCATCCGCCTGCCCGTACACCCCGCTGGCGAACTCCTGGGCTCCTACGTGCTGCGCCGCGCCAACGGCTCCTACCTGCTCTGGCTTTTTTATGACGTCGCGAACGCGGAGGTCGGCGGTGTGACCTCGGACGTGTCCGGCCAACTGGACGAGTCGCCATGGCAGGTGGTGGGCCAGCAGGGGAACCGTGCCTACACGGTGGTGCAGTTCCAGAGCACCCGCGGAGACGACGTCAGCGGCACCGCCATTGTGGAGCCAGGCACGTCAACCTCCGGCTTCGAGGTAGTCGTGGACCGTGACGGCTCGGAGGTGCGGCTGGAGGTGGAGCGTGCCGCCTCCGTGCCGGTGCTGGAGGCGGACCTCCAGGACGACCTGACTGTGCGTTCCACGCAAGCCGGCCTCGCACGAGCGGCCGGCCTCCAGGCGGACGACCGGGTGGTCTCCGTGGGAGGGACTCCCGTCACTAATCGCCAGGAACTGGATCGCGCGCTGGCTGCGCTGGGCGAGGGCCCCGGACCCGTGGGTGTGACCTACCTGCTCCAGATCGCCCCGGCGCGCACCCCGGAGGCCGCGTCCTACGTGCCCCGGGAGGACCTGTCCCTGCCGGAGGGCTTCCCGCTCCGTGACGCGCTCACCTCGCTGACCGTGGACCAGTACCAGACCTTCCTAAACCCCACGGGTGACTTCTACGGCGCCTCCCTGCTCACGGAGGAGACCACCAGCGTGGTCTCGGCCCGCATGCGTGACGCGCTGGCCGCGGACAACTGGGAGATCGTCTCGGACCAGCCGCTGGGCTTTGCCACCGCCCTGGAGTTCGTCAACGACGGCGGCACATTGCAGGGATCCATGCAGATCGACCTCTTCTCGGAGGATGAGTCGTTTGCCCAGGTGGTCGTACAGATTCAGACCGCCCAGTCTGGGGGGTAGCGACCCCGCTCCCGCTGGGAATCCCTGATCGGCCACCTCTCCCAGGCCTCGATGATGTTCGGTGTAAGGCGGCGGCGCATGGGCGCCGTTGGATCGCGCGGCAGGGACGCCGCGTGTAGGCACCGGCAGAGGAGGCCAGACACCATGTCGCTTCAGATCAACACGAACGTCGCGGCCATGAACGCCCAGCGAAACCTGGCGTCCACCAACCGCAAACTGGGCGGGCTCTTTGAGAAGCTGTCCAGCGGCCAGCGCGTGAACCGCGCGGCGGACGACGCCGCCGGGCTCGCGATCTCGGAGAAGATGCGCGCCCAGATCCGTGGCATGCGCCAGGGCCAGCGGAACGCTCAGGACGGCATCTCCATGCTGCAGACCGCGGAAGGCGCCCTGGGCGAGGTCCACTCGATCCTTCAGCGCGTCCGCGAACTGGCCGTGCAGGCCGGCAACACCACCCTCTCCTCCAGCGACCGTCAGGCGATCGGCGAGGAGATGCTGGCCCTGCGGTCGGAGTTGGACAACATTGCCAACCGCACGCGCTTCAATGGCCAGCAACTGCTGACCGGCGCGCTGGCGGTCACGCTGGACGGCGGCGCGTCCACCCTGGACAACGCCACCGCCGCTCAGAACGGCGCCAACGTCTCCGTCTCCAGCATTGACGTCTCGGATGCGGAGTCCAGCACCACCTACACCGCCAGCGCGGTCGGCGCCGTGGTCACGCTGTCCACCACGGCCGGCGGCTTCACACGGGCTGAGACCTTCACGGTCCAGGACATGGGTGCCAACGCCACCCAGGCCCTCACCTTCGAGGAACTGGGCGTGACGGTGAACCTGGCGCACGACGCCAACGCGGGCAACGTCACCGGCGCCACCATTGCCGCGGCCCTGGACACGGACACCGTGGTGACCACCGCCTCCAGCAGCGCCGTCTTCCGCGTGGGCGCGGAGGTGGGCGACGACGTGGCGCTCTCGTTCCAGGACATGCGCGCCTCCGCCCTCGGCAGCCCCGGCAACGAGATCAGCACGCTGATCGTCAACAACAACGCGGTGGCCACGTCCGCGGACGCGGACACCGTCCTGCAGTCCGTGGACCTGGCCATCGAGCAGGTGTCCACGTTCCGCGCCCAGTTGGGCGCGGCGCAGAACCAGATGGAGACGGCGGTCAACAGCCTGGCCGTGTCCGTGGAGAACCTGTCCGCTTCCGAGTCGCGCATCCGCGACGCGGACATCGCGCAGGTGTCCTCCGAGCTGGTGTCCCGGCAGATCATGCAGCAGGCCGGCGTGGCCGTGCTGTCACAGGCGAACACGGCGCCCCAGGCGGTGCTGCAGCTCCTGCAGCAGTAACAGGTGTCCCTCCGGAGCAGGATGCTCCGTTCCGGTGCGGCGGGGCGGTCCTTCGGGACCGCCCCGTACCGGTGTTACGGGTTCTCCCCGGTGCGGCGCGGGCCATGCGCGGCCGATGATCCCGGGAGAGGGGAGCGTGCCCCATGGCGGACGTACGCGTCGACCGCCCCACCTACGTCCCTCCCGTGGGCGTCCCCGGCGCGTCCGAGGAACGCCCGCGCCAGCAGCGCGAGCAGGGTGAACCCCGCCGCGACGGTGACGAGCGCGCCCACGGCGGCCGTGAAGAACTGGCGGTGGCCCTGGACGAGGGCGGCCGCTCGCTGTCGGCGCACCTGGAGGACGGCCCGGACGGCGTCCCGCAGGTGCGCGTCCGGGACCGGCGGACGGGCGCAACCGTGGCCGTGCTGACGCCGGACGAACTGCGGACCATGGCGGAACAGACCGGCCTGCCCTCTGGCCTGCTGTTCCAGGCGCGGACGTGACGGGCACGGCATGGTAGGCAACACCGGATCGATCACCTTCGGCGGACTGGCGTCCGGGATCGACACCAACTCGATCATCGACCAGTTGATCGCCATCGAGCGCCGGCCGATCTCGCTGGCGCAGAACCGCCTGAACCGCGTGCAGCAGCGCGCGGACGCCTTCGGACGGATCAATGGCGCCCTCGGCAGCCTCCTGACCCGCGCCCAGACCATCGCCAAGCCGGAGACCTACCGGGCCCGCTCCACCTCCGTGCTGGCCAAGGAGGCGGACGCCAACAAGGTGCAGGCCAGCGCCAGCGCCGGCGCTGCCGTGGGCGCTTACTCGCTGGAGGTCTCGGCGCTCGCCACCTCCACGCGCGTCACCAGCGCCAGCGCCGTGGGCCAGGCGATCGACCCAAACGTCCCCCTGGACCAGGCCGGGTGGATGGACACCCTGACCACCGGGACGTTCTCGATCAACGGCACCACGTTCACCATTGACCCGGCCTCTGCCACCACCATCACCAGCGCGGCCTCCGTGGGCGCGGGCTTCGACCCCACGGCCAAGCTGGAGGCCGCCGGCCTGGACCTGGCGCCGGTCTCTGGCTCCTTCGAGATCAACGGCACCTCGATCAACTGGGACGCCGAGAACGACTCGCTGGCGGACGTCATCACGTACATCAACGCCTCCGCCGCCGGCGTCACCGCCTCCTACGACGCCGACAGCGAATCACTGACGCTGACCCACGACACGCTCGGCTCCGGCCAGACCATCACGCTGGCGGACACCGGCGGCGGCAACTTCCTCCAGGCGTTCAACCTCGTCGACGGCGTGGGCGACCCCATCGGCACCGAGACGGCGGGGGCTGACGTGCGCACGCTGGACGACCTGGTGACGGAGATCAACAACGCCGCCATCGGCGTTACCGTCACCCTGGAGGACGACGCGTACGGGCGCCCGAACCTGCTGCAGGTGGCGTCCGGCACGGACGTCCAACTCGGATCTGGCGGGGACACCAGCAACTTCCTCTCACTCACCAGCCTCCTACAGTCGCCGCCGGGCAATACCCGCATCAGCCAGCGCGGGCTGGGCGGCGTCTCCCGCACGGAGAATCTGGACAACGCCCGCCTGGCCACGGCCCTCACGGAGCCGACCGGGGCCTTCAAGATCAACGGCGTGGAGATCACCTACGACGCCGCCAACGACTCCCTGACCAACCTCATCACCCGCATCAACAACTCGGATGCGGGCGTCACCGTGACCTACGACGTCTTCCAGGACACGCTCCGCGCCACCAACGACAGCGCCGGCGCGCTGGCGATCCAGTTCGAGGACGTGGAGGGCAACCTGCTCGCGGCACTCGGCCTGGACGTGGGCACCCAGACCATGGGCCAGAACGCCGCCTACACCATCGACGGCGGCGCCACCCGCTATGCCACCAGCAACACGATCACGGACGCCATTGACGGCGTGACGCTCACGCTCGCGGACACCACTACTGACGTGGTGAAGATCAACATCGGACAGCAAAGCAACGCCGCGAGCCAGGCGTTGGACGGATTCGTCGCGGAGTTCAACAAGGCGCTGGATCTCATGGACCAGCTGACCGCCTACAACGAGAACGGCAACAACGGCATCCTCTTCGGCGACGGCACGGTACGGCGCATGCAGCAGGAGTTGCGCTCCATCGCTACGCGGCCCGTACCGGGCCTGGCGGGCGGCCTCCGCACCCTGTCCGACATCGGCGTCTCGTTCGGCGCGGTGGGCGCGGCAGCGGGGAGCGCGAACCGCCTGACGTTCGACGCCACGAAGTTCTCGGACGCGATGAAGAGCGACCCCGAGGCGGTGGCGCAACTGCTCACCACCTTCACGGCCTCGGCGGCCCTCTCCGGGGGCGGCACGGGGTCCATCGCCTCCGTGACGGGGACGCCTACCGCCGCCACGAAGGCCGGCCGCTACACCATCGCCTCCACCTCCGGGGGCGCGCTCCAGGCGACCTTCCAGCCGGACGACGGATCGGCGCCGGTGGTGTCCACGGGCAACATCACCGCGGGCGGCACCAACACCACGCTCATCCCGGGCCTCACGCTCACCGCGCACGGCACGCTCGTGGACGGCTCGGACGAGGTGGTCATCTCCGCCTCCAGCCAGGGCTTCGCCCGCACCATCACGCAGTTCGTGGAGTCCCTCACCCGCACCGGCGGCCTGCTGGACAGCCGCAACGAGGAGATGACCAACATCGTCTCCGACATCAACAAGCAGATTGACCGGCTGGAGGCCCGCGTCCTGGCGCGGGAGGAGCAACTGGTCAAGAAGTTCACGGCCATGGAGCTCGCGATCTCGCGGATGCAGAGCCAGCAGCAGGCGCTCACCCAGATGCAGGCGCAACTGGGAGGCCTGAACGCCCAGCGCCAGAAGTAGGGGCTCAGGATCGTGCTCCCAGACGGAATGCGGGAGTCCCCGACTCAGGAGTCTCGGCGCCCGTGCCGATGGTTCTGGAGAGGCCGCCGCGGAACCTCGTCCAGCAGGGGCGGAGCCGCGCACGGACCTGCCACCACCCGCAGCGCCAGGAGACTCCATGCAGTCCGCTCACCAGACGTACCGCCGCATCCAGACGGCCACCGCCTCCCCGGGCGAACTCGTCGCCATGCTGTACGACGCGCTGATGCGCAACCTGACGCGCGCGGAGACCGGGCTGGACTCGCGAGACATGGAGCAGGCGCACAACGCGCTGCTGAAGTCCCAGGACATCGTCCTGGAACTGATCTCCAGCCTGGACACGGGCAACAGCGGCGATGCCGGCCAGATGGCCCGCCAGATCGCCCCCCTCTACGAGTACATGTACCGCCGCCTGCTGGACGCCAGCATCCACAAGGACACGGCCCCCATCGCGGAGGTCCGCCGCCTGGTGATGCCCGTCCGGGACGCCTGGCGGAACGCGCTGGAGCAGGTGGCCGCGCAGGCCGCCTCCTCCCCCCTGACGGAGGTTCGACGTGGCTAAGTCCCTGGCTGCCCTCCAGTTCGAACTCCTGCGCGAGGTCTTCGATCTGGCCCGTGCCCAGCGCGTCTCCCTGGAGCGCGACGACATCGACTCCGTCCTGGAGTTGATGGGCGAGCGCGAGACGATCATCGAGCGGCTGGCGAGGCTGGCGGAGGAAGCGGCGGAGACGCCGGAGAACCTGGTGGCCTTTCCCGGAGCGGAAGACCACGCCCGCCAGGACGCCCTGGCCCTGGACACGGTGATCCGCGGCATCCTGGAGCACGACCGCCAGAACGAGGCCATGCTCTACGAGAAGGTGCAGGAACTGCGGGAGGAACTCCCGCTGCTACAGCAGGGCCGGCGCATGGCGGGAGCCTACCGCGCCCCCTCGTCTGCTCCGGGCTCGTTCGTCAGCCGGTCCTCGTAGGCGGAGGCAGCCTCCATGCCTCGACTGCGCGGCTTCTCGTCTGCGGGGCACGGCGCCGCCGGCTTCGCGCTGGGGGTGCTGGCCGTGGCCACGGGCGTGCTCTTCGCCAACCCGGCCCCGGGGGACACCCCCACCAGCGAGGCCGCCCGCCAGGCGGAGGTCGCTGCCGCCGTGCGCATTGCCCTGGACCCGGACGCGCGCCCGGGAGACTCGGCGCCGGCCGTGGCACAGCAGGCCGCCCCCATGGCCTTCGCTGACGCGGAGGCGCTGTTCTCACAGCGCCACGCCACGCGCGTGGTCATCGAGGCCGTGGGGCTGGACGCGCTCGTGAGCCCAGTGGGCCTGATCTACCGCGACGGCGGCCTGCAGTACGACGTCCCGCGCATCGAGGCCGGCCAGTACGTGGGCACCGCGGCCCCCGGCGAGCCCGGGAACACCGTCATCGGCGGCCACGTGGCCCGTCGAGGCGCCACCGGGGTATTTGCTGCCTTGCCGGAGGTGGTGGCGGGGGACGTGGTCCAGGTCTACAGAGGCGAGCAGGTCTACCGATACTTCATTACAGAGATTCGAGTCGTCGCAGCGGATGCGACGGACGTGATGAGCCCCACGCAGGAAGCGACGCTCACGCTCATCACGTGCTTCCCGGATGACCAGTACGCAGAGCGACTGGTGGTGGTGGGAAGACTGCTGTAGGAGCGCTGCGCACGCCCCCGACCGGGATGGCGGCGTAGAATCGTGGTGACGAGGAGACTTCCTGCGTGGGTATTGACCGCACCGGGCCGATTGGCCAGTACCGCTTCACGGGCTCAAACGCCGCCGACCGCGGCCGTCCGCAACCCCGACCAGAGGGTGGCGCGCAGGATCGCGCCGAAGACAGCATCAACCTCTCCTCCGCCGCGCGTGAACTCGCGTCCGCGCCACCGGAGGCGCGGGAGGACCTGGTGCGCCGCATCCGCGAGCAGGTGCAGGACGGCCGCTATCGAGTGGACCCGGACGCCGTCGCCCGCCGCATGGTGAACCGCGGGGACGTCTGACCGGAACGCCAGTGCGGGCCGGACAGGCTCGGAGCACTAGCCCTCCGCGGCCGCCGCTTCCAGGGCGCGCACCATCCCACCCTGCACGGCGTCATGGGCCGTCCGCACGGCGCTGCGCACCGCAGCGCCGTCGCTGCGTCCGTGGCCAATGAAGACGCCGCCCTCCACGCCCAGCAGCGGTACCGCCCCGTAGACGCGGTAGTCCAGGCGGTCGCGCACCCCTCGGAGGGAGGGGAGCAGCAGCGCGCCGCCCAGGCGGCTGCGGACGGAGGACGTGGCGGCGTCCCGGAGTTGGTCGAACAGCAGGCTCACGATGCCCTCTGCCAGTTTCAGGCAGATGTTGCCCGTGAAGCCGTCCGTCACGATCACGTCCGCGGCGCCCGAGAGGATCTCCCGGCTCTCCACGTTGCCGGTGAAGCGCGCAAGGCGCTCGTCCTTCGCCAGCAACTCGTGCGTCTCCGTGACCAGGATCGAGCCCTTGCTGGACTCCTCGCCAATGGAGAGCAGCGCCACGCGTGGCTCCGCCACGCCGTAGACGGCCCGCATGTACGCCTCGCCCATATGGGCGAACTGGACCAGGTGACTGGGCCGCGCGTCCGCGTTCGCGCCCACGTCCAGGAACATCACGCGGCCGCCGTCCGCGGTGGGGAGCACGGCGCCCAGCGCCGGGCGCTCCACGCCCTTGATGCGCCCCAGCACCACCAGCGCGGTCGCCATGGCGGCGCCGGTGTTGCCCATGGAGACCAGGGCAGCCGCCTCGCCGTTCTTCACCAGTTCCGTGCCCACGTACAGGCTGGTCTCCCGCTGGCGGCGCGCTTCGCGCGCGGCCTTGTCGCCCATGCTGACCACGTCCGGCGCGTGCACGATGCGCACACCGGAGGGCACGCCACCGCGCGCGTTCAACTCATGCCCCAGCACCTCGGAGTTGCCCACCAGCGTGACGGAGATGCCCTCCGCCGCCGCGAGGATCGCCCCCTCGATGGTGGAGCGCGGCGCGTCGTCGCCGCCCATGGCGTCCAGGGCGATGACGTTGCTCACGCCTGCTCCTCGTCACCGTCCTCGGCGGCGGGGTTGTCGTAGACGTAGCCTACGTCGTCGTCCGCGCGCTGGAGGATGACCACCAGCCGCTCGGAGCCGTCGTGGTACGGGGTGAAGTCGTAGCCGGCGAACTGCGCGGCCACGCGCAGCCCGGCGAGGCGTGCCGCGAGTTCCAGTTCCATGACGGTGAACGTGCGGAGCGGGAACTCACTAGTGACCCGCGTCAGGCGGCCCTGCGCGTCCGCGATGTCGTAGTGCCAGGTGACGTCCTTGATACCGGCAGACGGCACCGCGTCCACGGACACCACCTTGGTCACGCGCCCGCCTCGCCACGGCTTGGTCCAGTGCTGCACCAGGGGCTGCGGAGAGGGGTCGAAGTCGTCCGGGACGGGTGACTCCACGTCCACCACGGCCACGCCCCCGGACGCGAGGTGGCGGGCCATGGCGCCCAGTGTCTCCACCAGGTCGTCGGCGGTCTCCATGTGCTGGAGCGTGCCCAGCGGCGCGAGTACCAGGTCGAACCGCGAGCGCAGGCGCAGCGCGCGGACGTCTTCCTCCAGCAGGGTGAGCGTGACGCCTGCCGCCATGGCGCGTGCGCGTGCAATCTCCAGCATCCCGGCGGACAGGTCCACACCGGTGACGCGCGCCCCGGCCTCCGCGAGGGGTACCGCCACGCGGCCGGTGCCGGCGCCCAGTTCCAGGACGCGCTCCCCGTGGATCTCCACCAGGCGCTGGTAGAAGGCGACGTCGTCCGTGAAGTCCTCGAAGTCGAGGTCGTAGAACTCCGCGATCGCGGCGAAGGGGTCGGCGGACTGGTCCGGCAGGTTGGGTGGGCTCACGGACGGATGCTACGCGGCGGCGGACTCGACCGCGAGGGCTCCGAGGGCTGTCCGGCCCCGACTCCCGCCTCGACGGAGCGGGCGGTAGCATCCCCGCGTGACCACGGACCTGGACCGCCTGCCGCTGCTGATCCGCGAGATCCCGGACTTCCCCGAGCCGGGCATCCTCTTCCGCGACATCACGCCCGTGCTCTACGACCCGCCCGCCCGCCGCGCGGTGAACGACGCGCTGACCGATGCCGCCCGCGAAATGGGCGCCACGCTGGTCTGCGGCATCGAGTCGCGCGGCTTCATCTTCGGCATCCCCGTGGCAGAGCGGCTGGACGTGCCCTTCGTCCCCGTCCGCAAGCCCGGCAAACTCCCGCACGACGTCGTCTCCGCGACGTACGCGCTGGAGTACGGGAGCGGCGAACTGCAGATGCACCGCCACCCGCCGGTGGAAGGCCACTCCGTGGTGGTGGTGGACGACCTGCTGGCCACCGGCGGCACCGCCGCCGCCACGGCGCAACTGATCGAGGAATGTGGCGGCCGGGTGGCTGGCTTCGCCTTCGTCATCGAACTCGCAGCGCTCGGCGGCCGCGCCGCGCTCGGGGAGCGCCCGGCGGTGGCGCTGGTGACGTACTGACGGGGTCGCCACGCACGGCGTGTCCTAACATCGGCCCATGGATGCGCCCCGCACCCGCGAGCCGTACGAGCCCATCGCGTGGCAGGACGGCCATGTCCGCCTGCTGGACCAGACCGCGCTCCCGGAAGAGACCCGCTACCTCGCTCTGGAGACCGTGGACGAGGTGGCCGAGGCGATCCGCGTGATGCGGGTGCGCGGCGCACCGGCCATCGGCATCACGGCGGCGTACGGCCTCGCGCTGGCGGCGCACCTGGCGCCGCAGGGACCGGACGGCACCGCCGCGAAGGCGGTGGACCGAGCGGCGGAGGTGCTGGCGGGCACACGCCCCACCGCGGTCAACCTCCGCTGGGCGCTGGACCGCGTGCTCCGGGCCGTGCACGCCTACGAGGGCGAGGCGACCGTCCGTGCCGCCGCGCTGGCAGAGGCGCGCGCCATCCACGAGGAACAGCGCGCCGCAGACCGGGCGATGGCGGAGGCCGGCGCCGCCCTGCTGCCCCTGGGCGCCACGGTGCTCACGCACTGCAACACCGGCCCGCTGGCCACGGGCGGCCTCGGCACGGCGCTGGGCGTGATCGTCGAGGGCTACCACGACGGCCGTGTCGCCCACGTCTACGCAGACGAGACGCGGCCGCGCCTGCAGGGCGCCCGGCTGACGGCGTGGGAACTGCAGCAGCACGGCGTGCCCTTCGATGTGATCGCGGACGGTGCTGCCGCCCCGCTTTTCGCGGCGGGGCGCGTGCAGGCGGTGATCGTCGGCGCGGACCGCATCGCGCGGAACGGGGACACCGCGAACAAGGTGGGGACGCTGGGACTGGCGGTGAACGCCCACCACTTCGGCGTCTCGTTTTATGTCGCGGCGCCAGTCTCCACGTTCGACTTCGATGCCGCCGACGGCGCTGCGATCCCCATCGAGGATCGCGACCCGGGGGAAGTCCTGGAGGTGGGCGGCTTCCGCGTGGCCGCGCCCGGCGCGACTGCCCTCAACCCGGCGTTCGACGTCACGCCCGCGGCGCTCATCTGCGCCTTCATCACCGAGGCGGGCGTGCTGCGGCCGCCCTTCGATGAGCCGCTGGGGATGCTGGCGGCGCGGGCGGCATCGCAGGCGCGGGCCCGCGGCGGCCTGTGAGCCCTCGATGAGCCTCCGGCGCGCCACCGGCGTGGAGTTGCGGCGCAGCGGCTTCGGCATCTTCGCGGTACACGAGGTGCGCTCCAGCAGCCGCGTCCTGGCCCGGCTGGGACGGCGCGACCATCAGCGGGCAGCCGCGTTGGTGGAGACCGGCGGCGCCGCCGCCCTGCACGAGGAGCCCGGACGCACCCTCTGGTGGACCGCGGACGGCCTCTACTGGGACGACGAGGGACTGGACGCGGAGGCCGTGGCGCTGCTGGCATGGGATCGACGCCGCCGCCAGAATGCCCGCATCGACCGGCTCCGCAAGGTCCGCGCGGCGGAGGAGGCGGTGGAGTTCGCCCGTCGGGAGCGCATCCCGGACGACGTGCGCCTCTTCGTCTGGCAGCGGGACGAGGGCCGATGTGTCCGCTGTGGCGGCGAGGACGACCTCCAGTTCGACCACGTCATCCCCGTGGCCCGGGGCGGCGGGAACGCCCACACGAACGTCCAGATCCTCTGCGGAACCTGCAACCGACAGAAAAGCGACCACATCGCCTGACGATGTTCCGGCGGCCGAGGGCGGCGACCTTGCGGAAGCCCCTCGCGACAGGCAATCTCGACGGGATCGGCGCCCGGCTGGGCGGCGAGGGAGGGCGGACTGGTGACGGTGGAGGGCGCACGCCGCGAACGTGCGGAGGTCGGGGTGATCGGCGGGTCCGGCTTCTACCAGATGCCGGGGCTGTCGGACGCCGCCACGCTGCACCTGGAGACGCCGTACGGCGCCCCCAGCAGCCCCATCACCGTCGGCACCCTGAAGGGGCGTCGGGTCGCGTTCATCGCCCGCCACGGCCAGGGACACCGCATCCTGCCGCAGGAACTGCCATCACAGGCCAACATCTACGCGCTGAAGGCGCTGGGCGTCCGCCACGTGATTGCCGTCTCCGCCGTGGGGTCCCTCCGCGAGGACCTGGAACCGCTACACGCGGTGGTCCCCGACCAGATCATCGACCGCACCCACGGGCGCCCGGGGACGTTCTTCGGCCACGGCGCAGTGGCGCACGTGGGCCAGGCGGACCCCTTTTGCCCGGGACTGGCCTCGCTGCTGGGCGACGCTGCCCAGGCGGCGGGGGTTCACACGCACACGGGAGCCACGCTGGTGGTCATCAACGGCCCCGCCTTCTCCACCCGCGCGGAGTCGCGCCTCTACCGGACGTGGGGCGGCGACATCATCGGCATGACCGCCGTCCCGGAGGCACGCCTGGCCCGGGAGGCGGAACTCCACTACGCCTCGCTCTGCTTCGTCACCGACTATGACGTCTGGCACGACACGGAGGAGGACGTCTCCGCGGACCTGGTGGTCGCGAACCTGAACAGGAACGCGGAGAAGGCGCGGGAGGCAGTCGCCGTCGCCGTGGGTGCGCTGAACGTCCTGGACGAGGACTGCGGCTGCCAGGACGCGCTCGGTACCGCGCTGATCACACCTCCGCACCAGGTGCCAGAGGCCACGCGCGACCGCCTCGGGCTGATCGGAGAACGCTACTGGGGTGACCCGGCCGGGGCCGCCAGCGGCAGCGGAGCGCCCTCGGAGGCCGTCTCGTGACGGACGGAGCGCTGGAGCGCGGGCGGACGGCCCTGGCGGGATACCAGGTGGCGCCGCTGCGCGACCCCCGCGTGATCGAGGCGCGCCTGTCGGAGGACCGGGCGCTGGCCGCCTACGCGCTGGGGCACCTGGAGCCGGACCTGCTGAAGGACTCCCAGTACTGGGGCTCGGACGGGCCGGAGGGCAGCGCCACGGTGATGCACTCTCGGGCGCTGGGATCGGTGACGGTGGTGGTGGGCGACCCGGAGGCCGCCGCGGCCGCGCTGGCGCTGCACCCGGGGCCGCGGAACGGCTACCTCTCCACGGCCGCTCCGGCGCACCTAGACGTCATCCGCCGCACCCACCTGCTCACGGACATGCTGCAGATGGAGCGGATGTCCGTCACCTCGTTCACGTTCCAGGACGTGCCGGCCGTGGAACTGCGCCCACTGCGCGGACACGATGCCAACCGCCTGAACAACCTCTACGGCACGGAGGGCGGCCCCACGCACTACACCGCCGAGGGCATCGAGCGCGCGATCTACGTCGGTGCCTTCGACGGCGACCGCCTGGTGGCGGTCGCGGGCACCCACGTGGTCTCCCCCCACCAGTCCATCGCCGTGCTGGGCAACGTCTTCACGCACCCGCGCTACCGCGGGCGCGGCCTGGCAAAGCAGGTCACCGCGGCCGTGACGCGCCAATTGCTGGCCCGCGGTTGTGCCGAGGTGGTGCTCACCGTCAACCCATCTAACACTCCGGCTGTCGCCGCCTATACCTCACTCGGATATCGTCGAGGGAGCCCGGTGGTGGAAGCCCGGCTGGAGAGGCGAGACCTCTTCGGGCTCACGCCCTGGTGGCGCCGGACCGTGGCACGCCGCCGGGGCCGCGCCTGCGGCGACAACATCGAGTGGGTGCGCGGCCAGTAATCGCGCCAAGCCAGGGGATGACTCATGACGACGCAGTTCATTGGTGACATCGCGGATGCCTCGCTCGCGCGTAACGGCGTGGCACGCATCGAGTGGGCGGCACGCGAGATGCCGGTCATCGGCCAGATCCGGGAGCGCTTCTCGCGCGAACAGCCCCTGAAGGGCATCCGCGTGGTGGCCTGCCTCCACGTCACCAGCGAGACCGCGAACCTGATGCTCGCGCTGCGGGACGGCGGCGCTGACGTGCGCCTGACGGCGTCCAACCCCCTCTCCACCCAGGACGACGTGGCCGCCGCGCTCGCGGTGGAGTACGGCATCCCCACCTTCGCCATCAAGGGGGAGTCCAACGAGACCTACTACCAGCACATCCAGGAGGCGATCTCCAACCGCCCGCAGATCACCATGGACGACGGTGCGGACGTGGTGGCCGTGCTCCACAAGGATCGCCGTGACCTGCTGGACGGCATCGTGGGCGGCACGGAGGAGACCACCACCGGCGTCATCCGCCTGAAGGCGCTGGCGAAGCAGGGCGCGCTGGAGTACCCGATCATCGCCGTCAACGAGGCGAACACGAAGCACTTCTTCGACAACCGCTACGGCACTGGCCAATCCACCATCGACGGCGTGATCCGCGCCACCAACATCCTGCTGGCCGGCAAGAACATGGTGGTCTGTGGCTACGGCTGGTGCGGCAAAGGCGTGGCCATGCGCGCCCGCGGCCTGGGCGCCCAAGTCATCGTGACGGAAGTGGACCCGCTCCGCGCGCTGGAGGCCGTGATGGACGGCTTCCGGGTCATGCCCATCGCGGAGGCCGCCCCTGTGGGCGACATCTTTGTCACCGTCACGGGCGACATCAACGTGATCGACGTCCCCGCCTTCGAGTCGATGAAGTCCGGCGCGGTGATGGCGAACTCCGGGCACTTTGACGCCGAGATCAACCTGAAGGCGTTGGGCGAGATGTCGGAGTCCCGCCAGACTCTGAAGCCCTACGTGGAGGAGTACCGCCTGCCGGACGGCCGCGCGCTGGTGGTCCTGGCGGAGGGCCGCCTGGTAAACCTGGGCGCCGCAGAGGGGCACCCTGCCTCCGTGATGGACATGTCCTTCGCCAACCAGGCGCTCTGCGCTGAATACATGGTGAACCAGCACCAGAGCCTGCAGAAGCAGGTCTACGACGTGCCCCGCGAGATCGACGACGAGATCGCCCGCCTGAAACTGGCGGCCATGGGCATCCAGATCGACACGCTCACCCCGGAGCAGGAGCACTACCTGAACTCCTGGGAACTCGGTACGCACTAAGCCCGCTCTCCAGCCCCCGATACGGGGGCATCGAACCAGCGCGGACAGGCCCGGAGGACGCATGACCACCTCGTTCATGAGCAGCCCGATGATGCGGTTCACCAGCGAGTCCGTGACCGAGGGGCACCCGGACAAACTGTGTGACCAGGTCTCGGACGCGGTGCTGGACGCCCTGCTCGCGCAGGACCCCAACTCGCGCGTCGCCTGCGAGACGGCCACCACCACGGGCACCGTCTGGATCTTCGGGGAGGTCACCACGCAGGGCTACGTGGACGTGGAGGAGATCGTCCGGAAGACCGTCCGCGGCATTGGCTACGAGCACAGCGAGGATGGGTTCGACGCGAACACCTGCGGCGTCCTCTCCTCCATCAAGGGCCAGTCGCCAGACATCGCCCAGGGCGTGGACTCGGCGTTCGAGCGGCGGGAGTCGTCCTCGGAGGACCGGTACGACCTAGTGGGCGCGGGCGACCAGGGGATGATGATCGGCTTCGCCTGCAACGAGACAGACGAGTACATGCCGCTCACCATCGCGCTGGCGCACCGCCTGACGCGCCGGCTGGCCACTCTGCGTAAGGACGCCTCGCTGCCCTTCCTGCGCCCGGACGGCAAGTCCCAGGTGACGGTGGAGTACGCCTATGGCGTGCCCCGGCGCGTGGACACCGTGGTGATCTCCACCCAACACGCCGACAGCATCGAGACGAAGGAACTTCGCGAGCGGATCATGGAGGAGGTCATCCGCCCGGTCTGCCCGCCCGAACTGATGGACGAGCAGACGCGTACCTTCGTGAACCCCACTGGGCGGTTCGTGGTGGGTGGGCCCATGGGTGACGCCGGGCTCACCGGCCGCAAGATCATCGTGGACACCTACGGCGGCGTGGCCCGCCACGGCGGCGGCGCCTTCAGCGGCAAGGACCCGACCAAGGTGGACCGCTCCGCGGCCTACGCCGCCCGCCACCTGGCAAAGAACGTGGTGGCCGCCGGCCTGGCGGACCGCTTCGAGGTGCAGGTCTCCTACGCCATTGGCGTGGCACGGCCCACCTCGATCTCCTTCGAGACGTTCGGCACGGCCAAACTGGATGAGCAGGAGATCGGCCGGCTCATCGAGAAGCACTTCGACATGCGCCCGGCGGCGATCATCGACCGCTTCGACCTGCGCCGTCCCATATACCAGCAGACCGCCGCGTACGGCCACTTCGGCCGGACGGACCTGGATCTGCCGTGGGAGCGTCTGGACGTGGTGGACGCTCTGCGCTCGGACGCGGCCATCGAGTAGCCCCTGCCGCTCCCGGGGGGCTCACAAACGTCACCTTTTCGCGATTGGCCGCGCCACCCTACCCGCATACGATCCGCGCATGCGAGCGATCGTTCTGGTCGGCGGCGAGGGCACCCGTATGCGTCCGCTCACGTGGCGCACGCCAAAGGCGCTCGTCCCCGTGCTTGGGCGTCCGCTCCTGGACCACCTCACCCTGCACCTCAAGCAGCACGGTTTCGATCACGTCACCCTCGCCATGACGCGCCGCAATCCGGCGATCGTTGATGCCCTGGGGGACGGCTCACACCTGGGGGTCCGCCTGGAATACGCCTACGAGGACGTCCCGCTCGGCTCCGGCGGCGCCGTGGCAAGCATCGCCTCCGCGTGGCTGGCGGAGGGCTGGAGCGACACCTTCGCGGTCGTGAACGGCGACATCGTCACGGACCTGGACCTGTCCGCCATGCTCGCGGCGCACCGGGAGCACCAGGCGCTGCTCTCCATTTCCCTCCACCAGGTGGAGGACCCCTCGCCGTTCGGCGTGGTGGACCAGGCTCCTGGCGGCCGCATCCGCCGCTTCGTGGAGAAACCTCGTCGCGAGGATGCGCCGTCCCTCCTCATCAACGCCGGGACGTGGCTCTTTCAGCCTGACCTCGTCGCGCGGATGGATCCCCTGAACTTCAACCGCGTGGAGGACAGCCTGTTCCCGGCGCTCTGCGAGGCTGGCGAGGCTGTCTACGGGTACCACCAGCCGGCCTACTGGGCAGACGTGGGGAACCCGGCCGCTCTACTGCGCGTCAACCTCGACATGGCGCTGGGCCACGTACGATCAGAGGCGCGGGTGGCTCCCCCGGCCGGCGTCCATTTGGACGCGGCCACCAACATCCACCCGGACGCGCGCCTGGTGGCTCCCGCCGTGGTGGGGGCGTCCTGCCGCGTGGAGGCGGGGGCAGAGGTGCGGGACAGCCTGCTCTGGGATGGCGTGGCCGTGGAGGCCGGCGCCGTGGTGCACAACTCGATCCTCGCGAGCGGCGTCCGCGTGGGCGCCGGCGCGATGGTCGTCAACTCCGTGATCGCCCACCAGGTGGACGTGCCCCCCGGCGCGCGCCTGGAGGGTGCAACGCTGGACCCCGTGGGGCAGCCCTCGGATCCCGGAACCGGCAGAAGTTAGGAACGCGATGACCGCGAACATCAAGTTCGGCACGGACGGCTGGCGCGCCGTCATCGCGGAGGACTTCACCTTCGAGAACGTGCGCCTGGTCGCCCAGTCCATGGCGGAGTGGATGAAGCGGGAGAGACAGGCCGGCAAGGGCGTGGTCATCGGCTACGACACGCGCTTCCTGTCTGGCTCCTTCGCCGGAGCGGTCGCGGAGGTGATGGCCGGCAACGGCATCCAGACCGCCCTGACCAGCACCTTCGTCCCCACGCCGGCCCTCTCCTGGGCCGTGCGTGACCGGCAGGCAGGCGGCGGCGTGATGCTGACGGCCAGCCACAACCCCGCCCGCTGGAACGGCTTCAAGGTGAAGCCGCACTATGGCGGCTCTGCCCCGGCGGAGATCACCTCCGCCATCGAGAACGCCCTCCCCGCCATTGCCGCCGCGCATCGCGTGGTGGTCACGCCGCTGGGCGAGGCGGAAGCCGAAGGGATTGTGGAGCGCATCGACGTGCGCGGCGGCTACCTGAAGTCGCTGGGCCAGTTCGTGGACGTGGATGCCATCCAGGAGGCCGGCTGGAACGTGCTCATCGACCCCATGTACGGGGCGGCGCAGGGCTGGCTGCCGCGCGTACTCCAGGGCGGCGCCACCTCCGTGCACGAGATCCACAGTGAGCGGAACCCCTCCTTCCCGGGCCTGCGCGCCCCGGAGCCCATCGCCCCCAACCTGCGGGAGGCCATGGACCTGATCGAGGCCGGCGGCTACGACGTGGGGCTCACGCTGGACGGCGACGGCGACCGCTTCGGGCTCATCGACGAGCACGGGCGATTCATCACCCAACTACAGACCTTCGCGCTCCTGGTCTACTACTTCCTGGAGGTGCGCCAGGAGCGCGGCGCCATCGTCCGTTCCGTGACCATGACCCGGATGGTGGACCGCCTGGGCGAACTCTACGACTGCCCCGTGCACGAGACGCAGGTGGGATTCAAGCACCTGGGCGCGCGGATGATGGAGACGGACGCCCTGATCGCGGGCGAGGAGTCCGGTGGCTCCGCGTTCCGTGGCCACATCCCGGAGCGGGACGGCCTGCTGTCCGCGCTGCTGATCCTGGACTTCATGACCCGGACGGGGAAGAAGCCCGCCGAACTGCTGGCGGAACTGTACGACCGCGTGGGCCCGCACGAGTACGACCGCGTGGACGTCACCATCCGCCCCCAGGAGCGCGAGGCGATCGAGGCCACGGTGCAGGGCAACGAACCGGACACCATCGCCGGCCTCAAGGTGGTGGGGCGAGACGAGATCGATGGCTACCGCTTCCACCTGGAAGGCGGATGGTGGCTGCTGCTCCGCTTCTCCGGCACGGAGCCCCTGCTCCGCATCTACGCGGAGATGCCCTCCGCCGCCCAGGTGCAGGATGCGCTCGTCCAGGGGCAGGAGTTGGCCGGGGTCGCCCTGTGACGGCGGGCCCGTCGCAGTTCGACGACCCCGCGCTCTTTGACGACGAGGACCTTCGCCGGCGGGTGGACCCCACCGGCTTCCATGACCTGCTCCAGCGGCTCCCGCAGCAGGCGAGGGACGCGTGGCACTTGGGCCTGGAGGCGGACCTGCCCTCTCGGGAGCCGCCGTCCGACGTGATCATTGCCGGGCTCGGCGGCTCGGCCATCGGCGCGGACGTGGTGGCGACACTGGCCGCGGGCATGTCCGCCACGCCGGTGCGCGTGGTCCGCAACTACCACCTTCCCCCGCTCACGCCGCACACGCTGGTCATCCTCTGCTCCTTCTCCGGGAACACGGAGGAGACCCTGAGCGCTTTCGACCAGGTCACCGCCTCTCCGGCTGGCGCCATCGCGATCACCACCGGCGGCCGGCTGGCTCGGCGGGCGCAGGCCCAGGGGATACCGGTCATCTCCTACTCGTGGGACGGGCCGCCTCGCACCGGGCTCGGCTTCGGCGTGTTCGTCCCGCTCGCCATCCTGCGCCGGCTGGGCGTGCTGGAACTGCCGGACGAGTCCGTGGAGCACGCCTTCGCCGCGCTGGAGCGTGTGACGGCGGAGAACCGTCTGGGCGTGCCCACCGGACGCTCCCGAGCCCTGGCGACATGGCTGCACGGGGGCGTCCCGGCGATCATCGGCGCGGACATGCTGGAGGTAGCCGCGCGCCGCTGGTGCGGGGAGATCAGCGAAAACGCGAAGCAGGTGGCGGCGGGGTACGGGATCCCGGAGTTCAACCACAACCAACTGGAAGCCGCGGGGCGTGCGGGCGCGGACGTGGGCCCGCTGCGCTTCGTCCTGCTGGACGCGCCTTCCGTCCACCCCCGCAACCGCATCCGCGTGAACCAGACCGCGGAAATGATGCTGGCCGCCGGCCGCCAGGTAGAGGTGGCGAACGCCGGCGGCGACACGCCCATCGAGGCGATCCTGGCCGCGTGCGCGCTGGGCTCGTGGACCTCGTACTACCTCGCGCTCATGCGCGGTGTGGACCCCGCGCCCATGACCGTCATGGACCAACTGAAGCGGGTGATGGCGGAGGAGCGGTAGGGCCGGCCCTCCCGCCCCGCACGGCCCGTTCGTGCGACCATGCCGCCCATGGAGATCAACCGCGACGCACCTGTCACCGCCCGGCGTGACGTGCTGGTGCACGCCCCTCCCGACCGCGTGTGGGCCGTCCTCACGGACTTTGCCCGCTGGCCGGAGTGGAACCCGGACGTGCGGGAGGTACGCGTGGACGGCCCGCTCACCACCGGCACCGTCTTCCGCTGGAAGGCCGGACCGAGCCAGATCCGCTCACGCCTCGAAGAGGTGCTCCCGCCGGAACGCATCACCTGGACCGGCTCCACCATGGGCATCCGAGCCGTGCACGTACACGTCCTGACGCCCGAAGGCGACGGCACCCGCGTGATCTCCGAGGAGTCGTGGAGCGGCCTGCTCACGCGCCTGTTCGCGGGCCGCATGCGCAGTACGCTCGGCGACTCCCTGGAGTCCGGGCTGGCCGCGTTGAAGGCGCAGAGCGAGGTCAGCGTCCGCGACAGGTAGCCGCCCTGCGCTCGGCTCCGCCCAAGAAACAGCCCGCCTTTCGGCGGGCTGTTCGTCGTCGTTCCTCGGAAGCGGCTGACTAGCGCTTCGTGAACTGGGGCGCCTTGCGGGCGCGCTTCAGGCCTGGCTTCTTGCGCTCCTTCACTCGCGGGTCGCGCGTGAGCAGGCCCTGGGAGCGGAGCGGGCGGCGGTGGTTCTCGTCAGCCACCACCAGCGCGCGGGCGATGCCGTGGCGGATGGCGCCGGCCCAGCCGGTGATGCCGCCGCCGACCACCTTGACCTGGACGTTGAACTGGCGGTCCGTCTCCGTCACGGTGAGCGGGCGCATCATGTCCATGCGCAGCGACTCCCGCGGGATGACCTCCTCCATCGGCTTGCCGTTCACCACCACGGTGCCGGCGCCGGGGTACAGGCGCACCCGCGCCACCGCCGACTTGCGGCGGCCCAGTCCAAAGTAATAGTGCTGGTCGGTCGTCATCGCTTACTCCTGCCCCTCGTTGTGGGCCTGGATGGCGTCAATCACATCCTGCTTCTTCCACCCGGACTGGATCTCGATGCCCAGGCGCGTCGCCTCGGCATCCAGTTGCTCGCGCGTGTACTTCGCCAGCGCGCCGTCCAGGCCCTCGGGGGCGGCGGGCTGCGCGGCGGCAGCCTTCGCCTTCGGCTGGGCGGCGGGCTGGGCTGCCTTCTGCTCCGCGCGCTTCTTCGCGCGTGCGCCGGTGCCGGCGGTCAACTGCGCCGCGTGCGGGTGCTCCGCGCCGGAGTAGACCTTCAGCATGCGCAGCATCGCGCGGCCGCGTACGCCGGAGGGCAGCATGCCCTTCACGGCCTTCTCGATGATCCGGGTGGGGTCCTTCGCCAGTTGCTCCTGGAAGGTGCGCTCACGCAGCCCGCCCGGGTAGCCGGTGTGGCGGTAGTAGATCTTCTGCTCGCGCTTCTGGCCCGTCAGGTCCACCTGCTTCGCGTTCACGACGATGACGAAGTCACCCATCGCCATGTGCGGCTCGTAGGTCGGCTTGTGCTTGCCCAGCAGCAACTGGGCGGCCTCGGAGGCGATTCGCCCCAGGGGGCGGTCCTTCGCGTCCAGCACGTGCCAGCGACGGTCCACGTCGCCGCCGCGCAGCCGGTAGGTCGTCTTCGTCGTCATTGTCGCTATCCCTGTCGCCATTACTTCGGCGATGAGCGACCGCTTCAGGCGGCCCAGTCGTCCGAATCGATCACGCCGGGCGGATACCGCACGGCTGCAAGCGTCAGTCCCTGCGGTGGCGCGGCCGGTCCGGCACTGCCGGGCGGTCCGTCCACCAGCGAGGCGAACTCCCGCGGTGTGAGCCGGCCGGCCCCCACGCGCCCGAGCGCGCCCACGGTCATCCGCACCTGGTGAGGCAGGAAGCCACCGGCCTCCATTGTCACCACCACGGCGTGCGGGCCGCAGCGCTCGACGGTTGCGTCGAGCAGCGTCCGCACGGTTGGGTAGCCTGGCGGGACGGCGCCGGCGAAGGCCGACCAGTCTCGCTCTACCCTCGGCAGCAGCGCCGCCGCTGCCGCCATGGCGGAGTCGTCCAGCGGACGCTCCACCTGCCAGGCCTGCCGCCGCGTCAGCGGCCGCCGGCCCCCGAACCGACCGAGGTCATCCTCGATCCGGTAGCGGTAGACCCGGGACCGCGCCTGCCGGCGCGGGTCGAAGTCTGCCGCCACGTCCGCCGCCGCGCGCACCACCACGTCCCCCGGGAGGAAGTGGTTGAGCGCATCGCGGCAGGTGGCCGGGCTGTGCGCGGAGCGGGTGCTCAGCGCGGCCACCTGTCCCGATGCATGCACGCCGGCGTCCGTCCGCCCGGCGAACGCGATCCGCTCGCGCTCTCCGGTGAACCGCTCCAGGGCTGCTTCCAGCGTCCCCTGGACCGTGCGCTTCCCGGGCTGCACCTGGCTGCCCGCGAAGTCCGTGCCGTCGTACTCGAGGAGCAGAGCCAACCGACGTGGCTGCGCCCCGGACTGCTCCATCGCCGTTAGACGAGCTCGATCCGCGCGATCCGCGCGGCGTCGCCCTTCCGCTGGCCCAGTTTCACCACGCGGGTGTACCCGCCGGGGCGCTCCGCGTACTTGGGCGCCACCTCGTCGAACAGTTGCTGCACCACGTCCCGGTCGTCGATGAACGCCAGCGCCTGCCGGCGGGCGTGGATCGAGCCCCGCTTGCCCAGCGTGATCATCTTCTCCACGATGCGCCGGGCCTCCTTGGCACGGGGCTCCGTGGTCTGGACGCCACCGTGACGGATCACCGCCGCGGTAATGGTGCGGTACATGGCCTGACGTTGCGACGTCGGCATGTCGAACTTGCGGCCGGCCTTGCCGTGACGCATCGCTCAGTCCTCTCGCTCGCTCCGGGCGCGACTCCCTAGGAGTCCTTGCGGCCGGCCTCCTTGAGTGCCTCCATCAGGGCGGCACCCAGTGCGGACACTTCGCCGTCTTCGCTCTGCTCCTCCGCCTCGTCGGCGGCGGGCGCCCCCGCGGGTGCGGGTGCGGACTCCACGGCGCCCTCGCGGCGGGTCTCCGCGCGCGGGGCCGGGAAGCCGTGCTGGACCAGCTTGTCCTTCAATTCCAGGTAGGACTTCTCGCCGAAGTTGCGCAGGGCGAGCAGTTCTTCCTCTGACTTCTCCAGGACGGCGCCCACGGTCATCAGGCCGGAGCGCTTCAGGCAGTTGTAGGCGCGCACGGACAGGTCCAGCTGCTCGATGGGCATGTCATAGCCCTCGAACGGCGCCGGCTCTTCCTGCTTCGTGGTCTCCAGGATGGCGGCAGAGCGGCCCAGCAACTGGAACGGGGCGAACTGCTCGCGCAGCACCTCCGCGGCCAGCGCCACGGCGGCCTGGCCGTCCAGCGTGCCGTCCGTCCAGACCTCCAGGTCCAGGCGGTCGAAGTTGGTGTCCTGGCCCACGCGCGTGTTGGAGATGCGCGCGTTCACCCGGCGCACCGGGCTGAACAGCGCGTCCACCGGGATCACGCCAATCGGCAGGCCCTCGGCGTGCGTGGCGGGCAGATAGCCGCGCCCGGTCTCCACGTTCAAGTCCACCACCAGGTTCGCCTCACGCGAGTCCAGGGTGGCCAGGTGCTGATCCGGGTTCACGATCTCGTAGTCCGCGGTGGCCTGGATCTGGCCGGCGGTCACGTCACCCTCCCCGCTCACCTCCAGGAAGAGGCGGGCCGGGCGGTCGGCGTAGGCGCGGAGGCGGACCTCCTTCAGGTTCAGGAGGAACTCCGTCACGTCTTCCTTCATACCGGGGACGGTGGAGAACTCGTGCTCCACGCCCTCGATGCGGACGGACGTGATGGCAGCGCCCGGAAGCGAGGACAGCAGGACGCGGCGGAGCGCGTTCCCCAGCGTCGTCCCGTAGCCGCGCTCGAGCGGCTCCGCGACGAGGTGGATGTAGTCCTCCTCCTCGGACTCAATGTGGATCGAAGGCTGCAACAGGTCGGCCAAACGGCACCTCTCTCGTCTCCAGCCGCCGGGCGGTTCCGGTCGGCGACGAGTGCTCCAGGTTCGCGCCTTAGCGCGAGTAGTACTCAATCACGGCGTTGGGAGTGAAATGCGGCTCCCAGTCGCCCGGACCAGGGTGAGAGATCATGCGGCCGGTGACCGCGGCGCGGTCCACTTCCAGCCAGCCGGGGATGTCCCGGCTCTTGATCTCTTCCTGCAGGATCTTGAAGAAGCCGCTCTTCTTCCCGCGATCCGTGAACCCGATCTCCTGGCCCTGGCGCACGCGTGCGCTGGGGATGGAGAGCTTCTTGCCGTCCACGGAGATCAGGCCGTGCGTCACGATCTGCCGGGCCTGGGCGCGGGTGGCGCCAAAGCCCAGGCGGAAGACCACGTTGTCCAGCCGCTCTTCCAGCATCTGCATCAGGTTGTTGCCGGCCACGCCCTCGCGACGGATCGCCTTGTCGTAGTAGCGGCGGAACTGCGCTTCCATCAGCCCGTAGGCGTAGCGCACCTTCTGCTTCTCGATGAGCTGCTGACCGCGGTCGGAGATCTTCCGGCGCCGCGTGGGACGCGGGCCGGGCGGGTTCTGACGACGCAGCAGCGCACACTTCGCCGTTCCGCACAGGGAGACCCCGTAGCGGCGGCACTTCCGGCACTTGGGTCCGGTGTAGCGAGCCATAGGTCCTCCGGGCTCCTTACGTCCGCGGGCGGCGCCGCGGGCGGCAGCCGTTGTGCGGGATGGGGGTGATGTCGCGAATCGAGGAGACGCGGAGCCCGGCGGCGGCCAGCGCGCGCACGGCGGCTTCGCGGCCGGGGCCGGGGCCCTTGATGGCCACGTCCACCTCCCGCATGCCGTTGTCCATGGCCATCTGGGCCGCGCGCTCGCCGGCCAGCTGCGCCGCGTACGGCGTGCTCTTCCGCGAGCCCTTGAACCCCGCCACGCCCCCGCTGGCCCACGCCACCGTGTTCCCGTTGGGATCCGTGATGGTGATCAGCGTGTTGTTGAACGTGGACGACACGTACGCGCGGCCGCGCGGAATGTTCTTCCGTTCGCGCCGGCGCCCGCGGGTGGCCTGTTGTCGTGCTCGGCCCATACCGATCCGCCTTTATCGCTACCGAACTACTTCTTGGTGGCCTTCTTCTTGCCGGCCACGGTCTTCTTCGTGCCTCGGCGGGTACGGGCGTTGGTCTTGGTCCGCTGCCCGCGGACCGGCAGGCCGCGGCGGTGCCGCTGCCCCCGGTAGCAGTTGATCTCCAGGAGGCGCTGGATGTTCCCGCGCACCACCCGGCGGAGGTCGCCCTCCACGATCATCTCGCCCTCCACCACCGCGCGGAGGCGGGCGACTTCGTCGTCCGTCAGGTCGCGCGTCATGGTGGCGGGGCCAATGTTCGTCTGCGTCAGGATCTTCAGCGCGGTCGGCCGCCCGATGCCGTACACGTACGGCAACGAGTACGCGATCTGCTTGTCGCGCGGAATGTCGACACCGGCGATTCGTGCCATGGTCGTTCCCCTAGCCCTGCCGCTGCTTGTGCTTCTTCGTGCTGCAGATCACCCGCAACTGGCCATGCCGGCGGATCACCTGGCACTTGTCGCAGCGCCGCTTCACTGATGCCGATACTTTCATCGGCTTCTCCCCTGTCTGCGCCCGGCCTGGCCATTGCGGCTCGTCCGGGACGTTCGTTCGCTCACGCGCCCTCGCAAGAGGGCTACCGGAACCGGTATGTGATCCGGCCTCGGCTCAG
Source organism: Dehalococcoidia bacterium (assembly GCA_041690175.1). GTDB lineage: Bacteria > Chloroflexota > Dehalococcoidia > UBA2979 > UBA2979 > W-Chloroflexi-9. Next base: position 366,874 of record JAWLHV010000003.1, read on the forward strand.
GTCGTACGGACTCAACTCCACCAGCACCCGGTCACCGATCACGATGCGGATGTAGTTCATCCGCATCCGGCCGGAGATCCCTGCCAGCACGTGGTGCCCGTTCGCCAACTCGACATCGAACATGGCGTTGGGCCGCGCTTCGCGGATGACGCCCTCGACCTCGATGACTTCTTTCTTCGGCTCCCTGGGGCCCCGTGCTGGTCGTCGTCCTCTGGCCATAACGCCCGCATCTAGTCGATGCGGGTCAAAACCTCCGGACCGTGCTCGGTGATCGCCACTGTTTCCTCAAAGTGCGCCGAGAGGCGGCCGTCCAGCATGACCACCGTCCACTCGTCGTCAGTCTCTTCCGTCTCCGGACTGCCCAGGCTGAACATCGGTTCCAGCGCCAGGACCAGCCCGGGGATCAACTTCAGCCCCTTGCCGGGCGTCCCGAAATTCGGGACGTGCGGCTCCATGTGCATCTTCCGGCCCACCCCGTGGCCACCGTAGCCGCGGATGATGCCGTACTTCCCCTCCGCCACCGCGCCAATGGCGGCGCTGATGTCGCCCAGCCGGTTGCCGGCCTGTGCCGCGCGGATACCGGCCCACAGCCCCTCGCGCGTCACGTCGATGAGCGCCTGCGCCTCCACGGAGACTTCCCCTACCGGCGCCGTGAACGCCGCGTCAGAGACATACCCGCCAAACGTGACCCCGAGGTCAATGCTGACGATGTCGCCTTCCTCCAGCGCGCGCTCCGTGGGGATGCCATGGACCAGTTCCTCGTTCACGGAGAAACAGATCGCGCCCGGATAGGGCGGCTTCCCGAACGGCGCGTACCCGACAAACGTGGGCTCCGCGTCGCGCTTGGCAATGGCGTCCTTCGCCAGCCGGTCCAGTTCCAGTCCAGTCACCCCGGGACGAATCGCTTCGCTCAGGAGCGCACGAACTTCGGCGTTGATGCGACCGGACTGGCGCATCACCTCAAGCTCGCGAGCGGACTTCAACTCGACAGACATTCCAGTTTACGCCCTCTGGCCCTGGGGCGACACCCCGGCGATGGCCTTCTGCAGGCGTTCCGTGATGGATTCGGGAGAGCCCGTGCCCTCGATGTTGTGCAGTTTGCCCTGCCCCCCGTAGTACTCCGCCAGTTGCTCGGTCCAGGCGCGGTTAGCGTCCAGGCGTGCCTGCACCGTCTCCGGCTGGTCGTCCGCGCGCTGCGTGAGGGCGGACCCGCACTCGTCGCAGACCCGTTCCGCCTTCGGCGGCTTGGTCTGCCTGTGGTAGATCGCGCCGCAGTTCGGGCAGGACCAGCGGCCGGTCAGCCGCTCCATCAGTTCCGCTTCCGGCACCTGGATGTAGAGCACCGCATCGATCTGCGAGCCCTGCTCCGCCAGCGCGCGGTCCAGCGCCTCCGCCTGGGGGATGGTGCGCGGAAAGCCGTCCAGCATGAGGCCCTTGCGCGCGTCCGGCTTGGCGATGCGCTCCAGCAGCATGCCGATGGTGACCTCGTCCGGCACGAGTTTGCCGGCGTTCATGTACTCCTGGGCCTGCTTGCCCAGTTCCGTACCTTCCGCCGCAGCCTCGCGGAACATGTCGCCCGTGGAGATGTGGAGCAGGCCCTGCTTCTCGGCCAGGACCTTGGCCTGGGTGCCTTTGCCGGCGCCCGGGAGCCCCAGAAGGATCAGCCGCATCAGGAGATGAACCCCTCGTAGTTGCGCATCATCATCTGCGCCTCGATCTGGCGCATGGTGTCGATCACGACGCCCACGACGATGAGCAAGCCCGTGGCGCTGATCTGCAGCGCCTGCACGTTGGTCACGCGGGTAGCCAGGAACGGCAGCACGGCGATGAAGCCCAGGAACAGCGCGCCCCCCCAGGTGATGCGCACCAGCACGCGGGTGATGTACTCCTGCGTGGGGCGCCCCGGACGGATGCCCGGGATGAAGCCGCCCTGCCGCTGCAGGTTCTCCGCCAGGTTCTGGTTGCTGAAGACCACCATCGTGTAGAAGAAGGTGAAGCCCACCACCAGCACGAAGGTGCCACCCCAGTAGAGCAGCCCCGTGGGCGAGAAGAGCCCCTCCAGCGTCCTCGAGAGGGACGATATCCAGCCCACGTCCGCCGTCTGTCCGATGAACTGGAAGAAGATCGGCGGGAAGATCATGATCGAGGTGGCGAAGATCAGCGGGATCATGCCCGCGGTGTTCACCCGCAGCGGGATATGGCTCTGCCCCTGCTGCCGGTAGAGCCTGCCGCCCCTGAAACTGGAGCGCGCGTACTGAACCGGGATGCGCCGCTGCGCCTCCTGGAACAGCACGATCAGCGCCACCACCGCCAGCGCGATGGCCACGAGCAGCAGCACGCCGGTGATGGCGGCCGTGGTCCCCGTCAGCACGCCGCGGCCGATGAGGCCCGGCAGCCCGGCGACGATGCCGCCCAGGATGATCACGGAAATGCCGTTGCCGATGCCCTGCTCGGAGATGAGTTCGCCCAGCCACACCAGGAACATGGTGCCGGCGACCATCGAGAACAGCGTGGCAATGGTGGGCAGCGCGTTGCCGCCCGTGAAGCCCACGTTGGTGATGCCGCCCAGTTGCTGGATCAGGATCAGCTGCGCGTAGCCCTGGAAGGCGGCCAGCGGCACCGTCATGTAGTGCGTGTACATCTGCACGCGCTGCCGGCCGGACTCGCCCTCCTGCGCCAGCGCCTGGAGGCGCGGGATCAGGGGCGTGGCCAGCTGCATCACGATGGTGGCGGTGATGTACGGGTACACGCCGAGCGCGGCGACGGACAGGTTCTCCAGCGCGCCGCCGGAGAAGATGTTCAGGAACCCCAGGACGGCGTTCTGGTCGAACGTGTTCTGGAGTTGGTCGCGGTCTACCCCCGGCACCGGGATGTGCGCCACGAAGCGGAAGACCAGCAACATGCCCAGCGTGAAGAGGATCTTCGCGCGGACATCTGCCTGGCCAAACGCCTCGATCCCCGCCTGGAGCAGGCGGGGACGAGCGCCGGACTCACGTCGTGGAGCCTGCTGGCCCCCCGCGAACGCCATGCGTTACTTCCCCTCGGCCTTGCGGCGGTGGATGCGGTTGCGAGGCGTGCGGTCGGCGGGGGCGGTCTCCTCAAAGGTACCGCCTGCGGCCGTGATCGCCTCCTTCGCGCTTTCAGAAATGCGCGGAGCCTTCACGGTCAGCGCGTGCGAGAGTTCGCCGCGCGCCAGGATCTTGTAGGGCTGGTTGGCGTCGTCCAGCAGCCGCCGGGCGGCCAGCGACTCCCCGTCCACGGTGGCGCCGGCCGGGAAGCGTTCCGACAGCACGGACAGGTTGATGGGCTGGAACTCCACCCGGGTGGGGTTCTTGAAGCCGCGCAGGTGCGGCGCGCGCCGGACCACGGAGATCTGGCCGCCCTCGAACCCGGTGCGGACGGAACCGCGCTTGTTCTGGCCCTTCTGGCCACGGGCCGCGGTGCGGCCCCAGCCGGACGCGACGCCACGGCCCACGCGCTTCCGCGAGTGCTTGGCGCCGGCCGCCTGTCGCAGCGTGTGCTGGTCCACTACTGGATCTCCTCAACCGTCACCAGGTGACGGACCTTGTCGATCATCCCGCGGATGTCGCGGGTGTCCGGCTGTTCCACCTGGTGGTGGAGACGCTTCAGGCCCAGGGCACGCACGGTGGCCTTCTGGTCCTTCGCGTAGCCGATGCCCGACTTCGTCCAGGTGATGCGCAGACTCGCCATCTCCGGACTCCTTACGCCCCGGCCGGTGCGGCTGCCGCCGCCAGACGCGCCTTGCGCACCTGGTCCGGATGCCGCATGGCCTTCAGGCCGTCCACCGTGGCGCGCACCACGTTGACCGCGTTGCGCGAACCGTAGGTCTTGGTCAGTACGTCCGTGACGCCGGCCGCCTCCATGACGGCGCGCACCGCGCCGCCGGCGATCATGCCGGTACCGGCAGCGGCCGGCCGCATCAGGACCTGCGTAGCCTTGAAGTGGGAGACCGTGTCGTGCGCGATCGTCCCTTCCCTCATGGGCACGCGGAACATGGAGCGCCGAGCCACCACGCCACCCTTGCGGATGGCCTCCGGTACCTCGTTGGCCCGGCCCATGCCGAAGCCCACGCGGCCCTGGCCGTCACCCACCACCACGATCGCGGTGAAGGAGAAGCGGCGACCGCCCTTGACCACCTTCGCCACGCGGTTGATGTAGACGACCTTTTCGATGAACTCGGGACCCTCGTCCTCTTCGCCACGACGACGGTCGCGGCGCGGACCGCGGTTCTGGTCGCCGCGCGGCCCGCGACCACCGCCGCGGCGGCCGCCCTCCTGCGCCTGCACCATCAGAACACCAGTCCTTCCTCGCGCGCTGCCTCGGCCAGTTCCTTCACGCGTCCTGCGTAACGGAACCCACCACGGTCGAAGACCACGGACTCAACGCCCGCTGCCTTCGCGCGCTGCGCGACCAGCGCACCCACCTTGCGGGCGAGCGCGCTCTTCGTCTCTTCGGTAACGCGCAGGTCCTGCTCCACGTCGGACGCGGCCGCCAGCGTGCGGCCCACCCCGTCGTCGATGATCTGCGCGTAGATGTGCTGGTTGGAGCGGAAGATCGCCAGCCGAGGGCGCTCCGCCGTGCCCGCCACCTTGCGGCGGACCCGGCCGTGGCGCCGCACGCGGGCGGCCTGCCTGGTCTTGATGGCCGGCATCATCGACCCTTCGTCTTCCCGGCCTTGAGCCGGATCACTTCGCCGCGGTAGCGGATGCCTTTGCCGTGGTACGGCTCCGGCGGGCGGATGCGCCGGATGAGCGCGGCCTGCTGCCCCACCACCTGCTTGTCGATGCCGTCCACGTGCACCTGCGTGTTGTTCTCCACCGTGATGAAGGCGCCGTCCAGCGGCTGCATCTCCACCGGGTGCGAGTAGCCCACGGAGAGCACCAGGTTGGAACCCTGCATGGTGGCGCGGTAACCCGTGCCCTGCAGTTCCAGCGTCTTGCGGTAGCCGTCCGTCACGCCCTGGACCAGGTTGGCCAGGCAGGAGCGGGTCAGCCCGTGCAGCGCGCGGGTGTTGGGCCGGTCGTCCGGGCGGGTGACCACAATCTGGCCGTCCGCCACGGAGACGCGGACGTCCTCGTGGATCTCCCACTCCAGCGTGCCCTTGGGGCCCTTCACCTTGACGGTGGAGCCTTCCATGGTCACCTCGACCCCACTGGGGATCGGAATGGGTGCCTTGCCGATTCGCGACATGTCCGGCCTACCAGACGTAACAGAGCACTTCGCCGCCGATCTTGCGACGCCAGGCCTCACGGCCGGACATCACACCCTGCGACGTGCTCATGATCGCGACCCCGAGGCCACCGAAGACCCGCGGAATCTCTTGCTTGCTGACGTACACGCGAAGCCCCGGGCGGGAGACCCGCCGGATACCGGAGATCATCGCCTTGCGGTCATCCGCATAGGTGATGTCCAGCTTCAGGTAGTTCCGCGGGCCCTCGGTCACGTCCGAGATGCCGCGCAGGAACCCTTCCTGCTGGAGCACCTCCGCCACGGCCCGCTTCACCTTGGAGGAGGGCACTCGGACCTCCTCGTGGTGCGCGGCTGCCGCATTGCGGATGCGCGTGAACATGTCTGCCAGCGGATCGGATGTGGTCATCCGCAGCGCCTGCCTTCCTCCGTGTGTTTCGGTCTGCCTAGCGAGCGCAGCCGACTACCACGAAGCCTTCTTCACGCCCGGGAGCATTCCCTGGCGCGCCAGTTCTCTAAACACAATGCGCGAGACGCCGAAGTCCCGCATGTACGCCCGCGGCCGCCCGGACACCCTGCACCGGTTCACGAACCGGGTGGGGCTGGAGTCGCGCGGGATCTTGTACAGACGCCGGTAGGCGTCCACCTTCGCCTCGTCAGAGGCATTGGGATCCTTGATGATCGCCTGCAGTTCTTTCCGCTTCGCGGCGTACTGCTGGATCATGTGTTCGCGCTGCGCGTTGCGGGCGAGCTTGGATTCTTTCGCCATCGCACCCTACTTCTTCACGAACGGCATGCCGAGCATTTCGAGCAGCCGCTTGCCCTCCGCGTCAGTCTTCGCGGAGGTCACAATGTTCACCTGCAGCCCACGCACCCGGTCCACGTCGTCGTAGGACAGTTCCGGGAAGATGAGCTGCTCCGTGATGCCCAGGGAGTAGTTGCCACGGCCGTCGAACGCCTCGTCCGACACGCCGCGGAAGTCGCGGATGCGAGGCAGGCCGGCGGACATCAGCCGGTCCAGGAACTCCCACATCCGGGCGCCGCGCAGCGTCACGGAGACGCCGATGGGCATCCCCGCGCGCAACTTGAAGTTGGAGATCGCCTGCTTGGAGCGGCGCACGTACGGGCGCTGGCCGGTGATGGCCGCCACGTCCTTGGTTGCCGCTTCCACCGCGTTGGCGTTCTCCACGGCTTCGCCAAGACCCACGTTCACCGAGATCTTGGTGACCGTGGGGACCTGCATGACGTTGCTGTAGCCGAACTCCTGGCGCAGTTGGTCCGCGACGGACTCGCGGAAGCGCAGGAGCAGGCGGGGTTGGACATTCGCTTCTGCCGCTGGCATTAGTCGATCGCCTCGCTGCACTTCTTGCAGACGCGAACCTTGCGGCCATCCTCCAGGATGCGGAAGCCCACCCGCACGGCGTTTCCGCACGCGCGGCAGACCACCGCCAGGTTGGCCAGCTGGATCGGCGCCTCCATGTCAATGATGCCGCCCGGCTGCTGCGGACCGCCGGACTTGCGGTGCTTCCGGATCATGTTGATCCCGGTCACAATCGCGCGGCCGTCGCTGCCCAGCACCTGGCGCACCTCGCCCCGGCGACCGCGGTCCTTGCCCGCCATCACCTGGACCTGGTCATTTCGCTTGATCTTCGCCGCCACTAGAGCACCTCCGGGGCCAGCGAGATGATCCGCATGAAGCGGGAGTCGCGCAGTTCACGGGCCACCGGCCCAAAGATGCGCGTGCCCCGCGGGTTGCCCTGCCGGTCGTTCACCAGCACGGCCGCGTTCTCGTCGAAGCGGATCACGGAGCCGTCCGCACGCTGCACGGGCTGCGTCGTCCGCACCACCACGGCGCGCACCACGTCGCCCGCCTTGATGGCCCCGTTCGGCTGCGCCTCCTTCACGGCGGCGACAATGATGTCGCCCACCCTGGCGTAGCGGCGCTTGGAACCACCCAGCACGCGGATGCAGAGGATCTCGCGCGCGCCGGAGTTGTCGGCGACCTTGAGCCGGGACTCCTGCTGGATCATCTAGTTCGTCCCCTGCTCCTCGGCATCGTCCGCGTCGGAGGCCGTGGCCTCTTCGTCGGCCGTTGCCTCTTCCGCGGCGTGGGCCGCAGACCGCTGGACTTCTTCCACGAGCGTCTGGTCAATGGCCTCCGGGGCCACCTGCGCCACCTCGCGCTCGGTCAGGATCTCCACCAGCCGCCAGCGCTTGGTCTTGCTGGTGGGGCGTGCTTCCTCGATCCGCACAAGGTCGCCCAGCGTGGCGGAGTTCGCCTCGTCGTGAGCGTGGTACTTCTTCGTGCGCCGGATCACCTTGTGGTAGATCGGGTGGCGCGAGGCACGTTCCACGGAGACCACGATGGTCTTGTCGTTCTTGTCCGACACCACCGTGCCGACCCGCGACTTGCGGTTGACCGTACGTTCTTCGGTCATCACTCAGTCCCTACTCGGCAGCGGCGCCGGTGCGGCGCTCGTGCAGCAACGTCTTGATCAGCGCCACGCGGCGCCGTGCCTTCTTCACCTGGCTGTTGTCCGCCAACTGGCGGGTGGCAGCCTGGAAGCGGAGGCGGAACAGGGCCTCGTGGGCCTGGTCCAGTTCCTTCGCCAGTCCGTCCTCGGACTGTTCGCGCAGTTCGCGCACGTCCTGCCGGCTCACTGGTAGACCTCCTCGCGGGCGATCACCTTGGTGTCCAGCGGCAGCTTGTGGTGGGCCTTGCGGAACGCCTCGCGGGCGCGGTCCTCTGGCACACCGGCCACCTCGAACAGCACGCGGCCGCGGCGCACCACGGCGACCCAGCGGTCGTTCGCGCCCTTACCGCCACCCATCCGGACTTCCACCGGCTTCTTGGAGACCGGCTTGTCCGGGAAGATGCGGATCCACACCTTGCCGCCACGGCGCAGCGTGCCTGTGATGGCGCGTCGAGCGGACTCGATCTGACGCGAGTCCACCCAGCCGCTGGTCTGCGCCTGGAGGCCGAACTCCCCGAAGGCCACGGAGTTGCCGCGCGTGGCGGCGCCACGCATCTTCCCCCGCATCGACTTCCGGTACTTGATCCGTCGAGGCATCAACATGGCGTTACTCGCTCCCCTCGACGGAGGTGACGTAGAGCGGGTTGTTCTCCGGCGTGATCTCGCCCTTGTTGATCCAGCACTTCACGCCGATGACCCCGAACGTCGTCCGGGCCTCTGCCTGGCCGTAGTCGATGTCCGCGCGCAGGGTGTGCAGCGGCACCTGGCCCTGCATCTCCTGCTCCACGCGGGACATCTCCGAGCCGCCCAGGCGGCCGCCGATCTTGATGCGGCACCCTAGGGCGCCGCGCTGCATGGTGCGCTGCACAGACTGCTTCATGGCGCGCCGGAACGCCACGCGGCGCTCCAACTGGTCCGCCACGGAGCGCGCCACCAGGTACGCGTCCAGTTCCGGGACGCGGATCTCCTCGATGTTCAGGCGCACGCGCTTGTCGGTCGCGTTCTGCAGCAGGTTGCGAAGCATCTCCGCGTTCTGCCCGCCGCGCCCGATGACGATGCCCGGCTTCGCGGTGAAGACGGTCAGCGTGATCTGGTTCGCGTTCCGCTCCACGGCCACGCGGGCCACGCCCGCGTCCGGCAGCGTGCGCATGATCAGGTCGCGGAGACGCTTGTCTTCCAGCGCCAGCTCGGCGTACTGGGTGTGCCGCGCGAACCACTTGGACTGCCAGTCCTTCGTGACGCCGACGCGGAACCCGTACGGGTGTACCTTGCGGCCCATTAGTACTCGTCTCCCTCGACGACGACTTCGATGTGCGCGTAGCGCTTGCGGATCGGAGCCGCGCGCCCGCGCGACCGAGCGCGCCACCGCTTCAGCGTGCGGCCGTCGCCGGCCACCGCCTTCTTGACCCGGAGCCCGTCCGGGTTCAGGTCAAAGTTGTTCTCCGCGTTGGACGCGGCGGACTTCAGGACCTTCCAGACCATGCGCGCGGACGGCTGGGGCATGAACTCCAGCAGCGTCAACGCCTCCTCGACGGGCTTCCCCTCGATGACGTCCAGCACCAGCCGCACCTTGGTAGGCGAGACCGGCTGGTCCTTCGCGAGCGCTCGTACTTCCATTAGCGCTTCCTCGAGGTCATCTCAGACTTGCCCTTGTGCCCGCGGAACGTCCGCGTGAACGAGAACTCGCCGAGCTTGTGGCCCACCATGTTTTCCGTGCAGAGCACCGGCACGTGGCGGCGGCCGTCGTACACCGCGATGGTGAGGCCCACCATCTCCGGCAGCACGGTGCTGGACCGCGACCAGGTGCGGATGATCTCCCGGCGCTCCACGGACTGGTTGGCCAGTACCTTCTTCCACAACTTGGGGTGGACGTACGGGCCCTTCTTCGTTGAACGAGACATCTCCCGTACCTCCTATCGCCGGCCGGCGCCGCGGCGGCGGACGATGAACTTGTCCGTCCGCTTGCTGTTCCGCGTCCGGTAGCCCAAGGCCGGCTTGCCCCACGGAGTCTTCGGTCCGGGCAGGCCCACCGGCGCCTTGCCCTCGCCACCGCCGTGGGGGTGGTCCACGGGGTTCATCACGGAGCCGCGCACCTGCGGACGACGCCCGCGGTGCCGCGTGCGCCCGGCCTTGCCGAGCTTGATCTGCTGGTGCTCTAGGTTGCCCACGGCGCCAATGGTGGCGCGGCAGCCTTCCAGCACCTGGCGCATCTCACCGGACGGCATGCGAAGCAGGGCGTAGCCCTGGTCCTTCGCCATCAACTGGATGCTGGACCCGGCGGAGCGGGCCATCTGCCCGCCGCGGCCCGGGATCATCTCCACGTTGTGCACCGCGGTGCCAGTGGGGATGTTCGCCAGCGGCAGCGTGTTGCCCACCGCGATCGGCGCGTCGTCCGCGCTCAGGATCTGGGCGCCCATCTTCAGACCGTCCGGCGCCAGGATGTAGCGCTTGTCGCCGTCCGCGTAGAACACGAGGGCGATGCGCGCCGAGCGGCCGGGGTCGTACTCGAGCGCGCGCACGGTGCCGGGCACGCCGACCTTGTCGCGCTTGAAGTCGATGATGCGGATGCGGCGCTTGGCGCCGCCGCCGCGGTGACGCACGGAGATCTTCCCGGCGCTCCGGCCGGACGTCCGCTTCTTGGACGTCAGCAGGCGCTTCTCCGGCTTCTTCTTCGTCAGTTCGTCGAAGGTGAAGCCAGACGCGCCGCGACGGCCGGGCGAGGTGGGGCGGAACTTCTGAATCGGCATACCGGTCCCCCTACACGCCCTCGAAGAACTCGATCGTGGAACCCTCTGCCAGGGTCACGATCGCTTTCTTCCAGCGCGGCACGTCGCCCGTGGGCCGCCCGAAGCGGTTCTTCTTCCGGGCGCCGCGCATCATGGTGGTGTTGACGTTCTTCACCTTGACGTCGAAGGCGCGCTCCACCGCTTCCTTGATCTGCGGCTTGTTCGCGGCAATCGCGACCTCAAAGACGTACTTCTGCTGGCCGGCCAGGGCGGTGCTCTTCTCAGTCACCACCGGGCGCCGCAGCACCTCGTACGAGTTGATCTCTTTCGGCATCCCTACGCCTCCGCCTCAACCGCGGCCGTGCGCGGCCGCCCGGAGGCGCGCTCGCCGCCCCACAGCGCTTCCACCCGGCGGACGGCGTCCACCGTGAGGACGAGCGTGCGGTGCGCCAGCATGTCCGCCACGTTCAGGGTGTCCGCCGTCAGCATCGAGGCGCCCTCGATGTTGCGGGCGGACTTCAGCAGCACCTGGTCTGCCGCGCCGGCGACCAGCAGGGCGGACTTGCCCGCCTCGCTCGCCTCCAGTAGACGCACCACGGACTTGGTGGACGGGGTGTCCAGGGAGTGCCCCTCCACCACCTTCAGCCGCCCCTCCGCCGCGCGGGAGGAGAGGACGGAACGGATGGCCAGCCGGCGCATGCGCTTCGGCAGACGCTGCGTGTAGTCACGCGTCGTCGGGCCAAAGACCACGCCGCCGCCGCGGTGCTGCGGGGCGCGGATGCTGCCCTGGCGGGCCATGCCCAGGCCCTTCTGGCGGCGGATCTTGCGAGTGGATCCGGCCACCTGGCCGCGGGTCTTCGTGTTGTGCGTACCGGAGCGGCGCGCCGCCAGTTGGGCCAGCAGGGTCTGGTGGACCACGGCCTCGTTCGGCTCGATGCCGAAGACCGCTTCGTCCACCTCGATCTCCTGGGTGGGCTGCCCGGCGAAGTCAATCACCTGCAACTTCATGCCTGCGCCTCACCTTGCTTCTGCGACTCATCGGAGTCGTCACCGGCAGCCTCGGCCGCGGGGGCCTCGGCCTCCGCCGCAACCTCGGGCGCGTCCTCGGTCTCGGCCTCCGCCACCGGAGCGTCCTCAGCCTCGCCACCCACCTCGGGCTCTGCCTCGGCAGTGACTTCCTCGGCAGCCGGTTCCTCGGCGACCGGTTCGTCGTCCACCTCGGCGGTCCGTTCTTCACCGGCAGCCGGGATGACCGGCGGGGTGTAGTCCTTCAGCGCGGGGCGGCGGGCGAGGGCCACGGTCACCGCACCCTCTCGCGCGCCGGGCACGGAGCCCTCCACGAAGATCAGGTTGCGGGACGGGTCCACCGCCACCACCAGCAGGTTCAGCACGGACACCGTCTCCGCACCCATGTGGCCGGCCATCTTCAGGCCCTTGTAGACCCGGCCCGGCGTGGTGCCGGAGCCGATGGAGCCGGGGGCGCGGTGGCGGTCAGACTGGCCGTGGGTCTTGGGCCCGCCGGCGAAGTTGTGCCGCTTCACGCCACCCTGGAAGCCGCGCCCCTTGGAGGTCGCGGTCACGTCCACGAAGGTGCCCGGCTCAAACTGGTCCACCGTCAGTTCCTGGCCCGGCTGGTAGCCGGAGACGTCCGTCACGCGGAACTCCTGCAGGCGGGTCAGAGCGGGCGCGCGGCCCTCCAGGCCGGACGTGCGCAGGTGGCCGCGCTCCGGGCGATTGACGCGCTTGCGCTTGCCCGGGAAGCCCAGTTGCACGGCGGTGTAGCCGTCCCGCTCGGGCGTCCGGACCTGGGTGACGTAGTTCGGGCCCAGTTCAATGGCCGTGACGCCGCGGGCGTGGCCACTACCGTCGTAGAGCCGCATCATCCCGACTTTGCGTCCGATCATCCCGGCCGAGGACCTCGTAGCAGGCATGCCGGCGTCCTTACAGCTTGATCTCGATGTCCACACCGGACGGCAGTTGTAGCCGCATCAGCGTGTCCACCGTGCGCGACGTCGGCTCGAGGATGTCGATCAGACGCTTGTGCGTCCGCGTCTCGAACTGGTCGCGAGAGTCTTTGTCAATGAACGGCGAGCGCATGACCGTGTAGCGCCTAATGCGCGTAGGCAGCGGCACCGGGCCGGCGACGACCGCACCAGTGCGCTGTGCCGACTCGACGATCTGCTTCGCCGAGGCGTCCAGCACACGGTGGTCGAACGCCTTGAGTTTGATCCGGATTCGCTGCTGAGGCATCTGCGTCCTACCTGGTCTTCTGCCTTGTTCCGCCCTGAACCGTCGCTATTCGACGATCTGGGTGACCACGCCGGCGCCCACCGTGCGGCCGCCCTCGCGGATCGCGAAGCGCAGGCCTTCCTCGATCGCGATCGGGTAGATCAGCTCGATGTCCATCTGCACGTTGTCGCCAGGCATCGCCATCTCCATGCCCTCAGGCAGGTTGATGGAGCCCGTC